>NZ_KN050788.1:175712-289455 GCF_000745965.1 Edaphobacter aggregans DSM 19364 | reverse complement strand
TACTCTAAAGCGAGAACGCCGCATGTCGAGTCACCTCAAACTTGCGCGATGGTACCGACTTTGCTGCTGGGCCCTGGACCCGCTGATTCCTTCTAAAAACGCCACCTGTAAAAGGGCAATATACAGCGAATTATGGCAAATCACTGTGACGCACATCACAGTGCCATGGTGTACGTAGTTTGCGCTGAGCAACCAGCCGCAGTTAGCCGTCCGGATAAGGTGGCTGACGTACCGCGTCACATCGCGGTCTCACCGAAATGCACCCCGTCGGGTCGAGACACAGTGGGACCCTTGGTACGCAGGCGGAGCAGAGCCAGAAGAACTCCGTATCCACCGATCCCCGCTCAACTGCATAGAGAACTCCGGCGTTGAGGGACCTGAACTCTGTGCGGCAGGCAGGATTGACACAGCAACTAACCATGAGCCACCTCTACCGCCAAATCTAGGAGGCTTCGAAAAACAAAGCTGTGATGGAGATCACAGGGCTGCATAGGTTCGGATGCCGGAGTTGATTTGAACGGTTCGAGGGCCGCCCACGCGCCTGGTGAGCTAGATAGAATTCGCAATCTCTTGTCGCATCGGACGCTGCAAGGTTGAGGGAGCCGTGCCAGAGTGCCTCTCGTCGTGAAGATCGGCACCTTTGTCGATGATTGAATGCGCCCGGCTCCAAGCATTGCGTATCGCCCAGCCATGCAGACCTTATACTCCTGAGTTGAGGGACGAATGTCTAAGCTGAAGCTCGCGGCGCCGGCTCCTTTGTTCCCGTGATTAAAGTCATATTTGAGTAAGGTTTTAGGCCTTTAGCGCAGAGTAGAGCCAGGAGAGGCCATGAGCAGGGAAGCGTCGTTGTGGCGAGCTGAGGTGGTGACTACCAGATAGGCGGGCACTTTTCGCGGAGTGTGGCAACTGCGTACCCTGCGAACTCCCGACCGGGCCAGCCATCGTCATGGAGCACTGGTGGCTCCGTTCCGACGGCGCCATCTGGGAGCCCTGCGTCCTGACCCGCTGCGGCCGCAAACAGCGGCGAGGCCAGGGGGAAGCCCAAACACACACAGCAGAAGGATGACTAACAGGCGACTCATAGGTCGATTTGTAGCGCAGGGATGTTGCCTTGCCAGATCTGGTCTTGTGCAGGATGTCAGCATTCTGGTGTATGCTCACGTCGGCGATGAACTTCATAACGCTCGCCAAGGTGATCTTTCGCCCTATCGCTCATGCCTCTACCGTTGATGCTACGCGGTAACGCACCCGCGATAGCCAGGACACCACGCCGACTGGCAGCGGCCGCAATAGGAGTAGTCGAAATTTCCATGCCATATTTCCCGCCTTATCCAGATACTGTGCATCCTGGCACTGGAGCGCTCGTGTCTCTGGAGACAAGCACTTCATGCCAGATGGATTGGCAAAGAGAATCGGATTATAGCGATACCATGGGGAAACCTCCATCTTGTCGACCAGATGTGGCCGCACGCAATCGAATGGAAAATAATTATGACTGCGGAACATCTGCGCCCAATAGGACGGACGCCTCTCATTGATATGTCTTTCTCCCCCCTGCCCAGGCTGCGCCGCCGAAAACAGCACGATATCGCTTAGTTGGCATAAGGAACTGATCAGCTCTTCGGCCGCTGACGGGTGCAGATGCTCGGCTACTTCTAGGCATTGCGCTAAACCAAACCGTCTACCGACCACCAGCGGCTTTTCTAGATCGCAAGCGATAAACCGTTCCGGATCGATTAATAGTCGGGACTTATCGACATAGCTGCCGTCATAGCCGCACACATCACTCAGCCCCATTTCATTCCATATCGACAACCAGCCGCCCTCTCCGCAACCGACGTCAACCACGCTCGGCGGATCGATCGTTTGACGAACAATGGGCAACATGGTCCGAGCCGAAGAGCGGGCTGTCTTGTTCACCCAATCAAAGAACGTCTGATCGTAGACGTGCGCCATTCTAACTCTCCTCTTTGCGGCCTGGACAAATTACCTATTCGTCGAAATAGCTTGCTCAAAGCATCTAAATATATTTATGGAACTCGCACGAATATCGTGGAGTTGTTATCAGAGTAGATAGCTTTCCAGTTAGGCAATAACTGTAGAACAAAAACCATCGGTGAGTTTCTGGACAACAGGCAGAAATCTATGTGGTACTTGTCAAGAAGCAAGTCAGGGGCACCCTTGAGCGTAGCCCATTTTTCAAAGTCTCCGAGAACGCCCGTCTGCTCGAAGATATCGCCGCGGCCGTCAACAAAGACCGGATAATGTGGCGCTGCCCAGATTAGATAGCCGCCATAGACATAGTCGTTTAGCATCCGCCCGGAGATGTCGTGAGTGTTCATGAATTCCACCGCCTTGACAGGACTCTGTTCCTCTATTTGTCGTGTCAGATTCTGACGGTTTGGAAATGCCCAGAAAGTGATGAGCAGAGATATAGCGATCAATACTGCATTTGGCAAAGGGCGATCCTGCGTGGCGTTATACCCGTCCCAAGAGCTTGAGAGGAGACGCGATAGAATCGGCGCAACTAAGATGCCGAAAGGGAAGAGCATGCGCTGATGGCTGGCAGCCAACCAGATGCCCAGCGCAAACAACAGCAACTCATGCCAAAACAAGTTCGATTGGCGAACAATCAAGAGAAGAAAGATTGATCCAATCAGTCCCAGCAATGCGAGACCACGTGGGTCACCTAGCTGCAATGGCTGCCACTCGACGACTTGATTGAGATTGATAGGCAGGTGCAGCATCGTCTCTAAGGGGTTTAATACCTGCTTCACCCCGATGGGATTCAAGAACAGTGCCGCAAGTGACATGACCAGCGCCAACACAAGCATTCGGCGAGAGAGTGGATGCCACCGTTGCGAAACGAGCAGGCCCCACTGAAAATCGAATAGGGAACTGAAGAGGTACGCTCCGGCCACCAAGAGTCCAAGAAAGAAGGAACCATGGCAGTTCACCCAAACGGTGAACAGCGGAGGCAATCCCAGGAACCAGCGCGGATTGCGAGTTTGCCCCAGGTGTATGAGCAGTAACTCGACGACCAACAGAAGATACCCGATCATCTGCGGCCGCACGGCAAGGCCTACTGTCGCAAACAGCCAGATTGTCAGGGCACCGACGAAAGCTACTTTGGCATTTTCTGAATAGAGCCAGCATAGGCCGTACCCAGCGACGAGCAAGGCCGCGGTGAAGAGGCATAACCAGAGCATCAGGCCAGGGTAGCCGCCAAATCGATAGGCACCGTAGATGAACACCTGCGATAGCCATTCGTGCGCTGTATAGGGATGGTGATTGGTGGTGTAAGAAAATAGATCCGTGGTGGGGATTCTATGGGTTGTCCAGATGATCTCACCCATCTTCAGGTGCCACCACGTATCGGGATCATTAAAGCGCGATCGCACCGTCAACGCAGCAAGAGCAACGAGAACCCCAGCCAGCATCGCGGGGAACGAAAAGACCTTTCGCAGGGGCTGAACGCGCGTGCCCTCAATTTGCTCGATGACCAAGGGCAGGGAGTTCATACCGTTTCCATGGCAGACCTATGTGCTTCGACGATAGAAGCGTCTGCTTCAGAAAGCATGTCTGGTTCAGCGATCCGGATCAACCGATGCAGGTATGCGCGAGAGATATTCAGGCTGCGAGCCGCGAGAGTCTTGTTTCCGCGACACTCCCGAAGGGCTGTCATAGCCAGTTTGATCTTGTAATCTCGAAGCTGTCGTTCAAAGGAGTTTGACGGCTGAAAGTCAGCGATGCTAACTACGTTTTGCTCCTGAATACTGCAGGGCAGATCTTCCAACAGCAGGTGGTCGCCGCGGGAAAGGATAATGGCTCGCTGAATCACGTTCTCCAATTCACGCACGTTCCCCGGCCACACATAAGCTTGCAGCGCGGCCATCGCACTGGGCTCAACACCAACCATGGGCTTCTGGTACATATCAGAATATTGCCGCAGAAAGTGTGCAACGATCTGGGGTATGTCCTCAGGATGATCCTGAAGTGCCGGAGCATCGATGCGCATTACATTGATTCGGTAATAGAGATCCTGCCGAAAAGTACTCCGAGTTACCATGTCATCAAGGTTCTGATGGGTGGCAAATATCAAGCGAGCACGCAAAGGGATGAGACGATTACTGCCTAGCCGGCTGAATTCCCGCTGTTGAAGTACCCGAAGAAGTTTCACCTGCGTGGAGAGGCTGAGCTCACCGATTTCATCGAGAAACAGTGTTCCGTCCTCCGCCTGTTCCATGTAACCTACGCGCGTACCTACCGTGCCGGTGAAGGCACCCTTCTCATGTCCGAATAGTTCAGCCTCTATCAGGCTTTCAGGAATGGCTCCGCAGCAAACGGCCACGAAGGGCCTGGGGGATCGAATGCCCATGTTGTGAATGCCATTGGCTATCAGTTCTTTGCCGGTGCCGCTTTCGCCGGTCACGAGCACGGAGGCGTTAATATTGGCGACGCGCTGCATCAGATCATAGACTCGCTGCATATGCGGACTAGACCCGATCAATCGATGGCTGCAGTTGGTTGCTCCGAGTCGTTGCTGTACATTCTGGAGTTCCCGCTTGAGCGAGGAGCTCTCGTATGCTCGAATCAGCATTGTCTTGAGGTCGCGAATAGAGGGTGGTCTTCGACAGTAGCCGTAAGCCCCCAATCGGACAAGCTCGACGGCAGTGGAACGAAGAGCATCACTGGCTATGACGATCAATGGCACTTGAGTTGTAAGGATACGCAGTGAGCACTGCAATCCCTGCTCCAACGATTCCTGATGGGAATCCAGGTCCAGGAGTACTAAGTTGCAATCCCCGATAGACACCATGTGCTTGATTTGGTCTTCGGTTGGAGCCAGAAAGACTTCGAATTCGTTGCCCAAAGCAGATGAAAGAAGTGACTGCAGCGTGCGATCTACAGAAAATAACGCAATTTGGATCATCGATCAGGTTCTCCCCAATTCCGTGAGGTACAACCAGCCCAGAATTAATCCCAAACTTGTGGCAAAGGAGTCGTCATTTCCCAGTCGCTCTTTACCCGTTCGCCAACACAGAAACCGTCATTTGGCTTGAGCTTCGACCGGAAGTGATAACCTTTCGCTACTAAGTCGGTGAGATTATGGAAGTTAGTCGATCCCGCCTGAAATGTCGAGTTAAATCGACAGGTAACTTTGGTAATAGCGGTTCTTTTACGAGTCTTAGTCTCGATCATGTCCGGTTGGTACCTGAGTTGCTGCTTACCAGACATGATTTGGTGGCGGAAGCTAGAGCCCTTGTTATTGGCATGCGCGGTTGCCGTCAGCCGATTCGCATTTCGTAGCCACGATCTCTACGATCTGGATTCAGTGAACTTCGCTCTGGCGATGGAACGCTTCGATCCACGAGTCCACCAACCGCATCCTCCTGGATATTTCCTTTATGTAACCCTGGGCCGCGTGCTGAACTGGGCCGTTCACGACGCCAACCTCGCGCTTGTTATTTTGAGCATCGCCGCCAGTTGCGGGACGATCCTCGTAATCTACAGGCTGGCTATCGAGTGGTTTGGCCTAAGTGAGTCGCGGTTCGCGAGCATCCTGTTCTTATGCTCTCCCATAGGCTGGTTCCACGGCATCGTGGCGTTAACCTACAGCGTCGAAGCCTTCTTCTCGGCGCTTGTAGGCTATTTGTGTTGGCGCGTGAATTGCGGCAACCAGGCATGGGTCGTATCTGCGGGCATTATTTTGGGAATTTCTGCTGGGATCAGGCCTTCTTCTCTGCTGTTTCTAGGTCCGATCTATCTGTATTCACTCCGGAATGCCGGGCCGAAGAGAAGACTAGCGGGGATTGCAGCGCTCGTCGTGACGTTAACCGCGTGGGGCCTTCCGATGATCTCGGCCAGCGGCGGCTTCGCGGTATACTTCGGTGCTTTAGCCTCACTGTGGCGGATGGTTCCTTCAAAGAACACCGTATTTAACTCGTCTCCCGCCACGTCGATCGCGCGTGCCTGTACGATCGTCTTTATCTACCTGCTGAGTTTCGGTGCCGCTTCTCTCGCTGCGCTAGCCGTACTAAAACGCCGGGCTCCGGCAGACGCTGAAAAAAAGCATTTCACGATCGTCTGGGTCGCTCCAGCCCTTTGTTTCTTTACTTTTATCTTTCTCCAATTCGTCAATAGTGGGTACCTGCTGCTGCTGACAGCTCCCGCCTGCATCTGGCTGGGTTTCTGGGCATCCCAGTTGTACAGAGATTGCAGATGGGCGATGCCATTCAAGCTGGCGGTGATTGCAGCTTGTGTGACGATCAATATCCTCATCTTTCTCGAATCGCCGTTTTACTTTTCCTACCGATCGGTACGACAGTTTGAAGCGCAGCTGGAAGATATTCGGAAGATACTTCCTCAACTAGGCGCTGCAGATGAGACCTTGATCGTCAGCTTCGACTCCCATTTCCTCGGCTATCGCCATGCGGGCTACTATCTTCCCGATTATTTGAACATCGAATATCCTGAGGTAAATCTGGGGGAGGGCGCTCGGGTCTTCGCGATGCGTCATCGAGACACCCGCTTGTTTGCGGAAGTGCCGGCTACTCCGTATTCCAGGTTTGTCTTCTTTCCGCTTCCTGGCGGAGATCCTACCTACGATAAGTATCTGGCAAGCGTGAAGCGCCGGCTTCCTGATAGTCGCCTTCGCACCATCCGGGCCGGAGGACACGACTATGTCACCGGGCCGACCGCTTTACTGCCACTGTTGTTTCCAGGGTCGGTCAAGGTGCAGGAGCAGGGTGTATATCCTTCGCTTCACTCCTGGACGTCCGATGTAAACAGACGTGAACACCCGTCCGGCGAGGGGACTCCGTAGTGGCCACCCTAACATCATGAATTCAGAGGCTCACCGTTTCCCGAGGATTTGGATAGGGAATTGCTACCTACCAGTCGTTCGTCAATTTTTTGAGAGAGTCCTCGTATGCACTCCGTCGCTTGGTGGCCAACTTTGATTGTTCTTGCTGTGGCGACGTTCACGGATCTCCGCAGCCGTCGTATCCCGAATTGGCTGGTGCTTCCTTTCTTGCTAGCGGGATTTTTCGTCTCCGGTTGGCTGCACAGCTGGCACGGGATCGTGCAGAGTCTAGCAGGTCTGGGAGTGGGTGCACTGTTTTTCGGCATTCTTTGCTGGATGGGTGGCATGGGAATGGGGGATGTGAAGCTGTGTGCTGCCATCGGCGTCTGGATAGGACCGTCACAGATGCTGACGGCATTGGTGTTGACGGGCATAGCGGGTGGAGTGATCGCGGTCTGCTGGGCCATTGTTGGAGGGTTTGTCGGCGAGATGTTGAGCGGCACGGGAGAGCTTATCTTCGGCTGGAGGCAGCGCAGATTTCGTGCTCATCCAGAACTGGTTCTAAATAATCCTTCGGCGCGAAAGATGCCCTACGCGCCGGCCATTGCCATCGGTACGCTTGTCTCTTTCTTTTCCCGGTAGTGCAGATATGTCGAGTATGCGGCCATGTCAATCTCATTTCAATCAACCGGAAAACTGCAAGGCGCAGGGAGTCAGAAACCCGTGATATCGACTTATTCCAAGGACCCGGACGCGCTCACCAACAAAGTATTGTCGGTTGCATTGATTGGCGCAGAGGACCACAGGCGGAACGCTGTTGCCAAGCTCATTGCGGCGCAGGCCAGTGTAACGCGGGAGTTCTCTTCTTATCCTGAGCTTGACGATGTGCCGCGACTCCTCGAAGCGGATTATGACGTCATCATTGTTGAGCTGGACAGCAATTCCGAACATGCCCTTGACCTGGTGGAAAACATCTGCGGCAACAGTTCGGTCACCGTGATGGTCTATTCGGCTCAGTCCGATTCGGAGATGCTTGTCCGCTGCATGCGGGCAGGGGCGCGAGAGTTTCTCGTCGAGCCCATTGCGATGAGCACGATGGCTGAAGCGCTGGTACGGGCATCGGTCCGCCGGCCGGCGGTTCAACCCGCCAAGAAAACAGCGGGCAAGCTGCACGTCTTCATCGGGGCAAAAGGCGGCTCAGGGGTCACCACCATCGCGAGTAACTTCGCTGTATCTCTCGCCCGGGAGTCTAGTCAAAGCACACTTCTGATCGATCTCAATCTTCCGCTCGGTGATGCGGCGCTCGACCTGGGGATTCAAGCACAGTACTCGACCGCGAACGCCCTGCAGAATATTAACCGTCTCGATTTTCACTTCCTGTCGAAGCTGTTGATCAAGCATAGCTCCGGCTTGTTTGTGCTTGCGGCGCCGGACAAATACACCCAGGTTGAGGAGTCCAATGAGGCGGTTCGGAAACTCCTGAGTATCGCCCGACAAAACTTTGACTACGTTGTGGTTGATGCGGGATCAAGATTCGGAGCGACCGGTAAGGCTCTCTTTGAGGACGGCTCCACTGTGTACCTGATCACGCAGGTCGGCGTCTCGGAACTGCGCAATTCTAATCGCCTCATCTCAGAGTTACTCAAATCGAGCGGCGCAAAGCTCGAGATTGTGATCAACCGCTATACGTCTCGCTCTCTGGGGATCGATGAAGAAAGCATCGCGAAGGCGCTCACCATGCAGCCTCAATGGAAGATACCAAGCGACTATCCCGCCGCTCGGAGTGCCCAGAACACGGCCACTCCCCTCGCATTGAAAGATTCACCCATTTCCCGGGTGATCTTGCAGATGAGCAGAACAGCATGTGGTTTGCCAGCTAACGCGGAAAAGAAGAAGCGGTTCAATTTATTCGGATGAGAGTTCAAGGGCCAGATATTCGGGGGTGAGATCGCGTGGACCAACTAGATTTTGATAAGTTCAAAGCGGAGATACACCGCACCCTAATCTCTAAGCTGGATCTGGAGAAGCTATCGCGGGTGAACTCGGGTCAGGCGCGCCAGGCCGTTGCCGGCATGGTTAATGAAATCATCCTGGGCCAGAAGGTGCCGCTGAGCTTCTCGGAACAGGCAAAGATCGAGGCTGAGTTGCTAGACGAAGTCTTCGGCCTTGGCCCTCTCGAACCCCTGCTCGCAGATCCGACAATCTCCGACATTCTGGTGAATGATAAGAACCACGTTTTTATAGAACGGGCAGGGATGCTTCAGCAGGTGGACACCGCGTTCCGGGACGACCGGCACCTGCTGCAGATCATCGACCGCATCGTGTCACGCGTCGGGCGCAGAGTGGATGAGTCCTCACCGATGGTGGATGCGCGTTTGCCTGACGGCTCGCGCGTCAACGCCATTATTCCGCCGCTGGCGCTCGACGGTCCCGCCCTGTCCATCCGCCGTTTCGGAACGGGTCCACTGGCGGCGAATCAACTCGTCGAGTTAAAAAGCATTTCGGCGGAGATGATGGAGGTGCTGGCCGCTGCGGTCCGCGCGCGCATCAGCATCCTGATCTCCGGTGGCACGGGTGCAGGGAAGACGACCTTTTTGAACATCCTGTCGCAGTACATCCCGAAGACGGAACGCATCGTGACGATCGAAGACGCCGCAGAACTGCGGCTGGGGCTGGACAATATCGTCCGCACGGAGACACGCCCTCCGAACGTTGAAGGAAATGGAGCCGTCCGGCAACGTCAACTGCTCATCAACAGCCTGCGCATGCGTCCTGATCGCATCATCATCGGGGAGGTTCGCGGCGAAGAGGCCTTCGACATGCTCCAGGCAATGAACACTGGTCACGAAGGCTCGATGACCACAATCCACGCCAACACTCCGAGAGATGCTTTGACCAGGCTCGAATCCATGGTCGCGATGAGCAATCTCAACTTGCCGGAAAAGAGCGTGCGTCAACAAATGGTTTCCGCCATCTCGATCGTAGTTCAAGTCTCGCGCATGAGTGACGGCAGCCGCAAAGTGGTCAGCATCTCTGAAATTACGGGGATGGAAGAGAACGTCGTCAGTATGCAGGATATCTTCAGCTTCACGAGGAAAGGGGTCGGTCCCGACGGCAAGGTGATTGGTGTCTTCCAGCCAAGCCGCATTCGTCCCAAGTTCCTCGAGCGGTTGCGCATATCCGGTATCTTCCTGTCGCCTGATCTGTTCGAGCAGACGTTGGAAGTGAACTAGGAAAGGAGGCAAAAGAGATGGCGCTCATCGTCGTGTTGGTGTTCGTGAGCGTGTTCGTAGTGATCACGCTGCTGCTCGTCGCGAGCGGAACGAAGTCCTCTCAGCAGACCGAGCAGGCTCTAGCCAACCTCGATGCAGCTCTGGCTAGCAGCAGATCGGAATCCCGCGATCAGATCGTTGATATTCGTAAAAACGAGATGCTCAGTGCCATCCCATTGATCAATCGGTGGCTGCTGAAGATCGAGTTGGCGCCCCGCCTGCGCACCATTCTTTATCAGGCGGGTCTGAAATGGACGGCAGGTGGACTACTTTTTATGTCCATCACCTGCTTTGCGATCATTGCTTACCTGGTTTATCTGCGGACAGGGGTCGTCATACTTTCCATGCTCATCGGTCTACTGGCAGGTTTCGCGCCCTTGGCTTTCGTCTTTCACAAACGCAACCGGCGCTTCAATCAACTTGAACAGGAGTTACCGGAGTCTCTGGATCTGATGGTGAGTGCCCTTCGTGCGGGTCATAGCCTCGCCGCCGCGCTGCGCCTGGTAGCGTATGAGTCGCCCGAACCCATCCGTGGTGAGTTCCGGACTTGCTTCGACGAGCAGAATTACGGGCTCGAGTTAAGAACTGCCATGGAAAATCTGGTTAACCGGGTTCCTCTGCAGGATCTGAGGATTGTCGTGACAGCCATTCTGATTCAAAAGGAGAGTGGAGGCAACCTCGCCGAGGTGCTCGACAAGGCCTCCTACGTTATTCGGGAGAGGTTTCGCTTGAAGCGGCAGGTTCGTGTGCATACCGCCCAGGGACGCTTGACAGGTTGGATCCTGTCGATCCTTCCAGTGGCGCTTGGAATCGGTTTGTATCTCCTCAACCCTGCCACGATGAGCGTTTTGTGGACACGTCCTATCGGTGTCAAGCTCCTCTACGCATCGGCAGTTATGACCATCTCAGGCGCTTTGATCATTCGGAAGATCGTCAACATGGAAGTTTGAAGGTGAGTTATGGCATTCGCAGCCTTTGCATTTTTCGTTATCTTCTTGCTGATCGCGAGCGGTGGCCTGCTTTTGTTCTATCGCGAAGCCATGCTCCAGCGGATATCGTCCGTGGTGACGCCGCGCGACAAGCAGGGAGTCCTGTTGAGCACGATTCAGCAGACGAGTTCCTCATTTGGCGGAATGATGGAACATCTGGAGCGCATTTTACCGAAGAGCCAGGCAGAAGTCTCCGTTGTGCAGCAGCGTCTGATCCGTGCCGGTTACCGCAGAGACTCAGCTGTAAAACTCTTTTACGGAGCGAAGGTGTTGGTGCCACTGACGCTTGGTTTGCTGGCGCTGGCTACCGATCGCGCGCACGACAACTCTTTTTTTGTTTATGCCCTCGCATTGGGACTTGGATTCCTGGCGCCCGATTTCTGGCTGGGACGACGCATCAAGAACCGTCAAACGCTTATCCGGCGTGGTCTTCCCGATGTGCTTGACTTGTTGGTCATCTGCATCGAGGCCGGACTGAGCATGGATCAGGCGACCGCTCGCACTGTCGAGGAGTTGCGCCTGGCCCATCCGGCGATCTGCGATGAGTTGGGCATCGTCGTCCTGGAGCAACGCGCGGGACGCGCTCGTTCCGATGCCTGGAGACAGTTTGCGGAACGAACGGATGTAGAGAGTGTGCGGAACTTAGTTTCTGTACTCGTGCAGTCGGAACAACTGGGTACGAGTGTCGCCAAGACTTTGCGCGTTCATTCCGACACACTGAGAACCCAGCGCCGCCAAAAAGTGGAGGAGCAAGCGGCAAAGACCACGGTTAAGCTGGTCTTCCCGCTCGTCTTGTTTATTTTTCCCTCCCTCTTTCTCGTAACACTAGGGCCGGCAATGATCATCATGTCGGAGTCTTTTCATAAGTACTTCAACCAGTAAGAAAAGGAGAAGTTGACGTGGACAATGTAACGATTATCCGAGTTGTTTCCGGTGTGTTCTTCGTCGTCGTGCTGTTGTTTCTGATCAATCGCCGCCGCACGCGAGTGTGATGGCTCCGGGCTTCTGTTCCAGCAGAAGCCAACAACCAGACTTATACAGGTGGCATGGGGGGCGTCTTGCATCACATGCCGAGCAATGTCGTCTCCATGCCGCAAGCCTCAAACAATCTGAGTGGAAGGAATACCCGGTAGCCTGACGGTCGCCGAGGGTCGACGGATGAATAGGACATACTGCGTATATAACCAAACGCGCGAATGTTTCCTCAGCCTGAATGTCAAGGCTGCCGATACGATCTTTTCGCGCCTCAGGGGATTGATCGGAAGGCTCAAACTCAGGCCCGACGAGGGCCTGTGGGTGGTGCCTTCCCGCGGGGTTCATACGTTCGGATTGCTCTTTCCTCTCGATCTGATTTATCTCGACGAGCACCATCGGGTGATTCATCTCGTCGAATCTTTCCCTTCGTTTCGGATTGGGCCTTTGAAGACTCATGCTGAAAGTGTCCTCGAACTACCGACCCATACCATCTACTCCACGGATACCCAATCGGGTGATCAGCTCGTGATCTGCGTCGCCGAAGAGATGGAGCAGCGGTTGAAGGCCTCTGAAGCAGTGCACAGTAACGGGCAACTGGATTGAGCAGATGACAGACGACGTGGGATGGACCACATGAAGCCAGTGACGAGTTGGTTCGAGCGGTTATTAGGTCGAGAACGACGCAAGGCTGGGCGAAGGAAACCGGCCCGCCTGATCGCGCACTATTGGGATGGTGCGGCTCCGATGGGCCGTGACATCCGGGATATCAGCCCGACCGGACTCTATCTGCTGACTGAGCAGCGCTGGTATCCCGGCACGCTGGTCACGATGTCTCTGACGCGGGCCGGCGCCCCCGACACTGATCCCGATCGTTCCGTTAGGGTGAACGCTAAGGTCGTCCGCTCGGACGAAGATGGAGTCGGCCTCGCATTTGTCATGCCCGTGAGGCGAGCCACCAACGCTGCACCGGGTGTTCTCCTCGATTGCGCGGATCAAAAGACGTTCACGAGATTCCTGGAGCGGCTCCAGGCGACCGCAGGACAGTCGCTCATCGAGTACGCCCTCTTGTTGCCCATCGTTTTCCTGTTGATCGTCAACGTCGTCAACTTCGCAGGGTTCTTCTACGCCTGGATCACGGTAGCCAATGCCGCGCGTGCCGGAGCAGACTACGCAGTTCTGGGTGGAGCTTCTGTGGGCGGTTTCGGGCGGGCATTGCCAACCGTGGGCAACATCACGTCGATGATTACGCAGGACATCTCATCGCTTCCCAATCGAGCAAGCCTCCAGGTAAATGTCTGTCAGAACCGCCAGGGAGCGCTTGATCCAGCTGGTTGTACCGGTGCCGCTGCTGATCCCGAGAGCCCCTATGCCCTGATCACCATCGACGTGACCTACACCTACGTTCCGTTCATCCCCGCAGGATTTAGCTTCCCCAGTCTCAACGTCTATGCAACCATTCCGCCCACTACGATCCACCGTCGAGCCGTGATGAGGATGATCCAATGAGACTCCGCGACATCCAGCGTTGCAGATCGGACCGAGGCAGTACCTTGATCGAATTCGGCCTCATCGCCCTCATGTTCATGATCATGCTTGTGAGTGTCGTTGAGTTATCCCGCATGATGCTGGTGTTCAACACTGTGGCAAACTCGGCGCGGGCCGGCGCAAGGTACGCCATCGTTCACGGCGCAGATCGAACAGGCGCAGGCGTCAACGGGCCGAGCGGTCCGGGAAACACCACACAGGTAGAGACAGTCGTTCAGAACTTCGCCAAAGCCGGCTTGCTCACCACCGGCAATCTCACCATCACGGTCGCTTACCCGAACGGCAACAATAACGCTGGGTCCCCCGTTACGGTCACCGTGTCGTATCCGTACGATCCGCTTATTCCGTACTTCTCGATGTTAAGCAGAACGGTCGCAAGTACCACCGAGGGAGTGATCACGTTTTGAGGAGGTTTGCCATGCGATTCAAAGAAGAAGATGGTCAGGCGATCTTGATAGTGGCGCTTGCCATGAGCATCTTTCTGATCGGTGCCGTTGGGCTGGCCGTCGATGGCGCACATCTTTACTCGCAGCGGCAGATGGCGCAGTCTGCCGCAGACGCCGCCGCTCAAGCCGCTATGATGAGCATCAAAGACGCCACCAGCGGCGCCGGTGCCAACAGCTTTGTCTCGACCCCGGGAAGCTCCTTCACCTGCGGTACCACCGATGCGAGGACCCCGTGCCTCTATGCGAAGCAGAACGGATTCGGCGGCTCTGCAAGCGACACGGTGACGATCGACTTTCCCACGCCCCCCGCCACGGCGGCTCCCGGAGTCAACTTCTCATCGGCCTTTCCCACCGTCCTCGTCCGTGCCACGGTACAGCGAAATGTGGACGCCACCTTGATCCGGATGGTGGGTGCCGGCGCCACCACCACGGTGACGGCAAGGGCCATGGCGGCGATCGTGGATGTATTTTCGCCGGTTCCCATTCTCGTCAACCACCCGACATTGCCGGGTTCGTTCCATACAAACGGCGGTGTTGATGTCCAGATCTTCGGAGGACCAAGCAGAAGCGTCGAGGTGAACTCCAGCTCCAGTACAGCAGTTACCACCGCGGGCAGCGGAACCGTCGATCTCTCCCACGCCGGGCCAACCTCAAACGGTGCGGATTTTGGGGTGTGGGGCGGCCCCTCACCTAATCCGTCATTTATTTTTCTTCCCGGCACCCTCCCCGGACACTATGTACCCGGTGCTTCGTGGATGCAGGATCCTCTCAAGGATGTCGATCCGCCGGATCCCGCCACACTGACACTGCCAGATGCGCCGCTTCCGGTAACGCTCGACGCGAGCCAGAGTCTTGGCCCGATCACATGCCCGGCATCCGCTGGACCGCATGGCTGCACAGTCTTATCTCCAGGTGTGTATAAGGATGGGTTCACTACTCTTAAGAACACCACTGCACTCTTCAAGCCAGGGATCTACTACATCCGGGGTGGAGGTTTCAAATGCCAAGCCGGTTGCAGTGCATCCATGGTTACGGGAACTGCCGATCCCTCCCCTCCCGATGGGACCGGCACGGGATGGGATGGGACTGAGGCGGGGGGTGGAATGCTCGTCTACAACACTGGACCAACAGGAGACCCCACTAACGCTGACACCTTCGAGCTCGGTGCCAATGGCTCGATCAATCTGATCGGCTCTCCAAGCAGCTCCGCGTACCAAGGGATCTTGTTCTTCCAGGATCGGGCTTCGGATGCGCACACGGGTAACCAAGCGCATAAGCTCGGTGGTGGCGGTGACCTCACTCTCATAGGGACCCTCTATCTAACGAACACACGGGCCACGATGCTGGGCGACACGAACCACTATCAGGAGGTGCAACTCCAGGGCAATCCGGGAAGCGCCACTAACATCACCGGCGAGATCATCGTGGATGTGCTGGGCCTGGGAGGCAACGCAGGCATCACCATGACCCTCAGTCCGGTACCCAGCGTCTTCATCAGTCAAGTTGCGCTGGTTAACTAATAGTCCGTCCGTAGTGGGTGAGACACTTTTGACGTGTCAAGCCCCAGGCAACGAATCCCCGCGCCAATCAAGGAGATTCGCTGCGCAGTAATTTCCGCCAATCTGCTATAGAGTATGGTTCCATAGATCGAAAACGAGAAAAGCCTCCAGTCACCCTGGGGGCTTTTCATTTCTTAAGGACGCAATATAAGACCTTTGTGGTGAATGACTTGCGTTCAAGTCATGTAGAATGAATACTTTGCCATGGAGTACGACCATAACTAACGTATAATGAATACTTTGCGCAAGAAGTGGGAGGGGCCCCAAGGCCGTCACTGAACCTCTTCAGGAATGATCAGTAGCACCTCGACGGCAGTAAGGTTTCCGTTTTGCCGAGCGGCTCTGAACTGCCACTGTTGGAGCGCGTCAAGCAGAAACTTTGCCTGCGCAAACTGAGTAGGGAAGACGAGTGCCAGACGCTCGAACCGGCCGGCCAGGTTCACAAAGCCGTGAACCATGATCGCCTCCGAAGTGTAGTCGTCCGCCACGAGGTTAGGCCGCAGGATGTCGTACGGCCACGGTGCCTCCGGTCGAGTGACGTTTCCAGACGCCGCAGCCTCCTCGGAGCGGGGCACCGTGTACTGAAGAATCCAGTTCTTCCCCAGACCAATGTGTAAGTACACCGTGTAGACCAGCCTGCCACTCCAGACTCCGACCGTCTCCGGATACTGTTCTGCCAGAGAAGATCCCACGACGACGACTCCAAACTGACCGTCCTTCGGCAGGGTGATGTGGACGACAGACGCTTCCCCGCCGACAATCCCGCCGGAGACAGAGCCCTGGTCGGCACCGGACTTCCCTCCGGTCTCCGATCCGGATCCGGGCCCTGATCCTGCAGCCGCAGTGTTTTTCTGTTCCCCTGAGCCGTCGCCAGCGCCAACGCCATTTTGTTTCGCGGCGGGATTGCCGTTGCCGCTCCCTGAGGTATTCTCCGCTCGCGGGGAGACCAGAGACGTTGACGTTTCAGCCTTCGAGCCCTGATTGACGACCGGTATCACGACTGGGCCCTCCGATTGAACGTCAGAGAGTGACAGTACCCGTGCAGGAGTGGGTTGCTGGAGCTGCGCCGCAGCGGTCTCCGGGACCTGCTGGACTGGCTCGGGTCCGCGAACGACCAGGGGAGAGGTGCTTGAGGGCATCGTCGGAGTCTGGGAAGGGAAGCGGGTAGCCGAGATATTAAGGTCCGCCAGCTCCGGCTCGCGATTCGGCTTGACGAACGAAGGTCGCACATTGGTTACGGTGGCCTCTTGCGGAGGCGGCGGGACGATCGTCTTATTGGGAGAGTTCTCAGGAGACCACATCACGATGAGTGGGACGGGGGTCTCTTGCGGGAGCAGGAGATCCGGAGGCGCGTCCGGCTGCACGAGAACTCGAGGCTGAGAGAGCAGTTGAGCCAGCTGCTCCGGAATTGCGGGCGGCGCTGCCGGAGCTCCTCCCGGCGCGAGGTCGTGCGATGCGGATTGTGTCGTCGGTTGCGTGTCGCCACTGTTGCTCGCACGTCGCCTCTGCGTCTCAATCCGGGGCGCATTCAAAAGTCGAACGGTATAGCGTTCGATGACAGATGGTTCAATGCGGGGACTATGCCTGAGAGCCATGACGAGCAAGCCGAATGCGACGCCGTGAATCAGGATCGAAACCAGGAACGAAGATGGGGTGGTGCGCGGGGGAGGCTGCTCTGAAAAGAGCGTAACGATGTTGGAAGACTTCATGAACAGCCCCGGCCTCCTGTAATTTACGCATCCCACGGCTGCAATTCGCAGACCAACCTACATGCCTGTAAGTCGATGCAAATTATCGAGTAACACGTGAAACGTGTCTACACGGCTACACCAGAGAGCGAGCTTGGTATACAAGGGTTCACACTTCTCTTACCGTCATCCCCTAAATCCCTGATTTGTCGTTACAACGGCCTGCCACTTCTTTGGCACAGGAATTGCCATCTGGTGTAGCGAAGGTAGAGCCGAAGTAGAGCCGGCTCAAATAGGTCCGCGAATGAATAAGAGAGTCCTGGTCATCCTTCTGAGCGCTTTTGTCATTGCAACTGCCTGTAGCTATCTCGTCTACCGTGTGGTTGGCAGGCGCCTGATGGCAACGCAGCGGAAGAACACGTCTGTAATTGTGGCGGCCGCCGACATCAAGCTCGGCAGTGTTCTGCGCGATGTCGATCTGGCAACCTCCGAAATTGCAGGCCCCGTACCTAAGGGAGCGATTCTCGATCGCAAGCAGGCCGTCGGTCGTGGCGTGATCTCGAACCTCTACCAGGACGAGCCGATTCTCGAGAACCGCCTGGCGGCACCCGGTTCTGGTGGCGGCCTGGCTGCGATGATTAGTCAGGGCATGAGAGCTTGTGCAGTCAAGGTCGACGAGGTCGTGGGTGTTGCTGGATTTGCAACTCCAGGAATGCGAGTGGATGTTTTGATCTCGGGTAATCCGCCGGGAGCCACCAACACGACTGAGGGAACAAAGGTAAAGACTCTTCTCCAGAACATAGAAGTCCTATCTGCAGGCACAGATATCCAGAAGGACGAGGAAGGCAAGCCGAAGCAGGTGCAGGTAGTCAATCTATTGGTGACTCCCGAGCAAGCTGAAGCTCTGAGCCTGGCCAGTAATCAGACGCGCATTCAGCTCGTCTTGAGAAATCCGCTGGACACCAAGATTGCCGAGCCTCCAGGGACCGCAGTGGCCAACCTCTTCGCCGACAAGAATGCCGCGCCTCCGAAGCCTCGATCCACAGGGACGCCTCATCCTGCTCCCAAGCCAGCAGCTCACGTCTTTTTGATCCAGGTATTCAACGGATCGAAGCGGAGTGAAGAAAAATTTGTCTCGAGTGAGGGGAAATAGTGAGACCGAATCCGGGCATCACGATTGTTTGTCTCTGGGCCGCGTTTTTTGCAACTTGGGCGGGCCCAATACTTCAGGCTCAGACATCGGGCTCTCTTCCCCAGTCGACCGGCGGGGCCAACATTCAAGACTCGGCGAATGACCTGGTCGTGGCGGTCGGCAAATCAGTTCTGGTCGATTGTGCCCGGCCGGTTGAGCGGGTCGCGGTTGGCTCAGGCGATCTCGCCGAGGCCACCGCTGTCAGCCCCTCCGAGATCATGATCAACGGCAAGGCGCCTGGCGAAACAACTCTCATCGTTTGGCAGGTCGGAGGAGGCCGGCAGTTCTTCAATGTGAAAGTCCGTGCAAGCAATCCGGCTGCGAACGATCGCCTGGAGGCACTGCGCCGCGAGTTGAGAACGGAGTTTCCCGGTCAGCCGTTGCATGTCAGCGCTGAAGGAGGTTCCGTCTTCCTTCGTGGTACGGTCAAGGACCTTGAAAGCTCAGATCGCGCCGTTCAGATCGCCTCTACCGCGGGCAAAGTGGTCAATCTCCTGTACGTCAACGTCCCTCCCCCCGAACCCCAGATTCTTTTGAAGGTGCGCTTCGCGAGCCTCGATCGGAATTTGAACAAACAGCTCGCCATCAATATCTTCAGCACAGGCGCGGCAAATACCATCGGATCAATCACCACACAACAGTTTTCTCCGCCGAGCCTTGCAGGCACTGGAACGTCGACAGATCCTAGCAGGTTCACGTTATCGAATCTACTGAACATCTTTATCTTCCGGCCGGATATCAATCTCGGTGCGACGATTCAGGCTCTGCAGACTAACGGAATCCTTCAGATTCTCGCCGAGCCCAACCTGCTGGTGGCCAATGGCAAACAGGGAAGCTTTCTCGCCGGCGGCGAATATCCTTACCCTGTAGTCCAGGGCGTTGGCGGGGGCGCGGGCGGGAACACGGCAATTTCGATCCAATTCAAGGAGTTTGGTGTTCGCCTCAACTTCATCCCGACTATCACTCCCCGCAATACCATTCGTCTTCAGGTTGCCCCGGAGGTCAGCAACCTCGACTTTACAAATGGCCTGACGATTTCGGGATTCACGGTTCCATCCCTTGCCAGCCGAAAGGTGAATACCGAAGTGGAGCTGAGTGAGGGCCAGAGCTTCGCTATCGGCGGATTGCTCGACAATCGAGAGACCAAGAATCTCTCCAAGATTCCATTCATCGGAGATGTTCCCGTGCTGGGTAAGTTGTTCCAGTCGATGTCCAAGATCCGAACTAACACTGAACTCGTTGTGATTGTGACGCCGGAGATCGTAGCTCCCATACCGGCTGGTGTGGCTCCGCCTGAGGTGAAATATCCAGATGAGTTTCTTCCGCCTAACTCCGGCCCCCTGACTAACCCGGGCGCAAATGTTACGGGCGCCAAACCGTTGCCTGCTCCACCAGCAACGATGCCAGTCGAGCAGTTGGTTCAGAGCATGCAGTCTGAGCAGCCGCTGAATACCACTAGCATTTCTCCCGGAACAATCTATACTGTTCCCGCTGCTGGCATGGGTGCGGGTACGACACACCCCGGTCCCACGCCTCCGTAAGGATCGAGTTCGAGCCATGAATCTGACGCGTTGGATATTGGATCATCTGGTTCAACCTCGTTCGGCGAAGCCGGAGGTGTGCCTGAGGATCTCAAATCTGACTCGGCAGTCTGAACTCGCCCACTGCGTAGATGTAGCCGACAGCGGCGCTAAACGCAGAAAGGGGCTCCTGGGTCGCAAGATGCTCTCTCCGGGAGAGGGGCTGTGGATCGTTCCCTGCGAAGCCGTCCATACGTTCGGAATGCAGTTTCCGATTGACCTCGTCTATCTGGATCGCAACAAGAGGGTGAAAAAGGTCAGACATAGTGTGCCGCCCAGCAGACTGTCGGCCTGTCTCTCCGCGCACTCAGTGCTCGAGCTTGCGGCCGGCTCGATCTCGAGGACGCAGACGAAACCGGGGGACAAGCTCGAATTTACCGCATCCCTTCCAGCGAGTGATCGAGCGAGCAGTTCTCATGCGTCCCAGGGCGCTCACAGTCGTAGATCGTAAGAGATCGCCGGGATCATAACTCATAGGACAGCTCATCACACAGTTATTCCAGACCTGGAAGCTGTATAAGCTGTATACGTAACGTACCTTTCCGGATGTGCTTTGTATACAGGCGTTCACATCTTCTACGGAATAGTTTCTTGTAAGTGACTCACTTAGAAGAACAAGAAGATACAACTAAAGTGGAATCCCGCTTGCTTCATAAGAGAATGTCCAGTCACAGGCTGGAGATTATCAATTCATGGAGAGTGAAATGAAAGATCAACTGTGGATGTTGTCCATCAAGATCCAGAACCTGCTGAAGCGCGAAGAGGGTCAGGATCTCATCGAGTATGCACTCGTGGTTGCGCTGGTTGCCTTTGCGGCGACGGCCGGCATGAACTCGTTGGCAACTGGCATCAACAAAGCGTTCGGCGGCATCGCCAACACGCTCAACGGTTACATACCAGCCCCCTAATCCATGCCAGAGATGGCAGGGTAAACGGAAACCGGCTCGATCTTTTCCTCGGCGGGGAGATGCGCATGGCAGCCCAGGTTGTTCCTGCGTACTCTCCCTTGCAAAGTACCGAACCTGGATGGTGTCCCAAATGCTTCTCTCGGTCGTGATTCCGGTGCTGAACGAAGCAGAGACCATACCGTTGATGCTGGAGCGTCTTCGCGGGGCGCTTCGCGGACGGACGTGGGAAGTCCTCTTCGTGGATGACGGCAGCACGGATGCAACACCAGACATTCTTGAACAAGCTGCGTTCGCCGACCAGCGCGTGAAACTGCTCCGCTTCACCCGAAACTTTGGCCATCAGGCGGCCGTGACAGCGGGCCTGGATTTTGCCAATGGAGATGCTGTCGTCGTCATGGACGCGGACCTGCAGGACCCGCCGGAGTTATTACCGCGCATGCTTGCCCTCTTCGAGGAGGGCTACGACGTGGTATCGCCTCAAAGAGTGTCTCGCGAAGCAGAGACCATGTTCAAGCGGTGGACATCAGCATTGTTCTATCGGACCTTGTCACGCATCGCGGATCGTCCGATTACGCCTGATGTCGGTGACTTCCGCTTGTTCAGCCGCAGGGCAGTCATTGCGATTCGCTCTCTCCGTGAACAGCATCGCTATATGCGCGGCATGGTCGCCTGGCTTGGTATGAAGGAAGCGATACTGCCTTTCGAGCGCCGTGCCCGTGCTGCCGGCAAGACGAACTATCCTCTTCTAAGGATGCTGCGGTTCGGCTGGACCGCGATCTCTTCCTTTTCGGCGTTCCCCCTGCGCATCAGCATAGCGGCAGGTTGCATCCTCAGTGGCGCCGGATTCCTATACCTTTTGCGCGTTGTGTACATGGCGCTTTGGACTACGACCCTTGTCCCCGGATGGGCCTCGGTCGTCGCGCTGCAGTGCGCCTTCTCGGGGATGATCTTGCTGGCGCTTGGCGGCATCGGCGACTACCTCGCCAGAACGTATGAAGAAGCGAAACAGAGGCCTCTTTATGTCGTGACGGAGGTCTGTAACATTGCGACGCCCCAGCGATCATTGCCGCGCGCCGTCATTCTGGCGAATCAGGTAACCCCTGCGCCGATCTCGATCGACGAATTTGAGAGACCTCGCCGTATCGCGGAAGAAATTCCTTCGTATGAACCGCTGGCTCGCGCTCGGGGATAAATGGCCGATATGCGAATTGCGGAAGCGGTAGAATCAGGTCAACTCACCTCAACGGACTCCTCATCAGGAGCCAATTCCTTCGGCGACAAGGCAAATCAGGTACAAAGCAGCTACAGGCGGGGGTATGTTGAATACCTTATCTTCACGCTTTGTGCCTCCCTTTATTTGCTTCCATTCATGCGGATTCTCCTGGAAGCGACAGATGAGGGAACCCTCATCAACGGCGCAGTGAGAATAGTTCATGGGCAGGTATTTGCGCGTGATTTTCTTGAGGCCATGGGGCCAGGAACATTTTTTTGGCTGGGTGCCTTCTTTAAGCTGTTTGGCGTCACATTTATAGCGACTCGCATATGCCTGTTCATCACGTCTCTTGGGACAGGCTTATTGGTCTATTTTTTATCGCGAAGAGTTTGTCCTAGATACCAACAGCTGCCCTGCATCATCCTTGTGGGTACGTATTTCAGCGTGCTGTGGCCCACTATCAGCCACCACGTCGATAGCAACTTCTTCGCACTCGCGTCGGTAGCGTGCATGGTTCTTTGGCGGCAGAGGCGCAGTGGCATTCTATTGATTGCCGCAGGTATGTTGGCTGGAGTAACGACGAGCGTTCATCAGCCCAAGGGTGGGCTGCTGTTAGTCGCTATTTTGCTTTGGCTCTGGATGCGGCGTCAAAAAGGCGCTGCGCCGATGGCTGCGCTGGGCCTGGTAACCGCAGGTTATTGTGGCGTTATCGGCATCGTCTTGCTTTATTTCTTGAGCCGAGGCGCGCTCCGGGATCTGGTCTATGTGACAATCGTTTGGCCATACGGGCATTATGGCCCAACGAACGTTGTTCCTTATGCGCAGGGTCTGGCTATCTATTGGGATCGTTTGGTAGCAAAGAGTGGCTTCAATTGGTCTACAGGAATGGCTTCCGTGTTGATAACTCCATTTCTGTTTGTAGCGGCACTGCCTGTATTGCTGCCTATCCTGGCTGCCCGATCCAAATGGAACGCCATGAGACCAGAAGTTGCACTCTACTGGTTGTGTGGGTGGGCGTTGTGGCTGTCGGAGATACATCGCAAGGATATCTGGCATCTCGTGTTTGGGTCGCCACTGCTGATCATTGTAGGTGTGTATCTTCTGATGGAACGCCGTGAGAAAGTTGCAGATCTAGCACTACAGCTTCTCTTAATAAGCGCAGGCTGCCTGGCGTGCTTCAATCTGTTTCTGGCACTCACCGCACATCCTTTGACGACGCGAGTAGGTACGGTAGCCGTGTTCAAAGATGATCCAGTGCTTACATTCTTAGATGAGCATGTAGCTCCAGGCGAGGAGATCTTTGCGTATCCATATTGCCCGATGTATTACTTCCTCTCTTCCACTGTGAATCCAACGCACTACAGTATTCTTTTCTACAACTACAACATTAGCTCCCAGTTTGAAGAGGTCGTCCGAACCCTGGAGCAGCATCGGGTGAAATATGTGATTTGGGACACAGGTTTCGAAGCCAGAGCCGCCAGCACTTTCTTCCCTGAGGCGAAACGCACAAATCCTCATGACTACATCCTTGAGCCTTATCTCGAATCCCACTATAGGGTAGTGAAAGCTGTGAACGGAATCCGCATCATGGAACGAAAGAGCGAAGGCCATCCAGACTACAAATAGATTTCACTATTCGCTTAGCTTAGAGATTTCGGTCGTCGCGACAAATTGGTCTGCCAGTTCTTTTGCACCAGCAAGATTGTTAGTGCTGTGCTCATCGATGAGATTTAACATCCGCGCAGCGTCCTCTCGCCGTGTGTCCTCGCGCTCACGGAATCGTACGACCATACATGGTTCGCATGCTTCGGCCGCAGCCGTACGCACGACCCATCGTGTTATGGACAGGTACGTGCCGAATATATTTCAACGCATACACAGAAGCCCCTTGTTGTGGTCCGTTGATAACGGAGACAGTGCCACGGAGATTAAGTTTCCGCGCGTTGTGATGTCCGGAAGTTTTGAGACCGTCGTAGTGCCTGAGCAAAAAGTGCAGCCGCGCGCATGGCTTTCCTTCAAGAGAGCGAGCGTATACAAGCAAAGGGGCGGAATTATTGTTGTGACCGACTGGGCATTTTTACTCCGGCGCTCATACAAGTGGGATTCCGGCATGTTCCGCGTACCCAGCCCCTGCAAGGCGACCTTCGCAAAGGCTCGAAATCGGTGGTGCCACTGGCCGATCGATCCATTGGGAACCTGCAACAGTGGTTGATCGGGACGTATCACGGCGTGAGTCGCGAACAACTCCAGGTCTACCTGGATGAGTTCGTTTTCCGTCACAATCGCCGCCAGACACCGATGGCCGCTTTTCAAACCCTGCTCGGCCTCGGAGCAGCACGTAGACCCGTGCCCTACATGCAGATTCGGGGCGGCTCTGACCGTCCTATATCGCCCGGAACAGCCTGAACCACAACCCATAGGGGCTCTGCTGAAACAACCAGATAAGCAGAAGTCAGGTAGTCGTGAAGCGCGAAATTCCTTTGACAAAGTCGCGGCGATTGTGCACTAGTATGTCACTCATTAGGACTCTCTTTTAATCCGCTTAATATTGGTGGGCGGTGAACAGTGTCGCCGTCCACCAATACTTTCGGCCTGCGTAAAGCGGAATGTCTTACCATGGTAATTCTTTATTGATTTCGTGGATGAAGCGACCGTTGGGGCTATCGTCTCCAAGCAACGCGACCGCCACTGTGGTCTTTGCTCCGTCAGGCACAGACATCGGCGCCGCGTCCGAGCCAAGAGCGGTTTTGACCCAGCCCGGATGTACGGAGTTCACCTTGATGTTGGTGTCCTTGAGTTCCGCTGCCAGATGAATCGTGAACGCGTTGACCGCGGCCTTGGAGGCGTTGTAAGCGAACTTCCGCAGTGGCGCGATGGGGCTCGGGTCCATTGCCTGAAGTGTCAGAGAGCCGAGGATGCTGGCGAGGTTGACGATCCGTCCCGCTTCACTCTTCTTCAGCAAGGGCAGAAATTCGCGAGTCAAAGCTACCAAGGAAAACAGGTTGATGTTGAAGATGCTCTGCAACTCCGCTTCGGTCGATTCACTCGCACGCAGGCCAATGAGCCCATCTGCCGGCCCTACGCCAGCATTGTTGACCAGAATATCCAGCTTGCCGTAGCGTGACTCGATGAATTTTGCCGCGACAGCGCGATCGGTTGCCTTGGTCACATCCAGTGCAAGTGCCTCTGCTTCGATGCCTTCGCTGCGCAATTTGCTCGCAGCATCTGCAGCTTCGCGCTCCGTGCGTCCGCTGACAATAACCCTTACGCCTTGCTGACCCAACTGCCGTGCAGTCTCAAAACCGATTCCGCGATTGGAACCAGTAACTAAAGCTGCTTTATTTTCGTTTGCCATGTTCGTGGCCTCCTGACTAGTAGATACAAGAGGCATGCGGATGATTCTAATTATTTCCGACCAGTCGGAATATTTTTAACCAGGGGCAAATCTCGGCGGCATAAAGCCATGTTGTAAACGTATCCGACCGGTCGGTGGGAGAATGTGAATCTCCGAAGACGTTTCTGTCGTCTACTCTTTGGAAGGCCAAAATTGTGGCCGATGCAAAAAAACAGTGGTACTAATCCCTGGATCAAATCACTGCATCGGTTTTGAGACCGCTCGGCAGGCTAGGTCAAAAAAGCATCACGGTAATCGTTACCCGCGGAAGCGGCAACGAAGCCGCCGATTTTACCCGCAAGTTACAGGAGAAAGGCCATTGAGGGATTCAGGGAATGCGGAGCTATGACTATAAAAACGAAAGCAGCCGTCACGAAGGGTGAGCGCAGCCGTCAGAAGATCGTAGAAACCGCCGCAGTGCTGTTCAACCAGAAGGGGTTCACTGGATGCTCGATGGGGGACATCGTTGCGGCTTCAGGCCTGGAGAAGGGGACGCTCTACGGCCACTTCTCTACAAAGGAAGAACTGGCACTCCTCGCTTTCGACTATGCGTGGAAGGAGACGAGTGACAAACGACTTCGGAACATCGACACCGTTTCAAATGCGGTAGACAAACTGAAAGTGCACGTAGACAACTATGTCAATACCCCGAGTTTTCCCGGGGGATGCCCTCTTTTAAACTTTGCGGTAGATGCCGATGACGGCAACCTCGCCCTCCGCACAAGGGTCAGAAAGGCGCTGAAGGGTTGGGAGGATCTTTTGGCGAAGATAGTTGAAGATGGCCAGTCAGCCGGACAGATCAACCCGGAGATTGACCCACATTCGGTCGCCAACCTCGTGATCTCCATCCTCGAGGGAGCAACGGTAGTAGCACGGATCAATAAGCGGTCCGCGGCTCTCGACGACGCTCAAAGGCACCTCAGTCTGTACCTGGAGACTGCGGTCAGACTCAGAACTGCCTCACGTGATGGCAAGGGGCAATAGAGGATATCTAATATGAGTACGCTGATTCAGGCAATTCCGGCGCCCGAGGGCGTTCGCAAACCCGGCGCCCTGTGAGGGCGAGAAACTTGATGTTCGCAAACATCGCGAAGGCTTCAGCCCAAAGATCGCTGACAGCACTTCCGAAGCCAGCGGGACCACCTATAACTTCTATGAATAGAGGAGATAGCATGTTATCGACCACTTCGGCTCTGCTTGCCATTGCGCTTATCTGGCCGCCGCCTATAGCGAGCAATGTTTCTTCGGCTCCAGCCTGGGAAACCCTGCCAGCGGAACAACCTCTTTCAGCAGTGGCAGTGGAGGGTTACGTTGATCATGACGGAGCTCGGATCTGGTATGGAACGGCCGGTAAGGGCGAGCCAGTTGTCTTATTGCACGGAGGAATGGAGAGCAGCCTGAGTTGGGGGAATCAGGTTCCAGCTTTGATCAAGACTCACCATAGGGTGATCTTGATCGATAGTCGTGGCCACGGGCGGAGCACACTAGGACCTTATCCGCTTTCCTATGAGAAAATGCAGAGCGATGTCGTGGCCGTAATGGATACGCTACACCTTAAGAAGGTGTCCTTCGTTGGCTGGAGTGACGGAGCAATCATCAGCCTCATCATGGCAATGAAGAATCCAGAACGAGTCAACAGGGTGTACGCTTTTGGCGCAAACATGAATACTGATGCCATCGTATCGGGCGCTTTTACTTCGCCTATCCTCTCCGAAGTGGGAGCAAGGTTGGCGAAGGATTACGCCCGCATCTCACCCACGCCCAACGAATTCGGCACTCTTCACCTGGCACTCGAGACGATGCAGAAGAAGGAGCCCAATTACACGACGATGGAGCTCGCTGCTATCAAAGTGTCTAAGATTGCCATCGCCGATGGCGACCATGAAGAATTCATTACGCGTGCTCACACGGACTATCTTGCGGCCACCATTCCTGGTGCAGAGCTGATCATCCTTCCCAACGTGAGCCATTTTGCCCCTTGGCAAGACTCCACAACATTAAACAACTCAATCATTCGATTTCTCGACAGGTAACTGACCTGATTGGAAATCAACTCTCGCGCGCAACGAGCACACAGTGTTGAGTGTGAACTGGAATGTGAGCATCGTGGCGCTTTGTCAGATAACACGATTCGTACACCAGATAAAAGGAAATTATGAATTCAGAGAAGGAGAAACGTTACTTGGTCGGTGAAAAAGATCTACCAATCGTGGTTGTGCATGGAACAATGGGGAAATCCGAGGACTGGTCGCGGGTAGTCGAAGAGCTATCTAACTCTCGCTCGGTGATTCGTCCAAATTACATAGAGCGAGTCGTTGGAAGGAACTCGATGAATGAACTTGCGATAAAAGATCTCGCGGATGAGGTTGTAGCTGCAGTCAGGACCGAAGGTAAGCAACGCTTTGATCTAGTTGGCGGTTCCCTTGGAGCGGCACTTGCCACATGCATCGCAGCAGAGTATCCGGAGATGGTCCGTTCGCTTGTACTCGTATCAGGTTTCAGCCATGGAAGCGATCCGTGGATGAATCTGCAGTTCAAACTGTGGCTTCGCTTGGTGAGCACAGATAAAGTAGCATTCACAAAACTGCTGCTGGTAAGTGGCCTAAGTCCCGGTTTTTTGTCTGCATTTGACGAACCCACTCTAAACGGAATCATTGAAAACTATATCGCATCGACTGACTGGCGCCCGATCGAGCAGACCATCAGGGTTGACCTTAGTGTGGATGTTCGGGCGTACGCCGCGAGAATTAAGACTCCGACGCTGCTGATTACTGCAAAGCACGATAAGATCGTGCCGCCAGCTTACTCGGAGAATCTGGTTCCTGACGCGAAGACTCTTGAACTCAATTCGGGCCACTTGATCTTTCTGGAGAAGCCAGTCGATCTGGCTTCCGCCATACTTTCTTTCTGCCAATAGCAAGCAGGTCTCGTCTCTTGAAATCAGAACTTTCCCCATGAAAAGGTAGATAAACGTGCGTCAATATTTGAACTTGAAGCGATGGCGGTTGCCTGCCATTGCAGCCCTCACGGCCCTCGCGGGTTGTCGTGACCTCCTCGGAGGCGTTCGCCCAGCAGCCGGGCGAGTCAAGCCACTACACTCCATAAAACGTGGGCGGCCAGGAACTGCAGACGCCGAATTCCTATAGCGAACCCAGAAACGGTGGACACCTCCTTGCGGTGTGGCAGGGCCTTGTGGATGGCGTTTGACAACGGGCATCCCTTCAGGCATGGTACGGCACGGACCTTGTATGCCCTACGAGCTAGTTATCGTGGAGACGACCGGCTCCAGGGAGCGGGAGGCTTCCTAAGCATCGTTGTGACTTGATTCCGTCCGAATACTACCTGTACTCTGCGCTCGTGCGGAGGCATCGGGGGATGGTCGATCTATCTGGCTCGGTCTCGTTGCGGCTACTCTCATGCGCTGATTGCAGCTTTGTCCCTTAAATGGGTGACTTCAGCGAAATAGCGTTTCCGCAACCAGAACGCGACATTCACCAGGCCGATCAGCGCGGGAACTTCGATCAGCGGGCCGATCACGCCAACAAACGCCTCGCCTGAGTTCAGTCCAAAGACCGCTATCGAGACTGCAATCGCCAGTTCGAAGTTGTTGCCCGCCGCGGTAAAGGAAAGAGTGGTCGTCTGCGCGTAATTGGCGCCCAGCTTCCGCCCCATCCAAAAGCTGACCAGGAACATGACAAGGAAATAGACCACGAGGGGTATTGCGATCCGGAGTACATCTAATGGCAGTTTCACAATCAAATCACCCTTGAGACTGAACATCACGACAATAGTGAAGAGAAGCGCCACCAGCGTCAGAGGACTAATGCGCGGAATGAACTGGGTCCTGTACCACTCTTCGCCCTTGACTCGAAGAAATATAAATCGAGTCAGCATTCCGGCGAGAAACGGTATGCCCAAATAGATGAAGACACTCTTGGCAATGGGTCCGATGCCGATGTTTACCACTGAGCCCTTCAGCCCGAACCATGTTGGAAGAATTGTTATAAAAATCCAGGCATACAGGCTGTAGAAGACCACTTGAAACACACTATTCAATGCCACCAAACCGGCGACATAGTCCGTATCTCCTTCCGCAAGCTCGTTCCAAACCAGAACCATCGCAATGCAGCGCGCAATTCCGATGAGAATCAAGCCACGCATATAGGCGGGGTACCCACGCAGGAGGGTGATGGCAAGCAGAAACATCAATGCCGGGCCGATCAACCAGTTTTGGAGCAGAGAGAGTCCGAGCACGCGGCGATTGCGGAAGACCTCGCCCAGCTTTTCATAGCGGACCTTCGCCAGCGGCGGATACATCATGATGATGAGGCCGATAGCGATGGGAATATTGGTTGTGCCCGATTGGAAGCTGTTCACAAGGGCTGCCGAACCGGAAATGAAATGCCCGAGGCCAACACCGATCGCCATTGCGAGAAAAATCCATACAGTGAGAAAGCGGTCAAGAAAGGACAGCTTTTTGCGAGGCATCGGTGCGCACACCTGGCCTTGAGTGTAAGGAATGCTGGACATATTTCACCTCGAAGCGAAAACCGTGGATGATTCAATTGGCACTGGTAAGGGCGCTCCCTGCAAAGTCACGAACTTCTCTGGTGTGCAGCACACCTTGGTGAGCTTAGCCCGATCTGCCTGCATGGCTTTCTCTTCTTTGAACCATTGCAGCGTTTCCCGCAGAACCTTCGCTGCACCCTCATTGGGTGGCATAACGATGCGGTAGTGCATCCACTTGCCGTCGCGCCGGGGGGTCACGATCTTGGCGTTCCGCAGATATGCCAAGTGGCGAGAAATCTTAGGCTGGGGCTGATCCAAGATCTCTACGAAGTAGCAGACGCAGATTTCCCGGTCTCCCATCAGGTTCAGGAGCCGCAGCCGGGTATTGTCTCCAAGCGCCTGAAAGAACCGCTCCATATCAAATGCCTTCTGTCTCGCTGCCATGAAACGATTATATTCGTATTGACATATGTGTCCAGCCCGAAATATATTCTGTTTGGCAGATATATCGGAGGTTCTCTATGACAGAACGGTTGCTCGAATCGGTGCGGTCCAAGTATGGAGCGGTTGCGGAGAGCACGCTCTCCAGCAAAGACGCTGGCGTAAAGGCGGTCGCTGAAGCCTTTGGATACAGTGCGGCGGAGCTGACTTCGATTCCTGCTGAAGCTAATATGGGGCTTTCGTGTGGAAATCCGACGGCCATTGCATCCATACGTCCAGGCGAAGTGGTCGTCGATCTGGGATCAGGCGGCGGGATGGATGTATTTCTGGCGTCTCCTCTGGTTGGGCCTTCCGGGAAGGCGATCGGTGTCGATATGACGCCAGAGATGATCGAGCGTGCTCGAACAAACGCCCAAAACGGGGGTTACCAGAATGTGGAGTTTTATCTTGGGACCATCGACCACCTTCCCCTCGCGGATGGATCGGTCGATTGTGTCATAAGCAATTGCGTCATCAACCTCGCTCCCGACAAGCCCGCCGTCTTCCGTGAGATTGCACGGATTCTGAAACCAGGTGGAAGACTAGCGGTCAGCGACATTGCACTCAAGGCTGAATTGCCGCCTGCCGTGGCACAGAGCATGGCGGCGTATGTCGGTTGCATCGGCGGAGCAATCAAGATAGATGATTACCGCGAAGGGCTGCTCGCCGCCGGCTTTGAACACGTCGAGATTGTGAACAGCGGGGCCGATCTAAACGCCTATGCCAAGGTCGAAAATCAGGCCGGATGTTGCTCCCCAGCGATGGATCCGGGCAATGGCTTGACTGTGCTTGGAGATGCCTGTTGCTCCACCACTAACGCGCCTACACCCGCCAGTCTTCACGAGGATTTGACGAAGCTCCTTTCTGAATATGACGTGAATGCGGCAGCTGCCAGCGTCAAAGTGTACGCGGTAAAACCAGCGCAAAGGGATCAAAAAGCCTGCTGTGGCCCGACCTGCTGCACCGGCACAGTGGCGGTGTGAGACTCGCTTTGCATATCGAGGTAGAGCTGCAAACTCAATTCGTGGACCCGAAGGAAATTGAACAATGCCAGCACACTACAACGTCATGTTTCTTTGCACGGGAAATTCGGCCCGTTCCATCATGGCCGAAGCGATCATGAACCGTAAGGGGCGACCCAACTTCACGGCATACAGCGCGGGCAGCCATCCCGCGGGGCTTGTTCGCCCCGAGGCCCTCAAACAGATCGAGGCTGCCGGACTCAGCACCACAGGGCTCTACAGCAAATCGTGGGATGAATTTACCAAACCTGATGCACCCCAGCCCCATTTCGTCCTTACTGTCTGCGATAACGCGGCCAAGGAAATCTGCTCAGTTTGGCCTGGGCAGCCTCTGACAGCCCACTGGGGAGTACCCGATCCAGCTGCGGCTGTAGGCACGCCGCAAGAGATTGACTGCGCATTTCGTGACACTTTCTCCATCCTCGATCCAAGAATCAGTCTATTCCTGTCTTTGCCTCTCTCGACGCTTGACCAGCTTGCGTTACAGAAGGAATCGACAAGATAGGACATCAATAGACCCGCTTAACAGAAGGAGCTTGACCAGAGATGCGCACTTTCATTTTTGCCTGCGTTCACAATGCAGGCCGTTCCCAGATGTCAGCTGCGTTCTTCAACCAGCTTGCTGATCCTGAATTGGCGCGCGGCATCTCTGCCGGTACCCAACCTGCCGAGCATGTTCATCCGGTGGTTGTGGACGCAATGCGCGAGGTTGGAATCGACCTCAGCGACGCAAAGCCGCAGAAGCTGACGGCAGAGTTGGCAAAGAATGCCGAGATGATGGTCACAATGGGCTGCGGGGATGAATGCCCTTATATTCCCGGCCTGCGACGTGACGACTGGCCGCTGCCAGATCCAAAAGGACAAGGGATCGAGTCGGTGCGGCAGACCCGCGACCAAATCAAGCGACGGGTTATGCAATTACTGGAGCAGGAACAGTTGAGCAGGAACGTAGTACCGGCATAGCTATTCTGCTCATTCCAATGAATTGCGTATGCGAGGGTGCAGAAACCCTTGCCTGACCGATGGACAAGATAGTGGAAGATGCTTTTCCGGATCGCGATCGTTCATCTGTCTCGGGCATCGTATGCGAGATACAGCGCTGACTGTAACGGATAGGCCGTTAAACGAGAAAAGGCGTGTGCCTCACTCTTGGAGAAGGGTGCCCGCAGGCGAAAGGGCCTTCGAGATCGGAACGAATCCTGGCAAGATCTGCGATTTGTGGTTCGTCGAGGATCCGGATCACGGCAGTCGCACGGCCTTCGAAATCCCTTTCTGCGTCTGGGATGTTCGCGAAAGCACTAAGCACCGCGCGAAGCAGTTCGACCCGTAACCCGGCAATTATTAATTCGCTCGAGAGAAGGGGGAGGTTATGAAGCCCTCCCACCCAAAAATAATGGATACCGTGGATACCGTTTTCGTGGAAATTGGTTCTCCAAGGAAGAATCTATAGACAATAAGGAAACCAGAGACTTCAGGGAAACCGCCTAGCTTCAGAGAGTTAAAGCGGAAGTAACTGCGAATTTAGAAACATGGCGGATCACGGGGGGTAGTCTTCGAATCCCCTCCGCCCCGACCATCTTCGATAGCTCTACGGCAGATGCAGCGTCTTCCAGGTGAAGTCGTAGCGGAACCCGAGGGTTGCTGCGTTGTAACCTCCCTTTCCTTGGGCGTCGGTGGAGTCTCCCAGCCTTGATTCAATAAACGCGTAGCCAGATGGCGAGATGTGCCATTCGCCGCCGACGACTGCATATCTGGTCTTGAAGTCTGGGTCGATGAGGGGGCTCAGGTCGAAGGGAATGTAGTCCTCAAAGCCAAGTACCGCTGAAAACTTCCCGAACTTTAACCTGGAATACACCTCGACTCCGTTCGCGGAAAATCCGACGGCTATTGGGGACGGTCCGCCTGCGGGGTCGGGAATGAATGCCAGGTCGCCGTTGCTCTGCCGGACCCAGTCTGCTCCCCATTCAAGGTTGCGCCAAGTGCCTTTGCCTCCAAAGGCCCAGTAATCCGTGCCGCCATGGAGCACCGTAGTTGTAAGAAAATTGTCGAAATAGGTCTTGTTGTAGGCGCCACCGATCTGTAATCCCGGAAGCACTTTCGCTTGCAAAGAGAAGCCGAAGCCGTTGAAGGCCTGCGGCGTGTCTGCGGTGCGCAACTGCCCCTGCGCTCCGAAGTCGAAGTTCTTGGCGAAGTTGAGATGGTAAAGAACCGTCTGATCGGCACGGCCGGTACCTGATTGACCGCCGTCAGTGCCGGCAACATAGGTGGCGGTGGACACGCCGCCGAAGACGTTGAAGCGATCCGTCGTGTAGCTCGTTATGTCGTAGTGGGTGGAAAGCTGCTTGCCATAAGAGAGACGCCCATATTTGCCGAAATCGACGCCAATAGAACCAAGGCGAGCACCGAAGACGGGTTGAGTCGTTGTCTGCACCACGCCGAAGCCGGACGCCGTGGTTGCGCCGGCGTTGAGCGAGGTTGCGCTCTGAACAAGGTTCACCCCCCATTCCGTGATGCCAATTACCCTAATTGGTCCAAACGTTGTGAAATTAATGCCGACGCGGGTGGCGTCGTCTTGTACTTCCGCTTCTCCGTTGGCTGGAACGGAGATGATAGTGCGAAGACTCCCATAGGGCTGGAAGCCACCGGTGTATTTCTGCGTAGGATTGATCCCCGTTGTGGTGGTGTCCATCTGGGTTTTTTCGTCTTCGGACTGAACCAAGGCCGCAGCGGTGGGCGCCGGTGCAGCGGCGCGGGAAGTACTTCCAGTCGCGAAGTCGCCTCCGCAACCTTCCGACACCCAAACTCCCTGATCGTCGTAGCCCCAGTTTCTGCCCAGGAGGCAGGCCGCCTCACCGGTTGGTCGCAACATTACGATGCCCGCACGCGTGTCGGCGGAGCATCGTTGTCGCTCTTTGCCTTTGGAGACGCAGCTTACGACGGACGAAACCGACGCCTCCACAAAGCTCTGTTGAGCGTTTAGAACTGCAGCCCAGCCCAGAGCCACGGCTGCAGACACAAAGCAGCTTATTCGTTTCATGCTCCTCCTTTTGCGGGCTAGAGCCGTCATCATCTGACCGGACCCGCGGCTTTCCCAGGAAGGAGGCCAATCGCCTTGCATGCGTGAGCTATGTCTGGGGAGATGTCTGCAAGGGACCCACTCACATCTTCCCCATGAGCGAAATCCAGGTCGGATCCACGCGTTGTTGTTCGCACCTAGCTTTTCCGCCCAACCATGTTAAGGCCTAAATGCCTTCCCGTAAGAGCCTAAGGTTTCGGAGCCCGCAGGATGGCATGGTAACCGGGGATAACCTGGTTGTCCACTCGCTTGAGGCCAGGGTGTCGATTGCTGCGAAAAATGCGCGTACCGGCCGAAATGGTTGGTTGTTTCGTCTGGGGTCTTACTGACGACTTCAGACGATGCCCGATCACGCCAGCGATATCTCGGAACAACCCGTCTTCGGCGACTTTATGATACGGCTTCTATGGTCCCCCCATGGTCTATCTGGCGCGTTGGGAATGTTGCTGGCCGGATTCAAGCCTTGAACGATTTTTTTTCTTGCCCGCCAACCAGTGTTCCGATAGTCTGCGTTCTCTATGACTAATTTGTCTTCCGGACCACCCCTGGGATTTGTGCGCCTTGCAGTATCTTTCTGTCTTATTGGCACCCTGCTCTCCGGATGCAGCACTGGACCGGCGGCTTCGGGATCGTCCTCCGGCGTAGGAGGCAGCACTACGCCCGTAACCATGCCGCTCGCGATTACGTCCGTTTCTCCCAAGGACATCCCGGTCGGTTCGTCCGCCGTTGCTATCGTCGTGACCGGCGCAGGATTTACCTCGAACTCGGTAATCCAGCTCTCGGGAGCAGCCGTCCCGACAACGTTCGTCAGCAGCACAGAGCTCCGCGCGACGATTCCGGCCTCTCAGTTGCAAACGGGCACGATTCTCAAGCTTGCCGTCGCCAACGGCACCCAGGTAGTCGCCGCCGATACCACCAATAACGTCGCAGTGGACAACCCTGTTCCCACAGTTGCCGCCCTTGCACCGTCGAGCGTTCTCGTCGGTTCGCCTGCGGGAACCATCACCATCACGGGCGACAATTTCGTCCCGGGTATCACCCTCGCGGTCAATGGCAGCCCGCGCAATACCACCTATGTCAGCGCCACGCAGCTTACGGCAAGCCTTACTGCAAACGATTACCTCAGCGCCGCGCCGTTGCTTCTCAATGCTGTCAACCCTCAGCCCGGCGGCGGAGCTTCCGGCACCATCGCTCTTGTTGTTGCGAACCCCGCGCCTGCCATCGCATCGCTCTCGCCGAATGCGCTGAAGGCCGGATCGGCTGCGACGGCGGTCGACATTGTCGGGACCGGCTTTGTTGCAGGCACGGGAGTGCTTGTAAACGGTGCATCGCGTCCGGCAACATTTGTCAGTGCAACGGCGATGAAGGTCGCGCTGACACCGGCCGACCTGGTAAGCGCGGGCTCACTTGGCATCACGGCGGTCAATCCGGCACCAGGTGGAGGCGTCTCGGCATCATCTGCTATCGCGATTGACAACCCGGTTCCGGGTGCGATCACTCTTACTCCGGCTTCGGCCATCACCGGAACCGGCACTGCTCAGATCACCATCACCGGGTCGAACTTCGTTCCAGCAACCGTGGTCTACGTGAACGGCCAACCGCGCACAACGACTTATGTGAATGCCACACAGCTGATAGCTTCCCTGACTTCAGCCGATCTCGCAACGGCAGGTGCTCTCGCTATCGTTGCTACAAACCCAGGTCCCGGCGGCGGCAGCACGGCCCCGGCTTCGCTGCCTGTGAATAATCCCGCTCCGGGCTCGATCACCGTGACGCCGAACCTCGTAATGACCGGTACGGCGACCGAGACTCCAATTACCATCACGGGCGCGAATTTCGTCCCCTCGACTGTAGTGCAGATCAACGGCACAGCACGTCCAACAACCTACATCAGCTCGACGCAGCTGCTCTCGTCTCTCACCGTTGCCGACCAGGCCACGGCAGGCAGTCTCTCCGTCAATGTATTCACGCCAACCCCTGGCGGCGGCACGTCCAGTGCTGCATCTATCGCGATTAACAACTCGGCGCTCGGGGCCATTACCCTGTCGCCATCAACTGTGCCTGCGGGCAGAACTACCAGCACGGTCATCAACGTAAGTGGTGTGGGAATGGTGCCCGGCACCGGCATCCAGATCAACGGTTCTGCGCGGGCAACCACCTACGTGAGTGCGAATCAGGTCACCTTCGTCCTGCCGCCTTCCGATGTTGTAACGGCTGGAAGACTCAATGTCACTGCGGTCAATCCGGCACCGAACTACAGCGTCTCTCCAGTCGCAACTCTTACAGTAGCGACCCCGACTCCAACGCCGGTAATAACCTCATTGAATCCGACCTCGGTAATTGCGGGATCACCTGCGCTTGCCTTGTCGGCGATGGGAACCGGGTTCAGCACTGGCTGCACACTTCAGTGGAATACCACGGCTCTGACCACGAGCTATTCGTACGGCACCATCTATAACCCGTCGACTGGTACCTATACCACTGGCTACAGCCTTTATGGGGCGGTTCCAGCTTCGTTGCTGACCACGAAGGGGTCAGCAAGCATCACCGTAAGCTGTCCCACGGCAATCACTCCGGTCTCGAATGCTGTCACCTTCAATATTACTGACCCACCGGTTCCCACTCTGTCATCCCTCTCCACGGCAGCCGGTCCCATCGCCACGGATACGAAACTCACCATCTACGGCACGGGCTTCACCTCGACGTCCACCGTTTCCTACAACGGGCAGGCGCTTCCAACCACTTACACGAACTCTGGTTCCCTAAGCGCGACCGTACCTGCCTCGCAATTGCTCTTCCCTGGTACAGGAAACATCACGGTCACAACGCCGGCGCCTGGCGGAGGCACCTCGAATGCTCTCGTGTTCACGGCGTATGTGCCGATCGTCAGCAACAGCATGGTCTACAACCCGGTGAATGGCCTGCTCTATCTGTCCATTCCCGCCAGCGTCGGAGCTCCATACGGGAACTCGATCGTCTCCATGGATCCGGCGACAGGTGCTCTTGGTACACCAATCCCGGTTGGAAGCGAGCCCAATAAGCTGGCTCTTACTCCGGATGGAAGATATCTCTGGGTCGGTCTGGACGGAGCCTCGGGAGTGCGAAAGGTCGATTTGACGACCGGAATAGCGGGCCTGCAGTTCGCTCTGAATGTCACGAACAACAATAATGGTCCACAGGTGGCGCTCAATCTCATTGCACTTCCGGGCGCAACAGACTCTGTTGTCGTTCTGCAGGGTACAAGCGGCTACTACGCAACTGCGTTGGGAATTTACGACAGCGGCGTCGTGCGCGGCGCCCTCACTACCCAGAACTACTATTCACAGTACGCCTTGCAGGTCGATGCGAGCCGAACGGAGATCTACGTTGGCGGGTCCGGCCTCTATACGTACACCTACAGTGCGTCAGGTCTAACTGCAAAGGTCACCAACACAAACTCGAACATCTCGCTTGCGGGCAGTTCGTTCGATGAGATGCAACTGGTTGGCGGCAAACTCTACGGCGATTACGGCAAGGTATACGATGCCGAGGCGGGAACTCTTCTCGGAACGATGTACCAGACTGGAACGACGATCGCCCAGGGGCCAACCCTTGCAGATACCGCCCTGAACAAGGTTTTCATTCTGGATAACTCCTCCTGCTGTTCTGGTTATAGCCAGATCCAGATCTTCAATCCTGACGACTTTACTGCCACAGGTGCGACGATTCCGATATCGGTGCCGTACTCCATCTATAACAGCACGAACCAAACTTACATCTATTTCAATCCGAACCGTCTCGTTCGCTGGGGAAGTAGCGGATTGGCCCTGCATACAAATGCCGGGATCTTCACCCTGCAATCGAACAAGGTAAAAGACCTCTCTTCCACCGTTGCAGATCTGGGCGTTACGGCCACGGCGTCCCCGGATACAATCACCGGCGCGACTTCCACCTACACGGTGATGGTGACGAACAACGGCCCATCGACCGCGACAGACGTTGCACTTGCGATCCAGGTTCCCTCTACAGGAATTCTGGTTTCGGCAAGCACTACATCCGGTGCCTGTGCAACCTCAACGAGTGGCTGCAATCTAGGAAGGGTTTCAAGCGGATCCACAGTCACTGTCACGATTACTATCCTGCAGACCTCCGCAGGAACGGCTACGCTAAACGCTCGCGTCAGCAGCTCTTCGACCGATAGCAACAACACGAACGACTCTGGCTCAGCGTCGCTCTCCGTCACAGGCAGCGACTACAACCTGTCGCCGACGCTTAGTTCAGTTGCCCCGAATGCAATCCGGAGTGGCAGCGTGGACACCACCATTATGGTGACGGGAACGAGCTTCGTACCTGGGTCGACGGTCATGCTCGGTACAACAACACTCAACACGACCTACACCAGTTCGACCCAGCTCTCGGCGACGGTGCCAGCTGCGCAGTTGACAGGTATGGGATGGGCTTCTCTCTCGGTCGCTTCTCCATCGCCTGGCGGTGGCACGTCGAACTCCGTGCCGTTAACGATCTACTCCGTCCTCTCACTCGGCGTAAATCACATCGTCTATGATCCCTACAGCCGCAAGCTGATGGCGAGCGTCTCGACGGGATCGTCTACAACTGCCGGAAGCTCACTTGTGGCGATCAGCCCAGAGACTGCCGCCGTCGGAACGCCACTACCGCTCACCAATATTCCAACGAAGCTCGCGCTGAGTGACTCCGGTCAAACGCTCTATGTTGCAAACAGCACGGCTTCCAGCGTTGTTCGTTACGACATGTTGACCGGAACGACCGACACGATTGCCATCCCAACAAGTGGAACCCCGTACTACACTCCATACGCCCTGGAGCTTACGGTCCAGCCGGGATCAGAGAACACGCTGGCTCTGTCGCTGGGAAATTACTATTACGGCAGCGGCATCTACGACTATTCAACAAGCACCAAGACAATGACCCAGCGCTCAAGCTACCTGAACTACAACAGCTACCCCTGTATGCGGTTCCTCGATGCGTCGACGCTCTTTGTCACCGGCGACTCGAACTACCTTACGTTCTTCGGGGTCAACGCTAACGGGTTCACCTCCACCACCGGAACGACAACTCCACTCGCACGGTTCAATTGCTTCAAAATCGTGGGAGGCAAAGCCTTCGCATCCGGCGGCGGAGTGGCTGCATTGTCCTCTGGCGGTGGTGTCACGCAGCTTGGCAGCTTTACACTGCCATCGCAGTACACCTACTCAGGTGGCATGCCGGTTGCCGCGCCCGATACTTCGCTCGGTCGCGTCTTCTTTCCTGGAAACACGGCATCCACGTCGTATGGATACACAGACGGTCTGCTCTCTTACGACTCCGGCAATTACCTGCGGACGGGTTCCATCTCTCTCAACATTCCAACTATCGAAGGTTCCACCAACTTCTCCATGCAGGACCTCGTACGCTGGGGCGCGGATGGATTGGCCGCAGTCACCTCAACCGGACACATCTATCTGGTCCGCGGACCGTTTGTTGCTCCGCAGCTGCTCAATACCAACACCACGGCTGCAGTGCTGACAGGTTCCTCCGCTTCCACGATCGCCCATGGTGCCGGAAATATGCTGCTTACCCTCACGGGAAGCAACTTTGTTCCGGGGATCGCCGTGAACTGGAACGGAGACTACCGAACCACGACAATCGTGGATGCAACGCATTTGACGGTTGCCATCCCCGCCTCAGATCTTGCAACCGCCGGCACGGCATCACTCACAGCCGTGAATCCCGGTGCCTCAGCTTCATCGGCGCTCACAATCACGATCCAGTAAGACATGGTTCTCTGAGCTATGTAATAACAGAGTTCAGAGAGCTATGTAATTTACGCTTCCGATCGGCCTCGCACGCACTCTTGCTTTTTGTTTCGGGCTGCCTCCGCAAGCTTCACTGAACCGTCTTGGTGGAAACAAAAGCAGGCGATCGCAAAGCCGACAAGAAGAACGGTAACGTTAGTTGCAGGCCCGCGACGGACTGCAGCTGCGCGTACTGCTCGGTGGTGGGCTGCTGCGGTGAGCCCATCGCCTTCCACGCCGTGTAGGCGTTGCTACATGTGTCGTCGATGCGGTAGTGCTGCAGGAGTACTCGGCGGACGCTGGTGGGGAAGCCGCTGAGTCTGATGGTCATGGGTGTGGCGCGGCGGCTGGTCGGCGTCATGGTAGTTCCAAGCAGGACGGCCGCCTTGTGTCGTCGATGGAGGCCATGGCGTCGACGTCTGCCTTGTCTCGAACGCCTGTGCTGATGAGTGTGTCGAGTGACACGCTGGCGTCGCTGTTGGCGGCGACGCGTGTGCCGCTCATCAGACCGAACATACGGAAGAGGTTGAGAACCGGCTTGTTTATTCCGTTTGTCGACAGCGAACGGAAGCCTTCGAAGTAGTCTTTGTCTTCGAGCTCGAAGGACCAGCTGAGCATGGAGAGCAGGTTGACCTTGTGCCTGTCCTGCAGCTCAAAACGGCGCCTTGTAGGCTGCAGCGGTGTAGGCCGGATACAGCGTGCCATTGCGGTAGTTGTTGGCCGGGTTCACGCGCAAGGAGCAGGCGGCCAGCCTTCGGGAGCGGCCTCGACCTCGAAGTACCACTGGAGGACAGTTGGCCGGTTCGAGGAGATGATGGGCGTGTAGGGGCGTTCCGCTGCGAACAACGAGGACAGTTTGCGCCTGCGAGCCGCTAGGATCGCATCCACGAAGCCATTCGTGTTGTTCAGATACTTGCGGCGGTGACCGAAGGGAAGCTAATAGCTTCACTGATGGCGACGTTGTGCGGTATCGAACGGGGCAAGGGCATACTCATACGCCGTATTGCCGCCAAGTACGTGGACCTGATTGTATTGCAGCACCTTGGAGAAGGTGTAGGCGACCAGAGTGTTGAAGCCGTAGCTAAAGCGATGCTCGAATTTTGCCTGCAGCGAGTCGTAGTGATTGGACATGTTCTGCGTCTGGTAGGCGATGCCGCTCCAAAGAGGAAGGGCCGGCGGGCCTAAATGGCTCCAGGCCGGGTATCAGCGGGACGTTGGCATCGTTGGTCGCGCTGAGGTGCACGCCGCGATTGCCGACGTAGCCGATCTCGAGTAAGTCGTGATCGAAGAACTGATGCTGCACGTTCATGTTGTAGTCGATGTTGGTTCCCATGCTGAGGTGCACGCGCGAGGGGTTGATCGACGGCGTGGAAGAAGCTGATCCCAAGGGGGAGCCCAAAAAGTAGTTCGCCAGGGTTCGTGTAGGCGTGACGTTCTGGGTCTATGACCCCGGAGGTCTACCGTACAACGGACTTTGTGATTCTCCTGCAAAACCTAACCAAAGCGGTGCTGAGTAGCAGGAAGTGACGACCCCCTCAGACGTTCTAACATCGTCTACCAGGGACGAATCAGTTGAGCTTCCAGAGATCCGATCATTTCCACTCACTTTTGCTTAGTCGGCGATAGTAGTCAGCCACAGTTTCCTCGTAGCCGGCTGGTATGGAAGCAGGTTTTCCGGATCTCGCCTCTGCGGTAGCCCCATGGTTCATCAACTGAATTTCAATGCGGTCCATAGAACTAAGCATCTCCCGATGCAACTGTTCGACAAGCGCAGGGTTCCCAGGAAAGCGTTTCGGATCAAGGTTTCGCATTCGCTGCGTCAACTCCCTGATCTCCTTTGTGAGAGTGGGATCACCTTGCACCATCTGGTTTAGTTGGCCAAGCTCCCGTAATTGCTGTAGGTAGACTTGTTCGGTGTCCCGCGGATTCCCGGATGCATCGGTAGGCACAGGCCCTACCGCTCCGGATGCGTAGGTATTATTGCCAGTGTTTATATTTCCCCAGGCAGCTCCATCGCTGCCTCCTCCTCCAGTACGCACCTCGCCGTTGCTATTCGCTGTCTGCGGGCTGTTGGACTGCTGTCCGGGACCATTTCGTTGGAGCTGACCATTCTGAGCTCTGAGATCCGATGGGTTTTGCCCCTGTCCTTTGCCTCCACCGGGCTGCTGGCTACGATCTCCCGCACCATTCTGCGTCGCCTGACTATTTGGAGCTCTACCGCTCGGGTCAGTCATCTGCTCAAGCTGTTGACGTAGTCGACGGACCTGCTCTAGTGCGGCCGTCTGATCGCCTGAATTAGAACCTGTGCGTGGCCCCGGCTGTCCTGGACGTATACTCTCTTGCGCCTCACGAAGTTGTTGACTCAACCTTTGCAGGCCTTGCGCGATCTCAGATTCAGTTCCGTTGGAGTTTGGATTTATCCCGCGGCGCAGCCAATCCGCCGTTCGCTGCATATGATTGTCCAGGTCGGACTCATCCATCTCTGTGAGTGCCTGGCGTAATTTTTGTGCTGTCTCGGGCTGGTTGGGAGCCATCATGCGCGCCGTGTCTCGTAAGTTCTTCTGTAGTTTGGAGAGGGCATCAGAGAGCTGTTGTCTCTCCGCAGCCAGCTGATTCCGCTGTTGTAAGCGGGCCTCCATGCTGTCGCGGCTCATCGGATCGACTGGGGCTTGGCTGGCAAAGCGATTGATCTGGTCCGTCTGAGCGCGCTCTTCCTGTGCGATGCGATCAGCTTCCTGAGACAGCGACCCCAATTTTCCTGAAGCAACTTGTTGCTGCCTGGCGCCGAGAAGGTTCTTCGCTTCTTGCAACTTGTCGGCCGCCTGACGGGCAGTTTCAGCGCTCTGTTGCTGGCCGCCGTTCCGTCTCATCGTATCGGTCGCCTGCCTCAGTCGGCTGAGTGCTTGTTGAATGTGCTGATCTTGAGAATTACTGCCTTGAGAGGAGGCCGAATTACTGCTGGATGATGAACTCTGCTGTTGAGAGGACTTGCCAATGGAGTTTGACGCAGAGTTTTGTTGACTCGATTGCTGCGCGCCATTGCTCTGCTGGCCGTTCTGTGCAAGCTGTTCCATCTCGCGTTGAAGCTGCTCGGCCTCACGTCGCAGCATCTCCTGCTGCCAGCGATCTTGAAAGCTTTGCTGTGGGTTTTTCTGTTGCCTGGCAAGTTCTTCCTGTCGCTTGGCTAGAGCGTCGAGTTTAGCCAATACGTCATCGATTTCCTTCTGCTGTTTCTCTGCAGGTGAAGTGTTCTGAGCAGTCTCGTACTGATTCTTCTCTGTATCCAGTTCAAGATCAAAGAGGCTTGCGAGATCGCGCCCTGCTGAGTTGGCGGCACCGCCGCCGCCACCCTGTTGACCGAATGCAACCTGAATCTGACGGAATGTTGCTTCAGCGTGTAACAGAGCCTGTAAAGCTTTTTGCTCGAAGGGTAAGGCGTCTTTCCACTGCGTCCCCTTCAGTCTTTCGGCTGAAGGTGCCATCGCTGCGGCGGCCTGTTGCATATCTTTCTCAAAACTGCTGAACTCGTCATTTGCTTCAGAGAGGTCGCGGCTCTGCATACGGGCAGAGAGCGCCATGACCTGATCACGCAATTTGCTTTGCGCGTCGGAAAGGAACTGTCCGGTCACTGCGGCATCTTTCGGTGTAGTCGATTTGTCGTTCTGCTGTTTCCAGGTGGCCGCAATAATTTCCTTTTCGCGCTTCGACATATCCGTCTGGTTGTTCTGGCCGCCTGCGCCTGCGCCACCCCCGCCGGTTTGCTGTGACTGTGAAAACTCTCGCTCAAACGGATCGATTTGTACAAAGCTGATGCCAGTGCGAGTCTCGGCATGCCCATCTTTGGCTGTGGCATACAGGCTCACAAGATCGCCAGGAACTAGCTTGTACTCTTCAAGTTGCAACGTATGAGAACCGTCGACGCTCTTGACGCCCTGAGCTTTCAACATATTCACGTCGTGGTCAGGGCCGCCATTCACGGAGTAGTGGAGATGCAGGTCACGAAGCCCAAACTGATCTGCTCCCTGAACACCTATAGTTACTTCTTCGATCGGAGATGCACGGTAGTCTCCGCCAGGCCTGGTGATACTTACATCAGGCGGCTCCGCTTTATCAGTCGCGATGAAGTAATCTTCTGAAAGCCGAACGGTTTGGCTCTGGTCGAGTGCGGCGATGTGGTAAGAGCCGTCCTTGCTCATGTGAATCGTGCCGGTGTATTTATTCGCACTTCCGCCCGACAGTGCAACCGTCTGATTGTCATCGAGAGCGAGCCGTCCATTGGTGAGCGGCTTATCCATCTCGACCTCGATTGTCGCGTCAGTTCCTTCAATCGCGCGCAGGTCGCCCAACTGTTCCTGTGTCACAGGCTTCATGCCTGTCCATCGGGGATACTGATATGTAACCTGAATCTTCTTTACCGAAGGTAGATCGACCACATGCACGTTATAATGCTGCGAGGTCAAAGGACCTGCGGTGACGTAGTACTCCACATCTTCAGGTAAACCTGCAAGCATAAACTGATAGCTCGTCGCGCCACCCAGATCTGGTTGCGGCTGCATGGTGACGGGCTCCCAATTCTTGGCACTTTGGTAGTGCGCGAAGATCTGAACTTTCTCTGGATGCAAGCCAGTAACATGCGCTGTGATCAACTGATCACTATGGCGTCGGACTGTGACGTTACCCGGAGTGACACGGATGCTATACAGAGGAACTGCGTCCTTGTGTTCTCCAGTCCACAGAAGGGCCGCTCCGTAGCCTATGAAGCCTGGCCTTGCTGCGATCGTCCAGATCAGGGGGCAGAGACAACCGAGTCCGATGCCGGCGAGCCCAAAGAGTCGATTGCTCGGCGCCATCGATGACGGCGGCGCATCTTGAGCGTGCGAGAGTGTATCAGCTGCAAGTAGTTCGAGAAATGGGTCATCGCCTGGTTGTTGGCGCTCGTGGAATGTAGTAAGTCGCTGCTCGAGGACTGGGTGCAAAGCTTCTGCTTTGCGCACCGCTCGAGTAGATGTAAGTCGTAACAGCGGCACGACAACGCCGAGTGCTGCGACAATGGCAAGCACAGCAAAGAGGGCGAGCCGCGCGCCTTTTACTCCGGTCGGAGGAAACGCAAAATGGTTCAGTATCAGGACAAGCGCACTCGTAGTTGCGAGGGCTGCCAAGGTAAGGATTGCAGTGCCTGAAATCCAGGCATGCAGTCGCAGCCTGGATTTCAGTTGCGAGATGTAGGAGTTGAGCTCGCTTTGCTTGCTCATATATCCTCCCGCCGCGTACCCAGGTAGCGGCTTGAGAGCAACGTCTCGGCGACAGCCACCGTGAATGCAAGTAACATAATGTACCACCACAGGCTTAAGTTTTGGGAGTCTGGGTTGGAGGCAACCACTCTCTCGCTGCCCCGGCGGCTATCGTCGCTCCCGATCCATAAGCTCTGTATTTCTGGTGAGATCGGGGTCAAATCCGATTCTGTTCGGTCAGGATTCACTCCAACAACAGTATCGCGTCCGTTCGCGAACCGAATCTGATAGAAGCCTGCCTGTCCAAGGCGAAAACTTTGAGCGATGCTGGCCTCACTTAGTGAAAGTGGGCGTCGTCCCTCTGGGTCGATGACCTCCACATTTGCTGCTTTCCCAGGAGCTACAGATGATGCCCGAAGCTGCACAAATGAGTCGACGATCCTCGATCCACTGAGCTGCTCGCTCCCGGAAAGGTATCGAGTCATCTTATCCACAAAGGGGACAAAAACGGGTTGGATAGGCAGATCGTTGGTCAGATTTTCGAGACCTGAGGTAAACAAAAGTACACGCCCCTCCCCGACTTGTCTTTCCAGTAGGAGTGGCGTGCCATCGCTTAGCCTCGCGGTGACGCGCGCACCCTTAGAATCGACAACCGCTGCATACAGCACTTTCGTTGCTGCCCATCCTCCGTTGTCGCGCCCCGGCTTGTCTTGCTCGAGCGGAGGGAAAGTGAAATCGACGATGCCGATTCCCACCGCTCCTGAAGGCCCGAAGGTGTGAGCTTGCTCAAGTGAACTCGACCACAACGGGATATGTTTGCGACGTTCCGCGTCAAGACCGAGAGCAATAAAGACATTCCCTCCCTTCGACACGTACTGCTCCAACGTATGTTCGAAGATCGAAGGAAGACTGGTGGCATCAGACAACACGATAAACGCAAATTTCGCCGGCTCTAAATTGGTCGTCTGTTCAACCACCATAGGTTGCAATCCAAAGGCTCCGTGGGTGGCTGCGTTCAGTGCTGCACCGAAGTACGCCGGTGACCGCAGATCGGCTGCGCTATGAACAAAGAGAACCCTCTGCGGGTCAACGCGGCGGATAACAAACCTTGCCGTGTCGTCTGCGGGTAGGGAGTCGCTGCCCTCTATCCGTATCTCGCAACGGTTGAAGCCATAGTTCACGTCAATCGGCGCAAACTCGATTGGAGTTCGACCGTTCTCCGGAACGGTGATGGTCCGGCTGGCAACAGGTCTTCCATTTACGACAAGAGAAATGGTTTTGTCTGCTTGCGGTGAAGTAAAGCCAGCAACGACCGCCTTCACACGCGAGTTCGTAGAATCCTTGGGGTCTGTTAGCTCGGCTGGCGCACTTAGACTCTCAATGGTCCAGTTCGGAGATGCGGAGTTACCAGAGACCGAATGGAGCGTTAGTTTGACATTCGCAGGCAACACCGCGTCAGCAAAGTTATCGGGCATCGCAGTGCTTTGCATGTCGCTGAAGAGATGAAGGTCCATAGGGACCGGCGACGATTCGCTCAGGGCGTGAACAGAACGCCCGAGGCCCGCAAAGCTCGCGTGTCCATCTCCAACGTCAATGTTGTCGAGCGCAGTTTTCAGTTGTTCTGAATCCGAAACAGGTTGGGTCAAGAGCTGAACCTGTCCACCAAGAGCGATGACCTGTGCTCGTTGCGAGCGGGGCTTTGAAGCGAGTGTCTCGAGTGCCTGCCGTTTCGCATCCATAAACCGGTTTCCCGCGCGCATGCTAAACGAGTTGTCGAGCACGATCAGCAGAAGACTCCCGTTTGCATTTGCAGGACGACGGAGATACGGATTTGCGAATGCGAGAACGATTAGCAACACAAGCAGCAAACGCAGTGCGAAGAGTAAGAGGTATCTGAGGCGCCTGTGACGTGTCGAACTTTGCGTACCGCGTTCGAAGAACATCAGCGAGCTGACCGGGCGGGGAATCGTGACATGCTTACGCAACAGATGCACAAAGGTGGGAATCCCCAGCGCCAGAAACCCAACAAGAAACCATGGCGCAAAAAAGCCCATTACGCACCCGCCTTCCGCAGTGACAGATACTCACGCAGCACCCTATCCAGCGGCTGGTCAGTGCGGATTAGCTCATACTCCAGCCCCGCGGCCTTTGACCGTGAGCGAAGATGCTCGATGTGGGAGTGCATCTTCTGACGATAGGTAGAGTTGACATACTCCGGCGTGACTTCGATCTTCTGATCAGACTCAAGATCTACGAAGATCGCCGGATTTCTCAATTCCGGTCGAATCTCCTGGGGGTCGAGCACATGAAACAAAACAATGTCATTACCCTTGAACCGGAGGAATTCAAATGCTCGTATGATTGCATCGGGCTCTTCGTAGAAATCGGAGATTACGATGACAATTCCGCGCCTATGCAATAGGGTCTGCAGGTGTTTCAGGGGTTTAAAGAAGTCGGTTCGCGCTCGTGGCTCGGCACGATCGAGCGTAGCAAACAATCGTGCCAGTTGCCCCTGACGGGTTGAAGGTTGCACGTAATCGCGGACCTCGTCGTCGAACACAACAATCCCGGCAGCGTCACGTTGGTTGCGGATGGCCATGTAGAACAACGATGCTGCGATGTAACGGGCATAGTCGGCCTTAGCAGGCTTCCTCGATCCGTACTGCATTGAATTGCTGGCATCGAGCAGGACCATAAGCTGGCTGTTCGTCTCGCCTTCGTAACGTTTCAGATAGCAGCGTTCCGTTCGCGCGAAGAGATTCCAATCAACATGGCGAAGGTCATCTCCCTGCGTGTAGGCACGATACTCCGCAAACTCCTGGCTAAATCCGAAATCGGGAGATCGATGCAATCCAGAGATGAAGCCATCGACGACCGTCTTCGCTACCAGATCGAGCGAAGAGATGCTGGCCAGTATTGCAGGATCAAGAAAGCGCTGCATCAGATCTCCCTTGGGGGCGGCATGTGCCTTAGCAGGCGTCTCAGAATCTCGTCGGTATCGATTCGCTCCGACTCAGCGTGGAAGTTCAACAGGATGCGATGACGCAGTACAGGAATGAGCAGTGAAGTGATGTCCTCGTAGGTTACGTGATATCGCTTTCGCGAAAGCGCTCGCGCCTTTGCGGCTAGAACCACGAACTGTGCGGCGCGTACGCTGCCGCCATAGTTAACATATTTCTTCACGAAGTCAGGTGCATTGTCACTCTTGTGACGCGTTGCGCGCACAAGATCGATGACATAGCGCGCCACTGAATCGGCAATCGGGACCATCCGTACCAGTTGCTGAAAATCGAGCATCTCTTCAGCGGAAGTTACAGCCTGCACGTTTGGTCTACGCGTGGTCGTCGTCAGGCTTAGGACCTTCAACTCCTCGTCCGGCCTGAGGTAGTCCAGTGTTGCGTTGAACAGGAAGCGGTCCAACTGCGCCTCCGGAAGCGGATAAGTGCCTTCAAGCTCGATCGGATTTTGAGTTGCCAAGACGAAGAACGGTGCGGGCAGAGGATAACCCTGTCCTCTTACCGTGCACGAATGCTCCTGCATTGCCTCGAGCAACGCGGCCTGAGTTTTAGGCGGCGTGCGATTGATCTCGTCAGCAAGCAGAATATTGCCGAAGATTGGGCCTGGAACGAAGGTCCATTTGCGGTGACCTGTGGCCAGATCTTCTTCAATGATGTCAGTGCCGGTAATATCAGACGGCATCAAATCGGGGGTAAACTGGATGCGACGAAATTCGAGGCCGAGCGCCTCGGCAATGGTTCGCACCATCAGCGTCTTCGCTGTTCCAGGCATGCCTGTCATCAAACAGTGACCGCCAACAAATAGCGCGATCAAGACCTGATCGAGGACTTCGTCCTGACCCACGATGACCTCGCGTACCTGGGTGACTATGTTCTCTCGTACCGAGTGAAAGCGCTCGACGCGCTGCTGGAGCTGAACTGCATCTTGATTGACGTCGGCGAAAGTAGCCATGAGATGATGCCCTCACTATTTGTCAGGTGATTGATGTAGTTCCAGTAATAGTTTTTGCGCGGGGACATACCCCGGCGCAATTTCAAGAGCTGCCAGCACACTCTCTTCAGCTTCATTCTTATGCCCGGCTGCCAGGTAGGCCTTCGCGAGCAGGAACTGTGCTCCTGCCTTATCTACCGGGTTCGACGCTACTGTAGCGGCGTACTCGCGTGCAGACTGATCGTAGAATTGTTGGTCATACAGCAGGTCTCCCAGATGCCGGTGGAGTTCGGCATCGTTCACGGGATAGATGTAAATTACCCGCGAAAGTGTCTCTGCAGCTTCGCGCTTGTTTCCGTCATGTTCTTCGATATCCGCCAGGTGCTTCAGGAGTGCCGGGTCCTGGCCCCCAGCGCGCTGATAAGCAGATAGAACTCGCGCCTCAGCTTTGGTGTCGTTTTGCGCTCGGTAGGCATCAGCTAGAAGCTCATATATGCTACCCTCGCCTACATATTCAGGATAGAGGGGAAGTGCTATCGTCGCTTCCTTGATGACCGTGTCCCATCGTTTCTCGCGCGCGGCGGCCAAGATTGCTTTCAGACTCTCCCGCCATTGATCAAAGTGAGAGACCTGAAAGGCATATCGTTTATCGATCCACATCAGATACTGTCTGTCGAATTCCTCTGGCGTGATATCGAGATTACTTTTGATCATCTCTGGCGTGGTCTTCCGATCAGCATAGGAATGGACCATCTCAAGCAGCTTTGATTCACCCCACTTTTCTTTTACGAAGTCGCAGATACTACCTGCCTGAAAGTAGGAGACGACCACTTGTGATGGATATTCGGGATAGACGAAACCTCGGTCCAGCTTGAGTACGGGTAACAGCTTCTTTTCTCGAATAGCGATGATTACCTCAGGTGTGATGCGATTAGCCCACTCTGGGGAACGCTCGCCTTCTTCGTGTACTGCGAGCCCCTCCGTAAACCATCGCGGAACGCGGTTTTTTGTTGCTGTAAGCACGTAGACGTGGCTCATCTCGTGCCATAACGTCGCTCCCCAATTGAAGTCTCCAGGTTTTCGCGCGGATGGACTGTCGATGGCAATGACTTCGCCGAAGGTCACACCGAGCGCCCCCAACCCGGGCATTCCCATCGTCCTGACTGCGAAGTCTTCATGGTCGGGATAGGCCTCAACCTGCACCGGCCCCGGTAGCGTTAATCTGTATTTTGTGTTGTAAGCCGCGATGATTCGGTGCAGTTCGTCCTGAAAGTATGGGCGTAAGAGATCAGCCTCCGTCTTCTTAAGTATCAAAATCGTGGTTTGGTCGCGGACGGTAATGTAGTTCTTATAGCTGTCGAGCAAACGCAGACTGTTGACGGTAGCGGCGTCACGATAGCCGTTGTTGTAGCTCAGTTCGAGCTCCTTCTGCGCCTCTTCCTGCTGGCCAAGTCTCATGAGACCAATGCCCAGATCGGAGTGCGCTGACCAGAGGCGGGGATCCGCTGCGATCGCCTTGCGGTAGTAGGTCACCGCGTCATCCTGGCGATAGTGAAGCTCAAGCTGGCGGGCTATGTGTGAATACGCCGCTCCGTAGCGAGGATTGATGGCTCGCACCCTCGCAAGCCAGGAGTCGGGCGAGTGTTCGTTGAGCAGGTCGATCGCAGCATGAACAGACATGGCGTCGAGTGCATCGCTCTCAAGATCAAGTGCCTTGTCCGCCTCGGCGGCCGCGAGATCGCGATCGTCATTTTCGAGAGCGAGGCTAGCTGCAAGCTCATGGGCCTTTGCTCGTTTCGGATCAAGAGTGAGAGATTTGTTGACATAATGCAAGGCTTTGCCATCGAAGCTATCTGCCGATACGATAGCGAGGCCGAGATAAGCGTCTGCGTTCGACGGATCCTTAGACAGCGCCTCACGGAAGAGATCCGCCGCGTCTTTGTCATTGAAGCGCTCGTGTAGCAGCATTCCCCAACGAACCTCGATCTCAGGCCCGCTATTTGTTGATTGGGTTGCGAGGCGGAATTGCTCATTTGCCCGGTCCCATTGCTCAAGACCCCAGAATCCCTCGGCGCGAACGGCCGCTTCTCCGTTTTTCGTCAATAGTTCGAAACACGATTGCGATTCGCGTTCCTGTCCGTGCTTACGCAATCGCCAGCAGTCTGCTGGGGCAGCGGCGAGCACTGTTGCATTTAGCAGCAAGGTCGCAATGAGTGTGGATATCCGCATCACTTGTCCAACTCCTGCTGCACCCGCGCCAGTTCCAACAACATCGCTGTGAGTTGCTTTTTGTAATCAGCCGGATCCATTGCGGCTTTCTGATACTTCAAGGCATCGATGTTCCGTTCGAGTTCCTCCTTCTTCGCAAGAAGCGCAAGCTTGGCAGGGTTGTTTGCGGCCTGTTGGGTACTCCCAAGCCGAAGTAAGGTGAAGTTCGACAGGAGAGCGCCCTGGCTGGCACCTGCGTCGCGAACAGGCTCGCCGCTAGCGTCGGAGAAGACGGCATGCTCTGTCGCGAGCCGCCTCTGCGACTCATAGAAGGTGGCAGTCTTCTTCGTGGCGTAAGTAAAAGCCTCGAGCGCACTGATCGAATCGCTCTTATCTGTATCGGAAGACGTGTCCTGCAAGGCCTCGACCCAGTACCGTGCGAAGACCGTCGCGTTCTTCTCCGTACCTGATTTTGTCGCGGTGACGATGGCTCGGCCTGGGTGCCGAAGCGCAGCAATTGCGCCACCGCTCGCGCTCGAAGTATCAACGATAAGCTGTCTTTGAGACGGAATGCGATTGCACAGCTCTGCGATTTCTTCATCGCTTACATCCGGTCCAACCAGGTTGAACTTGTAAACCATGCCATCAAAAGATCCGTGGCCGATCAGTATCAAAACAAAGTCATCCTCCGGCTTGGAGGAGTGGGCGACTGTGCTTAAAGTGTCTCTTAATCGTACGGCAGTGGCGTCCTGTCCGATCAGCGTATAGATCTGCGCATTAGGCCCAGAGGCTTTGAATATCTTCTCGAGGTCTTTCGCCTCGGCGGTGAAGCGCTGTTGGTATTCCGGTTCGCCTCCAAGCCCTGCCACGACAACGTAGTATGCCGTGGCGTGAGCACAGATGAGGGGGAGGCACAGGGTCGCGCAGAATATTCCCAGATGAAATATTGGGCAGCGTCGTCTTTGCCCCTGTGACCTCTTCATACTATTCCCCATCTGCGCCGCAATAACCACTCCGCGCTGAGCAGGCTTAGAAGCACCAGAAAGACAGTGGGCATATTCCACAGAGGGTTGGTCGTGCGAACAGAGATGCCCGCCTCGGAATAGGAGATGTTGTTAGGCAGGTCCTTGATTGCATTGGGCTCCCAGTAGCGACCGCTCGTCTCGTTGGAAAGCAATTGCAATAACTGGCGGTTTTGTTCGGTGTGGAAGTTCTCTGCCACACCGTCCTCGCGGCGAAATGTTAAGGTGTCACGTCCTAACTCCTGTTTCGATGCGTTGTCTGTGGCCATTATCTCCGCTAGATAGCCGCCGGGCTTTTCGGCGTTCCACAGTGCCGTGTACTTGCCTGGGGTCTCCTGCGACGGAGACAGATCGATGAACGAATTAACCCCTTGAGGTCCGAGGATATGCGCCACAACGAGCGAACTGACTGCTGGCTGAAACTGAAGATCGCGGACCACGGCGGCCAGCTGAATCTTTTCGTCGTCCATCAGCAGGTGTGACGATACAGAAGCGGTAACCCTACCCGGAGAATCGGCGACGAGCCAACGGATCAGCTGTTGCCAGAAGAGGTTATGCGAGGGATCGCCCAACGCTTCACTCATCTGCCAGCGCCATGTCCCTCCCGTTGCGAGAATTGCAGTACGACCATGCCCATAACTCTGAGTTACGAGCAGCGGAAGTTTTCGTCGTCCGACGTTCATCTGCGCAAGTACGAGGGCGCCCGGCTTTGGCGATCCGGCGTTCTGATAATCCGCGAGATAAGTCAGCTTCCTCCACCGTTCCATGTTCTTGGCGGGGTCGTCGAGTAGCCGTGTGATGGGTGACTCTGCGCCGGCCGGAGTCAGCTCAACAGTCGCCGCATTGCGATGAAAGCTATTGCGCCCGGGGGGTAGAAATGTCGGAAGCATTTCGTTGATACTCGACGCGCCCCATCCTCCGTCACTCAGTGCCATCCGCCCTCCAAGGAAGAGAACACCACCGCCTCTCCGGTCCACATATTCGCGCAGCAGCTCACGCTGCAAGGGTGAGAAATAATCCGCGTCCACCGAGCCGATAATGATCCCGTCGTATCCGAACAGGTCCTCCGGTCGCGTGGGAAAGCCGTTGGCAAGTTCACCCGGATCATTAATCCCCTGGCGATAGATCTTGTTTTCGCTGGTCCTCAACATGGAGACCAGCTGAATGGTCGGGTCGTCCTCCTCGGCACGCCGGATGAACTTGAACTCCCATCGAGGCTCTCCTTCTACATACAGGACACGTCGCTTGACGTCGTTTACAAGAACCGATCGTGTCATCGCGTTGTTCTTAAGGTTCTCTTCCTCAGGCAGAGGCTCTACGGCGAACCGAAGATCCCGCGCTCCGGCATTGCCCGCTGAGAAGAAGAGCGATTCCGTTTGAAGAACTCCGTCCGGGTCAAGCTTAACGTCTCTTGTTGAGAGAGTTTTTTCTCCATCCTTAACTGTTATCTTCGCCGTCTGCCCGGCAAAGCCATGCTGCATAAAGCTCAACGCTGCGGACAACCGGGAATTGATCACTGCAGAAGGAGCTACGCTAATATTCTCCAGTTCCAGATCATGCGCAAGCTGTGGCCGTCCAAAACCAATCGTGTGAACAGGCAATCTCCGATTACGCAAGGCCTGCAAGGTGTCGGGTGAAACCCCCGAGTCCCCCATTTCGGCTGAGTTCTGTCCACCGTCGCTCAGCAGAAGAATCGCACCAATCGGCAGGTCCGTAGTGTCCTCCGCAAGCTTGCTAAGCGCCCCATTGATGTTTGTGGCGGCATCCTGGGGCTGAAGATTCTGGAGTCCATCGATCCGCGTGACGCTGGCGCCCAGGCGATAGAGGCGCACCTGAAATCGCTTTTGAATCTGGGATATCAAGCCGTTTTCAAGAATGTTGAGCGCCGCTGACTCACGGGTCTTGCCATCGCTATCTGCTATTGCCATACTGCGCGAATTGTCTACGACCACAGCGATGATATTCTGCTGCGAGGTCAAGGCGGCCACCACCATCGCAGGTTGCCACAACAGGAGGAGAACCAAGGCGATGAAACCGGATTGGATAGCCCACAAGACCCAGACTCTCCAGGTCTTCAATTTAGGCGCAGCGGTTGAGATCTTCCGATAGGTCACCAGCGCCAGTGCGGCCGTGAACACAGCAATGAGTACTGCCAGCATCCACCCAGGCCACGTCGAGAGCAGCACAAGGCGGCCCTTCGTGAACACTGGACTTGGATATTTGAAGAGGAACTCAAACATGCCTTCAGGATCCCTGGGATGTTTCGTTAGCCGAACTAATGAGTCATGTCGTAAATGATGTAATCGAGGCCTACGCGAAAAGCCATGGATGCAAATACTTCTGGATAGTTCGGATCATCGGCCCACTCCCAGGCGTCGCCCAAATGCATGTTGTGGCAGATTGCCACCATAATCCGCCCCTTGGTATCGCGGATCGCGCGCCACTTCGGCTGATACCCATCTTTCTCGTAAGTGCGCCGCGTGCGTACAAAGTGTTCTCCAGGAATCTGCATCTTGTCGTCGATGTCATAGAGACTGTGGAATATCTCATCACCACTTTGAAGGTCTTCCACGGGAAAATCTGGAAGAACCTGGCGCATCCCATTCATGAAGTTTTCCCAGTCTTCCGTTCCGTGAAAATCGTCCACCATCAGAAATCCGCCCTTCAACAGGTAGTCTCGGAGTTTCTGCGCCTCTTTGTCCGTGAAAGACCACATTTGAACCTGCACGGCGTAGATCCATGGATAGTTGAAGATATCGTCGGAGTCCAGAGTGACCACCTGCTCCGTGGGCCGGCCGTCGATCCGGGTCAACCGATGCATCGCAATCAGAAACTGCCGGTCTGCTTTGGGATAGTCCCTGGACCACGCATTCCTGCGCCAGTAGCCATATCCCCCAAAGCTGCTCATTCCCTGCAGATTGGAGGAAAACGCCAGTCGAGACCAATAAAACTCGGCCTTTATATTGGTTGGCGAGTCGTCATTCCCAAAGCCAAGGTCGGCAACTCGCTGGTACGCTCGCAGTCCGACGCAGCCAACTGCTGCTATGACCGAGGCGACCGCAACCCGCGAGAGCTTCATCAGAACCTCCGAATGAGGTGGCGTGATGAGGAGAGTACCAGAAACGGTTCGTGCCCTGTCTGATAGACAGGTAGACGAACCAAACAGAAATTTGTAGCAGGAAATCATTGATTTTGATGACGCCCTTGCCATAAACCGCGCTGGAGGACAAAATCGGGAGCGACAGGTTCATGAAGCGACGCGATCTCCTCAAGCTCGGAGCACTCGGGGTGGCCCATGCCGGAGCTTCGCGGGTCGCCCTGCTCGGACAAACCGCACCGGTGCCTCCTGCGGCCGCAAAAGCCGATTACACCCTCCGCATCTCACCAGTCACGGTTGAACTGGACCGCTCCCGCATCATCTCCACCATTGGTTACAACGGCATGGCGCCCGGACCGGTGTTGAAAATGCGCGAGGGGAAGCCCGTAACCGTCGACATAATCAACGACACGGACACACCGGAACTGGTGCACTGGCACGGGATGCTCATTCCGCCCGAGGTGGACGGCACCCAAGAAGAGGGATCGCCTTTCGTTCCGCCGCACGGCCGGCAGATCATCCAACTCACCCCCGGTCCCGCGGGCAGCCGGTGGTATCATTCGCACGCGATGGCCATGGACGATCTTCACCGCGGCTCGTTCACGGGTCAGTTCGGATTCGTCTACGTCGAAGGCCCAAACGACGGAGGGAAGTACGATCAGGAACACTTCCTGGCTCTACGAGATTGGGAACCGTTCTTTACCAGCACGATGGAAGATGACGACGACGATACGCACAACGATCCGATCTTCGAACAGCCATTAACCGTCAACACCGACCCAAACGGCCTCGAAGTTGCCTCGATGACCTACTCCATCAACGACAAGATTCTGGGGTCGGGAGAACCGATTCGCGTCCGCGAAGGCCAGCGGTTGCTCCTCCATCTTCTAAACGCCAGCGCTATCGAGAATCGGCGTGTGGCGCTCGCTGGCCACAAGATGAATGTGATTGCACTCGACGGCAACCCCGTGCCAAAGCCGCAGTCAGTCGACTCTGTCTTTCTCGGTGCAGGCGAACGCGCCGACGTCATCGTCGAGATGACTAACCCCGGTGTCTGGATACTCGGGGGGACCGAAAAGATAGTCCGTGAATCGGGACTTGGCCTCGTTGTCGAGTACGCCGGTCAGCACCGCCAGCCTCAGTGGATTGATCCTCCCCGCCGCTCCTGGGATTACACGATCTTTGGAAACGCCGTCTCGACCTCTCCACCACCGGCCAAGACGATTGAGATGATCTTCGAGAAGATTCCCGGCGGGTCGGGTAAGTTCAACACCTGGCTGGTAAACGGCAAACCTTATCCTCACGAGCGTGAATTCGTCTTAGAAAAAGGAGTTCGATATCGTCTGGTCATGCGCAATCGTACCGACGATGCCCATCCAATGCACCTTCATCGTCATCTTTGGGAACTGATAGAGATCAATGGAAAGAAGACAGCTGGCATCATCAAAGACACGGTCGTCGTTCCTTACTTTGGTCGCGCCGTGGTCGACTTTACAGCCGACCAACCCGGCCTCTCGCTGTTTCATTGCCATCTGCAGCAGCACATGGACTACGGGTTTAAAGCCCTGTTTCGTTACGCTTGATCGATGCTCTCCATGAGGTCTCGCAATGAAGCATCTGCGAAGAGCGCTATGGTGCGTTGCCGTGGCTGGTGTAGTGGCCGGTGGGGTCTTCGCGCAGCAGCGCTTCCGCGAGTACCCTTCCGTCGAATATGGCGAGCACATGCCGCTCCCTCTGGACTGGAACCGTTCAAGCGAGTGGACCTTTGCCCGCCTGATGTTTCCTCCGGGCCCCCTGGACGGGTACCGCGGACGCTTCGACGGTCCCTGGCAGGAGGGACTTTCTCTGTGGACGCAGGACTATCCACGTGCTGACCGGGCGATGGCGAACGCCGTCAGGCGTCTCACGAACGTTGATGCCAGGTCCGTGGAACAGTCGGTAAGCCTCGACGATGGAGACGAAATCTATAACTGGCCCTGGCTCTATGCGGTGCAGGTAGGGGAGTGGGGACTAACAGAAAAACAGGCGGAGAAACTGCGCGACTACCTGCTACGCGGCGGCTTCTTCATGGCGGACGACTGCCACGGATCCCAGGAACAGGCGTACTTTGAGAAGACGATGAAGATGGTCTTCCCCGAGCGTGATCTCGTAGACATACCGAACGACGACCCCATCTTTCACACCTTCTTCGATCTCGACGATCGCTTCCAGATTCCAGGCGCTGCGCATTTGGCCACTGGACACAAAAAAGACGGGTACGTTGCCCATTGGAAGGGCATTTATGACGACAAAGGAAGAGTGATGGTCGCACTCTCCCTAAACTCCGATATCGGTGATTCCTGGGAGTTTCTCGATGATCCGAGCTATCCCACAAAGTTCTCCGTACTCGGAACAAAGATCGGCGTGAACTATGTCATCTACGCGATGACCCATTGATTGCAAGGTCGTCCCTCTTTCCTCCCGTCACACTTCCGTGTGACAGGTTTAGGCGACGTTGCAGGTATGAGAAGGATAAAGGAGTGTGGTCCCGAGCAATCGCACTGCTGAACGGATGGCAACTATGTCCTGGTGGCTACTGTCGAGGAGGTTTCTCACTCGACTAACTGCCGCCGCCATTTTCCCTACCAATGGAATATCTGTTTTAGGGGGTCTATCCCAAAGTATCTCTGAGCGATGCGTGCAAAAAGCCGGATGGGCAGGGGCGAAGTTGATATCCATGGCCCGGTATCGCCGCATGGCGGCTCCACTTTGCTTATTCATGAAATAAGGGATTTCACTAGTTGTCTACACCCATTCTTCGCGATAGAAGTGTTCCGGAGATCTAGGTACAGTTTGGCCGCCAAGGGGGGTCGAATCATCTCTTCCGCTAAAGGGAGAAGAGGAGCCAGTCGAAAATGACAAGGGCGATCGAATGGATACGAGTTGCTCTGCAAAGCCATTCTGAATTGGCCCTCTTTCTCGCGTTGGCTGCCGGTTATTTCCTCGGGCGGGTTCGGATAGGGTCTTTCCAGTTAGGACCGGTCGTCGGATGCCTCCTGGCGGGCGTTGCAGTTGGGCAGCTTGGCATCACGATCCCAACTGCGCTCAGCAGCGCCTTCTTTCTTTTGTTTCTATTCTCTGCCGGTTATAAAGCAGGGCCTCAGTTCTTCCGAGGCCTGCGCCGAAATGCGCTTCCCCAGGTGGTCCTTGCCATCCTGTTTGCTGGAACCGGATTGTTGACGGTATATGCGGTAGCGCGTGTCCTTGGATTCGATGCTGGAACGGCAGCGGGGCTCCTCGCTGGAAGTGGCCATTCATCAGAGACGATGGGAACGGCGAATGATGCGATCGGAAAGCTGGCGATTGGCGATGATTTGCGTCACGCCTTTACCGAAGACATGACCGTGGCTTTTGCGGTTACCTACCTGGTCGGGCTGTTTACAACATTTGTAGTCCTCATTCGAATGGGTCCTTGGATGCTAGGGATCGACCTTCGCGCCGAATGCCAAAAGTTGGAGCAGGAGTTGGGCATGAAGACGGAGGAGCCCGGAGTGGTTTCCGCCTACAAGCAGTTTGTTATGCGGGCCTACAAGCTCCCGGAGAGCATGCATGGTGAGGTCGTCGCCGAATTGGAGCACGCTTTCTCGCCTGAACGCGTGTTCGTAGAAAGGGTGAAGAAAGAGGGGGAGATAATAGATGCCAACCCCCATCTTCGACTTGAGGCGGGGGATCGTATCGTTTTATCGGGACGCCAGAAGGTACTCGGAAGTTCCAGCAATCCGTTGCAGCGTTACGAGATCGACGAGCCCGCATTATTGGATGTTCCGGCGATAGCACTGGATCACGTGCTGGAGCGGAAGGATCTGCAGCATCGGACCTTTGCCGAGATTGTTGCCGTTCTGGAGAAGGAAGTTCCCACCAGGGGAGTCTTCATTCGCAAGGTAACGCGCGGGGGAGAAGAACTGCCCCTTGGAGAGGGGGTTGTACTCGAACGTGGCGATGTTTTGACGCTGATCGGTGCCCGGCGACACGTCGACCGCGTGGCGGAGCGCCTCGGTTCCGTCCAGCGCGCGTCCAATGTGACTGATCTCGCGCCGCTTTGTCTGATCATCGTGATCGGAGGACTGATCGGTTTACCTGCATTGCATGTGGGAAAAGTCAGCCTTGGATTCGGCCTCCCTGTCGGGGTTCTCCTGGCTGCGCTTGTTATGGGGTGGGTGCAGTCGCTACGGCCTGTCTTCGGCAGAGTACCCGAACCAGTAGTGTGGTTATTGGATTCGCTTGGCCTGGCAGCATTCGTCGCCTCAATTGGGATCAACGCTGGCCCGGGCTTTGTACACGGAGTCCGCACAACCGGTGTGGTACTTCTCATTGCTGGCGTCCTGTCATGCGCGGTTCCATTCATCATCACGATCTTCACCGGTCGTTTTCTCTTCCGATTGCATCCAGGCATCCTGCTCGGCATCTGTGCAGGAAGTTCTACGTCCTCTCCTGCTTTAGCGGCCCTTCTGGAGAAAGCCGAAAGTCGCGTGCCGGTTCTCGGCTATGGCGTAAGCTATGCAGTCGGCAAGGTGTTATTCGCGCTGTGGGGTTCGATCATTGTGCTCCTGGTGCATAGGAGCTAGCGATCTAGCCTCTATCTCAGTCTTTCTGGGCGAACTAGGGATTTCACTAGTTGTTTTGATCTGCCCTACCCGGTAGAAGTGTTCTTGCAAAGTCAGGGCCGGATAGTCCAATAACGCGATGGTCGCGCTCCGGAACGGAGCTATTGGTGAGCTTGCGTTAACAGATGAGTGGGTCGAACAGGAGGCGTATGCGAGCGTCCCTTTTACAAATGCTAAAGGTTTCCGCTGTAGTTGCGTTTGCTGTGTCCAGCATGAGCAATTTGCTGTGGGCCCAGCAGACAACGCCATCGACTGCAGGCAAGACGCGGACAGAGAAGGACCTTCTGGGAGAAAAACAGGTTCCAGCCGACGCTTATTATGGCGTGCAAACCCAAAGAGCTCTCGAGAATTTTCAGCTCTCAGGCGTGGCAATCAATCACTACCCGGGCTTCGTTGAAGCGTGGGCTCTGGTGAAGCTGGCGGCGGCGCAAGCAAATTATGACGTGGGGGCTATGAAAAAGGAGAGGCTGGATGCGATCGAGAAGGCATGCAATGCTGTGCTCGCCGGAAAATATCATGACCAATTTCAGGTGGATTGGTACCAGGGAGGCGCCGGCACCTCGACGAATATGAATGCGAACGAGGTGCTCGCCAACATCGGTCTGGAGCTGTCAGGTCACAAAAAGGGCGAGTACCAGTTTCTTGAGCCGCACGATGACCTGAATATGTCCCAGTCCACCAACGATTCGTACCCTACAGCAATCAAGGTGGCGTTCATTCTGCGAAACGGCAAGCTGATTGAAGAGCTGCAGAAGCTTTCGGCGTCATTTCGCGCGAAGGGAAATGCGTACATCGAGATCGTCAAGATGGGCCGCACTGAACTGCAGGATGCCGTGCCCATGACGGTGGGACAGGAATTTTACGCCTACGCGTCATCACTAGACAATGAGATTCAGTTGCTGCGGGATTCCGAGAAGGCTTTGTACACGGAGAATATGGGGGCGACTGCGATTGGTACGGGCATCAATGTCCCGAAAGGCTACGATCAGAAGTTTGCGGAGCATCTGTCGAAGCTTCTCAACAAGCCGATCGTACCCGCGCCTGACATGTTGGCCGCTACCTGGGACCAGCAAGGGTTCGTCATCTACTCCTCTGCGCTGAAGAGCCTTGCTATCAAGCTTTCAAAGATCTCGAGTGACCTGATTCTGTTGACATCGGGACCGCGCGCAGGATTGTTCGAGATTAACTTACCGGCGTTGCAGCCGGGCTCTTCGATCATGCCCGGAAAGGTGAATCCGGTCGTTCCCGAGGTGATGAACCTGGTCGCGTTTCGCGTGATGGGCAATGATTTTGTCGTAACGCTGGCCGCTCACAGCGGACAGTTGCAGCTCAACGCGTACGAACCGGTCGAAGGTCTTGCGGTCATTGAATCGCAAAGCCTGCTCTTCAATACCTCAATCCTTTTCCGCACGAAGTGCGTTGACGGCATCACGCTGAACGAGAAACAGTTGGAGCACTACATGGAGACGACGGTGGGCATCGTCACTGCGCTCAATCCTGTTCTGGGCTACGACAAGGCGACTGAACTGGCACAAGAGGCCTACTCGAGTGGCAAAGGCATTATCGAGATCATTCGGGAGAAGCACATCCTTACCGACGCTCAGATCAAAGAGCTGCTGGACCCGGCCAAGCTGACCAATCTGGATAAATCCAAGTACAAACCGAACTAGTTCTGGATTAGAAGAGCATTTGCGCCGCCGTGCGCTTCGGAGGGAGTGGTTATGAAGCGATCCTACAGACACTGGGCGTTGTTCCTTATTGTGGTCATCATCGTTCCTTGCCAGCAGGCTGTGACCCAGGGTAAGAAGCCGAACATCGTCATCCTCGCAACCGGTGGCACGATTGCAGGTGCCGCCGCCACCGGCACGCAATCCGCTTACACCTCTGGAGCCGTCACGATTGATGCGATGGTGAATGCCGTTCCGGGGATCAAGGACCTCGCCAACATCAAAGGTGAGCAGATCGCAAACGTCGGATCGCAGGATATGTCATTCGACATCATGTTGAAGGTCGCCAAACGCATCAATGAACTTCTGCCGACCAATGATGTCGACGGCATCGTGATCACTCACGGCACAGACACCATGGAAGAGACGGCCTACTTTCTCAATCTGGTCGTGAAGAGCGACAAACCGGTTGTCCTGGTGGGCTCCATGAGACCGTCGACGGCTGTCAGTGCTGACGGTCCGCTCAATCTGTATAACGCTGTGGCCGTGGCCGGTGATCCCAGGGCCAAAGGTCGCGGAGTCCTTGTGATCATGAATGATCATATTCACGCAGCACACTCATTGACGAAGACCAGTACCACCGACGTTCAAACCTTCTTGTCCCCCTTGCGCGGACTGGTCGGTGTCGTCTCTTACGGTAAGAGCGATTTCTATAACACTCCACCATGGAAGCACACGACGGCTAGCGAGTTCGACGTCGCTCAAGTCACTAAGCTTCCCCGCGTCGACATTATCTTTGCCGATGTGGATATGTCTCCAGATCTGATTGACGCCAGCGCCGCGAATGGCGCCAAAGGCATTGTTATCGCCGGCGTCGGCAACGGAAACATGAATAAAGTTTCCGTGGACGCCGCTGCGCGGGCGGTGAAGAAGGGTGTCGTCGTAGTTCGAAGCAGCCGAGTGCCCACAGGACTTGTTGGCCGCAACGTGGAGTTGAATGATGACGAACTTGGCTTTGTCGCCTCGGATGAACTGAATCCACAGAAGTCGCGCATCCTTCTGTCGCTAGTGCTGCTGAAGCCGCGTCCGGCCTCGGAGATTCAACAGATCTTCACTACGTACTAAGTGGAAGAACGTCAGGGCGATGTTTATGAGTGTCATCATAAGGGCGCTTTTGCTGACACAGTTTGCGATCGCTGTCATGGCTGGACCGCAGCCCTCCCACGCTCAATCCTCCGACGGTCCACGTCCTGCGCCGGCACTCGATTCAACGGAGGAGCCGGCTCAAGACACAGCTCAGAGTTCGACCCAGGCGCCTCCTCCCACTACTCCAGCGCAGACCACTACTCCAGCGCAGACCACGGCTCAGAACCCCACTCCAGCGCAAACCCAGGGTCCCCCGCCCAATCTCGAGAACCAACTCGAGGCAGCCGAGCCTCTACTGCGGCGGCGAGAACTTGTGCATTGGAATGAGTATCACGGGCCACACTTCACCATCCGGGTCGGCGCCGGCTTTCTAGTTGATTACGCGGCGTTCGCTCAGGACCAGGAGAGCAAAGAACAGATAAAACTCTCCCCCGACGGGAAGCTCCGTGATTTTCGTTTCATTATGGGTGGAAAACTCCCCAGTATCGAGCTGCCCACAACCTGGTGCGCAGGGGTCATGTACGACGCCCCCACTCACTCCTGGTTTCTGCGGCAAACAGGTGTCATGTTCGGAGTTCCGAAGATCTTGAGCTATTTCTTCATTGGGCGTCAAAAAGAGGGGTTCTCTCTCAACAAGGTCATGGTCGGCTATGACGGCTGGACGATGGAGAGATTCACGATGAGCGACGCGAGCATCCCGCTGCTGGCCGACGGTATCAAGTGGCTTGGTTATTCTAAAAAGCATGGCTTTCTGTGGAACATCGGCTACTTCAACGATGTCGCGTCTAAGGGACAGTCGTTTTCCTCGTATTCCAGCCAGGAGGTCGTACGACTTGCGTGGCTTCCGGTGCATTCAGAGGAGGAGGGCACGCTGTTTCACATTGGCTCTAACTTCCGCTATGGCAAGCCTGTAGATGGGCAACTCAGACTCAGATCACGGCCCGAAGCATTTATCGCGCCATATTTCATCGATACGGGCTCATTCCCCGCAAGCAGCTCACACAGTCAGGGATATGAGGTCTACTACCGTAGAAGGTCTTTGCTCCTGGGTAGCGAGTACTACTTCCAGAATGTCGCCTCCAAGTCAGCAGGCGATCCTATGTTTCATGGAGGCGACGTGGTTGCGACGTGGTTGGTAACCGGGGAGACGCGCCCCTACAACACCGTCGGTGGTTATTTCAAGGACATAGATCCGTTGAGGACCGTGTTCAGCGGAGGACCAGGGGCCTGGGAATTAGTGCTCCGATACTCCTATACCGATCTTAACGGCGGCAATGTGCATGGAGGCACGTTCGGGAGAGTCACACCGATGGTCAACTGGTACCTTTCCGAAAATGTGCGGCTGGAGATGGCCTATGGCTATGGACGCCTTGACCGATTCAATCTCAAAGGCAACACGCAGTTCTTCCAGACCCGTATTCAATTACAGTTTTAAAAATCTCGTGAACCTCGAGGCACAGTGAGTTCTACCCGGTAAGCCGAAAGGCAACATCCAGTTCTTTCAGACTCGGTTCCAAATTTCAGTTCTGAGATTGGGCCGAAACCTGACGAAAAAAGTCGATTCAGAACAACCTGGCACCCCACGATGCTCCGGCCGGAAGTCTCGCTCTCCAAGTCAGCGAATTGTCTGTGTTGCCGATGAGCGTGTAGTATTCCGCTCTTCGGGACGCGTTGTGCAAAGGTTGCTGTCCCCTCAGAATGTCTGAGATTTTCTCGAATACAACGGGGCTTCCTTTTATTCGGAATCTATCGAGCTATGAGGTGTATGGGATGAAGAGAGTAATTATGGCGATGGCTTCGTTTGGCATGATCTCCCTGCTGGTTGCGATGGCGCCGGATATTCGCCGCTATCTCAGGATGCGTTCGATGTAAGTGGTGACTCTGCCAGAGGAGCGGCTTCGACGATCTGAGGATGATCCGGTGAGGGTCTGCCCGGTATTGCGTGAATTGCGCTTGGGGCGGAAGATAGACGCGTGATTTCGATGCGACAGTGCCTCGGCACTGAAAGGACGCCATCCAGGTTATGGGACCTCCTCGTCGCGCAGAAGACAGATCGCAACCTATCGCTGAGATCGATGTTCTGTGGATCACCGCGGGACTGGGCTGCGATGGGGACACGATCGCGATGACGGCCGCGATGCAGCCGAGCATCGAGGACATTGTTATGGGAGCGCTGCCGTGGATTCCGAAGGTGCGATTTCATAATCCGTTTCTCGCCCTAGAGAATGGGGAAGAGTTTGTGAAGGCCTTCCATCTGGCGGCGGAGGGGAAGTTGCAGCCTTTCATGCTCGTGTTGGAAGGTTCTGTGCCGGATGAGGGCAACAAGGATGAGGGCTACTGGGCGTCGATGGGCACGGACCGGACGACGGGGCAGCCGATTACGACGTGCGAATGGATTGACCGGCTGGCACCGAAGGCGTGGGCGGTGATTGCGGCGGGAACCTGTGCGACGTATGGCGGGATTCATGCAATGGAGGGGAATCCGACGGGATGCATGGGGTTGCCGGACTACCTGGGCTGGGGATGGCGCTCGAAGGCGGGCATTCCTATTGTTTGCGTACCGGGGTGTCCGGTGCAGCCGGATAATTTTATGGAGACGCTGTTGTATCTGCTGAACATGGCGGCGGGGCGGGCGCCGATGATTCCTCTGGATGATGCTCTGCGTCCGGCGTGGCTGTTCGGCAGCACGCTGCATGAAGGGTGCGACCGCGGGGGGTACTACGAGCAGGCGCAATTTGCCGAGGAGTATGGTTCGCCGCTGTGCATTGTGAAGCTCGGATGCTGGGGGCCGGTGGTGCAGTGCAACGTGGGCAAGCGCGGCTGGATGGGGGGAATTGGCGGATGCCCGAACGTTGGCGGCATCTGCATTGGATGCACCATGCCGGGATTTCCGGACAAGTTTATGCCGTTCATGGATCAGCCTCCGGGCTCACTTTTGTCGTCGGCGGCGGTCCAGACGTATGGGCGCGCGATCCAGGCGCTGCGGCGGTTTACGCAGGCGTCGCTGAATAAGGAGCCAAGCTGGAGGAATCGGCGCAACTCTGCGGAGACGCGTGGCGACGCTTGAGACAACGCGGTGATGGGGGAGACCCGGTCAAAGAAACAGGACGGCTGGAGCAGGCGATGTCCTCGTTGGTTCAAACAAGGCAGGGGCGGCGAAACAGAAGCAGCGGGCCGGAGCCGCGCAACGCAGAGCCGTGCAAAGCGGCGGGTGAGGGGTTGCCGGATCTTGCTGAAGCAGAGTCGGTGCTGCTGGGGCTGGCGAGTATCTTTTCCGATCCCGCTACGGGGCGGGGTCGTGTGCTGAAGGAGTTTTCCGTGGACGGGGATGGGCGCGCGCCGAACCTTGAGGCGAAGTATCGCGCGTTGCTGGAGCAGATACCGGCGGTTGTGTTTATGGCTTATCTCGACCGCGGGATCAGCGAGGCCTATGTGAGCCCGCAGATCGAGGCAGTACTCGGGTACTCGCGCGAGGAGTGGCTGGAGGACCCGGTGCGGTGGTACCAGCACATTCACCCCGATGACAAGCAACGGTGGAGCCTGGAGGCGGCGGAGATGTTTCTCTCTGGGAAGCCGCTGCGCTCGGCGTATCGGGTGATTGCTCGCGATGGACGCGTGATCTGGTTTCACTGCGACGCGAAGATGATGCGAAGGGACGACGGCAGGCCGTGGTTCATTCATGGGGTGGCCTTCGATATCTCGGATCTGAAGCGGATCGAGGAGGAGTTGCAGGAGGAGCGCAACTTCGTCTCAGCGATTCTCGACACGGTGGGAGCACTGGTGGTGGTGTTGGATACAGAGGGGCGCATCCTACGATTCAATCCGGCGTGCGAGGTTACGACGGGATATTCGATGAAAGAGGTTCAGGGTCGATGCCTTTGGGATCTGTTTCTGGCGGGAGAAGAGGCTCAGCGCTTCAGGCAGACCTTCGAAGTGATGCGTACGGGCCTTCTTCCGCAGGAGTACCAGAGCTGCTGGATGACACGGCATGGCCATCAGCGGCTGATCGCGTGGACGAGCAAGCTGCTGCCGGGCAGTGGAGACACTTCGAACTACATTATTGCGACGGGCATCGACATCACGGAACGGAAGCAACTGGAGAAGGCGATTCTGGATATCAGCGCGCGAGAGCAACGGCGGATTGGGCAGGATCTACATGATGGGCTCGGCCAGCATCTGACGGGGATCGCGTTTATGGCCAAGGTGCACGAGGCGAAGCTGGTGGAGAAGAATAGAGCGGAGGCGGAGGAGGCGGCGAAGATCGTAAAGCTGGTGAACGAAGCGATTCATAAGAGCCGCGAGCTGGCGCGGGGTCTGCTTCCAGTGGTCTCCGATTCGCAAGGTTTGATGTCGGCGTTGCAGCTTTGGGCAGCTGAAGTCGAGGATTTGTTTGGTGTATCCTGCCGGTTTCAGTGCGAACGGCCTGTGCTGATCGGGGATGACTCGATGGGTACGCATCTTTATCGCATTGCGCAGGAGGCGGTGAATAACGCGATCAAGCATGGTGCGGCGCAGAACATTACGATTCAGCTGGCTGCGGAGCAGGGCCGCGGCACGTTGACGATCCGGGACGACGGGAGAGGCATCGTGGAAGGCGCTGCGAGTTCACAAGGAATGGGGCTTCACATTATGAAGTACCGGGCCGGCATGATCGGCGGGACGCTGGATGTGCGGCGATACGCGGCCTGCGGAACAGTTGTGACCTGCATCTTTCCTGTGAAGGAGGAATAGTAGCGTGCGGGCTGGTGAGTCGACGAATCCGCATTCGAGTGCGCGAGTGAGGAAGAAGACTGTCTTCGTGGTGGACGATCATCCTTTGCTGCGCCAGGGGCTGGCGCTGATGATCAACCGGGAGCCGGACCTGGTTGTCTGCGGCGAGGCGGAAGAGTCGCAGTCAGCGATGAAGGCGATCGCAGCGAAGCGACCGGACATCCTAATTGCGGACATCTCACTGAACGGCCCCGACGGGCTGGATATGCTGAAGGAGCTTCGCGGGCTATATCCGGACCTTCCGGTGCTGATTCTCTCGATGCATGAGGAGTCGATCTATGCGGAACGCGCGCTGCGGGCAGGAGCAAATGGCTACATCATGAAGCAGGAGGCCACGGAGAAGGTGCTGGTGGCGGTGCGGCGCATTCTGAATGGGGAGATCTACCTGAGCGACCGAATGGCGAACAAGCTGCTACACGAGTACATCAGTGGCGGCTCGACCGCGAAAATGAACTCCGAGTTTTCGACGCTGTCGGATCGTGAGCTTGAGGTGTTTCGCCTGATCGGCGAGGCGCGCAGCACACGGCAGATCGCCGAGAAGCTGCACCTAAGCATCAAGACGGTGGAGACCTACCAGGCGCACATCAAGGACAAGTTGTCACTCCGCAGCGGGCGCGAGCTTGTTCAGCATGCGATTCAATCCGCGATCCGGGAGTGAAGGACTGGGTTTGCTGCTCTGTGCCTATCAGGGATTCCCCGGTAGCGGCATGAGTAGTTCTCTGAAGACAAAATAGGGTCTGTCCTGCTTGTGAATGGACTTCCGCGTCTGTTGTTATGGCTCGTTCGATCGTGCGGCTTGTGTCCGGAGCTGCGCCGTCGATGTCTGCGAACACGAGGCAGGTCTCGAGAGGAGAGCCAGCTTATGACAGCGGAACGTGTGCCTTACGGGCGGATCACTCAGAAGGAGCCAGCGGTGGCGGAGGTCCACATCGTGTGGATTACGGCTGGGTTGGGGTGCGATGGTGATTCGGTATCGGTCACTGCGGCGACACAGCCGAGCATCGAGGATGTGCTGCTGGGTGCAATCCCAGGACTTCCGAAGGTTCATCTGCACAATCCTGTGCTGGCGTACGAGAACGGTGGCGACTTTTTGAACTTCTACTATCTCGCCGAGCAGGGAAGGCTGGATCCGTTCGTTCTCGTCGTGGAAGGCTCGATTCCAAACGAGAAGATCAAGCGAGAGGGCTACTGGGCGGCAGTGGGGACGAATCCGAGCACGGGCCAGCCGATTACGACGACGGAGTGGATTGATCGGCTCAGTCCGAAGGCGCTTGCTGTTGTGGCTGCCGGCACGTGCGCAACGTATGGCGGCATCCACGCGATGGAGGGCAATCCGACCGGGGCGATGGGGCTGGCCGATTATCTGGGCTGGGACTGGAAGTCAAAGGCAGGGCTTCCCATCGTGAACGTTCCGGGGTGTCCGGTGCAGCCGGACAACTTCATGGAGACGGTGCTGTATCTGCTGTACCAGGTTGCCGGCCTTGCTCCGATGATTCCGCTTGACGATCAGCTGAGGCCGACGTGGTTGTTCGCCAAGACAGTGCATGAGGGCTGCGATCGCGCGGGGTACTACGAGCAGGGTGACTTCGCTGAATCGTATAGCTCGCCCAAGTGCATTGTGAAGCTTGGGTGCTGGGGGCCGGTGGTGAACTGCAACGTGCCGAAGCGCGGCTGGATGGCGGGTCTGGGCGGCTGTCCTAATGTGGGTGGCATCTGCATTGGCTGCACGATGCCTGGCTTCCCCGATAAGTTTATGCCGTTTATGGACGAGCCGCCGGGCTCGAAGATATCGAGCACGGTGGTGGGAGCGTACGGCAAGGCAATTCGCGCTCTGCGGACGCTGACAAATGACACGGTGAACAAAGAGCCGAAGTGGCGGCATCCACGCGCCGAGCTGACGACGGGATATCACCCAAGTTCCTACTGAAGGAAGACGGAAAAGGAGCCAACGATGGGCACGCTTGCTGCGGAAGAGAGACAAGTCGCCGAGAAGCATGGGCAGTTAGTGGAGATGAACTGGGATCCGATTACACGGATTGTGGGGAGCCTCGGAATCTTCACGAAGATCGACTTCGGCACGCGCCGCGTCGCGGAGTGCCACAGCACGTCTTCGATCTTTCGCGGATACAGCATCTTTATGAAGGGGAAGGACCCGCGAGACTCGCACTTCATTACGAGCCGCATCTGCGGCATCTGTGGGGACAACCACGCCACGTGCGCGACGTATGCGCAGAATATGGCGTTTGGCGTGAAGCCTCCGCCGATTGCGGAGTGGATCGTGAATCTTGGCGAAGCGGCGGAGTACATGTTCGACCACAACATCTTTCAGGACAACCTGGTAGGCGTGGACTTCTGCGAAAAGATGGTGAAGGAGACGAACCCAGGCGTGTGGGAGAAGGCGCTGAATACGGAGTCGCCGCATGCGAGCCTGCATGGCTATCGCAAGATCTCGGACATCATGACTGCGCTGAATCCCTTCACGGGAGAGTTCTACCGCGAAGCGCTTCAGATGAGCCGCATGACCCGCGAGATGTTCTGCCTGATGGAAGGGCGTCACGTGCATCCTTCGACGCTTTATCCCGGTGGAGTAGGTACGGTGGCGACGGTTCAGCTCTTCACTGACTACATCGTGCGGCTAATGAAGTATGTCGAGTTTATGAAGAAGGTTGTGCCGCTGCATGACGATCTGTTCGACTTCTTCTACCAGGCGCTTCCGGGGTATGAAGAGGTCGGGCGTCGGCGAATTCTGCTTGGGTGCTGGGGTTCGTTCAACAACCCGGATGTGTGCGACTACACGTACGCGAAGATGACCGACTGGGGCCGGGGGATGTTTGTCACTCCCGGGGTCGTTGTGGATGGGGAGCTGGTGACGACGGACCTGGTGGACATCAATCTGAATATCCGCATTCTGCTGGGCAGTTCGTACTACGACGACTGGCAGAACGCAGAGACCTTCGTGAAGAACGATCCGCTGGGCAATCCGGTGGATCAGCGGCATCCGTGGAATCAGAGTACGTTTCCGAAGCCACAGAAGCGGGACTTCGCGGGCAAGTACACGTGGGTGATGTCGCCGCGGTGGTATGACAAGCGCACGAAGGACTATCTCGCGCTCGACACGGGCGGCGGGCCGATTGCGCGCTTCTGGGCGACGGCGCTGGCCGGCGTCGTGGATATTGGCTATGTGAAGGCCACAGGGCAGAGTGTGAAGATCTACCTCCCGAAGACGATGACCCTGCCAGAAGTAGAACTGGAGTGGAAGATTCCCCAGTGGAGCAACGCGATTGAGCGCGATCGCGCGCGCACGTACTTCCAGGCCTATGCGGCGGCTGCGGCGCTTCACTTTGCGGAGAAGGCGCTTGCTGAACTCCACGCCGGAAGAACGAAGACCTGGAGCGACTTCAAGGTTCCGGAAGAGAGTATCGGATGCGGCTTCCACGAGGCCGTTCGCGGCGTGTTGTCGCATCATGTCGTTATTCGCAATCACAAGATCGCGAACTACCATCCGTATCCTCCGACGCCGTGGAACGCGAGTCCGCGCGATATTTATGGAACTCCCGGACCGTATGAAGACGCGGCACAGAACACGCCGATCTTCGAAGAGAACGGGCCGGACAGCTTCAAAGGGATCGACATCATGCGGGCGGTGAGGAGCTTTGATCCTTGCCTGCCTTGCGGTGTGCATATGTACCTGGGGAATGGAAAGGTCCTTGAAACGCATCATTCTCCGATGTTTGGGCAGCATCAGCAGCAGCCCTGACTTGAATGCGATGAGCGTGAAGTGTAGGCCTGAGATGTGTTGTTTGATTCATCGGGAGCTGCGTTCTCGTTCTCGTCGAAGCTCTAAGAAGGAGTGACGTGGCTGGCGAAAGGGAGTTCCAAGAGAAGGTTCGGCAGCTTGGGGCGCTGGTCGGTGAACTCGATCCGATGCAGGAGAGCGGTTCGCGTGTATCGGCGCGGAAGCTGGTTCAGCTGCTGATGGAGGTTCACGGCACGGGGCTGGAACGGATGATGGAGATCGTCTTCGACTCGGGAGCAGAGGGTGAGGCGATGATTGCGAAGCTGGGACGCGATCCCATTGTTCGGAGCCTGCTGCTGCTGTACTCTCTCCACCCGGAAGACATCGAGACGCGCGTGTTGCGTGCGCTTGAAACTGTTGGTTCGCGCCTGCGCAAGTTCGACAGTAGGGTGGAGCTCGTCAGCGTGCGTGATGGGGCTGTGCAGCTTCAGCTGCAAACATCCGGCCACGTGCACGGCTCAGCAGCTAAGAATCTGCGAGCAATTGTGGAGGAAGCCATCTACGAGCAGGCGCCGGATGTTACGTCGCTGATGATCCTGGGGTTGGAAGACGAAGATGTCTCCGGCTTCGTTCCGCTGGAGCGTCTGCTGAAACAACCCGCAGAGGCGCCGGTGCTGGTTGCTGCCGATCTTGAGGAGGATGGTGCCCGCTGACCATGCCCACTGAGACCACGTCGACGATGGATCGGACGTTCGCAGCGCTTCGGCAGTTCGCGCGCCCGCGACGCGTTCAGGAACGCTGCGAGCTGTGCAGCGCTGGCCTAGCGCAGGAGCATCCGCATCTGGTGGAGATTTCCACAAGACAGATCGTTTGCGCCTGCGAGGCGTGTGCGACGCTCTTTGACGGAATGGCGGGAAGCAGATACAGACGTGTTGCGAGACGCGCAAAGTTTCTGCCGGGCTTCCGAATGACTGACGCACAGTGGGACGGTTTGCTTATCCCGATCAACATGGCGTTCTTCTTCCGCTCGAGCACGGAAGATCGAATGGTCGTGCTCTATCCGAGCCCGGCCGGAGCGGTGGAATCGCTGCTTTCGCTCGATGCGTGGGAGGAGATTGCGGAGGAGAATCCGACTTTGAGAGAGCTGCGGCCCGACATCGAGGCGCTGCTGGTGAACCGTGTCGGGCATGCGCATGATGTGTCTCGTGCGGAGGAGTACTATATTGCTCCGATCGATGACTGCTATCGGCTCGTGGGGCTGATCCGGGCGAATTGGAAGGGGCTCTCTGGCGGCTCCGAAGTCTGGACCGAGATTGCGCGGTACTTCTCCGAGTTGAGAGATCGCGCGGATATCGTGGGTGGAGGGGGCGATGCCTGACCTGAGCTTCAAGGTCGAGGAGGCGGTGGTTGTTCCGTATGCTGCAGCGCCTACGCTTGCGTTCCGGCTGCGCATTGAAAGCGCTCGTGCGGCAGAGAGGATTCACTCGGTTGTGCTGCGTTGCCAGATCCAGATTGATGTGACGCGGCGACGCTATACAGAAGCCGAGCAGCGCCGGATGCGCGACCTCTTTGGCGAGCCGGAGCGCTGGAGCCAGACGCTTCGCAGCCTGCTGTGGACGCACGCGAACGTTGTCGTGCCGGGATTTCAAGGCTCCACCCTTGTCGAGCTTATGGTGCCCTGCACGTTCGACTTCAACGTAGCGGCGACGAAGTATTTCGAGGGCCTCACGGAGGGAGAGATTCCGCTTCACCTGATGTTCAGTGGGATGGTCTTCTACGCCGGCACGGATGACGTCCTGCAAGTCGCACCCATCTCGTGGGAGCAGGAGACGAAGTTTAGGCTGCCAGTCAAGGTGTGGCGCGAGATGATGGACGCGTACTATCCCAACAGCGCTTGGCTGAATCTGCGTCGCGACGTGTTCGAGCGGCTCTATCAATACAAGACGCAGCGTGGAATACCGACTTGGGAGCAGGTGCTTGAAGAGATGTTGCCGGTGGAAGATGTGGTGCGGCGATGAACCTTGCCCGTGTGGAGAAGATTGCGGAGGCCGTGCTGTACGAGGGCTACATGCTGTATCCGTATCGTGCGTCGGCGGTAAAGAACCAGCAGCGCTGGAACTTTGGGGTTCTTTGCCCGCGGCCGTACAGCGAATCGCAGAGTGGCTCAGAGGAATGGTGGATGCAGACAGAGTGCCTCTTTGAAGGCGACTCATCGGCGCGGCTCGGCGCGAAGGTGCGGTTTCTGCAGATCGTCAATCGGTCCGTTGGAAGGCTTGGCTCTCCCGTTCGCGAACTTTGTGAGGTGATGGAGCGTGGATTTGAGGAAGTCGGGAACCTCGACGTCAATGGGCAGACGTTTGTGACTTGGCAGGAGGCGGTGGAGCGGGAGGTAGTCGCTCCCACTCAGTATGGAACTCCAGACCAGCAGTCGACGTCGTTCGAGTTTCCCTCGGGGAGAGAGCTTGAACCTCTGCGCGATGAGGACGGCTGGATCGTGGGCATCGTGATTCGTGCGTGGGAGACGGTGTCGGGTTCGCTGAATATTGATTGGAAGCACTGTGGCCAGGGAGTGTTCAAGGTTGCAGCAGAGGTTCAGAATCTAACGTCCTTTGAACCTCAGCAAGGTGAGAGCCGGGCGGATGCGTTGATGTATTCGCTTGTGTCTGCGCACACGATCCTCACATTGGAAGGCGGGAAGTTCCTCTCCATGCTCGATCCTCCGGAGGCGATGCGGGATTTGGTAGCTGAGTGTACGAATCGGGGCACGTGGCCGGTGTTGGTGGGCGAGGAGGGAGACCGCGATACGATGCTGTCCTCACCGATCATTCTTTATGACTATCCGCAGATCGCGCCAGAGAGCACGGGCGCATTGTTCGACGGGACGGAGATCGACGAGATTCTTTCACTGAGAATTCTGACGATGACCGAAGAAGAGAAGCGCGAGGCGCGGCAATCGGACGATCGCGCGCGCTTGATACTGGAGCGCACAGAGGCCATGTCGCCTGAGCAGTTTATGAAGCTGCATGGCGTGCTGCGAGGACTGCATCCTGTGAGCAAGGAGGCGCCATGAACGAGTGGGAGTGGCAGCTGCTCGAGGATAAGACAGTCGTGGATCGCGTAATGATCTCCGGCGTTGAGATAAGACCGGGGGATCGCGTGCGGCTTCTTCCCCGCAAGGGCGGAGATATTCTCGACATTGCGCTCGAGGGACAGATCGCGACGATCGAGAGCATTGAGCAGGACTATGAAGGAAAGGCGCATCTGAGCGTGGTGCTCGAGGATGATCCTGGACGCGACCTGGGGATACTGCGGCAGCCAGGCCATCGGTTCTTCTTCGACCTATCGGAGGTGGAGCCGCTTTCGCCGGAAGAGCAACGCCGGAAGGAGACTGTCGCGAAGCCCAGTATCCTTGTCGCGGGGATTGGCAATATCTTTCTTGGAGATGATGGCTTCGGGGTCGAGGTAGCGCAACAGCTCTCGCAGGTCGGCCTGCCGCCAGAGGTGCGGGTGACGGACTTTGGCATACGAGGCCTTGACCTTGTATATGCACTCCAGGACGGCTATGAGACGGCCATTCTGATCGACGCCTATCCGCATGGGAAGATCCCGGGAACGGTTTCGGTGATAGAGCCGGATCTGAGCGAGCCCGCAGCGTCGCTCAGCGAGGGAGGCTTCCTGGAGCCTCATGCGATGAATCCAGTGAAAGTGCTTCGCATGGCGACGGCTACGCAGGGCAGTTTGAAGCGTGTGCTGTTGGTTGGGTGCGAGCCAGCGACGCTTGGGGGCGATGAGGGAGTGATGGGCCTAAGTGCTCCTGTCGAAGCGGCGGTGAGTGAGGCTGTGAAGGTGGTCGCGAACCTGGTGGAGAAGGCGTTGCATGAGGTCGTGTGATCACAGCGAACGAATAGGCGCAGGTGAAAGGAGATATGCCGTGGCGATGGAACTGGTCAAGGGGAGAACGGGGAGAGATGCAGGTAGTCTTAGGAAGTAGGGAGTATTCTGTGCTGGAGATGCCTTCATGTGTCTAGCTATTCCAGGTAAGATCGTCGAACTCTCTCAGGATCAGCCGCACCTGGGGACTGTTGAGGTTACGGGTGTGCGCCGCAAGGTGGACCTGGGTCTGCTCGTGGAGGACATGCCAGTCGTTGGCGACTGGGTGTTGATCCACGTAGGCTTTGCCATGACGAAGATCAGCGAGCAGGACGCACTGGAGCAGATGCAACTGCTGGCGATGCTGGGAGAGAGGGAACAGGCGATCGAGGAGGTTCGCGGGTATGGCCTAGAGGACGGCCGGACGTGAGTGTGAGGGGCAAGGGCTTCGTCTTCGAGGGGCGAAGCGCATTCTAATCGAACGCCGGAGGTGAGGTTCGACATGCGATACGTAGATGAATTCCGAGACCCTGACCTGATCGTGAAGGCATCCGATGAGATCCATCGTCTGGCGGACTCAGGACGGCACTATCGCATTATGGAGGTCTGCGGCGGTCACACTCACGCGATCTACCGCTTTGGTCTGAAGGACATCCTGCCGTCGAACATTGAGCTGATTCACGGGCCGGGCTGTCCTGTTTGTGTGTTGCCCATGGGAAGGATCGACGACGGGCTGGCTGTCGCAAGGAACGAAGACGTGATCTTTGCGGCCTTCGGAGATATGATGCGTGTTCCGGGCACACGCGGCAGTCCACTGGAGCACAAGGCCAAGGGGACGGACGTGCGCATTGTGTACTCGCCGGCTGATGCACTTCAGCTTGCGAGGAAGAATCCCGAGAAGCACGTCATGTTCTTTGCGATCGGGTTCGAGACGACGGCGCCTTCGACCGCGCTTACTCTGATGCGTGCGAGGGCGGAGGGCGTCAGGAACTTCTCGGTGTTTTGCAATCATGTCACGATCATTCCGGCGATCCGGGCGATTCTCGACTCGCCTGATATGCGACTCGATGGCTTTGTCGGGCCGGGGCATGTCTCCACTGTGATCGGCTGCCGTCCTTATGAATGGATTGCGAAGGCAGAGGGCAAGCCGGTGGTCACATCGGGCTTCGAGCCGCTGGATCTGCTTCAGTCCATCGTGATGTTGCTTCGGCAACTGAAGGTCGGCGAGGCGCGCGTGGAGAATCAATACAAGCGCGTTGTGCCGTGGGAGGGCAATCGCGCGGCCCTCAAGGCGATGGCGGAGGTCTTTCAGCTTCGGCCGTATTTTGAGTGGCGCGGCCTTGGATTCATCTCGCAATCGGCGCTCAGGATTCGCGACGAGTACGCGGAGTGGGACTCGGAGAAGCGCTTCCCGATTCCGGGAACTCGGGTTACCGATCCGAAGGCTGCACAGTGCGGAGAGGTTCTGAAGGGCGTGCTGAAGCCCGCGCAGTGCAAGTTATTTGGCAGGGAGTGCACTCCGGAGCATCCAGTGGGAGCACTGATGGTTTCGACAGAGGGCTCATGCGCAGCATATTACAACTACGAACATCGGAAGGCGGCGGCGCTGGTGACAAGCATCAGCTCGGTAGCCTGAGCGGACCGGCAGCGGTCGAAAGCATTCGGTCCGCGATACGCTTTCGCGACTCGCAGATCGAGATGGCGCACGGAGCCGGCGGCAAGGCGAGCCGCAGACTTGTCGAAGGTCTCTTTGCTCCTCTTCTGTTTGAAGACGCGAGAGCGCCGCTGGGCGATGCAGCGCACGTCGCGATCGACGGCCCATCGATCGCGATTACGACGGACAGTTTTGTCGTGCGGCCGCTCAAGTTCCCCGGCGGTTCCATTGGCGAGCTTGCGGTCAATGGAACGATGAACGACCTGGCTGTCTCAGGAGCGCAGGGGCAGGTGATGGTCGTCACTTTTGTGCTAGAGGAAGGGCTTGCCACATCGGTTCTTGAGGGCGAGGTTCGCGCGATGGCGGCGGCGCTGCGCCGCGCGGGTGTGGCGATGGTCGGAGGGGATACGAAGGTCGTCGAGCGCGGCAAGGCCGATGGCATGTACATCACGACGACTGGTATCGGCCGCCGTATGCCTCAGCTGGCCGTCGATGTGCAGTCGGTTCGTCCCGGCGACAAGGTTCTGCTCTCCGGTCCCATTGGTGATCACGGCATAACGATCCTCCTTGCCCGTGGCGAACTCGATCTCACGGCGGACTTATTCTCCGACACGCGCTGCGTTTTGCCTCTTGTGGAGGCGATGGTCGCGGAGGCAGGGCCGGGAGTTCGCTGGATGCGCGACCCGACCCGCGGCGGCGTTGCGACGTCCCTCAATGAGCTTGCTCGCGACTGCGGACTTGGCGTGGTGTTGTCGGAGGAGGAGATACCGATTCGCGATGAGGTTCGCGGAGCCTGCGAACTGCTCGGACTCGACCCCCTGCACATCGCGAACGAGGGCCAGTTTCTTGCGGTCGTCGCTGCGGAGTATGCCGATGCTGCGCTGAATGCGTTGAACAGAATGGACGGCGGTGAGGATGCGTGCATCATCGGCGAGGTGCGGACGGAGCCGGCATGCGGAGTGCTTGTGACGACACGGTATGGCGGCAGCCGAATTGTCGACATGCTTGTGGGCGATCCCTTGCCGCGGATTTGCTAGGGTTTGCGATGGAGACAGCTTGCACATTGACGACGCAGATTGAAGAACGGCTCCTCACTCGAAATGGCACCATCGAAGGTTTCTTTGCGCGAGAGGCGAGGCGTCTGGCTGAGGCATGCCGTGAGATGTCGGAACGATTTTTGCAAGGAGGCCGCCTTCTGGCTTTCGGACGTGGCGCATATGCGACGGATGCGCAGCATGTCTCGGTTGAGTTCGTGCATCCGGTGATCGTGGGGAAACGAGCGCTTCCTGCGCTTGATCTCTCGATGGCCTTTGAGCCGTGGCTGCACGCAATCCTCAGACCGGAGGATATCGTGATGGCGTTCGGCCCTCCGGAGGGCGACCCTGAAGTGCTGGCCGTCCTGGCGTGGGCTCGTTCCCGTAGTGCAATGACCTTTGCGCTGCCGGGGCCTGAGGGCTCGTACGCGCTCCACCCCGCCACCGCAGATCCATTCATTCATCAGGAGATGATTGAGATTCTGTATCACACGCTCTGGGAGACGGTGCATGTGTTTCTGGAACACCGTGAGCTCGGGCAGGATGTGGGGCAAGCGGAGTTTCTCTATCCGTTCCTGGGTCAGAGGAAGCAGGAGACAACCGACATCCTCGAAGACGTTGCCGCTTCGATCCTGATGAAGGCGCATGACGACACGCTGTTGCGAACGCAGCTGGCCAGCGAGCAGGCAGAACAGATTGGCAATGCAACCCGTGCTATGCATCAGCGTCTCTCGCGAGGCGGCAAGCTTATTCTCTTCGGCAACGGAGGGTCGGCGACAGACGCCAACGACTGGGCGCTGGATTGCGTCATGCCGCCTTCAGGTTATCGCTCCATTCCCGCGGTATCGCTTTCGATGGAACCAGCCAACATAACGGCTCTTGCGAACGACATCGGCACAGAGGTGATCTTTCTGAGGCAGTTGATCGCACAGGCGCGGCTGGAGGATGTTGCGATCGGTATCTCGACCAGTGGAGGCTCACGCAACATCGTCATGGCTCTTGAGGAGGCGCGGAAGCGTGGATTGTTGACGGTTGCGCTTCTTGGATATGACGGCGGAGAGATCTATCGGCGCGCGCTCACAGACTTTCCAATCATCGTTCGCAGCGACTACATTCCCCGCATTCAGGAGGTTCAGGCCTCGGCCTACCACGTTATGCGCGAGGCCCTGGAGGTGCTCGGTCATGGCGAAGCTTGAGCTTTATGGCACGGCAAGCTGTCCTTACACGCAGGAGTTGCGTGAGTCGCTGGAGTGGAATCGATGCGAGTTTCAGGAGTACGACATCGAGGCCGATCCAGAGGCGAGAGAGCGCCTGCGCGCTTTGGACAGCAGCGTTCGCGCGGTCCCGGTTCTGGTGGAGGACGGCAAGGTGATTCAGGTAGGCTGGCAGGGCCGCGGGTGCGTCGTGGGTTGGGGATCGTAAATGGCGAGTGCCTGCTCCATTCGTGTTCGCGGAGTCGTACAGGGGGTTGGCTTCCGCCCCTTCGTGTACCGACTGGCTCAGGCGAATGCGCTTGCAGGATGGGTGCTCAACGACAACCAGGGCGTTGAGATTCATCTCGAAGGTGTCGAGGAGGATCTTGCGACGTTCGTTCGAGAGATAAGGTCGAGAGCGCCTGCTGCTGCCGCTATCGCCGAGATTGAAGTGGAATCAGCATTGTGCGAGGGCCTGAACGACTTCACGATCCGTGAGAGCGAGCAGGTTGATCAGCCAACCGTTCGTGTGTCGCCGGATCTGCCCATCTGCGATGAGTGTCTTGCAGAGTTGTTCGATCCAACGGACCGGCGTTTCTGTTACCCGTACATCAACTGCACAAACTGCGGTCCGCGTTATAGTGTGATTCTCGCGCTTCCGTACGATCGGCCCAACACTACCATGCGTCGCTGGCCGATGGACGATTACTGCAGCGACGAGTATCACGTCCCGGCGAATCGGCGATTTCACGCGCAGCCTGTGGCGTGTCCCGGCTGTGGACCGAAGCATTCTCTCCTCGAAGGGTCCACGACGATCGCAGAGGATGCAGGCGCGGTTGCGAGAACGGCAGAGCTTCTTCGGGAAGGCAAGATCGTCGCGATCAAGGGCCTCGGAGGCTATCACCTGGCCTGCGATGCGCGAGACCCGAAAGCTTGCGCAGCGCTGCGCGAGCGAAAGTTCAGGAAAGAGAAGCCGTTCGCGCTCATGACGAAGGATCTCGAGACGGCGTGTGATCTTGTTCAACTCACGCGGGATGCGGAGGAACTGCTCACTTCTGTGGCGCGGCCGATTGTGCTTGCGCCGAAGCGGCTAGAGCTGGCGGAGGTCGCTCCGGAGAACAGCGAGCTTGGTGTGATGCTGCCGTACACTCCGCTGCAACATCTTCTCTTCGCGGCGGGCGCTCCGAGCGTCCTGGTGATGACGAGCGCGAATCGTTCGAGCGAGCCGATTGCGTATGAGGATCACGATGCGCTCGAGCGGCTCTCCGGGATTGCCGATGCGTTCCTTATTGGTGAGCGCCCGATTGCGCGTCGTGTCGACGACTCGGTCGCACGCGCCGGCATCTTCGGTCCCATGATCCTGCGACGCGCGCGCGGCTACGCTCCCGGGGCCGTTGCGATGCTGCCGACGCATCGCCCGATCCTGGCTGTGGGCGCGGACCTGAAGAACGCCATCACTCTTGCCGTGGATGGTCAGGCGTTTGTCAGCCAGCACATCGGGGACCTCGAACACTATCAGGCGTTTCGTGCCTTTAAAGAAACAGTGAGAGACCTGATGGAGATGTACGACGTGCAGTGGGACGAGTTGCTTGTCGCCTACGACAGCCACCCTCAGTATGCATCGACGATGCACGCTCTTGAGTTGCCGTCTCCAAGCATATGCGCCGTGCAACACCATCGTGCGCATATCGCGTCCGTCCTTGCCGAGCGCGGCGCGTGGGAGGAGAAGGTCGTTGGCGTAAGCTTTGACGGCACAGGGTACGGCGACGACGGAACGATATGGGGCGGCGAGATTTTTGCTGGAAGCGTGGCACAGGGCTTTGAGCGTGTGGCGCACGTGCGTCAGGCGGCTCTTGCAGGAGGCGACGCGGCAGCGCAGTATCCGATACAGGCCGCTGCGGGATTTCTCGCGCAAGTGGATGACTTGCCGAATATGACTGCTGCGCCATTCTGTTTCGGCTCTCGCTTCCACAATTCTCTGCGGCTGATCGATCGCGGAGTTCGCACGTTTTCGACGACATCCATGGGAAGACTCTTTGACACTGCGGCGGCGCTGATTGGTTTTGTGAGAAAGACGACCTTCGAAGGGCAGGCGGCGATGTGGCTGGAACAGATGGCGACAGGTGCGCAGACAGTGGATGGGTATCCATTTCCGTTCATAAGCCATGAGCTGGACTTTCGTCCGCTGCTTCAGTGCGTGATCGATGACCGAATGCGCGGCCGTTCGATGCGCGAGATCGCGCGCGCATTTCAGCTGGGAATCGCGCATGGCTTGTGTGCTGCGGTTTCTACGGTCTGCGAGGAGCAGGGAATCTGTACGGTTGTTCTCTCTGGAGGCGTCTTCCAGAATGAGCTTCTGCTGGAGGATGTGAAGCCGCTTCTCGAGAGGGAGCGGCTCCAAGTGTGGACAAACCACGCTGTCCCCCCGAACGATGGTGGCATTAGTCTTGGGCAGGCAGCTCTCGCAGCGTTTGGACAACCGGCAAGCGATGGAGCGAAAGGTGCATGAGCTTTCCATAGCGATGAGCATTGTGGAGATGGCGCAGGAGGAGGCGGAGCGTCGCGACGTCAGGATCGATGCGGTTCATCTGGAGCTTGGGCCGCTCGCCGGCGTCGTCGCAGAGGCGTTGCTGTTTTCCTACGAGATGGCCTGCGGCGGTACGCAGCTGGAGGGCTCGCGGTTGGTTATTAAAGAAGTGCCGATCGAGGTCTACTGTGGGGCATGTGACGCGCAACGAACGCTGAGCTCGATGCAGTGGTTCTGTTGCCCGGTGTGCGGTACGCCGACGGCGAAAGTGATTCATGGAAGAGAGCTTGTCATTACAGCTTTGGAGGTACGAGATGAGTGCCCAACCGCGCCTGTTGGAAGTGCGTAAGAATGTCCTGAAGCAGAACGATGTGATTGCGCGGGCGCTGCGCGAGCGCTTTCGCGCGCAGGAAATCTTTGTCGTGAGTCTAGTCTCAAGCCCGGGCGCGGGCAAGACAGCGTTCCTCGAAAGAACGCTTACGCTGCTGAGGCCGCAGTATCGTGTGGCGGCGCTAGTTGGGGACCTTGCAACGGAGAACGACGCGGTCCGACTGGCGCGGAGTCAGGCTCCAGTAAAGCAGATCACCACTGGAACTCTCTGCCACCTTGAGGCTGCGATGGTCGAGAACGCGCTCGCTGGATGGGAGGTCGGCGAACTCGACTTTCTCTTTATCGAGAATGTCGGCAACCTGGTTTGTCCTTCATCGTACGACCTAGGAGAGGATCTTCGGCTGGTTCTGCTCTCCGTCACGGAGGGCGAGGATAAGCCGCTGAAGTATCCCACGATCTTCAACAGCGCGGATGTCGCGGTGATCACGAAGATGGATTTGGCAGAGACGGTTGAGTTCGACGAGGAGGCCGTGAAGGCGAACATTCAGGCTGTGCGGCCGGGAATGCGCCACTTCGCGGTCTCGGCAAAGACGGGTGCGGGGATGAACGGGTACCTGCAATTCCTCATCGCACGGCTGGGCGAACTGATGCAGAGGACGACCGTGTGAAGAGCTCTACGGATAGCGCAGTCCAGTCAGCTCTTCGCAGATATGCCAGAGCCGTTGCGCTGCGGGCTGGTCGAGGGCCTGCGGGGCTATCTTTGCGGGGCCGACTGTCTCGCCGCGCATCTCACCGAAGCCCTGCGGACCGTAGTATGCACCATCTTTCGCTGTGGGAGCGGTCGCCGCGAAGAGCGTAGGCAGCGCGCCTTCGGCATCGGTGTTGAGCAGAATACCGATCGCCCGACCGATGACTGCGCGAAGCGCCTTCGCGGCGGCGGAGCGATCGTCGGTGCGGAAGATCGCTGTTGAGGCGACTCCGGGGTGCGCTGCAACGCTGATCACAGACGAGGTCACAACTCGCAGGCGGCGGCTGAGCTCAAGGGCGAGCATCAGATTGGCGAGCTTGGACTGCTGGTAGGCGCGTAGCGGCGAGTACGCCTTGACGGACTGCAGATCGTCGAGGTCGAGATGCGTTCGCTTGTGAGCCAGCGAGGCGATGGTGACGACGCGCGGAGGCTCGGGCGAGGCTGCTGCGGTTCGCTGAAGCGCAGGCAGCAGCAGGCCGGTGAGCGCGAAGTGCCCGAGGACGTTGGTGCCGAACTGCATCTCGAATCCGTCGGCGGTCGGGGTGCGGCGTGGGACGGCCATGATGCCTGCGTTGTTGATCAGCACGTGCAGCGGGCGCTCGCGAGCCAACTCCTCAGCGGCAAACGCTCGCACGGAGGCGAGCGAGGCCAGGTCGAGGATGGCAAGCTCTGTACGCGCTCCCGGAGCCTCTTCGCGCAGTCGCGCCATCGCCTCTTCACCTTTGCGGCGATCGCGGCAGGCGAGGATCAGATCGGCGTCCTTGCGGGCAAGTTTGAGTGCGGCATGGAAGCCGATGCCGCTGTTGGCTCCCGTGATCAGGATGCGTCTTCCTGTCTGCATCGGAATGTGCTCTGCCTTCCAGGTCTCATTCATGGTCTCGCTCATCGATGAAGTAGATGCTCCCGCGGAGGTAGATGCTCCCGCGATCGGTGAAGAAGCAATCTTATCGCTTCCTCCATCTCGTTACTCCGCGGAGATGCCTCAGTCTAGAATGAGTCACAATGACGGTGCTCGTCTTCACGCTTCTGGTCTTCGCCGGCTCGACGGCCGCAGGGTTGCTGGGAGCGCTGACGGGCCTCGGCGGCGGAGTGGTATTGGTTCCACTGCTGACGCTTGCGTTCCATGTCGATCTTCGATACGCCATTGGAGCCTCGTTGATCTCGGTGATCGCGACCTCGTCGGGCTCGGCGGCGGCGTATGTGCGCGAGGGCTATTCCAATGTGCGGATCGGGATGTTCCTCGAGATTGCGACGACGCTGGGCGCGTTGCTCGGCGCTTTTCTGGCCGCGAGGGTTCCGACCCGCGCGCTGGCGGTGATCTTCGGTACGGTGCTGATCTATTCGGCGTGGCTCTCCTGGCAGAGTGCACCAGCGGATACCGAGGCGAAGGCGAACCCATGGTCGGGCCGGTTGCGGCTCTCCGGTTCGTACCCGGGCAGGACGGGCGAGACGATCGAATATAAGGCCGATCGAATTCCGGCGGGCTTCGTGACCATGTTCGGCGCGGGAACGCTGTCGGGACTGCTGGGAATCGGCTCAGGAGCCGTGAAGGTGCTGGCGATGGACCGCATCATGCGTATCCCATTCAAGGTCTCGACGACGACGAGCAACTTCATGATCGGCGTCACGGCGGCGGCGAGCGCGGGGATCTATCTCAAGCGCGGATATATCGATCCCGGACTCGCGGCTCCAGTACTGCTGGGCGTGCTGCTGGGATCTCTGGTGGGCGCGAGGCTGCTTACCCGCGCGCGTGTGGCCGTGCTGCGGGCGGTCTTCGCGGTAGTGATCCTGAGCCTTGGGATTGAGATGATTGCCGGCGGATGGACGGGCAAACTATGAAGCCGCCTGCTGTCGTAACAAAGGAGCGCCGCTTTGACGATCGCCGCATGGAGACGATGATGGGGCGTCTACTGCAGGCTGGCGTGCTGGTGGCCTCGGCGGTGATTCTGGTGGGAGCGGTGCTCTACCTTGCGTCTCGGCATGGGAGCGTGGCGGACTACCGCGTCTTTGTGAGCGAGCCGGAGGCGCTGCGCGAACCTGCCAAGCTGCGCGCGGAGGTCGTTCACGGAGACGCTGCCGCGCTGATTCAGCTTGGTGTTCTGCTGCTGATCGCCACTCCGGTCGCGCGCGTGGTCTTCGCCGTTGTTGCGTTTCTGATGGAGCGCGATTGGCTGTATGTCGCAATCAGCCTGATTGTGCTTGGCGTGCTGATCTTCAGCCTGACTCACTCGGCCTGAGTATCACGAGGCGAGACGGTGCGTCGCGCCTCGCCTAGTCGGCCGGGATGGATTCGCGAAGGGCGGCTTCGATGCCGGAGTTGACCTCGGCGTGTGCGAACTCGGCGGCGACGCGGATGCCGTTCATAATGGCCTTCTCGTTCGATGAGCCGTGGCCGACGATGCAGACTCCGCGCACGCCAAGCAGAGGAGCTCCGCCGTACTCGGAGTAGTCGAGGCGCTTCTTGAAGTCGTCGAAGGCGCGGCGGGAGAGCAGCGCGCCGACTTGCGAGGTGACGGTGGATTTGAGCGCTTCGCGCAGGGAAGTGCTGACGAGCTTGGCGATGCCCTCGGAGGTCTTGAGCGCAACGTTGCCAACGAAGCCGTCACACACGCTGACGTCGCAGTGGCCGTTGAAGAGGTCGCGGCCTTCAACATTGCCGATGAAGTTGATCCCCTTGAGCGCGCGCAGCAGCGGCAGCGTGTCGCGGGTGAGCGTGTTGCCCTTGGAGTCCTCTTCTCCGATGGAGAGCAGGCCCACGCGAGGGTTCTGGATCCTGAGGACGTTCTGGGCGTACATGTGGCCCATCACGGCGAACTGGACGAGGTTGTCGGGGTCGGAGTCCACATTGGCTCCTACGTCGAGAAGCAGCGAGGGGATTCCGCGAATCGTCGGGATGATGGTGGCGAGCGCGGGGCGGTCGACGCCGGAGAGCATGCCGAGCACCATCTTGGCCGTCGCCATGGCGGCTCCGGTGTTTCCGGCGGTGAAGAAGCCGGCGGCCTGTCCGGGACCGTGCTTGTGTGAGGGGTGCGAGGCGAGGCCTTCGCGAACCATCTTCAGGCCGACGCGCATGGTGGAGTCGCGCTTGGTGCGGACGGCCTGCGCAGCCTTGTCGTCCATGGTGATCCACTCGGACGCTGGCGTGATGAAGACAGGAAGGTGCTGCTGGTGCTTCAGGTGCTGGCGGAGGATTGGACGCAGGATATCTTCGGGGCCAGCGAGATGGGCCCGGACGCCGTAGTGGCGCGCAGCCAGAATGGCCCCGCGAATCTCTGGCTCAGGGGCTTTATCGGAACCCATCGCGTCAACGACGATGTCTATCGGCATCAGCACACGATAACAGGGTTTTTATTGTCAGAAGCTTGACTAGCTGGCTTCCTTGACCGTGAGGACGTCGCGGCCCTTGTAGGTCCCGCACTTGCGGCAGGCGCGGTGAGGCAGCTTGCGCTCGTGGCAGTTCGGGCACTCGGAGAGGCCGGCTGGGGTGAGGAAGTCGTGGCTGCGGCGCTTGGCGGTGCGCTGCTTGGAGTGGCGCCGTTTTGGATTAGGCATTGCAGTATCCCTTTCGATCGCCCGCATCCGGCGCGAACGCGGGAGACGGAGCAGAAACTTTTGTTAGTGCTTGACCTCGAGCTTGTCAGCCAGACCCGCCAGCGCATTCCAACGCGGATCAGACGGTGTCTGTTCGCAGGAGCAGGTTGCTAGGTTCCGGTTCTGACCGCAGCGAGGGCAGAGGCCCTGACAGTCCGGCTTGCAGAGGGTTCGGGTCGGCAGGGTGAGCAACACCTGCTCGCGCACGACATCCTCAAGCAAAAGACCGCTCTCCTCATAATACCCGATTTCGGTCTCGTCGGGGGTAATTGCGTGCTCGCCGGTCTCGGCGTCGATGCCGGTGGGGCGGAAGATGAGGTCGAAGTCTCCGGAGAGCGTCTGAGGGACGGGCTCGACGCAGCGGGCGCAGAGAATCTCGAACTCGCCCGCGTAGGAGGCGCGGAGGCGGATGTCCTGAACCTGATTGTGGCCTTGAGAATGGCTGCCGCGCCGTTCGCCGCTGTGGTGCTCCACGATGAGGTCGGCCTGACCCTTAACCGGCAGCGGGGCAACCTGGCGGATGTCGGGGCCGTACTCCAGGACGCCGGGAGCGATGGATTCGTCGATCGGGAGAGGCTCGTCGAGGAGCTGAACGGGAGTAATAAGCACGGAATTAAGCGTAGGACTTTGCCGGGGCGAGGTCAAATAGCCCGGACGAACGGTATCGGCCGCTTCGGTGGTGACGTTTCAGGCATCGGCGGCAGATGTTCCGCCGGTGAGGCTGGTGATCTCGATCTTCTGGAAGGTGAAGGCGATCGCCTGCAGCTCGCGCGAGTCGATAACCGGGCCGCCGGCCTGCGGGAGATTCAGCGACTGGTCGATCTCGATGATGGTGGCGTTGGTGAGTTTGATGGTGTGGTCGACGACCTGTGTTCCTGTCGGCGAGGTGGAATAGAACTCGAAGAGGACGGTCGGCAGGACCTCGTTGGTGTAGGCCGCGGCGTAGAACTGCGGTGAGGAAGCGCCCCACTCCTTGGTGAAGACGACGGGATTGTGCTGGCGCTTGCCAGTGACCTGGCCGGAGGCGGCGTCGCGGGGGACGGCGACTCCGTAGGCGAAGGCCACGCCGGCAATCTTGCCCTCGCGGCCCTTCTGGGGGGACTCGCCCTTGAAGGCTCCCTGTTTGGCTCCCGTAACGGTCGCGAAGATCTGGGTTGGCATGTGGTCCCTCTCCTGTGCAGTGCTCTTGGGGCCCGATGACTGTGACGGGATTTTACCCCGGTTCGGCGTCGGAAATTAGCAAAGACCCAACTTTGGGAACAGAAAAGAAGGCAGAACATGCCTATAATCGCTGGCGTACTCCGGGCCCGTGAGAGGTGGAGACTAACGATGGCACTTACTCTGATCAACGATTATGAGGTGATGTACTCATCCAACACATTTCCGCCGCGGATATGGCTGATGAGTGGAGGCAAGTTTATTGGCCAGCTGATCTTCCATCCCGACGGCACGCCGCTGCCGCCGGACAACCACATCGGCGGGCAGGCGCAGCTGAACTATCACCGGTCAGACTACGAGAACTGCGCGACGATGCTCAGGACCGAGAAGACGGTGTATCTGCTCTACAGCGGCTCGGGCCCGGGCAATGAGAATGGACTGATGACGTCGCAGCTTCTGCCGGGAACCTGAGCGTCACTAGGAACGTGGTCTAAACGTGGGCTAGGCGCGGAAGCAGAGCGCCGGTGCGTTCGCGATAGGCGGCGTAGGCGGGGCCGAACTCTGCCTCCAGCAGCCGTTCTTCCCGCGCGGCCTTCAGCAGAGTAAAGGCGAGCGCGAAGAAGAAGCCAGTCAGCGCCCCGAGATCTCCCACAAGAAGCACCATGCCGGCGATTCCAGCGATGATTCCGGTGTAAAGCGGATGGCGAACGTAAGCGTATGGGCCCGACGTGATGAGCTGGTGGCTGTCCTGAATGATCACGCGTCCGCTCCAGTTGCGGCCCAGCACATCGCGCGCCCACGCTGCGAAGGCCAGTCCCAGGACGACGAGCACGAAGCCGGCGGTCGCGATGGCAGAACTCGTGTGAAACGGCCGCGCAAGAATCGAGAGGTGGAGACGAGGGAAGAAGACCAGTCCCACTCCAAGAATCGCGCAGAGGCGTTCGACGGAGAGGATCGAGATGACTCCATTTCGTTTGACTCGTACAGGACGATACTGCGTCAGGAAGTAGAGGGCGAAGAAGAGCCAGAGCGAGTTGGCGTAACGGAACAGCGGGGAAAAGCGCATAAGACCTCCTTGCTGGTTCGTTCAGGATTCGATCTGCGCGAACATCTTGACGATCCACTCCCGCTCGCGCTCAATGCTGGAGACAACAAAGTTGAAGCTCTCGGCAGGCCAGCCGGAGATCGTGCGCGAGTTGCCGATCGCCTCCAGGCGCTTGAGCCGGGAGACCAGGCAGCGTTCGCGAAGGTCGAGAATGCGGCGGCGCGTGGCGACGTCGAGAAGATCGAAGAGTCCGACGCGCATCCGGAATGCGCCCTCGTTATCGGCATCGGTCTCGGTGAACTCGGCCAGAGTCTTGACGAGATGCTGTCGGCCGTTGGGGGTGAGCTCGTAGAGAAGACGCGTCTGCCCGCGTTCCCCTTCTCCTTCGCGCTGCGAGATCAGTTTCTCTTGAAGCAGGCGGCTCAGCAGGGGGTAGATCGTGTTGTTATGGAACTGCTGCTTCGCTCCGAACATCGCGGTCTCCTGCTTGAGGCGGTAACCATGTTTGGGGCCTTCCAGAAGAAGGGTAAGGATTATTAGGTCATTCATGACAGTGTCATAATTTACCTATTAGTACGGAGTTGTCAATGGTCCGGTTCCGTGTTCTTGCGATTTTCTTGATGGTCGTGCTAACCGCAGGCGCGGTGGCTCAGCGGGCGGCGGCGCGGCCGGACCTGAACGGCGTTTGGCGGCTGAAGGTCGCGGAGAGCGATTTTGGGCAGGTTCCTCCGCCCGAGAAGCAGAGCGAGACTGTGACGCAGGCCGGCGAGGAGATGGCGATCGCGGTGGCGATCGAGCGGCCGGAGTCGAAGCAGAGCTACACGCTGCGATTTCGCGTGGGCTCGGGCGAGACTCCGATGGGCATGCTGTTTCCGGCCGATGCTCCGTTTCGCATCCTGAGCGTTAAGGGCGAGTGGAAGGGCGCGGTGCTGGTGGTGACGGAGCGCGTGCGGTTTCAGGGCGCGGATGGAACAATCGAGGCGAAGTATCAGCTCGCGAGCGGCGGGAAGAAGCTGCGGAAGGCGACGCATGTCACGATGCCTGCGGGCGAGTTCGATACGACGACGGTGTATGACCGCGAGTAGCAGCAGTGCTCCTCAGTGCTCTTCGTCACATTTCACCGTCTGGTTTCAACTCCTGACAGGAGGGTGTCAGGAGGATGTCGGTAGGCTCTCTGCAGGTAAAGGAGGATCTTCGAGATGAGTGTGCCGCTGAAGGACCTTTTTCTGGACGAGCTGAAGCGCGAGGAGGCAGGGACGCGAAAGGCGCTTGAGCGCGTTCCCGAAGGCCAGAACGACTGGGCTCCGCATGAGAGGTCGATGAAGCTGGGCTATCTGGCCTCGCTGGTGGCTTCGATGCCGGGCTGGATCGACGCGATGATCAACCGCGACGAGCTGGACTTCGCTCCCGCCGGCGAGAACAAGGACAAGCCGAAGGAGTGGACCAAGACACCGGAGCTTCTGGCGATCTTCGACGAGAGCATGAAGAAGGCTCGCGCGGCGCTCGAGTCGACGGCCGATGAACACCTGATGACGAACTGGAGGCTAAAAGCCGGCGGACGGCTGATTACCGATGAGCCGCGGTATGTGAATATCCAGAACGGCGTGATCAACCACTGGGCACACCATCGCGGGCAGCTGACGGTGTATCTGCGGCTGAATGAGGCGGCGGTTCCGGCGATCTATGGGCCTTCGGCGGATGAGCGGTTCTAGGCCCCCCCCCGGGGGGGGTGTCTTGTAAACGTTTTATTTTCTTTAGGTTATGAGTTTTCAGCAGGCTAAAATATTCGATTAAAATGGTTTAGAGGTAAAAATATTGAATCGCAAGGACTTACGTGCGAAAGATAAAAAGCCCCGGGATCCCGGAGCTTTTTATCTTTCAGTTTCTATTTTAGCGAGGTGAGTGAAATTAATCGGCGCTCTTTGGAGGATTATTTTTGGCCGGAAGTTATTGATATTACTGTGTTTGACGGCAGCAACAGTGTTTCGGGGGGCTTGACATCGGATTTTGCGGGGTGTGGGCGCGGAGCGATCTGGAATTTGTACCGGTGTGGAAGGTTGGGATTGGGCCTTCGGCAGAGCGGTTGCGCCTTGGGCGCGGCTTTTTGGTGCCCGGGCTGAAGCCCGGGCCTACCTCAGAGGCAAAGGCGAGGGCGGATCGTGCTTCGCACGATTGTTCCCAATCATGAGATGAAGCCGCGTGAGTGGATGTTCCGGCATCCCGCGAACCCATGTCTCAGAATCGAGACACGGGGCACCCGGCACTCGGCGCTGGGTGCGCTGGGTGCAGAAATGACCTTTATGGATGTTGGGTTGTAGCTTCAGTCAATGGTGAGAACGACCTTGCCTACGTTGCCGGAGGCTTCCATGGAAAGATGCGCTTCGGCGGCCTGCCCCAGAGGAAATGTGCGGGCGACGAGCGGGACAAGCTGGCCTTGCGCGAAAGACTCAAGCCAGCGGTCACGAAATCGAGTTGTCATCGCCTGCTTGTCTTCAAAGCTCCGGGATTTCATTACGGTTCCAATGATTCGCAGGTGGTTGTGGATGATGAGACCGAACGGCAGCCTGGCATCTTCGCCGTCCAGCAGGCCAACTTGAACGAGCCGTCCACCCGGGACAAGCGCCCGCAGGTTGCGATCGAGATAGGAACCGCCAATAAAGTCGACAACTACGTCGACCCCACGTCCGCCGGTCGCCTCAAGCGCGACAGCGAGAAAGTCCTGGTTCTTGTAGTCGACGCCAACAGTGCCACCCACTTCGTGCACGCGCTGGATGCGATCCTGACCAGACGCGGTAAAAACGCTACGGGCACCAAGCGCATGCGCCAATTGCACAGCAGCGGAGCCGACACCGCCTGCGGCGGCGTGAATGAGGGCCCAGCCGCCCGGGGCAAGTTCTCCGAGGTGAAGGAGAGCTTCGTGCGCGGTGACGAAAACTTCAGGGACAGCCGCAGCCTCGGGGTATGTGAGCCGACTGGGGACGCACATGGCCATGCGGTAGTCGACACGGGCGTATTCGGCATAGCCGCCACCGCCGACGATTGCCATGACGCGGTCGCCGGGACGAAAACCCATCACGGCGGGTCCGGTTTCGACGACTTCGCCGGCAATCTCCAGACCAGGAAGCAGGGAGTCGCCGAAGTCCGGATTTTCGCCGTAGTAACCCTGCCGCTGGATAATGTCAGCGCGGTTGATTCCCGCGGCCTTTACCCGAACCAGAAGGTCGTGCGGCCGGAGCGTCGGTTGGGCCTCCTCTACCAGCTTGATTACTTCCGGACCACCGGCCCCTTCAAATCGAATCGCACGCATATTATCTTTTCTCCGATCGCGCTCGGCATGTTGAGCGTTCATACGCCTATATCAAATATTGCACACTGCCCAATTTATGGGCTGGAGGACGCTCCTGGGAGAGGGGCGAGCGATCATGCGCCAGTTTGTGTTGCAGACGGATGATCTGAAAGCGCAGGTTGAAGCCTGCGCGATTGGTGCATGACAGCGGCTTGAACTCAACGGTGTGCGGTTCTTCCGCGGGAACGTGGCGCGACCCAGGCGAAATACAGGGATTCTTCGCTCCGCTGCGCTGCGCTCAGAATGACGGATTGGGAGAGGGCCGGCGGTGGCCGATTCAGGGGGCTTGACATCGGATTTTGCGGGGTGTGGGCGCGGAGCGATCTGGATTTTGTGCCGGTGCGGAGGTTGGGATTGGGCCTTCGGCAGAGCGGTAGCCGCTTTTCACCCCAGCCAGCAAGCTGGCTGGGGACCCCGACTTTCGCGGCGTGCTTGAGAGACCCGAGGCTAAAGCCTCGGGGTACCCAGAAGCAACGGCAAAGGTGGATCGTGCTTTGCGCGATTGTTCCCAAATCATGGGATGAAGCCGCGTGAGCGGACGTTCCGGCATCCTGCGAACCCATGTCTCAAAATCGAGACATGGGGCACCCGGCAGGACCAAGGCAAATGCAGGTCCTTCGCCTTCGCTGCGCTCCGCTCAGGATGACAATTCTCCTGGTCGGGCGGCGTTCGGCAAAACGCTATGCACCTGTTTGGCTGGGGGATCAGGTGGTGGAGGGTTTGGTCTGGTCTGGGGTGAGGGGGTTGTAGTTGTGGAAGATGCGGATTCCGGCGATTCCGGCGGCTCCGGCGTTGAGGCACATCTGGGCTCGGCCGAGGGTGACTCCGCCGAGGGCGAGGACCGGGATGGGGCTGGCGGCCTGGCAGGCCTCGCTGAGGGTTCGGAGGCCGGCGGCGGGAGTGACGGTCTTGCCGGCGATGACCTTTCCGAAGACGGGGGCGAAGAGGATGGCGTCGGGGGTGTGGACGCTGGCGCGGCGGATTTCGTTGAGGCTGTGGCAGGAGATGGTGATGATGGGGTCGGGGAGGCCGGCGGCGGAGAAGCGGCGGCGGACCTCGAGTTGGGAGATGGCTCCGTGGTGGGAGCTGATGTGGACGCCGGGGGCGCGGGCGGCGATGGCGGCCTCGACGGAGGTGTTGATGATGAGGATGGAGCGCGAGGAGGCGATGAGCTTGAGGATCTGGCGGGCGATGTCGGCGATATCGGAGGCGGGGAGGTCCTTTTCGCGGAGCTGGATGATCTCGATGCCCTGTTGGGACCAGAGGGAGGCCTGGTGGATGAGGGCGGCGATGCGCTGGTCGTCGTCGCCGGGAAAGATGGTTCGGTCGGTGATGGCGCAGCGGAGCATCGTCGATAAGTGTAGACGGGAGTGTATCGCGGTCGGAGTCTAATCTGGCGGGCCGTGGCTGTGTGGTAGTTTTGGCATAGAGACGTGTTCAGGGGACTGGCCGGTGCGTGCTGGATCTTTTGTGAACGATTCGAGATACGGGGATAGAGCTGCGCCGGTCCGAAAGGGCGGGCATTTGCTCTGCCGGCTGACAGGGAAGAGGCAGTTTCGCTAACCGAACCGCGGCGGAAGACGCGCGAAAGAGTCTGGAGTCTATGAGCGGTGTGTACGATCTGATCGTAATCGGGTCCGGCCCGGCGGGGCACCGCGCGGCGATCTATGCGGCGAAGCTGGGCAAGAAGGTTGCTCTGGTGGAGATGCGCGAGGTGCTGGGCGGCGTCTCGATCAACACGGGCACGATTCCTTCCAAGACGATGCGCGAGGCGGTGCTGCATCTGTCGGGGTACAACTACAAGTCGATCTATGGGATGAACTACCGGGTGAAGGAGCGGATCACGATGGCGGATCTGGCGTTCCGGGTTCAGCACGTGATCAAGACGGAGATCGACGTGACGGAGGCGCAGCTCTCGCGCAACAACGTCGAGATGCTGTCGGGGATAGCAAGCTTCGAAGACCCGACGCACCTGAAGGTGACGAACTCGCGCGGCGCGACGGTGTATGAGACGAAGAGCACGCTGATTGCGACGGGAACGAAGCCGGCGAGCTCGGACAAGGTTCCGATCAACGGCAAGACGATCATCAACAGCGACCAGGTTCTGGAGCTGGTGAACCTGCCGAAGACGATGATTGTGGTGGGCGGCGGCGTGATCGGCGTGGAGTATACGTGTATGTTTGCGGCGCTGGGCGTGCGGGTGACGCTGATCGAGCGGAGGCCGCGTCTGCTGGAGTTTGCCGACCAGGAGATTGTGGAGGCGCTGAGCTACCATCTGCGCGATTCGCGGGTGACGATGCGGCTGGGCGAAGAGGTGGAGTCGGTGGAGGAGATCGCCGAGGGCGGCGTGGTGGCGAATCTGGAGAGCAAGAAGAAGGTCCAGGGAGACGCGCTGCTGTATGCGGTCGGGCGGCAGGGCAATGTGGACGAGCTGAACCTGGAGTGCGTGGGGATCGAGGCGGACAAGCGTGGACGCATTCCGGTGGACAAGGACTTTCGGACGAAGGTTGGGAACATCTTTGCGGCGGGCGACGTGATCGGGTTTCCGTCGCTGGCGTCGGTCTCGATGGAGCAGGGAAGGATTGGCGCGGCGCGGGCGTTTGGGGACGACACGGTGGTCTCAAACCCGAGCTTCTATCCGTATGGGATCTATACGATTCCGGAGATCAGCTTTATCGGAAAGACCGAGGAACAGCTGACGGAAGAGGATGTTCCGTACGAGGTTGGTGTGGCGTACTATCGCGAGATTGCACGCGGGCAGATTCGCGGGGATACGACGGGAAGGCTGAAGCTGATCTTTCACCGGGAGAATCATTCGATCCTGGGTGTGCACGTGATCGGCGAGGGAGCGAGCGAGCTGCTGCACATCGGGCAGGCCGTGATGGCGCTGGGCGGAACGATCGAATATTTCGTAGATACGGTGTTCAACTACCCAACTCTGGCGGAATGTTATAAAGTGGCGGCTTTCAACGGATTGAATCGCGTGAGCAAGTTCGAGTAAGAGAGACGGGCGAGAGACGCGATTTGACGATGGTCCGGATGCGAGGTCGAGATGGCGAAGTCAGTTGGGGTGACGTTATCGGAGCAGATTCACACGGGGCTTGTGGTGGACCACAAGCTGGTGGACGGGCTGCGCCGCTTTCCTGAGGATGAGGACGACTACGGCGCGCTGGTGGAGATGCACACGGATGCGCTGGTGGAGACGATCTGCGAGCAGATTGTGCAGGCGGCGAACGGAGAGAAGAATCTCGACGCAGTGGGGGTTGCGGTTCCCGGACTGGTGAAGAGCGGCGTGGTGGAGGAGGCTCCGAATCTTCCGCAGCTGAAGGGAACGCGGTTGCGGGATTCGATCAGCATGAAGCTGCACGACCACGGGATTGCGTGCCCGGTGACGCTGCTGAACGATGCGGACGGCGTTGCGGCGGGGCTGGCGGCTCGGCATGGAAAGCTGGACGCGATGATCCAGGTTTGGACGGTGGGGATGGGGATCGGGTATGGGAGGTATCCGTTCACTCCGGGAGTGTGGGAGGGCGGCCACACGGTGGTGACGCTGGACGAGAAGGAGACGTTCTGCGGGTGCGGGGGACGCGGCCATCTTGAGGGCATCATGGGACATCGGGCGATGCGGCTGCGCTTTCTGGACATGGAGCCGGAGGAGGTCTTTGCCGGGGCGAAGAAGGGCGACGCGCGGTGCGTGGAGTTCAAGAAGCTGTATCACAAGGCCCTGGCGGCGGCGACGGCGACCTCGATCCATATGTCGGGGCCGGGGAAGTTCTTCCTGACAGGGACGTATGTGAAGAACGTCGATCTGCCGATGCTGAAGGAGTACACGCAGCAGATGGTGAAGATGAGCCCGCTGCAGGGCTACTCGTTGGAGATCGTGGAGGAGAGCCCTGAGGTGCGGGTGATCGGGTCGGCGGTGAGCGCGGAGCAGGCGGCAGGGGTTTAGAGGCGGCAGGTTGAGTCTATGTCTCGGCGGGAGCTCGAAACGTGAGGTTCTGCTCTCTTGAGAGGCGACCGCGTCGCGGGCCGATCGGACGCTATACGTGGTTTCCGAGATGGAAGATCGGCTCGACGCCGGTTGCCCGCGAGAGAAGTGCCTGCTTCTCATGGTGTTCGAGAGGTTTGTAGCTCTGCGCCACGTCCATCGCCAGGCGGAAGTATCTCTCGTCGCCGGGAGGGAGCGCGGCCGTGACCGGATGCCCGAGCGTCCAGCGCAGCCCCAGTGATGCCTCGTCAGGGAAGGCAGCAGGCTGATACCAGCACTTCGGCTCCGGGTGGTTCTTCTTCTGGTCGGCAGACCATACGGTCTTCGCCATCGCCTTCAGGGCCAGGATGCCCATACCCTTTTCCTGCGCACGCTTGAGGATTTGCGGGCCGAAGTTGGCCTGCGAGAAGAGCACAAAGTTTACCGGGAAGAGCACGGTATCGAAGTGGTAGCGGTCCATCGCCGCCAGGGCTGTCTCCGCCGAGTGCACCGAGAAGCCGATGTAGCGGATCTTGCCTTCCTTTTTCGCAGCTTCCATTGTCTCCATTGCTCCGCCTGGACGCATGACCTCCTCCAAGTCGGTCATCTTTGTCAGGGCATGGAACTGATAGAGATCGACGTGATCGGTCTTCAGGAGTCGCAACGATTCTTCCAGCTGCTTGCGCGAGTCCTCTTTTGTGCGCCCTTCGGTCTTGCAGGCGAGGAAGCAGTTCTTGCGATAGGGTGCCAGGGCCGGGCCCAGACGCTCCTGCGCGTCGCCATAGCTGGGCGCGACGTCAAAGTAGTTCACGCCGCGGTCCACCGCCTCCGCCACGATATTCTTCGAGTGACTGGTGTCCTCGTTCATGACCACAATGCCGCCAAAGCCGATGATCGAGAGATGCTCTCCGGTCTTGCCCAGAGGGCGGCGCGCGATGGGAGTGGTCGGTGTTACGGCAGCTGAGAGTTTGGTGCTGGCGGCGGCAGCGGCTGTCAGTGCGCTCTGCTTCAAGAAATCACGGCGTTCCATTGTGGACCTCGTCAGGGGAGAATCTAAGGTCGAGCCAGTGCGTTAAGAGCATTTTCCCAAAAGTTGAACCATGTGACCAGTCGTGTCCGTTGATGCATCATCGCCAACCTGCTTCGCTTCGCCTGATTGACTCAGGAAGACCGCTTCCGGATCGTAGATACTGAACAGCGCCTCAATATCACCCCTCCGCCATGTACTGTTTGAAAACTCTGGGTTCACGGAGCTGCGTCGCCCGCCTTCTCTGCGATCGGCCGGGCGTAGCGCAGCAGGGAAAGGAGGAACTTTCCGGATTCCTCGGTCATCGGCATGTGTGCCGAATGCTCGAACCAGACGATCTGCTTTTCTGGCGCTTTCACCGTATCGAACCACGCGGCAGCGACTTCTGAATTCACGGTCTTGTCGTGGCGTCCCTCAAAGAGGATCAGCGGAACTGCGAGTTTGTTGGTCGTAGTGAGATCGAGCGCGACCACCTCGGGGAGCAGATAGGGGGTGGCGAACTTATTGCCATCCCAAATGTGGGCGATCTCCTGGTCGCTGTAATCTGGGGAAAGTTGGGCGAGCGCGCTATCAGCGGAGTTGTCGCGTCGATAGGCCATCACGCCGCCGTAATAACTTACCCATTTGCGCTCGACGTAAATGTTCTTGATGGGGAGGGGCTGGCCGGGAGAGCCATAGGGGGCGATTGCCTCGAGCTCGCGCACCGCCTCGGCATTGCCTGCGTGGCGCGAGGCTTCCATGGCGAAGCGCCAGCCTCGACGCTCGCTCTCCGGTCCGTCGATCAGCTGGCAGACGCCGATGTAGGCATACAACCATTCGGGGTGACGCTCCGCGAGTTGCAAGCCTAGAAAACTGCCGTAGCTGTGGCCGAGAACGAATATCTTGTTCTTGCCAAGCTGCCGGCGGACCCAGGCAGCCATCTCCTCGGCGTCAGCGATCATGCGCTCGCGTGTGAGGGTCGGCGCGATCGTGGCAGGATCGCTAAGGAGATAGGTCTTGCCGGCGGCGCGCTGGTCCCACTGCACAACGGTGAAATACTCCTCCCAGCCGCGGGAGAACCACCAACTCATCGGCATCGTGACGTACCCCGGCCCGCCGTGGATCAATAGCAGCACCGGGTTCCTGCGGTTGGCGCCACGAATGGAAACCCATTGATCGATCCCGCCGATCCGCACTTTCTCCAACTGTTCCAGGCCATTTGGCGTCACGATTTTGCGCGCATTTGCGATGATCGCGGTCGCCTCAGCGCGGCTGACTTCTTTGGCTGGCTCCTGCGCCCGAACAGGAATCGTGGCGAGTACCGCGACAAATATGAGCAGGTTCGGGATCCCCCTTCTGGGGGCATTGACGCAGTAAGGATAATCATTCCTGCCGGATGTCCGAACGTCATCCATGATTCTCACCATGGTGCTTCTTCGCCCTGGCGTGCCCCAGCGGGCTGACCCGGGTTCAATTTTAGTGCAGCGTGGGCCTGAAGGGCTTCGCTTTGGTAGCAAGTCACGGAGGCTGGCAAAGTATTGGCCGTCCTGCCTACAATAACCGCCATCAAATATGAACGAACGGGAAGGAGGAACAAATCATGCCGAACAACAAACCGACCCTGGTACTGGGAGGCACTGGCAAGACGGGGCGAAGGGTCGCCGAACGGCTTACTAAAAGAGGCCTGCCGGTCCGTATCGGTTCGCGATCCGGCGAGCCGCCGTTTGACTGGGACGACCCTGCGGCGTGGCCAGCCGCGCTGAAGAACGTTGGAGCGGTCTACATCTCTTACTATCCGGATCTCACGGCGCCGGGTGCAGCCGAGGCCATCCGCTCTTTCACAGAGCTGGCCGTGAAGAGCGGCGTGCCTCGCCTGGTCTTGCTCTCGGGCCGGGGCGAGGCCGAGGCGCAGCGCTGCGAACAGATCGTGCGAGACTCCGGGGCCGAATGGACACTGGTGCGGGCCAGCTGGTTCAACCAGAACTTCAGTGAAGACTATCTTCTGGAGCCAATACTGGCCGGAGAGGTCGCGCTGCCGGTGGGGGATGTCGGCGAGCCCTTCGTCGATGCCGATGACATCGCGGATGTTGCCGTCGCGGCCCTTACCGAAGACCGCCATGTTGGACAACTCTATGAGGTTACAGGACCCCGGTTGTGGACGTTCGCCAATGCGATCGCCGAGATCGGCCGCGTGACACAGCGCAACATCCGTTACGTCCAAATCTCCATGGAGGAATACGCCTCCATGCTAAAAAGCGCGCAACTGCCGCCGGAGTTCGTGACCCTCATTACCTATCTCTTCACAGAAGTACTCGACGGCAGGAATGCCTCGGTAGCGGACGGGGTTACACGCGCATTGGGACGAGCTCCTCGCGACTTCAGTCAGTATGTTCATGACACCGCCGCGACCGGGGTGTGGAACGTGGTGCGCGAGGGACGAGCCGACAGTACAATCTCTGCCGCCTGACAGTTGATGGGAGAGTCGGCATGGGCGAGGCGAAGATAGATTATCGCTGGCAGGTGGGGCAGAAGTGGGTGCTACGGCCGGCGATGACGATGCGCTCGATGGGGGTCTTGCAGGTTCGGCAGGGTTGGCCGGTGCGGGAGTAGACGCGGTGGTGGAGCTGGAAGAAGCCGGCTACTCCTTCGGCGTCGACGTAGTCGGAGACGGAGGAGCCGCCTAGTTTGATGGCTTGTTTCAGGACCTTCTGGAGTGCGGTGCGGAGGCGGGTGAGCTCGTCACGGGTGAGGCGGCCGGCGTGGCGGCGGGGTCGGATGCCGGCGTGGTGGAGGGCCTCGTCGGCGTAGATGTTGCCGACGCCGTGGAGAAGGGACTGGTTGAGGAGTGCGGCCTTGATGGGAGTCTTGCGGTTGCGGAAGAGGGTGATGAAGTCCTCGAGCGGGATGGTGAGGGGCTCGCGGCCGGGGCCGGTGTAGGGCTCGCGCAGGACCCAGAGTCGGCCGAAGCGGCGGGGGTCGACGAAGCGGAGCTGCTTGCCGGAGCTGAGGGTGAGGATGGCGTGGGTGTGGGGCGGGACAGGGGTGTCGGGGGTGGAGACGAGGAGGCGGCCGGTCATGCCGAGGTGGACGAGGAAGTGGGCCGGATGGCCGTCGCGGCTGAGGTCGATGGCAATAGTCTTGCCGACGCGGTGGACGCGGTCGATGCGCGAGCCGGTGAGGACTTCGGCGATCTCGGCGGGAGGGGACTTGAAGGTCTGCGGCTTGTTGCTGGTCTCGACCGAGAGAATGGTCTGGCCGTGGACGCGCTGGTGGACGCCGGTGGCTACGGTTTCGACCTCGGGGAGCTCGGGCATGTCTTTTGAGTATAGGGTTTGGGGGCCGCGAGATTTTAGGAGGGCGCGAGCAAACGCAGATCCTTCGACTCCGCTGCGCTCCGCTCAGGATGACACCTTCCCTTCGCGTAGATGTGCTCAGGTGGCTATACTTGCTGCGCTATGAAGAGACTAGTTTTTGTGTGCGCGGCGGTGTGTGGCGTTATGGCGAGTGCGGGTGCTGAGACGCTGGTGGTGGTGAATCAGCATGAGTCGAACGTGAGCCTGGTGGATACGGCCTCGGGCAAGGTGGTGGGGTCGGTGCCGGTGGGTGGGGTGACCGGGCACGAGGTGGCGGTTTCTCCGGACGGGAAGCTGGCGTATGTGCCGATCTACGGAGACGCGGGCGTGGGGCGGGCGGGAACCGATGGGAGCGAGATGTCGGTGATCGACCTGGCGAGCCGGAAGGTGGTGGGCAAGGTCGACTTCGGGCATGGGGTGAGGCCGCACTGCGCGGTGTGGGACCGGCATACGGGGATGCTGCTGGTGACGACGGAGGTCGGACAAGACGGTGAGCGTCGTCGATCCGAAGGTGCTGAAGGTGGTGGGGACGGTTCCGACGGGGCAGGAGCAGTCGCACATGCTGGTGCTGTCGGCGGATGGGAAGCGCGGGTACACGGCGAATGTGGGGCCGGGGACGGTGTCGGTGCTGGATATTCCGGGGCGGAAGACGGTGGCGGTGATTCCGATCTCGGGGGGGACGCAGCGGATTGCGATCTCGCGCGACGGGTCGATGGTGTTTACGGCGGACCAGACGAAGTCGCAGCTTGCGGTGATCGATACGGCGACGAACAAGGTGAAGACGTGGGTGGAGCTGCCGGGGGTGGGGTATGGGACGGCGACGACTCCGGATGGACGGTGGCTGATTGTGTGCCTGCGGACCTCGAAGAAGGTGGCGATGGTGGACCTGAAGACGCTGAAGGTGACGAAGACGCTGGATGTGGGGGATGGGCCGGCGGAGGTGCTGGTGTCTCCGGATGGGAAGAAGGCGTATGTGGCGTGTAACTTCTCGAACCAGGTGGCGGTGATCGATCTCGGCGGGTGGACGGTGGAGCGGATGATCGAGGCGGGGAAGTTTGCGGATGGGCTGGCGATGGCCCGGTAAGGCGGGTCGCGCTTCGCGCGTGCATCACCGATGCGATGACGCCGCGCGCGAGTTTGTGGCGCTACGGGCAAAAATGCGGGGGTTCTTCGCCTTCGGCTCAGAATGACGAAACAAAGAGCGGTCTTGCGATCTATGACGAACAAAGAGCGGTCTTGCGACCTATGACGAGCAAAGACTGATCTAGTGGCCTGTGGGTTGGAGGATGGGGAGGAGGCTGGAGTAGTCGTCGGTCCAAAGGCGGAGGTTGGGCCGGGGCGTGATGCGGTCGGCGAGGGTGGCGATCTCGGGCTGGGTGAAGAAGGTGGGGTCGGAGGTCATCAGGACCCATGAGGCGCGGAACTCGCCGCGGGAGTCGAGCGAGCCGGTGATGACGTTGCGGGCCTCGAGGTGGGCGCTCTTGGCGAGGAGGGCGAGCTGCGGGGGGAGGTCGAGGTACTGGTTGGAGACGTGGAAGGCGAGGATGCCGGTGGGGGTGAGGCGGTGGAGGTAGAGCCGGAGCGCCTGGGTGGTGAGCAGGTGCAGGGGGATGGCGTCTCCGGAGAAGGCGTCGATGACGAGGACATCGAAGCGCTGGGGTGGGGTGTTTGTAAGTCGGTCGGCGGAGCGGGCTGTGGACTGGTCAGGGGCTCGGTCAGCGGCCAGTTCGGCGGCGAGTGAGGTGCGGGCGTCGCCGGGGACAATGGTGATGGCGGCGGGGGAGTCGCGGAGATAGGTGAAGAGGTTGCGGGCGATGGGGGCGACCTGAGGGTTGATCTCGTAGAAGCGGAGGCGGTCTCCGGGGCGGCCGTAGGCGGCGAGGGTTCCGGCGCCGAGGCCGATGACGCCGATGTTTCGCGGGCGCGCTGGATCTGGATTGTCATGGTCGCGCTCGTTGCAGCAGAAGCGGAGGGCGAGGCCGATGCCGGAGTCGGTGGCGTAGTAGGTGGTGGGGGTGCGGCTGAGGTCGGGGGAGAAGATCTGGGTTCCGTGCTGGATGGCTCCGTGGAGGAGGGTGCGGATAGGGACGTGGTGGGTGGGCTCGTCGGTCTGGGTGACGCGGAGGCTGCCGTAGAAGTTGCGCATACGGGCGAGGGAGTTGCGGGCGAAGGTGCGGTGGAGAGCGAGGGTGAGGACGAAGAGGAGGACGGTGGCGGTGGTCCAGAGGAGGCGCTGGGGCCAGCCGTCGCGCCATGTGGCGGCGATGGCGAGCGCGGCGGTGGCGAGGAAGGCGAGGGCGAGGTCGTAGTCGGCGGAGAAGAGGAGGGGGAGGGCGATGGCGATGAGGAAGGTTCCGGATGCTCCTCCGGCAGCGATGAGGAGATAGAAGAGGGTGGCCTCGGAGGCGCGCTGCGGGCGCAGGGCGTAGGTCTCACCGTGGCAGAAGAGGCAGGCGACGAAGCACTCGAGGAGGAAGAAGGCGATGGTGAGGATGATGGGCAGGGAGAAGTCGGTCTTCGAGAGCGCGTAGCCGAGGCCGGCGAGCATAACGACGAGGACGCGGATGACGAGCGGGCGGGGATAGAGGGCGGGGCGATCGAAGGCGAGGATGAAGGTGAGGAGGTAGGCGGCGAGCGGGAGGATCCAGAGCAAAGGGATGGCGGCGATGTTGGACGTGATGTGCGCGGTGACGGAGGAGAGCTGCATGGCGGCGGCCATGGGCAGGAGGAACCAGAGCCAGCGGTGGAGGCTCGGGGTGGGTGGGGCTTCGTCGTTTTGAGGGGCGGCGGCGATGGATGGACGCGGCTGCACGGTGACGGTGTGGAGGAGGATGGCGGCGAGGATGAAGCCGGCGGACCAGAGGATGCGCTGTGTGCGCAGGGCGAGGTGGGGTTCGATGAGGGTGGGGTAGGCGAGGAGGGCGATCAGCGAGCCGGCGTTGGAGAGAGCGAAGAGGCGGTACCAGACGGTTGCGGGTTCGCCGGTGGGGGTGGATTCGCGGTGCGAGAGCCAGAGCTGAAGCAGAGGGCTGGTGGAGGCGAGCAGGAAGAAGGGCAGGCCGATGGTGCGGGTGAGGGTGAGGAAGATGGTGAGGATGGGGTGAGTTGCGGTCCGTACGCCGGAGCCGAGGGCGATGCCCAAGGAGAGCGCGATGAGGGCGAGGGTGATGACGAGGGTGTGGGTTCGGCGCTGGAAGGCGAGGTCTGTGGCGCGCGGGCCGCTGGTGAGCCAGTGGGCGTAGAGGTAGCCGAGGAGGAGCGCGGTCTGGAAGAAGACGAGGCAGGTGAGCCAGACGGCGGAGGAGCCTCCGAGGGTGGGGAGGAGTTGCTTGGCGGCGAGCGGCTCGATGAGGAAGAGGAGGAAGGCGGCGAGGAAGGCGGCGGTGCCGTAGAGAAGGCGGGTTGAGGGCATGAATGAGGGTCCGGCGGGGTCTTGGGGAAGCATACTTCACGGCTGTTCCGGGAGGGGCAGGAAAGGCGAGGGCTCGGTGATTTCGTACAGATGCGGGACACCGGAGGCGAGTACACTTGCGGGGCAGGACGTGGCTTGCAGGTGGAGGCGGTTATGGCCATCGGGCGGGTTGTGGCGGCGTTGAGCTTCGCAGCGGTTGTGCCGGTAGTGTTGTCGCAGCAACCTCAGAACCAGGGTGGCGAGGTCACGACTCTTCGGCAGACGAAGCAGACGGTGATTGTGGATGTGGTGGTCGGGGATCGCTATGGGACGGCGGTTGCGGGGCTGAAGCAGGAAGACTTCACAGTACTGCAGGACGGCAAGCCGCAGCCGATCACGTTCTTTGAGGCGCACGGTGGAGCACCGATGCGGGTGGGGACGCTGCCGAAGCTTCCGGAGGGGATGTACTCGAACTTTCCGGTGCCGACCGCGAGCGATGCGATCAATGTGGTTCTGCTGGACTCGCTGAATACGCCGCTGGTGGACCAGGGGATGGTTCGGAGGGAGATGATCTCGTATCTGCGGGCGATTCCGGCGGGAACAAAGATTGCGATCTTTACGCTGGGCTCGCACCTGAGGATGGTGAGCGGATTTTCGACGGACCCGGCGGTGCTGTTGCAGGCGATGCGTGACAAGAGTGTGGGGATGGAGCTGTCGTCAATTCTGATTACTCCCGAGGCGCAGCAGAACGAAGAGAAGCGGCAGGATCAGCTGCTGACGACATCGAACATCGGCGATCCAAAGAGTTCGGCGTCGGCGGAGCAGAGGCAGGCGATTCTGGGCGGCATCAACCAGATGCGTCAGTTCGTCTCCGACACTGCGTCATTTAGCGACGACTACCGGGTGAAGGAGACGCTGGCGGCGATGGACGAGATGGGCCGTTATCTGAAGCAGTTTCCGGGGCGGAAGAACGTGATCTGGTTTTCGGCTTCGTTTCCGATCGGCGTGGATCCGGACTTCAACCAGACGGATGCGTACCGGATGATGCGGGACTACTCGATGGACATACGGGCGACGACGCAGCGACTGGCGGCGGCGCGGGTTGCGATGTATCCGATCGATGCGCGGAGGTTCTTTCAGAATCCGGCACTGCAGGCCTCGAGTGGCGGCGGGAGCAAGACGCGGAACGGGTACTATCGCGACCAGTCGATGGATCTTGCGTTCGATGAGGTGACGAAGGAACACGACACGATGGAGCAGATCGCGAGGGGCACGGGAGGGAAGGCGATCTACAACACGAACGACCTGAAGGGGGCGCTGGCGGATGTGATCAGAAACGGCGATGACTACTACACGCTGGCGTACGACCCGAGCGGAGTGAAGCAGGACGGGAAGTTTCACAAGATCGAGGTGAAGTTCAGGCAGCCGGGGTACAGCCTGCTGTATCGCCATGGATATGTGGCGGAGGATGCGAGTGCGTCGGCGAAGGCGAAGCCGCCGGGCAAGCAGGAGAGCAGCCGCGCGGCGAGCCTGTTTCGCGCGGAGATGGAGCCGGGCGCGCCTCCGGCGTCGGAGCTGCTGTTTCGCGTGCAGGTGCTGGCTGAGGAGAAGCAGCGCGGGGCTGGCGATGCTCCCAAGGGCGACAACGCGAAGGTGGTGAAGCCGGTGACGCGATATGCCTTTGGCTATGCGGCGGGTCTGGGGAACGCAAAGCTGATTGAGACGGAGGACGGGGTTCGCCATGGGATGCTGCTGTCGATGGTGATTGCGTATGACAGGCAGGGGCGGCCGCTGAACTCGGTGCTGAACACGCAGACGCTGAGCCTGGATCCGAAGGTGTATGCCGATGCGCTGAAGACGGGGCTGCCGTTCTACCAGGAGCTGGATATTCCGCAGCAGGACGTGATGATTCGGGTGGGAGTGTACGACGTGGGCTCGGGGGCGATGGGGGCGTTCGAGTTTCCGATGAGCGTGAAGCAGGTGGCCGTGAAGTGAGGGCTAGAGGCGGTTGATGTCTTCGGGGTCGAGGATGGGTTTGGGGTAGCCGCTCTTTGCGACGTGAATCATGGCGCGGCCGAGCTGCTCGGTGGTGGTGAGGAATTTGGGGAGGCGGCCTTTGAGGAGCGGTATTACGGGAGTGAGCAGGTCGTAGAAAAGCTGGTAGAGGCGGGTCTTCGAACGGATGCCGTGGAGCGGCTGGATGAAGCCGGGGCGGAACATGAAAGCGGCTTTGAAGGACAGGCTGAGCAGGGCGTTTTCGGTGCGGCCCTTGACCCGCGCCCACATGGAGCGGCCCTTCTCGGTGGAGTCGGTTCCTACCCCGGAGACGTAGACGAAGGTCATCTGGTGGTTGAGGGACGCGAGGGTGTGGGCGAAGGAGAGGGTGAGGTCGTAGGTGAGTGCGGTGTACTTCTCTTCGGACATTCCGGCGGAGGAGACTCCGGCGCAGAAGAAGCAGGCATCGAAGCCGGTGAGTTTGGACTCGTGGCCGGAGAGGTTGGCGAGGTCGGGGATTAGGAGTTCGCGGAGCTTTGGGTGCTGTTGATGGAGCGGGCTGCGGGCGACGGAGAGGACTTCGGTGATCGAGTCGTCGAGAAGACACTCGCGGAGAACGCCCTGCCCGACCATGCCTGTGGCTCCGGTGAGGATGATTCGCATAGGGTGATGATAGCGAACGCGATATGATGGTTGAGGCGCTTATGCGTCCGGAGCCATCCGGTGAGCGTGCGTCATCCGGCCAGCAACCATCCTTTTGGAGAACATATTCGTCGTGAGTCAACCGAAATCTGCGGTTATTTTGGGTGCCCAGTGGGGCGATGAGGGTAAGGGCAAGATTGTGGACGTGCTGTCGGAGAGGTTCTCCGTGGTGGCGCGTTACGCGGGCGGCCACAACGCGGGGCACACCGTCATCATCAAGGGCAGGAAGTTTGTGCTGCAGCTGATTCCGTGCGGCGTTCTGCGGCCGGGGTGCAAGGGAGTGATCGGCAACGGCGTTGTGTTCGATCCAACGGCGTTTCTGGGCGAGGTGAAGAAGCTGAAGGAGGCCGGCCTGCCGGTGGGCGGGCAGCTGTTTGTCTCGAACCGGGCGCAGGTGATTCTGCCGTACCACCGGATGATCGAGCTGGCCGCGGAGACGGCCCCGGGACGCACGAAGATCGGGACGACGCGGCGCGGGATCGGGCCGGCGTATGAGGACAAGGTGCATCGCAACGGGTTGCGTGTGGTGGACCTGTTGAATCCGGCGCTGCTGCGGACGCACATCAAGAACGCCTGCGACGAGAAGAACACGATCGCGCATGCGCTATTCGGAACCGAGCCGCTGGACCCGAAGGGGATGTATGAGGAGTACGCGAAGCTGGCCGAGCAGGTGGCTCCGTTTGTGACGGACACGGCGGTGCTGCTGAACCAGGAGCTGGACAAGGGCGGCAACGTGATGTTCGAGGGAGCGCAGGGAGCGCTGCTGGACATCGATCATGGGACGTATCCGTTTGTGACGTCATCGTCGGCGACGGCGGGCGGCGCGGTGACGGGCACCGGCGTGGGGCCGACGCGGATCGGCACAGTGATTGGCGTGACGAAGGCGTATGTGACCCGTGTCGGCGAAGGGCCGTTCCCGACGGAGGTTCATGACGGCTCTGCCGACCTGCTGCGCGCGCGCGGGCAGGAGTACGGCGCAGTAACGGGGCGGCCGCGGCGCTGCGGATGGCTTGATCTTCCGCTGCTTCGCTACAGCAATATGATCAATTCGACCGAGTGGCTGGTGGTCACGAAGATGGACGTGATGGATGAGTGCGACGAGATTCCGGTGTGCACGCACTACAAGATCGACGGCAAGCTGACGGACGTGATTCCGGCGGACATGCTCGGGTTCGAGTCGATTGAGCCGGTGTACACGACGCTGAAGGGCTGGAAGGAGTCGACTGAAGGGATCACGGAGTGGGAGAAGCTGCCGAAGCTGGCGCAGGAGTATCTGCGGTTCCTAGAGAAGGAATCGGGTGCGAAGATCGGCATGGTTTCGACGGGGCCTGATCGGGAACAGACGATGACGCTGCCGGAGTTCGACGCGGCACTGAAGGGATAGGGGGCGGACGCGATGGTGAGCTTTACGGTACGGATGCGCTTTGAGCCGGGCGACCGGGAAGAGATTGCGGAGACACTGCGGAAGCTGACAGAGGGCTCGCGCAAGGAACCCCGGTGCGTGAACTACACGGCGCACTTTGTGGAGGGCGAGCCGGCGACAGTGGTCATCTACGAGCAGTATGCCGATGAGGCTGCGCTGGACGACCACCGCAACACGCCGCACTTCCAGCAGTACGCGATCGGCGGGTTGTACCAGAAGATGCTGGAGCGGCAGGTGGAGAATCTGACGGCGGTCTGCTGAGGATCTCTCCTTTGATTTGCGCTGCGTGGTCTAACATTGATCCGACGGCGCAGCGTCTACAACGAAAGTTATTTTGACTCGAGGCGGCGACGCGGTCTAGTATCCGGTACGCCTATGGTTCGCCGAGTTTCATCTCGTAGTGGTTCTACCTCTTCTGCCCTCTCCTCCTCAATGATGATCGCAGTGGTTCTGCTGACGTGCTTCGTTGCGCTGATGAGCGCACAGCAGGCGCATGCGGGGCAGAAGCATGAAAAAAAGCATGATGTAAAGAAAGAGGTTGAGGCGCTCGAGGAGCAGTGGCGCAAGGCTCAGCTGGCCGGCGACGTGGCGACGATGGACCGGATGCTGGCGGAGGACTTCATCGGCATCTCGATGTCGGGCCAGGTGAATACGAAGGCTCAGCAGTTGGAGCGCGTACGGTCGCGCAAGCTGGTGCTGAGCAGGATGGACCTGAGCGACATGAAGGTGAAGCTGGTGGACTCGGTGGCGATCGTGACCTCGCGGGCGTATGTGGAGGGAACTAGCGAAGGCGCTTCGGTGAAGGGAAATTACCGTTACACGCGGGTGTATCAGCGGCGACCGTCGGGAGAGTGGAGGATCACGAGCTTTGAGGCGACGCGGATTCAGCCGAAGAGATCGGCCGGAAAGAAGGCTGCGAAGCCGGTGCCCGGCGCTCGAACCGAGGAGCCGCGATTTGGGTGAAGTCTGCGGACTCAAGCAAAGAAGGCCCTGCCATTTGGCAGGGCCTCTGATTTTGTAAGAGTACCGTCTCAGGCGATCTTACCGAAGCTGGTCTGGGTGGTTTTTTTGACAGTTACCGACTCGGCGACAACCACGGGGAGGTTCAACGCGAGCAGCCTGCGATAGAGTGAGCGCGTTGCACCGGTGAGGCGAGCATCCTCGGACTCGTGGGGGAAGAGCGGGAGTGTATGTTTTTCCTGAAGACCAGATCGTCTGATGGCAGACGGAATGAGATAAGGACGAGGCTCAGGGAAGCGTGTACCACTGGTGTTGGGGGACATCGACGGCCCAGGCCGGACGGCAGAGGGAGGCATTTTAGGAAAGAGTGTCATGGTTACCCTCTCGATTGCGAATTTCCCGTTTTTATGGAGGGTTTGATGTATCGCGCGGCTGCAACGTTGCACTCATATGAAGCGTCTCGCGCAGTTTGTTCCATGTGGTGTCGAGGGGCTCTGGAAGAACGCGGGTCTCGGCGGTGGTGGTCATGAAATTGGTATCTCCCATCCAGCGTGGAAGGACGTGGAGATGAATGTGTCCGGCGACGCCGGCTCCGGCGGCTTCACCGAGATTCATGCCGAGGTTGATACCGTGGGGCCGGTAGATGTGTTTGAGCGCGAGTTCGATGCGCTGAGCCAGATCGATCATCTCGTGGGCCGCCTCGGGAGGTGCTCCGGCGAGGGTGTCGGTGTGGAGGTAGGGCAGGATCAGGACGTGTCCGGTGGCGTAAGGGTAGGCGTTGAGGCAGATAAAGCAGTTCTTGCCGCGGTGGACGATGTGCGAAGCGCGTTCGGCATCATCGGAGGGCATGCCGTGGGCGATGGCGTAGTCGGTGGCGGCAATCATGTTGCAGAAGATGCAGTGCTTGTCTTCGGCGGCGGGCCAGGCGGCGAGCTCGGGAGGGACGCCGGTGCGGGCCTGGGGGTCGCTTCGCGTGACGTAGGCATAGCGCCAGGGGGTCCAGAGGTGATCCATACGGTTGAGGCGAGTATAGCGGCAGGGGAGAGGAGTTCCGGCGAAACAGGCTGTTGTGCAGTTAGAGGCGCACTCCCGGAGCCCCGGATGAAGTAGCGATGAAATCGCTCTCTTCGGGGGTGGTTCGGTTGACGTATCGGGATCGAAGTTCTATCGTTAAATACGAGCCTCTGCGTGTGGGACCCAAGTGCAGCCGCTCCTTCTGCTAGAAGTAAATTCCTTCCCTGCCTGCGAGCTCGATTGGGAATTGAAGATTGGCCATCTTCCTGGGATGGCTGAGCGTTCCTGAAAAGAGGCGTCGCCCGTGATGGAACGAATTACTTGGGTTCTGGAGTCCGCATACACATGGTAGACAACCATCAATCCGAACAAACCGAGAGCAAACCCCTGACCACCGAACTGGAAGTCCTGGCGCACGAAGCGACGGCCGAGCATACCGAGCCGTCTTCTGAATTCACCTCCAACCAGCAGCATGAGATCGCCCAGCCGGCACCGAGCGAGACCAGCGCGCAGACCGAGCAGCCCGCCGCGGTTGCAGTCGCCGCCGAGTCCGCCGAAGAGCCCGACTACGACGCAGCCGACTTTGCCGAGGCACTCGCCAACTTCGACCGCGAACAAGCGGCCGATGCGGCAGCGGCGCAAAGCCTGACAGCCGAAGAGGTCATCGTCACCGGCACGGTCGTCAAGATCACCGACAAGCATGTTGTTGTCGATATCGGACTCAAGTCCGAGGGCCTCATTCCGCTGGAGCAGGTGCTGGACATTCATGGGCAGCCGAAGTTCCAGGCGGGCGATCAGGTGGAGGTTGTGGTCGAGCGCGAGGAGCAGGAGGGCGGCTACCTGGTGAGCTACGAGAAGGCCCTGCGCCACAAGGTGTGGGACAAGCTCGAGGCCGCTGCCAACGAGAAGACTCCGGTGAAGGGCATGGTGCTGAGCCGCGTCAAGGGCGGCCTGACGGTCGATATCGGTATCAAGGCGTTCCTGCCCGGCTCGCAGGTGGAGATTCGCCCGGTGCGCAATCTCGACGGCTACATCGGAACCGAGATCGAGGTCCGCGTCATCAAGCTGAACAAGAAGCGCGGCAACGTCGTCATCAGCCGCAAGGAGCTACTTGAGGAAGAGCAGAACGCCAAGAAATCCGTAACGCTCGCCACGCTCGAAGAGGGAAGCGTTCTGACCGGAACGGTGAAGAACCTGACCGACTACGGCGCGTTCGTCGACCTGGGCGGCCTGGACGGCTTGCTGCACATCACGGACATGAGCTGGGGCCGGCTGACGCACCCCCGCGACCTGGTCAACGTCGGCGACGAGATCCAGGTGAAGGTGCTGAAGTTCGACAAGGACAAGCAGCGCGTCTCGCTCGGCTTCAAGCAGCTGACGCCTGATCCGTGGCTGGACGCGACGGAGCGCTACCCGATCGGTGCGCAGGTCCGCGGCCGGGTGCTCTCGGTCACCGATTACGGCGCGTTCGTCGAGCTGGAGCAGGGAATCGAAGGCCTGGTCCACGTCTCCGAGATGACCTGGTCGAAGCGGATGAAGCACCCGTCGAAGCTGGTGAAGCCGGGCGACGAGGTCGACACGATCATCCTGAGTGTCAACCCGAACGACCGCCGCATCTCGCTGGGCATGAAGCAGCTGCAGGAGAATCCGTGGGAGCAGCTCGAGGACAAGTACCCGACGGGCGCTGTCATCGAGGGTCGCGTTCGCAACCTGACGGACTTCGGCGCCTTCATCGAGATCGAGGACGGCATCGACGGCCTGGTGCACGTGTCGAATCTGAGCTGGACGAAGCGCATCAAGCATCCTTCGGAGGTCCTGAAGAAGGGCGAGAAGGTGAAGGCTGTCGTTCTCGGCGTCGAGCCGGAGAACCGCCGCCTGTCACTAGGCGTCAAGCAGCTGCAGCCGGATGTCTGGGACACGTTCTTCGCGCAGCACCGCGTGGGCGATGTGATCAAGGGCAAGGTCCTGCGCACGGCGCAGTTCGGAGCCTTCGTCGAGATCGCTGAGGGAGTCGAGGGCCTGTGCCACGTCTCCGAGGCGGTGGACGAGAGCAACACGCCGGTGAAGCTCGAGGTTGGCGATGAGCACGAGTTCCGCATCGTGAAGATGAATCAGGACGAGAAGAAGGTCGGCCTGAGCATCCGCGCTGTAGGCGAAGAGGCCAGCCGCGCCGAGGTGGAGAGCTACAAGGATCGCGATCACAAGAGCTCCTCTTCCTCTTCGTCGAGCGGCACTACGCTGGGCGACCTCATCAACTGGAAGCGGTCGGAGTTCGGCGAGTAACGCTTCGCACACCGCAATCCAAGCAAGCAGAAGGGCCGCCCTGTGGGCGGCCCTTCTGGTGTCTGGATTCGATTCGCTTGTCTGGATTCGATTGGCCTAATCGAGCGCCGAATCGCTAGGCAGAGATGGAACGCATCGTGGCCGGTGCGGGCGTTTCGAGCTCCGGGGTCATCTTGGCAGAGGCGCGCTTCATGACCTCGAGCTCGGCCGGAGCAAAGAGCTCGGGCGGGATGCCGCCGATGGCGACATAGCCCGGCTCGTCGCCGAGCGCCATCGAGATCTGGTTCCAGCGAAGGAAGGGCGAGGTGGTGGGGAGCACGATGATGCGGCGCTTCGGTTCCGGGAAGGTGAAGTAGGCTGACCAGATGGACAGGGTCAGGCAGATGGCGAGGCCGTTGATGATGCTGAAGGTCGAGAACATATCCGCGTAGTGGGCCAACCACGCTGCCTGCACAAGGTTTGCCGCCGCGAGAAATCCTAGGCCGAAGCTCACGCCGAAGATACGGCTTCTGTAGGAGAGACCCATCGGGCGGATGGCGAAGCAAACGAAGAGCAGCAGGCAGAGTGTAAGGATGCTGGAGGTCTGCTGAAGCTGGGTGACCATGGCGACCATGAACTTGGCTCCGGTGAGATGAGGAGTTAGAGCCACTCCAATCGCGACCGCGATGGAGATGGCTGCTACCCAGCGGAATACAAGCATGCCCAGGGTCTGCAGACCCTTAAGGGGGGCCATAGCCAGCCTAAAGATGCTGTAAATGACGAGCAGCGAAAGAACCGCTTCTAGAGCGTAGCTCGTCCAGTACACATAGAAGTAAGTCTGATATGCAACGTGGCGTTCAATACCGTTGTGTGCCCCAAGGTAGAGCAGAGGCAGACTGATTGCCGAGGATGTGATCTTCACGCTGAGCAATAACGCCAGATAGATGTACTTCGTGGCCGTCTTGCTCCGGATGAGCATTGCCAGCACTAACGCGCAGAGCAATGGCTCGAGATAAGAAAGCACATCAAGTGATACGTCCAGTGTCATAGATCCGTCTCCGTTCGACGACTAACCTCAGGCTAGCCGAACATTGAGAGGGACACAATCTTTATTTTCCGGAAGATGCAAAAAGATGCCGTTGGCTTCCCACGGATCTTTTGGGTTACCGGGGAGCGCCAAGACCACAGGCATTCGCATCATCGGGAGCGCACATGGGAACGGGAAGAGCGCTGTTGCGGGCGACGGTGATCTTGGAGGTGG
>NZ_KN050788.1:0-175142 GCF_000745965.1 Edaphobacter aggregans DSM 19364 | reverse complement strand
GAGCGCTGTTGCGGGCGACGGTGACCTTGGAGGTGGTGGAGGCCGAGGAGACCTGGGTGGAGGCGACTGCACCGGTGAGGACGAGGGAGGCGACGATAGCGCGAACGATGAGCTTCATGACTGGAATACCCCTAACGTTGTATTTACTTTGTAATATTTCGCTGGACAGAGCAGCTGAAGTAACCATAAGATAGACCTGAACCTAAGTCCAATAGAATGAGTTATATATCAGAATATATACTCTGTTCAATTACCGACGTAACATGACTAATTGGGGATGTGCAAGTGTCAGCCCGGAGTCCTGGGGGCGGTCGCTATGCAAACTACGTTGAATCAGTGGACTTCGGGCAATGGGTGGGAAGTTCTAAAGCACACTGGGAACGGAAGAAGAGAGGGCGCGGTCTGCTGGACACTACGAGGGATCGAGCAGTTTTTTGTGATTCGGCGGCTTTGGTCTGCAGCAAACTGCGGCCCATAAGCCTTCCTTTGAAGGGCCTATGGGCATCTAATCGCGACGAGGTTGTGGAATCAGGCTTGCGCGTTGGATGAGGTTGCGGGCGGGATCAGGCTTGCGCCGCGGTGGGGGCCTGCGGCTCCGGAGTCTTGGCGGGGGGTGCCGCCGGTTTCTTGGGTGCCGGTTCGCTCTTCTTCGACGGGGCCAGGATGGCGTGGAGGGTAGTTCCCTCCATGCGGGGCATGAATTCGACCATGCCGGCATCTCCCACGTCGGCGATCAGGCGGTTAATGATCTTGTAGCCGAGATCGCGATGGGCCATCTGGCGGCCCTTGAAGCGCAGCGAGGCCTTTACCTTGTCGCCCTCGTTGAGGAAGCGAACGGCCTGGTTTTTCTTGGTCTGGTAGTCGTGCTCGTCGACGGTGACGGAGAACTTGACCTCTTTGATGGTGATGACTTTCTGCTTCTTTCGCGCAGCGCGGTCGCTCTTGTCCTTCTCGTAGAGGAACTTGCCGTAGTCCTGGATCTTGCAGACGGGAGGGACGGCGTTTGGCGAGATCTCGACGAGGTCGAGCGAACGCTCACGGGCCATCTTCAGGGCCTCAAAGGGGGGCATGACGCCCAGCTGTTCGCCGTTTTCGTCGATGACGCGGACCTCGCGGGCGCGAATCCGTTCGTTGGTGCGGATAAAGGACTTGGCGGAACGTTTATCGATCGGTGGAATAGGTCGCCTCCACAGCGGGCCTTCTGGCTCGCCATGCTTTGTTGTTGTGGGTTTCGGCGCACATGCAAAAGGCGTACGCCGTACAGTGAAGTATAGCATTCATAGGATGCGGGCCGGGGTCGCGGTGATGTGTTGGGCTGGGCAGAAAGCGGAGTTCGCAGGGAGGCGTCGCCAGGATTTCCTGCACGGGCAGTGGCGAAGCATGCGCAGGCGGAAGGTGTGTATCGTAGGAGCGATGCTCCGTCCGCGTGGTGGGTAGAGCTGGGAGCAAGAAGAGAGGAAGACGGCGATGAAACGTCGGATTTTGCTCGTGGATGACGAGGTGGCCGTGCTGCTGACCCTGAAGGCGGTGCTTGAGATCAACGGCTTTGAGGTGGACACGGCGGCTTCGGCTCGCGAGGGCAGGCTAAAGCTGCGCTCGCACGAGTACCAGATGGTGATCAGCGACATGCGGATGGAGAGCGAGGAGTCGGGCGCCGAGGTGATTGCGGCGGCGAGATCCGCGCCCTATCGGCCGGCCGTGGCGCTGCTGACGGCCTTTCCTCTGGCTGAGGAGGATTGGCAGGAGCTGGGCGCGGACAGGATGCTGGTGAAGCCGATGCATACGCGGCTGCTGCTGGAGCAGATCGACCGACTGATGGAGTCGCATTGGAAAGATTCGGCGGCGATCACGCTTCCGGAGATGAAGCCGAAGCCAGTATCGAAGAAGGCGGCCGCCACGAAGGCTCCCGCGAAGGGGGCGGCTGCGAAGAAGGCTTCCACTCCGGCTCCGGTGAAGGCGAAGAAGGTCGCCGCGAAGAAGAAGACGGTGGCGAAGAAGATTGCGACCAGAACCTGACGGGTTCGATCAGCTCGTAGTGTGATCCTTGATGTAGGTGCGGAGCGACAGGTTGATGTCCATGGCCTGTCGCACGCCGTTATCGAGCATGCGCAGCCAGTCCGAGCCTGGCTCCTTGAGACCGACGGTTCCGAGCAGATAGCTGGTCTGGGCGATGATCTCGAGCGCATTGCTCAGCTCGTGGGCGAGCTTGCGAATCTCGACGGCCACGTCTTCGGGGATCGACTCCGTGGTGACGGTTTTGGAGACAGGCTGGACCTTGAGGGATTCATCCATGGCGGCTATTCTCGGGGCTTCACTGGTGTAGAGACGCTGGCGATGAGGAATAAGTCTAGATCGCCGCTGCTGAATTGACACTGGGGACTGTTTTTGAAAGACTAAAGACTCGCGGTTGCGGTGTTCGGCCTCGATGGGCAGGGCGTGTACGACCGTTGCCGAAGTGGCGGAATTGGCAGACGCGCATGGTTCAGGTCCATGTACTCGCAAGGGTGTGGGGGTTCGAGTCCCCCCTTCGGCACCAAAGTTTCTCAGATGTCAGTGAGCACCTCGGCGAGGTGCTCATTTTATTTGTCAACGAGATCCGCCTGCAGCGGACTCGAACCAGGCCCAGTAGCGAGGCCGTAGAATGAGAGACATGCCGACGCAGCTCGATCAGATTCTTGCCCACACGCTGTTGCAGGTGAATGCTCGCAAGGCGGTGGCCGACTTCGCTGCGCTGGAGCGCAAGGCGGTGAACCACACTCCGCGTGGGTTCGCAGCGCGGCTGCGCGAGGTGGGGCGCACGGGGCCTGCGATCATCTCGGAGATCAAGAAGGCTTCGCCTTCGAAGGGGCTTATCCGCAGCGACTTCTATCCGGCCGCGCTGGCAAAGGCGTTTGAGGAGTCCGGAGCGGCGGCGCTCTCGGTGCTGACGGACGAGGAGTTCTTTCAGGGTTCGCTGGCGGACCTCGAAGCGGCTTCCGCCGCGGTGAGCATTCCGTGCCTGCGCAAGGACTTTATCCTTGACCCGTTTCAGGTGCTGGAGGCTCGTGCGGCGGGCGCGGATGCGATTCTGCTGATCGTGGCTGCCCATAGCGACGATGCTTTGAGCGATCTTCGCGACGAGGCGCTGAGTATGGGGCTGGACGTGTTGTGCGAGGTCCATTCGCGTGAGGAACTGGAGCGCGCGATTGCGCTTGGCTTCGAGCTGATCGGCGTCAACAGCCGCGACCTTCGCACCTTTGTGGTGCGGTCGGAGTTGCTGTTTGAGATCGCCGCGTGGATGCCAGCCGAGGTCACGATGGTGGCCGAGAGCGGGCTTCGCTCCGCGCTGGAGATCGCGAAGCTGCGGGCCGCCGGTTACGATGCCTTCTTGATCGGCGAGGCTCTGATGCGCCAGCCTGATCCTGCGGCGGCGCTGGCGCTGCTGCTCGACCGCGAGTACTCGAAAGAGCGCTGACGCGATGTGGATCAAGATCTGCGGCAACACCAACCTTGAGGACGTGCAGCTGGCGGTTGAGCTGGGCGCAGATGCGCTGGGCTTCGTCTTCGCCGAGAGCAGGCGGCAGGTTACGGCGGAGCAGGTCGCTCGCATCTCGCCGCATCTTCCGAGCAACGTCGAGCGCGTCGGGGTCTTTGACAGCCGCGATGCAGAGGAGATCGCCGGGATCGTTCGCGAGGCTGGCCTTACTGCAGTGCAGCTGCACAGCGGACTCGATCTTGGGCTTGCGGGCAGGCTCCGCGAGCTGCTGGGCGACGGCACAGGATTGATTCAGACCTTGCATTGGACGGTGGGAGCGGACAACGGCGACCCGCTCGGCTTTGGCCTTCGGAGAATTGCAAGCGCCGGGCTGATGGACCGAGTGCTGATCGATTCGCGTGTGGGAGTGGCTGGCGGTGGTACAGGAGTGGCGTTCGACTGGAGGGCGGCGCGTGCAGTGCTTGTGGAGAATGCAGGTGATCTTCGCGTGATCGCGGCTGGGGGGCTGCGGCCGGAGAACGTTGCGGAGGCGATCCGAAAGCTGAGGCCGTGGGGTGTGGATGTCGTGAGTGGGGTTGAGACTGCGCCAGGCCGGAAGGATCCGGAGAGGCTGGCTGCGTTTCTCCGGATCGCCCGGTCTCAGCCGTGAGATGAGAAGGGCCTCCTATTGTGCAGAGGCCCGTCTATTCATACCAGAGAGAGAAGCAAGGATCGCTAGCGCTGACGCGCCTGCGGAATATGCAGATGAGCTTTCGGCGTGCGATTGCGAATCACCTGGGAGTGCATGCGCGGCTTTGTCGGTCTGGGTCTGGCCGAAGCCAGTACTGGGCTGAAAGCCAGCGCAATCAAGATGGAAGCCTTCAGTCTCATTGACCGGTCGTCCTCCTGTTGCATCTATACGACGCAGAGAAGCCGCGGTCGGATTCAATATCGAATTGTCAGGTACGCGATCTTCCCAACTCCTTGAGCAAGAAGCTGAACTGGTCGATGGCGAGCTCGACGCGTTTGGAGAGTGGTGTTCCGGCGCCGTGGCCGGCGCGGGTTTCGATGCGGATGAGCACGGGGTTCGAGCCAGACTGCATGGACTGCATGGCGGCGGCGAACTTGAAGCTGTGCGCCGGGAAGACGCGGTCGTCGTGATCGGCGGTGGTGATGAGCGTTGGGGGATAGGCGACGCCGGGCTTCAGGTTGTGCAGCGGAGAATAGCGATAGATCGCGTTGAACTCTTCTTCGTTCTCGCTGGGCGCGCCGTAGTCGGACTTCCACGCCCAACCGATGGTGAACTTGTCGAAGCGCAGCATGTCCATGACGCCGACCGACGGCAGAACGGCGCCGAAGAGGTCGGGACGCTGAATCTCGCAGGCAGCGACGAGCAGGCCTCCGTTGCTTCCTCCGGAGATGGCGAGCTTCGCGGGTGACGTGTAGCTGCTGGCGATGAGCCACTCGGCCGCGGCGATGAAGTCGTCGAAGACGTTCTGCTTGGTGAGCTTTGTTCCGGCCTGATGCCATGCCTCGCCGTACTCGCCGCCGCCGCGCAGGCTGGGCTGCGCGTAGAGGCCGCCCATCTCCATCCACAGCAGGTTGGACGAAGAGAACTCGGGGCGCAGGGAGATGTTGAAGCCGCCGTAGCCGTAGAGCAGCGTCGGGTTGGCGCCGTCGAGCTTCAGGCCACGTTTGTGGCTGAGGAACATGGGCACGCGCGTGCCGTCTTTGCTGGTGTAGAAGACCTGCTCCGTCTCGTACTGCGCGGGGTCGAACTTCAGCTTCGGCTGGCGGTAGAGGGTCGACCGGCGCGTCTTCATGTCGAGCCGGTAGACGGTGGCGGGCGTGGTGAAGTTGGTGAACTGATAGAAGGTCTCGGTGTCGGTGCGCTTGCCGGCGAAGCCTGCTGCGGTGCCGATGCCGGGAAGCGTGAGGCGCTCGCTGAGCACGCCTTCGCGCGTGTGCAACTCGACCATGCTCTGCGCGTCGGCAAGGTAGTTGGCGACCAGGGTGTCGTCGATCATGCTGACGCTGTCGAGGTTGTTCGCGCTCTCGGGGATGATGGTCTTCCAGTGTTCGCGCTCCGGGTGCGCGAGGTCGACTTCGACGACGCGGCCGTTGGGCGCGTTGAGCGTGGTCTGGATCCAGAAGCGCGTGCCATCGTTGTCGATGGGCGAGTAGAGCGCGTCGGCGACGGTGGAGATGTGCACGATGGGAGCGTCCGGATGCGCGAGGTCCTTTACGGCGAGCTCGTTGTTGGGGCTCGAGCCTTTGGTCTGGTAGAGGAGCAGGTAGCGTCCGTCGTCGGTGACTGCGGCGCCGACGTTCATCTCCTTGTCGTCGGGACGATCGAAGATGAGCTTGTCCTCGCTCTGCGGCGTGCCCAGTTTGTGAAAGAAGATCTTGTGGAAGTAGTTCGTCGCCTTGAGGGCATCGGATGCGGGGGCGTCGTAGCCCTCGTAGAAGAATCCGGAGCCGTCCTTGAGCCAGGAGGCGGAGCTGAACTTCGACCATTCGATAACGTCGGGGAGGTCCTGGCCGGTGGCGACCTCGCGGACGTGCCACTTGACCCAGTCGGAGCCGGCGTCGGCGATGGAGTAGGCGGCGAGGCGGCCGTCGTCGGAGATGCTGAGGCCGCTGATGGCGATGGTGCCGTCGGCCGACATGGTGTTGGGGTCGAGCAGGACGCTGGGCTCGCCAGTGAGGCCCTCCTGCCAGTAGACGACGTTTTGGTTCTGGAGGCCGGTGTTGTGCGAGTAGAAGTAGCGCGTGCCGCGGCGGAAGGGCGCGGTGTAGCGCTCGAAGTTAACGAGGTCCATCAGGCGGGCGTTCATGTGATCGCGGCCGGGCACGCTGTCGAGCACGCTGCGGGTGAGCTTGTTCTCTTCGTCGATCCAGACCTTCACGTCGGGGGAGTCGACGTCCTCCATCCAGCGGTAGGGGTCGCTGACCTTTGTGCCGAAGTAGTCGTCGACCTGATCGACGGTGTGGGCCTTCGGGTAGGTGAGGGGAGCGGCCTCGACTGCGGCGAGATCGGCGGAGGTCAGAGCAGGGGATGTCACTGGTTTCATGAATCGCATCTTTCGCGGTCCCGCGGGGAGTGGGTCCTGATTCGGACTATAACGCAGCTTGAGAGCGAGCGTTTTTTGGGCGCAGCAAAGAGGCCCGGCGCAGGGCCAGGCCTCTTTGTCGATACTCTGCGTTAGACCCGGGAGTGTCGAGCGCAGAGTTTTGTTGCGCTGCTAGCGCTAGGCCGGACGGCTAGTCATGGTCGTGGTGCCCGTGTCCGTGGTCATGATCTTCGTGATGTCCGTGGTCCTTGTAGTGTCCGTAGGCGTGGCCCGGGGGGCCATGAAACTCGCGCGGCGGCGGGCCGTGAAACTCACGCGGACCCCAGCCTCCCTCGTAGTAGCGCCAGCCTGGGCCCTCATGAACCCAGCGCGCAGGACGCCACGGGGCACCCTCATAGGGAGGGCGTGCCCAGTAGCCCCTGCGCCAGGCGTAGTGGCCGCCATAGGGGGCCCAATAGCCCGGGGTCCAGACGTAACCGACGGCGGGTATCGGCGGGGGAGCTTCGTATTGGATAGGCGGCGGCGGCGTGCCGATGGTGACGCCGATCGAAACCTGGCTGAATGCGGGAGCAGTAAGAGTAGAAGCGGCGAGAATGCTACCAAGGACCCATCTTGCGTTCATAGATCTCCTAAACATTTTGTTCCGGGCTTCGGCGCAGACCTGTATGCCTCCGGAACGTTTGCCGGCGACTGGCCGATCGGGAAAAAACTCCAGGAAGACGGCCCAAAGTTTCCGTTCCCGATGCGTCCAGACGCCGTTTTCACGTCTGCAAGAGGTTTCTTTGCAAGTGGTTGGCCAAACTGGGGAGAAGTGCGGCTCTGAATCAGAGCCAGGAGGGAGGCGGCCCGGTTTCAGCGAGAGCCGCCTTTCTCTGGCAGGGAAGATTCTCAGTGGTGGGGGTGTTTGTCCCAGTAATGATCGTTGTGATCTTCATGGGTCCAATAGCCTTCGTGGACGTGCCAGCCATCCGGGTAGTGGTCGTAGTGCGGGTGTGCCCAATAGGCGCCTGCATAGGGTGGACGTCGCCATTCGCCGTGTCTCCACATCCAGCGGCCGCCCTCGGCGGCCCAGTAGCCATCAGCCCATACGTAGCCGGGGCCGGGCATCGGTGTCGGAGCCTCATAGCGGAGAGGAGGAGGCGGAGTTCCAATGGTGACTCCAAAGGAGACTTGCCCAAGCGCGGGGAGCGCTAGGGACGACGCCAAGATACTTCCGAGCAGCAATTTCGTTTTCATTCTTTTCTCCGTTTGGCTAACAGATGTTTTGTTGTGGGTTGTTTGTTGTTGGTGCGATGTGAGTGATCAACTCCTCCTGGCTGTAGAGAGTGCTGGTGTGCCGATAAAGTTGCGGTCGTTTTGAGGCCACTCAAACCTCGCAAGACGCATCGCGGAGGCGCAAAAATAACAAGCCGTGACCCATGAGGGGTCACGGCGCGGAGGAGTGCGACGAGAGGGATCTAGCCGAGCGGCGGAACGTTGATCTGCGCGCCGGCCTGGATGCGATCGGGATTCGCAATGCCGTTGGCCTGCGCGATCTCGTTGTACTTGTTCGGCGTGCCGTAGAAGAGCTTGCTGATCTTCGACAGGCTGTCGCCGGACTGGATGGTGTAGGGCTGCCCAGGGGGGCCTACGGTGACGATCTCGTGCTTGAGATCGGAGTAGGTGGGATCGACCTGCTTGATCGCATCCCAGACGCGGTTGGCGATTACCTGCGAGGGCACGGTGGCCTTGAGGTGGAGCTGCGCGCCTGCGAGATCGATGCCGTCGATCCGGGCTCCGAACTCGGCAAAACTGTTGATGGTGGCGATGACCGGGCTGTACTTCTGCTTCAACTGTTCAAGATCAGCCATGTTGCTTCTCCTTGTTGCCGGTCCTTACGGGCCGGGGGTGGTTTTCGTGCGCTTTTGGGCGCGGGACACAGGGCTTGCGGTGCTGCGCTACGAGGCCCGTTCTGTTGACCTTGGTGGATATTGCCTGCCGCAATCATGGTCTCGGCGCAGGCCCGTGTGTTCGCTGACGAGAAATATTCTGGTCCTCCACTAGGAGTCTCTGCGGTTGGTTCGGGTTGCCGCAAGGGTTTCGCGGCCCCGAAGTGATTCGGTTCGGATAGACTGGGCTTCTATGAGCGATAAAAAAGTAGCAGTTGCGACCAATGAGGCCCCCGCGGCCATAGGGCCTTACTCGCAGGCGGTGCAGGTCGGGGATATGGTGTTTGCCTCGGGGCAAGTGGCGATCGATCCGGCGACCGGGCAGCTGGTTCCGGGGGGCGTTACGGAGCAGACGGTTCGGGTGCTGGAGAACGTGAAGGCCGTGCTGGCGGAGGCCGGGCTCGACCTGATGCATGTGGTGAAGACGACGGTGTTCCTGAAGAGCATGGGCGACTTCGCCGCGATGAATGCGGTGTATGAGAGCTACCTGGCTCCGGCGGGCGTGGTTCCTCCGGCGCGGTCGACGGTTGCCGTTGCCGGGCTGCCGAAGGATGCGCTGGTGGAGATCGAGGTTGTGGCCAAGGAGTGCTAGTTTGGCGCAGTGGGCTAGCTCAGCGGCTGTTACGGCTGAAGGCTCTGCGACGGCTGAGTGCTTCTGTTTACGGCTGAGTGTTCCTGTGACCGCTGCATTCTCCGGGCATCTAATCGGGATGGAAGAGACGAGAGGAGATGCTATGGCTGAGACGGTGAGGCCGGCGAAGGTTCGCAAGACTGAGGCGGAGTGGCGTGAGCTGCTGACCCCGGAGCAGTTTCAGGTGATGCGCGAGAAGGGCACCGAGCGCGCGTTTACGGGCACGCTGTTGAACAATCATGAGACAGGTGTCTACCACTGCGGGGCGTGCAATGCGCCGCTGTTTACTTCGGACAAGAAGTTCGACTCCGGGAGCGGCTGGCCTAGCTTCTGGCTGCCGGTGTCGGCGGAGGCGGTTGAGGCACATGAGGACAACTCGCACGGCATGCGGCGGATTGAGGTGACTTGCGCTGCGTGTGGGGCGCACCTGGGGCATGTGTTCCCGGATGGGCCGAAGCCTACGGGGATGCGGTATTGCATCAACAGTGCTTCGCTGGCGTTTGAGAAGAAAGACGGCAGCGAGTCGGTCTGAGGTCCAGGGCTCCGAGGTCATTCGGGCGTTGCGGGCGAAATGCGGGGGTTCTTCGCCTTCGGCTCAGAATGACGCCTCCATGGAGGCTCGGGGAGCGATTTGATGCTTGGGCAGCAATTTGTAGAAACAGGAAAAGCCCCAGTCCGCGTTGGTGCGGCTGGGGCGGTCTTGTTTCTGGGCTGTGGGCGTGATCCTGCCCAGGGGGTTAGCCCTTGACGATCTTGCCGGTCTTGATGCAGCTGGTGCAGACGCGGACGCGCTTGGAGGCGCCGTCGACGACGGCCTTGACGGACTGCAGGTTGACGTTCCAGCGACGCCGGGTGGTGTTGTGGGCGTGCGAGATGTTGTTGCCGAACTGCGGGCCCTTGCCGCAGAGATCACATTTCTGAGCCATGACTTACTCCAATCTTTTGTCGCAGAGCTTCCGTCTGGGGTTCCGTCCGGTTGGGGTTTGGAACCTCTTCTGCGGGGCTGATTTTTATTCTGTGCCCGGCTGCGGAAGTGGTAGGCACGAGCGGATTCGAACCGCTGACCTCTACCGTGTCAAGGTAGCGCTCTAACCAACTGAGCTACGCGCCTATGGTGCGTCTGTCTAGTGTAATCGGAAGGTGCGGTTTGGGGCAACCTTGGGGATGGTTGTTTCGGACGTTGACAGCCCGTGCCCTCCCGTTGCTTTCGTGGCGCTCCAGGAACAATGCAGGTTCTTCGACTGCGCGGCTTCGCCGCTTCGCTCAGGATGACACTTTTGGAGGGGTATGGCATCCGGTTGGTTTCTGTGGCTGCACGGACGAAGTGCGGGGGTTCCTCCCCTTCGACTCGTTCTGCTCGCTCAGGGTCGGAATGACGCCTCTCAAATTTGTGGCTTCGAATTGCTCCTCCTCCTAAAGGGGTTGTCGGTTAGGATGGACTGACCTTCCTGTGGCTTTGCTGACTCAAGTTCGTGCTGCGCCGAATCTGCTAACGCTGATGCGGCTGTTTATCCTGCCGTTTCTTGTGATCACGATTCTGGATGAGAGCTACTGGGTTGCGTTTGGGCTGTTTCTGCTGGCCGGGTTAAGCGACATGCTGGATGGGCTGCTGGCGCGGTGGCTGAAGCAGAAGACGACGCTTGGCCTTTACCTGGACCCCATTGCGGACAAGCTGCTGCTGAGCACGCTGTTTATCGTTCTGACCCACCAGGGGCTGATTCCGCGGTACGTGACGGTGCTGGTGTTCAGCAGGGATCTGGGGATTCTGCTGATTTCTACGCTGCTGTTTGCGACCGGGACGCTGCGGGATTTCCGGCCGAGCCTGCTGGGCAAGCTGAACACGGTGGTGCAGGTGGTGGGCATCGTCTCCGTGATGCTGGAGCGGCTTTGGCCGACGGCCTGGCTGGGCGCGATCACGAGCGGGCTGCTGCGGGTGATCGCAGTGCTGGCCCCGGTGTCGGCGGCGCAGTATGCGTGGATTGTGTTCCGGCGGATTAATGCGCCTACGGCGGCTGCCTGATCGAGAGATCGAGGCGCTCCGGCGAAATGCAGGGGTTCTTCGCCTTCGGCTCAGAATGACGTCATTTGAGGAGAAGTTCAGCGCTTCTTTTTGGTGGTGACGATGTGTTGTTCTTCGTCTTGGTCCTCGGTCTGTTCTTCGATGGCGATGTCGGTGAACTCGGCGGAGTCAAAGATCTCGCCGCAGGACTGGCACTCGACGAACTCCGCGTCCTCGTCGCGGGAGACGATCTTTACGATGGGGTGTTTGCAGTGGGTGGTCATTGGTCGCGGTATGGGTGGAATGGAATGGTTGGATTCTGCCGTGACCTCTCCGGGTTGTCAACCCATGCGGGCAAGTTGGGGGCGTATGCGCGTGAACCTCGGCCTTGAGTTCTTGGATGACGGCGGGGGCTGGGCTGGGGACTGGCTTTGGGGCCGGGGTGAGATTCTCCGGGGCGAAGCAGGAGCGGGGAATGACGATGCCGGACGAGGTGCGGACCGGGGGAGGGGCGGCGTGGCCGGTGGGCTGGGTGTGAGGGTTGGCCTGGGTGCTCGCGAGGCTCTGTTCGCGTTCGCGGAGCTTGCGCTCGCGGTCGAAGAGGTCGTCCTGCGCGCGGCGGATGTCCTGCCATTGCTCTTTGTAGGTCTTGAGGGCTTCGGCGGGCGGGGCGAGGAGGCCGTGCTCGGGGTGGGGGACGACCTCTTCGAGGGGCTGCTCGGGGAGGGGCTGGGCGTGGGAGGGGAGGTTTTTGTGGGGCGGGAGGTTGTGCTGGCGATCTGGAGGCCGTAGAGAAGGAGGCCGGCGCGGCGGGGGTCGAGCTGGTGGAGGCGATGCGCTGAAGGATGAGGCCGATGGAGAGCTGGATGGAGGCGCGGTCCTCGGGAAGGGGGAGCTGGACGGTGGAGCGGCGGGCCTGGCGTGTGCGCGGGGACTGGGCGGGGCGGCGGGTGGTGTGGTGGTAGTAGCAGAACTCCTCGTGGCGGAGCGAGGCGGAGCCGCAGCGGCGTCCGTCGACGAAGATGTGGCGGCAGCGAAGGCGCTTGGACTGTTCGGTGGTGATCTGGTCTTGCATAGTGAGTCCCCTCCCGGGGTTTGTGTGCAAAGTATTAGAAATAAAATGGTTAGGTCCGTACTTTCGTACGGACCCGGCTCAAAAGCGAAAGCCCGGCTCTTGGGCCGGGCTTTTTTGTTTCTATAAGTTTAAGACTAGCAGGGGGTGTCAAGTTTTTGGGTGTGGAAAAGGGGGTTTGGAGTAGTGGGAGCGCGGGGTTTGTGGAGTGCGTTGGATTTCTTTTGGGGGTGTCGGCTCTACTCCAAAGCCTCGTTCACATCACGGGCCAGGTTCCTGAGATAGCTTCGCTTGTTGAGCAGAGCCACCATTGCATCCCGGGCCGACGCCTTTCCCGCCTCGTCGCCGTCATCGATCGCCAGGTCCCAGCGGGCCCAGAGGCCCTCAAGCTCCGCCTGCGTCTCGACCATCCGGGCGTCGAAGGCGTCCTTTGCTGTCATCAGGTCGCGCCGCAGTTCGGGCTCGTCCTCGCCCATCTGCTTTGCCATGCGCATCTCCTGGAGCTGCATGTTCAGCTCGAAGACCTCCTCGAGCAGCTCTGGAGGGACGACCTGTTTCTTTTCAACGCCGGTGGCTCGGGCCTGGTCCGTCGCGGCCTTGGACTGTTCCTCGAGCTCCACGCCCTCGAGCTTCAGCAGATACTGCGTGCGCAGGATGGGATCCTTGAGCGCGCGATAGGCGTCGTTCAGCAGCGACGACTGCCGCAGCGCCGCCTCCTGCTCCGCTGCCGGCCGCGAGGCAAACCGGTCCGGATGCAGCTTGCGGCTCATCGTATAAAACTGTTTTTCGAGCGCCGCTGTGTCGATCGCAAGCTTTTGTGGAAGGGAAAACACCTCGAAGTAGTTCATCACCACCATTATCCCGTATTGAGGGTGCTGAAAAAGTGGCCCACGAGGGAAAAGCGCGACCTCAGCGGCTAAAGCCGCACTCATAATAAGGTAGTTACGGCACGGCTGAAGAGGGTGCCCTTAAGCAAAACAGAGTTTTCAGCATCCTCGTATTCGTTCTTCCGGATTTTCGCCTTATCCCGGATTTCCGGGGCGAAGATGCTCGGCGACCAGGCTCTCCGCCTCCGTCGCGACGGCGTCGTCGCCGCCGAGCCCGGCAAGCCAGTGCATCTCCGGCTCGCGGCGGAACCACGTCAGCTGGCGTTTGGCGTAGTTGCGATGCCCCTGCTGCGCCGCCGCAACGGCCTCTTCGCGAGTCATCTCGCCTGCGAGAACCGCCGCCGCCTGCGCGTACCCCAAGGAGCCCAGCGCCCGGCACTCGCGCCCGTAGCGCTCGATCAGCCGCGAGGTCTCCTCGATCAGCCCGCGGTCGAACATCGCCGCCGCCCGCTGGTTGATCCGGTCATACAGGAGCGCCCGCGGCGGATTGAGCCCGAGCCGTAGAATCCTGTAGCCAGAGAGCCGGTCGCGCCCGCGCTTCCACTGCTCCGTCATCGGAGCCTCGGCCAGCGAGACCTCGATGGCGCGGATTACCTTCGGGAGATCGTTCGGATGGATCGCCTCGGCCGCCCTGGCGTCCAGCCGCGTGAGCACGCGATGCAGATGTCCGGCTCCCTTCCGCTCCGCGAGTTCACGCAGGCGCTCGCGCAGCTCAGGCCGCGAGGGCGGCGCGGGAAACAGCCCGTCGATCAGCGCGCGCAGATACAGGCCCGTTCCGCCGGCGACAATCGGAAGTCTTCCTCGCTCCGTGATGCTGCTAAGGGCCTCGCGAGCGAGCCTGCTGTAGTCGCCCGCCGTGACCTGCTCGTCCGGCGAGGCCACGTCGATCAGGTGATGTGGAACGATCGCCCGCTCCTCGACGGTTGGCTTCGCGGTGCCGATCTCCATCTCGCGATAGACCGCAACCGAGTCGCAACTGACGATCTCGCCGTCGAATCGCTTCGCTAGCCGGATCGCCAGCGCTGTCTTGCCGCTTGCGGTTGGTCCGGCAAGCACAACCAGCGAGGCGCTTACCACAGCCGCCACCATCGCGGCGTAAAGTCGTTGCTGACTCCGGCGCGGAGGATGACGAACAGCAGCACCGCAAAGGCCAGCAACATCAGCCCGCGAATCTGGCGCTTGCGCTCCTGCTGGAGAGCTTCAGCGTGATTCTCACGACCGGACTGCGGCGAGCGTTGCAACCCAGCCATCGGCCAAATCTACTCCGGCCTCTTGTTGACGAGGTAGTGGATGCGTAGCTCGAGGTTCGGCCCGTGGAACTCCTTGGGCAGCGGAGGGAACTGGCCGACGCCCGTGATTGAGCCCCACGCGGCGCGGTCCAGTGCCTGGTCCTGCGTTGAGCCGTCCAGGTTCATCGAGCCGATGCGCCCGTCGGGAAGGATGGAGAAGCGGATCAGCGTCTCGCCGGACTTGTTCAGGGGCGGACGCGCCTCCTCCGGGATCAGCGGAAGCCAGGTGTTATAGATCTCCCGAAGGATCCTGCGCAGGTAGGGGTTGAAGTCGACCCCCATCGTGTCGGACAGGATATCGACTCCGGTGTTCAGGCCTTCGTGGGCGACCGGGATGTTCGCGCCGTAGTCGCCGCCCTGGCCGCGGTTCTGTGCCGCGGCCTGCGCGGCCTGGCGAATCGCATCGCCCGCCGACATGCTCTGGTTGCCGAAGTTGGGCCGCGTCGGAGCCGGGCGCGGAGCGTCAATCGTAGCCTGCTGCTGCTGCTGCGGAGGATGCTGGGGCAGAGGCTGCGGTGCAGGCGGCGGCTGCTGCGGCTGCGCGGGCTGCGGAGCCGGCGGCTGAGGCGTCGGCGCAGACGCGCCCGGAGCGCCAGCCTTGCGCATCGCCTGCAACTTCTCAAGCGTCTTTCTATCAATCGTCGGCTTTGCTGTCTGCTGCCTGCGGTCCTTGTCGCTGATGACGTCCGTCGGCTTCTTCGGAAGCTGCTTGCCGATGTCGTTCGGCATGTCGAGGTAGGTCAGCTCCTTGTCCCTCTGCTTGAGGACGTCGGCGGGATTGATGAGCCGCGGCTGGTGGAAGACGACCTGCGGGCCGTACAGGACGAACCAGGCGATGGCCAGCCAGATGATGATGGAGATGTAAACCGACTCGCGAAACCTTGCGCGTGCGCGCTCGTCATCGAGCGCATCGAGGAGGTGGATGAGCTCATGCTCCTCGAGGTCGCCGTAGCGGTTCGTGCGCACACGGACTGGAGGAGTCGGCGGCGCGGCGTTCGGCGGGGTCTCGAGGGAAGGCATCGGGTTATCTGTCTGACGGCTGGTGGGTGCCAAAGTTTCGCTTCAACAGGGAGAAGTTAAACCCGGTCTGTTGCCCCGAGTCCGAGTCGACCCTCGTTTATTTTCTCATCTTTTCCGGAGGTGAAGGGCGGTTCTGTATGGGACGAAGGTCGTAGACTGACCTTGTATGGGTACGGGATTTGGAGCCAAGATTCGGGCGGTCGTCATCACGGTCAGCGACGGCTGCTTCCATGGCAAGCGCGAGGACCGGTCGGGGCCGGCGGTCGCGGACCTGCTGGAACAGGCGGGGGTGACGTCCATCGCCTCCGCGGTCGTCCCCGACGAGGTTGAGGCGATTGCTGCGGCACTACGGCGCGGCGCCGAGGCTGCGGAACTGGTGATTACAACGGGAGGAACGGGCCTGGCTCCGCGCGACGTGACCCCGGAGGCGACCCGGCTGGTCTGCGAGCGGCTTGTGGAGGGCCTGGCCGAGCGGATGCGCTCCGAAGGACTGCGACAGACCCCGTTCGCGGCGCTGAGCAGAGCCGTGTGCGGAACGGTCGGGAGGACGCTGATCGTCAATCTCCCGGGGAGTCCGGCGGGCGTGCAGAGCTCGCTCGAGGCGATTCTGCCCGTGTTGCCTCATGCGCTGGACCTGCTGGCGGGAATCACAGCCCATGGGGCAGATGTTCATTCGGCAGGAACAATCGCAAAGGTAGAATAGAAACGACCCCGTGAAACCTCCTCTTTCTGCTGTACTTCACAAATGGGAAGTTGCGCTGTTTGCGCTGCTGAAGCCGTTCGGTGCCTGGGGCATCGGGGCTCTGGCGGTGATCGACTCGGCGGCGATTCCCATTCCGATCGACGCTCTGCTGATCGACTACGTCGTCCACGATCACGCGAAGTTCGTGCTGTACTGCTTCATGGCTGGGCTCGGCTCCGCGGTAGGAAGCCTGCTGCCGTTCTACCTGGGACGCGCTGGCGGCGAGCTCTTCCTGCTGAAGCGGATCAACCGCAAACGCTATGAGCAGCTGCGCGACCGCTTCGAACGGCAGGAGTTCCTTGCCATCATGATTCCGGCGATGATGCCGCCGCCGATGCCGGTGAAGCTGTTTGAGTTCGCCGCGGGAGTCTTCGAGATGAAGACCGTCTGGTTCTTCTCGGCGATCCTGGTGGGAAAGTTCATTCGCTTCATGATCTGGGCCGTCATCACGATCCTCTTCGGACCGGCGATCTTCCATACGGTGATCCAGACGGTGCGCGCTCACATGGGATACGTCATGGGCATCGGGGGAATCCTTGCTGTGCTGCTCGGCGTATGGGTGGTGCGCAAGCTCTTCGACCGCCGGCGTGGAACCCGGTTCCCGCTTGAGGAAGACGCGCAACGCTGAAGACACCTCGATCGGTGAGCACAAAGAGGAAGGGCTGCGAGAGTGCTCGCAGCCCTTCTTGTCTCTTGTTGTCGGAACTAAGCGGGACGCTGGCTGTGACGGGCCTCGCGCAGGGTTGCCGAGAGGTCGCGCGCCAGAACCGGAAGCCCGAAGAGCGCTCCCGCGGTGACGGCCGTCGATATGACGTCGTTGGCGTAGAACGGGATGGCCGCGACGTAGCAGGCAAAGAGCCCCGCAGCGGTGTGGGGATACATCGAGCTGCCGGCCCAGACGGCGAAGTTGCTGAGCACGAAGAACGAGGTGGAGCTTGCGAGAACGGCTCCCGCGACGCGCAGCGCCGAGGTCTTGCCCGAGAGCACCTGGTTGCCAAATAGGCAGACCGCCGCGTACCAGAACCAGGTGACGAGGTAGTCGCTGGCGTGGAAGGCGTAGCCGAAGACCTGCGTGGTCAGGTAGTAGTCGGTCGCCATCAGAGCAAGGACGGCAGGAATCGTCTGCCAGCGGCTGCGGCGTGAGCCGAAGTAGAGCAGGCCTCCGCCGATCGCGGTGAAGCCCACGCTGGTGGTGTGGAAGCCGTACGGAAGAAGGCGGCTCAGGATGGCGAGAAGAAGTATGAGATAGGCAGCCATAGGGGACCTCAGTGATTTCTTATTTTAGCTGAACGGCGTGTAAAAGCTAGGGTTGAATGCGGCCGTCCATCTCCATGTGGTCGACGCGGCGGTCGTCGTTGACGAAGACGGCTCCGGAGAGCGGCGCTCTGTCAGGCGACGGGTCGCGGCCGAGCAGCGGCGTGGCATAGAGGAAGCGCAGGTCGCGAAACCGGACTTCGGTGAGGCCATCGGAGTTGGGTCCGCTGTCGGTGACGATCGGGTACTGCGACCAGTCGAGATAGACGTGGCCGAGCCAGCTGCGCTTTGCGACCAGCGCGGCGAGCGTGGTGGGGGGCTTGTAGAAGACGTCGGCCTGCGGGCTGGAGGTGATCTCGCCCGTGTGGGTGTTGACGGCGGAGATCTGGTAGAGGAGCGGAGTCTCGACGATGGTCTGCCAGCGGAAGGGGTTGATGGGGTAGGGATTGGCGGTGACGCGGACGATATCGACGGCGTTGCCGCTCGTATTCTCGCGTGCAAGCTCAATGGCCTTATTGCGCTCGATGATTCGCCAGCCCCACAGCGCGACGATTCCAGCCAATGCGGCGATGGCCCAGCCGCGTCCGCGATAGAGCGGCTTACGCGCGCCGACCTCGCTGCCGACGAGACTGAAGAGCGCTGGTGCGAGCAGCGCGGCGAGGAGCAGGACGAATATCACCGGCTCGAAGATGAAGACGAACGAACCCGCGTACCAGCGCGGATTGAAGGGGAAGAACGGTCGCACGCCATAGTTGTTCGTCCAGTCGAGAAGCAGGTGGGAGGCCACGGCGACGAAGGAGAACAGGTAGAGTCTCGCCCAGTGGACGGGCGCGGGTATCTGACCGGCGGGATGTGAGCGCGTTGAACGCAGGCGATGGCCGAACCAGCGATGGATGAGCCAGATGACTCCTGTGACGACGGCGGCCACGATCGGCAGGCCGATGAGCGTGTGGGTCCAGCCGCGGTGGTGCTCGAAGGCCGCAACCGGGCCTTGAAAGCCCCAGAGCACATCGATGTCCGGGGTTTCGGCGGCGAGCGTCATGGCAAGCGTGGCGTAGGCGGCTTTGCGGTTGAAGCCGGCGCGGGAGAGGACTGCGCCGGTCATGAAGTGCGTCACTGGGTCCATGCGGTTCCAGCATATCGTGCCATCAACGTCGATGGCCTATGCTGGAACCATGCCCACACTTCCAGTCACAGAGCCGGAGATCGATGAATTTATTGCGGCCTTTGAAGGCTGTACCTTGCCCAAGAGCGAGTGGACGCATGCGGCGCACCTGCTTACAGGCGCCTGCTACGTGCATGAGCTTGGGCGAGAGGCCGCTCTGGCGAAGATGCGGGAGTGGGTGCGGCGGTATAACGAGTCCGTGGGCGGGAAGAACACTGAGACCAGTGGCTATCACGAGACCATCACGGCGATGTGGATTCGCCTGCTCGACGGACTGAGACGCGAGGCCGGGGCGATGGATCGCGCGGAGTTTGCGGCCCTTGCCGTGGAGCGCTTCGCGTCGCGTCGCGACGTCTTTCGCGACTACTACGACTTCGACGTGGTGGGCTCGACCGAAGCTCGGATGCGCTGGATGGAGCCGACGCTGAAGGCGTTCGAGTAGCGGCGCGGGCCGCTCTCTATAATCGTCGCTATGTCGACGAAGCAGACGGCAGAGGAACCTACGAAACAGGTCGAGGCGTTGCGCGAGGAGATTCGCCATCACGAGCATCTCTACTACGTGCTCGATGCGCCCGAGATCACGGACGCGCAGTACGACGCGCTGATGAACCGGCTGAAGAAGCTGGAACAGGATCATCCGGAGTTGGTGACTCCGGACTCGCCAACGCAGCGCGTTGGAGGCAAGCCGCGCGAGGGGTTCCCGAAGGTAGCGCACTCGCGGCCGATGCTGTCGCTCGATAACGCTTACAACGACGAGGAGCTGCGCGCGTGGGAGCAGAGGGTTCGCGGCGCGCTGGCGGCTTCGGAGACGGTGCGCTATGTCTGCGAGCTGAAGCTCGACGGGCTCTCGATGGCGTTGCAGTACGGTGCGGGAGCGCATGGTTCGTCGCAGCTGGAGCGCGGATTGACGCGCGGCAATGGAACGATCGGCGAGGACGTGACGACGAACGTCAGGACGATCCGATCGGTTCCGCTGAGCGTTGCCGCGACGAAGTTGAAGACGGCGAAGATGCCGCAGAGCTTCGAGGTTCGCGGCGAGGTGGTGCTTCCGCAGGCGGCGTTCGTGAAGATGAACGAGGAGCGCGTGGCCGCGGGAATGACGGCGGCGGCGAATCCGCGGAACGCTGCGGCGGGGACGATACGGACGCTCGAGCCGAACATCGTGGCGCAGCGGCGGCTGGACTTCTACGCGTACTTGCTGCTGCGGGATGGTGAACCGCTGCTGGCGCATCACTCGGAGTCGCTGAAGGCGCTGGATGAGGCGGGCTTCCGCGTGAATAAGTACTGGCGCGTGACTAAAAACATTGACGAGGTGCTGAAGTTCATCGCCGATGCGGAGCCGATGCGCGAGACGCTCGGCTACGAGATCGATGGTGTGGTGATCAAGGTCGATTCGATGGCGCAGCAGCGGCGGCTTGGGTTTACGGGCAAGGCTCCGCGATGGGCGATTGCTTACAAGTTCGCGGCGCGCGCGGGCATTACGAGGCTGGAGGATGTGCTGTTCCAGGTGGGACGGACAGGCAAGTTAACGCCGGTGGCTGCGCTTGCGCCGGTGTTTATCGGCGGAACGACGGTGACGCGGGCGACGCTGCACAATGCCGATGAGATCGAGCGGCTGGGCGTGAAGATTGGCGACTACGTGCAGGTGGAGCGCGGCGGCGACGTGATCCCGAAGATCGTTGAGGTGGTCGAGGACAAGGAGCATCCTCGGGGACATGGGAAGATCGTCTTCCCGGAGAAGTGTCCTCGCTGCGGAACTGCGCTGGTGCGCGAGGAGGGCGAGGTTGACTGGAGGTGCGTCAACGCTAGCTGTCCGGCTCGGCTGGCTGAGGAGCTGCGGCACTTTGCTTCGCGCGGCGTGATGAACATCGAAGGGCTGGGCGAGGCTCTGGTTGGGCAGCTGCTGGGGCATTCGCTTATCGAGATTAGCGCTGCAGCAGTTGACGGCGATGAGGAGACGACTGCGGAGGCGCCGACGCGCGAGGCGCTGGTGCACTCGATTGCGGATATCTATGAGTTGAACAAAGACGATCTGCTGAAGCTGGAGCGGATCGGCGAGAAGTCGGCCGATTCGCTGCTGGAGCAGATCGAGCGGTCGAAGAAGGCTCCGCTGAATCGCGTTCTGCTTGGGTTGGGCATTCGCTTTGTGGGCGAGCGGACGGCGCAGCTGCTGGCGTCGCACTTCGGGTCGATGGACGCGATCATGGAGGCGTCCGCCGAGGAGCTGGAGGCGGTAAACGAGGTCGGGCCGAAGGTCGCGGAGGCGATTGTGGAGTTCTTTGCTGCGAAGCGCAATCGCGAGCTGGTGGAGCGGCTGCGCAAGGCTGGGTTGACGTTTACGGCGGAGAAGAAGGTGACTTCGTCCGAGTTGGAAGGGTTGACGTTTGTGCTGACCGGGACGCTGCCGAACCTTACTCGCGAGGAGGCCAAGGAGAGGATCGAGGCTGCGGGCGGCAAGGTTTCGGGTAGTGTGAGCAAGAAGACTAGTTACGTGGTTGCGGGCGAGGAGGCCGGGTCGAAGCTCGACAAGGCGCAGTCGCTGGGGGTGAAGGTGCTGGACGAGGCCGGGTTGCTGGAGATGCTGGGGCGGTGACCCCTCCCCTCGAAAAGTATGCAAAGTATTGATTTAAGATAATTTATCGTGGAACTTCGGGCTGCGCCTCCGGGCAGGGTATTGAAAACAAATAGCTTGAATCGCGTTGCTTTTCAAAGTATTCATTCAAAAAAGTTTAGCCGTCATCGAGAAAAAGCTCCGGTTGAAGACCCGGAGCTTTTTTGTATCTGGTTCTATTTTATCGGCTTGAGTGGAATTAATCGGCACCTCCGGGTTCGGAGGTTAGTCGCTTGTTTTGTTCGGTTTGCATGGTTTTTGGGAATGGAGAGGGCTTGACAATTTTTTTGGGTGCCCTAGTGGGTCGGTGGGTCGGTTCCTCCAGCGCGTTCGACCGCGCTCGGGACGGAGTATTAGCCGCCTTCGCGGTTGGCTTGATGGCCGGGCTGAAGCCCGGCCCTACCTTAGAGGCAAAAGCAAAGGCGGCAAAGCAGATGCAAAAGCAAAAGCAAAAGCCAATGCGGGGGTTCTTCGCTTCGCTCAGAATGAGGAGCAAAAGCAAAGGCAAAGACAACGTGACGAGCAAAAGCAAAAGCAAAAGCAAAGGCAAAGGCAAAGACAACGGCAAAAGCAACCGCAGGTCCTTCGACTCTGCGCTGCGCGCTTCGCTCAGGATGACGCGGTCGGAGGCTGAGCGCTTCGCTCGAGGGGACAGCTTCGCTTGAGGTCGCAGCTTCGCTCGAGGTCGTAGCGTCGCTCGAGGTCGCAGCTGCGCTCGCAATGACCCCTTGCTGAAGCAGGTGGCTCGACGATGCCGCCCGTTAGGAGCTACTTTGCGGAGTCTTCGATCTCCTTCCACTCGGCGGCGCTTAGCTGTACGTCTGCTGCGGCGATGTTCTCTTCGAGGTGTTCGATGGAGGTGGTGCCGGGGATGGGCAGCATCACGGGGGAGTGGTGGAGGAGCCAGGCGAGCGAGAGCTGGGAGACGGTCGCTTTGTGGCGTTTGGCTGCGGTGTCGAGCTTTCCGCCGGGCTGGGCGAGCTTGCCGGAGGCGACGGGGAACCAGGGGATGAAGGCGATGTTGTGCTTCTCGCAGTACTGGAGGACGTCCTCGTGCTGGCGGTCGGAGAGGTTGTACTGGTTCTGGACGCTGACGATGTCGATGACCTTGCGGGCCTGGTCGATCTCGTGAGGCTTGACCTCGCTGAGGCCGACGTGGCGGATCTTGCCCTGCTCCTGGAGGCGCTTGATGACGCCGAGGGACTCTTCGACGGGGACCTTGGGGTCGATGCGGTGGAGCTGCCAGAGGTCGAGGCGCTCGAGCTTGAGGAGGCGGAGGCTCATCTCGACCTGCTGGTGGAGGTACTCGGGACGGCCGACGGGGAGCCAGCGGTCGGGGCCCTGGCGGGTGAGGCCGGCCTTGGTGGCGATGACGACGCCTTTGGCGTAGTAGGGGGCGAGGGCCTCGCCGATGAGGCGCTCAGAGACCTCGGGGCCGTAGGAGTCGGCGGTGTCGATGAAGTTTACGCCTAGTTCGACGGCGCGGCGGAGGACTTTCCTGGCGGCTTCGAGGTCCTTGGGCTCGCCCCAGATGCCTTTGCCGGTGATGCGCATGGCTCCGTAACCGAGGCGGTGGATGGGGAGATCGCCGCCGAGCTTGAAGGTTCCGCTGGACGCTGCGTTAACGGGAGAGGTCCTGGTTGTCATGGGGGATTGGATGCAGCGGAGTGGGTTGGGGATTGTGAAGGGGTGGTTGGTGCGGGGGGAGGCAGGCATGCCCCAGGGGAGACCCGATGCTAAAGCATCGGGCTACCAGCCCAGGCCTACTTCGGAAGCAAGAGCAGTACGTTCGGGGCTTTGCTCGAGTGATTCCAGGGGCTCAATAGGGGGAGGATGGAGGGAGGCGGAGGGTTCCGCCCTCTTCGAGGACGTGGAGTTGGTCGGCGATGCCGAGGCGGTGGGCCTCGGCGTGGAGGCGCTGGATAGGCTCTTCCATGGGCTCGCGGCCCAGGGGGAAGGTTCCGTAGTGCATGGGGACCATCCAGCGGGCGCGGGTCTCGACGAAGGCCTGGACGGCCTCTTCAGGGCTGGTGTGGACGGTGCGGTAGGCGTCGGGGAAGTAGGCTCCGATGGGAAGGAGCGCGACGTGGGGGGCGAGGCGCTGGCCGATCTCGGTGAAGCCGTCGAAGTAGGCGGTGTCGCCGGAGTGATAGACGGAGTGCTGGGGTGAGGCGATGACGTAGCCGCCGTAGCCGCGATGGGTGTCGTTGAACATGCGGGCTCCCCAGTGGCGGCAGGGGGTCATGGTGATGCGGAGGCCGCCGAGGTCGATCTGCTGCCACCACTTCATGGAGTGGTGGCGGCGGAAGCCGAGGTGGGAGACGAGGTCCTCGACGCCGCGAGGGATGACGACCTCGGGGGCTCGGCCGCGGAGCCGGCGGGCGGCTCGGATGACGCGGCGGAGTGAGGGGATGTTGAGGTGGTCCATGTGGGCGTGGGTGATGAGGACCAGGTCGATGGGGGGCATCTGCTCGACGAGGAGGCCAGGGCGACGCTGGCGGCGGAGGACGACGAGGCGAGTGGCGAAGACGGGGTCGACGAGGATGTTGCGGGCGCCGATCTGGAGGAAGAAGGAGGAGTGGCCGATGAAGGTGACGCCAAGCTCAGAGGGAGAGACGAGTTCGGCGGGGCGCGGCTGGCCGGTGATGGGGTTCTGGTGGCTCTCCTGGACGACGCGGAGAAGTTGGCCAACCTTCCGTACGGGGAAGGGTCTTCGCTCCCAAAGTCTTCTTACAGGGCTTGCCATCGGTCGCACACTCATTGTAGATGCGTGAGGGGGTGCCCGGGAATGAAGACTGTGAGAATCGTTTCGGCATCTTAACCCCTTTGGAGCAGGTTGCCGTGAGTCGACGCAGGCCCCCGGAAGGAGCACCGATCGTGCCCTCGGACCACAGACTCGATCATCCTTCGGATACGCGGCAGCAGAGGGTCTGGGACTACGTGTCGCAGTCGCCGCTGCGTTCGCTGTGGGATTTGCAGGGAGTTCCGGTAAAAGTGGTGGCGGCTCGGACCTGGCGGGCAATGCTGGCGGACAATCTGCTGGGGCGGGCGGCGGAGTTGGCGTTCTATTTTCTGTTTGCGCTTTTTCCGACGCTGTTCAGCGCGAGCTCGATCCTGGGGCTGGCGGCGAGGTCGGCATCGACGATCTATATGCGACTGCTGGAGTACTTGGCGCTGGTCGTTCCGACCTCGGCCCTGGGGGCGGTGCTGACGACGTTTGAGGAGACGACGGCGCATGCGACGACGGGGAAGCTGACGTTCGGGCTGATTGCGGCGGTGTGGTCGGCGTCGGTGGGGGTTTCGGCGATCCAGGATTCGCTGAACATGGTGTACAAGGTGCGGGACCCGCGATCGTATTTTCACGCGCGGATCTCGGCGATCGGGCTGACGATCGTGTTGTCTGCGCTGGCGACGCTGACGCTGGCGGTGATGCTGGGCGGGGATGTGTTCGCGGTGTTTACGCGGGCGCGGATCGAGAGCCCTTTTGCAGCTGCGGTGGTTGCGATGACGGGCCGCGTGGTGGCGTGGATTGCTGCGACGGGATTGCTGGCGCTGTGTTTTGCAGTGATCTACTACTGGGCCCCAGGGGTGAGGAAGAGATGCTGGAGATGGCTGACGCCGGGCGGGGCGGTGGGCATCTTCGGCTGGCTGTTCGCTTCGCTGCTGCTGAGGGTGTACCTGCACTTCTTCAACTTCTATTCGTTGACGTATGGGTCGCTGGGGGCGGTGATCATTCTGCTGACGTGGTTTTACCTAACGGGGTTCATGATGCTGCTGGGGGCGGAGATCAACAGCGAGATTGAGGCGGCGGAGGCGGAGATGAAGCTGGCGGGGCGGACGCCTTCGGCGAGCGAGCCGGCGAATGTTCCGGACGTTAATGTTGCGCCATCGCCTGCTGAGCTGCCACCGTCTTCTTCGTCCATGCCTCGTAGGTGAGACGGTCTTTGTTGGCCTGCCAGTCGGGGTCGGGGAGGACGGTGAGCTGGGCGCGGGTGAGAGGTCAGGGGAGGTCCATGGGCAACAGGCTACAATCTGTTGACGCCCCATGAATCTTTACGCCGCTGTTATCGCCGTTATCGTTCTTGTTCTGCTTACTGTTTCGCTGGCACGTCTGGGCAAGGTGAAGACCAAGGCCGACTACCTGGTGGCCGGGCGCTCACTGCCTGCTTTTGTGTTGGTCTTTACGCTGCTGTCGTCGTGGATCGGATCGGGCTCGCTGCTGGGTGGAGCGGAGAACGCGTACAAGCATGGCTTTGTGGCGCTGTGGCAGGCGGGAGGAGGCTGGGCGGGACTGCTGCTGATCTACTTCATCGCTCCGCGGGCGAGGAAGTTTGCGCAGTACACAATTCCCGATCTGCTGGAGACGCGGTACAACCAGACGGCGCGGGTGCTGGGTGTGATCGCGATTCTGCTGACGTACACGGCGATTACGAGCTACCAGTTCATCGGCGGGGGAGACATTCTGCACCTGATCTTTCCGGATGTGATCACGCCGATTCTGGGGCGCTACATTCTGGCGGCGTTCGTGATTGTGTTCACGGCGATTGCGGGAATGTCTTCGGTGGCGTACATGGATCTTTTCATCGGGCTGCTGGCGACGGGGACGATGTGCCTGGCGCTGCCGGTGCTGATCCACAGGGCCGGGGGGTGGGGCGCGGTTCATGCGGCGCTGCCGGCGTCGCACTTTACGGTGTTCGACGACCTGGGCTTTATGAAGTCCCTGGAGCTGTTTCTGCCGACGTGTTTGCTGCTGCTGGGGAACCAGTCGATGTATCAGAAGTTCTTCTCGGCGAAGTCGGAGAAGGATGCACGGCGGGCAGTGGTGGGGTGGATTATCGGCACGGTGATTCTGGAGACGGTGATTGTGGCGATCGCGGTGACGGGGTCGGCGCTGTTTCCTACGGGCGAGGTGAGCAAGGCTCCGCGGGAGATTCTGGCTTACTGCGGACTGCATGGGTTTGGAGATAGCTCAGCGCCGCTGCGGCTGCTGGGGGCGCTGCTGATGGGGGCGATCTTCGCGAAGATCATCTCGACGGCGAATAACTGGCTGTTCTCGCCGGCGACGAACCTGGTGAACGATATCTATGCGCGGTACATCAATCCGGAGGCTTCGAACAAGAAGATTCTGATTGTGAGCCGGTTGATGGTGGTGCTGCTGGGGCTGTGGGCGCTGTTTCAGTCGCTCGGGACGGAGTCGGTGTTGAAGAAGGCGCTGTATGCGTACACGATCTACTCGGCTGCGCTGACGCCGGTGATTCTGGCGGCGTTCTTCTGGAAGCGAGCGACGGCAGCGGCGGCGGTGGCGAGTATCGCCGTGGGGACAGCGGTGACGGTGTCGTGGGAGTGGGTTGCGCCGCATCTGCCGCTGGCGCTGGGCGAGCGGGACGCGATCTTTCCGGCGCTGGTTGCGTCACTGATCTGCCTGTTTGCGGTGAGCCGGGTGACCTCCGCGCCGCGGCGGGAGCAGCTGGAGCAGCTGGAAAAGGCCTGATGGTTGCGCAGATTCCCGAGATGGGAATGCCGTTGCGCAGAATTGACGTCCAGCCGACAATCGTTCGCACTCCCGTAATGTTGTTGCTGCACGATCAATGTTTCTGGAATTAACAGCCACGGAGCGCTGAGATTCTGACGACGAACGCACGATGCCGCCCGGGTGCTGTGAGATGAACATCCAGCTCCTTCCTGATCTGGCCGCGATGGCCACACTGCTTACGATTCTGTACTTCCTGAGGCGACGCCATCTGCAGGAGGGCGTGGGGCTTTGGATCGTCGGACTTGTCTTTATCTTTCTCGAGGCGATCGCGCACTTCCTCTACATGCCTTCGGGGCCGCGTCATCTGCCGATGCACGTGGTGGCGCTCGATTCGTATCTGGCGGCGGGGGCTATCTTTCTGCTGGCGGCGGCGCGGGGACTGTTCCCGCAGCGGCTGACGCTGATTTACCTGCTGGTGAACACAGCTCCGCTTGCGGCGATTGAGACGATCTATGGGCTGGACCTGCGCAATCGAGCGCTGTATCACCTTGTGGCGGCCTGCGGGCTGGCGCTCGGGCTGGTGACCCCATTCTTTCTCTGCAGTACAGTGCGACTGCGAAAGGCGTGGTGGCTGGTGCTGGTTCAGGCGGCGATCTGGATTCCGGTGTGGAGCTTCGCCTCGAACCAGATGTTCCGGGACACGGCGTACTATTCGCTGTTTGTGATGTACCTGACGGCTGCTGTTGTGTTTCAGCTCAGCCTGCCAAAGAAGAGCCTGGGAAAGATCTCCATTGTTGCGGGCTTCACACTGTGGTCGCTGGTGTTTCTGGCGCACTCGTGGGTGTCGAACAACCCGCAGTATGTCGGCGTGGCCGCGGCGGTGTGGGACTGGCAGAAGTTTCTGGTGACGATTGGGATGCTGCTTGTGATGCTGGAGCGGCAGGTCTCCTGCAACGAGTGGAATGCTCTGCATGACCAGCTGACGGGACTGCCGAATCGAAGGCTGTTCGAGGACCGGCTGGAGCAGGCGCTGGAGCACTCGCGGCGCAACGGGACTCGCACGGCGTTAACAATGATCGACCTAAATGGCTTCAAGAGCATCAACGATCAGCAGGGGCACGACACGGGCGACCGCCTGCTGGAGCACATCGCAAACAATCTTCGCCACGCAGTGCGGTCGCCGGATACGCTGGCGCGGCTGGGCGGGGACGAGTTCATCATTATTGCCACTGACCTGCCGAGCGAGATGCCGGCCTCGTTGCTGGTTGAGGCGAGCACGGCGAGGGTGAGGGATGCTCTGAAGAAGCCGCTTCAGGTTGGCGGCAGGAGTCTTTCGGTGAGTGGAAGCGTCGGGGTGGCCATCTTCCCGGACGATACGACCGATGAGGTGCTGCTGCGGCGGCTGGCGGACCAGCGGATGTATCAGCAGAAGCGGCAGATTCCGCTTCCGCTGGGAGACGCCGCCTCTCTCGGGTTCTAGATCTCGGGGTAGAAGTCGAAGAAGGCGTCGAGGCTCATCTTGAGCTGGGCCTCGATCTGCTCGCGGGAGCCCTCGAGGACGTGCATGGTGACGTGGGCCTGGTTGCCGTTTTTGAGCTCGATGGGGGCGTCGCCTACGCTGGCGATCTCGTCGGCAGGGAGAAGGCGCATTCCGTAGACAAGGGTTAGGTTGGCCATGGTTTGATTGTAGATGGGCCGAGGAAGGCCTGAAGAGGAGACTGGCACGATGAATCCTTTTGAACGGCCACGCATTTACACTATTGAGACTGATATGAGTGAAAACACGACGCGCGATACTGTCATCCTCGGCTCCGGATGCGCGGGGCTGACTGCGGCTATTTACACGGCACGGGCGAACCTGAAGCCGCTGGTGCTGGAGGGCCATGAGCCGGGCGGGCAACTTTCGATTACGACGCTGGTGGAGAACTTTCCCGGCTGGCCGGAGGGGATCCAGGGGCCGGAGCTGATCGAGAACATGAAGAAGCAGGCGGTGCGGTTCGGCGCGGAGCTGAAGATGGCGCACCTGCACTCGATCGACCTGACGAAGCACCCATATGAGCTGAACATCGGCAAAGAGACGATCCGCACGCGGACGCTGATTATCGCCTCGGGCGCGAGTGCGCGGTGGCTGAATCTGCCGAGCGAGCAGGCGCTGATCGGCCATGGCGTGAGCTCGTGCGCGACGTGCGATGGGTTCTTTTTTTCGGGCAAGGAGATTGCGGTGATCGGGGGCGGCGACTCGGCGATGGAGGAGGCGCTGTTTCTGACGCGGTTTGCGACGAAGGTGACGCTGATCAATCGCAGCGAGAAGTTTCGCGCGTCGAAGATCATGCTGGAGCGGGCGATGGCGCATCCGCAGATCGAGTTCATGACGAGCACGGTGGTGGAAGAGGTGCTCGGCGTGGAAGATAAGGATGTGAAGGGGCTGAAGCTGAAGAACAGGGCGACGGGCAAGGAGTCGACGCTGCCGGTGTCGGCGATGTTTCTGGGGATTGGGCATGAGCCGAATGCGAAGGCGTTCACGGGACTGCTGGATCTCGATCCGGATGGCTACATTCTGACGAAGAACAATGTCTTCACGACGAAGGACGGCGAGATTATTCCGGGCGTGTTTGCTTGCGGGGATATTCAGGACCGGCGGTATCGGCAGGCGATTACGGCGGCGGGTTCGGGATGCATGGCTGCGCTTGAGGTGGAGAAGTATCTGGAGGAGCACGGGCGGTAAGTGCTCGTGCGTTGGATGCGGCAAGCATCATTCAAACATTTTTTCGATCGTCTTCATGGGTAAAAACATTCGTCCGGGTTGTTCGTGGAAGTCTTTGAACTGATGTTTGCGATAGAAGTCCCGAACCCCTTCTTTCGCGTCCAATACGACGGCCCACGAAGCGATTTGCCTCGAGTTTTCCAGCGAGAGATGCAGCGCATGCATGAGGAGCAAGGTTCCCAGATGTTTGCCTTGAAGTTTCAGGTCGACCGCCATTCGCCCAAGCAAGGTCACTCCGATAGGACTTCGTGACGGCAGCTTTTTTCCAAACCGTGTTGGCAGTTCCTGGTTCAGGATAGAAAGCGCAGAAAGTGTATAGAACCCGGCGATGTTCACCCCATCGCTAGTCAGAACAAAGGGAGCGGCAGTTCCTCTATCCCGATCCTGAGCCATCTGTTTTTGCAGATAGTTGTCCAACGCCTCGACGCCACAGGAGAAATCCTCGCGCCGATGGGATCCGTTGAGAGCTTCGATCCAATATTCGGTGGAAAACGCAACCTTCGTCACTACTTCCGGACCCACTTCTTGTAGGCGGCGGCTGCAGCCTTCACGCGCAGATTTGGCTCAGGAGGGTTCAGGCACGCTTCAACAAATCGCCTTGAGGCTTCCGCATTCAATATCCATGTCTCGTTCTGTTCGATGGTCTTCACTGCAGCTTCATCGGCCGCCTGAACGAGAAAATCGGAGAACGAAAGCCCCCGATAGTGTGCTGCGCGCTCAATTCGAGCTTTTTGTTCGGGCCGCAGCCGAGCCTCCGCCCGTTCCGTCTTCGCTTTTCTTGCGATGGTTGCCATCTGCGCCTCCAAATGTACGGCAGGTTTCCGTAAAAATAAACTATACCCTTCTCCGCGAATCAGCTCTTTGTCAGAACTTGTGGAACATGAAGAAGGCTCCGGCGACGAGGCAACAGAAGGCTACGGCGTGGTTCCAATGGAGTTTGTCGCCGAAGTAGTAGACGGAGAAGACTCCGAAGACCGAGAGGGTGATGACCTCCTGGATGACCTTGAGCTGGTCGGGGGTGAAGGTGCGGACGCCGATGCGGTTGGCGGGGACCTGGAGGCAGTACTCGAAGAAGGCGATGGACCAGCTGACGAGGATGACCTTCCAGAGGGAGACCTCCTTGTACTTGAGGTGGCCGTACCAGGCGAAGGTCATGAAGATGTTCGAGGCGGTGAGCAGAAGGATGGTGCGCATGAGTTTGGGGGAGGTCTCCGAAGAATGGCCGATGCCATAAGATTTATGTTAAATGACGATTGCAGAGAACATTGCTCGACTGAAAGAAGAGATGGCAGCGGCCTGCCGCAGGGCGGGTCGCGATGAGCGCGAGGTGGCGCTGATGGCGGTGAGCAAGGTGCATCCGGTTGAGGCGATTCTGGAGGCGTATGCGGCGGGGCAGCATCTGTTTGGCGAGAACAAGGTGCAGGAGTTCGAGGGGAAGCGTCCGCGGCTTGTGGGGCTGGAGGCGGCGGAGTTTCACCTGATTGGGCCGCTGCAGTCGAACAAGACGAACAAGGCGGCGGAGCTTTTTGATGCGGTGGATGCGGTGGACTCGCTGAAGATCGCGGAGCGGTTGGAGAGGGCGGCGAAGGCGCTGGGGAAGCGGCTTCCGGTGCTGATTGAGGTGAAGCTGTCGCATGAGGAGTCGAAGCATGGCTTGGGGCCGGAGGAGCTGCCGGCGCTGCTGGATGGGATGCGTGGGTTCGAAGCGGTGGAGGCTGTGGGGTTGATGACGGTGCCTCCGTGGTCGGAGGATGCGGAAGTGGCGCGGCCTTACTTTCGCGAGTTGCGACGGCTGCGGGATGAGGCGGTGAAGGCGCATCCGAAGTTGGTCGGGCTTTCGATGGGGATGTCGAATGACTTTGCGGTGGCGATTGAAGAGGGAAGCACCTGTGTGAGGGTGGGGACGGCGATCTTTGGGAGGCGGGTTTATGCGGGGGCGTGAGGGGTTTGTGGCAGCGCGAGCGAAATGCAGGTCCTTCGACTGCGCGCTACGCGCTCCGCTCAGGATGACAGTGTTTGGGTGAGTGGGATATGAGTGAAGCGGCGGAGTTCGTGCGGGATGTTGCGGATGGATGCACGGTGAGCGTGCGGGTGCAGCCGGGGGCTCGTAAGGACGCGGTAGTGGGGCTGCATGGCGGGGCGGTGAAGATTGCGCTGAGTGCTCCTCCGGTGGATGGGAAGGCGAACGAGGCGCTGATTGCGTTTGTCGCGGAGAAGGTGGGGCTGCCGCGGGCTCGGGTGTCGCTGGTGAGTGGGGCCGCGAACAGGAGCAAGGTGTTGCGTGTTACGGGGAAGAGTGCGGCTGAGGTGCGGGCGGCGCTGTTGGAGGAACTCGCCTAAGGCGGATCGCGCTGGTGCGCGATGGCCCACCTTAGCGACGATAAGACCGTCGCGAAGATGGGGCACCCGGCATCCGACGTGGGCGGATTGTTTTTGCGCCTCGCGACTGCGAGGGTGGCCTGTGTGGCGAAATACAGGGGGTTCTCCACTGCGCAACGGACGATGAGACCGTCCGTTGCTCCGGTCGAAATGACGTCTTCAAAAGAGCGACGAAGTGACGCCTGTTCAAAGAGCTATTTGATGTCTATAGCAGCGGCAGGGCCTTTGGTTATGGCTTCGCCGTTGGCGATGACGAGGTGGACGTCGGAGCCGGAGACGTTGGCGTAGGCGATGGTCATGCCCTTTTCGGCGGCGATGTTGATGTTTTTCAGGACGACGTTCTTCACCGGCGATTCGGGCAGGCCGACGATGACGCCTGCGGTGCCGCTCTTGACGGAGTTCACGTTCTCGATGGTGATGTCGTGGAAGAAGGGTGTGAGGCGGGTGATGGGGGCGGCGGCTACGTCGCCTTCAGGCAGCACCTTGGGGTAGTACTCGCTGATGAGGATGGCGGTCTTTACGTCCTCCATGGTGATGTCCTTGAAGGAGATGTTGAAGACATGGTTGCCGCGGTCGCGGTTGGCCTTGATACGTATGGCCTGGTCGGTGCCCTTGAAGTGGATGCGCTCGGCGTGGATGTTGTTGGCGCCGCCGGCGATCTCGGAGCCGATGGAGAGGCCGTGGCCGTGCATGAAGTCGCAGTCAGTGATGGTGATGTTGGTGCTGGGGGAGTCGGGGCCAGGAGAGTTGATGATGCCGCTCTTGATGGCGATGTTGTCGTCGCCTACGTCGGCGTAGACGTGGTCGATGATCATGTTGGAGGAGCTGAAGGGATCGATGGCGTCGGTGTTGGGCGAGTGCTGCGGCGCGAGGATGCGGACGTTACGGATGACGGTGTCGTCAGTGTAGTAAGGCACGACCTGCCAGGATGGCGAGTTCTGGATGGTGACTCCTTCGATGCGGACATGTTTGCAGTGGTCGAAGACGACGAGGCGTGGGCGGAAGTCGACGGCGCCGACGACCCCGGCGTTCTTGGTCTTGCGGGCCTCCTCCCACCAGGACTCGCCGTTGCCGTCGATGGTGCCCGGGCCGGTTATAGCGATGTTCTCGGCGTTGGTGGCGCTGACGAGCGACTGGGTGCCGGCCGCGCGGAACTCGGTCTTCTTGGGATAGTCGGCGTGGTCGGGCGAGCCGAGGAGAGTCGTGCCCTTGGCGAGGTCGAGCGTGACGTTGCTCTTGAGGACAATCGGGCCGGAGACGAAGACTCCACCGGAGAGTTGCACGGTGCCTCCACCGACCTTGGCACAGTCGTCGATGGCGGACTGGATGGCGGCGGTGTTCTTCGTCGTACCGTCGGGCTTTGCGCCGTAAGTGCGCGCTTCGCAGACCTTGGCGGCGGCGGGGAGCGAGGCGGCGAGAAGCAGAGCGGCGGCAAGCGAGAGTGCAGTGGTGGGTTTCATGAGGTCCTTCCGGGGTGTTTTCGGTTCGGAGGAATAGTAACGAAAATTGGTCAGAGCCCACCCACCTTAATGTTGCCGAGAGCTGGAACGGGATTCTGTGTAAACTCCGGCCATGAAGAGATTGCGTGTTGTCTTGTGTCTGTCGTTGATGCCGGTGTGTATGTTTGCGCAGAGGCATGCGGGTCCTCCGACGGTTGAAGAGGCGAGGGCGTTTCTGGATCGCGCCAATGCGGAGCTGCTGGCGTTGGGGAATGAGGCGGCGCGGGCGGGGTGGGTGCAGGCGACCTACATCACCGACGACACGGAGGCTCTGGCGGCGAAGGCGAATGAGCGGCTGCTGACGAAGACGAACGAGCTGGTGATTGCTTCGCGGCGGTTTCAGGGGCTGAAGATGCCGCCGGAGATGGAGCGGCAGTTCAAGCTGCTGCGGCTGAACGGATCGCCGACGGACCCGAAGCTGGTCGCGGAGCTGACGCAGGTGAACACGGCTCTGGACGGGATGTATGGCAAGGGGAAGTTCTGTCCGCCGGGGAAGAGCGGCGAGGACTGCCTGGGGATCGAGCAGATCGACGTGCTGATGGCGAAGTCGCGTGACCCGAAGGAGCTGGAGCAGTTGTGGGAGGGCTGGCACGAGATCTCACCGCCGATGCGGGCGAAGTATGCGCGGCTGGTGGAGCTGTCGAACCAGGGCGCGAAGGAGTTCGGCTTCAAGGACACGGGCGATCTGTGGCGCTCAGGGTATGACATGACTCCGGCGGAGTTTTCGGCAGAGCTGGAGCGCACATGGGCGCAGCTGGAGCCTCTGTACAAGGAGCTGCATGCGTATGTGCGGTTCAAGTTGATCCAGAAGTATGGTGCGGCTGCGGAGAGGCCGGACGGGATGATTCCTGCGCATCTGCTGGGGAATATGTGGGCGCAGGAGTGGGGGAATGTATACGACATTGTGGCTCCGGCGCCGACGGGGAGCTACACGATGTACGACCTGGAGGCTGCGCTGAAGCAGCAGATCGGGCCGGTGTCGGAGCTTGAGGCGGGCAAGAAGATGGCGAAGTATGGCGAGGGTTTCTTTACTTCGCTGGGCTTCGACCCGCTGCCGGCGACCTTCTGGGAGAGGTCGCAGTTCATCAAGCCACGTGATCGCGATGTGGTGTGCCATGCGAGTGCGTGGGATGTGGACAACGACCAGGATCTACGCATCAAGATGTGCATCAAGGTGAATGCGGACGACTTCACGACGGTGCATCACGAGGAGGGGCATAATTTTTATCAGCGGGCATATCACAAGCAGCCATTTATCTTCCGGGGCGGCGCGAACGACGGGTTTCATGAGGCGATTGGGGACTCGATCGCGCTGTCGATTACTCCGGATTATCTGCAGCAGCTGAAGCTGATCGATACGGCTCCTCCGGTGGAAGCGGACATTCCTCTGCAGTTGCGCACGGCGCTGGACAAGATTGCGTTTCTTCCGTTTGGGCTGCTGATTGATAAGTGGCGGTGGGAGGTCTTCAGCGGGGAGGTGAAGCCGGCGGACTACAACAAGGCGTGGTGGGAGCTGCGGGAGAAGTATCAGGGGGTGGCTCCGCCGATTGCGCGGACGGATGCTGAGTTCGATCCGGGAGCGAAGTATCACATTCCGGCGAATGTTCCGTATGCCCGGTACTTCTTGGCACGGATCTATCAGTTTCAGTTCTACAAGGCGATGTGCGATGCGTCGGGGTACAAGGGGCCGCTGAACCGGTGCAGCTTCTACGGAAGCAAGGAGGCCGGCGCGAAGCTGAACGCGATGCTGGAGGCGGGGCAGTCGAAGCCATGGCAGGAGACGCTGAAGACGATGACGGGCGAGGATCACCTGGATGCGGGACCGATGCTGGAGTACTTCGCTCCGCTGTACCAGTGGCTGAAGCAGCAGAATGCTGCGAACAAGGTGAATGTGGGTTGGACGGCTGGTAAGCCGTAGTGCTGTTGCGTTAACTCGAAGCGGACGGCGTTGGTTTTTAGCCCACTGTTAGCGGTAAATCCGATTACATTGGCTAGTGGCTCTGTGGCGTGTTTTTGCTGCAGCGATGAGGAGGCGGCCTGGTGGCGAAGCGATTCATTCTGGCTCTGGATCAGGGGACGACGAGTTCGCGGGCGATGGTGGTGGATGAGGCGGGCTCGGTGGTGTCGATTGCGCACCGTCCGTTCAAGCAGATCTTTCCTGAGCCGGGATGGGTGGAGCACTCGCCGACGGAGATATGGTCGTCGCAGAGCGGCGTTGCGACGGAGGCGCTGGCGAAGGCCGATCTGACGGGCAGGGACCTGGTTGCGGTCGGGATTACGAATCAGCGTGAGACGACGGTGGTTTGGGACCGTGAGACGGGCGAGCCGGTGTACAACGCGATCGTGTGGCAGGACCGGCGGACGGCGGCGTTCTGCGATGCGCTGCGCGAGAGCGAGGGCGCGGCGATTCAGGCGAAGACGGGGCTGATTCCTGATGCGTACTTCTCGGGGAGTAAGGTCAACTGGATTCTGGAGAACGTTGCAGGAGCGCGTGCGCGCGCGGAGGCAGGCAAGCTGGCGTTCGGCACTGTGGATAGCTGGCTGATCTGGAAGCTGACACACGGTAAGCGGCATGTGACGGATGTTACGAACGCTTCGCGCACCATGCTGTTCAACATCCACACGATGGAGTGGGATGAGGATCTGCTGCAGCTGATGAAGGTGCCGCGGTCGATGCTTCCGGAGGTGGTGGCTTCGAGCGGTGAGTGCGGCGTGAGCGAGGGGTTGATTGCGGGAGTTCCGATTGCGGGGATCGCGGGTGATCAGCAAGCGGCGCTATTCGGGCAGATGTGTACCTCTCCGGGGATGGCGAAGTGCACGTATGGCACGGGCGCGTTCATGCTGATGAACACGGGCACCCAGCCGATGGCTTCGAAGAACCGGCTGCTGACGACGGTGGCCTGGAAGGTTGGCGGCACGGTGGAGTATGCGCTTGAGGGCTCGATGCTGATGGCGGGAGCTGTGGTGCAGTGGCTGCGCGATGAGCTGCAGTTAATTCGCAGATCGGCAGATGTGGAGAAGCTGGCGGCGACGGTGGAGAGCTCGAATGGCGTGGTGATGGTTCCGGCGTTTGCGGGGCTGGGCGCGCCGCATTGGGACCAGTATGCGCGGGGCGCACTGGTGGGGATGACACGCGGGACCTCGCGGGCGCATATTGCAAGGGCGGCGCTTGAGGGGATCGCGCTGCAGGCGACCGATGTGCTGGAGGCGATGCAGGCGGACTCGGGGCTGCCGCTGGCGCAGTTGCGTGTTGACGGCGGCGCCGCTGCGAATAATCTGCTGATGCAGATTCAGGCCGATGTGCTGGGCATCGAAGTCGTGAGGCCGAAGAACGCGGAGGCTACGGTGATGGGGGCCGCTTATCTTGCGGGGCTGGCGGTTGGGTATTGGCCGGACAAGGAGACGATTGCGCTGCAGTGGCAGGTGGATCAGGTGTTCAGGCCGGCGATGGAGAAGGCTGCTCGCGATAAGGTGCGGACGACGTGGAAGAGAGCGCTGGGGCGCGCGCGGGACTGGACGCGCGAGGAGGAGGTTGAGGGTTGAGCGAACGCGCTGGGATTCTGCGCAGGCTGGGCGAGCAGGCGGAGTGGGACGTGCTCGTGATTGGCGGAGGCGCGACCGGTTTGGGCGCGGCGGTGGAGGCTGCGTCGCGTGGCTACAGGACCGTGCTGGTGGAGCGCGCGGACTTCGCCAAGGGGACTTCGAGCCGGAGCACGAAGCTGGTGCATGGCGGCGTGCGTTATCTGGAGCAGATGAACATCACGCTGGTGCTCGATGCGCTGAAGGAGCGCGGGCACATGCTGGAGAACGCTCCGCATATCGTGCACAACCTTTCGTTTGTGGTTCCGATCTTCGACTACTTCGGGCTGCCTTACTACGGCTTCGGGTTGAAGGTGTATGAGTGGCTGTCTGGCAAGCTGTCGTTTGGCGAGTCTCGGATGCTGTCGCCGGAGAAGACGCGGGAGATGCTGCCTGGGGTTGCGGCAAGCGGGCTGCGCGGCGGCGTGCTGTATCACGACGGACAGTTCGATGATGCAAGATATGGGGTCTCGCTGCTGCGGACGTTCGAGGAGCTTGGCGGCGTTGCGATCAACTACGTCGAGGCGACGGGGCTGATCGAGCGCAGTGGGAAGCTCGTCGGAGTTCAGGTGCGCGATTTGGAGGGTGACGCCAGGTTCGAGCTGCTGGCGAAGGTGACGATCAACGCAGCGGGCGCCTTCTCGGAACAGATTCTGGTGATGGATGGCGACCGCGAGACGCTGCTGTCGGTGAGCCAGGGATCGCACTTCGTTCTGCCGCGTGATTTTCTTCCGGGCGCGAACGCGATGATGATTCCGAAGACCTCGGACGGACGTGTGCTTTTTGCGATTCCGTGGCACGGGGCGACGGTTGTGGGGACTACGGACGAGGCGGTGGAGCGCGCGTCGGCGGAGCCGCGGGCGATGGAGGTGGAGCGGCGGTTTCTGATGCAGCATATTGCGAAGTATCTCGGACGAAGACCGGAGATCGGCGAGGTTCTGAGCGTGTGGTCGGGGCTGCGGCCGCTGGTTCGCAAGGGCGGAGGCGCGACGTCGAAGCTGTCGCGGGATCATACGATTCTGGTCCGGCCGTCGGGGCTGGTGACGATTACGGGCGGCAAGTGGACGACGTACCGGCGCATGGGCGAGGACGTGATCAACCGCGCGGCCGAGATCGGCGGATTGAAGCAGGAGCCTTCGCGGACGCGGGCGCTGCGGCTGCATGGATGGACCCGCGAGGTTGCGGCGGTCGAGTCCGAGAGGGTGTATGGATCGGATCTTCCGCTGATCGAGCGGCTTTCGCAGCAGGACGCTTCGCTGAACGAGTTGTTGCATCCGCGGCTTCCGTATCGGATGCGCGAGGTGGTCTGGGCGGCTCGGCAGGAGATGGCGCGGACGGTTGAGGATGTGCTGGCGCGACGGCTGCGGGCGCTGTTTCTGGATGCTCGGGCGGCGATCGAGGCGGCGCCGAAGGTGGCGGATGTTCTGGCGCGGGAGCTTGGACGTAGCGAGGAGTGGAAGGCTCGGGATCTCGAGAACTTCTATTCCGTTGCGCGTGGTTATGTGTACGAGGGTGAGTGAGGTTGCATGGTCGATTGGTCTCCGGTGATTGGTGAGTTGGTGGGAACGTTTGTGCTGATTGTGCTGGGCAACGGTGTGGTTGCCGGCACGCTTTTGAATAAGTCGAAGGCGCAGGGGGCCGGGTGGATCTCGATTACGGCGGGCTGGGGGCTGGCGGTGTTTGCGGGCGTTGCGGTGAGCGCGGCGCTGGGCGATCCGGACGGGCATCTGAACCCGGCGGTAACGGTGGCCTCGGTGATGATGTCAGGCCATGCGGAGCGGCTGCTGACGTATCTTCCGGCGCAGGTGCTGGGGGCGTTTCTGGGCGCGGCGGCGGTTTGGATGCAGTATCGGCCGCACTGGGAGCTGACCGAGGATCGGGGGGCGAAGTTTGCTTGTTTTGCTACGGCTCCGGCGGTGTATTCGCCGGTCTGGAACCTCTTCAGCGAGGTGCTGGGGACGTTTGTGCTGGTTCTGGTGGCGACGGCGTTGTTTTCACGGCGCGTGTCGCCGGCGGGCGTGGCGTCGGGGATGGGACCGACGCTGGTGGGGGCGCTGGTTTGGGGCATCGGGCTGTCGCTGGGCGGAACGACTGGGTACGCGATCAATCCGGCGCGCGATTTGGGGCCTCGGCTGGCTCATTCGGTGCTGCCGATTGCGGGTAAGGGAGAGTCCGGGTGGGGGTATGCCTGGATTCCTATCCTCGGGCCGCTGGTGGGCGCTGTCCTGGCGGCGACGGTGATTCGGGCTTTGGGAGCGACGTAGTCCCCTCCCTAAAAAAGTGTGCAAAGTATTCAATACATGAAGGTTAGGTTGGTACCTTGATTTTGGTTGTAATGCAAGGTATTGAAAATGAATACTTTGCGTCGATGATTTGGTAAGGTATTCATTCTGTTTGGTTTTGGAAAAGAAAAGCTCCGGCCTGTGACCGGAGCTTTTCTTGTTTCTAGTTCTATTTTATCGGATGGGTGGAAATTGATCGGCAGTTTTTGCTTGGGATGTTAGTGCCTTGGTTTGTTCGGTTTGGCAGGATTTCTGGAGGTTTGGGGGCTTGACATCAGGATTTCGGGGGGAAACGCGACCTCAGCGGCTAAAGCCGTGTTCGAAACAGGACACTTACGGCACGGCTGAAGCCGTGCCCTTAAGCAAGACGATTTTTCAGCACCCTAATAAGTCAGGCTCAAAATTAGCGCACGTGGGCCCACTGCCGCACACAGCCATAGGGGAAGGGCTCACCCGCCCGCCACCGCCCCAATCACCAGCAGAGGCTCCTTGCCCTCAGCCACAACGTCCGGCAGCGGAGCGTCCACCGGCTCGTGCGAAAGGTCCTGCTCACACGCAAAAAACCGCAGGAACGCCCTCCGCTCCCGCGTCACATGGTCGCGGATCGTCCCACCCAGCATCGGGTAGTCTCGCTCGACGCCGTCCATCACCGACCGGATCGTCGCCAGACCGTCCACCTCCACGCGCACCTCGCCCTCCACCCGGGCCAGAGCGCGAAGGTGCGCCGGAAGCAGTACCCGCACCGTCACGGCAGCGTCTGCGCCTCCACCGAGAGCACCGCCGGAAGATCGTGTACGATCGCCGTCCAGCTATCGCCTCCATCGCGAGAGGCGTACACCTGGCCACCCGTCGTTCCGAAATAAACTCCGCAGTTATCGAGTTGATCGATGGACATCGCGTCGCGCAGCACGTTGACGTAGCAGTTCTCCTGCGGAAGCCCCTTCGTCAGCGGCTCCCACTCGTTGCCGCCCGACCGGCTGCGATACACCCGCAGCTTCCCCTCCGGAGGAAAGTGCTCCCCATCGCTCTTGATCGGGACCACGTAGATCGTCTCCGGCTCATGCGCGTGCACGTCGATCACGAATCCGAAGTCCGTCGGAAGGTTCCCGCTCACCTCGGTCCACAGATCGCCCGCATTGTCCGACCGCATCACGTCCCAGTGCTTCTGCATGAACAGGGTCCCGGGACGCGAGGGATGCATCGCGATGTGGTGGACGCAGTGGCCGACCTCGGCCGTCGGGTCCGGAATATGCTCCGACCGCAGGCCCTGGTTGATTGGCTTCCAGGTCGCGCCGCCGTCGTCGGTGCGGAACGCCCCCGCCGACGAGATGGCGATATACATCCGCTGCGCATCGCTCGGGTCCAGGATGATCGTGTGCAGGCACATCCCTCCCGCTCCCGGAGCCCAGTGTGGCCCCGAACCATGCTTTCTCAGCCCCGAAAGCTCCTCCCAGTTCGCGCCGGCATCGGTCGAGCGGAACAGCGCAGCGTCCTCGACGCCCGCATACACGGTCTCCGAATCGGTCAGCGAGGGCTCCAGGTGCCAGGCCCGCTTGAACTCCCACGGGTGCGGCGTCCCGTCGTACCACTGGTGCGTCCCCGGCACCCCGTCGTAAGCAAACTTGTTCCCCACTGGGTTCCACGTCGCGCCACCGTCGTCGGAGCGCTGTACGACCTGCCCGAACCAGCCGCTCGTCTGAGACGCGTAGATCCGGTTCGGCTCCACGGGAGACCCCTTCATGTGGTAGATCTCCCAGCCCGCGAAGTGGGGGCCACTGACCTCCCAGCTCTCCCGCTTGCCGTCCGAGGTTAAGAGAAACGCGCCCTTGCGCGTGCCAACCAGCAGCCTGACCTTGCTCATCGTTGGAATCCTCCAGTTGCTCCCGCGGAACTAACGTGCCTTTCTCGCACCGGTCGACGCCCGCTCAACCAGCGTAGGCGGCACCAGAATACTCCTCGGCGGTTGCTCCGGCTTGCCGGCAAGCTCGAGCGCCAGTTCGCCTGCAATCCGTCCCAGCTCCGCCGTGCCGTGATCGATCGAACTCAACGGAACGCGCAGATAATCGTTATATCGCATGTTGCCGCATCCGATGAATGCGATGTCCTCCGGGACACGCAGCCCGGCCTCAAGCGTTGCCTCGATGGCTCCGATGGCGGTCGGATCGTTGTAGCAGAACACCGCATCCGGCCGCTGATCCAGCTTCAGCAGCTTCTGCATCGCCTTGTGACCCGTCGCGACGCCGGCCTCTTCCAGGTGGTCGCACGGAACGACGTAGTTCTCCGGTGCCGGGAGCCGATGCTCCGCCAGCATGTTCTTATAGCCGCGCAGGCGGTCGTGCGCAGGACTGGTGCTCTGCCCGGCGATGTGCGCGATGCGTTTGTGTCCTCTCTCAATCAGGTGGCGCGTGGCCATCTCTCCCACCAGCACATCGTCCGAACCGACGAAGTGAGCCGCCAGGTGAGGGAAGTTGCGGTCGAACAGCAGGTATGGCGTCCGCTCATCTCCCAGCTCGTAGAAGTTGCGCAGACTCGGCTGGCACGACGCGATCAGCAGAACATCGATGCCGCGGCGCAGCAGCGTGCGGATCTCCTGCCGCTCAATCTCCGGGTCCTCCTCCGAGGAGGCCAGAATCAGCGCCCGGTTACTCGCACGAAGCACGCCGCCCAGCGACTTGGCGAACTCGGCGAAGAACGGATGCACCAGATCCGGAACAACCAGCCCGACCGTATACGTCTTGCCGCTCGCCAGCCCCCGGGCCAGCATGTTGGGCTGATAGTTCAGCTCCTTCATGCGCTTCAGAACGCGTTTGCGAGTCTCCTCGCCAATGTCGCTGTTCCCCCGCAGTACCTTCGACACGGTAACCACCGAGACCCCAAGATCGCGCGCAATGTCCTTCAGCCTGACTGCCATATAGAAAGCATCATCCTATAGCCAACGCCGGTCCGGAGGAACAATCTCCTCCGGGGAGGCGGGTTAGCAGAATCTCGTTCTACGCCATAGACTCCATCCGCCGGCAATAAGACTCAACAGCAGCACAACCGCAAGCGCGGCGACCCATCGCATATTCATCTCAAGCGGTGGCACCACAGCGTGCACGCCAAGCCAGATAAAGACCCCGGTAGCCGTCGCCACAATAGCGTAGTCCCACCAGCGGCGTTTCTCGTTGCCTCCAAACTCGTCCCCGGCCTGGGCGGCGAGCGTGCGGTTGTAGTCCAGGCGGTAGCGCTCGCACTCGCGCAGCACGGCCTCATTGTTCGAGGTGACCTCGCGCGCCGAGGCCACAGCCGTCCCAATCGCCAGGGCGCCAAGGATCATGATGATCGACCCAGCGACGACCAGCAGCCGGGGCTTCGAATCCGCACCCGCAAGTTCGCCGAAGACCAGCGCGCCCCACGCCAGCCCCCAGAGCTGATTGGTGTTCGACAGCGGAATCCCGCGGCCAATGCCGAGATATTTTGCAGCAAACTGCTGGAACAGATCGCCGATGACCCACACAAAACCGCCCAGAAAGAGCCAGAAGACCAGTCCCGGCTGGTGAATCAGCGAGAACGCCGGGGAGTTCATCCCCCCGTCGAGCACCAGTGTGAGGGCAAGCACCGTTCCCAGTTCGCCGATCGTAAACGCCGTCACGAACGACAGCGGGTTCATCCCGCTGATGTACGCCTTGCGATATGGAACATACATCGTTCCCCACATGAAGCTCGCGCCGATTGCTGCCAGGATTCCGCGCACCGCGTGCTGGCCCGCCGCCGTGTCGCCGTGGATCGTGCTGAACCCGAGCATCACCGCGGCGATGACGATCGCGACACCGCCCAGCACCACCTTGCTGATGTTCCCCGCGCTCGCTCCCTCAAGCTCCTTGAAGAGCACGCGGCCCCAGAACAGCCCGATCAGCGAGTTCGCGTTCCACAGCGGGAAGGCCACCGCAAGACCAACATCGCGGATCGCAAAGACGGTCAGCGTATTCGCCACGGCCCACAGCGCGCCGGCCAGCAGCGCCCACACGATAAGGTGCTTCTTCTCGGCAAGATCGGCACAGACATACCCCGTCCCCTTCAGCAGGGTAGGGAAGGTCCACCGCGCCGTGAATACGCCTGCGACCATGCACAGCGAGACGGCAAACGGCGATAGCCCCACATTCACCAGCTTCGTCGGAGCCTCGGCCGCCCCCAGCCATACCCCTGCCGCCAGGCCGCAGATCACTCCCAGGCCATGCAGCGACAGGCGCTGCTGCTTCCCCATCTTCGGAACCACTGCTGCCATCCGTGTCATTCCCTGATCTCGTCGATCCCTGATTTCCTGCTTCCTGATTTGTCGATCCGTTAAGCCTTGTGCAGAACGGCAAGCAGGGCGATCCCCGCCACCAGCGCCAGAAACGGCACCCAGAAGTGGCTGTCCGTCAGCACCGCACGCGTCGTGCCTCCCGTGCGCACCGATCTCTCTCTCTCGTCGTTCATGATGTCCTTGCCTGCCTGATCCGTAAGCGGTAACGCCGCGCTAACCCTATACGTCGCGTCCGGCGCTGTCAACCGGCTTCGCTTCGCTCATCTGCACCACGCCGATTGGGGCGGCGAAGCTGGTGCCTTCTGACTCCACGATACCCATCATCTTCAGAATGATCTTCTCCTGCACGCCGAGGAACATCGCCCAGTCTGCTCCCGGACGGCGGAAGTAGGCAAACACCTCGATCTGCGGACCCGAAGGCGTGAGGCCGATCAGCCGCGCACGCGCCGATTCCTTATCGATCTCCGGCTCCGACGCTAGCAACTGAACCGTCCTGTCCAGCACGGTCTTTACCGTCGTGTGCGGAGTGTCGAACCGCAGCGTGAAGACCTGGTGCACCCAGAACTGATCCCTCATGGAATAGTTTTCGAGCTTTCCCTCAGCGACCTTCGCGTTCGGAATCGAGACCAACGAGCGGTCCAGAGTGCGCAGCTGCAGCGAGCTGATGCCCACATCCTCCGCGGTCCCTTGCACGCCGTCGACCTGGCAGAAGTCGCCCACACGCACTGCTCCGCGCATCACAACCGAGAGCCCGCCGAAGAGATCCGCGAGCGTTCTCTGCGCTGCCAGCGCAAGGGCGATGCCGCCGATCCCCAGGCCCGCCAGCAGGGCCGAGACGTCTACCCCGGCGACCGAGAGCAGGCCCACCACCAGCACGATGCCGACGAGTATCTTGAACAGCCTGCCGACGAGTCCGACAAAGGTGGCACGTTCCACTTGCAGGCGCACCAGCAGTCTGTGCCGTACGAACAAGACGACGATATCTGTAAGCCGGATCAGCAGCCACCCACCGCTGATCCACGCCACCAACAGCCCCGCCATCTCCCAGAAGTGCCGTGCCAGCGCCGTAATGGCGTACCCGCCGACAGCACGGAGCAGCAGTGCAAGCATCAGGCCGAGGATGGGTCCCTTTAATGCAAGCACCATCTCTTTGACTCTTGGCGTCAGTCGTGTTCGAAAGACAACCTTCAGAAGCCACAGGATGATCCTCGTCAAAAGCGAGGCTACGACCAGCAGCGCAAGCGTAGTGAGCAGGATGAGGGTCCATCGCCACAGCGGAACCGAAAGAAAACGAACGCGCGCCATCCACTCCGGGAAGTAACTCGCGTAGTCCTTATGCTGCAAACCGGAGTAAATGCCGGGAACGCGGTTGAGCGTCTCCTGCGAGAAGAGCCAGATGGGGGGAACGCCCGGCCGCTTCACCAGATCGAGAAAAATCTCCAGGTCTCCGTTCGGCGTCTTGACCACGCCGATACGCTCTCGCGAGACCCGAACCTGGTCCTCCAAGTCTCCCTTGGGCGAGCGTGAGATGGCATCGATGTTGGTGGATAGTCTGAGGTCCAGCAGGTACTTCAGCTGGAGGGCAAGCTGCTCTGCCTGCTGCTGCGGGCGTCTGCCGTCGAGATACTCCGCCGCCTTCGCGTAGTCCTTTGCCTCCGCTGCGCGCAGAAAGCCAAGCACGCAGCCGCGCGGTGAGGTCCGCCCCAGCGGATCTTCGGGAGGGGGCGGAGGCGTGGGCGTAGGAGCAGCCGTGGCGCTCGAATCAGCGGCTGCGGGGCTGGCTGGCTGTTTCGTCTGCTTGCCCGTGGCTTTCTTGATCGCGGAGGACACACCCTGCGTCCACACCAAGCCGTGGGTGGGTATCAGCAGCAACAGCACCCATAGAAGCCGGCACCTGAGACCAGTGCCATACCGCATCGCTCTGTTTTGTGGATTCCCGTTCAGGGCCAGCCTCCAGGGAAACGATATTGGTGGGCCTTCTGGCTGCCCGGGTGACGCAAGTGTAGCTCGAAACTGCCTCTTTTCGAGCGTCAGCGTTCTCCGTCGAGCCCTGCGAAAAAAATCTTCCTAACCGCACGCCTCTTTCCTTGTCTAATGCGCTGAATGGAAGGAAACGACCACGCGATCGTCCGGGCGGTGCTTGCCGGAGACAAAGAGGCCTACGGCGCGCTCGTCGCTCGCCATAGCCAGAACGTCTTTCGTGTCGCCTTTCGCATCACCGGCGACGAGGCCGACGCCGACGAGGTCGTGCAGGAGGCATTCCTTCGCGGCTACCAGCGGCTGGAGAGCTTCGAGTCGCGCTCCGAGTTCGGAACCTGGATCTATCGCATCGCCGTTAATTGTGCCCTCAACATGATCAGCAAACGCAAAGTCGAAGCAACGTACCAGATCGGCGAAGCGACCGACCTCGCGCCGCAGCAGGTGCAGGTCGCCGACACCGCAGCCAGCCCCGAGCGCTCTCTGCTGAGCCGCGAGATCGAGGCCCTGCAGAAGACCGCGATGCGCAGCCTTACAGCAACCGAGAAGACAGCCTTCATCCTGCGCCACATGGAGGGCCGCGACACCACCGAGATCGCCGAGGCGCTCCACATCGCTCCCAACGCCGCCAAGCAGGCCGTCTTTCGCGCCGTGCAGAAGCTGCGCCGCAGCCTCGCTCCACTTCGGGTGACACCATGAAGCACTGCAACGAAGAAGACCTCATCGACTACCACTACGGCGAGTCCGGCGACGCGCAGGATATCGCCCAGCACCTGCGCGATTGCCCCGACTGTGCTCGCGCCTACTCCGCAATCATGCGCGACCTTGCCGAGATCACAGCACCGGCAACGCCTCCCCGGAATGCCGATTACAGCGAACAGGTGTGGCAGTCCATCCGCAACTCACTCCATGCCTATCAACCACCGAAGAAGCAGCGCTTCGCCTGGCTCCGGCTCCATCTGTTCGGTGGATTCGCGGCCGCGGCGGCTTGCCTCCTGATAGTCGCTGCCGCGGCCTTCTTTGCGGGACGCCAGTGGGAGCACCGCAACCCTCAGACACCGTCCGTCGCAGGCAACGCCAGCGACAGCCAGGGCCGCGAACGCGTCGTGCTCGTCGTACTCGGCGATCACCTCGACCGCTCCGAGCGCCTGCTGGTCGAACTCAAGCACGCCGAGCCCTCGACCGAGGTGCCCATGCAGGCCGAGGCGCGCGATCTACTCTCGGCAAACCGCCTCTATCGCGAGAGCGTAAAGCAGTCCGGCGATCCTGTGCTCGCGGCTGCACTCGACCACCTCGAGCGCGTGCTGATCGAAGTCGCAAACGAGCCCGCTGGTCTCTCGCAGGCTCGCCTCGACGAACTTCAAAAAGAGATGAACACCGACGGCCTTCTCTTCGAGGTCCGCGTCCTCCGCTCCCGGGTGCAGGGCGGCGTGGAACAGAAGGGGATTGTCGGAACAGCAACTAAAGGGGTATCCATCTAATGAAAGTTACATCCATTCTTCCCGCAGCACTGATTGCTTCCACTCTGTTTGCACCCGCGGCTCTCTGCCTTCAACCCATCGTCTTTGCAGGGCCGACTCATCTCGGCGAAGTGCCGGAAGAAGGGGAGCAGAACAGCTCGTACGCGGACGGTACCCGCGCCATCAACGAGGGCCGCTGGACCGACGCCGAGTCCATCTTCGGGAACATCGCTGCGCAGCATGGCGATCGCTCCGATGCTGCTCTCTATTGGAAGGCCTATGCGCAGAACAAGGAGGGACAGCCGGCACGGGCGCTCGAGACCTGTGTCGAGCTAGGCCACACCTATCGGAAGAGTCGGTACATCAGTGAGTGCGACGCGATGGGCATCGAGATTCGCGGCGCCGGCGGAAATTCCGTGCAGCCGCAGGGCGCCCCCGACGACGAACTGAAACTGCTCGCACTGAATGCCTTGATGCATACGGATGAGGGACGCGCGATGCCGGCCATCCAGCAGATCCTCAACGGCAACGGATCCGAGAAACTGAAGGAGCGTGCGCTGTTTGTGCTGGCGAACAGCAACACTGCCGAGGCGCAGAACGCGATTGGCCAGATTGCGCGCGGTCAATCCAATCCGCAGTTGCAGATCAAGGCGATTCGCATGTATGCGGCTATCAAGGGCAAGAAGTCTGTCGATATGCTCGCCGATGTCTACCAGCACTCCAACGATGAAGGCGTGAAGCGCGCGATCCTGCAGTCGTACCTCGTAACAGGATCGCCGGACAAGCTTGTCGACGCCGCACGCAACGAGCAGAATCCCGTCCTGGTGAAATCAGCCGTGCAGTCGCTGGGAGCCATGGGTGCAACCTCGGAACTGGCCACGCTATATCGCGATGCGAAGAGCGAAGAGACGAAGTCAGCGATCATCGGGGCTCTTGTCGCCGCCGGGTCGAAGGGCAGTGAAATGCTTGGCAACATTGCCAAGACGGAACAGAATCCAGTGTTGCGCAGCAAGGCGATTCGCAACCTGGGAGTGACGGGCGGTGCTGCCGCAGCGCCCACGCTGGTGGCCACTTATCAGAGCAGCTCTGACGCCGCGTCAAAGAAGGCCGCTCTCGATGGTCTCTTTATCTCGGGGGATGCACACGACCTGATAGCGCTGGCACGCGCTGAGAAGGACCCTGTGCTGAAGCAGATGATCGTCTCGAAGCTCAGCGTCATGCGCAACAAGGAAGCCACCGACTACATGATGGAGATCCTTAACAAGTAACAGCGTCTTCACCAAAGGAGAACGTCCCGTGAACAAGCATCTTCTCGTTGCTCTAGCCCTTAGTGCGTCTGCGATCGCGTACTCCGCGCAGCAGCCGCGAGTCTCCGAAACGCAGTTCAGCACTGAGCCCGCAGGCGCAGGACTGTCCGCGACGGTGACGCGATTTCAGCACTCCACCGAACAGCTATGGATTGGATATGAGGTTCCATCTCTTCCGCGACACCATTCGTCTTCGTGTTCTGATTCAAACGGATCGTCTGACGATGGATGCTGCGGTGAATATCGACTCGAGGATTCCGAGCACGGCGTAAACACCTCCAGCCAGAGCACCGAGCCCGGAAAGATGTACGTGCTGCTTCGTCTCGATCACAGCGCGGTCATCAGGGTCCGAGCTGTGAACGCCGGCTGTCGTCTCAACGCGGGAGGCGTGCCCTTCACCTGGCTCACCGGAGTTCAGCCCGAAGACAGCGTCCACTACCTTGCGCAGCTCGCCACGCAGGGAACCGAAAAGCAACCGGCGGACAGCGCTCTTGCCGCGCTGGCCATGCACGCCTCACCTGCAGCTACGTCAGAGCTCGCATCCATCGCCTCTTCGTCAAACTCGCCGAAACTGCGCGAGAAGGCCGCCTTCTGGCTCGGAGCCGAGCGTGGCCACGATGGTTTCCTCGCACTACAAAAGCTCATCAAGAGCGAACAAGACCCCAAGCTCCGCGAGAAGCTCGCCTTCGACCTCTCGATCAACAAGGACCCCGCTGCGACCGATGAACTCATCGCGCTCGCAAAGTCCGACACGAATGTCGGCGTTCGCAGCCAGGCGATCTTCTGGCTCGCGCAAAAGGCCGGCAAGAAGGCATCCGCGGCTATCACCAACGCCATCGAGAACGACCCCGATCAGCAGGTGAAGAAGAAAGCCGTCTTCGCGCTTAGCCAGCTGCCGAAGGAGGAAGGCGTACCACAGTTGATCCACGTCGCCGAGACCAACCAGAACCCCGCCGTCCGCAAGGACGCCTTCTTCTGGCTCGCCCAGTCCGGCGATCCCCGCGCCCTCGCCTTTCTCGAGTCGGTCCTCAAGCGCTGAGCTCGTCCGCCTCAAGACACACAACCCTCGCCCTCCGACAAGGAGGGCGATTCTGCGTTAGACTCCCTGTGTTCAGCTTTAGCGCTAAACCTCGTCCAGAATCGACGCCGCACAGACCATAAGGAGCCGCCCCCGTTGATCGTCTCTCTTCGCCCCTCAGCACTGCGCACCACAGCAAGAATCCTCTTCGCTCTTCTCTTTACCGCAATCCCTGCTACTCATCTCACCGCGCAACGAGGAGCCAGAACGATCGCCGAGATCGTCAAGCCGCTCCCGCCGGAATCGCAGAAGACCATCGAGCGCCTCGGCAACTTCAGCGAGCTTCCAGCCACCGACTGGCGCTATCATCCCGGCGACCTTGCCCACGGCGAAGATCCCGCGCTCAACGACTCCTCCTGGGAGACCGTCCAGCCGCGCAGCAAGGCCCCCAACGACGCCGTCTGGTATCGCCGTCTCATTGAAATCCCCAAGACACTCAACGGCTATGACCTCACCGGCGCGCGCATCTGGTTTCAGTTCCGCGCCGGAGCCAACGGGCCTGTCCCAGAGATCATCTACTTCAACGGCCGCCGCGTGGCGCTCGGCGATGACCTTGAGCCGATCATTCTCTTCGACCAGGCCAAACCCGGCGACAAGATCCTCGTCGCGGTCAAGCTTCTGCACACCGTCGACGTGAAGAACTTCAACGGCGTCTCCACCCGCATCGAGTTCGCCGCGAACCGGCCCAACCCCTCCGACCTGCGGCTTGAGTTCATCTCGAGCGCCGCGCTCCTCCCATCGCTCTCAAAAAATCCTGAAAAAGACATGGCGACACTGAATGAGTCGATCGCAACAGTCGATCTTGCCGCGCTCGACAGCGCCAATCAGTCGAAGTTCGATGCCTCGCTTACCGCTGCTTGTCAGAGGCTTGAGACGCTTCGCCCCACGCTGCAGCAGGCAACAATTTACCTCACCGGCAACTCGCACATTGACGCCGCCTGGCTCTGGCCGGTCTCTGAGACAGTCGATGTCGTCAAGCGCACCTTCTCCACTGCGCTGCAGTTGATGAACGAGTACCCCAACTACACTTACACGCAGTCCGCCGCCGCCTACAACGAGTGGATCGCCACGAAGTATCCCGCCATCAACGATGAGATTAAGAAGCGCATCAAGGAAGGCCGCTGGGAGATCGTAGGCGGCATGTGGGTCGAACCTGACCTCAACATGCCCGACGGCGAATCGCAGGTCCGCTCGCTGCTCATCGGCAAGCGCTGGTTCCAGAAGGAGTACGGCGTCGACGTCCGCATCGGCTGGAACCCCGACTCTTTCGGTTACAACTGGCAGCTTCCCCAGATCTACAAGCGCTCCGGTATGGACTACTTCGTCACGCAGAAGATGCAGTGGAACGACACCAACCAGCTTCCGTTCAAACTCTTCTGGTGGAAGTCGCCTGACGGCAGCAAGGTCCTCACGTACTTCCCGCACGACTACGCCAACACGAACCTCAACCCCGTGCGTCTCTCTGGCGACCTAGCCATGGCGCGTGAGCACGTGCCCGGGATGGACGAGATGATGGACCTCTACGGCGTCGGCGATCACGGCGGCGGTCCCACGCGCGCCATCCTCGACGAGGGCAACCACTGGGCGCAGCCCGGCATGGTCATGCCGAAGCTCGAGTTCGGAACCGCACAGAGCTACTTCACGGATGTCGAGAAGAAGATCGCTCCCGACTCGCCCGAGTGGAACTACGTCTCCATCGCAAAGGGCTACAAAGTCTCCACACCCGAAGCCGGCAAGATCGACATCCCCACATGGGATAGCGAGCTCTACTTCGAGTATCACCGCGGCGTCATGACCTCGCAGGCACAGCACAAGCGCAACATGCGCGAGAGCGAGGAACAGACCCTCAACGCCGAGAAGTACGCCTCGCTCGCCTGGCTCAACGGCGACCGCTATCCCAACGACCAATTCACCGATGCGTGGAAGAAGGTCACCTTCAACGGCTTCCACGACCTTGCTGCAGGCTCCGGCATCGGCATCATCTACAAGGAAGCCCAGGAAGAGTTCGACCACGTCCGCTACGAGACCAACGAGATCACCTCGCACTCGCTCCACACGCTCGCAGCGAACATCAACACCAAAGCGGCTGGCGACGTTCCCGTGCTCATCTTCAATCCACTGGCATGGGCGCACACCGGCGTCACCACTGTGACCGTGCAGATGCCGTCGCCGACAACCAACAGCGTCTCCCTCCTCGACGAGCACAATAACGTGCTTCCCACCAAGGTCCTCTCCAGTGATCCAAAGACCAGCACCTACAAGCTGCTCGTGCAGGCGCACGATGTCCCCTCGCTCGGCTACCAGGTGCTTCACGCCGTCGCCGGAGAAAAGCCCTTCAAAACCGACCTGAAGGCCAGCGGCACTACGATGGAGAACGGCTTCCTCCGCGTCGAGGTCGACCCGAAGACCGGCTGCATCACCAGCCTCTACGACAAGAAGTCGAACTTCGAGTCGCTCGCAAAAGGCGCCTGCGGCAACCAGCTCCAGACCTTCCATGATCTTCCGAAGCAGTACGACGCCTGGAACATCGATCCCGGCACACTCGATCACATGACCCCTATCGACAAGGTCGACTCCGTCGAACTCGTCGAGAAGGGCCCCCTGCGCGCCGTCATCCGAGTCTCGCGCACCTGGCAGTCCTCGAAGTTCGTTCAGGACATCCAGCTCTACGCCAACACCGACACCGTCGACGTCATCAACGACATCGACTGGCAGGAAACTCACGTCCTCCTCAAGGCAGCCTTCCCGCTCGCGGCCTCCGGCCCCATGGCCACCTACGAGATTCCCTACGGAACCATCGAGCGGCCCACCACACGCAACAACTCATGGGAGAAGGCGCAGTTTGAAGTGCCCGCGATGCGCTGGGCCGACCTCGGTGACGAGCACCACGGCTTCTCGCTCCTCAACGAAGCCAAGTATGGCTACGACGCCGAGGGCAACACGCTCCGCCTCACGCTGCTGCGCTCGCCCACCTGGCCCGATCCAGTCGCCGACAAGGGCCACCAGCGCTTCAGCTACGCTCTCTACCCACACGCCGGAACCTGGAAGCAGGCCATGACCGAGCGCCGCGGCTACCAGTACAACTACGAGCTTCGCGCCCAGCAGGTCGCCGCGCACACTGGCTCACTGCCGCTTGAGCACTCCTACGCCTCGGTCGCGCAGGACAACGTCGTCCTCACAGCGATGAAGAAGGCCGAGGATGACAACGGCATCATCTTCCGCGTCTTCGAATGGGCCGGCAAGCAGGGCGACGCCACCTTCACCGTACCGCCAGGCGCAACCGCAGCCACCGAAACCAACCTGATGGAGAAGCCCGTCGGCTCGCCGCTCGCTCTCTCTGGCGACAAAATAACAGCACACATCACACCGTACGAGATTCTCTCCATTCGCGTCGACTATCCACAGCCTGCGAAACAATAGTGCTACTCCAACCACTGGAGGCGAGCCCGCGCGGCTCGCCTCTTCTGTTTCATCACACCGCTCCATCCATTACTCTGGAGAAAAGGAACAGAAACCACCATGAGCTTCGTTCGGAACAACGACCCCGAGACCTTTACCCCTGAGCCCGGCATGCGCCGCCAGGTGCTCGCAAACACCGATCAACTCATGCTGATCCGCCACTACTTCGATGCCGACTGGGTCGGCGCCCGCCACAGCCATCCGCATTACCAACTCGTCTACGTCATCAGCGGAGCCATCCGCGTAGACGTCGGCGGCAAAGTCTTCGATGCTCGCGCCGGCGACAGCTTCATCGTCGACGGAGGCGTCGAGCACCAGGCCTCTGCGCTGGAGACCTCAGAGGTCCTCGACGTCTTCACCCCCACCCGCGAAGACTATCGTGCACTTATCCAGCCGCTCACGGATAAATCGTAAACGGCGGAACCACGCGGCTGATCACTCCGCTCGGGCTCGGCGAGTACGTCTTCTTCAATCAGATTGACCCGTTCACCGAACGATTCCTGCCCGCGAAGAAGCGCACCCCAAAAACAATCAGCCCGGCAAGCAGAATGATGCCGGCAGTCCGAATCTCACGGTGAAAGTTCGGCCGCGAAAAGAGGATGAAGAGGAATCCGCTCAGCGCAAGAAGCGCTGGAATCGGATAGAACGGCATCCTGTAGCCGCGAACCCTGCGTTCGCGGCGGTGCTTCGGAAGCAGCACCGCGACGCCCTGCAGCAGAAACTGGAAGAGGATGCGAATCACCACCAGCGCCGTGATCACCTCCTGCAGCCGGAAGATGCAGCAGATCATGGTGATCGTTCCCAGCCACAGCAGCGAATGGTACGGCATGCGAAGCTTCGGATGGACCGCACCAAACCAGCCCGGAAAATTTCCGTCTCGCGCAGCGGCAAAGGGAATCCGCGACTGCCCAAGCAGCAGCGCAAAGACCGAGCACAGCGCCGCCACTGCGATCAGCACCACGATGACCGCAGCCGCGCCATGGCCGTAGATCCTCTCCATGAATACGGCGATCGTAAACATTCGCGCGTGACTTTCATTCTCCTGCGCCAGCTCCTGCCACGGCAGCACGCCCAGCACACTCACATTCATCAGCAGGTACAGCGCGCCCACAATCACCACCGAGCCCAGCACCGCCCGCGGAATTGTGCGCTGCGGATCGCGCACCTCCGCCCCAAGAAAGCAGACGCTGTAGTAGCCGCCGTAGTCATACGCCGCTACCAGCAGTCCCGCTCCCAGGCCCATGAAGAAGCTGCTGTTCAGCGTCCAAGCGCCCGCCGGGAACCCGAAGGCCATCTTCGGATCGAAGTGCGTAAAGCCGGCGAAGATGACGAAAACCAGTGTGAACACCACCGCAACACCCAGCCAGCGTACGATCTTGTCGATCGCCACGATGCTCCGGTAGAGAACCGCCAACGCCAGTGCACAAGCCCCCATCGCAATCAGCGTCTGGCCGCTCAGCACAAACGGAACTCCCAGCAGCCTCACGGAAAAGATTGGCTGAGCCGAGTTCGGAGCGAAGAACGACACATACTGCGCAAACCCGATACACCCCGAAGCGATCGAAAGAGGCGAGCTGAACAGAATCTGCCACGCGTAGAGAAACGAGAAGACTCGCCCCAGCTTGCGCTCGCCATAGAGATGCTTCAGGTAGGCGTAGGATCCACCCGCCTCCGGATACGTCGTTCCCAACTCGCTCCACACCATCCCGTCGCACAGCGAAAGCGCCGCACCCAGCACCCATCCCAGCATCGCCTGCGGCCCGCCCATCGCTGCGACGATCAGCGGCAGCGTGACGAACGGCCCAATCCCCACCATACCGATCACGTTCAGCCCCAGCGCCGACAGGGTCGAAAGCCCGCGCTCAAGCTCCGGCTGCTTTGGCGTCGCCGGCTCAGTCAGCGGCAATCGACTAACGTCCATCCATCCCTCGTATCAGCGAATCGCACTCGCGCCTCATCGCCTGCCGTGCATCGTCCAGTCTCTGCTCCGACTCCTTCAGCCAGCGCTCGTCTTCCGCAATCCTCTCACGCGCACGTTCGATCTCCGGCTCCAGAGCCTCCGCCGCCGGGCCGCCCGGAACCCTCCGCACCGCCACAAAGTTCTCCGCACTCAGTGCGCCGCGAATCGTCTCCCTCGCAATCCTGTACCCACCGCCAAGCTCACGCTGCACAATCGCGGTCATCGCATCGGCGTCGTACTTGCCATTCAACTCGCGCACCGCCCTGCTCACGACCGCGTGTGCCGCGTGAAAGCTCATGCCTGTCGCACGAACCAGCGTGTCGGCCAGCTCCGTCACGGGGAGAAAGTTCCCATCGGCGGCTTCCGCCATTCTCGTCGTGTCGAACTCCGCCTCGCCCAGCGCTCCCGTCAGCAACCGAACCGCCCGCTCCGCATCATCAAACGCCGTGTAGACCAGCGGCTGCAAATCGTCCTCCGCATCGTTCATATCGGCGAACGGCGTATTGTGCAGAGTTCCCAACACGCCCTGCGCCTCCACCAGGGCCCGGCTCGCCAGCACGCGCACATGCTCGAACGGAACCGGGTTTCGCTTCTGCGGCATGATGCTCGAGATCTGCACATACCCATCGCTCAGCCGCACATAGCCAAACTCCACCGTGCTCCACAGCAACAGGTCCTGCGTAAAGCGCCCCATGCTCAGCATTGCCGTCGCCAGAACGGAGCAGCTCTCCGCAACATAGTCCACCGCCGCAATCGCGCCGTACGAGTTCACCTGCAAGCCCTCGAACCCCAGCAGCCGCTCCGTGAAATTCCGGTCGATCGGAAATCCCGTCGTCGTGATCGCGCACGCTCCCAGAGGATTCCGATTCACCCGTGCATACGCCTCGCGTAATCTCTCCGTGTCGCGCTCCACCACCTCGACGTACGCCATCAGATAGTGGCCCAGCGTCGTCGGCTGCGCCGGCTGGTTGTGCGTATAGGCCGGCATCAGCGCCGCGCGATGCTCCCAGGCCAGTGCCACCAGCAGCCGCCGAAGCTCCAGCAAACCATCAAGCATCCGCAACAGCCGGCCGCGTAGCACCATGCGATACATCGTCAGGTCGATGTCGTTGCGGCTGCGCGCCGTATGCATCTTGCCCGCGATCTCTTCCCCACACACCGCTGCCAGCTTCTTCTCGATGTAGAAGAACAGGTCTTCAAACGTCCCGTCATACTTCGTCGCCCGTATCTCGGCGACATCCAGCCCATTGAGCCCGCGAAGACACAACGCCGCCTCTTCCCTGGGCATGATTCCTTGCCGCGCCAGCATCAGCGTGTGCGCATACTCAATCTTCAGCAGCGGCTCAAGAAAATAACGCTTCGCATCCGCAAACACCGGAGCAAGCACCGTATCGCGATAAACCGGAGCCGGAAATTCTGACGCCTGCACAGGGGTCTTCATCCATCGTCCTCATCTGCCGCTTCTTCAAGACAAAAAAATAGGTGGCACAAACCATTATCGGTTCGCGCCACCACGGTTGACTACCAGCGCGCCGCAACACCGATCTGCACAATGCGCGCCTCCAGCACCGACCCGCGAGTGATCGTCGGACTGCCGATAGCAGTTCCAATCGGGCCCCGCGAGTCGTTAGGCGTCTGCACCACGGTTTGCGGCACCGAGTTGTTTGTTCCTCCCAAGTACGTCACGTTTGTGTGGTTGAAGATGTTGTTCGCCTCCAGTAGGAACGACGGCGCGATGCGCTCAAACAGCTTCGGGAAGGTCCGCGTGTAGCGTCCATCGATCTGGTACACACTCGGCGAACGCAACGAGTTCCTTCCTGCATACAGCGGGCGAGTCACCGAGGCCACCGACGAATCTCCGTTGAGCGACACGTTGGTGATGATGTTCTGCTGATCGCCCGAGCTGACGTTCGCCAGCAGGGCCACCATGTTGTGATTGGCCAGTGTGTTCAGGAAGCCGTGGCTCAGACTGAACGTCGGCTCCATCACCGCCGTCAGGTTGAACGCGTTGGGATGATTGACAAGGCTTGGCCCCCGATCACGCTTCAGATAGGTCGTATCCTCAATCCCCACACTCTGCTCGAAAGTGTTGACCTCAGGACCATCCGAGATCGTGTGCGACCAGGTGTAGTTCGCGTTGATCTGAATACCCCGCGACAGCGAACGAGTGTAGTTCACAATCAACGCATTGAAGCTTGTATTCGCGCCCGACTCCACCTGGTTGATCTGATTGAACCGCGTATCAAGCCGCGTCGAAGCGTTCGAGGCTGAACTGAACACTGGCCGGCCATCCGCAAGCCGGCCAATAGGATTGATCGGATTGATGTTGTGCAGGTACTGGAGGTTGCGGCCGTTCGTCATGATGTAACCGATCATGAATGTGTCGTTGCGGCTGAACTCATGCGAGATCTGCATCGTGGCATTCCACGTGTACTCGTTCTTGAACTTGGGCGATACCGTCGTCACATTCTGCGCCGCCGTCGTGCCGCTTGCCGGAATATTCGGAAACGCCAGGACGCCGGTGGTAGCGTTTGCAGGCTGCGTGATTGTAAAGCTGTTCGTACGGTTGGAACCATCGAGGTTCAGTGCGTTGAACCAGAGGTTCGTCGGAGTCGCCTGATAGAAGATACCGCCCGAGGCCTTCAGTACCGTGTGATCGTCCAGCCGGTAGGTAAAGCCAACGCGCGGAGCGAAGTTCGTGTTCGGCGTATTGAAGCTGCGCGAGTTCACAAAGGGAGCGTTCGGGTTCGCCTCCGGTCCCGTGAACCGGTCATAGCGGCCGCCATAGACCACCAGGAACCGTGGCGTCACCTGCCAGGTGTCCTGCAGGTACGCACCAAAGTACATGGACGCATAACCGATACCGTTCACGTCCTGCTGGGTTCTGAACTGGCTGTAGCCATAGCGATTGACGCCATTCTTCGCGTCCAGATACTTCTGCAGAGAACTAAACGTGTACTCGTTGAAGCTGACCAGGCGCTGACGATTGATCAGCTGCGCCAGGTTGAAGCCGCCCTTGATCGTATGCTTCCCGCGCAGGTAGCTGACATTGTCGCTTCCGCTGGGAACCTTGTCCGTGTACTGGTCGCCCGCATTGCTACCTGCGCCGATGTTCGCGACTTGCGAGATGATGATCGCTGGATCAGCTCCCGCGTTCGGCCCACGGAAGTGCGAGTTGTTGCGGAACGGCCAGGAGAAGCGAAGCTCGTTCAGCAGATGATCATTGATCGTCGAGGTCAGCTGGCCGCCGATCACGTGCGCACGGTCCAGGAAGTCCGATGCCGTGCTGCGCGCATTCAATCCGCCAACCTGCGTGTTGTAGGGAAAGTTGTTCTTGAAGTAGTTGTAGCGAATGAACAGCGAGTTCTTGCTGTTGATGTTCCAATCTCCGCGGCCCAGTACGAAGGTGCCATGCAGCAGGCCGGGCGCAGGAGCAACCTGGTCCGGCGGCAGCCCCAGTGCCGCGATATTTGCAGGAGTAATCGTGACCGGCGCAGGCTGTCCGCGCACCACATGCTCATACGATCCGAAGAAGAACAGCTTGTCCTTGATGATCCTTCCACCAGCATTGGCAGAGTAATCCTCAAGTTCAAGATTCGGCTTCGGCTGGCTCTTGTTCGAGAAAAATGGATACGCTGTCGCATCCTGCCACCGGCGAATCCACTGGAACAGGCCGTGGAAGCTGTTTGTTCCGTTGTTCGAGATCACGTTATACACATCGCCCGACGTCCACCCAAACTCCGGGCTGAAGCTGTTTGAGACTGTTTGAACCTCTTTCACGAAGATGTCGCCGATCGGGAACAGGCGAAGTCCAATACGATCGCTTTGCGTGTTCACCATGCCGTCCATCTGGTAGTTAATGCGGTCCAGGAGGCCGTTCGTGTTGATCGTCCGCGGAATGCCCAGTTCCGGATTGGGATGGCCGCTCACGCCCGGCTGAAACAGGATGAAGTTATACGGATTCCTCGACGTCAGCGGCAGGTTCTCCACCTCGCGCGAATCCAGCGTACGCTGAACGTTCAGAGAGGTGGGATCGATGTTCGTGACCGTGGAACTCACGTCGATCTGTTCGGTCGCGCTGCCCACCTTCAGCGAAGGATCGAGGACAGCTTCCTTGCCGGCGGTCAAAACAATCTGGTCATAGGTCGCGGTCGAGAAGCCTTCTTTCGACACCAGGACCTTGTACGTTCCCAGCGGAAGATTCACCAGCACGTAGTAGCCGTCCGCTTCGGTCGCAAGTGTCCTGCTGTAGCCCATCTCAGCATTGGTCACCGTCACCGTTGCACCGGCCACCGAGGCTCCGGTCGCGTCCGTCACGTGCCCGCGAATCGTGCCGTTGATCGACTGCGACTGGCCCCACGCCGGTGCGGTCGAGACGAGGGCAGGGAGGCCCGCAAACAGCGCGGCTCCAAGAAGAGGGATTCGAACACTGCGAAGGGTCAACACGGTGTGCCTCCTGGAAAACGTCGAAACAGATCGATCGAATCTGGAACTCTCAGCTAGGTATCACGAAAGCCGCCAACAGGCGGGAACTTAGTAAAACCTATTTAGGAAGTCGTAAGGTGCACTAACACTAGTGAAATATTTATGTGCTTGTCAATATGATTCTTGGTATTCGGATTTCGTTTGCTTAAGCCAGCAGCCGCGCTGCCGTCGCCGCCAGGCTCAATGAGATCGCACCGTGAAGCTGCGCCTGGGTCCCCAGTGAGCTCGACCGGACCTCCGGTTTCGCGAACTCGTTGCGCCCCAGCAGCCTCGCCGTGACTCTACAAAGCTCCGGGTGCGAGCCCACGCCGCCGCCCAGAATCACCATCTCCGGGTCCAGCGCCAGCGCAAGGTCAACGATGCAATCGGCGAGAATCTGTGCCATCGTCTGCACCACCTGCCCCGCCAGCCGATCGCCGTCCACGGCCAGGTCAAAGATCTCCGTCGCCCGCAGCTTTCCTAGCTCGCTCATGCTGGCCCGCCGCTCTCGTGCCAGCAGGCGCTGCCACTCAGCCTCGATCCCCAGCCCGCCGATCGACCGTTCCATCTGGCCCGTCTCATGAACCTCCAGCGGTTGCCGCGGCCGTCCGTTCACGCCGGCGTAGCCAATCTCACCCGCGCTCCAGTTCGCTCCGTGATGCAGCCTGCCGCTGATAAAGATGCCCGCGCCAACGCCCGTTCCCAGCGCCACGAAGATGAAGTCCTCAACCCCCGAGGCCGAACCGCGCCAGTGCTCGCCCACCGCGGCCAGGTTCGTATCGTTCTCCACCAGCGCCGGAATCCCCAACTCGCGCTCGATCATCATGCGCAGCGGAACGTCGTTCCACTCCCGCAGATTCGGCGCCGACATCACCACACCCGACTCCACGTTCGTGATCCCCGGTGCACCCGCCGTCACGTGCAGCACGCGCCGCAGCGAGGTCGATGCCTCCTGACACATCACCTTCAGGCCATCGCGAATCAACCCGCAGACCGCCTTCGGCATCCTCTGCCGCTCCGTAAACCGTGTCGCCCACTGCGTCACCACGCGGCCATTCAGATCAGCCAGCACCATCCGCAGCCGCGTGCCGCCAATATCCACGCCCGCCACGTACCCGTGACCTGCGTTGAAGCGCAGCATCTCCGGCGGCCGCCCACCGCTGGACTCGCCGTCCCCGAGCTTCTCCACCAACCCCAAAGACTCGAGATATCCAACCGCGCTCGAAACCGTCGGCGCGCTCAACCCCGACAGCCGCACCAGGTCCGCCTTCGAGCACGGGTTGTGCTCCCGCAGCAGCCGCAGCAGCCCGCGCGCATTCGCCTGACGAAGATGCGACGGCCGCGAAGGCTGCGTCTCGCCTTCATTCAGGTATTGTGTTGGCAGGGGGGTTTGATAGTCGCATCGGTGCTCGGCTTCCGCTGGGACACATCATACCCTATATTTGTAAATATTCTTTACAAAGCTTGGAACTCTCATGTATCTCTTACCAGCAAAGCTCAAAAAAGCCGATTCCAGGAGCATCTTCGTTCATGAGACCTGACGTCTGCCGCGGGACCATCGCCACACTCCTCACTCTTTCGCTCGCCTTTAGCGGTCCCCTCGCAGCCGCACAGCAGCCCGCGCCCGCGCACTATCAGTCCGCCTACGCCCGGCCGCTTCCTATCGATCGCGCCTCCATCGGCCTCGCTCAGACCCTCCAGAAGCTCCACACCCGCGCTTCGCTCGCCATGGTCACCGCGCACCCCGACGACGAGGACGGCGGCATGCTCACCTATATGAGCCGCGGCCAGGGCGTCGACACCACGCTCCTCACCCTCAACCGCGGCGAAGGCGGCCAGAACGTCATCACCGGCGACTACTGGGACCAGCTCGGAACCCTCCGCACCCAGGAACTCCTCGCCGCCGATAACTACTACGGCGTGCACCAATACTTCGCCCGCGTCGCCGACTTTGGCTTCTCCAAGACCATCGAAGAAGCCCTCAAGACCTGGGGCGAGGACCGCGTCCTCTACGACGCCATCCGCGCCATCCGCATCCAGCGCCCCCTCGTCGTCACCAGCGTATTCGCCGGCAACGTCTCCGACGGCCACGGCCACCATCAGGTCTCTGGCTACACCGCACAGAAGGCGTACGTCATGGCCGGCGATCCCAACGTCTTCCCTGACCAGATCAAGGCCGGCCTCCTCCCCTGGTCTCCCCTCAAGGTCTACGCCCGCGTCCCCTTCGCCCGCGTCACCGACAAGGGCATCTACGACTACGCCACCGGCCACTGGGAGCCCGTCCGCTTCCGTAACTACGTCGACAACACCTGGATCGAAGGCGTCCCATCCACCACCCTCGAGGTCCCCAGCGGAACCTACAATCCCCTGCTCGGCGAGTCCTATCTGCAGCTCTCGCGCGAAGGCCTCGCCGAGCAGAAGACCCAGAACGGTGGCATCGGAATCCCTCTGCCTCGCCCCTTCTCCAGCCCCTACCACCTCTACGCCTCTCGCGTCTCCACCTCGCAGCACGAGAAGTCCTTCTTCGACGGCATCGACATCACCCTGGCCGGCATCGCCTCCTACGCTCCCAAATCCGAGCAGGCCCCGTGGGTTGAGAAGCTAAACGCACTCAATGCCACCGTGGAGTCCGCCATCTCGAGCTACGACGCCGCCAACCCCGCGACCATCGCGCCCACGCTCGCCAAGGGCCTCGCCCAAACCAACGCACTCCTCGCCGACCTCGCCGCCAGCAAACTCCCCGCCGAGGCTTGCTACAACATGACGCACGAGCTCACGGTCAAGCAGCAGCAGTTCAACCTCGCCCTCCAGCAATCCCTCGGCCTCGCCTTCATGGCCAACACCACCGAAGGCACAGCAGCCGCCCCGGCGCGCCTCAGCCCCTTCGGCGATCTCTCCACCCAGATCCCCACCTCGCAGACCGTCGTCCCCGGCAACCGCGTCAACGTCGCCGTCCACGTCGCCAACCAGGGCCTCGAGCCCGTCACCCTCTCCGCCGTCGAGGTCGCCTCGCAGGCCGGCCCCGGCTTCACCATCACTCCCGACAAGCCCATCACCGGCCCACTCGCCCCCGGCGCCGCGCGCGACCAGTCCTTCACCGTCGCCGTTCCCCGCACCGCCGAGCTCACCAAACCCTACTTCTCCCGCCCTTCGCTCGAGCAGTCCTACTACGACATCAACGACCCCCGCTACCTCAACCTCCCCACGCGCCCCTATCCGCTTCTTGCAAGAGCGACCGTTACATATCACGACGTTGCCATCACCCTCTCCGGCATCGTCCAAACCGTCCATCGCGTCAACGGCGAAGGCCCCGTCCTCGAACCGCTCCTCGTCGCGCCCGCCATCTCGCTGCTCGTCTCTCCTACCGCCGGAGTCGTGCCGCTCACCAGCGCCACGCTCGAACTACACGTCGCCCTCCACAGCTCCGTCAAAGGCCCCGCCAAAGGCACCGTTCGCCTCGACCTCCCCGCCGGCTGGAAGTCCACCCCCGAGGTCGCCGACTTCGCCACCATGCGTGAAGGCGAAGACCAGAACCTCACCTTCCGCGTCACGCCCCAGCAGGTGCAGCCCAAGCCGTACACCATCACCGCCGTCGCCGAATACAACGGTGAAAAGTTCACCCAGGGCTTTGAGACCGTCGGCTATCCCGGCCTTCGCCCCTACCCGCACTATCGCCCCGCCACCTACAAGACCACCGGCGTCGACGTAAAGACCGCGCCCAACCTCAACATCGGCTACGTCATGGGAACCGGCGACGACACCGCGACCACCCTCGAAGACATCGGCATCCACCCCACCATGCTCACCGCCGCCGACATCGCGTCTGGCGACCTCTCCCGCTACGACGCCATCATCCTCGGCATCCGCGCCTACGCTGCCCGCCCCGAACTCAAGACCTTCAACAACCGCCTCCTCGACTACGTCCACAACGGCGGAACCGTCATCGTCCAGTACCAGACCCAGGAGTACGACCACAACTACGGTCCCTACCCGCTCACCTTGTCCGGCGATCCCGAAAAGGTCGTCGAAGAGGACAACAAGGTCACCATCCTCCAGCCCAACGACCCCGTCCTCAACTGGCCTAACAAGATCACCACCGCCGACTTCGACAACTGGGTCGAAGAGCGCGGCCACGGCTTCATGCGCCAGTGGGACCCCCACTACATCGCCCTCACCGAGATGCACGACGCTGGCCAGGACCCGCAGAAGGGCGGCCTCCTCTACACGCGCTACGGCAAAGGAGCCTACGTCTACATGGCCTACGCCTTCTTCCGCCAGATGCCCGACGGAGTCCCCGGCTCCTTCCGCATCATGGCCAACCTCATGAGCATGGCCAAAAACCCGTCACTCGCCCTCGGCAAGGATGCCCCACCCGCCACCGCAGTCGGCACGAAATAACCTCTCCCACCGGTCGGAACAGTTCTCAGCAGCAGCTGATGCCGCAACACGCCGTACCGCAACATCCCGCAGAAAGCGTCGCAGCGTGCGCCGCCGCCGCGCCCAGCGTGAACAGAACAACCAAAGCAAACTTCTTCATAACATCCTCCTAATACCGCCGATTCTACGCCCGCCCGGGCACATACAGCGTTCAGGATGCGATCATGTTCTTGTAGATGGCTCATGCTTTGCTCGACCGTAAAATCGCGCACACACAGCTAAACTCGTAGAGAGGCACACACAAACCCATGCAAGCCCCCTCCCGCAACTTCCCCCACGCCATGCTCCGTGAGATCTTCGAGCAGCCCGTCGCCCTCTCCGACACCCTCGCCGCCTACGCCGACGGTACCAGCCTCCGCGAGGACGTCTTCCAGCCCGCCCGCCAGGCCCTCGTCGGCCGCGACTCCATCCTCATCTCCGCCTCCGGCTCCAGCCGCCACGCCGGCCTCGCCGGTGAGATCCTCTTCGAAGACCTCGCCGGAATCGCCGTCGACGTCGAGTACGCCAGCGAGTACATCTACCGCTCCACCCAGACCCTTCGCAATCCCTGCTTCCTCGTCATCTCCCAGTCCGGCGAGACCGCCGACACCTCCGAGGCCCTCCGCGAGGCCATCGCCCGCGGCTCCTCCACCATCGCCATCACCAACAAGCCCGAGTCATCGATGGCCAAACTCGCCGGTTGCTCGCTCCCCACCCATGCCGGCACCGAGCGCGCCGTCCCCGCCACCAAAAGCTTCACCACCCAGCTCCTCGTCCTCTCCCTGCTCTCGCTCTACGCCGCGCGCGTCCGCGGACGCATGACCCGAGCCGTCGTCGAATCCCACCTCCACAAGCTGCACGACGTCCCCGCTGCCCTCGAGTCCTTCCTCCCCCGCTGGGAAAAGCAGGTCTCCGCCCTCTGCGAATCCCTTCAGAAGGCCGAATCCTTCCTCTTCCTCGGCCGCGGCGTCCACTACCCCATCGCCCGCGAAGGAGCCCTCAAGCTAAAGGAGTCCGCCTACATCCAAGCCGAAGGCTACCCCACCGGCGAGCTCAAGCACGGCCCCAACGCCCTCGTCAGCGGCAACAACCCCCTCGTCGTTCTCGCCACCTGCGACAACCGCGCCCCCGACTCCGTCCTCCGCTACGAGAAGACCTTCAACCTCGTCCGCGACATGCACAAGCAGGGAGCCGAGATCATCTCCATCGTCACAGAAGGCGACACCCGCATCGCCGCCCTCAGCAACCACACCATCCCCGTCCCCCGAGCCGCCGAGTACATCTCCCCCCTCTACGAGGTCGTCCCCCTCCAGCTCCTCTCCTACTTCATGGCCACCGCCCGCCACATCGACGTAGACAACCCCCGCAACCTCGTCAAAGCCGTAGTCCAGGAGTAGCTGGGAAGAGTCACTGACAGTCCCAGGGAACCTTCACCGAGACCGGAACGCCCACTGCGCCATCTCGACCGGAGCGAAGCGTAGTGGAGAGACCCCTGTATTCCACGTGCGGCCGCCATACCCTCTCGCTTGCGACGAACGCGTCCTTACCTTCGCCAAGAAAGTGTCATCCTGAGCGAAGCGCAGTGGAGTCGAAGGACCTGCATTTGCTTTTGCCGCCCTCTTAGTTTGGGCAGTCCACCGTCATGCTAAACGCCGGGGCTACTTCACGCCTTTGGCTGGGTCCCAGGAGCCTTGTTCTTTGCGGACGTAGACGATCTGGCCGATATGGTAGGCGTTGTGGGTTCCGATGTGGGCGATCATGCTGGCGTTTTTGGCGAGGGTGGCGTCGTCGGCGTGCTCGACGGCCTGCTCCCAGTCGGTCATGCCCTTATCGAACTGCTTGACGAGGTCGGCCCACTGCTCGGCGGTGAAGTTGTTGAAGGTCTCTTCGTTGTTGCCGCTGAAGACCTTCTGCTTTTCGTCCTTGAACTTGGCGAGCATCTCACGGTTCCAGAAGACGAGGTGGTAGGTGAGCTGGCCGACGGAGTGATTGCCTTTGCCGTCGGTCCACTTCGCCTGCTCGGCGGTGAGGCCGGCGATGGCGGTGTTGCCGGAGGCGAACCAGTCCTGGGCGTTGTGGGTGGTGCGGAGCTGCTCGAGGAGGACGCCTTTGAGGGTGGTTGGCGGGGGCTTAGGCGGGGCGTTCTGGGCGTGGGCGGTTGCGACGGCGAGGGACAGGGCGAGGGCGAGGATGAATTTGTTCATGCGGGTGTGCCTCCTGAAGAGCGCGGATGAGTTTGTCGGTGGTGCGAGAGCCAGTTTAGTTAGAGAGCACCAGACCTGAGATGGGATTTGTGAGAGTTTGCCGATAGATTGTGACGAGCGGCGGCTGGCAGGCATACGAACCGCAGACCTTCGGCTCCGCCCTTCGGGCTCCGCTCAGGATGACACCTTCTCGTTTTGCTTTATGACATCGTCTCCTTTTTGCTTGATCACACCTTCTGGGTTGGTTTACTGAGAGGATTCGCGGTTGGTGCAAGGTGTGATCTTGGTGCATTACACGGGGAAATCCTCAAGAGGGAGTGCCATGCTTGGTGGCATGAGCCTGCGCCTTTCTTCCTTTCTGCGAGTTGTCCTGAGTGTGGTTGTTTTGTTCAACTCGTATGCTGTCGCGGGCCGCGCGCAGAATCCTGAGTGGACGGAGCCGTTTCCTCCGCACAAGGTGGTGGGGAATGTGTACTACGTGGGGAGCAGGGATCTGGCGGCGTTTCTGGTGGTGACGCCGGAGGGGAACATCCTGATCAATTCGAATCTGGAGAACTCGGTGGCGCAGATCAGGGCTAGCGTGGAGAGGCTGGGGTTCAGGTTCAGCGATACCAAGATTCTGCTGATCAGTCATGCGCACTGGGACCATGATGCGGGGAGCGCGACGGTGAAGCGGCTGACGGACGCGAAGTACATGGTGATGGACGCCGATGTTCCCGTGGTGGAGGACGGAGGGAAGAGCGATTTCTTCTACGGCAAGAAGAAGGAAAACTGGTACAAGCCGGCAAAGGTTGATCGCGTGCTGCACGACGGGGACGAGGTGCGGTTGGGAGGCGTGGTTCTGGTGGCGCATAAGACGGCCGGGCATACGAAGGGATGCACGACGTGGACGATGAAGGTGACGGACAACGGCAAGACGTATGACGTGGTGATCGTGGGGAGCCCGAACGTGAATCCCGGGTACAGGCTGGTGGGGAATGCGAGCTATCTGGGGATTGCGGACGACTTCCAGCACACGTTTGAGGTGCTGCGGGGGTTGCACTGCGATGTATTTCTGGGAGCGCATGGTGGGTACTACGGGATGGCGGCGAAGTATGCGCGGCTGAAGGCGGGGGATCGGGAGGCGTTCGTCGATCCGGAGGGCTACCGGGCGTATGTACTGGATCGAGAGTCGGCTTTCCAGGAGGAGTTGGTGCGGCAGCGACGGGGGCAATAGGGTTCAGGGGCGGCGGGTTGGGGACCGGATCTTCGCTCATTAGGAGAGAGTTGAGGATTTCTCTTGCCAACGGTGGTTGTTTGGGCCTACAGTTACCGCTAACTTGACATGGCACTGCACTGTTCGCATAGCGCTGCCTGGAGGATGCATATGAACACAACGACGACTGCACCGAACGCTCCGCTTGGAAGGGACATGGAGGAGTGGGACGAGTTTCTTCAGGGCCGCTACAAGGAAGGCAAGAGCGAGGAAGAGTTTCGCGTGTATGACGAGCATGCGAACCCGGGCGTGGCGGAGTTCTACCGGCTGAATCATCAGCACCAGAGCTTCGATTATGTGATGGCGAAGGAGAAGGAGTACTTTGGCCTGAGCAAGGGGATGAAGACGATCTGGGAGGCGGCGGAGTTTCTGAACACGCTGGTGGATGACAGCGATCCGGATACGGACCTGACGCAGATCGAGCACCTGCTGCAGACCTCGGAGGCGATGCGCAGGGATGGGCATCCGCGATGGTTTGTGCTGACCGGGTTCGTGCATGATCTGGGCAAGGTGCTATGCCTGTACGGCGAGCCGCAGTGGGGCGTGGTGGGCGATACGTTCCCGGTGGGCTGCGCGTACTCGGACCAGATTGTGTTTCCGGAGTACTTCAAGGCGAATCCGGATTACAACCATCCGGTGTACAGCACGAAGTACGGGATCTATGAGCCGAACTGCGGGCTGGATAAGGTGCACATGTCGTTCGGGCACGACGGGTACATCTACGAGGTGATGAAGAACTATCTGCCGGAGGAAGCGCTGTACATGCTGCGGTACCACTCGTTCTACGCGGCGCACAAGCATGGGGCGTACCGGCACCTGATGAGCGACCACGATGTGAAGATGTTCGAGTGGGTGAATAAGTTCAATCCGTATGACCTGTACTCGAAGGGGCATACGAAGCCGAATATGCAGGAACTGAAGCCTTACTATGACGATCTCTTTGCGGAGTTTTTTCCGGAGAAGATCGCCTGGTAGTCTTTTGATCGATTGTCCGAGAAGGAACCCGGCGTAACGGCCGGGTTTTTTCCTTGGGTTTTTGGGACGAACGGTAGTGAGCGTTAGTGGTGATTTACCTGTGTTTCACGTGGGGTGGGCAAAATAACCCATAAGCGCTCAATTTGTTAGCACGATTGTTGGTGAGCAGGGGGCGTTTTGCACGGTCCCAGTTTACGGTAAATAGGTTTTGCTTCAGTCGATAACCTACTGTTTTCAGTTGGTGATGTATTGCTGTGCGGAGGATTGCGTAAGCGATACCGTAACAGGTCGGAATTGACAATCGTGTCGCGGCCTGCGTACGTTTTGGCCGTCCGTAAAAATTACGATGCACCCGCAAGCGAGCAACAGCTCGGCGTGGAGTGCTGGATTGATAACGGGAAATGGCGTGGAGTGCTGGATTGATAACGGGAAATACAGAAGATGCAGATTAGAGAGAGGCATGCAATGGACAGGAATTACCGAGGGTCTGTGATGCAGAAGAAGAGTCGAGGAGCCACGATGAGATGGCTCGTAGCGATGGTTGCAGTGCTGCTGATGCTGCCGGGAGTGAGCGCCTGGGCGCAGTTTGAGTCGGCGGCGGTGCTGGGGTATGTGCGGGACGCTTCAGGCGCGGCAGTGCCTGGCGCGACAGTGACGCTGACCAACATGGCGACGGGCATCACGCAGGCGAAGACGACGGACGGCGAGGGCAAATACGAGTTTCCGAGCGTGCAGATTGGAAGCTACCAGATCGTTGCGGAGGCGCAGGGCTTCGATAAGGCGCGCACGGACGCCTTCACGGTGCTGACGAATGCACGTCAGCGCGTGGACGTGAACCTGAAGGCCGGTTCGGTGTCGCAGGAGGTGACGGTGACCTCGGCGGCGCAGCTGCTGGACACGGAGACGAGCTCGCACTCGACGGTGATCGGGACGCGTCAGGTGGAGGACCTTCCGCTGAATGGCCGCTCGTATGCGGACCTGGTGCTGCTGGTTCCGGGCGCGAGGAAGTCCCTGCTGGAGAATAACGGAACGTCGAGCCGCGAGGGATCGTTCAACATCAACGGCCAGCGGTCGGCGTTCAACAACTACATGCTGGACGGCCTGGACAACAACAACTACGGCACGTCGAACCAGGGTTTTGCGAACGAGAACATTCCGCCTTCGCCGGACGCAGTAAGCGAGTTCCGTGTTGAGACGAACAACTATTCGGCCGAGTACGGACGTACGACGGGCGCGGTGATCAACGCTTCAGTACGTCGCGGCACGAACCAGTTCCACGGACGGGCGTGGGACTACAACCGCAACACGATCTTCAACGCGATCGGGCCGTTCCTGGCTCCCGGCGCGACGAAGCCGAAGTTCATCCAGAACCAGTTTGGCGGAACGTTTGGCGGTCCGATCTGGAAGGACCACACGTTCTTCTTCGTGGACTATGAGGGTCTGCGTCGCATCTTCAACAATGCGAGTACCAGCTCGACGTTGCCGACGGCGAACCAGCGCGCCGGCAACTTTGGCATCCCTCTGCGAAATCCGATCACGGGCGTGAATTATCCGACGGGTCAGATTCCGGCGAGCGCCATCACACCCTTTGCCGGCGCTGTTCTGAATGAGCTTCCGTTGCCGAACCAGAGCGGAATTTCCAACAACTACGCGATTACACCTCGCGGAACGATCAACGATGACAAGGGCGACGCGCGTGTCGATCACACGTTCAACGAGCACTGGATCATCTTCGGACGCTACAGCGAGCACCGTCAGTCTCTCTTCGATCCTCCGGGAATTCCTGGACGAGCGGGCGGAAACTCGAACGGCAATGTGAACATTCAGAACCGCAACATCGCAGGCGGCATGACGTGGACGATCTCATCCAACAAGCTGTTTGACCTTCGCTTCGGCTGGTCTCGCAACTTGGGCGGCAAGTTCCCGATTGGACAGGGCCAGAGCTCGCTGCTGGTGGAGAATGGCATCACGGACGGTCTGCCAACGGATCCGCTGGTGGTCCGTTCGCTGAACGCCCAATCGATAACGGGCTTCACGCAGTTCGGCGCGCAGCCTTCAAACCCACAGTTCCAGAACCCAACGATCTACAATCCGAAGGCGAACTTCACGTGGATCAAGAGCAAGCACTCGATGAAGTTCGGTTATGAGTGGCAGGCGGTGAACACGGAGGTCAACGACTTCAACCCCAGCTACGGCCAGGACAACTACCTAGGACAGTTCTCTCGTCCGTTTGTTGCTGGAAGCACGACCACGTTGGTGCCGACCTCCAACGACCAGGCGACCCAGCAGGCGCGCAACCTTGCTGACTTCATGATGGGCAATCGGTCGCAGTACTCGCTCACGACGTACGCGATCGTGCATCTACGTCAGCGCTACAACTTCATGTACTTCCAGGACGACATGAAGCTGACGCCAAAGCTGACGATCAACGCCGGACTGCGGTACGAGATTGTGACGCCGCAGTATGAGAAGGACAACCGCCTGGCGAACTTCGATCCCACCACGAGCTCGCTGATCCAGGCCCGCTCCGGCGGCGTCTTCAGCCGTTCGCGCGTGAACACGCCTCTGAACAACTTCGGTCCTCGCTTGGGCTTTGCCTACTCCGCTACGGACAAGACGGTCCTACGCGGTGGCTACGGCATCGTCTATTCGCAGTGGAACCGCGCGGGTGGCGAGAACAATCTGACCTACAACGGTCCGAACGTGGTCAACGCGAGCATCACGCAGAACAATCCGACGGCGGCCGCGCTTTGCACGAACGACACGCAGTTACAGTCGGCCTGCTTCCGTCAGACGCAGCAGGGTTATGCTGCCAACCTGACGACGCCTGCCTACTTCAACCCTCTGAATGTGCTTTCGCGTTATATTCCGCCCAGCTTCAAGACAGGCTACGTGCAGCAGTACCAGGTTGGCATTCAGCAGCAGCTTCCATATGGAATTCTTGCTGACCTTTCCTACGTAGGCAACAAGTCCACCCATCTTCAGGTGCTTGCGGACTACAACCAGGCGACGCCTTGCACTGCGGCGACGGGCTGCGGTAGCTTGCAGGCGCGGCGTCCTGTCTCGAACTTCGCCGGTATTGAGATCGCTTACGGTGCTGGTTCGGCAAACTACAACTCGCTGCAGTTCAAACTGGAGAAGCGCGCCTCACACGGGCTTTACCTGCTCAACTCGTTTACGTGGGGCCGCATCTTCGACATTTCTTCGGGTCACCTGGAGACGTCGAACGGCGACAACTCGCGTGTCAATTATGCGAACCCCAGCCGCGACTATGGCCCGGGCGGATACGACCAGCCGGTGGCCGACACGTTCTCAGCTGTGTATGACCTGCCGTATGGACACGGACGTCACTGGGGCAACGATTCCGGACGCCTGATGAATACGATCGTGGGCGGATGGCAGCTTACGCTGATCAACACGATGACCAGCGGTCTTCCGGTAAACCTCAACTACTCGCTGTCGTCATCGTCAGGTTTGTATGTTTCCGATTTGGTGACATATCGCCCGGATCGCGTTGCTGGCCTGAAGGTCAAGAATCCTTCTTCAGCTCGCGTGAAGACGGCAACGACGGTAAACAACTACTACAACGTGCTGGCGTTGCAGGCTCCTACAACGAATGCATGGGGTAATGTCAGCCGCAACTCGGAACGGTCGAACGCCTTCTATCAGGCCGATCTCGGATTGCACAAGGCGTTTCCGCTGTGGAGCGATAGCTCGAACTTCGACTTCCGTGCCGAGGCGTTCAACGTTCTGAACAAAGTGAACTACGCAGGGCCGAACACGACGTGGACGACCGGAAGCTCAAGCTTCGGTCAGATCACGACCGCGTTTCCGGCTCGTCAGCTGCAGCTTGCTGCGAAGATCATCTTCTAAGCGAGCGTAACTACATAAACTGTGAGGGCGCTGTGTCCAGTGGAGCGGCGCCCTTGTACTTTCGAGCCACAATTTTCGTCACGACAATAGCAGAACAGTGAGAGGAGCAATGATGTTTCGAGGTGCGATGAGGGCAGCGACAGCCGCGGCGGTGACCATGGCCGGCTATGCGGGAGTGGCGCAGCAGATGACCCAGGCCCAGCAGGACCGCGTGGTGAAGATCGATCAGATTCAGGTGATCGGATCGCACAACAGCTATCACTCGGGGTTCGCGCCGAGCGAGCGGAAGTACCTGGAGATGAAGAATCCGAAGGCGCTGTACAGCCTGGACTACAAGCATGCTCCGCTGCCGGATCAGCTGAACGGCGGCGTGCGGCAGATCGAGATCGATGTGTTTGCCGATGCGAAGGGCGGGCGGTATGCGCACCTTCCGATCGACGATGCCGCGACCAAGGCGGGCCTTCCACCTGATCCGGACTTCGATCCCCAGCATGAGATGGAGAAGCCGGGCTTCAAGGTGATGCACGTGCAGGGCGTGGATGAGCGAAGCACATGCCACACCTTTGTGCGTTGTCTGACGGTCGTGCGCGATTGGTCGAAGCAGCATCCGCAGGCTCTGCCGATCTTCATCCTTGTGGAGTCGAAGGAGGACGACGGCACGGAGAGGCCGGGCATGATCAAGACGGAGCCGTTTACGCCGGCGGTGTTCGATGCGCTGGATGCGGAGATTCGGTCGGTGTTCAAGCCGGGCGAGTACATCACGCCGGATGAGGTTCGGGGGAAGGCGGAGACGCTGGAGGCTGCGGTGCTGGCTGGAGGATGGCCGACGCTTGCGAAGGCTCGTGGGCGCGTGGTGTTCCTGATGGATCAGCACAAGCATGGGCCGGTGTATGCGGAGGGGCATCCTTCGCTGAAGGGGAGGATTCTGTTTACGAACTCCGATCCGGGAAGGCCGGAGACGGCGTTCGTGGAGCAGAACGACGGCACGAAGGAGGCGATCGACGCTCTGGTGAAGAAGGGCTACCTGGTTCGCACGCGCACCGATGAGGGAACGAAGCAGGCGCGAACGAACGATACGACTCGGCGCGACCTTGCGCTTTCGACAGGTGCGCAGATGATCAGCACGGACTATCCGGCTTCGGAGCCTTCGGAGTGGACGGGCTTCAAGGTGGAGCTGCCGGATGGGCTGGTGGCGCGGTGCAATCCTGTGAACAAGCCTGCGGGGTGTGTGGACTCTTTGCTGGAGCCGAAGGCGATGACTACGGCGGCTAAGTAGGCGTCGATAGAGAAGAGGTCTCTCCGCTGCGCGGCTCACTGGCGTGAGCCGCGGTCGAGATGACAGATCGTAAAGTCGAGAATGACAGAGCAGGAAGGAATCAACTGGCTCGGGTGCTTAGCGCTCGAGCCAGTTCTTTATGCGCGAGCGGTAGCTGCGGCTCATGGGGATCTTCTGGCCGTTGAGCAGGTGGACTCCGTACTCGCCGTCGACCTCGGGGCGGACCTCTTTGACGTACTGGAGGTTGACGATGGAGGAACGGTGGACGCGAAGGAAGGTGTTGGGGTCGAGCTTCTCTTCGAGGTGCGTCATGGTCTCGCGGAGGAGGTGGGTCTCCGATTGTGTGCAGATGCGGACGTAGTTTTCTTCGGCGCCGATCCAGCAGATCTCGGAGACAGGAAGGAAGAGGATGCGGCCTTTGGACTTGAAGACGATGCGCGTGGTGTAGGGCGTGCCGTTGGCGCTCTTCGGCACATCGCTGTGCGGGGCCTGCTTGCCGGCCTTGATCTGGTCGAGTGCGCGCTGCGTTGCGGAGCGGAAGCGCTCGAGGGTGAAGGGCTTGAGCAGGTAGTCGACGGCGTGAATCTCAAAGGCACGCAGGGCGTAGCGATCGTACGCCGTGGTGAAGATGATGCAGGGCATGGCAGGCGTGCCGGCGGCAGAGAGCTCGCCGACGATGTCGAAGCCGTCCATGTCTGGCATGCGGACGTCGAGGTAGAGGAGGTCCGGCCTGGTGGCGCGGACCAGGTCGATGGTTTCGGCAGCGGTCGCTCCTTCCCCGACGACCTCGATCTCAGGAATTTCGCGCAGCAACTGACGTAACTTCTGCCGGGCAAGGACTTCATCATCTGCTAACACAGCCTGAATCATCACGCACCGTACCCTGTTGTGTTTTCTGTTGGACGCTCCGCAAAGTGCAGGGGAAGCGTCATGACAACCTGAACGCGGTTGTCGCCTATCTCGGAGATGGAAAATGTATGGTCGTCACCGTAGTGCATCCTCAGGCGGTCTTTGACGTTAGCCAGGCCGACGCCCTTGCTGCTGCTGCCGTTACCGTTGCTGAGTGGAAGATGCAGTCCGGTTCCGCTGTTGGTGACGCTGAGGCGAAGCATGGAGCCCGCGGAGGAGACTTCGATGGAGAGGACGCCGGCGGAGGTAAGACGCGAGAGACCGTGGGCGTAGGCGTTTTCGACGATGGGCTGGAGGATCATGGTGGGGACGATCGCATCGTGTAAGTGCGGATCGACGGTCATCTCCTGCCGTACACGTCCTGCGAACCTGCGGTCCTGCATGGCCAGGTACATCTCGATGAACTCCATCTCGTCACTCAATGGGATGAACTGCGCGTCGCCGCGATGCAAAGTGATACGGAGGAGACGGCTGAGTTGTTCCAGCATGAGATCGGCCGCTGCGATATCGGTTCGCATGAGGCTTGAGATGCCGTTCATGGTGTTGAAGAGAAAGTGGGGGTTGAGCTGCATGCGAAGAGCACGCATCTGTGCCTGAATAAGCTGTGATTTCAATTGAATAGCGACGCGTTCCTTTTCGCGGTAGCGCTGGTAGTACCCGACGCCGCGAAAGAGAAAGAACGCTGACCAGAAGAGGACCAGGCTGTCGACGAGTTCGGCGTCGACATGGAACGACAGGCGTTGCCAAAACGGCATGGGTGGCCTCCCCATCGGAAGACGAGGGAAGAGGACGACCCAGATGACTTCTTCGAGGACGCAGACGAAGAGGCTGAGCGGAAAGAAGAAGAGCAGCATGGACTTGATGGAGGCGCTGTTGATCTGGGGACGTAGCGTCCACCAGAGAATCCAGCAAAGCACGCCCCAGATGAAGTACTGGACACCCCAGGCCTGCATGAGAAGGCTGAGGTCGACGTGGTAGTTCCAAAAGCGCGAGCTGATCCACTCCTGCAGGGCGAAGAGGAGCCCGAGCGAAGTAGCCCCTGTGATGAAGAGGAACGGGTGCATGAACAGGGGCTGGTTGGTTTCTTCCTTCCACTTGGCGAACGTCAGTTGGCTAGCCCTCGTCTTTCTGTCTTACTCAGGATGGTTGGTGAGTGATGGTACAGGGCGCCTCCTTTGCGGAGGTTTGTGCGGTCTGGCCCGGAGCGAGATTGTCGCGGATGATGTCTGTGCTCTGGGGCAGGGGGAAGAGTTTCTGTGCCCTGATGTTCTTGGCGATGAACTTCGTTGACTGTGAGTGTTGGGTATACCACGCCTGCGCCTCGCGGAGTATTGCCTCTCGCTGGGCTGCGTCGAAGATTGCATCGAGCGTGGCGAGATCTTTCATGAGCAGGTCCCCGGCCGGCTTGCCTCCCTGAAGGAGCGCAACGTGGAAGTAGACGTCGGCCGCTCGCTTGTCGACGGGTACGCCTCTGCCGTCGCGGGCGAGAATTCCGAGGATGATGGAGGACTTCCACTCTCCTGCGGCTGAGGCTGTTTCGAGCAGCGAGCGCGCCTCGCCGCTAGTTTGCTCCTCCTGAGGATGATTGATCAACAGCAGGGCGAGGGAGTGTATGGCGGGGACGTATCCGTCGGCTGTGGAACGACGCATGAGGGAGACGGCCTTGTGGGTGTCATGGGGGTGGGCGGGGTCTACGGAGTAGAGCGAACCGAGGTTATAGGCGGCGATGGGGTCGTGCATGCGGGCGCCGGCCTCGAACCACTTCTCGGCTGCGGCGATATCTGCGGGGCCGAGAAGGCCGAAGTAGTAGATATCTCCGAGGTAAGCCGCAGCGGTTCCATTTCCCTTGCGTGCTGCGTTCTCAAAGATGCTGGCGGCGTGAGCTACGTCTTTCTTGACGCCGGTTCCGGTGATGTAGAGCACGCCCATGTTGACGAGCGCGGAGGCGTCTCCGTTGGCGGCCGAGAGCTGGTACCAGTGCATGGCGCGCCCGAGATCCTGGGGAACTCCGATGCCGGCCTGGTAGAAGTAGCCGATCTGGTTTTGCGCGTTCGGTTCGCCGCGCTGGGCGGCCTTCTCGTACCAGTGCGCGGCGGCGGTGAGGTCGCGCGGAACGCCGTCGCCGGTCATGTAACGGGCGCCCAGCTCGATCTCGGCGGAGAGGGAGCCGTGTTCGGCGTCGGAGGTGATCTTCATGAGATTCTCCTGGGGAGAGAGCGCGTGAAGGCTGGGAAGATAGAGTACGCACGCGAGCAGTGCGATTGACAGCGAGGTGGGGATTCTTAGGAGTTGCATCGTCGTTTCTCCGGACAAAGATGGAGCCCGGTTGATGCGATGGGGAGGGGTCGTTGTTCACATCGATTCGCCTCGACCGTTGCAGCAAATGGCTGTCGAGGAGATGCGGGAGTGATCGTGCCGATTCCGCGCAAAACGCCGTGCCGTCTCAGGAAGAGACGGAAGGATTGCGCGATTCAACGGCTCGCCGCTTGGTAACAGCAGTTCGTCACGAATTCAGAAATGATGTGACCGGTAGCGTAGCTGGGGTGAATTGACCCTCAGTTTTGTTTCGAAGCAGCAGTGCCGCGGCCGGTGAGCCGGCGGATGAGATCGACCTCGCGCTGACGGTAGGGAGTGCCGTCATGACGGAAGACCTCGTGGAACCAGATGGTGGGCTGGGAGAGGACGTAGGGGTGCTGCCAGGAGTCCCAGGGGAGCCAGGTCTGGGTCTTGCCGGCGACGAGGCCCCAGTTGATGGCGGCGACGTTGAGCTGCTTTGCGAGGGGAAGGATGGTATCGAAGGTGCTGCCGTTGCCACGTGCCATGTACTCGGTGCAGAGGATGGGCCGGTGGAGCGGCTGGAGTTCGCGGACGCGGGCCTCGAACTCCTCGGGCCAGCCGTAGTTGTGGAAGGTGATGACGTCGCTCTCGGCGAGCTGGATCCTGGTTACGGGAGCTTCTTTGGCGGGGTCGCTCCAGTTGCCGTGCCAGACGCCGCTGGTGAGGGGCTGGGTGGGGTGCGCGGAGCGGGCCCAGGCAAAGACTTTGGGGAGCAGCGCGGCGACGAGCTCGGGTTTGTTCGCGGGCTCGTCGAAGCGCTTGTCGTTGGTGTTGTCGGGCTCGTTCCAGATGTCCCAGGCGAGGACGCGCTCGTCTTTGGCGAAGTGGGAGACGACGCCGGTGACGTAGTCCTTGAGCTTCGGCTCGTAAGCGGGGTTGGAGAGCTCGGCGGCGCCGGGGCTCTGGACCCAGCCGGAGTTGTGGACGCCGGGGATAGGCGGGTGCTGGGGGCCGAGGTGCGGGTTGGACTCCCAGCAGGAGTCGAAGAGGACCAGGATGGGCCGGATGTGATGACGCGCAGCGATGGCGAGGAAGGCGTCGAGGCGCTGGAGGAAACCCTTGGGGTCTTCGGTGTAGAGCTGGTCCTGAAGGAAGACGCGCATGGTGTTCATGCCGATGGACTCGGCGAGGGCGAGCTCACGGTCGTTGATGGCAGGGTTGAAAGTGGCGGCCTGGAACATCTCGAACTGATTGATGGCGTCGGAGGGGATGTAGTTGGCGCCGACGAGCCAGGGCTGGCGCGCGTACCAGGCGTTGGCGGCCTCTTCGGTCCAGCGGGCGGGGTTGCCGGACTGGCCGTGGAGCATGGGGGAGAGGCAGAGGGTCAGGGCGAGGGAGAGGGCTCGGAGTCGCATCAGCGGAATGATACTTGAAGATAGGTGGGCTTCTGCGGGTGCAGCAAGGGATACAGGGCATGCGAGGTTGCGTCTCGATTTCGTGCGATTTCTCTTCGCTTATTTTCTTGAGTGAGAACGGCACCTGCGATGTACTCTTGAGCATCGAGGTGACCCTGTGGAGATGATGAAGGCCCTCCTTCTTGAGGAGTACCGCCACCTTGCGGTCGTGGATCTTCCTGTGCCGGAGGCGGGGCCGGGCGAGGTTCTGGTTCGCGTGGCCGCATGCGGGATCTGCGGGAGCGATGTGCATGGATACGACGGCTCGTCGGGGCGACGGATTCCGCCGGTGGTGATGGGGCATGAGGCTGCAGGGGTGGTCGCGGCGGTTGGCGAGGGTGTTGACGAGTTCGCCGTGGGCGATCGCGTGACGTTCGACTCGACGGTGTTCTGCGGGGAGTGCAGCTTCTGCATGCGAGGCGAGGTGAACCTTTGCGAGCAGCGGCAGGTGATGGGCGTCTCGTGCGGAGAGTACCGGAGGGCTGGGGCGTTTGCCGAGTACATCGCGGTTCCGGCGAGGATCGTTTACGCGCTGCCGGACGCGCTAGGCTTCTCGGAGGCGGCGATGCTGGAGGCGGTGTCGGTGGCGCTGCATGCCGTGCGCCTGGCGGAGATGCGCGGCGGCGAGACGGTGATGGTGATTGGAGCGGGGATGATCGGGCTGCTGGTACTGCAGGCGGCGCGGGCGGCGGACAGCGCGCGAGTGATCTCGGCTGATATCGACGCAACTCGGCTGAAGCTTGCGGCGGATGTAGGCGCGGATGAGGCGATCGAGGCCTCTGGCGAGGCGCTGGTGAGCGAGGTGATGCGGCTGACCGGGGGACGCGGCGTGGATGTGGTGTTTGAGGCGGTGGGGCGTGATGAGACGGTAGGATCCGCGATCGAGTGCGTGCGGAAGGGCGGAACGGTGGTGCTGGTGGGCAATATTGCTCCGACGGTGACGCTGCCGCTGCAAAAGGTAGTGACGCGGCAGATACGGCTGCAGGGGTCGTGCGCGTCGGCCGGGGAGTATCCGGAGGCGATACGGCTGATTGCGGAGGGAACGATCAAGGTTGCGCCGCTGATTACGGCAGTGGCTCCGTTGACGGACGGGCCGCGATGGTTTGAGCGGCTGTATGGTCGCGAGCCGAATGTGATGAAGGTAGTGCTGGATCCGCGGGAGGGGGCGGGCAGCGAACGATGAGCTCGACCGACGAAGTTTCAAAAAAGAAACTGTTTGACCTGACTGGCCAGACTGCCCTGGTAACTGGGGCAAGCCGGGGACTTGGGCAGTACTTTGGCCGCGCGCTGGCCAGTGCTGGAGCGGACCTGATTGTGACCAGCCGCAGGAAGGATGATCTGACGCCGTTTGTGCGGGAGATCGAGGCTCTGGGCAGGAGAGCGGTTCCCTTGGAGCTGGACGTGCGGGAGCTGGGGAGCATCGAGCGGATGGCGGAGGCGGCGGAGGCGGCCTGCGGACAGATTCACATCCTGGTGAACAATGCCGGATGCAACGTGCGCAAGCCGGCGCTTGAGGTGACGTGGGAGGACTGGAACCTGGTGGTCAACACGAATCTGCGCGGGAGCTTCTTTGTAGCGCAGCAGGTGGCGCGGCGGATGATGATGTACGGGTATGGGCGGATCGTCAACATCGGGTCGGTGACGAGCGTGTTTGGCTACGCGGGGCTTGCTCCGTATGGCGCCAGCCGCGGCGGCGTGCGGCAGATGACGATGAGTCTTGCCGATGACTGGGGACGGTATGGGATTACGGTGAACTGCCTGGCTCCGGGATGGTTCCGCACGGAACAGAACAAAGTACTGTACGAGAACAAGGACTGGGTTGATTATCTGGTGGACCGCATTCCAATGAAACGTCCGGGGGAGCCTCACGATCTGGACGGGGCAGTTGTGTTTCTGGCCTCAGAGGCAAGCCGGTACATAACGGGACAGACGTTGCTGGTGGATGGCGGTATTTCGACAGGCGCAACACGCGCAACGGTGGGGACACGATGAGATGGCAACGGCTTTTGAGCACGATCGCGGTTGCTGGATTGCTAGCGGGGACCAGCGGATGGATGCAGAGCCCGAAGGGTGGCGGAGGAAAGCTGAAGGTTTACTTCGTGGACGTGGAGGGCGGGCAGGCGACTCTGTTTGTCACTCCGGCAGGACAGGCGCTGCTGATCGATACGGGCTGGGCCGGCAATGATGGCAGGGACGCAGACAGGATCGTTGCCGCGGCAAAAGACGCGGGGATCAAGAAGATCGACTACGTGCTGATCACGCATTACCACGATGACCACGTGGGAGGGGTGCCGCAGCTCCTGGACAGGATGCCGGTGGGCGCGTTCATCGACCATGGCCCGAACCGCGAGGAGGGCGGGGCCGCTGAAAAGAACTACGCCACTTATGAGAAGACCCTTGCCGCAGCGAAGGCGAAGCGGATTCGGGCAAAACCGGGAGACGTGCTTCCGATCGTGGGGATGAAGGCCACCGTGGTGAGCGCCGACGGCAAGCTGATCGAGAGTGCGCTGGAGGGCGGTGGAGAGGCGAACCAGTACTGCAAGGACACGGAGACGAGGCCGGCCGATCCGACAGAGAACGCGCGCTCGGTGGGGGTGGCGATCACGTTCGGCAAGCTGAAGGTGCTGGACCTGGGCGACCTGACGTGGGCCAAGGAGATGGAGTTGATGTGCCCGGTGAACCGGCTGGGCAAGGTGGACGTGTACATCGTGTCGCACCACGGGTGGAACCAGAGCTCGAGTCCAGCGCTTGTGCAGGCGATCAAAGCGCGAGTGGCCATTATGGACAACGGAGCCAAGAAGGGGGGCTCTCCTTCGGTGATCGAAACGGTTCAGCGTGCTCTTGGTCTTGAGACGCTGTGGCAGCTGCACTTCTCCGAAGAGAGCGGCGAGGACGACAACACGGCAGACGAGTACATCGCCAATCTCGAGAGGCCGGGCGATGGGAATTTTATTGAGCTGGTGGGAAGCGGCGATGGCAGCTTCGATGTGGAGAACTCGCGGACGGGCAGAGTCAAGCACTATGGGCCCTCCTCTCAAGCAACCTCGCACTAGAACTCGGAGGGGCGGGGCTGCGGAGGAACCGGCTCGATTCTCCCGACCATGAAGATGTAGGCGGCGATTCCGACAAGCAGGTAGACACCGGAGACCGCAAATGCCAGCGCAAAGGAATGGTAGCGGGCGACCAGGTATCCGGTGACGATGGGCGCGGCGATTCCTGAGAGCTGGTTGGAGAAGTTGATGATGCCGCCGACGGTTCCGACGCTGGAGCGCGGCGCGATCAGCGAAAGAATGGACCAGCCTACGGGCGCGGCGGCGGCGAGTCCGCCGAGCGAGAGACTGATCCAGGCGAGGGCGCGCGCGGCGGTGTGAGCGTTGGCCGCTCCGATGATTCCAAGACCGCAGGCCGTTCCGCCGATGAGTACGATCTTGCGGACGCGGTTGCCGTCGAAGCCGCGACGGACAAGCTCATCAACCAGCCACCCGCCGATGACGAGGTCCGTAAACGTCGCGAAGAGCCAGGGGACGCCGGTGTACAGGAAGGAGTGGAGCAGGTCGATGCCGAGGGCACTCGAAAGGTAATTGGGGAGCCAGGTGAGCAGGAGATAGAAGACGTAGTTGTAGGCGCCGAAGCCGAGCGCCATGCCGAGGACCTTGCGCTGGCGGAGCAGGTAGCCGAGCGAAGCTCTGTCCTCTGGATTGGTTTCCCTAGCAATCGACGCGGAGCCAGCGATGTAGGCTCGTTCTGCTTCGGAAAGCTGCGGGTCTTCGGCGGGATCGCGGTAGATGCGCCAGAAGAGGAAGAAGTAAAGCAGGCTGACGACTCCGGTAGCGGCGAAGCTGAGCCGCCATCCGACGCGGAGAAGAAGCATACCGATGAGCGGGACGCCGATGGCGGAGGCGAACTTGGCGGCTGCGTCGAAGACAGAGGTGGCGAAGCTGCGCTCCTGGGGCGGGAACCAGTAGCCGATGGCCTTGGCGTTGGCCGGGAAGGTGGAGGCTTCGCCGATTCCAAGCAGGAAACGTGCGGCAAAGAAGCCACCGATGCTGGGGGTGAGGGCGGCGGCGAAGGAGGCGACGCTCCAGAGAATGATGGACAGGCGGCCGACGCGGCGGATGCCGAAGCGATCGAGGATGACGCCGATGGGAAGCTGGCAGAGCGCGTAGGTCCAGTTGTAGGCGCCGGAGAGATAACCGAAGGTGACGGCGGTGATGCCGAAGGTTGTCGTGAGGGCGGCGTACGAGACCGAGAGATTGACGCGGTCGAAGTAGTTGACCAGCACGCCGAGGCCAAGGAGCCAGGCGATCCTCCAGCGGCGGCGCGGGATGGCCCGGGCGGTTTGCGGAGGGGGATGTGGGGTGATGGCCACGCGTCCCCATGCTACTAGCTGGTACTGCTCTGCGTGGAATTTGTTTTGAGCGTCCGGGCAGCGTCTGACCGAGACGGACGAAGGGTTCGTCCTCGAAGCTCGATTGCAGGCTGCGGCTCACGCATGCCATTCCGCTTAGAGACGGTTTTACATGCAAAAGTCCTTTTGTTACCTTGTGTGGAATGCGATCGACTGCGCCTCGACCTGTGACAACCAAACCGCAAGTGAAACGCTACTATCCGACTCCTGCGCTCGAAAAGGGCCTGGACATCCTGGAACTCTTCGCGGCGACGCCGGAGGGCATGACGGTAAGCGAGGTGGCGCGCCGGCTGAACCGCACGATGTCGGAGATCTTCCGCATGCTGTTGTGTCTGGAGCATCGCGGCTACCTGGCGCAGTCGGCGAACAAGGATCGCTACCACCTGACGCTGCGGCTGTTCCGCCTGGGGCAGGAGCATCCGCCGACCAAGCGCATGGTGACCGAGGCGACGCCGATCATGCACTGGCTTGCGCATCAGCTACGTCAGTCGTGCCATCTTGGCGTGCTCGACGGCGGACACGTCGTGATTCTCGCGCAGGTGGACTCGCCGGAGTCCACCGGCTTCTACGTCAAGGTCGGCTCCAAGGTAGACCTGATGCACGCGGCGACAGGCCACGTCATCCTCGCTCACCAGACCGAGGACGCCACCGAACGCGCGATCCAGGAGTGGGTCCGCGAGACGCAGAAGAAGAAGCCCGCCGATCTGGACGATCACCTGGCGAAGATTCGCGCTCGCGGGTACGAGCGCCGCGCCAGCTACGAGGTCACGGGCGTGGTGAACATCAGTTTCCCGGTGCTGAACTCGCAGGGCAACGCGATCGCCGGATTGACGGTGCCTTATGTGAAGCGCATCGAGGACACGATCGGGGTTCCGCAGGTGGTCGACGCGCTGGCCGAGGCGAGCAGGCAGATCTCCGAGGCGATGGGAGCCCTGACGGAGTCAACGGACATCGAGGCCTCAGCTGTCCCGAAGAGGCGGCGCGCCGCAAAGAGCAAAAAATAAGCCCTGCCGGAATGCTGCTTCGGCAGGGTCTCTGGAGAGGCTGAAACCGTCAGGAGCTAGACGCCATCGCGCGGCTTATTGATGCGCACAAAGTTGGTGTCCTGCTTGGGCTCGCCGTCGCATTCGATCGCGATGGTGGTCAAGGGCGAGTCAGGCGCCTCGGCCGGGAAGCTGGTGATGTGCACTCGGTAGGGGTCCTGGGTGAACTTGAGCTGCTGGCCGCTCTTGTAGAAGCACGCGGACTTGACCTTGACGGTGAGGCCGGAGATTGCAACATCGCCGCCGGGCCAGAAGTGTACGTGCATGAAGAGCGTGTTGCCGGTGCGGGTGAAGCTGGCGTAGTTGGAGCGTCGCGGCTCGCAGATGTCGGATTTGTAGATGGTCTCGCCGTTCGCATCCATCCATTTGCCCACCTCGGTGAGAATGCGGACCGACTCCTCGGGGATGGAGCCGTCGCCGCGCGGTCCGATGTTGAGCAGGTAGTTGCCGCCGTCGCGCACGCAAGTGATGAGATTACGCAGAACGGTGCGTGCCGACTTCCAGTTGTCGTCGGCGCGCTGAAAGCCCCAGGAGTCGTTGAGCGTCATGCAGGACTCCCAGGCGCGGCCGCCGGTCTCGGCGACGATCTTCTGCTCGGGCGTGGAGAAGTCGCCGGGGAGCTTGTTGCGGTTGTTGACGATGATGTCCGGCTGCAGCTCGAAGACCATCTTGTTCATCTTCTCGGACTCCCAGCCGGCGGCGTCGAGCGGCCAGGAGACGTCGTACCAGAGGATGTCGATCTTGCCGTAGTTGGTGAGCAGTTCGCGGATGAGGCCGTGGGTGTAGGCGACGAAGCGCTTGCGCGCCTCCTCATCTTGGGCGCAGCGGGCGCCGTCGGGGTGGTGCCAGTCCATCAGGGAGTAGTAGAACCCGACGTGGAGGCCCTCAGCGCGAGCGGCATCGACGTACTCACGGACGAGGTCGCGGCCGGGGCCTTGCTTGGTGGCGCAGTAGTCGGTGAGCTTGGTGTCCCAGTTGCAGAAGCCTTCGTGGTGCTTGGTGGTCATGACCATGTACTTCATGCCGGCGGCTTTTGCCAGCTTCGCCCAAGCGAGCGCGAAGCCGGGCTTGGGGTGGAACTCTTTGGGGAACTGCTGGTACTCGGCTAGCGGAATTGCTTGTGTCTCCATGGCCCACTCGTGGCGGCCGTACTGGCTGTAGGACCCGAAGTGGATGAACATGCCGAACTTTGCGGCGTGCCACCACTGCATGCGGCGGAGCTGGTCCGGCGTGGGGGCGACGGGATAGGGGTCGCGCTCGCCTGCGGGAGGCGTTGCGGGCCTGGCGGGAGCCTGGGCGTTTCCACTGACAGCGAGCGAGGCGAGGGAGGCTCCTGTGCCGAGCAGCATATTGCGCCGGCTCACTTTGATTGCATTCATCGTTCGTTCGAGTCCTTTGCTGGTTAGGAACAGGAGGAGAGGGAGGATTGCCTCTGGCATTTTTTCGTGCAAGGAGGTTTGTACGAGTTGAAGAATCAGTTGTCAAGAATGAAACTTATTTTTTACATAACAAACTCAGGAAATTGGGCGGACTTTTGCGGATAGTTTAGAGCTAGGGTTAGGTGTTTCATTGACAAATGCTCTATTCCGCGAATAGAAATGCAGTGGGTCGGTCGGAACGCTTATCTCCGGGGACTGCTTCTCTGCTAAGCAGCGCGCTTAAGACTTGTCGAAAGGATGCGTCCACTCGAAGTGAGCCCAATCACCGTTACCAGGATGAGAGTTGTAGACCTCAGGTTTCCGACTTCAAGAGAGAGCATTGGCTCTGATGCAGTCAATAAGGATCCGGACTACTCGGCTGCGTACTGCGTGCTCGAGACCAACGCTGGCCTGGAGGGTCATGGGTTGACGTTTACGCTGGGGCGGGGCACGGAGCTTTGTGTTGCGGCGCTCGAGTATCTTGGCCGGTTTGTGAAGGGGCGGACGCTGGACTCGATGACGGCCGATATGGCTGCGTTCTGCCGGCAGTTGACGGACGAGAGCCAGTTCCGCTGGCTGGGTCCGGAGAAGGGCGTCATTCATCTGGCGACGGGCGCGCTGATCAACGCTGTGTGGGATCTGTATGCGAAGGCCGAGGGCAAGCCGCTGTGGAAGCTTCTGGCGTCGTTGGAGCCGGAGCGGATTCTTTCGGCGGTTGAGTTTCGTTACATCGACGACGCTCTGTCGCGCGGTGCGGCTCGCGAGATTCTGGAGGAAGGCCAGCACGGGAAGGCGGAGCGGATTGCTCTGCTCGAGCGTGAAGGTTATCCGGCGTATACGACTTCGGTGGGGTGGTTTGGGTTCAGCGACGAGAAGATTCGTGCGCTGAGCCATGAGGCGCTGGCGGCGGGCTGGACGCACTTCAAGCTGAAGGTGGGCGGCGATGCGGCCGACGACCTGCGTCGCGGAAGGATTGTTCGCGAGGAAATCGGGTGGACGAACAGGCTGATGGTCGATGCGAACCAGAAGTGGGGCGTTGAGGAGGCCATCGCGAGGACGCGCGCGCTTGGCGAACTCGATCCGTGGTGGATGGAGGAGCCGACGAGTCCGGACGACATTGTTGGGCATGCGCGGATTCGTGCGGCGGTTGCGCCGATACGGATTGCGACGGGCGAGCACTGCCACAATCGGGTGATGTTCAAGCAGCTGTTTCAGGCGAAGGCGATCGATGTGTGCCAGATCGACAGCTGCAGGGTTGCGGGCGTGAATGAGAACCTGGCGATCCTCCTGATGGCCGCGAAGTTCAGGGTTCCGGTGTGTCCGCATGCTGGAGGCATTGGGCTTTGCGAGCACGTGCAGCATCTGTCGGCGTTCGACTTTGTGTCGGTGTCGCGGACGATGGAGAACCGCGTGATCGAGTACGTCGATCATCTGCACGAGCACTTCGTCGATCCGGTGCGAATCAGCCGCGGAGGTTATCGGATGCCGGAGAAGCCGGGTTACAGCATTGAGATGAAGCCTGAGTCACTGGAGCGTTACAGCTTCCCGGACGGCGAGGCTTGGCAGACGGAGCAGGTTGAGGAGGAGGTCGCGCGATGACGCCTGTCTTCTCTTCTGCCATACGCTCTTCTGCGTTGCGGGTCTCGGCTGGACTGGCGCTTGCGGTGGCTGCGGTGGCGCAGCAGCCTTCGGGACGGAGCGATTGGGCGCATCTGGACCGCTTGGGCAAGCTGACGTATAAGACTACGGACCGGGGCGATCGCATCCTCGACTTCTCTTATGCCGGTTATATGGGCGGCGGCGTTCGGATTCCGGATGTTGCGGTGAAGAAGAGGGTGTCTCCTTCGGGCGCTGATGATAGTGTGGCGATCCAGGCGGCTGTGGATGAGGTCTCGCAGCTGCCGCTTGTGGGTGGATTTCGTGCTGCTGTGCTGCTTGCGCCGGGAACGTATCACGTCAGCTCGACGGTGAAGATCGCGGCGAATGGCGTTGTTGTTCGCGGCAGCGGCGCGGGCGAGAAGGAGACCGTTGTTGAGATGACAGGCGATCCGCATGTGGCGTTTCTGCTGGCTGGTGAGAGCAGAATCTCGACGGTTGGAGCGGCGACGACGGTTGCGGATGCTTATGTTCCGGCGGGCGCGAAGTCGTTTGCAGTTCGCGATGCCTCGGGCTTTCGTGCGGGCGATCTGGTCCAGATTGTTCGGCCTTCGACGGAGAAGTGGGTCCACTTTATGGATATGGACTCGATGGTTCGTGGCGGCAAGAAGCAGACCTGGGTTGGCGGCGACATCAAGGCGGAGCGCAGGATCGCTGCTGTGAAGGGCAAGCAGCTGGTGTTCGAGGTTCCGCTTGCGGATTCTTACGATGCGAATCTTCTTGGCGCCGATGGAACTACGGTCGCGAAGGTCTCCGAGACTGGTTTGCTGGAGCAGGTTGGTGTTGAGAACCTGCGGATTGTTGCTCCTGCTCGCAAGGTTACGTTGAACGACAAGCACTTCAACGGGATTTCGATGAAGTCTGTGAAGGACGGCTGGGTTCGCAACGTTCGGATTCTAAACACGACTGGGCCGGTGAATATGGACCACGAGACGCAGCGGGTTACGGTGACGCGGGTCGATATTACGCAGGCTGAGCCGCTGATTGGGGCGGCGAAGTCGGCGGATTTTTCGATCGACGGGTCGCAGATTCTTGTCGACCGGTCGACGGTCACGGAGAGCAATGTTTTTTACATTGCGACCGGAGCGCGGAAGCAGGGGCCAAATGTGGTGCTGAACTGCGTGTTTCACGGCGACGGGCATGTGCAGCCGCATCAGCGGTGGTCAACCGGACTGTTGGTGGACAGCACGGAGGTTCCGGAGGGCGGAATCGATCTGATGAACCGGGGCGCGATGGGTTCGGGCCACGGATGGACGATGGGTTGGGGCGTGGCGTGGAACAATACCGCGCAGTCGTTTGTGATCCAGTCGCCGCCGGGAGCGACGAACTGGGGGATTGGGAATCGCGGGGAGCAGCAGAGGAAGCCGCGGCCGACGTTCGATCCGGGGCCTCCGATGCCCCTGCTTCCACAGGGAGTTCTGGATTCTGACGGTGTCGCGGTTGCGCCGGCTAGTCTCTATCTGGAGCAGTTGAAGGAGCGGCTTGGGGAGAAGGCTCTGAGAGACATCGGGTACTGACCCCCCTCCCCCCCCTTGTTCCGATAAGTTACTTTGTTTCAATCGTTTATGCGATTTAAACAGGATAAAATATAGATTCCAGATGGCTTAAGTATCAAAATCTTGATTCTAAAGGAGAAAGCCCCGGCGTTAAGTCCGGGGCTTTCCTGAGTCTGTTTAAAGTATAGCGACCGGAAGGTCATTAATCGGCGCTTTTTGCGGGTTTTATTTTTTCGATGTAACCTATTTATTTTGTTTGACTTACTGGAGAGGGTCGATTCGGCAGTGGCTTGACAAAGATTTCGGGCTCGTGTCGCCCTCGCCTGGATCGAATGGACGCCGAACAAGGCGTGGCCCAGACATTTGTACCTTTCGGCTCGGTCGGGGATTCACTGGATGAGGCTCGTGGCTCGCGGACAAAAATGCAGGTCCTTTCGACTGCGCCTGCGCCGCTTCGCGGCTTCGCTCAGGATGACAAGGGTAAGGTTACAACGGGTCAACCAGGGACCACCGCAGGACGGGTATTGCCCGTCCTGAGGTGTGTTGGTTGTGGTTGATGAGTTAGGTGAGCGGGCCGAGTGTCCCAAGTGTCCACGGCTGTCCGGTACCGGACAGTGGATTTCGATTGCGGACAGCGGGAAGGAGTGGGCTTGCCGCAAGTGATTGAAATCTGGTGCGCGAGGTTGGCAGAACACGTGCGAATCCTTACAGCGCATGGACATACAGAGACCAGATATCAAGAAGAGGAAGATTCGGCGGCAGTGGATCGCCGGAGGCATTGCGGTGGTGGTGTTGGGGGCGGCGGCGTGGTTTGTGTCGCGGCTGAAGCCGGCGGCACCGACAGTGGATCGCGCGACGGTGTGGACGGATGCGGTGAAGCAGGGCCCGCTGCTGCGGCAGGTGCGGGGGCCGGGCTCGCTGGTTCCGCGCGAGGACAGGATTCGGCTGATTCCGGCGGAGACGGAGGCGACGGTGGTTCGCATTCGTGTGCTGCCGGGCGCGAAGGTGGAGCCGGATACGGTGGTGATGGACCTAGTGGATCCGACGGTGCAGCAGGAGCTGCTGGATGCGCAGTTGCAGTTGAAGGCGGCGCAGACGGATTTGATGAACGTGAAGGCGAAGCTGGACAGCGATTTGATGACCCAGAAGGCCGCGGCGGCGACGGTGAGCGCGGACTACAACCAGGCGAAGCTGCAGGCGCAGACGGACAAGAGCTTGTATGACCTGGGCGTGATCAGCGGGCTGACGTACAGTGCTTCGAAGGGCAAGGCCGATGAGCTGACGACGCGCACCGATATCGAGAAGCAGCGGCTGGCGGTGAACGAGAAGGCGATCGAAACGCAGATTGCGGTACAGCAGACGAAGGTGGCGCAGGCGCAGGCTCTGCTGGCGTTGAAGCAGAAGCAGCAGGATGCGCTGAGTGTGAAGGCGGGGATCAGCGGCGTGCTGGTGGATCTTCCGCATCAGGTGGGAGAGCACGTTGCTCCGGGAACGACGCTGGCGAAGGTGGTGCAGCCGGATCAGCTGAAGGCGAGTTTGAAGATTGCGGAGACGCAGGCGCGGGATATTCAGATTGGGCAGCCGTCGGAGATCGACACGCATAACGGGGTGATTGACGGCAAGGTGATACGAATTGATCCCGCGGTCGTGAACGGAACGGTGACTGTGGACGTAGAACTGGAAGGCGCGCTGCCGCAAGGGGCGAGGCCTGACCTGAGCGTGGACGGAACGATCGACCTGGATCGCATGGCGAATGTGTTGTACGTGGGCAGGCCAGCGTTCGGGAACGAGAACAGCACGATCACGCTGTTCAAGCTGAGCCCGGATGGGAAGACGGCGGTTCGGGTTCCGGTGAAGGTTGGCAAGGCATCGGTGAATGCGATCCAGGTGATCGAGGGATTGCAGAGCGGGGACACGGTCATCCTTTCGGACATGAGCCGTTGGGACAACACAGACAGGATTCGCCTCGAGTAGGCGCATAGCCGGGAACGATAAGGAGAGAGCAGATGGTAGAGACGATTATCGAGATCGAGCAGCTGACGAAGGTGTTCTACACGGATGAGATCGAGACGCATGCTCTGTCGGGCGTGCACCTGCAGATTGAGCGGGGGGAGTATGTGGCGATGTCGGGGCCTTCGGGCTGCGGGAAGTCGACGCTGCTTTCGATCATCGGGCTGCTGGATACGCCGACGGCGGGAAGGTACCAGCTGAATGGCAACGAGGTCGCGAATCTGGATTTTGCGGACCGCTCGCGGATTCGCAACCAGGAGATTGGGTTCATCTTCCAGAGCTTCAACCTGATTGGCGACCTGAGCGTTGCGGAAAATGTCGAGCTGCCGCTGACGTATCGCACGGGGATGCCGGCGGCGGAGCGGAAGAAGAGGGTGCAGGAGTCGCTGGAGCGCGTGAATATGGCGCACCGGATGCGGCACTATCCGGCGCAGCTCTCGGGCGGTCAGCAGCAGCGCGTGGCTGTGGCGCGTGCATTGGCGGGGTCGCCTTCGATTCTGCTGGCGGACGAGCCTACGGGAAACCTGGACTCGAAGAACGGCGAGGCGGTGATGAAGCTGCTGAAAGAGCTGCATGACGAGGGCGCGACGATCTGCATGGTGACGCACGATCCGCGGTTTGCGGCGCATGCGGAGCGGCAGATCCATCTGTTCGACGGGAAGGTGGTTGCAGAAGGGGAGCTGAGCCAGTTGATGGCGGAGGTGTAGCCGTGATGCAGGGAGTGATCGATGAGGCGAGAGAGGTGCTGCGAGAGATGCCGTTCTTTGCGGCGGCGGTGATGGTGATGGTTGCGTTGGGCGCGGGGGTTCGCGCGGCTGTCTTCTACGAGGCCGACGGCGAGGATCTGCGGCTGATTGCGGATCGCAGCGAGCCGAGCGATGCAGAGGAAGTGAGCGAGGCGAGGGATCCGATGATGCGGATGGGTGCGCGGCTGGAGTGTGCGGAGAAGATTCCGGGGTTCACGGTCATCGTCGGACTGAGCCACTACAACGTGGAGCTGAGCGTTCCGGTGCGAGGAATGCAACAGATGTTTGAAGAGGTGCGGCCGGATGTTGCCCGGGCGATGGAGATGCGGGAGCTGCGGCGCGCAGCCTGATAACGCGGGGAAAGCTCAGTTTGCGCGGGAGAGGGAGCAAGAGATGAATCGACTGATGCAGGATGTGACGTTTGCGCTGCGCCAGCTGCGGAAGGCGCCGGGATTCACGATTACGGCGATTGTGACGCTGGCGCTTGGGATTGGAGCGAACGCGGCGATCTTCACGCTGGTGCACGCGGTGCTGCTGAAGAACCTTCCTGTGGCCGATCCGAAGATGCTGGTGCGGGTGGGCGATAAGGACGACTGCTGCGTGAACGGCGGCACTCCTGACGGGAACAACTACTCGCTGTTCGCTTCGGAGCTGTACACGCATCTTCGCGATAACACGCCGGAGTTCGAGAGCCTGGCGGCGATGCAGTCGGGGTATGGGCTTGGAGGCATCACGGCGAGGAGCAGCCGTCCGGGCGATCTGCCGAAGGCAGCGCGCGGAGAGATGGTGAGTGGGAACTACTTCCAGGTCTTCGGACTGAAGCCGTATGCAGGACGGCTGCTCATCCTCTCGGATGACGTGATTGGAGCTCCGATGGGCGTGGTGATGAGCTACCAGGCGTGGCAGCGCGATTATGCGGGAGATCCTTCGATTGTGGGAAGCACGTTTGTGCTAAACACGTACCCGGTGACGATTCTTGGGATTACGCCACCGGGATTTTATGGCGACCGGATGACGGACACGCCGCCGGACTTCTATATTCCGCTGTCGCTGGAGTCGCAGTTTGGGCCGGCGCATCCGGAGAGCCTGCTGCACAGGAGGGGAGCGAACTGGCTTTACGTGCTGGGCAGAGTAAAGCCGGGAACGGATCTGGCGCAGCTTCAGGCGAAGATGAGTGCATCGCTTCGCAACTATCTTGCGACGCTGCCTCTGTATCAAAAGAAGGATCAGGGGAAGAATCTTGCAGAGTCGCACGTAGTGCTGACGCCGGGCGGCGCGGGGATCGAGAACATGCAGCAGGAGTTCGGGACGGGGCTGAAGCTGCTGATTACGGTCTCGGCACTGGTGCTGCTGATTGCATGCGCAAACATTGCGAACCTGGTGCTGGTGCGCGGGATGGCGCGGAGAGCGGAGACGTCGATCCGGATGGCGCTGGGCGCGCAGCGCGGGCGCCTGATACGGCAGATGCTGACAGAGAGCGTGGTGCTTTCGTGTCTGGGAGGGATTGCGGGGCTGGCGGTGGCGTATGGAGGGAGCAGGCTGCTGATGGCGATGGCGTTTCCTAACGCGACGAGCCTGCCGATCGACGCAAGTCCGTCGCTGCCGGTGCTGGCGTTTGCGTTTGGGCTGTCGCTGGTGACGGGGCTGATCTTCGGCGTGGCTCCGGCGTGGGTGACGTCGCACTCGCAGCCGGCGGAGGCGTTGCGTGGATCGAACAGGACGACGGCTGACCGCTCGGGATGGGTGCAGCGGTCGCTGGTGATTCTGCAGGCTGCGCTGTCGCTGGTGCTGCTGGTGGGTGCGGGGCTAATGGCAAAGAGCCTGAACAAGCTGGAGAACCAGGACTTCGGCGTCGTCACCGAGAATCGCGTGGTGGCGCACTTCAGTCCGGAGAATGCGGGGTATAAGACGGAGCAACTGCAGGCGCTGTATGACAAGATCGACCAGGATATGCACGCTCTTCCGGGAGTGGAGAAGGCGTCGCTGTCGCTGTATACGCCTCTGGAAGGAAACAACTGGGGCGAGGGCGTCTTTCTGCAGGGGCGGCCGGAGCCTGGGGTGAACTCAAACATCGGAGCCTCGTGGCTGCGGGTTGGGCCGGAGTACTTCGACATCGTGGGGCATCGTATGCTTCGCGGGCGAGGAATCACGGTGCATGATACGGCCAGCTCAACTCCAGTGGTTGTGGTGAACGAGGCGTTTGTGAAGAAGTTCTTTCCCAAAGGGGAAGACCCGATCGGGGCGCACTTCGGCATCTCGGGGATGGAGAGCGCGGGCGACTGGGAGATTGTGGGTGTGATCTCGGACATCAAGTACAACAATCTGCGACAGCCTGTGCGGGCGATGTACTTCCGGCCGCTGCTGCAGGTTGCGCATACGAAGCCGGAGGACGATACGCGGTCGCTGTATGCCGGTGCGATCATGCTGCAGACGAAGGGCTCGGTGGATGGGCTGGAGTCGCAGATACGGCGCACGCTGGCGAGTATCAATCCGAACCTGACGGTGACGACGTACAACACGTTCGCGGGCCAGATTCATGGACAGTTCAATCAGGAGCGGCTGATTGCGCGGCTGACGCTGATGTTCGGGCTGCTGGCGCTGGTGCTGGCGGCGGTTGGATTGTATGGAGTGACGGCCTACTCGGTCGCGCGACGCACGCCGGAGATTGGTGTGCGGATGGCGATGGGAGCGAATCGCGGCAGCGTGGTTGCAATGGTGCTGCGCGAGGCGATGATGCAGGCGGGAATAGGACTGGCCATCGGGATTCCGGTGGCGTGGATGTGCGCGCGGTTCGTGCAGTCGCAGCTTTACAACGTTGGCGGCCACGATGCGGTGGTGCTGATGGGAGCGGTCGCCGTGCTGGCGTTCGCGGCTTGCACGGCAGGTTTGATTCCGGCACAGAGAGCGGCGTCGACCGATCCGGTAAAGGCGCTGCGAACGGAATAGAGGAGAATCATGATCGAGCTGAGAGATATCGAGCGCAGCTATCGGGCTGGGCATACGGAGACGTGGGTTCTGCGGCGTGTGACGCTGACGATACGGCCGTGGGAGTTTGTGACGATCATGGGGCCTTCGGGCGCGGGTAAGTCTTCGCTGCTGAATGTGCTGGGCATGCTGGACGATCAGTGGCGGGGCGAGTTCGACTTCTACGACGAGGCTGTGCACCGGATGAACCGCAAGCATCGCGCGGACCTGGCGCGGCGGAGGATCGGCATGGTGTTCCAGAGCTATCACCTGCTGGACGACCTGACGGTCGCGGAAAACATCGATCTTCCGCTGTCGTACAAGGACATTCCGCGCGCGGAGCGGCAGGCGCTGGTGGCCGATACGTTGGACCGCTTCAACATTGTGGGGAAGAAGGATCTGTATCCGCACCAACTCTCGGGCGGGCAGCAGCAACTGGTGGGGATTGCGCGGGCGATGATTCACAAGCCGTCGCTACTGCTGGCCGATGAGCCGACAGGGAACCTGCAGTCGAAGCAGGCGAAGGAGATTATGGAGATGTTCCGGGAGTTGAACGAACAGGGCACGACGATTGTGCAGGTGACGCACTCGGAGGCGAACGCGGCCTATGGCACGCGAACGATCGAGCTGCGGGATGGATGGATCTACTCCGACAGCGCGGGGGTGGCCGTGAACGCGCCGAGGGAGGTGCAGCAGTGAGGGTTTTCCCCATAGGCTGTGTTGGCGCGGCGGTACTGGCGGGTACGGCTTGCCTGGCGCAGACCGCGCCTGCGACGGCGTCGGCGACGATGCAGGCTCCGGCGCTACGGCTGGATGTGCCGCACTCGAACAATCCGTTCAATGCGTATCGCGCGACGCTGGTGCCGCAGCCGAACCTGGCGAATTCGCCACGCCTGGATATGCTGATTCACGAGGGCGTGCTGGAGCTGAGCCTGAAGGATGCAATTATGCTGTCGCTCGAGAACAATCTCGATCTGGCAATTGCGCGGTACAACATTCCGATTGCGGAGGCAGATATTCTGCGCACGCAGGCCGGCGGATCGTTTCGCGGCGTGAACACGGGCGTGGTGCAGAACACGCCGGGGGGCGGGGTGGGAGGGTTCGGCCCGAGCGCGAGCGGCGCGGGCGCGGGCGGAACCTCGGGCGGCGCGGGCGGCGCGGGATCAGGCGCGAGCGGCCTGGTGCAGTCGACGCTGGGTACAGGAACGAACGTTGCTTCCTATGATCCTGCGATCACGGGCGGCTTCAACAATGAGCACTATACGCAGCCGCTTTCGAACATCTCGATTTACGGCGTGCAGACGCTGCAGCAGAATACGACAGTGGGAAACATCAGCTACTCGCAGGCGTTTCCGACCGGAACCTCGTTTTCGTTTGTCTTCGACAACAATCGCGAATCGACCAACAGCCCACGAAGCTATCTGAACCCGACACTCAACAGCTACTATCACGTGGCTCTGCAGCAGCAGTTGCTGGCGGGGTTTGGATTTGGACCGAATCTGCGCTTTCTGCGGATTGCGAAGAACAATCAGCGGATCTCTGACGAGGCGTTCAAGCTGCAGGTGATTACGACGATTACGCAGATCGCAAATATGTACTGGGACCTGGTGGCGGCGTATGAGGATGAGGGCGTGAAGACCCGCGCGCTCGATTTTGCGAGGCAGACGCTGGACAGCGGACGCAAGCAGCTTGCGCTCGAGGCGATTCCCGCGATGGATGTGATGAAGGATGAGGCTGAGGTGGCGAATCGCGAGCAGGACCTGACGATCGCCAAGACGACGCTGCAGTTTCAGGAGCTGCTGATCAAGAATGCGCTGACGAAGAATCTGGACGATCCGACTCTGGAGGCGATGCCGGTGAAGCCTACGGATTCGAGCGCGGCGGATGGTGCGGGGCCGACAGGGGGATCGACCGAGGACTCGATTGCGCTGGCGCTGCGCGATCGGATCGAGCTGAGCGAATCGACGATCGATCTGGAGAGCCGGCGCATCAGCCGGGATTCAGCGCGCAATGCCCTGCTGCCGACGGTCGCCCTGACGGCGTACTACGGCGGCACGGGGCTGGCGGGACCGGAGAATCCGGCAGCGGGAATTCCTTCAATGTTGCCGACGGACTGGGGCGGTGCTGTGCGGAATGCCTTCAACAAAACGGCTCCCGACTACTATGTGGGGATATCGGTGAACGTTCCGATTCGCAATCGCGTGGCGAAGTCGGACCAGTACCGTTCGGAGCTGGAGACGCGGCAGGCGGAGCTGCGCATGCAGCAGCTGAAGAAGCAGATTCGCATCGAGGTTCGCAACGCGCAGTATGCGCTGGAGCAGAGCAGGGCGCGGGTGGAGTCGGCACGGAAGGCGCGCGAGCTGGCGCAGAAGACCTTCGAGATTACGACGAAGGAGCAGGAGCTGGGGGCGGGCTCGAACCTGCAGACGCTGACGGCGCGGCGGGATCTTTCGGCGGCGGAGTCGGCGCTGGTGGCGGCGCTGACGGCGTATGAGAAGGCGAAGATCGAACTGGATCGTTCGGTTGGGACGACGCTGGATGCAAACCGGATTTCGATAGAATCGGCGAGGACGGGCGTAGCCCCGAACGGGCAGTAGCGGGGGAGGCTTCCATGGTTACGGAGATGATGGCGAAGGATGTGCGGCTGGCGGGGGATGGAGGGCCGTACAGGCTTCTTGTCGCCGATGACCAGGCGCATATTCTGGAGGCTCTGCGACTGCTACTGAAGCCGGAGGGGTATGAGCTGGAGCTGGTGCGAACTCCGACACTGGCGCTGGAGGCGTTGACGCGAGAGAGCTTCGACGGCGTGTTGGTGGATCTGAACTACACGCGCGATACGACCTCGGGCCAGGAGGGTCTGGAGCTGGTGGCGCGGATACGCGAGATCGATGGGCAGATTCCGATCGTCGTGATGACGGCGTGGGGCAACATTGACCTGGCTGTGGAGGCGATGCGGCGCGGGGCGGGGGACTTTATCCAGAAGCCGTGGGAGAACGCGCGGCTGCTGAGCGTTCTGCGCACGCAGATGGAGCTGCATCGGAGTCAGCGGCGGGCGCAGTGGCTGGAGGCGGAGAACCGCATTCTGCGTGCGGCTGGAACGCCGGACTTTATTGCGTCGGCTGCGGCGATGCGTCCGGTGGTGGAGACGATGTCGCGGGTGGGCCCTTCGGACGCAAATGTGCTGATCACGGGCGAGCATGGGACAGGCAAGGAGGTGGTGGCGCAGACGCTGCATCGGCTGTCGTCGCGCGCCGACCGCGCGATGGTGGCTGTGAATACGGGAGCGCTGCCGGAGGGGACCTTCGAGAGCGAGCTGTTCGGCCATGTAAAGGGAGCGTTCACGGACGCGCGCGCGGATCGCATCGGGCGGTTTGAGCTGGCGAGCAACGGGACGCTGTTTCTGGATGAGATTGCCAACATCCCGGTGCGGCAGCAGGCGAAGCTGCTGCGCGTGCTGGAGACGGGTGAGATGGAGCGTGTGGGCTCGTCGAAGACGACAAAGGTGAATGTGCGGATGCTGTCGGCGACGAACGCCGATCTGCGCGCGGAGTGTGCGGCGGGGCGGTTTCGTGAGGACCTGCTCTTCCGGCTGAATACGGTGGAGATCAGCATTCCTCCGCTGCGGGAGAGGCGTGAGGATATTCCTGCTCTGGCGGGTCACTTTCTGGCGCGCTATGCGGGGCGATACCGGAGGACGATTCAGGGGCTGGAGCCGGCGGCGATGCAGCAGATGCTGCAGTACGGCTGGCCGGGAAATGTTCGCGAGCTGGACCATACGATTGAGCGTGCGGTGTTGATGGCGCGGGGCGAGCGGATTGAGGCGGCCGATCTGGGACTCCATATGCAGCGCAACGGAGCACCGCAGAGCCTGGACGAGATGAGCCTGGAGACGGTGGAGGCGATCCTGATCCGCAAGGCGCTGGCGCGTGCCGGCGGCAATGTGAGCCACGCCGCCGATGCGCTGGGGTTGAGCCGCGGGGCGTTGTATCGGCGCATCGAGAAGTATGGACTCTGAGCCACAGTCCGGGCTGCAGCCGCCGGGGACGCGTCAAATCAAGCGCGTTCCGCTGGGAAGGACGCGAAGGCGGTTGAGCTTCGAACGGCGGCTGCGTCTGTGGCTGTGGCTGATGGGGCTGCCCGCGTTGGCGCTGTGCTGGGTTCTGCTTCGCGCGCAGAAGGTCGATGCGACGATCCTCGCGATTCTGCTGGCGGTGGCGGCGGCCGGATGGGCGTTTGCGGTGTCGCTGGTAATTGAGCAGATTACGCGGCCGCTGCAGACGCTGGCGAACGTGGTGGCGGCGCTGCGCGAGGACGACTACTCGTTTCGCGCAAGGGGGGCGCGGCGCAACGATGCGATGGGAGACCTGGCGATCGAGATCAACGCACTGGCGACGATGCTTCAGACGCAGCGCGCGGGAGCGATCGAGGCGATGGCGCTGGTGGAGCGCGTGATGAGCTCGATGCAGTCGCCGGTGCTGGCGTTCGATCCCGGAGGCAGGTTGAAGCTGATCAACGCGGCGGCGGCGCGGGAGCTGGGAGTGGACTCCGAGAAGGCATTGGGCAAGGCAGCGGAGGAACTGAAGCTAACGTATTTGCTCGATGCGGATGACGACGAGTTGTTGTCGTTGAGCAAGGGACAGCAGGCGACGCGATGGATGGTGAAGCGGGCGGGCTTCCGGCTGCGTGGCGTTCCGCACACGCTGGTAGTGCTGGCGGATGTGAGCGCGGCGCTGCGGGAGGAGGAGCGGCAGGCGTGGGAGCGGCTGATTCGCGTGCTGGGGCACGAGATCAACAACTCGCTGGCGCCGATCAAGTCGATTGCGGAGAGCCTGCGCGGACGCATTCAGGCCTCGGTCGGGGAGGAGCAGAGAGTCGATTTCGAGCGTGGGCTGGAGGTGATCGAGAGCCGCGCCGAGTCGCTGAACCGCTTTCTGCAGGCGTATCGGCAGCTGATGGGGCTGCCTGCTCCGCGGCTCGCGACCGTGTCGCTGACGATGCTGGCGGAGCGCGTGGCGCGGCTGGAGATGAGGGTGGACGTGAGGGTTGCAGGCGGCGCGGAGCTGACGCTGCTGGCCGATCCGGACCAGATCCAGCAGGCGCTGATCAATCTGGTGCGCAACGCGGCCGAGGCGGCGCTGAGTCCGGATGCGGCGAACGGAGGAGCGGCGTGCGTCGAGATCGGATGGGAGCGGGTGGGGAACGAGGCCGTGATCGCGATTGCGGATAATGGAACCGGGCTTACGAATGCGACCAATCTGTTTGTGCCGTTTTACACGACGAAGCCGAGCGGGACGGGCATCGGGCTGGTTCTGGCGCAGCAGATCGCGCAGGCACACCGCGGAGCGGTCGAGCTGCGGAACAGGAACGATGGCGTGATCGGCTGCAGAGCCGAATTGCGCTTGCCATTGGTTGAACTATAATTTTTTACCGATTGTTTTTAATTTTCACCGATGGTTTTCAAAAAGAGCCGGGGATGGCTGTGGGCTCACAGGAGAGATTCTCCAGTGGGCGACGCGGCTTTGGCTCATCGACAAGGGGTTTGGCAGCAATGGGATAACGGAGACATTCGCTTTTCTTCGGACAGATTGACGTTCTTGCATAGCAGATGCGGACGTCCCTTTGAGACTTTCGTCCGTCTAATCCGTTAACAAGCTATCGGTGGCGCGCCGTGCGCGGACGGTTGTAGAGTGTCCGTGTGGGTTCGGAGTGTTCTATGTTCTACCTCTCGAACCAGGTCAGTCCCGATTTCGCGAAAGGCGATCGTTATGACAGACGTTTCGAAGACTACGTTCTCTCGTCGTGGGTTTCTGAAGGGCGCAGGTGTCACGGCTGCGACGACCGTGATCGAGTCTGCCAATGCGCTGGCGCGTGAGACGAAGAGTGCATTGCAGCAGGAGCGGGCGGTTGGGCCTGACGCCCTGCCGGTCAAGCTGCACATCAACGGGCAGGAGCATTCCGTAACGATCGAGCCGCGCTATACTCTGGCCGAGACGCTGCGGGATAACCTTGGCCTGACGGGGACCAAGGTGGTCTGCGATCGCGGCTCGTGTTCGGCCTGCACGGTGTGGATCGATGACACGCCGGCGCTTGCATGTATGACGCTGGCGATCGACGCCGTGGGCCGCAAGATCACGACGATCGAAGGGCTGTCACACGGCGACACGATGCACGAGGTTCAGGCGGCGTTCGTGAAGCACGATGCGATGCAGTGCGGATTTTGCACTCCGGGCATGGTGATGAGCTGCGCCGCTCTGCTGAAGCGGAATCCTAATCCCAGTTTGGACGACGTGAAGCAAGCCGTCAGCGGCAATCTGTGCCGCTGCGGAACCTACCCGAAGATCTTCGAGGCGACGCTGAATGTCGCGCAGCAGCGCAATAGCGCTGCCAGCCTGGTCACGCTGACCGGAAGAGAGGCATGAGATGGCACTCGATTCACTGACCCTTACGAACGATAGCGAGCAGTCTGCAAGCCCGGAAAAGCCGGCGCCTGCGACGCGCACAGAGAGCCTGGTGTGGGGGATTCCGCAGGACGGCCTGCAACGGAAGGAGCGCACGGTTCCGGTGGATGAGCCTCCGCCGCTTCCGCCAAATGCGGAGCTCGCGTACATCGGCAAGCCAACCGCCCGCTACGATGGGCCCGCCAAGGCGATGGGGAAGGGCAAGTACACCGCCGACATCCACCTGCCCGGCATGCTGTACGCGACCATGGTCAACGCGACGATTCCGCATGGCCGCATTGTTTCGATCGACACAAGCGCTGCGGAGAAATTGCCGGGCGTGCGCGCCGTACACGTGATCGAGCATGTGTATGGCGTCGCAGAGCTTCGCGATCCCGGCCAGGAGATTGCTTCACGCTATCCGGTGGTTCGTTATGCGGGCCAACCCATCGCAGGTGTTGCTGCGGTCTCGCAGCAGATTGCGAACGACGCGGCGAAGCTGGTGAAGGTGCAGTACGACACGATGCCTTTCGTGGTCGACCGTGCGACAGCGCGGGCCGAGGACGCTCCGGTGGTCTTTCCTGGGCCAGCGGATGCTGCCGGAAGCGCCGGTGGAGGCGGCGGCCCGAAGAATGTTCCACAAAAGGGCAACGTTCATGGGCCACAGCGCAAGACAGCCGGCGATGTGCAGAAGGGATTCGCCGAGGCGGATGCGATTGTGGAGAGCGAGTACTTCACCCAGGTGCAGACGCACTCGGCGCTGGAGACCCATGGTTTTGTCGTCGACTGGAAGCCTGACGAAGTGACGGTGTACGCGTCGACCCAGGGCACGTCCAGCGTTCGCGATGAGTTTTCCGCCGTCTTCAAACTGCCGAAGAGCAAGGTTCGGGTGATCACCGAGTACATGGGCGGGGGCTTTGGAGCGAAGTTCGGAGCGGGCAATGAGGGCGTGGTGGCGGCGAATCTTTCGCGCAAGGCGAATGCTCCCGTGAAGCTGATGCTTGACCGGCGGCAGGAGCACCTGGTTGCGAACCGGCCGGACTCGCATCAGACGTTGAAGATTGGAGCGAAGGCTGACGGGACGCTGACCGCGATCCAGCTGACCAGTTACGGCACGGCAGGTGTGGGAACGGGCGCTGGAACGGCGGGCCCGGCGACGAATCTGTACAAGTGCCCGAACCTTCTTACGGAGGAGTACGACGTCTTCATCAACGCGGGGCCTGGCGCGGCGTTTCGCGCTCCGGGTCATCCGCAGGGCTGCTTTGCGTTCGAACAGACCATCGATGAGCTTGCGGTGAAGCTGAACATGGACCCGCTGGCGCTTCGCGAAAAGATCGATGAGAGTCCGGCGCGCAGGGCGGAGCGGCAGTTGATCCTGGAGCGGACGAACTGGAAGAACCGAAGACCTGCCGGAGCCGATACGGGGCCGATCAAGCGCGGGATGGGGATTGCGCAGTCGGTATGGTATCGCTTCGTCAACATGAACTCGTCGTGCGAGGTGAGGTTGTCGCGGGACGGCTCGGTGGAGTTGATGTCGGCGGTTCAGGACCTGGGGACGGGGACCAAGACGATGCTCGCGATCGTCGTCGCGGAGGAGTTCGGCATTCCTCCTTCTGACGTCGTGATTCGGATCGGGGATACGCGGTTTCCGATCGGGCCGGACTCTGGCGGCAGCGTGACCACTGGCTCGATCTCACCGGCGGCGCGCAACGCGGCGTACGAGGTGAAGCAGAAGTTCTTCACCGCGATTGCCCCGGGGCTGGGGACTACGGCGGACAATCTGGTGCTGCGAGACGGACGCCTGACGCTGAAGAATGATGCGTCGCGGTCCTACACGCTGAAGCAGGCTGCGGCAAAGCTTCCTACGGCGGAGATCTCAGCCAGGGCGACGCGCGTAGCGGACTATGCGAAGGAGCGCATCACGTATGGAGGTGTGGACTACGTCGAACTAGCCGTAGATACGGAGACGGGAAGGGTCCACGTGGAGAAGGTATTCGCGGCGCATGATTGCGGGCGGCCGATCAATCCGATGGGAGTGATCAGCCAGATCAACGGCGGCATCCTGCAGGGAATCTCGTACGCGTTGTTTGAGCAACGGATTATGGATCGCAGCGGCGGCTACATGCTGAACGCGAACCTGGAAAATTATAAGATTCTCGGGGCTCGCGAGACGCCGGAGATTGAGGTTGTCCTGATTGAGAATTACATTGCGCAGAGCTCGACCGACGCGGCGGGCATTGGCGAGTCGGCGGGAATCATCACGCTGGCGGCGGCCATCGGCAATGCGTTTTACAACGCAACCGGGGTTCGCATGCGAAGGATTCCGATGACTCCGGCGAGTGTGCTTGCCGCGCTGGGGAAGGTGCAGGAGGTGCAGGCATGAACAAGTTTTCGTTCGTCGATTGCACGACGGTTGATCAGGCTCTTGGCCAGTTCAGCGATGGAGCCTGTTTCAAGGCGGGCGGGATCGATCTGCTGGACCTGATGAAGGATGGCATCGTATCGCCACCGAAGCTGGTCAACATCCGCAACATCAGCACGCTGCATGGCATCACCGCCGAAAAGGACGGCCTGCGCCTGGGACCGCTTTCTACGCTGAGCGAGATCGCGGCGCATCCTGAGATCCAGAAGAGCTACACCGCGCTTGCAGATGCGGCCGGTCATGCAGCGACGCCGCAGATTCGCAATATGGCGACGCTCGGCGGAAATCTGATGCAGCGGCCTCGCTGCTGGTACTTCCGTTCCAGCGACTTCGATTGCAAGAAGAAGGGGACCACCAGCGACGATTGCCACGCGCATGCGGGCGAGAATCAGTATCACGCGATTATGAACAACGGCACCTGTGCGATGGTGCATCCTTCTTCGACGGCGGTGCCACTGCTGGCGATGAATGCGCAGATCGAGCTGACGTCGAAGCAGGGCAAGCGCACGGTGGCGATGAGCGAGTTCTATGTTCCACCGGAGAAGAGCCTGCTCAATGAGACGGTGGTACGGCCGGGTGAGTTGATTACGGCGGTCTTCGTTCCAGCGCCGGAACGGGGTACACGTTCGGCCTACCAGAAATATGGCGAGAAGGAGAGCTTCGACTGGCCGATTGCCGATGCCGGCGTTGTGCTGGTAATGGACGGAGATGTTTGCCGGAAGGCGACGATCGCGCTTGGCGTCGCCGCACCGACGCCGATCCGCTCTGCAGCAGCGGAGAGCATTCTGGCGGGCAAGACGATTGACGAGGCCACCGCGCGCGCGGCGGCAAAGGCGGCGATGCAAGGCGCGACGCCGCTCTCGCAGAACGGTTATAAGACGCAGCTCTTTCAGACGGCAATCTACCGCACGGTGTTGTTAGCGGCAGGCCAGATGAAACGAGATCCAAGTGCCGCCGGTTAGGAGACTTGATATGACGACATCCCTCGTACCACTTCGTTGTGCCTCACTCCGCAGCAAGTCTTCGTATGCCGCCTTCGGTGAGTTTCATGAGGACCATGCAGAGCTGATGGGAGCGACGGCGACGTACTGGTGCCTGAAGACCATGAGCAAGGCCGGCCCGGACGATCACTTCGTCCATCAGTCGGTATGTCAGCCCGGGCGAGCGTGCTGGGAAGCACATGACGACGACTCGTCGTCGTAGGCTCAGGCGCGCTGCTGGCTGATCTGGTGGAAGAAGCGCAGCAGGTTGCCGCCCCAGAACTTCTGGATGCGCTCTTCTGAATAGCCGCGGCGCAGCATGGCGTCGGTGACCATGGGGAGGTCGCGTACATCGCGCATGCCGCGGGCGAGTGTGGGGCCACCATCGAAGTCGGTGCCGAGCGCGACGTGATCCTCTCCGACGATCTGGATCGCCCTGTCGACTACGCCAACCCAGTCGTCGACCGCCATCATGACGGAGTCCGGCACGCGGGCACCGAGCATGGGGAACTGCGGCGCCACCAGCTGGTCTACCTCATAGATCGTCTTGCCCTTGACGCGGTCGGGAATGCTGGCGGTGTCGAAGAATGTTTTGCCTCGCTGCGCCGTGATCCACTCGTACTCTTTGGGGTAGCTGAACTCGCTGCCGATCTGGAAACCCATGATGCCGCCCTTTGCTGCCAGCTTCTTCAGCAGGGCATCGGGCATGTTCCTGGGAATGTTGTTCACACTGCGCAGACCGTGGTGGGTTGCGATGACGGGGACGTCACTGACGTCGATGACCTGGGAGATGGTCTCGTCGGAGGAGTGGGAGACGTTGATCATCATGCCGAGGCGATTCATCTCCCGGATGAGATCGCGCCCATGGGCCGTGATGCCGTTCCACTGCGGCGTCGAGCAACATGAGTCGGCGTAGTTCTGGTTCCAGTTGTGCGCCGAGATCTGTGCGGAGCGCAGGCCCATGCGGTGGAGGTCGCGCAGAATTCCCAGGTCGCCGTCGAGATCGTAGCTGCCTTCAATATCGAGCACCACAGCCATCTTGCCTTGGGCACGGATGCGCTCTACGTCCTCAGCGTTGAGCGCCAGCTCGACCAGGTTGCGATTCTCGTCGAGCTGGCGGAGCGCGTGATCGACGCGGCGCAGTGTCTGCCTGGTTTCGAACCTGCTGGGGTAGTACTCCTCGGGGATGTAGATGGAGAGAAAGAAGGCGCCTTCTCCGCCTTCGCGGGCTCGTGGCAGGTCCCACTGTCCGTCGGTGTACCGCGTGCCCATGCTGCCGCCGTGGTAGAACTCGCGGTCGAGGGCATGGACGTGGGCGTCAAAGATGAAGGCGCGGCGGTGGATCTCGAGCGCTCGCGCTGAGATATGCGGGGGCGCTTGATCGGTGGCAGACGACTGCGAGGTATTTTGAGCCCACTCTAAAGGATCGAACGCGCCGGCCAGTGCGCTGTAACCGAGGAATCGGCGACGGGTCAGCAAAGAACTTCTCCGTGGGCAAAAGGGATTCTGGTTGAGGGAAGCTTCATAGGCGAGTGAGCCGCGGGGGAAGTATATCGCAGCGTTCGAAGCTATCCCAGAGGCAGACAAGACATTTGACCTATAGAAAAAACGACTTCGATAGGTAAGATTTCGCCATCGCAGATCGCCGTGAAATAACGATCGTCAAGGATTGCCATGGTTCCCAACGGAACAACTGCCAAACGTCCGCGGCTTGCGGGCATCGTCACCTCGTACAAGAAGTATCTTCATCCGCAGCATGTCATCGACCGATTCCTCGATGGCTACGGTTGGAACGGGACCTATCACCAGCCTGCGATGGACGTGGTGACGCTGTACGTCGATCAGCACGGCGAAGGCGACTTGTTCCAGGAGCGTGCCGACCGGCATCCGGGGATGAAGCTCTGCTCGACGATCGAAGAGGCTCTGACGCTCGGGACGGGCAAGCTGGCTGTTGACGGAGTTGTCGTGGTGGCGGAGCACGGCGTTTATCCGCTGAGCCCGAATGGCATCATGATGCGGCCACACTACGAGTTCTTCGAGCAGATCATGAAGGTCTTCCGCGCCAGCGGGCGCTCGGTTCCTTACTTCAACGACAAAGAGCTCTCGTGGAACTGGGACTGGTCGAAGAAGATGGTGGACGTCTCGCACGAGCTGAACTTTCCGCTGCAGGGCGGCTCGAGCCTCGCAGTCACGTGGAGAGTTCCGTCGGTTGAGTTCCCCTTGGGTGCTGTCGCGAAGGAGGCCGTCTCGGTTGGCTATGGAGGGATGACCAGCTACGACTTTCACGGCCTGGAGACGATCCAGTGCATGGTGGAGCGGCGCAAGGGCGGAGAGAGCGGTGTGGAGTGGATCGAGACCTACCGCGGCGAAAGGTTCTGGAAGGCCTATCAGGATGGCGTCTGGTCGCAGGCGTTAGTGAAGGCCGCGCTGAGCCGAAGCGCTACGTTGAGACCTGGCGATCCGAACTTCACGGACATCTTTCCGACGATCGAACAGATGAAGGCTATGGTGCCTGATCCGGTGGCTTATCACTATCGGCATCGCGACGGCTTGATGAGCACGATGATCCTGATGAATGGAATGGTGCGTGACTTCACGTTCGCTGCGACGATCGAGGGCCAGGCGAAGCCCTTCTCCACGCAGATGTATCTGCCGATGCCGGACGGTCGCACGACGCTGGCGAGCTTCTTCAGCCCGCTGGTCTACAACGCCGAAGAGATGTTTCTGACGGGCAAGGCGCAGTATCCGATTGAGCGGACATTGATGACCAGCGGGCTGCTGATTGCGGGCGTCGAGAGTGATAAGAAGGGGCAACGCCTGGAAACCCCGAACCTCGCGGCTGTGATCTACCAGCCTAATCCCAAGTCCACCTTCTGGAGGAGCTAATGCTCACACGTCGCCGTTTTGTAGGCTATTCCGCGCTGTCCTCCTCCATGCTGGCGTACCCGCCGTTGCTGCGCTCTGCCTTGGGCCAGACGCAATCGGGGCAGCAGCCGATCCGTCTCGCGATTCTGGGGAGCACCTATCGTCGTGGTTCGAACATGCAGACGATCGCCGACCGCTTTCTCGTTGGCTTTCTTTATGAGGGCGACTGGCGTATGCCGAATGTGAAGGTGGTCTCGGTTTATGTCGACGAGCGGATTCGCAGAGCCAGCGCGGCTCCGAATGAGTTCCAGCTGGCCATCACCGGAAGGTCACGACGCCAGCAGCCGAGGCCGCCGGCAGCTTCGAGTTCGCCTGCAGACGCCAAGCGGACTCCCGAAGAGCGCTGGGAGCCGATGGCGCCTTCGTCGGAAGAACAGGGACTTAGTAGCGATCTGAGCCAGGCGCGCGCACAGCAGTTCGGCTTTCGCCTGTGCCACAACATTCCTGAAGCACTGCGTTGCGGAGGCGATAGGATTGCCGTCGATGCGGTTCTCGCGATCGTTGAACAGTGCAACGACTTTCCCTATCCCACGAACGACAGGGGGCAGGTTCTGCTGCCGCGCTACGACTTCTTCGAGCAGTGTGCGCAGGTCTTCGAGACGGAGAAGCACTCGATTCCCTACTTCAACCACAAGCAGCTCTCCTTCAGCTTCTCCGAGGCAGAGAGGATGGTGAAGACTGCTGAGCGACTGAAGTTTCCGCTGATGGCTGGATCGTCGATGCCCGTTACGTGGCGGCTGCCTGACGTGGACGTTCCGCTGGGCGCGCGGGTCGAGGAGGCGGTGATGGTCGGGGTGGGAGGGTTTGATGGCACGGACTTTGACGCGCTCGAAGCCATGCAGTGCATGCTGGAGCGCCGCAAGGGTGGCGAGAGCGGAGTGAAGTCGGTGCAGCTGCTTGAGGGGGATGAGGTGTGGGCCGCCGGGCAGGCGTGGCGCTGGTCCAAAGAGCTGCTGAGCTCGGCGCTCTCGCGCAGCGATACGCCCTTGGGTCTGTCGTTGCTGGATGGCCGTCCACAGGATCTTGTCGGCGACGGCGTTCTGCCGCAGCTGGTCAAAGATCCCGCTGCTTATTGCATCGAGTACACGGACGGGACCAAGGGGACGCTGCTGATGCTGAACGGAGCGATTCGCGATTTCAACATCTCCGCGCGTCTCGCGGGCCAAGAGATTGTGTCCACGCAGTTCTTCATGCCGGTGGCTCCGAACGAGACGTACTCGGCCTGCCTCACGGCGAAGATCGACCAGATGTATCAGGAGCGAAAGACGCCGTATCCCGTTCGGCGTACTCTGCTGACCACGGGGATGCTGGAGGCCTGCCTGAACTCACGACACCGGCTGAACCAAAGGCTGGAGACGCCACACCTCGGCGTCAGCTACCAGGCGCCGGCGGAATCGCAGTATGTTCGGAGTTGAACTGAGCTAGTAGTACCGGCTGGCTATCACATTGGCCTGGGGAGCATTCGAGGCGAAGCATTGCGCAGGCCCGTAATGGAGCGCTTCAGAACGGTAACAGCAACCAGTTTTCAGAGCTAATCTTCCGGGGTGGCGGATCGGATTATGATGTACTCGTCGTATGGAAATAGCGCAGCGGGCGATACTCTGGTTGACCGTTCTGCCGGCGTGGTGGGGTTGAGCTTTTGGCCTTGATCCCTCGCTCGATGTCAGTCAATACGCGCACACGTCGTGGAAGATTCGCGAGGGCTTTGCCACGGGAACTATCCAGAAAGGGAAACCGACTCCGGCATTGGATTCATAATATTCTCCCCTCGGCGCCCGGCCGGAAGATGCCCAGCTTCTGCATCTTGCAGATCAGAGTCGTGCGCTTCAAGCCTAGTTTGGTCGCTGCGCCTTTTGGGCCGCCGATCACCCAGCCAACTGCTTCGAGCGTCCTCAGAATCAAGGAGCGTTCGGAGTCTTTCATGGTAGTTGTAGCAGGGAATACGAGGGGATCCTTAGGTGCTGCGGGCAGAGGATTGATTAGTACTCCAAGGTTAGAAAGGATCACGGCCCGTTCGATCAGATTCTGCAACTCGCGGACGTTCCCCGGCCACGAGTACGAGCGGAGAGCAAACATTGTCTCCGGAGGAATATGTTCGATCTGTTTACCCATCCGGCGGCAGAAGATCTCGACGAAGTGATTTACCAGGGCGGGAATGTCTTCGCGGCGCGCCCGCAGGGGCGGCAGTGAGATTGGAAATACGTTGAGACGATAGTAGAGGTCACTGCGAAACTCGCACCGTTGCACCATGTCCGTCAGGTCGCGATTCGTTGCGGCCACCAGGCGAACGTCGACGTGGTGAGTCTGCGTGCTGCCCAAACGCTCGAACTCCTGTTCCTGCAGCACGCGCAGCAGTTTAGGCTGCAGCGCCAACGGAATATCGCCCACTTCGTCCAGGAAGAGAGTTCCTTTATTGGCGAGGTCGAAACGACCAATTCTTTGCGCGATGGCTCCGGTAAAGGCGCCCTTCTCGTGGCCAAAAAGCTCACTCTCCAGTAGATCGAGCGGAATTGCAGCGCAATTCAGTTTTACGAATGAGCGACCGCACCGCGAACTGATATTGTGAATCGCTCGCGCTATCAGCTCCTTGCCGGTACCCGTTTCACCCTGGATCAGGACGGTGGAATCCGTAGGGGCGACGCGTTCGACTTGTTCGAGCACTGCCTCCAAAGCCGGGCTGTTGCCTATGAGTTGCTGGAACCTTCGCTCCGGAGAGGTCTGGTCGCCAGCTTCGATATTTCCGAAAGCTCTCACGTTACCTCCTCGGCCCGGTGCATGCTCCTTATCGGGCTCAACTCTCCAGAGCAGCTCGAACAGTTTCGATCAGGGCTTCATCGTCGAATGGCTTTGCGAGAAATTCCACGGCTCCAGCTCTCAACGCTCGCATCCGCATTTGTGCGTCGCCGTGCGCTGTGATGAAGATGGTTGGAATTCTGCAATGCTCAGCATTCAGCCTTTCCTGCAATTCAAGACCGGAGATTCCTGGCATGCGGATATCCGCGATCAGGCAGGCAGTGTGATGTTGTTGGCCGGACTTGAGAAAGTCCTCTGCCGATGCAAACGCTTGCGACTGCACTCCGGCTGCTTTCAGGAGACCCTCCACCGCGCCGCGTATCGAATGATCGTCATCGACAATCGCCACGAGTTTCGTCTTCCCTTGCATAGCCATGCCGAAAGTGTAATAGAACACGACCAATGGCACCATTATTCTTTGGTATAGGTGCCCCTTTATACGGCCATGGATAGGCGGGCTTCGGCATCGCTCCAATGAAGAAGGGCCATGGGGCCTTCCGGCTCATTCATTTGCTTCGAGTTGAATGGGTAAAGTGAAACAATAAGTCGCGCCAAGTCGCGCCGCGTGGGGATTTGCCGGTGACCCACAGGCGCCGCCTTTCGTTCCACGCTGGATCGGCTGATCCGAAGTCCCATGCCAGTTCTGTCTGGTTTTTTGGCAGAGGACGTTTCAGATGTTCATTCTCTGCTCGGTGGTAATAGAGAGATCGTCCCGTCGAAATTCGGACACCTGTCGATTCCATGACGCTATGTTCGGAGTTGAATGAGGTCATCGTCAACTCATCGGCTCACGTATACCACTGAAAAGGCGCCACTAATTCATCCGACGATTGGTTGGCTGTCGGCGTGCATATCGCAGTGGAACCGAGAGGTGACAGCAACATGCAAGAGACAGGGTCAAATATCGCAAGCGGGCAGCGTCTCGATGTCTGCATTTTTGAACAGGAAATTCAAGAGATGCAGGACGTTCTTGCCCGGAGCATGCCGTCGTTTTACAGAAGGGCTTATCGATACCTGGGGAATGCTGCCGATGCCGAGGATGCGGTCCAGGATGCACTGCTGTCCGCATGCAGGCATTTAGGGCAATTCAAGGGGCGCTCGAAGATGTCGACCTGGTTGACCACCATCGTTATCAACGCTGCGCTGACGAAGTTGCGCAGACGGCGAGGTCAGATCCATACACCGCTTGATGAGCGTTTTCGGGATGAGGAGCAGGGCTATTCCCTGTCAGAACGATTGGCAGACGGCAAGCCAGGTCCAGAAGCTGATTATATGAAGTCGGAATTGTTTGGACATCTCACGCGACACGTAGCGAAACTTCCTCCTTCGTTGCGCAGGGCATTCCAGTTGCGTGAACTGGATGGGATGACCATAAGCGAAGCAGCGCACATCCTGGGAGTGTCAGACGTAACGGTCAGGGCTCAAGTATCCCGTGCACGCGCCAAGCTTAGGCGGATGATAGGCCAAGAGCTTAATGCGCACAGATCAAGGCTGGTTCTCAGAGCCAATTCAGACAGTGCCTGCGGGATCAAGGCTACCGCTGATTGCTGATTATTGCCTATAGCTCGTCTTAGTGTCCTGCCGACGGGAACCTCCGAGATCGGGTTCCAGGGAGTACGATGTTTCCTATTCCCAACGCAGGGACGCCGACGATAGCGCCCATCAATTCTGATTCTTTGCACTGGCTGGCGAAACTGGGGATTCCATCAAGAGTCTGGTGGCGGTGTAAAGACTTCAATTGAATGTGAATCCCATTCGTCCGCGCGGAAGGTGATTTGCACGTCAGGCGCAATGACTCGCGAACATTGCTGGCCAGGCCCCCACGGCCTCAACAGGTTGATTGTAGGTATTGTATGCGGTTGCCAGCCGTTCGAGTGCCAGTGCGCGTGCAACGATGACATCCCGCCGCGAGCATCTCAAGAGAGTCGAGCATTCGTCATCGGACTGCTTTTCGAGAACCGACATCACATAGACAAAGCGCTCGAACGCATTGAGTCCAAGAATCGCTTCAAAGAGATTGATTGCGCCAGATGCTGCGGATGGTCTGAAAGGAGTGAACGAAAACTCATCTGCACGCTCCGGTGCAGGCGTGATCATCCAGATCGCATGCTTGAGAATCGTGCGTCGAGCCCGCGCTCGTGCCCGAGCCATGAAGACACCGATCTCCTCTTCATATTCTCCCATCCCGCTGAAAAGGCACTGCCCGGCTTTATCGAGGTCAGCGGTGAGGAGAAACGACAACAGGTACAGGCTGTTCATCTCGTCAGTCAAGACATTCCAGAAGTCCGCTCCGGTTGCGTAGCTTGTAGCTTTCTCGTCAAAGATGTGAGTGGGGTCCAACATATTCATCCTCTTTCTTGTAGCTTGCGCAGTGCAACCGAATGGCTGCCGGTTGCGGGGTTTATCACACGGTGGATATCGGGCTCGACCGGCTGAAGTACATAAGCACATCGTTCGTCGTGTCCTGAATGCGAGTGTTTGGCCTGTGAAATTTGCGGGTTGCCTTAGCGGCAAGTTTGATAAGCAGGTAACGATTTGAAACGTGGGTTATTGCGCCGAAAATCAGTTCAGATCGCATTTTGTCCTCCTTCGGTCTCGAAGGCTGCTTTAGCTCTTCGATAGCCTTCAATAGTGCATTTGCGTTGCCAAAAACGAAATCTGCAAATGCAACTGATTTCAGAAGCGTTGTTCCGTGGAGGTCTTAGAATGTTTGGAACGCGTCAGGGTCTCCGTCGAAATACCGACAGAACCGAATGTTTTCGACATTGGTCTTTATCGCGCGTAGGGCGACGATCGGGAGAGAGCTATGGCGCTGCGTGCAGCTGTTCCTTAGGGATCTTCGATCGGCGATTGCAATGGAGCGGCTGGCCTTAGGGCGCTTGCGGGGCCTTCAACATGCAGCCTGCTTTAAAGAGATCTTCTCGCTGTATCTGCATAATTCTCAGGGACGAAGAAGCCTCACCCCTTGCCTGCGGGTGTGGCTTTGCGTTTTGACAGTGAGGAAGGAATCTAGAAGGGCCACTTCCAGTCAGTGATCTCTTTGCGATCGATGCCGTGTTCGTGGGCGTAGTTGACGCTGTCGATGATCTGGTCCTTGAGCCAGTCTTTGAGATGGGCTGCGGTGGCCTGGAGGCGCGGGACGCGGTCAATCACGTCGATGGCGATGTCGAAGCGATCGATCTGGTTGACGATGGCGAGCTCGAGCGGCGTGTTGATGTTGCCCTGCTCCTTGTAGCCGCGGACGTGGATGTTGGCGTGGTTGCGGCGGCGGTAGGTGAACTTGTGGATGAGGTTGGCGTAGGCGTGATAGTTGAAGATGACGGGCTTGTCGATGGTGAAGAGTGAGTCGAATTCGCGGTCGGAGAGGCCGTGCGGGTGTTCGGCCTCGGGCATGAGGCGGAAGAGATCGACGACGTTGATGAAGCGGATTTTGAGGTCGCTGCAATTCTCGCGGAGGATCGCGGTGGCGGCGAGGGCTTCGGCGGTGGGGATGTCGCCAGCGCAGGCGATGACGACGTCAGGCTCGTGGCCGGCGTCGGTGGAGGCGAAGTCCCAGATGCCGATGCCCTTGGTGCAGTGGCGGATGGCTTCGTCCATGGTGAGGTATTGGAGGTGGGGCGCCTTGTCGGCGACGATGACGTTGACGTAGTTGGTGCTGCGGAGGCAGTGGTCGGCGACGGAGAGCAGGCAGTTGGCATCGGGAGGAAGGTAGATGCGGGTGACGTGCGGGCTCTTGTTGGAGACGACGTCGATGAAGCCGGGGTCCTGGTGGGTGAAGCCGTTGTGGTCCTGGCGCCAGACAAGTGAGGTGATGAGGAGGTTGATGGAGGAGACGGGGGCGCGCCAGCGGAGCTCGAGCTTGCTCTTCTCGAGCCACTTAGCGTGCTGGTTGAACATGGAGTCGATGATGTGGACGAAGGCCTCGTAGGAGGAGAGGAAGCCGTGGCGGCCGGTGAGGACGTAGCCTTCGAACCAGCCTTCGAGGGTGTGCTCGGAGAGCATCTCCATGACGCGGCCGTCGTGGGAGATCTCGGTGCCGTCGGCGTCGGCGGGGATGATGGGTTCGACCCAGGTCTTCTTGCTGGCTTCGTAGATGACCTGGAGGCGGTTGGAGGCGGTCTCATCGGGGCCGAAGACGCGGAAGCTGGTCATGTTATTGCGCATGACGTCGCGGAGGAAGCCGCCGAGGGTGAAGGTGGAGGAGACTTCGACCTGTCCGGGCTTCTTAACGTCGATGGCGTAACTGCGGAAGTCGGGGAGGTCGAGTGGCTTGCGCAGGAGGCCGCCGTTGGCGTGCGGGTTGGCGGTGATGCGTCGGGTGCCTTTGGGAGCGAGTTCGCGCAGATCTTCGATGAGGCGGCCTGATTTGTCGAAGAGCTCTTCGGGCTTGTAGCTCTTCATCCACTGCTCGAGCTGCTTGAGGCTCTTGGGATTGGTCTTGGGGTCGAGGATGGGAATCTGGTGGGCTCGCCAGAAGTCTTCGACCTTGTGGCCTTCGACCTCTTTGGGGCCGGTCCAGCCTTTGGGAGTGCGGAGGACGATCATGGGCCAGCGGGGGCGCTCGACGGTCTTTGCGGATTTGCTGCGGGCCCTGGACTGGATGTCGCGAATCTCGTTGATGCAGCGCTCGGTGACCTCGGCCATCGTCTGGTGCATGATGGCGGGGTCGTCGCCTTCGACGAAGTATGGGGTCCAGCCGTAGCCCCGGAAGAGGGCTTCGAGCTCCTCGTGGGGAATGCGGGCGAGGATGGTGGGGTTGGCGATCTTGTAGCCGTTGAGGTGGAGGACAGGAAGAACGGCGCCGTCGCGCACGGGGTTGAGGAACTTGTTGGCGTGCCAGCTGGTGGCGAGCGGGCCGGTCTCGGCTTCGCCATCGCCCACCACGACGGTGACGATGAGGTCGGGGTTGTCGAAGGCCGCGCCGAAGCCGTGGGAGAGCGAGTAGCCGAGCTCGCCGCCCTCGTGGATGGAGCCGGGAGTTTCAGGCGTACAGTGGCTTCCGATTCCACCGGGGAAGGAGAACTGCTTGAAGAACTTCTGCATTCCGGCTTCGTCTTCGCTCTTGTCGGGGTAGACCTCGGAGTAGACGCCTTCGAGATAACAGTTGGAGAGCGTGGCGGGAGCGCCGTGTCCGGGACCAGAGAGGAAGATCAGGTCGAGGTCGTATTTCTTGATGAGGCGGTTGAGGTGAACCCAGGTGAACGACTGGCCGGGATCGGAGCCCCAGTGCCCGAGGAGGCGGTTCTTGATGTGCTCGGGCTTGAGGGGCTGACGCAGGAGTGGGTTCTGCTGGAGGTAGAGCATGCCGACCGAGAGATAGTTGCAGGCTCGCCAGTAGGCGTCCATCTTGCGAAGTTCGTCTTTGGTGAGGACGCCAGAGGTTTGGGAACCGTTGCTGGGGAGTGCGGCTGGTTTCTTGGTCTTCTCGGGGGCGGCGGTGGATACCGGCATGGTGTTCTCCTTGAGGGGCGATCGACTGCTTTCGACGTGTCATGGAGGTTGCGGCGGTTCATGAGTCGCCGAGCATGCATTGAACATGCCGGGCGATCATCCAGTCTTCTTTGGCTGGGATGAGGAAGATTGCTGTACTAGAGTTAGACGCGGAGATTCGCCAGAGTTCGTTCTGGCGGGCGGACTTTTCAGCATCATTTAATGTGGCGTCGAGGATGATTCCAAGGGGCTGGAGGCCGGCGAGGATCTCGGCGCGTGATCTGGCGTCGTGTTCGCCGATGCCTCCGGTGAAGACGATGGCGTCGAGGCCGCCGAGGAGAAAGGCGAAGCTGCCGATGGCCTTGCGAACGCTGCGGGTGAAGACGTCGATGGCAAGCTGCGCGCTGGTGTTGCCCTCAGCGGCGGCTTTGCGCGTGGAGCGCATGTCGTTGGGAAGCCCGGAGAGCGCGGCGATCCCGGAGGAGTGGTTCAGGAGGTTCTCGACGGCTCTGAAGGCCTGGGTGCGGTCGCCCTGCATCTGGCGGAGGAGGTAGAGGACGAGCCCAGGGTCGAGGTCGCCGGGACGCGTGCCCATGACGACGCCTCCGGTGGGTGTGAGGCCCATGGTGGTGTCGACGGAGCGGCCGTCGAGGAGCGCGCTGACGCTCGATCCGCTGCCGAGGTGCGCGATGACCATACGGCGAGGGAGGTAGACGGAGGCCTCGCGCATCTCGGTGACGATGGACTCGCAGGAGAGGCCGTGGAAGCCGTAGCGGCGCACGCCCTGCTGACGGTACTCGAGCGGGATGGCGTAGGTCGAGGCGGTCTCGGGCATGGTGTGGTGAAAGATGGTGTCGAAGCAGGCAAAGTGCGGGATGGTGGGGAAGCTCGCCATGGTGTCGCGGATGATCTCGATGGCGGAGGGGTCGTGCAGCGGGGCAAAGGCGACGGCGTGATCGAGCTGGTGGAGAACTTCAGGAGTGATGAGAGTGTGACTGTCGAGCTTTGCGCCGGGGTGAACGACGCGGTAGCCTACGGCGTCGATCTGCGGGATGCCCGGCTGCGTGACTGCGGCGACGACCTGGCCGATGGCCTCGACGGGATCGTCGGCTTGGATGGTGCGAGAGGGTTGATCCCGATCGGAGCCGTGAAAACGGAAGGTGGCGTGGCCGGAGCCGATTCCGGAAACCTCACCCTCGTAGAGCGAGCCGGGCGAGTGAGTGCCGGAGGCGAAGATGGAGAACTTGATGGAGGACGATCCGCTGTTGATAACGAGCAGGTGCAAGTTTCCTCCTGAGTTGTACTAAGCTTACCTTTCTCCTGCGGTGACTGCGGGTGCTTCTTCTTCGTTGTACATCAGTTCGAGCACAGCCTGATAAAGACGGTTGCGAGTGGCGAAGCGGTCGGATGCGCGGGTGACGTAGCGGGCGACGACTTCGACGCCTGAGGCGGCGGGGCGGAGATCGATGGAGGGCTCGGCGGTGAACTGGCTCAGGCCTTGATCGCGTGTGGCGCGCTGCCATTCGGCTTTAGCCTGCTGGGCGTCTTTGGCGCCCTCCTGCTCGAGGGCTTTCTGGATGGCGTCGATGACACGATAGGTGTGGGGATTGGAGGGCAGGGTGAGGCGGATCTCATCCCACAGCCATTGGCCGGAGGTAGAGAAGTTGAAGTACTGGCCGGAGATGGCGAAGCTGTTCATGAAGATGACGCGTCGGCCGGTGGGATGGCCGCGATCGGTCCAGTTGCCGGTCTCGAGCAGCGAGGTTCGGAAGAGGCCGATCTCGACGACCTCGCCGCCGACGCCGTTGATCTCGACCCAGTCGCCGACGCGGATGCCGTGTTTTCCCATAAGGATGAACCAGCCGAAGAAGGCGAGGATGAAGCCCTGAAAGACGACGGTGAGGCCTGCGGTGGCGATGCCGAGGATCGTGGCCAGCTGGCTGGGCGCTCCGAAGATGACCAGAAGGACGAGGAGGATCGTGATGGTCTGCACAGCCAGGGCAGCGATAGTGCGCAGTGTGATGAGATTGCGGCGATCGAGATGGAGGCGGTCGAGAAGTTTGCGTATGCCCGCGGAGAGGAGAGCACCGCACAGGAGAAGAAATGCGATGAACGCGATGGACTGCAGGATGAGATGTAGAACGATCCCGTGCTGGCGCTGAACCTGGGCGAGCCATCGGCCGTAGACGACGGAGAGCTGCTGCTGGGTCTGGACGCGGTCGTCGACGATGGAGTGAATCTGCGCGAGGGAGTGCATCTGCGCGAGGCGCGCGACGCGGCTCTTTCCTTCGGTGTCCTGGCTGTTGGCGGCGTTGGCGCTGTTCAGCTTCGCCTCGATTCCGGCGTGCTGGGCGGTGAGCGACGCGGCATCAGCGCCTGCCTGGGCCTGCGCCTGCGCGATGGAGTCCATGCGGCTGCGCTGATCAAACCAGGCTGAGACGCGGCCGGCGAGGGTGCCGTAGCGCCTGGCCGACTGCACGGCGGAGGGGCCGGCGACGTCGGCCTGCTCGTCGAATTTTTTCATCGCGGCCTCGCGCGCGGTGAGCTCCTGCTGGATCTGGCCGCGCTTGTCTCCGCTGAGGCGGGCGAGGTCTTCATTGGCGTCGTTGAGCTGGTCGGTGTCGAGTTGGAGCTGGGCCTTGGCGATGTCGAGGTCGTCGGTGCCGGGAGGGTTGACGCCTTTGTAGGCCGTGTTGAGACTGTCGACCTTCGCCTGGTCGTCCTTGATGACGGGTTGCCACTCGGTGACCTTCTGCTGGAGGGCGAGGGCCTGGCCGGTGAGTGTGTGCGTGTCGAGCGAGGCCTGGCGAAGGGCCTGCGCGAAGGCCTTGTCGACCTCGTGGTCGGCGAGACGCTGGGCCTCGCGCGCCAGGCGCTTCTCTTCGGCGGAGACGGCGAGCGGGGCGAGGGCTTCGATGGTCTGCCAGGGCCGCTGGTCGACGAGGTCGTTGTTTGCCCGGCTTTGCATGCGTCCCTTGCCGGGGAGGAAGGGAAGGTTGGTCATGGAGCCGCGAGTGAGAAAGACGCCGATGAGGCTTGCAAGGAGGAGGAGGGCCGGGACAGCAATGGTGAGTCTACGCAAAGCCTTCATGCTCTCCACCCTACATTGTTTGGCGGGTCGGCTTCAAAGGGTGGCGGGGCAAAGAATTCTGCCGAAGAGCTTGACATTTCAGCACCGAGGCCTGTATATAACCGAAAGGTTATAGAACTTATGGGTTATGGAATCACAGGTGGTGGCGCGCAGGCGCAGAATCTGGATACGACGTTTGCGGCGCTCGCGGACCCAACGCGGAGGGCGATACTGGCGCAGCTGGCGCGGGGCGAGGCCTCGGTGCAGGAGCTGGCGGAGCCGTTCGCGATGAGCCAGCCGGCGATCTCCAAGCATCTTAAGGTGCTGGAGCGTGCGGGGCTGATCTCGCGCGGGCGCGACCGGCAGCGGAGGCCGTGCCGGCTGGAGGCGCAACCACTGGCGGAGGCGAACGAGTGGCTGGAGCGCTATCGGGAGTGCTGGGAGGAGAACTTTGCGCGCCTGGATGCGCTGCTGGAAGAGTTGAAAGCAGAAGGCGGCCGGACGAAGGTTGCAAAGACACAACAGAAGCGGAGGACGCACACGAAGCAGTAGAACGGAATATCTCGACGAGAAAGAGAGACGGCATGCTGACGAAAGAGACAGGGAAGCTGAAGCTGGCGGCGATGGGCGATCGCGAGATCGTAATGACGCGGGAGTTCAACGCACCGCGCAAACTGCTGTTCGATGCATGGACGAAGCCTGAGCTGCTGAAGCGCTGGCTGGCCGGGCCCGAGGGATGGACGATGACGCTCTGCGAGATCGACCTCGAGGTGGGTGGATCGTATCGCTACGAGTGGACGCACCAGAATGGGCAGAAGATGGGGATGGGCGGCGTGTATCGCGAGATCGTGCCGGCCGAGCGGATTGTGGCGACGGAGAAGTTCGATGAGTCGTGGTATCCGGGCGGCGCGATTGTGACGACGACGCTGAACGAGAAGGGCGGCGTCACGACGGTCGAGACGACGGTGACGTATGACTCGCAGGAGGCGCGCAACGGCGTGCTGCGCTCGCCGATGGATACCGGCGTTGCGGCGAGCTACGACCGTCTGGAGGGGCTGCTCGCTACGAACTTCGCCTGAACGCGTGGATTGTGCCGGCGTGGTCCTGTTTGGATCACGCCGGGCTGGTTTGCTCTTTGGTGTGAGGAGGAAACGATGAGCGAGTCGCGTCGATTAGGTCGCAGTGTGGTCGCAGTGTTTGTTGGGGTGCTGGTGGGTGCGGCGCTCAGCCTGGGAGTGGATGAGGTTCTGCATATGATGGGGATCTATCCGCCGTGGGGCGAGCGCATGTCGGATGGCTTGTTTGTGTTGGCCACGGCGTACCGGCTGGTGTTCAGCGTTCTTGGATGCTACGTGATTGCGCGGCTGGCTCCGAACCGGCCGATGGCTCATGCGCTGGTTGGAGGGGCGATCGGGCTGGTGCTGTCCGTTGCAGGGGCGGTTGCGACGTGGAACCTGGATATTGGGCCGCACTGGTATTCGGTGCTGCTGGCGGTGACGGCGCTGCCTTGTGCGTGGGTTGGGGGATGGTTGTGGTTGAACCGGATGAAGGCACAACCTACTGGAAGATTAGCGACGTGAGTTCGCGACGAAGGTCTCCCTGATCGTTTCGCACCAGAGAAGATTGTTGATCGAGATACCGATGCATTCGAAGTCGACAGGCTTTTCTGCTTCGGCGATAAACGCGCAATATTTGAGATACCAAGCAGCCTTCTGCAAGCTGTGTCTCGCGTGCCAACTGGTCATGATGAGTTTCCGCAGAGGATTTTGAGTTGTCTCCTCGTAGGGCCACTTGATTCGATCAAAAAGATCATGAACCCGTTCGCAATCAGGACCCCACGTGCAGAGGTAAGTTAGCCCGGTGGAACGATTTGTCTAGCTGCGTGAAGGATTTGTTCGTCCGACAGCTTCGTGGCGTCAACTGCAAGTAAAAATACGAACGGCTTGGTAATCCCTTCGAATAGGGCAGGCAATGCCTCGATGCTGGAAGCGTTGCCGACTCGAAAGACACGGCTGTCTCGCTTTACGTGTACTGTCTGTAGTCCTCGGACTTTCAGATCCATGTCTTGAGTGCGATGACGGCGTTGAGGCCGCCGAAGGCTAGGGAGTTGGAGAGAGCTACGGTGGGGCCGGTGGGGCGGGGTTCGTTGAGGATGACGTCGACGTTGAGTGCGGGGTCGGGTGTGGTGACGCCTGCGTTATGCGGGAGGCGTCCTTCGTGTAGCGCGAGCACGGTGGCGAGGCCTTCGAGGGCTCCGCTGGCTCCGATGGCGTGGCCGTGCAGAGCTTTGGTGGAGCTGATGGGGATGTGTGGGGTGTGTTCGCCGAAGACCTGGTGGATGGCGGAAGACTCGGTGGCGTCGTTGGCCTGGGTTCCGGTACCGTGCGCGTTGATGTAGCCGACGTCGTCAGGTGCGGCGTTGGCATCGGCGAGTGCCTTGCGCATGGCGGTGGCGGCTCCAGAGGCCTGGGGCTGGGTGATGTGGTTGGCGTCGGCGGACATGCCGAAGCCGATGAGTTCGGCGAAGATGGTGGCATTGCGGGCCTGCGCGGACTCGAGGGTCTCGATGACGAACATGGCGGCGCCTTCGCCGAGGGTCATGCCGTCGCGGTCGGCGGAGAAGGGGCGGCAACGCGTGGGGGAGACGACGCGCATGGAGTCCCAGGCGCGGTAGAAGCCGAAGCTGAGCGGGGCCTCGTGGCCTCCGGTGAGGGCGGCGGTGACCATCCCGGAGCGCACCATGTGGAAGGCGAGGCCGATGGCGTGGGTGGCGGAGGCGCAGGCGGTGGAGATGTCGAAGGTGGGGCCGGTGATCTTGAGGTCGATGGAGATCTGGCTGGCTCCAGCGGACGACATGGTGCGGATAATGGTGAGGGGATGGGCGCGGGCGTCGCGGGTATAGAGGCCTTTGACTTCGTGCTCCTCGGAGGAGCGGCCTCCGCAGGCGCAGCCCATGACGATGGCGATGTCACCGGGGGCGTGGTGCTGCGTGAGCGAGGCCTGCTGGGCGGCCTGGCGGGCGACGACGATGGCGAACTGGGTGTTGCGATTGGTAGCGGCGATGATGCCGGAGTCGAGATGCTGGGTGGCGTCGAAGTCGGGAACAGTCGCGGATTGGGTAAAGCGGACGCCTGGATTGCCGTCAGGGGCGTCCTCTACACCGGTGATGGGAGAGATGCCGGTTTTTCCGGCAAAGAGCGACTCGCGAAAGGCGGAGACGGTGGAGCCGATGGGAGTGATGCAGCCGAGGCCTGTGATGACGACACGATTCACTTCGAGAGGGGGCTCCTTTGTTTACGAGGCGGCGGCCGCGGCCGGGGGTGCGGAACCAGTGGCTGCCTTGGCAGCGATGAGCTGCTCGACGCCGCGGACGACATCGCCGACGGTCTTGAGGGAGCCGAGGGCGTCGTCGGGGATCTCGATGTGGAAGGCCTCTTCGACCTCGAAGGAGATGTTGATCTTGTCGAGCGAGTCGATGTTGAGCTCTTCGAAGCTTGTGTCGAGGGTGATGTTGTCGGCGGGGATGTTCTTGGCCTTGGCGATGATGTCGATCGACCGCTTTGCGATGTCGTCCATGGTGGCTCCCCCCTTTCTGTACTGGTTTGCTCAAAGTTACAGGGATGCCTGAGTCAGTGTAAAGGCAGCTCAGGGGGGCGAGGTCGTGTGGCGATTGGTTTTTTCTGAAGAGTGCATGCGGCGATACGAGGTTCAGAACGAGAGGAGACAGAGGAGGGAGGCGAGGAGTCCGCCGGAGCCGAGGAGGCGGAGCGGCTCTTCTCCGGAGTGGAGGCTGAGCAGGTCGGGGAAGAGCGAAGGGCGACGGCTGAAGGCACGGAGGACGCGGGCGCAGAGTGCGGGGTACCGGTCCATGAGAAGAAGGAGATGGGACATGAGGCGAGGCCGGCGCGAGATACGGGCGTGTGCCTGTTGATAGGACGAGAGATCGTCGACGGAGATGGACTGAACGAGAGCGAGGGCCTGCTGAAAGCAGAGGGCGAGGCCGTCGCCGGTGATGGCGTCGACGGAGCCGGAGGCGTCGCCGACGAGGGCGATGTTGCCGCGGGTGACCTGGCGGAGCGAACGGGTGAGGGTGATGGCCCCGCGGGTGACTCCGATCGGGGTGGCGCGGCACAGGCGGGCTTCAAGGGCGGGGAATAAAGAGAGATGGTCGCGTGTGGAAGGCCGGGAGCGGTAGACGAACGCGACGCAGAGCTCGGAGGCAGAGATGGGAGTGACGTAGGCCTGGCCGTGGGGGCTCCAGTAGACCTCGACGAGGTCGGTGTGAGGCACTACGGCGTAGTGCTGGCGGATTCCGATACGCGATCTTCCGTAGGGGATCTGTTCGAGACCGATGAGAGAGCGAATGCGGGAGTGAAGACCGTCAGCCCCGGCGAGGTAGCGGGGCCGGAAGAGGCCTGCTGTGGTGTGAGCGACGATGAATCCATCGTCAGTGTTCTCGACCGCGTGCACGGTGGTCTGCCAGTGGAAGCGGACTCCGAGGCTGTGCGCGCGATTGAGCAGGAGCTGATGCAGGCGGGTGCGCCGGATGCCGATGCCGGGAGCAGAGCGAAAGAGCCCCTGTGCGGAGGCGCAAGGGGCGGTGGCGTCGAGGAAACGGACTCCGCGAAAGGGGGTGTGCTCTGTGGTGTCGGGATGGACGCCGAGGCGGGCGAGGGCCTCGACGGCAGAGGGCATGAGGCCCTCGCCGCAGGCCTTGTCGATGGATGGTCGGTGGGAGTCGGTGACGACGACCGAGAGGCCCTGGCACGCCGCTGCTATGGCAGTCGCGAGACCGGCGGGGCCGCCACCGGCAATGAGGAGATCAGGGGAGTTCGGCAAGCGTGACCTTTTGTCGTCCTAACTGCTTAGGATTGGACGCAGTCACCACTGAAGCAGCACTAACTCCGAGCAAAAAGCTGGACCCATGGCGGCGAGGATGCTGTAGCTTCCGGGCTTGCCGGGGTGGACTTTGAGGTAGTCCTCCATGACGGCGAGGACGGAGGCAGCGGAGAGGTTGCCGACCTCGCGGAGGCTCTTCCACGAGGGGGCTAGAGCGTCGGGAGGAAGGCCGAGGGAGCTCTGCATGGCCTCGAGGACCTTGGGGCCTCCGGAGTGGAAGATGTAGCTGGAGATGTCGTCGCGGGTGAGGTTGTTGTCGGCGAGGAAGTCTTCGACGTTCTGACGGAGGTTGTCTTCGACGACTTTGGGGACCTCGGGGGAGAGGACGATCCTGAAGCCGGACTCGACGATGTCCCAGCCCATGACGCGCTCGGTGTTGCGGTAGAAGGTGGAGCGGGTGTCGAGGACGCGGGGGCCGCGCTGCTGGCGACCGAGCGGGGTGTTGGCTCCAGCGACGAGGACGGCGGCGGCACCGTCACCGAAGAGTCCGCAGGAGATGAGGTTGGCGATGGACTGATCGTCGTCCTGCCAGGTGAGGGAGCAGAGCTCGACGGAGAGCAGGAGGGCGTACTGGTCTGGGAAGGCGCGGACGTAGTCGGAGGCGCGGGAGATTCCGGCGGCTCCGGCGACGCAGCCGAGACCGAAGATGGGGGTTCGCTTGATGTTGACGGGGAAGGGGAGCCGGTTGATCAGGCGCGCGTCGACGGTGGGGCTGGAGATGCCGGTAACGGAGGCGAAGAAGATGGCCGAGATGTCCTCGGGGGAGACGCCGGCGTGATCAAGGGCGCGGCAGATGGCCTGCTGGCCGAGATCGACGGCGGCCTTGATCCAGGCGTCGTTGGTCTTACGGAAGGTGTCGAGAGCGGGATACTGCTCGAGGGGGAAGACGATGTTGCGGAACTCGACGCCGCAGTTGGCGAAGAGCCGGGGGAGGAGGCGAGGCTCCTCCATCTTGTGTTCCCAACGGCCGCGAAGGGCTTCGGCGATGACACTCTGGTGATAACGATGAGGGGGGTACGCCGTGCCGACAGACGAGATACGCATGCTTTATGTGAGCCCTTTTGCTGTGAGCGAGGTAAGGAGGCCTCGGGGTGATGGTTAATTTTTGATGACGCATTCAGCGTACATGCTTTGACCCCCGTTGTGGTCGAAAAGTTTGAAGTGAGGGGGAAGTCTGGGGGAATCTCAGTGGATGAGCGCGAGTTCGCGGTCATAGAGCGCGTTCATGGGGAACTCCTTTTTGAGCTCGATGAGGATGGCGCGGGCCTCCTGCGGGCGGTTTTCGCGAAGAGCGGCGACGGCGAGCATCATTCGGGCGAAGGGAGCGAGGTAGTAGCCCTGGGTGGCAGTGAGTTTCAGAAGCCGAAGGCCCTCCTCGCGGCTGGTTCCGGCCCCGGTGAAGTTGAGGAGCCAGCGGAGGGGAGCCCACTTGAGACTGAGCATGTAGTTCTCGACGCCGGAGGCGAGGTAAGCGTCGTACATGTGGGGGTCCGCCGCGAGAGCCTGTTTCGACCAGGCGCTGGCCTCCTTGCTGTAGCTGAGGGCGTTGAGGTCCTTCTTGTCGATCATCAGGGCGTAGTCGGAGCGCATTCCGCTGACCAGCGTCTTGACGTAGAGGGCTCGGGCGTCCTTGGCGTTTTTCTTGAGAGCGGCGTCGGCGAGGTTGGAGGCCTGGTTGAGCCGGTCCTCAAAGGCTTTGCGGACGTTGGGGTCGGGGCTGAGGGCGTGCCGGCTGTCGAACTTGCTCTGGTTGGCGAAGAGCTGGACGTCGATGATGTGGAGCCGCTCGAACTCGCTGAAGAGCCAGGCGGCGGCGTCGGAGACGGGGCCCATGGGGTCCTCGGGGTGGGCCTTCATCCAGTCCTGGAACTTGATATGGGCGTCGAGGAAGCGGAGGTTGTACATGTCGCGATAGCCGTCGTCGAGAGGATTGCCGGTGAGAAGGGCGGTGGCGAAGGTTCCCCGCGTCCCGGCAGCCAGTACCAGGAGAAGCGAACAGGCCAGCCTGATACGGTGCAGGGAAAGAAGCTCGGGAATCGGGCGTGATGACAACGGATGCATGGTGCTTCCAATCTTAGCTGTGTTTTGGCGCTCAGCGAGGATGAGAGGATTTTCCCGCCACTTCTGGTTTGACGGCCAAGGAGGCAGATGTACCTACTTTACTGCGTGCTTTTGAAAGGTGAAGTGAACTCCCACAGAGTTTTTCATGCATTGCTTTTCATATTCGGCCAAATGCTCCTGCACTAATTAATTGATATCAATGGGGTTGAGGTTGGAAATTTTGAGGTGGGCGCCTTCGCGCTCTTGACTCCGGGGTTCCATACACTGATGTTCGATGTGAAAGAGTCTGGAGCCCAGCTCCCTTTTGCTGTTGGGAACCGGGTTTGATGGACACGGCAGACGCATTGCTGCGGAGATCGCGATTGGCTCGGGACTGAAACAAGGGCAGAAACGTGGCCCATCCAGAGCGTCGGGAGCGCTTACGAGTGGGGCTTTTTGTGTGGGGGTAAGTTCCTTTCCGGTGGGCAAAAGTTTGCACACACAACCTTGCAGTTTCCAGCTAAGTGATTGAAAGGTGGTCATTTTCCTATTGGCCTACGATCTGCATATAGGACAGGCAAGAACACTTAGCGATCAATGTGGTCACGTTTGTCTCGTCGGCAATGTCCCCCGGGGAGCGCAGGGTGTGAAGCGTTTGTGCGTCAGCAGATTCAACCGCTCTGGCGGTATTGCGATAGGAGGATTTTTTATGAAGTTTTTCTCGAAGCTTTCTGCCGTTGGGGCGGTCCTGGTTCTGGGGACCGCGCTCGCTGCGGCGGATACGGTCACTTTCGGAAGCTATGGCACCTTGCTCGGCCAGGACGGAGTCGCGGTGGCTCCGGTTGCTGGTCAGAACACGGCTGTGCTGTCTGGTGGTAACGCCACCTACAATATCGGCTCCGATGGCGGCAGTGTCTGGAGTCCCGCTGGTCCTAACTCCAGCTGGGTTTCCTTCAACGGCCAGACGGGTCCGACGAGCAACTTTGTCGCCCCGAACGGGACCTACACCTACACCACGACTTTCACGGTCACGGGTGGATCGTATTACGGAAGCATCAGTGCTATGGCTGACGACACGACCGATGTTCTGCTGGACGGCAATCTGCTGATTCCGGCCGGCACGATCGGGACGGATACTCACTGCGCGGATGGAGCTCCGAATTGCATCCAGCCGGCAACCTACAACTTCGTCGCGTACGCACTGTCGGGTGGAGTCCACACGCTGACCTTCAACCTTCAGCAGACCGGACTCGTGTATGAGGGATTGGACTTCTACGGCTCGATCTCGACCAACTCGCCTGTTCCTGAGCCTGGAACGCTGTTCCTGCTGGGAACCGGACTTGTAGGCTCGGCTGGCACGCTGATGCGCCGGATGCGCGCCAGCAAATAGCGATTGTTGAATCCGAGTGGCTGCAGTCATGTGTCGGGAGCCTTGACTGCATCCACTCGATTCGATCCACATCGCGGGGTGAGGAGATTTGTCTCCTCACTCTTTTTTTTGTGCCAGTTAGCTTGTGCAAATGCCCGTAGTAGCTGGCCGGATTGCTCTTTCACAGGAAACAATGCAATAATCGCCTCACTCGTATCTGCGAGCCGAGGTTGAGTTAGCAGCATAGTAGTGAGACCGGTCGGGGTTTCCGGCTATCGTGGCCTTCACTCCCATGCCTCCGGCGAGTTGGTGCGATCTCCTTTCGATCTTCGATCGCTTTGGGGCTCACGAGCTGCGTTTTCGCGGCCTGGCGTAACTCTGTTCTCTCTTTTCTCTGCCTGCCACTTTTGAGGAACTCGTTGGACCTTTGGGTAATTTCCCCGCGATATGTGGGTCTCTAGACTCGCATTCATTCAGGGCACCCGGTTCGGCGGAGAAGGGCGAAAGACCCACGATCTCCTCTCCCTCGCAGTAGCGCATTGAAGGATTGGCAGTACCAAAGCCTTGTTCGACTCCGGTTGGTAAAGACGATCTCTTTGAGACGCTGAAGAGGTCAGCAACCGCCCCAGGCACGGTTCGGGTTTTGAGTCACGCAAGCGCTTCTCCTTCGGGGAAATGTCTGCAGCCGAACGATGGCCCCAGAGACAGGCAAGAGCCCGCGCTCGCCGAAGGAGATTGTTGTGAACATTTTAGCAGTCAAGCTGTTCGTCTGCCCGGAGGACGATCCCGGCGCAACACCCCAGACCACCCACGAAACAGGTAAGGGATCACGGCAACTGAGCCGTGTGTGCGATCCTTCCGCGGACGGACATCTCGGCGCGGGGTGGGACTGCTAATGAAGAGACTCCTGTTGCTGTCCTCACTTGTTTTTTCTTCTCTCGCCGGGGCCGCACTTGCGCAGACGGCGTCGATCATTGTTCCCCAGCAGAGCGCGTTCCGCTATCCCTGGTCGGCTCTCGCCGGATCGGATCGCATGGCATATGTCACGCCGATCGCCGAGACCGATGCTATTACGGCGTGGAGCGGCAATGGGAGCGTGATGACCTTGACTGCGAACAACCATCTCGTGGCTGGCGATGTCATTAACATCCGCAACATGACCTCGGCGGGGCAGTACTTCTCGCAGAGCGTTTGGAAGGTGGCCTCCGCGACCCCGACGAGCTTTACGATCGCCGATGGGACTACGGGATCGAGCACGGAGACGACGGGCTATCTGCAGAAGATTGAGGGGCCGAACTGGACCGGCGACGGCAAGTGGGAGATCGTTACGACGACCGGGTCGGAGACCTTCCGGCTGTACACGCAGGATGGCTCGGCCGACACCGGCATGGTGCCGAATCCGGTTCTGAATCACGCGCCCAGCCACATCAACTTCGTGGTGGGTCCGACGCCCGGTGTGACTTCGACCACCGGATCGATCACGGCCGGCAACTTTGCCATTCATTCGACGATCGAGTTCGAGGTGAAGTTTACTCTGGATGCCGATCCCACCAAGACGGCCAGTTTTCACTATGTCGTTGCGGCGAATGGCGGAGGCAGCCCCTACCAGGGAGTGGCGCACGTCTCGCCGGGATACCGGCAGGTCTTCAAGAACCGCTATATTCCTCTGGCCGGCCAGGTCTTCGGCAACACGAACCAGATGATGGACTGGACGATTACGTCGGCGCCGAGCGGCGGGGATGCGACGCTGCAGTACGCGACGTTTCCGCAGCCGGTCTTTTTCGCGGGGACGGTGAGCGGGCAGTACGAGATCACGGGGTGCCCGCACGTGGACCATACGGCGGGAGCGTGCGATAAGCTGGCGATCTGGGTCTCGCCCAACGATCCTCCCTCTCAGAACGTTGACAAGGTAGAGCAGGTTCCGTGCGACGTAGACACGACGGCGAATCCGACGGTGATGGACATCGGGCCGAGCCAGACTTATCCGAATCTTCTGAGCATTCCGCAGAGCTATGCGGCGCCGCTGCTGGTTCGCCTGCATAACGAGGGCACTGCAGGGCATCCGACGGAGTATCACAACCAGACTCAGGTGAACCTGCCGGCATCCGGAACGTGGGACCATCAGCATCCGGCGTTTGTGTTGTGCGGTGTTCCGAATCCGACGACCGGCGAGCTTCCTATCATCGACGGCGACAAGGCGAATGCGAACTCGTGGAGTAGCCAGTGGCTAGTGGCTCCCTACGGCCTGCTCGTGGTGAACGGCATTTCGGCTGGTCCGACGTTCAACGACGGCCAGGTGAAGCCGTTCCATCACGTCACGATCGCGGGCGTCCACATTCGCAATGTGACTACGGGGTACAGCTACACGGACCATGCGGGCAACACTGGGCAGTGGGGCGGGTCGATGGGAATACGGCCTTACGGCATCCAGTACTGGTCGGTGATCGGGACCTTCGCGGAGAATGTGGCGACGCCGTACTTCGACGACTGCAACTCGCAGCAGAGCGGATGGGCGGCCTGCACGCTGGACACGCTCTACGAGGGCAATCACGCGGTAGGTTATGGTGTCGCGCATCAGTCGACGGAGCACATGTTCTATCTGCAGGCGTTTCGCGACACAGTTCTGCTGAACTTGCAGGATGGCGTTGTGCCGAATGGCGAGGGCACGTCGGCGTACTCGGACCGCGGCACGCGCAGCTTTCACATGTACAACCGGCTGGTTCCGCAGCCTGGCTTCAACACGGCCTCAGGTCCGGGCGGCCACTCGGAGATTCAGGATGCGTATAACTACGTCCTGCCGGACGAGTACTGGGGCTATCAGGGTGCGTCGAACTGCGGTACCGCATATTCGACTGCACCGGGGTGCTCGGGCGCATATGGCGGCGAAGACTGGTTTGCTGCGGTGACTGAGGAGCACTCGAACTCCGAGTTCACCATCGGTAACGCCTATGAGTCGGATTCAGGAGGCACGAAGTTTCTCGGCATTGCGACGACGCACAACACGACGGGCATCGACAACTCTTCGCAGGGCTTCTACGGCTTCAACACGTTCTACGTCACGCCGAATGCTCTGAATAACGGGCAGTACTTCTTCGAGGACACGCGGTTGGGTGCACGCAGCAACCCTGACGAGCAGTATCTTCCGTCGGTGTGGCCGCGCGGATTCGTGCAGAACAACATCATTCCGTGGAAGAACGACACCAACTGCGCGTACACTTGTTCGCCGTTCGGGCTCTACGGCCACGTTCTGCTCGACTTCCAGACCAACATGGTGACGCCGGGCCAAGTGACGGTTGCTCCGAACATCATTCCCACGGGGTGGGGGGGCGGGAGCATCTTCCAGAACGGTGTGAACACGGGCTACAACTACATCGATGGCTGGAGTCTGAACCCAATCAATCGCAATCTGGGAGGCTTTACCTCGACGAACTTTATTCCGTATTCGGCCTTTCCGATCGATCCGGCATCGCTTGCTCCGTCTCCCAGCTCTTCGGCCGTGGGCGCGGCATCGGCTCCGACCGGTCAGCTCGCTTATTATCCTCCGCGCTTCAATGCGGTGGATGCAGCGATGAGTCCATTCAAGCCGAGGACCGACCTGACTACGGTTGGAGCGTACGATCCGGCCAATGCCGCGACACTGGTGTCGATCAGCGTTACGCCTGGCGGGCCGGTGGCTGTGACTTTCCCGGCGACTGCGCAGATGACGGCGTCGTGCACGTACTCGGACGCGAGCGTGACGGACTGCGGGAAGTCGGTGACGTGGTCGAATGGAGGATCGTCGTTCTTCACGATCAGCTCGGGCGCGACCGGCGGTCTTATTACGAGCCTGAATTTGGCGGGTAGTGGAACGGTGACCTGCAGCCTGGGTGCGGTGAACTGCAACAGCATCACGGTGAATGTAACGGCGGCGGCTGCGCCACCCACTACTACGCCTCCGACCACTACACCTCCGACCACGACGCCATCATCGCCTGTTGGGATCTCGGTTGTGCAGCCGCCGTTCGGATTCAATCTGATTCCGAATTCGACGCGGAGGATCTTCGCGACGGTGACGAATGGAAGCACGAACCAGGTGACGTGGACGCTGAAGTCGGGCTCGGCGAAGCTGTCAGCGAACACGGGCTCGTGGATCGACGTCACGGCGCCGGCTACGGGCAGCTCGTGCTCGTACACCGCGGTTGCCGGCGGGAACTACGCTGTGACCTCGGCGACGCAGTTCACGATTGAGGCGACTGCGGTGGACGATTCGACCAAGACCAGCGATGTCACGTTCAACGTGTGTGACCCGAAGGTGCAGGTTTCGATTGTGCCGTTCTACCGTGCGCTGTACGCCAGCCAGGCCGCCGATCTGCAGAGCCTTGTGCTGGGAGCGGTGGACCAGAGCGTGCACTGGACGATTACGCAGCAGCCGACCGGCGGCGATGGACAGCTTGCCGATACGACTGCGCGGGACACAGTGTTTACGGCGACCGCTCCGGGCCGCTACTACCTTACGGCCACCAGCACCGCCGATCCGAACAAGAGCGCGACTGCGATTGTGTATGTCAGCGGCAACAAGATGCCTTACCGCGTGACGCCTAATCAGACGGAGCCGGTGGACTGCACGGTGGATCCGCAGATGATCGGGCATGTGTATGACGTGGGCCCTTCGCAGACCTACAAGACGCTGGCTTCGGTGCCGTTCCCTTCGATGACGCCTGGCTCGACCGTGCGCGTGCATAACGAAGACGCGACGGGGCTGCATCCGACGGAGTACCACGAGTATGTGCAGATCTCGCAGCAGGCGACGGCCGATCAGCCGTTCCGTGTGTGCGGTGTACCCGACGCTGCTGGCAACCTTCCGATTATTGATGGAGCCGGCGCGACGGGACGCTCGGACACAAACAGCGGCGCCGTGGGTATAGGCCTGGTGACGCTGCATTCTCCGAGCGCCACGAGCTTCTGGCCAGACTTTCCGGGTGCGGCCTACGTTGTGCTCGAAGGCCTGCACTTCCGCAACGCGAAGAAGGGGCAGAACTACACGGCTCCGGATGGAACGCCGGGGCAGTGGGGCGATTCGGCGGCTTGCGTGGCAATCAACCAGGGGCAGAACAACGCCTTTGTCGGTAACGAGTACGAGAACTGCGGCAATGGCGTGCTCTCGGCGAACAACTCCGGCGTGAGCTGGAGCGGCACGGACCTGAACACATTGTGGGAGGGCAGCCACTTCCACAACAACGGTTCTCCGGGATCGTCGGACTCGCACCAGCTCAACCTGCAGGCCTGGGGTGAGGTGATTCAGTTCAATCGCATCGAGCAGTATGCCTCTGGAGCCACGGGTTCGAACCTGAAGTCGCGCGGCGTCCAGGGCATCATTCGCTACAACTACCTGGGTGACGGCGCGGCGCGCCAGATGGACCTGGTGGATGTGCAGGGCGCCAGTGCGCTAATGTCTTTCGAGAGCTTCCTGAGCGGCGGCTCGAAATCGCTGCACGCGCTGAATGCTTCTGACACCTATCCGGCAGACATGATGGCCGCGGAGCAGGAGGCGTGGAACTGGCACTTTGTCTACGGCAACATCTACGACAACGGGTCGTCCAACGCTCCGATCCACTTCAGCGAGGATCATGACGGAGGCGAGCCTTCGCGTAAGGGATCACTGTTCTGGTACAACAACACGCTTCGCGAGAGGCTGTGCGCGAGCTGCTCGGGTCAGAAATGGACGCTGTTCGATACGTCGATGGGAGGCGGCAACTTCGCATCGCACGTCGAGTGGCAGACGGTCCAGGCGTTCAACAACGTCATCTGGATGGACGATCCGACGAAGCCGTACTTCCAGTGGAACAACTTCAATACGTTCATCGGTGTTGCGGGCAAGAACCTGTTGTCGGCGAACTGGGGGAGCAACGACACGAACGGTGGATCGGGGACGGGATGGAACAACGACCCGAATCCGCTGGGCTATCAGGGCGCGTCGAACCTGGCCTCGCACCTGACGGGCTTTACCAGCGCGAACCTGATGACTACGTCGTCGATGCCATTCGATGCCAATACGTGGATCCTGAACAGCAATACAGCGGGAAACATGGCGCTGCCTTCGCCGGTGTGCCAGATGCCGACGCGGTTCGCCTACCTTCCGAGCCTTGGATACGCGGTGCCGCGCATCTCGAATCCGAATGTGGGAGCAACAGACACGGCGGCGCAGACGGCGACGCAGAACAACCTGGTGATGGCGACCGGGCGGATGAACACCCGCTACTCAAACTGCCGTTGAGTCGGGTGCCATCCTGCGCGTGAAGCGGTCGAGCAGATAGTTGACCGGAGCTGCAAGGGCCGGAGGACAGGCGTTCGAGATCACCTTGAATCGATCGCAGTCCTCCGGCTCGAGCATTTTGAGGAGATAGGCGAGCGCGAGGAAGACGACGATGGCGGTAATGGCGCCTCCGATAAGACCTCCGAGCGGAGGCAGCCGGAAGGCGACGCCGTACGCAGCGAGCGATGCGGCGGCGCTGATGGCGATGACCTTGAGGATGAAGCTCCAGGGAAGCTGAATGCGGTACTGGCGGATGGCGATGGCCCACATGAGGCCGACGGCGGTGATCTGCGCGGCTCCGCTGCCGATGCAGGCTCCGAGCGCGCCGTGGGCGGGGATCAGGTACCAGGCTACGCCGATGTCGACGAAGGACGCGATGACCGTAGTGATGAGGAAGAACTTCTGGCGGTCGACGCTCTCAAACAGGCTTTGGATAGGGCCGAGGAAGGCCTTGGGGAGGCAGAGCAGCGGCGCGACGGATGCGACCAGCAGCGCGCCGATGTACTGCTTGCCGTAGAGCACGAGCAGTGCAGGTGCGGCGAGCGGCACAGCGATGGCGTGAATGGGAATGGAGATGAGGGCGATGTAACGCGCCGAGGCCGCGGTCATGGCCGGTAGCTTTGTGCGGTCGCGGCCGTATTGCGCGAGGATGCTGGCTCCGGTCGCCGCGGCGAAGATGGTGGGGAAGAGCAGCAGGCGCTCGGCGAGGTTGAAGGCGACCGAGTAGAACGAGAGCTGGCGGATGTCCGGCGTGAGGTGCTTCAGCAGGAAGAGCTCGGAGCGGTCCCAGACCACGAGGGTGAGGAGCATCCCCATAACGCTCTGCGCGGCGAAGCTCATCATTCGGGCGCGGAGGTGGGGCAGGGGCTGGGCGGAGCCGGGGTCCCACGCGAGGATGCGGCGCGTCGTTGGAATGATGCGGACCAGGAAGTCGAGGACGCGCATGCTGAACATCGCGAAGGCGATGCCGATGACTCCCCAGTGAAGCACGACGGCCAGCATGGTAAGGATGAAGTAGGTGGCCGTCGAGACGAGCGAGGCGGGCAGGTTCGCGGAGAGGTTCTCGGCGGCGACGTTGGCCTGCGCGGGGACGGAGTTGGTCATCGTTGGCCAGACGCTGAGGACGAGCAGCAGGGCGGCGACGCGGTAGTCGGGGGGCGCGTCGCGCATGACCCAGACGACGGCGAAGAGGGTCGCGACGGCGGCGACGGAGGCCTGGATGAAGAGGGTGCGGATGTAGATGAAACGGCTGGTGGCGTAGTCAGAGGCTCCGAGGAACTCGGCCATGTACTTGCGCGTGGTGGCGGGGATGCCAACCGAACCCAGATTGGCGACGATGCCGGTGATCCAGGTGACGTAGATGATGTACCCCATCTTCGCCGGACCGAGGGTCCGGGCGATCGCGATGGAGGTGATCAGCGACGTGACGAAGCCAATCAGGTTTTCAAGGCCGTACCAGGCCGTGTTGCGAGCGATGGTTTTACTGTTCACACGATTCCTGGGGAAATTGGTTCGGCCGGGCCCGCGGTGATCGGTTCGGGCCCGGCTTTGAAAGGTAGAGACAGCGATCAGCCGAGCTGGCTCAGCGCCTTCTCGGCGTCTTTCGCCGTCTGACTGTTAGGCGCGAGCGTCACAGCCTTCTTCAGGTGCGTGGTGGCATCGGCGGTGTTGGACAGCTTGCTGTAAGTCAGGCCCAGGTGATAGTGCAGCGCGGCGTTGTCGGGAGCAGCCTTGACTGCGTCCTCCAGAAGGTCGCGCGCGGAGGAGAAGTTGCCTTTGTGGTAATAGGCCCAGGCGAGCGTATCGGCTGTGCTGGGCGAGTTGGGCATCGCACGGCGGGCGATCTGCGCGTAAGACAGGGCGACGTCGATGTTCTGGCCTGTCTCCACCATCAGGTATGCGAGGTTGTTTGCTGCAATGGGCTGGTCGGGTTGGATCTGGAGGGCCTTCTTGTAGGTGGCCATCGCCTGGTCGCGGTTGCCCTGGGCCTCCTGCAGGGAGCCGAGGACGGTGAATCCCTGTGCGTCGTTGGGGTGATCGTTGGTCCATTGCTGCCACTTGGCCACGGCCTTGTTGGCATCACCACTGGTGAGCAGCGCGCGGGTGTAGGCCACAACGGCGATCGGATCGCCGGGGTTCAGCTGCATCGCCTTCTCCGCCGAGGCGATTGCGCCGTTGGTGTCGCCTGTGGCGCCCTGAAGCTGCGAGAGCAGGTTGTACATGTCGCCGTTCTGTGGAGCCTTAGCGATCTGTCCCTGCACGCGTGCGATGGCCTTGGCGGGCTGCTTTTCTACCATATAGGTGGTGGCGAGCAGGCGCAGGGCGCGCGAGGAGTTGGGGTTGTGGACGAGGGTCTGCTCCAGCAGAGCTCTCGCCTCGGGGACGTTCTTCTGCACCAGCCTGAGCTGGGCCAGCTCAAAGTAGCCGTTGGCGTTGTTGGGGTCTGCCTTGATGGCTTCCTTGAAGTCGGCCTCAGCGCGGTCATAGTGCTTCTGGCTGCCCTCGGCCATGCCGCGCCACAGGTAGCCGTTCGCGGACTGCGGGGAGGCGGCGATCGTCGACTCCCCGATCTGGGCGAGCGTGGTGAAGTCCTGGCGGTCGAGCGAGATCTGCGCCAGACCCTCCTGCGCCTCAGCGCTCTTGGAGTTCAGGCGGGTTGCATCGCGGAAAGCCTGCTGGGCTGCGGGAATGTCACCCTTAGCCCGTGCCGCGCGGCCCAGCCACAGCTTTACCTGGAAGTTGTCCGGATTGGCCTTGGAGGCCTTCTGCAGCAGGTCGAAGGCGTCGTTGGCCTTGCCGTCGTTGAGCATCAGCATGCCGTTGAGCACGGCGACCTCAGGCATGCCACTGTCGTCCTTTGCAAGCTCCTGCCCGATCTCGCGAGCCTTGGGCAGATTCTTCTTGAGCATAAGGATTTGCGCGTAAGAGAGCTTGAGGGGAGCGCTCTTCGGGTGCTTGGCGACAAGGTCAGCGTAGGTTGACTCACCCTTATCCAACTGGCCGCTGCGAATGTAGTAGGTGGCCAGCATCGAGGCCGCGCTGGTGTCGTCTGGCATATCTTCGGCCGTCTTGCGCAGGGTCTCCTCAGCCATGGTGGCGTTGTTCTGGCGCAGGTAGAGGTCGGCGAGGCTGGAGCGCGCAACGATATTCTTGGGATCGGCAGCGACGGCGGCGTTCATCTGCTCCAGCGCACCACTGAGATCACCCTTCTTCTGGAGCATTGAGGCCAGCACGATGTGGGAGGCAACGTTCTTGCTGTCCAGCGTAACAGCCTTGCGCATCTGGTCTTCAGCCTGGCCAGCGGTGACAGGATTGGTGCTCTGGAGCAGGCCGAGCGCGGTGTGGAAGCTTGCGCGGTTGGGGTCGATCGAGAGCGCCTTCTGGACCTGCGTGGTGGCCTCGGGAAGGTCGCCTTTGCGGGCGGCGATGCCGGAGAGAAGCGCATAGGCGTCGGCGTTGTTGCTGTTCAGCGCCAGGACGGCATTTGCCTGCTCGGTCGCCTTGTCGGGAGCATTGCCGGCCAGTTGCAGGTTGCCGAGGTCGATGCGGGCCTGCTGGTTAGTAGGCGCGAGGTCGACGGTTCGGAGCAACTCCGCATAACCGGGCAGCATGCTGCCCTGCTTGAGATAGACCTTGGCCAGCTCATAGTGCGCGTCGGCGAAGTTGCGGTCCACCTTCAGGGCGTTGGAGAACTGGATGGTCGCCTCCTTGAGCTTGCCGTCGTTGGCGTAGCGCTTGCCGCTCTCCAGGTACTTGTGCTTCTGTTTGTTCGGATCGCGAGAGCAGCCTGTGGTGGAGCCCAGGGCGAGCGAGGCCGCCAGAAGGACGGCGAAGAGGCGAAGTGATGCGGTAGCCCGTGACATTCTCATCGTACGTTTCCTCAAAATCTACCTTCCAGGTAAAGCTGTCGAAGCTGTCGTTCACACCGGCTTCGCTCCGGCTGGCGGTACGGTCTCAGTTGGGGATGAACTGAGACAGGTATGGTGTCATGTGCGTGGTGAAGCGGACGGCGCGGTCCCGCGCATCGGCGACCTGTTCCGTCGTTGCGATGGGAGTGATGACGCGGACCAGAGCCCCGTCGGTGCGGTTATATCGGATGGCGTCAGCCAGCATGTAGGCCTTGGCCTTGTACTCGTTGGCGATGCTGCGGCCGTGCGCCTGATACCAGTAGATGACGAACTGCCGCGACTCGCCGTTGTTGATGACGTATTCGCCTACGTTGAAGCGCTTGCCATTGATGTCGTCGAGGCTGGCGTACTGCGAGGATTCGAACGTCCATCCTGCGCCGGGAAGGCAGTGCTGGGGCGAGTGAATGGACTGGCCGGTGCGCTGCGTGGCAAAGTAGCCGATGAACAGGCCGATTGGGTAGCTGGCTCCGGGGCTGGCGCCGGGCTTCGCCGCCACGGCTCGCGCGTCCGGAACGATATAGAGGCGGTTGAGAAAGTCACCCTTGCCGAGGACTGCGAGCACATCGTCCTGCATCGGAATGTTTTGCGCGATCTTGCCGTCGATGATGTCCGGCATCATGCTGAGCGGCTCGCTGGTCGGCACGTGGTCGGCGTCTCCGCGATGCAGCAGCAGCGTCAGAGTCGCAACCATCAGCAGAACGACGGTCCAGAAGCGGGGGGATCTCATAGCGCCTTCTCCTTTGCGGGAGCAACGAGCTGCATGAGGCGATGGATCAGATAGAGGCAGAGGAGGGAGATGACGAACATCACCCATCCCGAGAACTCGTGGAAGAAGCCGAGCGCCTTGACTGGATCCCAGTATTGGACGCAGAGACCGGTGCCGACGATACGGGCGACGTTGGCCGCGACGGCGATCGGGATGCTGGCCAGCGCCAGAATCACGCGGCGCGTGGTGGTGCGCTCAAGAAAGTAGCCGTAGAAGACAGCCAATGTAAAGAGGCTCATCAGGGAGCGGATTCCGCTGCAGGCTTCGGCGACCTCGAGCTTCATCACCGGCAGCTGGATCACGTTGCCCTCCTGCAGGACCGGGACTCCCAGCAGCGGCAGGATCATGCTGGCCAGTTGCGAAGCCAGCAGCTGCAGCGGGAAGGTGATCTGGTTGAAGATGATCGCCGGAAACGGAATCGCCAGCAGAAGGACCAGGATCGGGAAGATCACCTGGCGCAGGATCTGGCCGCCGAAGAAGGTCCAGACCAGACCGGCCAGAAGGAACACAAACGATATCCGCGAAGTGAACAGGTCGACGCCGTAGACCCCGAAGATCAGGGTGATCAGGCCGAAGACGACCAGCCCAAGCCCGGCCCATGTGGGGCGCGCCGGCGTGGCCGCGATCTGCTTTCTCTTGTCCCAGAGCAGAAAGAGCGAGAACAGAGGGACGAGAAAGCCGTGCGAGTAGTCGGCGATGTTGTACCAGTCAATAACCAGCTTGATGGCGATCCGGTAGTACAGCGCGATCAACAGCGCCCCGATGATCAGGAAGGGAATCGAAGCTACGCGGGATATTGAAGGCCGGTCCAACGAAGAAAGCGGCTGTTCCTGTCCAGAGAGGAACTCCGGAGAGGCGGGTTCGCTTTGCATGCTGCGGGCCACCGTCTGTATGGCGTTATACTTCACGCATCACCTGTAAGCAATTTACCTGCCGAGCTATAACCACGCTTCGTGGGCCGAAATTTCAGCCTGTGGTCAGCGCCAATAGAGAAGATAATCAACCATGTTGTAGTGAAAAGGGAAAAACATTTCCCACTTCGGCTGCCGTTCTGCATACCATAAAGATGATTCAGGGCCTGAATTGCCGGCGGATCTCGATGGAATGGTGCTGGAAGCGCCGAGGGCCAGTCTACATCTCGATTGGCTGCTGCGGTTGCGAAAAAAGAGCTTCTTTTGAGGAGGTTTGGCATTCATCGTGCATTCACCCGGTTAGGATGGTTTTTCCGGGCTACGCGTGTTTCCCGGACCGGGGAGAGACCCGGATTTTGCATCCATATTAGGTGGGGGATAGGGAGGATTGGGATCACCCTTCTTCCGCCCAAGGGGAATAACGTAAAAACCGCGTGGAATCAACGATGTTGAGAGAAACGAAGGGAGCAAAGCTGAGCCGGATGAGTGAAAATGGAAAGATCCATGCCGCTTGCCGCGGGCAGGAGGGTAACGCTTGCCGCGGGCAGGAGGGTAATTCGATGAAGTGGTTCCAGGCAGGACTTGTGTTGGTGGCGATGTCGATTCCCGGCCTTGCTCAGGATTCGCAGAAGAAGCCGGGTTCCTCGACACCTTCGCCGGCCGGATCCGCGCCCAGCTCCCAAGCTAGCTCGCCATCTCCTACTGGGACGCAGGCCGCGTCTGTGTCCGCCGGCGTGGACAACGCGCGCTACATCATCGGCTCCGACGATACGCTGCAGATTACAGTATGGAAGGAGCCTTCGCTTTCCGGGGCCATTCCAGTGCGGCCGGACGGGATGATCTCGCTGGTGCTGGTCGGCGATCTTCCTGCCGCTGGCCGGACCCCGATGCAGCTCGCCGATGACATTACCGTAAGGCTCAGGAAGTATATTCAGGATCCGAACGTCTCGGTGTTGGTGATGGGCGTTAACAGCCAGAAGATCTTTTTGGTGGGCGAGGTGGGGCATGTGGGTCCGGTGATGATGACGCCGGGGATGACTCCGCTGCAGGCGATCGCAGCCGCCGGCGGCCTGTCGCCGTATGCGAATTCGAAGAAGATCTACATTTTGCGGGGAGATGCGGCAAAGCAGCAGAGGATTCCGTTCAACTATAAACAGGCCCTGAAGGGGGAGAATCAGATCGAGCTCAGGCCGGGAGACACGATCGTCGTTCCATGAGGTTATCGATGAAGACGTGGATTCCCATCTCGATGATGCTGGTCGTTCTAGGGTTTGCCCGGTCCTTTGGACAGGCGGCGCCGACGGCGACTGAGGTCGTAACTCCGACGCCGGGCGTGTCAGGGCCGAAGCTGTCCTGGGTCGACGGTACGGTTCACTATGCCCTGAGCGCCTCCGAGATCGTACAGTACGGCTTCTTCGGTTCGGGAGACCTCACCAGCACGACGGCGCTTTCAGGCAACGTGGGCTGGGCTTCGATGAGCCAGAGTCATCCGTCGACGCTGCTGTTTGCGGGCGGAGTCCTGTTTGGCCAGGGTGGTCAGGGAGTCTCCACCTACCAGAACATCGCCGTCTCCCAGGGGCTCATCAAGGGCAGATGGATTTTCAATGTCTCCGACTCGTTCAGCTTTCTTCCGCAGTCGCCGACGACGGGTCTGTCCGGTGTTCCCGGAGTGGGCGACGTGGGGACAGTACCGATCCAGGGACCCTCGGCGGGTCCGGCGGGCGGCATACTGACCTACTCGGGCAACCGCATTGCGAATGTGGTGAGCGGGGACATCGAGCGCAGGATCACCGGCAGGACATCGGTCAGCGGCGGTGCTTCCTGGTCGCTTCTCCACTTTATGGATAAGAACTCGGGATTGGATACGTCTGCGGTGACGGGCGAGGTAGCCCTCAACCGTCGCATCAACCCCCTCAGTTCGGCCAGCGTCAGCGCGGTCTACTCGACATACGACACCAGCGGCATCTACGCTACCCTGCCGCCGGGCTTTCCGAACAACAGCGTGACCTACTATACCAAGGGCATCAACCTGTCCTACTCGCGGCAGTGGACCCGTTTGCTCTCGACCGATGTATCGGCAGGTCCGCAATGGATTCAGACTTCGGCGGCGCAGCTGATTCCGGACAGGCTGAACTTCTATGTGAACGCGGGGCTAGGCTACAGCCGTAAGCTCATTAACTACAGCATGCGCTATACCCACGGCGTCAATGGTGGCTCGGGTGTGCAGCCCGGAGGAATCGCTGACAATTTTTCGGCGTCGGCAGGGCGTGTTTTCAGCCGGCAGTGGGCCGGCTCGGCAACGTTCTCGTACTCGCACACCACGGGGCTGCTAGTGCTGTTTCCCAATGCTGGATCGGGGATCAACGGGGCGACGAATACCGAGTACGGTACGCTGCAGGTGACACGCGGCTTTACCCGGACCATCTCGGGCTACGCAAGCTACACCGCACAGAACCAGTCCGTGAACCAAGTGCTTTCTACGCAGAACGCCTTCAGCGGAATGTCGCACACCTTCGGAATTGGAATCACCTGGGCGCCGCAGTCCAAGCGTCTGGGGGAGTTTTAAGGAGCTAATATGCTAGGACATCGCGCGCTCACCTTCGACGACTACTTCGGGATCCTGAAGCGGCGTGGCTGGATGGTCACCGTTCCCGCGATTCTGTTGGCGCTCGTCGGCTTCGGGGCAACCTTCATTGTGACGCCGCAGTACGTCTCGCAGACGCTGATCCTGGTGGAGCAGCAAAAGGTTCCTGACGAGTACGTCAAGCCGGTACTGGAAGAGGACCTGACGGCTCGGCTGGCCTCGATGAAGGAGCAGATCCTTAGCCGCTCGCGCCTTGAGCCGATCATCGAGCGGTTCAATCTTTACGGCACCAAGAAGGCATCGATGGACGACCGGATCGACCAGACGAGGAAGAACATCGACATCAAGCCAATTCACTCGGAGATGGCGCGGACCGGAGGCCTGCCGGGCTTCTTCATCTCATTCAAGGACGCGGACCCGCACACGGCGCAGCAAGTGTGCGGCGAGATTGCATCGCTGTTCGTTACGGCCAACCTGAACGCGCGCGCGCAGTCGGCCGAGGGCACGACAGACTTCCTGAAGAGCCAGCTTGATGCCGCCAAACGCAGCCTCGACGACCAGGACTCAAGGCTCGCCGCATTCCAGCAGAAGTACATGGGAAGGCTCCCGGGCGAAGAGCAGCCGAACATGAACATGCTGACCAGCCTGAACACGCAGCTGGACGCGGCGACCCAGGCGCTGAATCGCATGGAGCAGGACAAGAGCTATATCGAGGCGATGATCGCTCAGCAGCAGGGAATGGCGGCGCAGACCGGCGACAGCAAAGGTGGTGCGGCTGTTCCGGGAGCCCAGCAGGCACAGCTTCAGGCGTTGCTGAGTGAAGAGGCTGATCTGACCAAGCGTTACACTGACGACTATCCTGATGTCGTCGCTGTACGTCGCCGCATTAAGGAGCTTCGCGCCGAGATAGCGGCCGCCCCGCCGGCGCCCGCGGCAGACACCAAGCCCAGTTCAGCTCCCAGTCGTTACGACAGTCCCACGGTGCAGCAGCTTCGCGCGCAGCTTCGCTCGCTTGACCAGGGAATTCAGGCCAAACGGCACGAGCAGGCTTTGATCCAGAATCAGGTCCACGTCTACCAGGACCGCATCTCCTCGAGCCCTGCGATTCAGGAGGAGTACAAGACCCTCACCCGCGACTACACAACCGCGCAGGGTTTTTACGATGAGCTGCTGAGGAAGATGAACCAGTCGAAGATGGCCACCGATCTTGAGCGCCGCCAGCAGGGAGAACAGTTCAGCGTGATGGATCAACCGAACCTTCCTGATGCGCCAATGTTCCCCAAGCGCGGAGTGTTTGTGGGGGCGGGCTTTATGGGCGGACTGATTCTGGGCGTGATGTTCGTGGCATGGAAGGAGTACCGCGACACGGCGTTGCGCTCGGAGCGCGATGTGTGGGCTTTCACCAAGCTTCCGACGCTCGGCGTTATCTCCTTCTCCGGGGAGGTGCTGGAGCCCGCGAACTCCGGAGGCAGAGGGCGGTTTCGTAAACGGACGACAGAGATTCACTCGGCTGGCAAATCATTGGTCGATACTGGTGCGTAACGATGTATAACAGTTTCTTTAAATTACACAGCAGCCCGTTTGGCACGAGTCCCGATCCGCGGTTTCTCTACATGATGCCGCACACGCGGGAGGCGCTCGCCTGTCTGGAGTACGGCATCTCGGCGCGGAAGGGCTTCACTGTTCTTACCGGAGAGGTGGGAACGGGCAAGACGACGCTGCTTCGGCGGGCGTTGGCCTCGTTCAGCAACCGGCGCGTCTCGACGTCCTTTGTCTTCAATCCTCGCCTGGAAGTGCTGGACTTTCTCGAGTTCGTCCTCACCGACTTCGGCGTCAACCCGGCCACGCGCACCAAGTCAGGCATGCTGCTTCAGCTGAACCGCTGGCTGATCGAGCGCTTCCGCATGGAGGAGACGTGTGTTGTCGTCGTCGATGAGGCGCAGAACCTCTCCTGGGAGCTGTTGGAGGAGATTCGCCTGCTGACCAACCTCGAGACCTCGTCGGAGAAGCTGCTGCAGATCGTGCTCTCCGGCCAGCCTGAGCTGGAGGAGAAGCTTCGCCACCCCAGCGTGCGCCAGCTTCGCCAGCGCGTAGCGCTTTGGTGTCGGACGCAGGCCCTCACCGAGAGCCAGACACACGCCTATGTTGCGGAGCGGCTGAGACTGGCCGGTGCGACGTGGTCCATCTTTTCGCTCGAGGCGCTCGACCTGGTGCATCGTTACAGCCGGGGGATCCCGCGCGTCATCAATCTGCTGTGTGAGCACTGCCTCATCGTGGCCTATGTGGAGCAGGCTCAGCAGGTGACGGCGACGATGGTCGAAGGCGTGGCGGCAGAGCTTGAGCTTGAGACGCAGCCGTTTCTGATCTCCTCCGCGGCCATGGGCGGCGGCCTCACTGCGCGCGGCGCCGGAGGCGAGGTCACTGGTTTCATGTCAGCGTTTGAAGGCGACACGAAGGGAAGGCAGGATCGATGAGCCGCATATACGAAGCACTCCAGAAGGCTGAGTCGGAACGAAAGCTGGAGCGGCACGAGCGTGAGCCGCTCACCCCGGTCAACGAGGTCGAACAGATGCCAGCCACGGCAGCGCTCGCCGACTACGAGACGCCATTGCCGTTCGCAGAGGAGCGGACGGTCGAGGGAATCGACGATGCGGGTGCGCCGCTGAGTATGGGAGGGGGCCTCAATCTGAGCTCCATCCCGCGCCTTCCGTGGAACCTTGCCGCAGCCCGTCTTCCGGCGCTACTCGAGCGCGGTCCCGCCATCGAGCAGTTCCGCAGCCTGCGCTCGCGCATCTACGAGGCGCGCGACATCCGCCCGATCAAGTCCATTCTCGTCACGAGCGGCCTGCCTCAGGAGGGCAAGAGCTTTATCTCTAGCAACCTCGCCCTTAGCCTGGCGCGACACAAGAACAGCAAGGTCCTGCTGATCGACGGTGACATGCGCCGTTATACGGTCCACGAGCTGCTCGGCACGGAGTCCGATCCTGGGCTCGCCGACTATCTCGCGGGCAAGGCGACCGCCGAGGAGATCATGCAACGGGCTGAAGAGCCGGATGATCCAAACGCTGCCGGACGTGCGGTTCTTCAGAACCTCAACTTTATCCCGGGAGGCAATGGCGGAGACAAGGCTGCCGATCTCTCGGGCAGTGCAAGGTTCGGAGAGCTGCTCAGAACCGTTGCGCCTTACTTCGACTGGATCATCATCGACTCCTCTCCCGTGTTGCCGGTCTCCGACGCCGTCAACCTCGCGCGTTCCTGCGACGGTGTGTTGCTGGTCGCGCGTAGCGGCATCACCAAGTATCCCGTCGCCCAGCGGGCCGCCAGCGAGCTCAGGGCCTCCAACATTCTCGGGTTTGTATTGAATGCTGTGCATGAGGCGCCCCAGGTTGGCAACTACTACGGGTACAACGCCAGCAAGGAGTAACAGGGAGCACGGCAAGCGATGATTCGGCTTTTCAATGTGTACTACCCGACCCGCACCATTGTCCTGCTACTGTGCGAGACACTGATCATCAGTGGCTCGTTCCTGCTGGCGACCGTGATGATCGAGGGGCCGGATACCTACATCTGCCTGAACTATGAGTACGGGACGCTGAAGATCTTAGCGCTCACCGTCATCACCCTGTTGTTTTCCTACTACTTCGATCTCTACGAGCCGCAGCGCATCTCGGCCCGCTGGGAGATTTACTTCCGGCTTCTCCTGGTACTCGGCTTTCTGTCGTTTCTCCTGTCGGCCATCATCTATTTCTTTCCCGCCGTCGACATCGCGCACTATGTTCTGCTGCTCGGGCTTATGTTTCTCACGCTGGGCCTGGTGGCCTGGCGCAGCGCCTACGAGTGGATCATCGGACGTGAAGTCTTTCGCGAGCGCGTCTATGTCCTGGGTGGCGGCGACCGCGCGCGCATGATCGCCGATATCCTTCGCAACCGGAAGGATGCGGGGATGGAGGTCATCGGCTTCGAATCGGTTCCCACCGACAAGGTGGAGCGCAAGGAGGCCTTCAGCGCCGCGCTCGAGTCTTTTCGCGGACATAATCCCGGCGTCGATCGGGTCATCGTTGCCCTTGAGGATCGGCGTGGAGAGCTTCCCCTCCGCGAGCTACTGAAGCTGCGCTTCGACGGGGTCGTCATCGAGGAGGCCAATACCCTACTTGAGCGGCTCACCGGCAAGCTTTACCTCGACGGTCTGCGCCCCTCGAACTTCATTTATAGCGAGGGTTTCCGCGTAAGACCGTCGCAGCAGATCGCGCGCCGCCTCGTCTCTACGCTGACCGCCACAACTGGCCTTTTGCTCTTCCTTCCCTTCTTTCCGTTTGTCGTCCTGATGGTGCGGCTCTCCTCGCCCGGGCCGATCTTCTTCCGGCAGACGCGCGTGGGTATGGGCGGTCGCAACTTTACCGTGTACAAGTTCCGCACCATGCGCACCGACGCCGAGGCTTCGGGCGCCAAGTGGGCTAGCAAGGACGATCCCCGCGCCACAAGGATCGGCAGCTTCATGCGCAAAGTTCGGCTGGATGAGGTTCCGCAGCTCTGGAACGTCCTTCGCGGCGACATGGGCTTCGTTGGGCCGCGTCCGGAGCGGCCGGAGTTCGTGCCATGGCTCTCGGAGAATATCCCGTACTTCGATCTTCGCCACATGATTCGCCCGGGGCTCACGGGATGGGCGCAGGTGCGCTATGGCTATGGCTCGACGCTCGAAGAGGCCCGCGAAAAGCTTGAGTACGACCTCTACTACATCAAGCACATGACTCTCGGGCTCGATCTGCTGATCATGTTCGAGACGGTCAAGACGATCCTGAGGCGGCGGGGTGCGCAATGAGCCTCGTCTTCTGGCTCTCCTTCGCGGTGATTACCTATACCTACGTCGGTTATCCGGCCATCATGTATCTGCTTTCGCGCTTCTCCCCGCACCCGTGGTGTACGGCGCCCTTCGACGCTCCGGTAAGCATCGTCATGGCGGTGCACAATGGGGCCGATCGCTTGCCGCAGCAGATCGAGCACCTGACGACGCTCGACCCTGAGCGCATACGCGAGGTCATCATCGTCTCCGATGGCTCGACGGATGATACGGCAGCCATTCTCAGCCAGCTACAACATTCACGTCTCCGGGCCATCATCCTTCCCGAGCAAGGAGGCAAGGCCGCCGCTCTCAATCACGGCATCGCAGGCGCCACGGGAGAGATTCTCCTCTTCATCGATATCCGTCCCAAGGTCGCGCCGGGAGCACTTGCCGAGCTGATGAGCAACTTCGCTGATCCTCAGGTCGGCTGCGTCGCCGGAGAGCTTGTTCTCAACACCGATGGTCACGATGCGGCCGCCTCCGCGGTAAGCGGAGTCTACTGGCGCTATGAGCAGTGGATCCGCAACTGCGAGGCTGCCTTTGACTCACCGGTCGGGGTTTACGGAGGCTTCTATGCTGCGCGGCGGTCACTCGTCCGGCCCTTTCCGCCCGGCATCATCCTCGACGATATGTTCCAGCCGCTCTCGATCCTGCGCCAGGGCTACCGCAGTGTTCTCGATCGCTCCGCCATCGTCACCGACACATGGCCCGGCAAGGTTACCGGCGAGTTTCAGCGCAAGGTCCGCACGCTGGCGGGAAACTTCCAGCTCGTGTCGCTCGCGCCGTGGGCATTCAGCCCCGGCAACCGCGTGTTTTGTCAGCTGGTGTCACACAAGCTGCTGCGGCTCGTCGTTCCTTACTTCTTCCTGCTGATGTTGATCAGCGCGACCTGGCTCGGCTTTGGATCACCTGCATGGGGCGCCGCCGCCCTGGCGCAGTGGGCCTTCTGGCTTGCCGCGCTTGCGGCGCTGCGCTTCAGGCTGCCGGTCATCCATCGTTTTGCCGCCGCTGCCAGCGCGCTGCTTGTGCTGAATGCCGCCGCCATCGCGGGGCTCTACAAGTTCCTGTTCACCACCGGGCCACTGTGGAAGATTTGGTCACCCACCGGACCAACCACAGAGCCAGTCACGTCGTAGGGGAGACCTAGGAGCGCGTCCGGAGATACAGCTCCATATATGAGGCGTCCATTCGCTCGAGCGTAAACAGCTGTCCGTACGCTGTCTGCGCGTTCTCGCGAAAGACCGTCCTTTGCCTCTCGTCCGAGGCCATCTGGACAATCGCCTCGGCCATCGCGTCCGAATCCCCGACCGGCGTGGTCAGCCCGGCGTGGGCGTTCTTCACCACCTCGGCCATGCCGCCTACATCGGTCACGATCGCGGGCAGCCCGGCGGACATGGCCTGGAGCAGCGACATCGGTAGCCCCTCCGAGGTCGAGGACATGCAGTAGACATCGGCCACCGAGAAGAAGCCTGCGACGTCCAGCCGCTCGCCCCAGAAGGTCACCACCTCGCCGGCTCCCAGTTCCTTTACCAGGTCCTCAAGGCGCTGGCGCTCATGCCCATGGCCGACGATCCAAAGCCGCAGCCCCGGCACGCGCGGCGCAGCGAGCACAGATGCGCGGATGAGTGTGTGCAGGCTCTTGATCGGGGCCAGTCGGCCTACGAACAGCAGCGTGAAGCCGCGCTTCTCCGGCCATTGCTCAGGCGGAGCAGGCGCTATGGGATCGACACCGTTGTAGACGCGCACGATCTTGTTGCGGTGCGCTCCGGGGATGTTTCGCAGGTTCTCGCACGTCACATCGCAGATGCCTACGATCCAGTCGCAGAAGCGCGCCACGAAGTTGAAGGCCCGCTCCTCCTTGAGGTGATAGGGAGGAGCCACGAGGCTGTGCCGCGTGGAGACGACACAGCGCGCGCCTGATAGCTTTGCCGGAATCGCCGCCTGGAGGGTCGGAGCCGGATTGTGGCAGTGAACGACCTCGGGGCGGACTTTCTTCAACTCGGTCCAGAACCGCCGGAAGGTGTTGAGAAACGGGGCCTCGCCCAGTACCAGCACCGGAATGCCGTCGGCGACCAGCGTCTCGCCGAGCGCGCCCAGGTTGCTGTAGGCGATTACTGAGACGTCATGCCCGTTTGCCCGCTGCAGCCGGCACAGCTGCGCGACGAGGACCTCCGCGCCGCCCATCTCTAGACTATAGACAACGTGAACGATCTTCATGCGAGGTGTCGAGGGGGTCTGTCGTTGGTGGAAGATGAGCAGGACAAGTGGCTGCTGTCGAATTTACATCAAAGTGAATGAGGAACAAACCGGTGACGATTATTCTGATACTGTCACCCGCACGGGTTAGATCGAACTGCCCTCTCCAATGGCAGAATTGATAGATACAGGAGTCATTCCGGATGAGCAGTGACACACAGGTGGCCGCAGCACGCCACGACATCACGGTCGACGATGCCCGCGAGCTGCTTGCTGCAAAAGACCCTGCATTCTGGCCTGCAGTGCGCCATTTGACGCGGCACGCCGAGGACTTTTCTACGGTCCTCTCGCTGGCAACGATGCGCAAGAAGGCACTCCGCGCCGGCGTTCCCGGCGGGGTCGACAAGACCATCCGGCTCGCCATGGTTGGGGGCTCCAGCCTCTACCCACTGCATGAGCTGGTGGAGCAGTTTATCGGAGCGCAATCCTCGAAGGGCTGGTGGCAGACCGAGCTCTTCAAGGGCGACTACGACAACTACATCTCAGAGATCCTCGATCCTACGAGCGAGCTTTACGCGTTCTCTCCCGACGTTATTCTGCTCATACCGTCGAGCCAGCGCTGCGTCTACCAGGGAGCGCTCACCGATTCGCCTGAGGACCAGCGCGCTGCCGCGGTCAGCACTGCCGAAGACCTGCTCGGCCTGTGCCGCGCAGCGCACGAGCGCTCCGGGGCTGAGGTGATTCTTGCCAACTTTCTTCCCGCATCGGACTTCGACCCTGGCCCCTTCCGGGTGCGCACGCTCGGCTCCGACTGGAGTTTCCGCAAGCTCGTCAACCTCGAGTTGGGCCTTCGCGTGCCCTCTTACGTTCACATCTGCGATGCGGAGTTCCTGGCCACTCGCCGCGGCGCCGTCAACTGCTACGACCCTCGCGGCTGGTTCGAGACCAAGCAGCTCTATGCGTCAGATTTCGCTGTGGACATCGCCCGCGAGGTGGGCTCGATCGTCGGCTCGCTGCACAAGTCCTCGAAGAAGGTGCTCGCGCTTGACCTCGATAACACACTGTGGGGCGGAGTCATCGGCGACGACGGCATGACGGGCATTGAGATTGGTGGAACCCATGCCCGCGGCGAAGCCTTCAAGCAGTTCCAGCTGGCCATCGCCTCTCTGGCGCCTCGCGGCGTCGTTCTCGCCGTGTGCAGCAAGAACGACTACAAGAACGCTGCCGAGCCTTTCGAGAAGCACCCCGAGATGGTGCTGCGACTGAAGGACATCGCCTCCTTCCAGGCGAACTGGGAGCCCAAGAGCGAGAACCTGCGCCGCATCGCCGAGGAGCTGAACCTCGGCCTCGACAGCATCGTGTTTGTGGACGATAACCCCGCCGAGATCGAGATCGTCAACCAGTTTGTGCCTGAGATCGCGACCATTCTGTTGGGCCCTGATCCTTCGACTTACGCATCGCAGCTTCTCAACTGCCGCCACTTCGAGCCGCGCTCCATCACCGCGGATGATCTGCAGCGCGGGGAGCAGTATCAGGCGCAGGCCGCGCGCGCGCAGGCTATGAGCTCCTCCGGAACCGACATGGCCGCGTACCTTGCCTCGCTCGACATGCACTCCGTCATCAGCGAGTTCACGCCAGTCGACGTGCCCCGCATCTCGCAGCTCATCAACAAGAGCAATCAGTTCAACGTCACGACGCGGCGCCGCTCCGAGGCGGAGGTTGAAGCTTTGATGACCGACCCGACGCACTACGAATTCAGTGTGCGTCTGGCCGACAGGTTTGGCGACAACGGTCTCATTTCCGTCGTCATTGTTCGAGTGGAAGGGATGACCGCCGTCGTCGACACATGGCTGATGAGTTGCCGCGTCCTCAAGCGCCAGATGGAAGACGAGGTGGTCAACGAGATTGTTCGCCTCGCGATTCTGCGCGGTTGTACGGACGTCGTCGGCCATTATCTTCCAACGGAGAAGAGCGGCATGGTCCGCGACCTCTTTCCGCGCATGGGCTTCGCGCTTGTCGAAGAGACCCCTGAGCGCGCCACATGGCGCCTCGAAACTGCAACCTTCACCCCGCGGCCGACGCATATTCAAATCGACCGGAGAGCATATGAGTGAGATGACGCAAACTGAGATCCTTGTAAAGATGCAGACTGTCTTCGACGACGTCTTTCTTGATGACGTCAAGGTCACGCCCGAGCTGAGCGCCAACGACGTGGAGGAGTGGGACTCGCTGCTCCAGATATCTCTCGTGCTTGGTGTCGAGAAGGCGTTCGGTGTCCGCTTTCGCGTAGGCGAGGTCGAGGCGACCAAGAACCTCGGGGAGTTCGCCAACCTTATCCAGCGCCGCATGGCCGAGACGGCAAAGGCGTAGATGTTCCCAGCCGTCTGGTCGAACCGCCACGCCGTGGCGCTCATCCTCGTCATCGGTATCCTGCTCACGCTGCCCGTACTCATGCACGTCGTGGGGCTACCTCCGCGCGACCGCGTGTACTCCGGGATACGTGTGGAGACCGGAACTGGCCCGCTTGATGAATACAACGTCTTCGAGGAAAAGGGCCCCGTCGACGTCGTCGTCATCGGCAGCTCGCTTCTCGTTCGTGGCGTCGACATCGGCTACATTGAGCAGCAGCTCTCGCAACAACTCGGACGCCCCGCGAGGGTGCGGCGTCTGTCGCTCAAGTGGCAGGGGCTGGACATGCAGTACATGCTGATGAAGGACTTCCTTGAGCATCGCAGGGCCGGCATGATCATCATGGACATGCCTACGGACGCCCTCATCGGCGATACACCGCACATACAGGCCTACCGCTGGATGCGCTGGGGCGAGTTCCCGCAGTCCACTGCAGGGCTCTCCTTGCGCAACCGCCTCGCTATTTATGGAGCAGAGGTCCTTGGGGCTCCGCGGCAGCTCGTTAACTATCTTCGCCCCAATCGGCTGGTTCAAAATCCGGCGCTCGTCCAGAAGCTCGGCTCGCAATTGGAGTATGGCAACGTTGGTTACTACGGCGGACCTTTTGTCGAGGAGCCGCGTATGCCGCCGGCCCTTTCGCCTGAATCCATCCTCTCGCATGGAGCTTCGGACCCGCACTTTGACTTTGACGGCCAGCCACTCGGGCCGTATCACCAGCACTGGGCCCGTGAGATTGGCAACCTGGCGAAGCAGTACAACGTACCGTTCGTCCTGATTCACGTCCCCGAAGACACGGAGAAAGGGGACATTCGAGTCCCCGAGCGCATGTACTGGCCGGAGGTGATCGGTCTGCCCTCGACTCCAATCATCGGCATTCCCTCGGCGACGCTCTTCCGCGACATGCCGGCTGAGCAGGTCAAGAACTACTACTACGACCAGCACTTCAACGACAACGGCAAGGAGCTCTTCACCCGCGCCATTACTCCCGCGATCCTCGGTATCTACGCGAAGGAGGCTCAGAGGAACTAGATGACCGCACCGGCTTCGAAGATCAATCCCCTCCTTGTCGGCGTGCTCTTTGTGCTTTGCATCGCAGCGATCACGCTCACGCTGTTTATCACGCCCGACTCGTTGTCGGTCAATCTCGTCTACCAGGCTTTCTGATCCCGGAGGAACCGCACCGTAATGCCGCACGGCCTCTCCCACTTTCTCTCCAGCTCGCTGCTGCTTGTCACCCTCGCGGTTCCGTTTCTTCTGTTTCCACTTGCGGCATGGATCGTTCTCCGTCTGCCCGTCGGCCGTATGCGTATGGCGGCCTTTGCAGTCGTCAATCTGGTCTTCGCTCTAGCGGTCTGCATCTCACGCGGAACGTATGGGGTGCGCCTTCACGATGTCAAGCAGTACTTCGTCTTCTCGACCGCGATGTTCGCGGCCTACGTCGTGCTCGTCGCCCTCCAGTACCTTCTGCTTGAGAAGAAGCTCGGTTCCTGGCTGCCGCTCTTTTTTCCGCTGCTTATGCTCGCGATGGTCAAGTACATGCCGGCCCACTGGACCCAGGGGTTTGTCCCAGCTCCTTTCTCCAACAAGGTCTTCGGCGACTTCTTGCTTGGCCTCTCATACATGGCCTTCCGCCTGACCTACATGGTTCACGAGATCCGCAACGAGATCGTGCCGCTGCCCAGCTTCTCCGAGTACCTCTCGTTCGCATTCTTTGTTCCCACGCTCTCGATCGGGCCGATCAATCCCTACAGCTCCTTCCACAACTCGCTGCATAAGCCCGACCGCACGCTGACCCCCGTTGGCCGCTCCTGGGCGCGCATCCTCATCGGACTCACGAAATACATCTTCCTCGGCAATCTCGCCAACCAGCTATCGTATGATGGCCTTCTGGCCGACGGCCTGCCGCACCACTGGATCGACTTTCCCATCGCCGTCGCGGGCTACTGCGCCTATCTGTATTTGAATTTCTCCGGCTTCTGCGATATCGCCATCGGTGTCTCCGGCCTTCTGGGTATCCACGTCCAGGAGAACTTCGACCGGCCCTTCTCCAAGCGCAACCTGCAGGAATTCTGGGCCCACTGGCACATGACGCTGACCAACTACATGCGCGATATGGTCTTCGTCCCGCTCTCGAAGTCTCTCGTCCGCCGCTTCGGTCCGGCCTCGGCGCCGCACTGCATCGCGCTGGCCATCGCCATCGTCTTCATTCTTATGGGAATCTGGCATGGCGCAGGATGGAACTTCGTCCTCTACGGCCTGTGGCACGCCGTCGGAGTCGCCACAGTCCACTACTACACGCTCTTCCTCAAGAAGCGTCTGGGCAAGGCGCGCTACGCGAAATACCGCGAGAACCGCGTGATCTACCACATCGCGAATGCCGTGACCCTGGCCTACTTCGCGCTCGGCCTCATTCTCGTCGCCAACTCGATGCGCGGCCTACACATGATCCTGGGCAGCTTCCGGCCGATGTAGCGCCTGGCTGTCTCCGGATCAACTTCGACGTGGGGGCAGGGAAGCGCCGCTTAAGGAAAGCGCTGCCTAGCTGCCTAATAGACGCCCATCATGTGCTCCACGCGGAGCATGATGTAAACCACAAGGATCAGCCCAATCGCTCCGGCCGCAGAGTATTGAACGACTTTGTAGAAGTTCATCCGCGGTGGGGCGAGCTGCTGGTCGAGGGCCATCCGGTAGATTACCTGCACCATGCCGCCATAGATAAACAGTGTCATGATGAAGGCTCGCGACAGGAACCAGCCTGCAACGAAGTAACCGACGATCGAGTAGAGCATCAGCCGGGAGATCCGCTGAATCTCCTCCGGCGGCAGCTTCGGGTCTTCTGTCTCGATCACCAGGTGCGCCGGTACGGCCATCGCAGGATTCGCGGAGTCTTCGGCTACCATCACGCCGCCGGCTGCTTCGGTCACAGCGTACTGCGGTTCGCGCCAGCGCAGGTCGGCGACTGGCTCCCGCCGAACCCCCAGGGCCCGGTCGTAGGAAAACTCGTCGTTGTCCGGCGCCTTCTCTGTCTTCAGCGATGCGCAGACAGTCGCATCGCGGATCGTCGGCAGGACGAACATTACCCACCAGAACAGGCCGAACATGCCGAGTTCTGCTGCGCACACGATGATCGTGTTGTGCGCGGTGATAAAGAAGTACTCGCTGAACCGGCCGAGGCCGACGCCGAAGAACGGATGTTGCTTGACGAGATCGAGTCCGACCGCCCAGGCCTCCATGCGCCCGGCTCCCGCCTCGACCGAGACGTCGCGTCCTCCGGACCACCCGATGAGGCGGGAGGCGGCAAATCCGCCGGCTGCGATAATCGCCGCCGGCACCGTGCCGATCTTGCGCCGCGACGCAAACAGAATCACCGCCAGCAGCGCGAGCATTCCGCCGCGGGAGTGCGTCAGATACATTCCGAAGATCAGCAGCGCTACGGCAGGCAAAATGAAAAGAAAGTTCCGGAGCAGGCTGCCCTTCCTCCAGAAGAAGAACAGGCAAGGGATCAGGCTTACCATAACCTGGCCGAAGTCGTTCGGGTCGTTGATGAAGGCCATGCCGCGAAGCCGGTAGAAACGCGAGCCTTCGTCGTCCCCCTGTGGCATCAAGTAAGGATTCAGATAGTCGCCGGCGCGCAGCGCCAGATAGCCGCGGAGGATCGCATGGGCGCTCACTATGAAGAACACGGCGATCACCAGTTGGAGGTGTCTCTTGGTCCTGCAATTGATTACGATCAGGAAGAAGCTGAATGCATTTGGAATGAAACCGAAAACGGCTTCAGGGATGGACCCCAGCCATCCTGTCATCACGCCGGAGATGATTACAGCGCTGCATATTCCTAGCAAGGCGTATGTCTGCGGGATGATAAATATCTTCGATCGCTGAATTCCATGGAGCGAGGCGACCAGCGCCAGTGCAGCCAAGATGATCTGAATGTGAAACTCGGCGACTGGCCCCCACACCGTCCATGGACCCATATATGCCGTAAAGATGTACAGCAGCGTGAGGAAAAGTCCCATAGAATACTCTGTGTCACTGATGCAATATTATTGCATTCTCCAGGCTGGAGACGAGGAATACCTGATGTTCTTGACGGGGCATAACCCCTCGGCTCCTGCAGATTAGTTTCTGATCGGTGCGAATATCTCATCATGAAGCTTCCTCGCCACGCTGAGCTTTGGTTCCCAGGCTATCTACGCGACCGCGCACGGCATCTGCTGGGCCGACCGATACCCCGGCGCCTCTGGGTCTCCATCACTGACCACTACGAACCCCTGGGCGGCCGCGTCTCCACGGAGACGGCTCTCCGGCGCGTCGCCCGCTGGCAGGAGGCATGGCCCCGTATCGCAGAGGCCGCCCCCCGCGACGCGTACGGCCGCACTCCCTGTTATTGCTTTTTCTATCCCGAGGAGGAGTACCGCCCCGAGCTGCTTGAGCCGCTTGCGGAGATGACTCGGCAGGGAATCGGCGACGTCGAGGTGCACATCCACCACGACCGCGAGACCGCCGATGGTTTCGTCCGGAAGATCGGGGAGTTCTGCCGGCGCCTCCGCGGCGACCACGGCCTTCTGAACGATCACAACGGAAGAATGGTCTTCGGCTTCATCCATGGCAACTGGGCGCTCGACAACTCGCATCCGGCCGGGGTGAACTGCGGCCTTACCGGCGAGATCGAGCTACTGCGCGACCTGGGGTGCTATGCCGACTTCACCATGCCTTCGCTGCCGTCGCCCACGCAGGGCAGTATCGTCAATCAGATCTATTGGTGTACCGGAACTCCCGGCAAGCCGAAGGCCTTCGATCGCGGCATCGCGGCCACGGTGCGGGGCGGAGCGCAGGGCGATCTGCTGATGATCACTGGACCGGTTGGCCTCCGCTACGCTGGGCGGCTTGTTCCCCGCGTCGAGATGGGCGAGATCGCGGCCAATGATCTGCCGACTGAGTACCGTGTCCGCCGCTGGCTCTCTCTTGCTCCGCGCATCGACGGCGATATCTTCCTCAAGCTCTACACGCATGGCGCGCGAGAGGATAACGCCGACGCCCTGCTGGGCACGCCCGGTCGCGCCGGAGGTCTCGAGCAGATGTTCGGCTGGCTGCATCAGGCCGCCGGGGAGCAGCAGATCGAACTCCACTGGGCCAGCGCCTATCAGATGTTTACGGCAGTCGAAGCTCTCACGGGGCCGCTCCATCCAGGCTCCCGCGTCGCCTCCGAGCCAGTTGGCTCTAGGGCCGGAGTCCGCTGATCTTGAACCTTCTGCTGATCACATACTCGTTCCCCCCGGCCGGCGGCGTCGGTGTGTTGCGCGCGCTCTCGCTGGCGAAGTACCTGCCGGAGAACGGCGTCCGCGTGGATGTACTGACGGCGCGCAATGCGCCCGCTGTCGGCAGGGATCTCTCGCTACTTCAACAGATCCCGGGCGAGGTGACGGTGCATCGCACTTGGACCCTCGATCTTCCATTCTGGCTGCGCAAGGCCGTGAAGAAGGCCGTGACCGGGGGCAAGGCGAAGCCAGCGGCGGTCTCTGGGAATGGCAGCGGCGGAGGAGGAAATCCGTTGAAGCAGTTGATCGGCAACCTGCTGCTTCCCGACCCTCAGGTCGGCTGGCTTCCGTTTGCCCTGCCAGCAGCGGAGCGCATCATTCGTGAGCGCGCCATCGACGCGGTGGTGGTCACGGTGCCCCCGTTCTCAAGCGTCCGGCTGGTCACGCGGCTGCGCAGTATCTTTCCCGCGCTGCCCATCCTGGTCGACTTTCGCGACGAGTGGCTGACCACAACGCTCGACTTGGTGAGCTTCAACAGCAACAGCCGCGCCCGCATGGTGGCTCACAAGGCTGAGGCGGAGGCCGTGCGCGATGCGACAGCCGTCGTTCTAGTGACCGAGGCTGCGCGGCGCGAGTTGCAGGCCCGTTACCCCGGGGTTGCGAAGCAGAGATTCGTCTGCATTCCAAACGGTTACGACACTCCGCCTCCCACCGCGCAGTCGACACAGGCGGAGCCGATTGCTCCGATAGAGAAGGTGGTCCTTACCTATATCGGCACAGTCTACGGCTCGACGGCTCCGGGAACCTTCGTTGAGGCAGTCCTCGGATTGCCCGGGGCGGTCCGCTCGCGGCTGCTGGTCCGGTTCATCGGTCACATTGAGACGCCCGCTTATCGGGAGCAGCTTTTGTCACTTGGTGACACCATCGAGTTGAAGGGCTTCGTCCCGCAGGCGGAGGCTCTCGCTGCTATCCACGACACTACGTACCTCCTTCTCATCACGCACGACCGCATCAACGTCGCGGCAAAGTTCTACGACTACCTCGGCGGCGGCAAACCAATCCTTGGCGCCGTGCACCCGGAGGGCGAGGTGCGCCGGCTGCTGGAGGAGACGAGGGCCGGAAGATGGGCCAGCGTGGACGATGCGCAGGCGATCCGCCGGATGATCGTCGAGGCCATCGAAGGTTCTTCGTCTGCCGTCCAGCCCGACTATGAGCGCATCGCGGCCTATCACCGGCGCCCACTTGCTGCCCGTTATGTCGCGCTGCTTCGCGAGTTGACCGGCGCTACGAGCCAAACCACCGGGGAGCCCACGAGCCGATGAGAGTTGCGGTTATCACCAGATACTTTCCTACCTCGTACGAGCCGTGGGCGGGCCACTCCGCCTATCAGACGCTACGCTTCCTCGCCCGACGGTGCGAGCTCCAGCTCTTCTATCCAGAGTCGATATATCCTCCGGGGCTCACTCCGCGCAACCGCGCCGGGCGTCGCATCGACTTCAAGTATCGTCCTGGGGACGTCGACGTCGAATACATTGCATATCCTGCGCTTCCGGCCATCTCGCGATCGCTGAACGGATGGTCGGCGGCCCGCAGCATTCTCTCTCGCGTTCGCGACTGGAAGCCCGAGATCATCCTCAATTACATCGTGTACCCGGACGGCGATGCCGCCCTTCGTGTGGCCCGTGCTCTTCGAATTCCCTTTGTCGTCACTGCGATCGGCTCGGACCTCAATGTGATTCCGCCGCTGTGCGGCGGGCTCACGCGGCGCGTGCTCCATGACGCGGACTTCACGATCACGGTCAGCGGCGATCTGCTGCGCACGGCGCGAGATCTCGGGGCTCCGGCAGACCGCAGCCGAGCCGTGCTGAACGGCTGCGACACGGAGATCTTTTGTCCCAAGGATCGTGCGCAGGCACGAGGGTCGCTCGGCATTCCTGCCGACGCCGAGGCCATCGTCTACGTGGGACGGCTGGATCTGGCGAAGGGGCTGGGTGAGTTGGTCTCGGCCGTAGCCAGCCTGCGAGCCAGCCGGCCACGGCTTCATTGCTACATCGTGGGCAATGGGCCGGCGCGCCAGCAGCTATTGGAGGCCATCGCGTCCAACGACGCGGTCGGACAGATTACGCTGGTCCCTCCGTGCCAGACCGACGGGGTCGCGACCTGGATGGCGGCCTCCGATCTGATAACCCTGCCGAGTTACCGCGAAGGCTGCCCGAACGTTGTCATCGAAGCCCTTGCCTCGGGACGCCCGGTAGTCGCCACCGATGTGGGGGGCATCCCGGAGCTGATGGACGACTCCTGCGGCCGTCTGGTTCCGGCTCGCGACGCCGAGGCGCTCGCCTCCGGGCTTGAACAGGTACTTGCCCAGTCGTGGGATCACGAGGTGATCGCAGCCCATCACAGCCGAAGCTGGTCCGACGTAAGCGATGACGTGGAAGCGATCCTGGCCACCGTGCTCGACCGCGCACGATCCCGTCAAAGGCAACCGGCTTAAAGGCAATCGGCGCTGCTGCCGTGGAGACAGACGCGCCGATCACAGGTGAGACTTCAGTAGATTCTTGTCCGCGGAATCGGAGTTGAGAGTGCGGGACGCATCTGCCGTTCCTCGGTCTTCTTGGTGCCGGGCACTCGCAGGGGCCGTGGGGGAACCTCGGGCATACCGGCCTCGCTCAATTTATAGAGAAGGGAGCGATAGCTGATCTGCAGCCACTTGGCGGTCTTTTGCCGATTCCAACTGTTGGCTTGGAGGACCTTGAGGATGATCTGTCGCTCGAGGTCGTGGGTGGCCTGCCGAGTGATGTTTTTGAGTGAGATCGGTTCGCTGAGGTCGATCTCGGTGGTGATGCCACCGCGCGGCTGCTCAGGCATCAGTTCGGCCACCAAGGCCTCCTCACTACCGATCAGAACGTAGCTGCGGATCAGGTTTTCGAGCTGGCGGATGTTTCCTGGCCAGTGATAGTTCTGCATCAGCCTGACGGCGCTCTTCGAGAGCAGCTCCGGAGTGTGGTGGAAGATTCGCGAATAGTGGTCGATGAAGTAATCGATCAGCACCGGGAGGTCGGCGATTCTCTCTCGCAGAGGCGGCAGGTTAATCGTGACAGCGTTGATGCGGAAGAGGAAGTCGAGCCGGAAGCTTCCGGCCTCCACTTGGGTCCGCAGATCGCCGTTGGCGGCTGAGACAAGCCGTGTCGCAATGGAGCGCGACTCATGTCCACCGACCCGGACAAAGGTTCCGTCCTGCAGCACCTGCAGCAGCTTCGATTGAACGTTCAGGTCCAGGCTGCCGACCTCGTCGAGGAAGAGGGTGCCCTGATGTGCCTGCTCGACGCGGCCGAGCTTGGTGCTCATGGCGCCGGTAAAAGCCCCTTTTTCGTAGCCGAAGAGCTCGGTCTCCAGCAGCGAGTGGGGGATCGCCGGACAGCTGACTTTGACGAGGGATCCCCGTGAGCGGAGAGAGAGGGAGTGCAAGAGCTGCACGCATATCTCTTTCCCCGTTCCGCTTTCTCCTTGAATCAGCACAGGAACGTCGGTCTCGGCTACCCGTTCTATTTTGTTACGGACGGCATGCATTGCCGCGGTTTTGCCGAAAAGGATATCCATCGGCGGCAGATTGGGAGAGATCGCGGACTTAGCATTATAAACCAAGGTTATTTTCCCGTCTTCGGACGTCCAGGCAGAGTAGCGCAAAGATGCAATACTCTTCACATTGCACGTCGAGCACCAATCTTTCGAGGACGGCCTCATTTTCCGGCCCGATTACCGTCGGAGGTGTAGACGCATATGACGCCTAGTTTTGCAAACACGTTGTAATCTCGTATTTACAGGAGGTTTTGGGGACACGATCGCTCCGTCTTACCACGGTAATCTGCTATCGAAAAATGATAGTTCCCCCTTCCGGGTCCTCAGGACCGGATGCAAAGTAGGACTACTTCCTGTGGGAGTGGTAAACGATTTTCTCTTTTGTCGGCAAAATTATTAACATTTTTGTGTCACGCTTTGCAGATTCCGAACTAGAATTCGCTCAGTGGATAGCCGTGGGACTTCTCCCCACTTCACGGCTGATTAGAGTCACAAGAAACGAAAGCCTGCGATTGAAGGATTGGTTCGCCTGGGTCTCGGCTTAGTTGGCAAGGTTTGGGTGCAAGAATCCGAACCTGCAAATATAGGGGTGTTGTATGTCCGTTTCGCTGTCCTATCCGGTGACTGCTTTGAAGGCCTCAAAGGCGCGTCCGCAGGTTTTGATTCTGGAACCGGACCTGGCCGTGCTCGACTATCTTCGTCTTACGCTGGGGGATCGCTACGCCCTTAGCCTCTTCTCCGAGGAGCGGTCGCTGCTGGAACGTCTGGAGCAGGGCGACGAGCTGGACCTTTTGGTGCTTGCGCTGCACTCTGGCCGCGATCCGATGCCTTTGTTGACGCATATTCGGTGCGCGAAGCCGCATCTTCCTGTAATTGTGCTCTCCTGCTCGGCTGAGCTGCGCGACCTGGAGATGGTGATCCGCCTTGGTGTACGCGCTATTGTGATGAAGCCATTTGTGGGCAGCGATATTGAGGAGGCCATCGAGGAGCACCTCGCGACTCCGGAGAGAAATACGCCGGTGCCGGACTCGCCGCGCGAGATTCCGCTCAACGAAACACACTCCTTCGTCCGGTCGAGCAAGCGGATGCGCGACCTTGAGTCCCAGGCCGCGCTGGTGGCGCGAGCCGATATCCCTCTGCTGATCCTGGGCGAGAGTGGAACGGGCAAGGAGATACTGGCGCTTTACACGCACAAGATGTCGGCGCGCAGCCAACACACCTTCCTGAAGGTGAACTGCGCCGCCGTTCCCGCCGACCTGCTTGAGAGCGAATTGTTCGGCTATGAGCAGGGTGCCTTCACCGGCGCGGTCAAGACGAAGCCAGGTAAGTTTGAGATCTGCTCCGGGGGGACGATCTTCCTCGACGAGATTGGTGAGATGCCCGCGATTCTGCAGGCAAAGCTCTTGCAGGTGCTGCAGGATGGAACGTTTTCGCGTCTGGGCAGCCGGTCGCCGATGAAGGTGGACGTGCGTGTGATTGCCGCCACAAACATCAACATGAAAGAGGCGATGGCCAACAAGACGTTCCGCGAAGACCTATACTACCGCCTCAATGGCTTTACGCTCAATATTCCTCCTCTGCGCGAGCGCAGAGAGGAGATTCCAGTTCTCGCCGAGTACTTTATGCGCAAAGGTGCACGCCGCTACGGCCGTGATCCTCTGCCATTCTCTCCGAGACTTCTTGACACTCTGTCGGCGCACAGCTGGCCGGGGAATCTGCGCGAGCTTGAGAATGTGATAAACCGCTATCTGGTGCTGGCCGACGAGCGGGCGATCCTCGACGAACTGGCTCCTGCCGCCTCCACCCAGTCGGGCGCGACGCCGGCGGAGGCCGCCAGTGGCGCAGGGCTGAAAGCCTTGGTAAAAAATCTTAAGGGCGGCGCCGAGGCGGCTGCGATTGCACAGGTGTTGGAGGGAACTGGATGGAACCGCAAGGCAGCGGCAAACGATCTGCAGATCAGCTACAAGGCTCTGCTGTACAAGATCAAGCAATACGATCTGTCTCCGCAAGATCGCGTGTAGCCGCCAAGATCGCCGCGGTTGCGGCTGCTTCCGCCGAGGGGGTCTATCGCATCGTTGTCCGGTATGAGGACCGCGCTGTTCGGGGAACAGCCCAGATCAGCGAACTGGGATCAATCGAGCAGCTGCTGCAGAACGATCCCCACGCTCCGCTCGATACCCTCCGGCTGAACCTGATTGAGACCGGCGAGGTGGAAGAGGTTCCCACGCGTGAAGCGAAGGCGGTCTTCTTCGTGAAGACCTTCGATGGGGATGTTCGCCACAAGGCACTGCACTTCCACGAGAACGCCCCGGTCGTTCCCGGGCTGTGGGTTCGGGTCCACTTCTACGACAATGAGATGATCGAGGGGATCATCAGCAACACGCGTGACTTTGTCCTTGAGGATGGCTTCTTTCTGATCCCGACAGATCCCAACGGCAATAACCGGCTGGTCTACGTGAACAAGAGCGGCCTCAAGGACTTTCACGTCCTTGGCATGCGCAATCCGCCCAAGAATCTTCACAACCTGTAACGATGCTCGGGCTCGCGGGAGCTGAAGGCTTCAGACAGCGACGGACTCGCGGGCCCAGGCGATGGTTTGCTCGAGTCCGTAGGCGAGGTCTGCCACGACATCGTATCCGAAGGCCTGCCGGGCGAGCGAGATGTCCGCGACCGAGTGCTTGATGTCGCCCTCGCGCTCGGGGGCATGATGGACGCCTCCCCCGAAACCCGTAATTCGTTTGATCTCAGCGAAGGCCTCGAGCAGCGTGATCCGTCGTCCTGTCGCCACGTTGAAGACTTTGCCGGCGACTCTGTCTGCAGGAGCCTTCGCGGCGCGCAGGTTCGCGCTGACCACGTTGTCGATGTAGGTGAAGTCGCGGCTGGTGAGTCCGTCGCCGAAGATGGTCGGCGTCTGGCCTGCGAGCATGAGAGAGATGAACCGCGCGAGCACGCCGGAGTACTGCGAGGAGGGGTCCTGACGCGGTCCGAAGATGTTGAAGTAGCGCAGCGAGACGGTCTCGAGTCCATAGACCCTGAAGTAGCTTGCCAGGTAATGCTCTCCGGCGAGCTTCTGCACGGCGTAGGGAGATAGGGGGACCGGGCACATGGCCTCGCGCTTGGGGAGCTCAGGCGAGTCGCCGTAAGCGGCGGAAGAGGCTGCGTAGAGCACTCGCTTCACTCCTGCCTGGCGGGCAGCCTCAAGCACGTTCAGGGTTCCGGTCAGGTTTGGGCCGTTGGTGCCGACCGGGTCGGCGACAGACTTCGGCACCGAAGGGATGGCGGCCTCATGAAAGACGTAGTCCACTCCCTCGCAGGCGGAGGTAACGGCTTCGGTATCGAGGATATCGGCGCTGCGGACGTCGATGCGGGAGCTGATCTCCTCGATGTTGACCATCGAGCCGGTCGACAGATTGTCGATGCCGCGAACACGGGCACCCTCGGCGAGAAGAGCACGAGCGATGCTTGACCCAATGAAGCCGGCGATGCCGGTAACAAGAACAGTAGACATGAGCCTCCGGTACTACACGGCAATCGGGCTGCCTTGTGGTTAAGACTATCGTAGGCGGTTTGGGCAGGGTAGGAGTGATCCTACGTCAAAAGTGTCACCCGGCCGCCGGCTGGCACTGCTTCGAAGACGCTACGCCGAGGTACGTCATGGATTAGTGATCACGGTTCGCGAAGCAACTGGGACGGATGAGCTCACCTTCTGCAGGATGAATTCCATCTGGGTTCCCAGCCTCTCCCTGAACAAGGATGTTCCGAGTAATAGCGGTGGCGCGACGAGGATGGTTATTGGCACTGAGATGTGTTGAAAATCATTCCGATGCGAGCGGCGGAATCCAACGACGCGGAAGCTACAGCGACGAAAGAGAGCCTCAGCCGTGGGCTTGGTGAACTCCCACGTATGTCCGGGAATATGACAGCATTTCCAAAGCCAGCTGCGTCCCGTCATCTGAGCCAGTGTCTTGAAGTAGCGCGATTCAAGAGATTCGATGTCCGGGAAGCTGATGAAGGCAAACCCTCCGTCTTCAAGGAGCGAGTAGACGCGCAAGAGCGTCGTGACGGGATGAAGCGCGTGTTCGAGGACGTCTGCCATCGAGATCAGGCGGAAAGATCGCCCGCTGTAATTCGCTGTCTCGAAGGGTTCATTCCGGACTGTGATGCCGTAGTGCTGTTCGGCCCACCGAGCTGTGACCTCATTGATCTCGAGCCCCTCGGCGTTGAACCCTCTCTGCTTTAAAACGTAGGGAAATAGCCCTGTGGTGCAGCCGATGTCGAGCGAAGGTCCGGGGCGCACATAGGAACAGATCCAGTCGGCATATCCGCGGAACTTCTCTCCGAACTCGAGTTCGGTCTCCTCTTCGGACAACAGGTCTGCATGGTACCCTCCGCTGTAGAAGGTCTTAATGTCGTCAAGCGTAGGACGAGGATCGGTGTAGTACTGTGTGCAGTCCGGGCATCTTGCCAGGTACCAGATTTTATCTCCAAGGCTCCTGGAGAACAGCCGGATAGCGTTCGTCGCGCCGCAACTTGGGCATGCAGACGATGCCGCTTCGGAAAACTTCGGATGACCCATGTTCGACTCCTCTCGGTGGCTCGAAAGAAGGAAACCATGATCCCACTGCGAGGTAAAGGTTTTCCGGAGTTACGGCCTTGCGGAGTCCAGAGATTGTCGAAGAGCATAAACCACAAACGGGCAGCCGAAGCTGCCCCCTGTTTCTATGTGGGGATTACCGGTTATGCGCCGACTGTCTCGGCGACCTTGACGTTGACCGGAGTGAGCCAGTTGTAGCGATCTGGATTGAGGCCGTTGACGATCGCGAAGAACTCATTGTGGAGCGCCGTCGTGATGGGGCCCATGGTGCCGTCGCCGATCAGGATGCGATCGACCGAGCGGAGATGGGTGACCTCGGCGGCGGTTCCGGTGAAGAAGGCCTCGTCGCAGATGTAGAGGAGTTCGCGCGGCAGCGCCTGCTCGACGACCTCGATGCCGAGTTGTCGGGCGAGCGTGATGACGGAGCTGCGCGTGATTCCGCTCAGAACCGAGTTGGCCAGAGGCGTTGTGTACAAAACGCCGTTGCGGACGAGGAAGAGGTTCTCGCCCGAGCCCTCGGAGAGGTAGCCGTTGACGTCGAGCGCGATTCCCTCAGCATAGCCGTTGATCTCGGCCTCCATGCGGATGAGTTGCGAGTTCATGTAGTTTGCGCCAGCCTTGGCGAGCGAGGGCATGGTGTTGGGAGCCAGACGCGACCAGCTGGAGACGCAAACGTCGGCGCCTTCGTTGCCGGGGACGTACTTGCCCCACGGGAAGTTAACGATGTAGACCTCGACCGGCGACTTGAGCGGGTTGACACCGACCTCGCCGTAACCGCGGAAGGCGATGGGGCGGATGTAGCAGGGCGCGACGCCGTTGGCTTCGATGACATCGACGACGGCGGTCGAGAGCTGTTCGACTGTGTAGGGCAGCGGCATGCGGTAGATCTTGGCCGAGTCGATCAGCCGCTGCATGTGCTCCTGCAGACGGAAGACTCCGGCACCGCTGGGCTGTGCGTAGCAGCGGATGCCCTCGAAGACGGAGGAGCCATAGTGGACGACATGGCTCATGACGTGGATCTGGGCCTTGTCCCAGGGGATGAGTTGTCCGTTGTGCCAGATGTTCGCAGTGGTCTGAATAGGCATGAATGGCTCCTGATGTCGAGATTTCATTATAGCGGTGCGGAGGGCAGCGCATCATTCGATCTTCTTGGAGCAGCTTCGTTCCCTCCGGGAAGGCAGAAGGGCGAAGCAGTTGAGCGGACCTCTGAGAGAGAGGAGGGAGGAGCCCAAACAGGAACCGGCTCTCGCATGGGAGAATGTAGAGATGCTGGTTCCACACTCGATGAGTCTTTCAGGGCTCGAGAACTCGGTGTACGTACGGTTTTCGGTGCTGGCGCTGAGCTCGATCTTTTTTCTAGTCGATCCCTTCGCCGCTTTGCCAACGTTTCTGGCGGTGACGGCGGGCTCTGACGAGCATCGGCGGAGGAGGATTGCGTGGAAGGCGTCGTTGACGGCATTGATCTTTCTAAGTACCTTTGCCTTGGCTGGGCAGTACATCTTCAAGATGTTCGGCATTACGCTGCCTGCGTTCGAGATCGCAGGCGGGGTGATCCTGCTGCTGATTGGTCTGGATATGCTGGAGGCGAAGCGGTCGGCGACCCAGGAGGCGACGGGCGACGCGGAGGCCGCGGCCAGTAAGGAGGACGCCGGAATCGTGCCGCTGGGAATCCCAATGCTGGCCGGACCGGGTGCGATCGCGAGCGTGATGGTGCTGGTGGGCCAAGTGCAGAACCGGTGGCAGATGGTGGCGATTCTGGGGTCGATCCTCATTACGGCAGCGATCTGCTACCTGGTGCTGGGGCACTCAGAAAGGGTGGCGCGGGCTCTTGGAGACACGGGGATTCGCATCCTGGTGCGAATTATGGGTTTGCTGCTGGTGGCGCTGGCGGTGCAGTACTTTGTGAATGGCATGGCCGATCTTGGTGTGATTACGAAGCCTTCTTAGATCTTCCCGTTTGCAGAGACACTAAACCCCCGCAAGCACAGCGGGGGTTTAGTGTCTAAAACCTTCCGGGGATGGAGGATCAGGCTACGCGGATCAGCTTCTTGTTCACGAATTCGCCGATACCAAGATCGGAGAGTTCGCGGCCGTAGCCGGAGTTCTTTACGCCGCCAAACGGGAGGTCGGGCGCGGTCCAGGTTGATTGGTTGATGAAGACCATGCCGGTGTCGATCTGGCGTGCGACCCTCTTGCCCCGCTCGATGTCTTTGGTGATCACCGATCCGCCAAGACCATAGGGGGAGTCGTTCGCCAGCTTGACGGCCTCCTGCTCGTTCTTCACGCGGAAGATGAGCGCTACCGGGGCGAAGAACTCCTGATAATAAGCAGGATTTTCCGGCTTGATATTGGTCAGGACGGTCGGCTCAAGGAAGTATCCGGGCCGGTTGAGCCGCTTTCCACCGAGCAGGACCTTTGCGCCACCGTCAACCGCCGTCTTGATCTGCTGCTGAACAAGATTGAGAGCACCTTTAGTGCACAGCGGTCCGATCGTCGTCTGTGCATCCATCGGATCGCCGGGAACCAGCTTCTCCATCTCCTTTTTGAAGCGATCGACGAAGGCGTCGGCGATCTTCTCGTCGAGGATGAAGCGTTTGGCGGCGACACAACATTGTCCGGTGTTGTTCATGCGGCCCCACACGCCCCATTTGATGGCCGTGTCCATATCCGCGTCGTCCAGCACGATGAAGGCATCGCTACCGCCGAGTTCCATCGTGCTCTTCTTGAGGGCCTTGCCGGCCTCGGCAGCAACGGCAGCACCAGCCCGTTCGCTGCCCGTTAGCGCCACGCCCTTGATGCGCTTGTCGGCGATCGCGGTGGCGGCCTGCTCGTTCGAGAGAAAGACGTTGGTGTAAGCACCCGCCGGAGCGCCGGCGTCGAGGAAGAGCTTTTCAAAGGCCAGCGCGCACTGCGGCACGTTGGGCGCATGCTTCACGATCAGCGTGTTGCCCACCATCAGGTTGGGTCCGGCGACACGCGCCAACTGGTAGTAGGGGAAGTTCCAGGGCTCGACGCAGAAGAGGACGCCCAGGGGCGCGTTCTCGACGAAGGCCTCGCCCTCATGCACCTTCAGCTTCTCGGGAGCGAGAAACTTCTCTGCGTTGTCAGCGTAGTAATCCAGGATATCGGCGCTCAGGTCAACCTCTGCCTGCGCCTCTCGAAACAGCTTACCCATCTCAAGAGTAATGGGGCTGGCGAATTCGTCGCGGTTTTGACGCAGGATCGAAGCCGCCTTCTTGACGATGATCTTGCGCTCGGCCAGGGGCTTCAGACTCCAGCCGTTCTGGTAGGTACCCTCGGCACGCGCGATGATCTCCTCGAGTTGCTGGTCCGTGTGCTCTGGAAATGTTTTAACCAGTTCTTCATTGTTTGGATTGATGGTTTGGTATGTCATTGGAAACGCTCTCCTTGTCTGTTTCATTTCCTTAGACGATGTGACCGGACTAGCATTGCTTAAGAATTTGGGGGGCGTGCTTGCTCTGACGTCCCGTTTCCGCTCGATGCGATACTGCCCAGGCGGTCCTCCGTGGTGTGGTGGAGATGGGGCTGGGGCGCGTATTCTACTTCCGCGCGCTGGTGGTCGACCGACTGGCGGTGGTGCGACATTCTGTGTCGATTTCTGCATCACAAATGCAGAGGGCCATGAAACAGACGAGACCAGTGCTGATTTGGGTAATGGCGATCGGGCTCGTAGGCGCGAGCCTTCCGGCGTGGGCGCGATTCCAGGTGCCTCCACCGTGCAAAAACGCCTTCACGGTGGAGCAGGAGCAGACCGAGGGCGCAAAGGTTGCAGCTGAGGTCTTCAAGCAAATGCCGGTGCTGCCCGATGGGTCGCCGATCTCGCAGTATATCCGGCAGTTGGGGGGGAAGTTGGTAGCGGTGACGCCGGGCTACCGGTGGCCGTTCAACTTTCACGTGGTCGCCAGCGAGGAGATTAATGCATTTGCACTGCCGGGCGGTGCAATGTTTGTGAACCTGGGGACGATTCAGGCAGCGGAGACCGAGTCGCAGCTGGCCGGTGTGATGGCGCACGAGTTGTCGCACGTGGTGATGCGCCATTCCACCTGCAACATGACCAAGCAGCAGTCGGTCGGCACATGGGCGGCGTTGGGCCAGTTGGGTGCGGCGATTGCGTTGGGAAACGGCGCTCTGGGGTCGATGGCGAGCCAGGGGATTGGAATGGCGGCCGGGCTTGGCTTTCTGCGGATGTCGCGCGAGTACGAGAAGCAGGCCGACCTGCTAGGGGCCGACATCCTGTACGACGCAGGCTTCGATCCGCGTGGGCTGCCGCAGTTCTTCGAGACGATTGAGGCAAAGTACGGCGAGGGCGGAGCGCAAATCTTCAGCGACCACCCGAATCCGGGCAACCGGACACAGTACGTCAATGCGGAGATTGCTACGCTTCCTCCGCGAGCCAATCCGCGGGTGACGTCGGCTGAGTTTACACGCGCTCGCGAGCTGGCGAAGAAGGAGAAGACGTACAACGCCAAGGAGGTGCAGGCCGGTGCGTGGCGGCAGACTGGAAACTACGCCCTGGTGGCAGGCGGTCCCGGGCAGGTGATCCCCAGTCCCGCCAGCAGTAACGGCCAGGGTGCACCCATCGGAAGGCTGAGCCGCGCATCGCTCGGCCTGAACGACCGTATGGTCCCCTATCAGGGCAGAGCGTTTTCGGTGAATTATCCAGCGAGTTGGCAGAAGGCAGAGGGTAAGAACGGCAACGTGGCGTTTGTTCCTCCGAACGGCGCCGGACAGTCGGGAATCGCATACGGCGCGATGATCGACGGGGTGAAGTTCCAAACCCCGGTTCGGGATGCGAACTCGTTGGCGCAGGCAACGACGGCAATTGCGCAGCAGATCAGCCAGCAGAATGGCGGAATGCAGCAGGCCAGCGATCTGACGACCCTGACGATCGGAGGACAGCCGGCCAACGCGGTCGAGCTTCGGGGAAGGTCGCCGGTCAGCGATGGAGGCTCAACTCTGGTGGAGCGGGATCTTCTGGTGACGGTAGCGCGGCCGGACGGGGGAGTGAGCTACATGGTCTTCGTGGCTCCGGAACCGGATTACCCGACGCTGAAGCCGCTGTTCTCGTCGATGATCCAGAGTTTTCAAGTGAAGTAAAACCCGCGTATCTATTGAGTAAATCGCAGTTTCCAACAGGAATCCCGAGTTTTTAACAGGGACCACGGGTTGCACTACGGCTCCGTCGTTGATAATCTCAGGAAGTCGCAGTGAGCAGCCGGCTTGCACAGAAGTAAAAAGCACGGTATTCTTACTGAGTAGTAGAAAGCTTCGCACCTGAGCCGGGAACAGTGAGCAGAGGGAAGACGGAGCGCAGTCCAAGCGTTTGATCGCGGCAGAGAGCCAAGGGCCAGCCGAATCCAAACCCAAGTCACTGCAATCAAAAGAAGAAGCCTAGGCTTCGCGGCAGACGTTGCGCCGTATGGATGTTTTGACATTTTGCGCTTTGCGAACGTTGATTTGGCGGGGACGATCCGAGAGAGAAAATCTCAAAAGAAAGTTCAAAAACAGGTTGACATGAGGTTGAAAGTTCGATATTCTCAGAAAGTTCGCTAAAACGTCGGACGCTGCTAAGCGGTAAGAGTAGGGCTGAGTAAAACGCCTGAATGCAGCGAAATAAAAGACGAAAACAGCGCATCAAGTTCGAGGACACGATCCTGGCTTTGAGCCGGAGAGGTCCTTGATCCAAAGCTGCCCGCCTAGTGCGGATGCAGTTCGGATCTTTGACAACATAGTTGAACGTGCCAGTCGTGAGATGATACGGAATTTGGTTTAGTCATTCTCACTAATTATATCCTTCGCTCCTTTCGAGCGAGCGAAGGCGTCTGACTCCCGGACCTCCGTCCTGGGAGCGGACACACCAAGATTAAACGAGAGTTTGATCCTGGCTCAGAATCAACGCTGGCGGCGTGCCTAACACATGCAAGTCGCACGAGAAAGGGTAGCAATACCTGAGTACAGTGGCGCACGGGTGAGTAACACGTGAATTATCTACCTTCGAGTGGGGAATAACTGAGAGAAATCTCAGCTAATACCGCATAACACCTACGGGTCAAAGCAGCAATGCGCTTGAAGAGGAGTTCGCGGCAGATTAGTTAGTTGGCGGGGTAATGGCCCACCAAGACGATGATCTGTATCCGGCCTGAGAGGGCGCACGGACACACTGGAACTGAAACACGGTCCAGACTCCTACGGGAGGCAGCAGTGGGGAATTTTGCGCAATGGGGGAAACCCTGACGCAGCAACGCCGCGTGGAGGATGAAATCCCTTGGGATGTAAACTCCTTTCGATCGGGACGATTATGACGGTACCGGAAGAAGAAGCCCCGGCTAACTTCGTGCCAGCAGCCGCGGTAATACGAGGGGGGCAAGCGTTGTTCGGAATTATTGGGCGTAAAGGGCGCGTAGGCGGTTTGACAAGTCTGATGTGAAATCTCTGGGCTCAACCCAGAGTCTGCATTAGAAACTGTCGGGCTTGAGTATGGGAGAGGTGAGTGGAATTTCCGGTGTAGCGGTGAAATGCGTAGATATCGGAAGGAACACCTGTGGCGAAAGCGGCTCACTGGACCATAACTGACGCTGAGGCGCGAAAGCTAGGGGAGCAAACAGGATTAGATACCCTGGTAGTCCTAGCCCTAAACGATGATTGCTTGGTGTGACAGGTACCCAATCCTGTCGTGCCGAAGCTAACGCGATAAGCAATCCGCCTGGGGAGTACGGTCGCAAGGCTGAAACTCAAAGGAATTGACGGGGGCCCGCACAAGCGGTGGAGCATGTGGTTTAATTCGACGCAACGCGAAGAACCTTACCTGGGCTCGAAATGTAGTGGACCGGGGTAGAAATATCCCTTTCTAGCAATAGACTGCTATATAGGTGCTGCATGGCTGTCGTCAGCTCGTGTCGTGAGATGTTGGGTTAAGTCCCGCAACGAGCGCAACCCTTATCTTCAGTTGCTACCATTTAGTTGAGCACTCTGACGAAACCGCCTCGGATAACGGGGAGGAAGGTGGGGATGACGTCAAGTCCTCATGGCCTTTATGTCCAGGGCTACACACGTGCTACAATGGCCGGTACAAACCGCTGCAAACCCGCGAGGGGGAGCTAATCGGAAAAAGCCGGCCTCAGTTCGGATTGGAGTCTGCAACTCGACTCCATGAAGCTGGAATCGCTAGTAATCGCAGATCAGCATGCTGCGGTGAATACGTTCCCGGGCCTTGTACACACCGCCCGTCACATCACGAAAGTGGGTTGCACTAGAAGTCGGTGCGCTAACCGCAAGGGAGCAGCCGCCCAAGGTGTAATTCATGATTGGGGTGAAGTCGTAACAAGGTAGCCGTAGGAGAACCTGCGGCTGGATCACCTCCTTTCTAAGAGAGAACGTCATGGCACTCGGATGCGCCCCGCGATCGCGGGCAGCTCTAGTAGCTGAGCACTCCGGGACGTTGTCATGTACCGTCTCTAGCTATTAAGTCTGCTGGAGATGAGCCTGAACTAAACCTTCTCTTTGCCGATATTCTTCAACATCGATGGTCAGGAGTGGCGTAGCCGCTCCGCACGTTCAACTGTGTCCTCGAAACCTTTTTCGAGAGAGCTCGACTTTGGCTCAGACGAGTCAGCAGAGCAGCATGCGTACAAAGCGCAATGCCGGGCCTGTAGCTCAGTTGGTTAGAGCGCACCCCTGATAAGGGTGAGGTCGGTAGTTCGAATCTACCCAGGCCCACCACTTTGACCGCAGCTATCGGGTAAACTGATAGTCGATGGGGCTGTAGCTCAGTTGGGAGAGCACCTGCTTTGCAAGCAGGGGGTCAACGGTTCGATCCCGTTCAGCTCCACCATCAACCCTCGAACAAGGAAGTATGAGCTGCTTCAGGTTGAGGCTCTGCGCAAGCGGAGTTTGAACCTTGAGCAGCAATGCTCGAGCCGCCTAAGGGCGCGACAGCGACATGTAAGTCGCTCGACGATTTTTGACAACTGAATAGATTGGGTAAATATAACTACAAGGCTGAGCAGCATGTCTTCGGGTAGTCTCCGGAGAAAGCTGTCAATCAGTGTTGAGTGTCTTTAGAATATTCGTATCGGCGATCAGGTCCTCAGTAAGTTGGGGAGATGGTTGTAGCGATACAGGCGAATGGACAATGTAGATTGCTTAGTAAGTAGTAGAGGTAGTTGCTCTGCTGCGTGCGAGTAAATTCTATGGTCAAGCTACTAAGGGCGCACGGTGGATGCCTTGGCAGAAACAGGCGATGAAGGACGTGGCAAGCTGCGATAAGCTTCGGGAAGCCGCACACAGGCGTTGATCCGGAGATTTCCGAATGGGGAAACCCACCCAGGCAAAACCTGGGTATATCCAACTGAATTCATAGGTTGGAATAGGCGAACGGAGGGAAGTGAACCATCTCAGTACCTCCAGGAGGAGAAAGAAACCTCGATTCCGAAAGTAGTGGCGAGCGAAATCGGAACAGCCCAAACCCGTTGCATTAAGGTGCGTCGGGGGTTGTAGGGCCTGCAACAGTAGAGTTACCAATCTGGTCGATAGTCAAAGCTTCTGGAAAGGAGCTCCATAGAGGGTGACAGACCCGTAGACGAAATTGATCCAGACTCGAAGCAGGTACCTGAGTAAGGCGGGGCACGAGAAACCCTGCTTGAATCCACGGGGACCATCCCGTAAGGCTAAATACTCGTTTCTGACCGATAGTGAACCAGTACCGTGAGGGAAAGGCGAAAAGCACCCCTTTGAGGGGAGTGAAAAGTACCTGAAACCGTGTGCCTACAAGCAGTGGGAGGACTATGCCCGCAAGGGAATGTCTGACCGCGTGCCTATTGCATAATGAGCCGGCTAGTTATTCTTGTCAGCAAGGTTAAGCGTGAGCGAGCCGCAGCGAAAGCGAGTCTGAATAGGGCGATAAGTTGGCAGGAATAGACGCGAAGCGGGATGATCTACCCTTGGCCAGGTTGAAGGTGGGGTAACACCTACTGGAGGACCGAACCGGTGTTTGTTGAAAAAAGCTCGGATGAGCTGAGGGTAGGGGTGAAAGGCTAATCAAATTCCGTGATAGCTCGTTCTCTCCGAAATAGCTTTAGGGCTAGCCTCGGGTGATTTGGATTGGTGGTAGAGACATGATTGGACTAGGGGGCTTTCCGGCTTACTGAATCCAGCCAAACTTCGAATGCCAATTACAACCAGCCCGGGAGTCAGACTGTGGGGGCTAAGCTTCACAGTCGAGAGGAAAACAGTCCAGACCGCCTGCTAAGGTCCCCAAATTACAGTTAAGTGGGAAAGGAAGTCGGAACGCTCAGACAGCCAGGAGGTTGGCTTAGAAGCAGCCATCCTTTAAAGAAAGCGTAATAGCTCACTGGTCAAGCGGTCCGGTGCCGACAATACAACGGGGCTAAAACTGTATACCGAAGCAGCGGATGCACACTTTGAGTGTGCGTGGTAGGAGAGCATTCTCACAGCGATGAAGTCAGACTGAGAAGACTGATGGAGCGTTGAGAAGAGACCCTGCCGGCATAAGTAGCGATAAGGAAGGTGAGAACCCTTCCCGCCGAAAGTCTAAGGTTTCCTGAGGAAGGTTAATCCGCTCAGGGTTAGGCGGTCCCTAAGCCGAGGCCGAGAGGCGTAGGCGATGGACATCCGGTTAATATTCCGGACCTCCCAGTTTTTCGTTATCACGATGGGGTGACGCAGAAGGATAAGCAGGACCTCCTATGGCTATGGGGTTCGATGCGCGTAAGCTGGTTTTCCTAGGCAAATCCGGGAAGGCATAACAGTGAGGCGCAAAGCAGTAAGCCGTATGGCTGAAAGCTGCTGAGTTCACGCTGCCAAGAAAAACCTCTAAGGAGAGAGATTGGGAACCGTACCACAAACCGACACAGGTAGACGAGGAGAATATCCAAAGGCGCTCGAGTGAAAGCTTGTTAAGGAACTCGGCAAATTAGACCCGTAACTTCGGGAGAAGGGTCGCCCCCTGGGTGCAAGCCCGGTGGGGCCGCAGTGAAACGCGTACGGCGACTGTTTAACAAAAACACAGGTCTCTGCAAAGTCTAAAACGACGTATAGGGGCTGACTCCTGCCCGGTGCCGGAAGGTTAAAGGGAGAGGTTAGGGCGCAAGCTCGAAGCTTTGAACTGAAGCCCCGGTGAACGGCGGCCGTAACTATAACGGTCCTAAGGTAGCGAAATTCCTTGTCGGGTAAGTTCCGACCTGCACGAATGGAGTAACGATCGTACGACTGTCTTAACGAGTTGCTCGGCGAACTTGTAGTACCGGTGAAGATGCCGGTTACCCGCAGCTAGACGAAAAGACCCCGTGCACCTTTACTATACTTTTACTGTGAGTTACGGCAATTGCTGCGCAGGATAGGTGGGAGGCTTTGATACCAGGTTCTCGGACTTGGTGGAGCCAACGGTGAGATACCACCCTGCGATTGTTGTGATTCTAACCTCCTCCCGTGATCCGGGAGAGGGACATAGTAAGACGGGTAGTTTGACTGGGGCGGTCGCCTCCTAAATTGTAACGGAGGCGCGCGAAGCTACACTCAGGTCGTTTGGAAATCGACCGTCGAGTGCAAAGGCATAAGTGTGGTTAACTGCGAGACCTACAAGTCGAGCAGATGCGAAAGCAGGCCTTAGTGATCCGGTGGTTCTGTATGGAAGGGCCATCGCTCAACGGATAAAAGGTACGCCGGGGATAACAGGCTGATCATTGCCAAGAGTTCATATCGACGCAATGGTTTGGCACCTCGATGTCGGCTCATCGCATCCTGGAGCTGTAGAAGGTTCCAAGGGTTAGGCTGTTCGCCTATTAAAGCGGTACGTGAGCTGGGTTCAGAACGTCGCGAGACAGTTCGGTCTCTATCTGCTGTGGGCGTAGGAGATTTGAAGAGGGCTGTCCTTAGTACGAGAGGACCGGGATGGACGAACCTCTTGTGTTCCAGTTGTCTTGCCAAAGGCACGGCTGGGTAGCGAAGTTCGGTTGTGATAACCGCTGAATGCATATAAGCGGGAAGCACGCTCTAAGATGAGATCTCCCAACCCGTAAGGGAAAAGAAGGGCCCAGGAAGACCACCTGGTTGATAGGCTGGAGGTTGAAGCGCAGTAATGCGTGTAGCTTACCAGTACTAATCGCCCGTTCGGCTTGTCCATAGAATTTACTCTGCGCAGTGAGCAGCATTTGCTAACTGTTCCGAAGATTCTCGACACAAGCCATGTAGTTATACGCAAGGTAACGTCTACTCAATCTATTCAGTTGTGGAAGATCGCGCGAGCGAGATTTCTCAAGTTTGCCGGTGAGTTTACCGCGAGGGTCACACCCGTTCCCATCCCGAACACGGAAGTTAAGCCTCGTTGGGCCGATGGTACTGCACGCGTAAGTGTGTGGGAGATTAGGTGATCGCCGGCATAATTTAGAAAGGCCCCATCTTCGGATGGGGCCTTTCTGTTTTTGTAATTCGTCAGGAATCTTAGCGGTGAGCGCGAAGCAAATACTGAGTGATCAGCACAATGAGAGTTCCTTGCTGGCGACAATTATTTCTCCCTATATGAGGTGAGTTGAGACGATGCGGGAAGCGCTTGGAGAGCGCCTTTCGCATGGTGATGACCTGCCCCCGGAAATCTCTACCAGTTTGAACTGGAGTTCTCTCCTAAATTGAACGAGGGAGCTGAGATGAAGAAGAGCCGGTATACGGAAGAGCAGATCATTGGGATATTGAAGCAGCATGAGGCTGGAGTGAAGACGGCGGATCTGTGCCGTGAGCACGGGATCAGCGCGGCGACGTTCTACGGCTGGAAGCTGAAGTTCGGGGGCATGGAGGTGAGCGAGGCGCAGCGGCTGAAGGCGATGGAGGATGAGAACCGTCGTCTGAAGCTGCTGGTGGCGGAGTTGAGCCTGCACGGCGAGGCGCTGAAGGCAGTCATACGAAAAAACGGCTGGAGCTTGCCGGTCTAAGAGGC
>NZ_JQKI01000002.1 GCF_000745965.1 Edaphobacter aggregans DSM 19364 | reverse complement strand
AGCAGTTCGTGAGAAATCGTATCGAAATAGGATTTTATGTCGAGGTCGAGCACCCAGGCATAACGCCAGCAGCGCTCTCGCGCAACTCCAACCGCGTCCAATGCCGATTTCCCAGGTCTGTATCCGTATGAGTCTGCCCCGACCGCACCATCGGCTTCCTTCTTACGGCTCTATCCGAACCGCTCCCCGAACAGGTCGAGTCTCGTCGAATGATGTTGGTATGGAGCGGTTCCGACGGAGTACTACCGTCATCCATACCACTCCGCTTCCATAGTAACCACCAACCTGCCCCCTTCTCCGAGTGACCCCAGGTCTTCACCAACGCCCGGCTCTGCAAGCCGTGCTCGACCGGCTCACCGATCAGGCACACACTTTATCGAAATCTTCGGAGTCCGTCCGCGCTACAAGTTCTTTATCAGTGACTTGATACAAAAGACAGCTTCGTGCAACTCAGACAATGGGACACATTCTCGGCGGCTATGCGCGGTCCGCATATCTCCAGGGCCAAACACGACAACCTCCTTCGCAATCGACGCAAGCACGTTAGCTTCAGAACCGAATGGAATCGATGTGGCCGATCTCAGAGTAAGTGTTTCAATGGATGACACGAGATGCGAGTCTTCGGCGGTTTCGAAACCAACTTGTTGACGCAATACCTTAATCTCAGACTTGAAGCTCGGATCGGCATCTTTCATCTGTTCAGCAATTCTTGTGATCGATTGAAGAACTGAATTGGCAGATGCTCCTGGAAGAGGTCGCCATTCGACCTGAAATTTGCATTGCCCTGGAACGATATTCTTTGCCGTACCACCCATAATCGTTCCGATATTGATGGTGGTATACCCAGGTGTGAAAAAATCATTCTGCTCTGCTGCAAGTTGGGCAGAAAGCTCCTCAATCGCGGTGATAAATCGAGCTGCACCATAGATAGCCGACTTTCCCTGGAGAGGATGTGCACTGTGTGCTTCCTCTCCCCAAATGGTGACCTCCGCCAGACAGTATCCCTTCCCTGCCCGCGCAGGGTGCAACGAAGTGGGCTCGCCAATGACGATGCGTCTAGGCTTAATGAGATCGGCAGCAATCAAGCGTTTGGCGCCGAGACAGCCGATCTCTTCATCAGCCGTCAAGACTAAACGCAATCCGCGCCGCATCTCCGCTGGGTTACTTTCGCTGATGGCCGTCAGGAGACAAGCGAGGAATCCCTTCACGTCACAGGCACCGCAACCATAAAGCAGTCCATCAACAATGAATGGTTCAACGGCCCTCGTCCAGTCTGCTGCGTACGGAACCGTGTCGGTATGGCACATGAAGACCAGATCAGCTTCAGGATCTTCGGGGGCTTGTCCGCGAGGAGCCGCAATCAGATTGACTTTTTCCAAGCCCGTCGCGTCTACATGCGTCATCAATCGAGTACCCCAGTGAGCCTCCTCCAGGACCCGGGCCGCGTACTCCACAATCGAACGATTGGAAAGAGAGGAAACTGACGGAATACGAATTAGGTTTTCCAAGTGCTCAACGACTGTCATCGGTGCGCACTTTCAACAGCATTGTTCTGCCACACCTTCCCATGAATCTCGTTATAACGAGCAACGATTTCGTTCTGAAGGTGATGCCGTTGATCGCGAACGATGAACTTGCCGTTCACGATCACGTCCCGAATCGCGGACCGATTGAGAGAGAACACGGTAATGGGCAACAGGTCATCAGAAGAGTGCCCGGCTATCGATAGATCGTCGAGATCGACCGTAAAACAATCGGCAAATGAGCCAGATGTAAACTCTCCGGTCGGGACAGATAGTGCGTGCGCGCCGTTCATCGTTGCACACGCAAAGAGACGCGAGGCAAGAGCCTTCCCTTCTATCTGATCCAGGATTGCGCGCTCTTGGTCCCGGAGTCGCAGATGATAGTCAAGCTCACGCGCGTCCTCCAGTGGGTCGATCTGCGCTTGGCTATCTGATCCGAGCGCTACGCGAATGCCTGCTTTCATCACAAGGTCGGAAGCAATCACACCATCCCCGAGATTGCGTTCAGTCGTGGGACAGGAGCAGATGGTGGCTTCGGCTTGAGAGAACATCTCAATCTCGCCGGCGTTGATGTGAATTGAATGCACTGCGGTAAAGTCGGGACCGAGAATGCGATTCCGGCTCAAAAGCTCAATCGGGGTGTACCCATATTCGCGGACACATGCCGTGTTTTCCGCAATCTGTTCTGCCACATGCATATGCAGAGGAAGCGTTCTTGCACGGCTCCACGCCGCGATCTCCTCCAGATCATGGAGCGGCACAGCCCGAATGCTATGAGGGGCAACACCAAAACGGACCTCCGCAGAGTTTGCAGGAAACTCTTCCACGAGAGCGTCCATGTTGAGCAGGAAGTCGCGGGTCGATTCAAAGAACCGCGTTTGTCCTGGATCACGAGGTAGCTCGTATCCCGATCTCAAGTATGCGGTTCGAAGCAGAACGATACGTAATCCTACAGATTGCGCCGCCGCGATTACCTGTTTACTAAGTAGATTGGGGTCTTCATAGGGCCGGCCGTCTGCGTTGGTATGGAGGTAGTGAAACTCCCCAACTGTTGTAGTCCCTGCAAGCATCATCTCAAGAAAAGCCATCCGTGCCACATCGTAGATTTCCTGAGGGTTCAGTTGGGCCGCAGCGTGGTACATCGTTCTCCGCCAGCTCCAGAAGTCCTTTCCGCTCACTATCCTTGATTCGGACTTGCCCCGGATAAGGCGTTGAAAGGAGTGAGAGTGAGCATTCACGAACCCTGGCATGAGCGCTTTGCCGGGCAGCTCAATTACTTTGTCGAGAAGGCTGTCCGCTTGTGCGGCAGGCTTTATTATCTTGCCGGCTTCATCAACCAGAAGCCCTCTGTTCGAGAGGAATGTACCGTCGGAATAGAGCAACTGCGGAAGGTAAAAAGTATTCATCGAGCATCCTCGTCCGAATCGGGTTCAATGTATGCCAGCAGTGTTACGAAGCTCTGTTGGCCGTGATGGCAACCACGCCCTAGAGTCTTTCTCCGCGAATCCACACTTCACGCACAGGGTTACCGCCGAGCGTATAGACAAGCTCCCGCCAATCGCTTCCCTCTAATACTAGAAAGTCAGCCTGCAATCCCACCTCAAGACGACCGGTATCCGCAAGTCCGAGAGCGCAAGCTGCGTTGACTGTACCGGCAACGAGCGCTTCCTGTGCTGTCAGACCATTCAAACGCACTGCAAGGGCAAGAGCCGCTGCGGCAGAGAATAACGGACTCGATCCAGGGTTCAAGTCAGTCCCGACCGCAACGGCAGCGCCTGCGTCGACCAACTGCCGTCCTGGTGCTGCAGGTATCCCAAGGTGTAGAGAGACCCCGGGAAGAATCGTTGCGATCGTAGAACTGGCAGCGAGCATTGCGAGCTGCTCAGGACCGCATGTTTCAAGGTGATCGACACTCAATACACCCATCCGCACACCAAGCTCTAACCCTCCGATGCACTGAAACTGTTCCGTGTGCAACTTTACCGCGAGGTTATGCTGCTTCGCACTTTGCAGAACCAAGGTTGCCTCGTCCACATGAAACGCTTCTTTTTCAACAAAGATGTCGACCGCCGTAGCCAGTTGCCGCCTTGCGACTTCAGGGATGAGTTCCGTACATATCTCGGTGATGTACCTGGGACGATCTTCCGAGCTCGCCGGAGGGATGTGGATCAGTAAGGTGGGCAAAAGGCGAGCGGGCGTCCTTGCAGCAAGCGCCTGGATCACCTCGAGCATCGCAATCTCAGTCGCAGGCGTGAATCCATAACCGGACTTCACCTCAACGGTGGTCGCTCCGGATTGCAGCAGCGCACGGATGCGTGGTTCTGCAAGCGAGAGCAGCTCGTCCTTCGTGGCCGCAGCCGTGGCGCGTATTGTTCTCCGTATCCCACCACCAGCAGCCAGGATAGCTTCGTAGGTCTTGCCCGACGTGCGCGCATCGAAGTCAGCCAGCCTGTTACCAGCCCATACTGCATGAGTATGCGGATCAATCAATCCAGGAACAACCGCGCGATCTCCTACATCGACCGACGCTAGAGCCTCACCGCTCCAGTCGCGCTCTTTCCCTGTCCAGATGATTCCTCTGTTGCAGATGGCGATCGCGGCGCGTTCCGTTACGTGCAACTCGCGCATAGCTGGCCCGTGCTTTGCACCACTTCCTTTAGCCGTGACGAGTTGCGAGATTCCGGTAATCAGCAGGTCAGCCGTCATGGAATGCTCGGTAGATCCAGGCCGCGTTGCTTTGCTGTGTTAAGGGCTCGTTCGTATCCAGCATCGGCATGGCGGATGACTCCCATTGCGGGGTCATTCTTCAGGCACAATCTCAGGCGTTCGTCGGCCTCATCGCTCCCGTCGGCAACTGCAACCAATCCCGCGTGCTGGCTGTACCCCATACCAACTCCCCCACCGTGATGAAAGCTCATCCACGCCGCTCCGCTTGCAATTCCGGTTGCGAAGTTGAGCAATGCCCAATCGGAGACCGCATCCGAACCATCCAGCATTCCTTCAGTCTCACGGTACGGACTGGCTACGGAACCTGCATCAAGATGATCTCGCCCAATCACGATAGGCGCCTTCAGCCGTCCGTCACGCACCATCTGATTGAAGAGCAATCCCGCGCGATCACGCTCACGATAGCCGAGCCAGCAAATGCGTGCCGGTAGTCCCTGAATGGCAATTTGAGTCGATGCGAAGCTCAGCCATTCGTTCAACCGCTTATCTTCCGGGAAGAGCTCCAGCAGCGCCTGATCTGTCTTTGCAATATCGGCTGGATCGCCGGACAGTGCTACCCAGCGGAAAGGTCCACGCCCCTCGCAAAAAGAATCGCGGATAAAGGCCGGGACAAATCCTGGATAGGAAAAAGCATCACTCACACCGGCAAGCTTCGCCTGTGCACGTAAGTTATTTCCGTAGTCGAATGCAACGGCACCTCGCCGCTGCATCTCCAGAATTGCCTGTACATGCTGTGAAATCGACGACTGTACGCGCTCTAGGTACGCTTTGGGATTCTGTGCCCGGAGAGAGTTCAGATCCTCGTCCGCACGAGCAGATGGTAGATAGCCCCACATCGGATCGTGAGCGCTCGTCTGGTCCGTCACGAGGTCAGGAGTGAATCCAAGCTGAACCATCTTAGGCAGCAACTCCGCCGCATTGCCCATCAGACCGATAGACACCGCCTCGCGTCGCCGCTTGGCTAGCTGGGCCAACTGGATCGCTTCATCCAGAGAGTTGGTCGTCTTATCGAGATAGCGCATCTCCAAGCGGCGCCGGATGCGCGTCGAATCAACTTCAATGCAGATGCTCACGCCTCCAGCCAGCTTGATAGCAAGCGGCTGGGCCCCTCCCATCCCACCAAGGCCCGCGGTGACAGTGATTGTTCCTGCAAGCGAGTCGCTGAAATAGCGTTGTGCCGCCCCTCTAAATGTTTCGTAAGTACCCTGCAGAATCCCCTGGGTACCAATGTAGATCCACGAGCCAGCAGTCATTTGGCCATACATCATCAACCCCGCGGAATCCAGCTTGTCGAACTCTTCCCACGTCGCCCAATGCGGGACCAAATTGGAGTTTGCAATCAAAATCCGCGGTGCCAGGCGGTGTGTCTCGAGGACAGCGACAGCTTTGCCGGACTGAACCAGCAGCGTTTGGTTATTCTCGAGCCGGTCAAGCGTTTCAACGATTTTGTGATAGCACTCCCAGTTGCGCGCCGCCTTACCTCGTCCTCCATAAACGATCAACTCTTCAGGCTTTTCAGCTACATCAGGGTCAAGGTTGTTCATCAACATCCGTTTGGCTGCTTCCTGAATCCACCCACGGGCCGTTCTAGTGTTGCCGCGAACAGCCCGGATTGGCGAATAGGCTCCTGTCACTAGATTGCCTCCACGGTCTCAACGCTTTCAATCTTCTGCAGGCCATCATCTGCCAAAAAACGCGACGCTTCTTCCATCCTGACAGAGAGAACGCAGTCTTCACGCCACGCTTGAATACGCGCGCGGAAGCGAGCACGCGCTTCTTCGAGTGCCGGGGTACTGGTATCCTCACGGAGGTCGAGTGCTCGAGTTGCTGCCAACAACTCTATCGCAACGACCATTCTGGCGAGCGTTACGGCCTGCTCCAGTTTAAGCGCCGAAGTCATGCCCATGCTGACAAAGTCCTCTTGATTGCCGCTTGTAGGAATAGACCCTGTCGATGCCGGAGAGGCCAGCACCCTTAGCTCGGCAACCAGCGCCGCAGCGGTTACCTGGGCCATCATCAATCCGGACTCGATACCAGGGCTCGATGCGAGAAATGCAGGAAGGCCCTCGTTCAGACTGGGATTCAGCAGTCGCTCCGTTCGTCGTTCCGATATGCCCGCAAGCTGGCACAATGCAATCGCCAGATAGTCCAGAGCAAGCGCCAGCGGAGCGCCGTGAAAGTTTCCTCCTGAAACAATCGCATCCTCGAACACCAGTGGATTGTCCGTGGCACTGTTCAGTTCAATCGCGAAGACTCTGCGAGCCTCCGCCAACGTATCCCAGACAGCGCCATGCACCTGAGGGATGCAACGGAGACAATATGCGTCCTGAATGCGGCTGCCTTCTCCATGCGTCCTCGGGATCGCACTGCCCTTCAGCAGACTGGCAAGATGGGCCGCGCTCAACATCTGCCCTGGATGAGGCCGCGCCGCGTGCAAACGCGAGTCGAGTGCGACAGCGGTTCCACGAAGTGCTTCTATGGTCAGTGCTGCCGTAGTCTGCGCAGAATAGAACAGGCTTTCAAGTTCATTCAGCCGCAAGCAACCCATAGAAAGCATCGCCTGCGTGCCATTCAAAAGCGATATGCCCTCTTTGCCCATAAGCTTTAAAGGTTTCAACCCGGCGCGCTCCAGACAAACTCCGCCAGGCAGCACTTCACCCTGATACTCCGCATGGCCCTCGCCAAGCAGCACAAGCGCCATGTGAGCAAGGGGAGCTAGATCTCCACTCGCACCCACACTGCCCCGCGATGGAATTACCGGAGTGATTTTGTGATTGAGTAAATCGCAAATACGTTCACCAACGAAGGGGCGTATACCGGAAAGCCCCTTTGCCAGAACGTTAGCCCGGATCAGCATCATGCCCCGCACGACAGCCACGGACAGGGGAGAACCCACGCCGCAACAGTGCGAACGTATCAGGTTTACCTGCATTGCTTCGATCTCTGACTCGTCGAGGCGAATGTTTGCCAGCAGGCCGACGCCCGTATTGAGTGCGTACACAGGCTTTGCCCCACCCAGTGCATCATCGACTCTCTCACGCGAAACGTCCATTCTTGCAACGGCCGCAGCTGAGATCTGCACCGGTTCAGCTCTTTCGGCTACCGCAATAACATCTTCAATCGTGAGGCCAGCGCCATCCAAATGAACCATGTTGCTGATATTAAGGAAAATCATTCGCGATGAGAATGCACATTCCCCTGTTATTAAGCTCTTGCACGCTTGGATCAATGGTTTCATTCGTCTATACTCACCGAAACCACGGCACAATACTCGTCACAGTGCAAAGCCATAGGATTTAGCCCGTCAGCAGCGATGTCGAGGTAAGCAAATGCTTCAATCCAACGAAATCGATCTTATCGATAAGAAAATACTCCAGGAACTCACATCCGACGCACGCATCCCATTCGCAGAGTTGGGCCGGAGAGTTGGACTCTCTCCCTCCGCAGCGGCCGAACGCGTCCGTCAGCTTGAGAGCCTCGACCTAATCAGAGGTTACCGAGCGGAGATCAACTTGCAAGCACTCGGATTCTCGATTACAGCATTTGTGCGACTCACCTGCGACGGGGACCATTACAGGCCCTTCCTCAAATTTCTACCCACTCTCGATGCAGTACAGGAATGTCACCACCTGACTGGAGGCGATGCTTTCCTCTTGAAAATAGTCCTCTCTTCGGTCGGACAATTGGAAGATTTGATAGAAAAGCTCCTTCCATATGGAAATCCTACGACCAGCATGGTTCTCTCCACACCGCTCGAGCGAAAGCAGGACTCCCGGCTTTTGGGTAGCCTCTAGTGGTGTTTCACCAAGCTGGCATCGTCCTGCTTCAACTCGTTTGGCCGCTCCTTCTCGAAGATCCATTCATAGAGGACAGGCAGGAGCAGCAGTGGCAACAGAGTTGAGGTAAAAAGGGGACACCTCACGAAACGGAAATTTTATGTACGCTAAGGCGCGCCGAAAAAGCCGTTTCTGGGTATTCGGGGGGGGGTCGGAACCCACCTTTAGCCACCCTTATTTGAGTGCCATGTGTAATCGCCAGTGAGGTTGACGTGCTCCCAGCCGAGCGGAGAGACGTGCCCAAGCAAGGCCGGATCAAACACACTTGATCTCGCCAGCAGTTCTGCAGCCCCTTCGAGGTAGACCGCGTTTCATAGCGTGATCGCAGCAACCAGCAGGTTCAACCCACCGCCCCTGTGGCGCTGGTTTTCGAAAGAACGGTCACGGATTTCGCCGAGGCGGTTGAAGAACACCGCTCGTGCCAGCGAGTTGCGGCCTTCTCCCTTGTTCAGACCGGCGGTGACGCGCCGTCGCAGCGCCGAATCTTCGAGCCACGCCAGCATGAATAGGGTTCGTTCGATTCTTCCAATTTCGCACAGTGCGAGGGCAAGACTGTTCTGGCACGGTGCAGGTATGCCGCTTTACCGGCCCGAGATCGAAGAGAGAGCTGCCATCTAACCTTCCCTCAACTCACACATTTACTTTCGCGCCGTCGCTCGACTATTCTCGCGTTACGCGATGGAAGCTCCAAATGCCTCGAAAAAACGCTTTCAAAGTCGTCTCTTGAACCTCTTTCTCGCAATTTTCGTCGCCTACGTGTTGGTCTTGGTGCTTGTCCGCATTTTCGAACCGCGCTTGATCTTCTTCCCGAACTATCCTGATCGCCTCGACGGCGACTGGCATCCTCGGGCTCTGCCTGTTCAAGACGTTTGGCTCACAGCCTCCGATGGCGTCAGGCTACACGCGTGGTGGATTCCCCATGACAGTGCGAAATTCACTTTTCTCGCGTTTCACGGCAACGCCTCAAACATTGCCAACCGAGCACTTACCTACGAATTTCTCCGCAGCGCACCCGCAAATATCTTAGCCCTGGAATACCGGGGTTACGGCCACAGCGAAGGAAAACCGGACGAAGCTGGCATCTACCGCGATGCCGAAGCGGCCTACGAATACCTCGTGAACACGAAACGTATCGACCACAAAGCGATCATTTCTTTCGGCCAATCCCTCGGCTCCGCCGTCGCCACCCACTTGGCAGCAGGCCACCAGGTCGGAGGCGTAGTTCTTGAGGCCCCGTTTCCATCCGCTTCTCGAGTTGCCCGCAGAGTTTTCTGGTTTCTACCGGGCGTTAGCCTTCTCACACACGGGCAGTTCGATACTCAAGCCTGGCTAAAGGAAATTCACGTCCCCATTCTGATCGTCCACTGCGTTCAGGATCCCGTCATTCCCTTTCGATTCGGCCAGGAACTCTACGACGCTGCCCTTCCTCCCAAAAACTTTCTTCAAATCAACGGCTACTGCCACGAAGAGTCCTCCCTCATCGCCCCAACTCAATACCACACCGCTCTCCAGAAGTTCCTGAACAGCCTTTAGGTGGTCAGGGCTTAGCTTCAGCATCCGTGCCGCGATCCCCTTAATAAGGGGGTCGCTACAAGCAGCAAGCGATAGCCTGGAGATTCCGGTCACTGACGAGGTTTGGAATTTCGCCACCAAAACGGCAGGTATAAAAGGATGAATAGGCCAAGCGCCACTCCCTCTGAAGCAACGATATACCAGGGCCAAGGTCCTAAAGAATCGAGTAGAGAGGGATTCTCGGGTTTAGCTCGAAGATAAAGGTAGTTTGTCTTGAAGGTGAAATTAAACGCGCCCGTAATTGCGGCGAAGAGGTTTAAACCGAGCATGGCTCTCCAAATCGATCTTGGACGTGGCCGCGCTTGTCCGGACCAGACCAGATACAGTGCACTTGTCACGACCAGGCCGTGAGTGACAAAGAACTGAACTGTCGCCAGAGATGGAAAGGGCTCCCAGAGATCAGGGGTGATCAACGCCATCGACGTTCCGGCCAACGCGCCGTAATAAGCCAGGTCGAAGATTGTTGTCCTGTGAGTGAGCAATGCGAGAATCATGAGCAAGAGAGTGACATCACAAAGCTCTAAAGGGAGATTGGCCGGAAAGATAAGCAACCCACGCACTGCCAAATATCCATACCAGACAATTGAATTCAACAGAAGAACCATAGCCAGCCCTATTCGTATTCTCTTGCATCCTGAGGAGACTCGCCGCTCAATAGCCACGAGAGCTGCCGCAAGAGCCGGAACAGTGGTCAGGATCGCAAGGTGAATCGGACTAAAGATCGTAAAATTCACTGGCATTGCATTTCCGTCCGATAGCGCAAATGTTGAATGTCACGGCGCTGTATCGTCGCCGACGCCGGCGTCATCATCAACATCGTCGTCACCACCCGGACCTACGGCCGCCGACACCCCCGTCGCCGTCGTCGGATTTTCAGACTATCGTTTATCTAATTATTTGTCGCATTTTGATCACGCTATTTGTCGTACTTTTACGGGTGGCAGAGATTAGCAAACTTACGATGGTGGTGTCCGCCTGAATGACAGCCTCACGTCAATCTTGGTCAAAAAGCATTCGGATTCCGGGGAAACTTTTCCCAATTCGGGTCCGATTCTACAAACAATCGATGGCTGGGTCATGGGAAGTTGAGCGGCGCCAATCGCTGCAATATTCAAAGGCTCAGTCCCGCGATATGACATTTAGCGTGATAAATCTGCGCTACTGATCCTGAAAAGCGACACTCTGGACACTCTTTCCGAATGAATTCCCGAAGGCACTCCGTTGCCTCCGCTCGATCTCCCATGATCGCGTCGTAGAATTTGCTAAAGTGTCGTAGCTCGCCATTGGTTCGGTTCCTTCCTGACCTTCCTGAGCGGATATGGCGATCGAATCACAAGACTACAGCGAAGCCGAGGCAAACACGTGGTTTTAGCTCGTTGCGCAAACGAAGGTTATTGCAAGATGCTCCACTTGCAGAAAAACCCCGTATTTCACATTGCATAAACGTATTGCGATTGCCTTTCTAAACGCGATAGGTTTCCGCAACAAACCTAAACGTACGTTTTTTTACTTTTGGTGTAGTGACCCCGCCATGAGCGCCTGCTCGTGCATGGCATTTAATCTGCGTCGTAGTTGACCTCGAGCGGCGGCGAGTAGGTTCGGGACCTACGTCGGTTAGCGCTCGTCGAGCGCAAGAATTGACTCCGTCGGCTGCTACCGGCGGACGACTCCTGCTCGCGGTACGTCGACTACATCGAAACAGCGGGCGAGTTCATGTTCAAGCACGCGGTCAGTATCGGGATCGAAGGCGACACTACAGAAACGGTCGCTTCCCACCCCGGCCCGCCGAAGAAACAATAGCTACACAGGTCCTCTCTTCGATTGACAACCTCGGTCAGCGGGTAGGGAAAGTCGTCGAGCTTCATGACGTTCTCGCCTTGCGCGTATCTCGGCGACATCGGGTGGTCCGTCGGGCAAGCTCGGGACGAAGAGTCGCCGGTTAATCCGTTCGGCGTGGTACGCAAGCAGGATCGAGTCGTTCAGGACCCTCTTGCGGATCTGCACGGCGTAGGCGAACCCGGCATGAATGGGCATCGCGGCACCCTCCGTGGAGCGAGGGAAGGGACGGGAATAAGTACTGGTGCACCAGTGAGGACCCATATCCGCTTCGCTGTGTGCCTCGGCAAATCGAGGGAATCCAGAAGATAGCTATCTTTGAACACTCCGGTCGCAGTCTCCGGCAAAACTTGCGACGCTGTTGCGAGTTTTAACTCCGACAGCATCGTTCGTTCAAATGCTGACTTCTTGATCTGTCGTTCTAACTCCCGATGCGACCAGCGACCGCGAGTCGCCGCTAGCAGATAGAACTCCTTTTCCTCTAACGATTTGCAATGAGAGAGGACAAGCATGTGCTTGGACCAGGACAATTCTCGCAACAGTGTTGCGAGTTTTGGCAGCTCCGCGTAGGTCTCGTAGAACTGCCTCATTCTCCACAGGTTAGAGGCCGAAATGCCTTTCAAGTCGGGCGCCTGCTGGCCAAGCCAGTCACCATTGTCGTTGGCAACAGATGCTCATTATAAAAGGGTTAGGTTCCGAACGCAGCGGATTCCGAGTGTCGGGACAATATCACGAACTACCACCCAGTTCGTTCATGTCGGTGTCCCCCTGAATGTGATCTCGCAGGGGTTCATAAAGGCGATCCGAGGCACTTGCAATGATGTTCAAGATGGTGTGACGCTGAAACCCGCATGAATAAAGGGGAAACACCACATTCGACGCCATTATAAATATTGCTCTTGACTCTTCAGGATTCGATTCGGCTATTTAAAGTTCTTTGTAAATTATTGAAATAATTAGCTTATCCATTTTGGAAAGCTGACGTTCTGCCACTGAACTACTCCCGCTTCGATTCTAAAAGAAATATTAGAAATATTCTCGCGGTGGGCGGAAAATGGCAATCTTTCCAATCCCTTAATCTCGACATCTTCCGAAGTGTTGCCGCCAATTTGATAAGGCGAGCACAGTTTCTCAGCACGGCCTCGAAGGAACCTGTCCAATCGACACTTCCGTGTCTGCTGTTCGACTGGAGGCGGGCTATCGACTAAGTAGTCAAGTGCGGGTCGATTCGAGCTACAGTCTCGCGAGTTCACAACTCGCTTTCAGCTTTCAACCGCCACACACTGCCACTAATGTTTACCTTTAGGTAGCGCCAGCGTCCGAGCCAGGCAAGCAGAGTTCAGCCATCGAGGAGAAACTAGGTTGTCGTCTTTTCCACTCACAAATCGCGCCGTTTCGGCAACTTGTCAACATTTCGACATGGTTCATCGTGGTCTGGAGTTACGGATCGGCTGACCACAACGAAATAAACAGTTTTCCAAAGAACCCTTACAGGAAACCTCAAGGCAGGGCACCCACATTGGCTCTAAAAGTGCTCATGAGAATGTCAGGACCGAGATCGACTGGGTCAAGAGGAAACGCCCTCGGCTCATCCAGTTTGTTTCCACAGCCGCAGGAGTAACCATGTCGACACGCAACCCACAGCCAGTACGCCACAGCAATCAATACAGCGCGGACTCAGCCTGCTCTCACTGCAACGGGATCATCCGTCACGAATCCTGGTGTATTACGCAAAACGTTAATGTTCGTTACGCACATCGGGCGGTCTTATTCCCCGACGAACTATGCCTTGAAGATCGCATCATTCTGCATGCCTGGGGAGTTGCGTGGCGGTAAGAAGGTGTTTAGGGCAAGTGACAGCACGTCGAAAAAAGCTCAGAATCCGTGGGCAAAACGAGCGGAAAGCAGATGGTGAGCGAAGATAGCGGAAGTGTTAAGCCGGGATGCTGATTTACAGGCGTTTTAGAATGTATTGGCGCATACCCGTCGAGCGGAGACCAACCTAAGAGTCGTCGAGCAGCAGAAGGAAGAGGTCATCGGCATCCTCCGTGGAACAAAGAGCTCCTGCCTGGCTTGAGCCGGATGAATTGATCTCGCGCAGCAAATCGGATACAGATCTTGCTGATTTGCCCAGTCGGGAGGTCACGTTTCCAGATTGAGCCCGCCTGCCGTCGCGATCGAAATTGAAGCAGGTCGTTCTGCTCACCTTAACGTCTCTCGCCAAACACAAACGGGGTATCTGCTTCACTGAGGCCGATCCGTTTCGAGGCAGGCAACGCAAAAACTCCGACGCGTACTCAGGAGATAGGGCATCCATTGATCTGGCTGGAGGTGGATGCGCTCGAGCCGCACTGATGACGTACCCATGTCAGGGAATGGGCAGCCGAAGCCCTCGGGAAACAAGCCGGGTTTAGATGTAACCTCTCCCCCAGTGGATTACCAACACCTAGAGACCGCTAACGCGCTGAACTCCCGGCAAATCATCTACAGGCAGGTCCGCTAACTCACTGTGCGATGTCTTTTCCTATCGAAGCCAATTTGCGCTTAGCAGGGTGCCAACGAAAACGGAACAAATGTGTCTCCAAGTGTTCGGCTAACTGGCTCATTTCTTTGCGTTCGGACGAGTGCTTCGCCGTCTCTAGAGACACGCAGGCTCGCCCAGACGTCGGTTGGTCAATATTTGACACGACGTGTCGACACGCGGGCGATGTCAGTTGTATCGACTGTTGATGCCTCGGCACCTCTTGGGAACGGATAGTGAGTTCATTGGGTTTATCGGAGGCAACGAAACAAATGCGACAGGTCCATTTTGGCAGCGCGCTTGCATTCAATTTCAGCGTAGATCATCCAAGGTGAAAGTTCTGTCGCGAAGCAGCGATCAGGTTACATAGCTTCAAAGCAAGCCGCGGTTTAGAACATGCGACGTCGAACCGGGAGATGAAAATGTTGATGCGGCGGATAAAATCGTCGAGGTTCCAAGGCATACGGCAGAGTGTGCTCCTTGCTTTCTTGTTCACTGCCTCTTTTGCCGCAGGCCAGCCCAAGAATGGCACGAACATCTTTGCTCCTAAATCAACGCCTGCCCATACCATCCTTGACCTATCCATATTTGTCCTCGTCATTACCGGGATCATCTTTGTTGTCGTATTTGGGTTACTTGCCTACTGCGTCGTCAAGTTCCGCGAACGTGCGGCGGATGGGGACCACGAACCGCCACAGGTCTACGGGAGCACGCAGATTGAGCTGGCCTGGACGATTATTCCGATTCTGATCGTGGTCGTTTTATTCCTGGCAACTGCCCGAGTGATCCACGCGGTTCAGGATGCTCCCAGACCGGCAAGCGCATTAGAAGTCACCGTCATTGGACACCAATACTGGTGGGAGTTTCGTTACCCGAAGCAGGGCATTGTGACAGCAAACGAGCTGCACGTTCCCGTAAGCGATCCCCGGAATCCGCGTCCCACGTTCTTGAACTTGCTTTCTGCCGACACGGACCACAGTTTCTGGGTGCCGGAACTCGCAGGCAAGACCGACCTGATTCCCAATCATCCGAACACCATGTGGATAGACCCGCAGCGCACAGGAATCTTTCTCGGACAGTGCGCACAGTACTGCGGGGTTCAGCATGCAAAGATGCTGTTGCGTGTCTCGGTGGATAGTCCTGAAGAGTTTGCCGCGTGGGTGCGGGGCCAGCAACAACACGCATTTCAGGACGACCAGGTCGCCGTGGGAAGGCGTGTCTTTGAAAACACGGCGTGTATTAACTGCCACAGCGTGAACGGAACGTCTGCAAATGGACGATTTGGTCCGGACCTGACGCACCTGATGAGTCGTACCACCATCGCCTCTGGTGCAGCCCAAAACACACCAGATAACCTCCGCCTCTGGATTCAAAACCCGGACGCGATCAAGCCCGGCTCGCTGATGCCGGCCATGAAGTTAAACGATGCCGACCTGAACGCAGTCGTCAGTTACATGAAGACGCTGCGCTAGAGAAATTTGAAGACCGACTATGTCATCGAGTGTCATCACGATTCCCGGCGTGCAGGTTGAAGAGAAGCCATGGGTGGACAGCCTTCACGAGTGGTTGACTACGGTCGATCACAAGCGATTGGGCATTCTCTATATCGTCTATGCCCTTTTTTTCCTTGTGGTTGGTGGGATAGAGGCCCTTATCCTTCGCATCCAGCTCATTCATTCGCATAACGACTTTGTTTCACCCGAAGTCTTCAATCGCATGTTCACGATGCACGGCACGACCATGATTTTCTTCGTGGCTATGCCAATCCTGTTTGGGTTTGCGAACTATCTTGTGCCGATAATGATCGGTGCTCGGGACATGGCGTTTCCGCGGCTGAATGCCTTCAGCTTCTGGCTGTCAGCGTTCGGTGGAGTTCTTCTCTACTTCAGCTTTGTGGGCGGAAGCGGGCTCTACGGGGCTGGCAATGCACCGGACGTGGGATGGTGGGCCTACGCACCTCTGACGGCGCGGGCCTTTTCGCCAGGTCACAGCTCCGATTATTGGACGCTGTCACTCCTGGTCTCCGGATTCGGAACCATTGGAACCGGAATCAATATCATCGCGACCGTTCTGTGCATGCGCTGCCCCGGAATGAAGCTGAGCCGCATGCCCTTACTGGTTTGGATCAACTTCATAATGGCGGGAATGATCCTGATCACGATCACCCCCCTATCCGCGGCGCAGATCATGTTGCTCATCGATCGATATTTAGGAGGGCATTTCTTCGATGCGCAGGCTGGTGGGTCAGCCGTGCTGTGGATGCACTTCTTCTGGATCTTCGGACATCCAGAGGTTTATATCCTGATTCTTCCCTGCTTTGCCTTCATGTCTGAAATCATCCCGGTGTTTTCCCGCAAACCGATCTTCGGATATCCGGTCATGGTCGCGGCCACGGTCTGTATCGCCTTCGTGAGCATGAGCGTGTGGGCGCACCACATGTTTACTATCGGGATGAACTCTTACGCGAACAGTTTCTTCACCATCACTACAATGGCAGTCGGCGTTCCCACCGGAATTAAAATCTTCAATTGGGTTGGCACGATGTGGGGCGGGAGGATTCGATTCAAAGTGCCGATGCTGTTCTCCATAGCATTTCTATTTCAATTCCTGCTTGCCGGTCTCACCGGTATCATGCTTTCCGCAGCGCCCTTCGATTGGCAGCTTGGCCTCTCGTATTTTGTTGTGGCTCATTTCCATTATGTGATCGTCGGCGGAATCCTGTTTGCCCTCTTTGCCGCGTTCTATTACTGGTACCCGAAAGTGACCGGCCGAATGTTGAGCGAGCGCCTGGGCAAATGGCATTTCTGGCTTTTCCTGATCGGCTTCCATCTGACCTTCGATGTGATGCACATTCCCGGGATCCTGGGCATGCCCCGCCGAATCTACACCTACGAACCTGACCGCGGTTGGGATACTTTGAATCTGCTCATCACGATCGGCGCCTTCATTCAAGCCATCGCCGTCCTGGTATTTGTGGCTAACATGATTATTTCCTACTTCAAGGGCGATAAGGCGGGCAATGATCCCTGGGACGCATGGACACTCGAATGGTCGATAAGTTCGCCTCCGCCTGCATATAACTTTGCTTCCATTCCAGTGGTCGCGAGCCGACGCCCATTGTGGGACCAGAAGCATCCCGACGACCCGGATAGCCTCTATGAATAAAGGAAAAAAGCAATGAGTACGATGGCAAGTCCGTTCCCAGAAGCACCGGCGACTTGGAGCCTTCGCGATCGCGGTAAGATCGCAATGGCCGGTCTTATCATTGCCGAGTCGGCGATCTTCACGATCTTTGTCGTCGCTTATCTCTTTTATTTGGGGAAGAGCCTCACCGGACCGACCCCGCGCGAAGTGCTCGAGACTCCGATCTTTTACTCGATCTGCTTATTGTCGAGTAGCCTGACGATTCATTTTGCCGAGAAAGCGCTTGAACATGCGAGAAGGGGCGCGTTTCTCGTCTTATGGCTCCTCACCATTGCTCTGGGCGCGTTGTTCTTATATGGCACCGGCGTGGAATGGCACAGGCTGATCTACGAACACGGCCTGACGATTTCAACGAACCTCTTTGGGACAACCTACTACTCCCTCGTCGGCCTCCACGCGTTTCACGTAACCGTCGGTCTCATCATGCTAGTGATTGTCGCGATCTTTGCTTTGGCCGGACGGGTGAACGCGGAACAGTCGCACCGAGTGCAAGTGCTTGGGTTGTATTGGCATTTTGTGGATGCCGTGTGGGTCGTGGTTTTCACAGTCGTTTACGTTCTGGGCCGCTGAGGAGAATAAATGTCAACGCCGCTGACAAAAGAACGCATGCACGAACACTCTGGGATGCCGCACGAGATAGAACTGCCCGCGCCGACAGCGTGGCCCTTTGTCCTTGCGTTTGGATCCACCTTGTTATTTGCGGGCCTCGTTACGAGCGCGTCGGTCAGCGTCCTTGGCGCTGTGCTTTGTCTAGCAGGCTGCATCGGGTGGTTTCGCGAAGTCTTCCCGCACGAGCGCCACGAGATGGTGCCCGTGGTTCCCGAAGACATTCGCATCACTACAGAGCGCCGGCTCGTTGAGGTGATTCCGATCGAACACCATATGCGAGCGTGGCTCCCTATAGAGACTTATCCAGTATCAGCCGGCGTGAAGGGCGGACTGGCTGGGTGCGTAGCTATGGCCGTACTGGCCTGTGCGTATGGCGTGCTGAAGATCGGAAGCATCTGGTACCCAATCAACCTGCTTGCGGCATGCGTATACGCCGAATCACTAAAGCTCGGTTCCACACAGGTGTATTCCTTCCATGCGGACAGCTTTGCGATTGCTTTAGGGATGCACGTGCTCGTGTCTACTCTTGTCGGTTTGCTCTATGGCGCGATGCTTCCCATGTTTCCACGCCGTCCCATTGTGCTCGGAGGACTTATCGCTCCAGTGCTGTGGTCGGGGCTGCTCTACACAATTCTCGGCTTGTTGAACCCGTTGCTCACGAGGGACATTGACTGGCCCTGGTTCATTGCTTCCCAGGTAGCGTTTGGTGTCGTTGCAGGCCTCGTTGTAGTGCGCCAGTCGCCTACGACAACGTACGAGAACTTGTCATTCGCCATACGCGCGGGGGTCCATGCTCCGGGAGTGATCCCACCACGAGAAAGCGGAGAGAAGCGCCCATGAACCGATTTGCTTATCTATGTGCGTTCGCAGTGCTGAGCCTGCTGCTCTCCGGTTGCAACTCTCCGCATGGTCAGCCCCAAAAGGACACGGAATCCATTGCGCCGAGCGAGGTTTTGGAGTTTGCGACTCTCTATGGAGAAAACTGCTCGGGCTGCCACGGCGCGCAAGGACGAGGAGGAGCAGCGCTCGCGCTGGCCGATCCCGTTTATCTCGCCATTATCGACGAACACGCAATGCGCAGCGTCGTCGCGAATGGCGTACATGGTACCTCGATGCCTGCTTTCGCGCAAAGCGCAGGAGGCATGCTGACGGATAAACAGATTGATGTGATTACGAGCGGAATATTTTCTCGCTGGGCGCGAAAAGGGACCCTTGAAGGAAGCAATCCACCTTCCTATGCCGCAAAAGCTACGGGCGATGCCGCCCAGGGCGAAGTTGTTTATGGAACGTATTGCGTATCGTGCCACGGCCGTGGAGGTCAGGGCGGCCCTCGGGGCAGCGCTATCACGGATGATTCATATTTAGCTCTCGTCAGCGATCAGGGACTACGCACGACCGTTATCGCTGGCCGGCCAGAATTGGGCGCGCCAGACTGGCGCGGAAACGTTGCTGGGAAGCCGATGACGGACCAGGAAGTCACGGATGTCGTTGCCTGGCTTGCGTCACGCCGCGTGCAAAATCCCGGGCAGCCTTATTCCGCTTCGAATTACGCGCACTAGGAGTCCAGATATGTCGACTGAACCTGTCATTGCCCCGCAAACGGACGCTACGATCACCCGCCGCGGATTTTTCATGAAGCTGGGAATCCTCTTCAATGGGCTTGCGGCCATGGTGTTGGGTGTGCCGATTGTGCGATTTCTTCTTTCGTCCGTCACCGGCGGCCGCGCGGATGCCTACCTCTCCTGGGTGCCACTCGGTCACATCAACGAGTTTCCTGCGGGCGAGACGCGGCTGGCTACGTTTCGCAATCCATACGTGATGCCAACAGATGGCAAGACCGTGGACACTGCCTGCTGGGTACGGCGTGTCGCAGGCGATCAGTTCCAGGTCTTTGCCATCAACTGCGCGCATCTCGGCTGCCCGGTCCGCTGGTTTCCCCAATCGGGTCTGTTCATGTGTCCCTGTCACGGTGGAGCATACTACCGTGACGGCTCGCGCGCTTCTGGGCCACCGGAACGGGGACTCTTCGAATATCCGTACAAGGTGGAGAACGGTTTGATCACGATTAAGGCCGGGGAGTTGCCCACCCCCGGTGCATCCATGGCAAGTCTGTCCACGGAGAAGCCGCCATGCGCATGATCACCAAGATAGGCGAATGGGTCGACCATCGCTTGCAGCTGGCCGCGCCAATGCGCGAAGCCGCCGAACATCCCGTGCCACGGAACACGGCGAGCTGGTGGTACGTGTTTGGCAGCGCGGCGCTCACCGTCTTCCTTCTCCAGGTTGTGACCGGAATTCTGCTGGCGCTGATATATGTGCCCTCAGCTGGCGAAGCGTGGACCAGCCTGCAGGCTCTGAATCATCAGGTGGCGCTGGGTTGGTTCATCCGCGCGATGCATGGATGGGGCTCCAACTTCATGGTGGCGCTTGTGCTTATTCATATGGCACAGGTGTTTCTGTTCGGAGCCCATAAGTTCCCACGTGAACTCACCTGGGTCGTCGGCGTTTTCCTCTTATTGATGACGTTGGGCATGGCCTTCAGCGGACAGGTCCTTCGCTTCGATCAGGACGCCTACTGGGGACTGGGAATCGGAGCTTCCATCGTCAGCCGCGTTCCCATCATCGGGCCTGCAGCTGTAAAACTCATGTTAGGTGGGCCAATCATCGCCGGCGCAACGCTCTCCCGATTTTTTGCACTGCACGTCTTCGTAATTCCCGGACTGCTAATCGCGTTAGTCGGTCTTCATCTCTTGATGGTGATGAAGCTGGGGATCAACGAATGGCCGATGCCCGGACGGATCGTAAAACGAGCAACCTATGAACACGAATATCACACCCTGACGAAGGAGGATGGTGCGCCCTTCGTTCCGTATGCGGTTTGGAAAGATCTGTTTTTCGCCGCGTTTATCCTTCTGGCCATCGCCGCGTGCGCCTTCTACTTCGGTCCATTCGGGCCCACCGGCCAACCCGATCCGACGATTATCCAGACTGCTCCAAAGCCCGATTACTTTTTTCTCTGGCTTTACGCTCTCCTGTCACTGCTTCCTCCATCGCTTGAGACGCCATTTCTTCTCATCGGCCCAGTTTTGGTGATCGTTGCGCTGATCCTCTTACCGTTTCTATCGGGCGAAGGAGAAAAGAGCTGGAAGCGGAGGCCGATGGCGGTCCTCACGGTGCTGCTGATTGCAATCACCCTCGGGACCTTCACCCGCATGGCGCAATTCACGCCATGGAGCCCGCACATGAATGCGTGGAGCGGTGATCCCGTCCCGGATCGGTTCATACACGACACAACCGCACTGGAGCGACAGGGCGCGCTGGTGTTTCAGGTAAAGCAATGCCGCAATTGCCACGCTCTTGGCGATACTGGTGGGCAGAGGGGCCCGGCCTTGGACGGTGTCGCCGTTCGACTGACACAAGATCAGCTCATCCGGCAGGTGATTCAGGGCGGCGGCAACATGCCTGCCTATGGAAACAACCTGAGCCCGGCAGAGACTACCGCACTCGTGGCATTTCTCGAAACCTTACATCCTGCGAAGCAAGCTCCCGCACGCGATGCATCACGTGACAAGGTACTTGGTGCTAGTGCCCAAAAAGCACCCCGCGCTCAGCAATAGGAGCACAATCGATGCCACATGCTCATCACACCGCGTTCGAATCGCTTTCAGTTTCCGCAGCCTTGATTCTGCTCGCGTTGATCTACGTGCGTGGATGGATTCGTAATCGCAGGTTTGACCTCGAAACGATTGAGGCCTGGCGCGCCGTCAGCTTTCTCATCGGACTGTTCTTTATCTGGATTGCGATCGCCTCTCCTGTCATGGGGCTCGATCACCAGTTGCTGACAGCCCACATGGTTCAACATCTGCTGCTCATGACGCTTGCTCCTCCCTTGATCTGGCTCGGTGCGCCCGTCAAAGCGTTACTATGGGGTTTACCGCAGCAAATCGAGCAAGCGGTCATCTCTCTGTGTCGCCATCCCCAAATAAGGCAGCTGGGCAAGGCGCTGGCGCACCCTGTAGCTGCCTGGTTTGGAGCGGCTGCCACACTCGTCGGATGGCACATTCCGCCTCTTTTTATGCTCGGGCTGCAGTCGGGAATGTGGCATGGAATTGAGCAAGTATCGTTCCTGGTGACCGGCCTTCTCTACTGGTGGCCAGTCATCCAGCCCTGGCCGATGGTCTCGAAATGGCCAGAGTGGTCGATTCTCTTGTATCTCTTCTTCGCTACATTGCCATGCGATATTCTTTCCGGATTTCTGGTCTTTTGCGATCGCGTGGTGTACCCCGTTTACTTCCCCTCATCACAGCCCTTCGGCCTGTCGGCTCTCGAAGACCAGCAATGCGCCGGTGCGTTGATGTGGACCATCGTTACGGTGGTGTACCTAGTCGCCGGAACAATCGTCGCGATGCGGCTACTCTCGCCCACAACATCGCGACAGTACAGAACTGTGGAATCAGATTCGCAACCCAGTGCGGCACCGCAGACCACGCGGCACAGTGTGGAGGTCGTCTAAATGTCCGGCGAGCCTCTTGTCACCGCACTCGATACGCCTCCAGGCCGTTGTGTTACAGCGTCCACCTTGCTCTCTGACTACTGGGCGCTAACCAAGCCGGAAGTCAATTTCCTAATTTTGATCACAACATTTGCAGGGTTCTATCTGGGTTGTGCAAACGCAGGACGACAGTTTTCATTCCTCGCATTGTTCAATACGTTGCTCGGGACATTGCTGGTTGCAAGCGGGACTGCGACACTGAACCAGTACATCGAGCGAAAGTTCGATGCTCAAATGCGCAGGACCGCCCGGCGTCCCGCCGCTGCTGGCCGTCTTGAACCGCATGCAGTCTTAGCCTTTGGGATTGTGTTGTCGGCGGTGGGTGTATTTTATCTCGCAGTAGCCGCCGGCGTGCTCGCCAGTCTCCTAGCGCTACTTACCTTACTCTCCTATCTGTTCTTGTACACACCGCTCAAAAGAAGAACGCCTCTTTGCGTTCTGGTCGGGGCTTTTCCTGGTGCTATGCCTCCACTGATCGGTTGGGCCGCAGCATCAGGGAGATTGCCTATGGAGGCGTGGCTACTCTACGCCATCCTCTTCCTGTGGCAGTTCCCACATTTCATGGCAATCGCATGGATGTACCGCGAAGACTACGACCGCGCCGGCTACCTGATGTTGCCCAAAGGGAACGCAAGAATCGCTTTCGTGATCCTGCAAACCCTAGTGCCGCTGTTTGCTTTAGTTCCAATCAGCATCCTGCAATTTTGGACGGGGCACGCAACTATTTCTAATTGCACGGGACTATTGCTGGGTCTAGGCTTTCTCTACCTCGGCTTGGAATTCGTGCTTCAACGATCGAGGGTCGCTGCACGCCGACTGCTCGCGGCTTCAATCGTGTATCTTCCGCTCTTGTTCGCGCTGAGAATCACGTTACACTAACGGGCACTTCGACTACCCCGGAGTGCGCATTGCTACACGCTCCCACACCTGAGCATTGCTACTCGTCCAGCTTGAAGATGCGTATCTGGACCAGCTTGCTGATGGTGAGATTGTTGAGTCCGCGCGCCTGCATGCGCTCGATAAACTCCGGCGTCACCTTGAAGATGCGCATCTCCACCAGTTGATCGAGCGTGGGTTCGTAGCCCAGCGCACGAATCTGTTTGACCTCGGCAGGATCGACCTTATGCACCCTCATCGCAATCAACTTCTCTGCAGAAGGTGTCGGATATCCCAGCGCGGTCATGCTGTGGACATATGTCGGCTCGACATTGAAGATCTTCATCGCAATCAGATTGTCGGAGTTGATGCCCTGTATCCCCTCTTTCTGCAGGGATTGCACCCACCCCGAATCGATGCGGAACAACGTGTAGGCTTCGAGGTTGTTCGAGTTGAAGCCAGTAATGCCGAGCTGTCCCATGCGAACAACAAAGCCACGGTTCGGCTCGAAGGTAAACTCGCCGACGAGCGCCGACTCGTGAACACTGCCCGAGCAGGTCAGCGTGCCTGCCTCCGCGCGCAGCACGGCGTCGACGTGTGATCCATCCCTGCCAAGATCCGAGAGCGACAGGCCGGTGAAGGCGTCTGCCGGCTCCGTCACTGTGCTCTCATGGCAATCACGATCGCCTGCGCACGAGCCTCGTTCGAGTCTCAACTCAAACCGGTTCGCCTGCGTCGATGCCGTAATGCGGCACGATCCCTTCAAGGCGTTGAGGATCTCGTCGGCATGCACCAGCGACACAATCCCCACGACAATGAGAAATATCCCGAATACGCGACGGAAGCTCATCACTTGTTCTCCGATTTCTGACCGCCCTCATCGAGCAGTCCCGAGATGCGAAGTTTGATTAGTTTGTCGATTGTGAGTTGATCGAATCCATGGCTCTTTGCCGAGGCAATGAACGCCTGATCGATGTGGAAGATGCGAAGCTGAACCAGTTGGTCGACCGTGATGTCTGGATACTGCTGACGTGCGGACTTGGCGAACTCTGGAGTCACATTCTGGACGCGCAGCGCTATGAGCTTGTTGGTCGGGATCGCGGCAAAGCCCGCGTCCTTCATGGCAGCGACAAACTCCGGCGTGACCTTGAAAATCTGGTAAGAGATGAGATCGCGGAACGTTGTCGGCGCGATTCCCGCAGCGCGCAGCTTGCTCACCGTCTCCGGCGATACGCCGAAGATCTTCAGCGAGACCAGCTCATCGGCCGTCGGCTTTCCGTAGCCGAGCTGAGCCATGCTGTGCGCATACTCCGGAGTGACGCCCTGAATCTTCATCGCAACGAGCTTGTCGAGATCCGCCTCGTATCCCGCAGCCCGCATCTCGCTGATGTAATCGCTCTTCGCCTGGGCTCTCTCAGGACTCCTCTGGGCAATCATGAGGGACATCGCCGCCCTGTGCGGCAATACGTCACGTAGCTGCGAGATCACATGCAGGCTCAACTCCGGTGCTGGCCCAACTGCTGGTACCAGCGGTGGAGCACTTAGAGCGGCGACCGGGGGCGCCTGCGGCGCGACCGCCACAACGGGCAACGGGGCCGGTTCAGGAACCGGACGGACCCCTGACAGTGCTTTGTTCGGGGCAATCGGTACGGCAGGCAGAGCCTTCGGCGCAGGCGGCGCCTTCAAGGTAAACGCCGACTTCGGGGCGCACTTCACGTCGTTGGCACCCGCCACCACGTGCGACCTCGGTGCCGGATAGATCGCGGCTGCAGCGAGAAGCTCCGCAGGCTTCGCGTGATCGGCAAACACGTTTGGCAAGGGCAGAAGAAAGAGCCCGAGCACTGCCGAGACCCCGACCAGGGAAAGAGGCGCCAGTTCACGCCCCAGTGGGGCATCCCCTTTCGAGCCCTCGAGAATGCGGACGATGCGCGCCTTCAGGCCCAGGCCGGCCGTGTGCCCATCGAGGGCCATCGCCAGTTGCAGCCGCGAGCTGCGCTGCTCGTCCAGCCGCAGCAGAGCCGTTGCGTAAACAATCGGATCGGTGCAGCAGCCAAGCGCAACATCGTCACAGCAAAGCTCGCGCTGCTGGCGAAGGTGTCCGCCAAGCCACCAGACGGCAGGGTGAAAGAAGAACAGCGTCTCTACGACGGTCTGGAGCATGTTCCACAGGTAATCGCCGCGGCGGATGTGCGCGAGCTCATGCGCCAGCACCACCTCCAGTTGGTCTGGACCAAGATGCGTCAGCGCGGAGACGGGCAAAAGAACGACCGACCGAAAGACTCCCATGGCCAGCGGCCCGGAGATGCGCTCGCACACAAACAGGTCGATATGCCGACGAATCCCCATGCGCCTGGAGAGGCTGTCGAAGGCCGTGCGCACGGCGTCCGGAATCTCGACCAGCGCACTCATCCGCAGCCGCCGGATCATCATCCAGCCCCCTACCGTTCGAAGCGACAGGATCATCACGCCGAGCAGCCACATGGCATCGATCCATGGCATCAGGCGCGGCAGCGACATGGGCACAAATCGCCGCAAGAACAGGTCCAGCCGCCACCACGGGTTAGCCTCGGGTGTTGGTGCAGTGTGATCCGAAATGACCGGAGCCAGTGTGCTCTGCATTGGCGTTGCCACAGGGCGCTGCGCCCCCAGCGGAAACGCACTGCTCCCGGTCAAACGCATCTCTTCGTAGCCGAGCGTCACAAGGGAGACCGCAAACATGCCCATCATCGCAGCCAGCGCCAGCGCGTAGCGCACGCTGCTTCGCGAACGGGAAAGAGCAAGGTCGAGGATGCGATAGAGGAGTGCGATCGCCGCGGCCTGCCAGCAGAAATGCACGAGGGTCCAGCCCAGTGCCTGCATCGAGTCGTTCATTGCCTCTCCTTTTTCTGCCGGATGATCCTGCGAATCTCGTCGAGTTCCTCCGGGCTGGCCGGCTCCATCGACAGTGCGTGCATCGCCAGCTGCGCCGCCGAACCCGCGAAGAGCCTCTCGCTCAGGTCGCGCAGCAGCTGGCTCTGCGTCTCCTCCTGGCTGGCGGCAGCGCGATAGATATGCGCCTTGCCCGCCTCAGTGCGCTCGACCAACCCCTTGTCGGTCATGATCTGCAGCGTCTTCAGCACCGAGGTATAGCCGAGCGACCGCTGCTGGCTGACCACTTCAAACAGTTCCCGCACCGTGGCGGACCCCTTGTCCCACAACGCGCGCAGGAGTTCGAGTTCAACCTCGGTTGGCTTCGGCAGATGGCGACGTGTCTCGTTCATGGGGTGCAATCTATACGAAATGATTCGTAGATGTCAACGAAAACTTTCGTAGGTCTGTAGTTTTTTTCTTTTTTCGGCATGGAAACTGCCGGTCTTCTGCAACGATCGTTGTTCAACGGGGCCCGAGAAGAGGAGCAGCAAGAAACCAACCGGAGACTCTGGCCCCTGCTTCAGTAGGATAGACGTGCTCAATCAGGATTGGCTTACAGCCTCAGGAGAAAAATGAGCCCAGATCGTCCGCACCATCCGTCACGCAGATCGTTCCTCGCAGGACTTGCCACGCTGGCAACGAGCCTCGGTGTCGCCGCACAGCAGCCGAACGCTGCGCCGAAACCACCGGCCCCGCCGCAGGATCCCTTCCCTGGCAGGAAGAAGGTTCTCGCTATCGGCGATGTGCACACCGGCTATCAGCACGACTCGGTCTCGCACGCTCTCGCGACCATCGAACGGCTCGGCCGCCAGAGCGGCGACTTCATCACATATATCAAGACCGACACGCAACTGATCACCAAGGGCGAAGTCTATGGCACCGGGCGGTACGCCGCGCCGCCTGCGGGCACTCGTCGAACCAATGCGAAGAACCTCGACTACTTCGATGCGATCTTCTTCTTCGGCCTCGGCGAAGAGGAGCTCTCCGCGCAGCAGAAGGCCGATCTGCTCTCCTTCGTGCACGACGACGGCAAAGGCTTCGTCGGCGCGCACTCCGCCATTGATGCCTTCTACAACTGGCCCGAGTACGGAGAGATGACGGGAGCTTACTTCGACGATCATCCCTGGGGGGTAATGGACGCGCCCATCCTCATCGAGCAGCCGACGTTTCCTGGAATGAAACAGCTGCCGCCGCAGTTCACTCTGCGTGACGAGATCTACGTCCCCACCAATGCTCCCTACTCCCGCGCAAACGTCGATGTCCTGGCGCGGCTCGACGCCACAAAGGTAAACCTCAAGGTCTCCGACCTGCATCGCACCGACAATGACTTCCCCATCGCATGGGTAAAGTACTATGGCCGCGGGCGCGTCTTCTACAGCACGCTCGGGCATCTGGATGCAAGCTGGGACGACCCGCGCGTTCAGCAGATGTACCTCGAGGCCATTCGCTGGTCGCTCGGCCTCACCACATACACACCCAAGCCGCATCCCCTGCGATCGCAGTAAGTCTGATTGCTTCAAGCTTGCCTGAGGGCCTGGATCAACGCACGAACGTCGCCCGGATCGACAACATACATTGCCGTAGCCAACGGACCGGACTTCTCTCGCGCGGGACTGGTTGCGTCCTCGACTCGGCGGCGCACGGAGCCGTGAAAATGCCTCGCCCGCGTTGCCGTTGCGACGAAGGCCACGTTCTCGATACGAAGTCCTCCACCCGCCGCTACAGCGATACGCTTGCCAGCACTCTCCACCAACCGCCCTAGATTCGTGGCTCCAGCCACCACGTCGCACGCGCCCCCCGAGGTCAGCACGCGACGGCAGCCCGTGGCGATCACATCCTCAAGAGCGGCCCCCAGCGACGCCGCAACGTCAAAGGCGCGGTGAAACGTCACCTCGAGTGGCGCGGCCAACGCGACCAGCTCGCGCGTGCGCTCCACATTGACCGTGTCGTCCGCCCGCAACAGGCCAAGCGCAAAGCCGCTGGCTCCGAGGCTACGCGCATGAAGCAGATCGTCACGCATCAATGCAAACTCACGGTCGCTGTAGACAAAATCTCCGCCGCGAGGACGCAGCAGGACGTACACCGGAAGCCCGCTGTGCTCCACCGCCGCACGAATGAGAGCATGGCTCGGCGTCAGCCCATCTTCGCTGAGCGCCGAGCACAACTCGATCCGGTCCGCACCGCCTTCTCGCGCGGCAAGACAGGCATCGAGCGTCTCGGCGCACAGCTCGAAGCTGACCTCCCGCATCACGAGAGCGTCAGCGAGGGCGGCAGCACAGGCTCATCGGCGCCGAACGCAGGATTCGGCTCAGCGCTCATCGTGAAGACGAGCCTGCCTCCCTGCGCGATCTCGGAGTGATGGAACCACGCACGCTCGTGCACCTTGCCATTCAGCGTGAACGACTGAATGTACTGGTGCGCCGGGTCCTTGCGCTCGACGACAATCTCGAGCTTTCTTCCGCGACTGAGCTCTACCTCCGCTCGATCAAACAGCGGCGAGCCCAGGACATAGTTGCCACTCACCGGATCAACCGGATAGAAGCCAAGAGAACTCAGCAGATACCACGCCGACATCTGGCCCACATCCTCGTTGCCCTGCATGCCATCCGGTTTGTCCGCATACATCGTCTCCAGCAGGCTGCGAACGCGTGCCTGCGTCTTGTGCGGAGCGCCTGCATAGACGTAGAGATACGCAATGTGATGCGAGGGCTCGTTGCCGTGCGCGTACTGTCCCACCATGCCCGCGATATCCGGCGGAGCATCCTCCGGCAGATCGGGTGCCGCGTTGAACAGTCCGTCCAACTTCGTGACGAATGCGGCGTTGCCTCCACACAGCTTGATCAGCCCCGCGGCGTCGTGTTGCACGCCAAAGGTCGTCTGCCACGCGTTGGACTCTGTATAGTCGCGCCACTTCTTCGAGTGACCCATATCGATCGGCTTGAATGGCGTCGTCCAGCTCCCGTCTTCGAGCTTCGGCCGCATGAAGCCCGTCGATGCGTCGTAGTAGTTGCGATAGTTGGTCGAGCGCTTCACGAGCATCGCCGCATCATCGTTCTTGCCCAGTTTGCGAGCCACATGCGCGATCGCCCAGTCGTCGTAGCAGTACTCAAACGTCTTCGAGACCGACTCGCTCTCCTTGTCCGCCGGAATGTAGTTCAGCTTGCGGTAGTACCCCAGCCCGCGATAGTCGTCCACCATCGCGCGCTTCATCATCAGCGCGTAGGCCCTCTCGTAGTCGATCCCGGTAAAGCCCTTGCTGCACGCCTCCGAGATCACCGCAGCCGAGTGGTAACCCGTCATCGTTCCCGTCTCGGTCGACATCAGCGGCCACACCGGCATCCCCGCGGGGCTCTGCTCCGCCATGCGAATCAGCGTATTCATCCACAGCGGCACGCGCTCCTGCTCGATTAGCGTGTAGGCTGGATGCGCCGCGCGGAAGGTATCCCACAGCGAGAACGTGGAGAAGTTTCTCTCTCCCGTCTTCAGCGTATGGACCTCGTTGTCCATCCCGCGATAGCGTCCATCCACGTCATCAAACAGCGACGGGCCCAGCGACATGTGATAGAACGCCGTGTAGAAGATGCGCTTGTGCGTCTCGTTCGCGCTCGTCACGCTCACCTTCGAAATCTGCCTGCGCCAGGCCTCGCGAGCCGTCGCACGCACCTTGTCGAACTGCCACCCCGGAGCCTCCGCCGCAAGGTTCTTCGCCGCGCCCTTCACATCCACGCCGGAGATTCCCGTCTTCACCAGAATCGTCTCGTTGGCCTTCGTGGTGAAGTAAAGAACGCACTTCAGATGCTTCCCCTTCAGCTCCGTACCGCTCGCAGGCGCAGCAACCTCCTGGTCATCCGAGTAGAAGACGATTCGCTCCGGCCGCTTCGAGACCGTCATCGTGAAGTACGCATGACGCCCCTTGCCCCACGCCGAGGTCCTCCGCCCCCCCGCAAGCGTGTCCGGCGCGATCTGCTTCAGCTCCGCTGAATCCACCGGCCCCGCATCCGGACCGTATCCGTGCTGCAGATCGAGAATCAGGTAAGCCTTATCGCTTGACGGAAACGTGTAGCGATGCAGCCCGGTGCGCTCCGTCGCTGTCAGCTCCGCCTTCACCCCATAGTCCTTCAGCAGCACCGAGTAGTATCCCGGCTCCATCTGCTCATCGGTGTGATCGAAGCGCGACCGATAGCCCTCGTCCGGATTGCTGCGGTCACCCGGAACGATATGCGCTGTGCCCGTTCCCGCCATCACCAGAAAGTCCAGCAGATCGCCGCATCCCGTGCCGCTCAGATGCGTGTGACTGAAGCCCATGATCGAGCTGTCGGAGACGTGGTACCCCGAGCACCAGTCCCAGCCGTCGTTGAACGTGTCCGGGCTAAGCTGCACCGCGCCAAACGGCATCGCCGCGCCGGGAAAGCAATGCCCATGCCCACCTGTGCCAATCCGCGGATCGACCCATCGCAGCGGGTCCTCCGCCTGTGAACCGGCAACCGCGGCGTGAACAAGCTTACCCATCGGAAGCGCGCTTACGGCACACACAGCGGCGCTTCGCTCCAGAAATCTCCTACGGCTGATCATGCATTCTCCATGTTGTGCTGGGATTCGGCCGCATTGACTGTCACCGTGAACGGCGACTCTTTCGAAAGACATGCGGCCGACATGACAACCATTCTCGCGTACCTGATAACGACCCGCAACTATGACAGAATGGCTCGAAGCAAAATTTCATGAGACACCTCACCTCTCCGACCAGCAGACGCACCTTTCTCCGCGCCGCCACCGCAGCCGGCCTGGCCTACCCCTTCGCTCAGGCCGCAGGCGCGCTCGAGCAGCAGCAAGGCATCCAACTCCCTGAGGTCAAGGCCCCATGGGACATGTCGCAAGGCCGCCCCAAACCCTCCGAACGCAAGTTCCAGAGCACCGCCGTCGAAGCCTTCCTCAAAGAGCGCAGCCCACGCATCGCCGACCCCGAACTCGCGCGCCTCTTCGTCAACTGCTTCCCCAACACACTCGACACCACCGTCGAACCGGGCACCTTCGAAGGCAAGCCCGACACCGCCGTTCTCACCGGCGACATCCTCGCCATGTGGCTGCGCGACTCCTCCGCGCAGGTCTGGCCGTATCTTCCGCTCGCGAAGAACGACCGGCCTCTGCGCGATCTCCTCGAAGGCGTCATCCGCCGTCAGGCGCGCTGCATCCTCATTGACCCCTACGCCAACGCCTTCATGGCCGACCTCAACGCGCCGCCGCTCCCCTGGAGCCTCAAGGACAAGACCGAGCTCAAGCGCGGCGTCGGCGAGCGCAAGTGGGAGATCGACTCGCTCTGCTATCCCATCCGCCTCTCGCACGGCTACTGGCAGCAGACCGGAGACACCGGCCCCTTCGACCAGCGCTGGCGCGAAGCCATGCGCCTCATCGTCGAGACCTTCCGTGTTCAGCAGCGCAAGCACGGTGACGGCCCCTACCGCTTCCAACGCCAATCCGACGTCTCCACCGAGACCCTTCCCGCCGCCGGCCTCGGCAATCCCGTCAAACCCGTCGGCCTCATCGCCTCCGGATTCCGCCCCTCCGACGACGCCTGCATCTTCCCCTTCCTCGTCCCGTCCAACCTCTTCGCCGTCACCTCGCTGCGCCAGCTCGCCGAGATGGCCCACACCATCGCGCACGATGAAGCGCTCGCCACCGAAGCCACCACGCTCGCGAAAGAGATCGAACAGGCACTTCAGCAGCACGCCATCGCAGCCACACCAGAAGGGACCATCTGGGCCTACGAGGTCGACGGCTACGGCAGCCAGCTCCTCATGGACGACGCCAACGCCCCCAGCCTCCTCGGACTTCCCTACCTCTCCAGTTCGCCCGACCCCGCGCTCTACGCCCGCACCCGCGCCTTCTGCTGGAGCGAGCGCAACCCGTGGTTCTTCCGCGGCGCCGCCGGCGAGGGCATCGGCGGCCCGCACATAGGCCGCGACATGATCTGGCCCATGTCGCAGATCATGTACGCTCTCACCAGCACCAGTCCGCAGGAGATTCGACTTTCCCTCACCATGCTCAAAGGCGCGGCCGCAAACTTCGGCTTCATGCACGAGAGCTACTTCAAGGACGACCCGCGCCGCTTCACCCGCGCCTGGTTCGCCTGGGCCAACACCCTCTTCGGCGAACTGCTGGGCTCACTGACAGTCACACACCCTGAACTTCTTCGTAGCTGACTTTAGACTACGCAGTCATAAAGATTTGTCATCCTGAGCGAAGCGCAGCGGAGTCGAAAGACCTGTATTTCGCCTGTCCGCCGCATGTTTTTTGCTAAGGCGAGCAGACTATCCGTGCCGCGCACGCCACAACGCACCCAGCGTCGGATCGACCACTCCCGGCACCACCTTTAGCGCCGGCAGATCGCGGCGCAGCGCCTCAACAATTCCCTCGCGAATCGGAGCGACATGTTCCAGGATGCTCCCCGTAAAGGCCAGCTCCGGAACCCAATCCGGCTGCGAGTCCTCGCGCCGCAGCCTGTCGATCACCACGCGGGCCAGGTGGGCCAGTTCCTCGGCCTCGCGCCGCAGAACCCCCTTCGCAACCTCGTCTCCTGCCTCCGCGCAGGCGACCACCACCGGCGCCAGCTTCGTAAAGTCAGGCGAAGGAATCTGGTTCGCATAGCCGACCAGCTCGTCAAAAGTAGACAGGTTCCAAAGCTTCATCACCGCGGGATACAGCGCTGTCTCCCTCCCCTCATCCCGCGCCAGCACCATATCGCGCAGCGCCTGGTGCCCGATCCTAGCGCCCGATCCCTGGTCCGCGAGCGCCGGTCCCCAGCCGCCCGCCGTCGTCAGTTTTCCTGACGCCGAGCGCCCCGCAACATTCGATCCCGTCCCCGCCATCACTAGAACGCCTGGACCTCCGAAGAACGCCGCATCCAGAGCAATCTCCACATCGCCCACCAGAATCAGCGATCCGCCTACGTGCTCGGCAAATACCCTGCGGATCCACTCCGTCACCAGCGCAACCGTAATGCCCGCCGCTCCCACGCAGCTTCGCGTCACATGGCGCATCGAGACGCCGCTCGCAGCCTCCAGTTCGCTCAGCGCCTTGGCAAAGTTCTCGTCCGCGGTCGCCTCATCCGTGCGCATCCGCTTGATCGTGCCGCCCTTCACTCGCGCCAGTTCGCGCGTCTCATCGGCCAGCACATAATCCGTCTTCGTCCCGCCCAAGTCTACCGCAAGAAAAAAAGCCAAGCCTTGCTTCCTCCTAAAAGCGCGCCATCGCGCACGCACCATCCTATATTCTTCATACCTCATGCAGAAGCCCATCATGCCGGGAGAGAATTGACCTCTATGAAGATGACCCGTTACTTGCTTCGCAGCACGCTCGTCGGCGCCCTCGGCGGCCTGCTCTTCGGTTTTGACACCGCCGTCATCGCCGGCACCACCCAGCAGCTCACCCAGATCTACAATCTCACCGCATTTACCCTTGGCGTCACCGTCTTCATCGGCCTCGTCGGCACCGTCATTGGCGCGATGAGCGCCGGCGTACTCGGCCAGCGTCTCGGAGGCCGCGAGGCTCTCCGCATCATGGCCGTCCTCTACACCATCTCCGCTCTTGGCTGCGCCTTCGCATGGAACTGGCCGTCTCTGCTCGCCTTTCGCCTCATCGGCGGCCTCGGCATCGGCGGCTCCTCTGTCCTCGGCCCCGTCTACATCGCCGAGCTCGCCCCCGCCAAGTGGCGCGGCCGCATGGTCGGCCTCTTCCAGATCAACGTCGTCATCGGCATCCTGCTCGCCTACCTTTCCAACTACCTCCTCTCGCTGATGCATCTCGGCGACGCGCAGTGGCGATGGCAGCTCGGCGTCGCTGCCATCCCCTCCGCGCTCTTCCTTGCACTGCTCTACGCCATCCCGCGCAGCTCGCGCTGGCTCGTCACCCAGAACCGCACCGACGAAGCCCTCGACGTCCTCAACATGATGGGCTCGCCCGACTCCGAGGCCGAGCTGCGCGATATCATCGACTCCATCCACCTCGAGCGCGGCATGGCGCACGAGCCTCTCTTCACGCGCCGCTATCGCCTGCCCATCTTCCTCGCCATCACCATCGGGCTCTTCAACCAGCTCTCCGGAATCAATGCCATCCTCTACTACTCCAACTACATCTTCAGCGCCGCCGGCTTCAGCAACATCTCCGGCTCGCAGCAGACCGTCATCATCGGCCTCATCAACCTTCTCGCGACCTTCCTGGGCATGTCGCTCATCGACCGGCTTGGTCGCAAGACGCTTCTCCTCATCGGCAGCCTCGGCATGGCGGCCTGCCTCGCAGGCGTCGCGGCAGACTTCTTCACCCACTCCCATCAGTCCGCTCTCGTCTGGCTGCTCTGCGCCTACATCACCTTCTTCGCCATCTCACAGGGAGCCGTCATCTGGGTCTACATCGCCGAGGTCTTCCCCACGCGCGTCCGCTCCAAGGGCCAGAGCCTCGGCTCCTCCGCCCACTGGATCATGAACGCCATCGTCTCGCTCGTCTTCCCCATCCTCGCCAAGGAATCCGGAGGCATCCCCTTCGCCTTCTTCGCCGCCATGATGGTGCTGCAGTTCTTCGTCGTCCTCGTCTTCTACCCGGAGACAAAGGGCATCACCCTCGAGCAGCTTCAACACAAGCTCGGCATCACCTACTGACGGGCGGCCAAACGGGCTCAGCGCCAATTACCAATGTTTCGTTAAAACTGGGTATTTCCCTAGTCGACACACATGTACGGGGCGGAGTTAAGTACATCACAGCGGTTGGGCCGAGGAATTGAGTTCACGGAGGATGACCCATGATGCTTGGTACCAGTTGGATCAAGAAGGGACTCTTGCTCGCTACCGGAACACTCGGTCTCGCATTTGCTGTTCAAACCAGCGCGCAGGTCCAGACGACAACAACGACGACGGCAGGCGAGAGCAGCCACAAAGTTAAGGTCGACCGCGGCGAAGTTTACGCTGTGAACGGCAATGATTTGATCGTGAAGATGGAAGATGGCTCTTTCCAGCATTTTCCGGATGTCCCGGAGACGGCCAGAGCCACGGTCGATGGGAAACAGCTTGGCATTCACGACTTGAAGCCGGGCATGAAGCTCCAGCGTACGATCGTTACCACAACCACTCCTATGACCGTCACCACAATCCAGACGGTCACCGGCAAGGTCTGGCATGTCAGTCCACCAAGGTCGGTCATCCTGACACTGGAGAACAACACGAACCAGGAGTTCAAGATCCCTCAGGACCAGAAATTCAACGTCGACGGCCAAATGGTCGACGCCTTTGCCTTGAAGAAGGGGATGATCGTCACCGCGACGAAGATCGTGGAGGTTCCGACCGTGGTTTCGTCGCTGGAAAAGAATGTGACTGGCACGATGCCGCAGGAGGCCGCGACGCCGCAAAAGGGTGAGACGGCGCCAACGAAGAGCGCTGAGCCTCCGACGGCGACGAAGCCAAAGCCCGCGACTGGTACGGTTCCGCCCTCTCCGCCACCCGATGCTCCTTTGCTCATTGCCGAGGGAGAGCCCACTGCTGTTCCGGCGGAGGCGGAATCACCTGCTGGTCCTGTCGAACCGGCTCGGGAAAAGCCAAGCTACCTCCCTTGGATCGGTTTGGCCGTGCTTCTGGTTGTAATTTTGATAGCGGTCAGGCTCATGCGCTCAAAGGCCAGCAAGTAGCGACGCTCCAGGGTCAATTCGATGACTTTTGATGGGGCACGACGCCGTTGAACAACGGCTTTGTGCTCACCTGCTTATTTCTCGGCCCAATCCGAATCCCCCGTGAGTCCCACCCTGCCTTCCGCCGCTCGGGGACGTTAAGGATGTTGATGCCGGTGCAACTTGCATTGAACCATTTGGGTTCGACCTGGTTGAGCCATGAGGAGTAGGTGGGTGTGAAGTGGAACCGGACGCGGGGATGCTGCTCCAGGAACTCCCGCACCAGCGCGGTCTTGTGAGCCGAGAGATTGTCGAGGATGATGTGGATCTGCTGAGCGGGCGGGCACAGGGCCACGACTTCCTTCAGGAAGACGACGAAGTCGCGGCTGGTGTGGCGTGCAGCGGTCTTTCCGCGAACCCGGCCGGTCGCGGTATCCAGCGCCGCATACAGCGACAGGGTTCCGTGCCGGTAGTATTCCAATCCATGGCGCTCGGCGCGGCCCGGCGAAAGCGGCAGCACCGGATCGAGTCGATCCAGCGCCTGAATGGCGGTCTTCTCATCGACACAAAACACGGCGGCATGCTACGGAGGGCTCAGGTACAGCCCGATAATGTCAGCGGCTTTGGCTTCGAAATCCGGATCGTCGCTGGCCATGTAGCGCTCCAGGCGGTGCGGCTTCAGGCCGGCCTCTTTCCACACCCGATGCACAGCGTCCTTGCTGACGCCCAGTGCTGCGGCAAGCTTGCGACAACTCCAGTGAGTGGAACCGTCCTTCGGCTCCTTGCGGGTAGCCGAGAGAATCCGGGCTCGCAGCTTCGGAGTCAACACGGAAGCCGACTGTCCGGGATGATTCGTATCCAGGCCATCCATTCCCGAAGAAAGGAAGCGCTGCTTCCACCGGCTGATCGTCGGCGCCGTGGTCCTCAACCTCTGCTTGATCGTGCGGAAGGACGCTCCCTCGGCCAGCATCAGAATCAGCCTGGCGCGGAAGACATATCCAGCGGGCAGAGAGCGGGACTGGGAATACGGTTGAGTTCCAGTTGCCGGTCTTCGCTGAGCACCACGGAATCGATGGACATACCTGCTTCGATGTAAGCAGCACTAGTAAGTCCTGCGGTGAATCATGTTTTGTGAAGTAGGACCATCGATTTTGCAGCCTGGCAGAAATTTGAGAGAGGCACGTGAGTGATTCTAAAACCTGTAAGCGGCCCCGACGGTCATTGCGAGAGGTGTGAGGCCGTTGGCAGTGAATCCCGGCCATCGCTGATATTCCAGATCGAAGGCTCGAACGTTCAACCGCCGTTTAACCGTGACATCGACCCCTCCACCGAAGGCATACATCTTGTGGGTTGAAGATGATGACTTTGAGTAGTAGTAAACCGGCTCGAAGGTAAAGATGCCGACTCCGAGGAGCAGCTTTGCATACGGGTGGAATCGGCCATGGTGGAACACGTAGCGAGGGCCCAAAAGGAACGAGCTTTCGCCGACATCGCCCGGCGTAATAACGTTGCCGATGTGAACATCGCCTTCGATTCCGATATGGGGCGTGAAATCAAAGTCCCCATAGATGCTGTAGCCAAAGATGGTACCGGCATTGTAATCGGGCCGAACAATATTTAGTCCGGCTCCTACTTGAACGACAGCCAGCCGCTCTGCGGCCGGGATCGCCTGGGCATGAAGCGCGACACTTGCAGTCAACGCGAATATCAGCGACGCGAGGAATTGACGTAACACACACCCTCCGAGGTCAATAAGCTCATAAAATCACCTTCGTCCGGCTGCCAGAACGTACATCTCTACTTGACTGGCAATAGATGAAGGAACGTAATCACACAACTGAATTGCTTCTCAAGATTGAGTGCGTTCGAAATGTTTCTGAATCATAGCGTGCCATTCGTGTTTTTCCTCTGTAACTTTGGCCATATTGGCCTACAACTTTGGTGTAACGACAGATGATTTCAGTGGCGGTAGAGCCAGTCTGCACAGATGGGCTCGTGACTTCATTAGCTTGTTGCGGGTAAATATCACGTTTCGCGAACGTTGTAGGCCTCGAAGCCGTGCTGCCTGACTAAGGCGTCGCGCTGTGCAGATTTGAGATCGGCCGCAACCATCTCTTCGACGAGCTGGTCGAAGCTGGTGCGCGGCGTCCAGCCGAGTTCGCGGTGTGCCTTGGATGGGTCGCCCAACAGGGTTTCGACCTCGGTGGGGCGGAAGTAGCGGGGATCGACGGCGACGACGACCTTGCCGTTCTTGTCGAGCGCCTTCTCGTCGACGCCGCTTCCCTGCCAGGTCAGCCCGAGGTCAAGACGCGCGGCGCAGCGCTGGACGAACTCACGCACGCTGTACTGCTGGCCGGTGGCGATGACGTAGTCCTGGGGCTTGTTCTGCTGGAGCATGAGCCACTGGATCTCGATGTAGTCGCGGGCGTGGCCCCAGTCGCGTTTGGCGTCGAGGTTGCCGAGGAAGAGCGTCTCCTGCAGGCCCACCTTGATGCGGGCGAGGCCACGGGTGATCTTGCGGGTGACGAACGTCTCGCCGCGCAAGGGCGACTCGTGATTGAAGAGGATGCCGTTACAGGCGAAGATGCCGTAGGCCTCGCGATAGTTGACGCAGATCCAGAAGGCGTACATCTTGGCCACGGCGTAGGGCGAGCGCGGATAGAAGGGCGTGGTCTCGCGCTGGGGTATCTCTTGGACGAGGCCGTAGAGCTCGGACGTAGAAGCCTGGTAGAACTTCGTCTTCTTCTCGAGGCCGAGGATGCGGATGGCTTCAAGCAGGCGGAGTGGTCCCATGGCGTCGGCGTCGGCGGTGTACTCGGGCTGCTCGAAGGAAACCTGGACGTGAGACTGCGCGCCGAGGTTGTAGATCTCGTCGGGCTGCACCTTCTGGACGATGTGGATGAGTGAGGAGGAGTCGGTGAGGTCGCCGTAGTGGAGGATGAAGTGCGGATTGGGCTGGTGCGGGTCCTCGTAGATGTGGTCGATGCGATTGGTGTTGAACAGCGATGCGCGGCGCTTGATGCCGTGGACCTCGTAGCCTTTGGCGAGGAGAAACTCGGCAAGATAAGCTCCGTCCTGGCCGGTCACTCCTGTAATCAGGGCTTTCTTCAAAACGCGGACTCTCCTTTTTATCGTTCGGCGTGGCTGCGCTGAGTTCAGATCGAAAATAGCGAAGACAACAATGTAACGAGTCTTTGTTTCCTCATATCTCATAATCTCGATTGATTGCATCATCTGGAATCAACCTCAAGTTGTATTTCTAACCCAACCCGCCTTCAACATAATGGTTTTAAACTTGTTCGCTGAAGCGGCGGGCGGCGCACGCAAGAGAAATGCACCGCTCGGCGTCGTCCTTTGATTTGAACGTAAACCGGCGCAAGGCAAGGCTGCGGCTTGAGGTGCCCATGGGGAAACGTTTTTTCTACGTCGTACTGTGTCTGGCGGGACTTTTTGCTGCGACCATCCAGTGCGGAGCCCTGGACAATAGTGAAACGCATTCGAATGATTCGCCTTTGGATAATGCTCCAAAGGCCCCATCCACCAAGGGTTCGACAATAGTTTCACGTCCTGCAAGCTCCGAGAGGATTTCTTCTGGCTCTTCAGGCTCCGCCTATATTCCCAATGACAGCTGGGTTTATCCAGCAATGCTGCGGTTATATTCGCTGGGCTATGTAGACGGCGTCTTTTTGAGCATGAGACCGTGGACTCGTTTGAGCGTGGTTCACGCCTTTCAGTTGTCAAGAGACCGTATCCTTCAAGGGCCAGACGAAGTAAAGGAGATCCTCGCAAGTCTCGACACCGAATTCTCTGCCGAAATGCCCCAGGAAGGAAGGGAACGCGGCACAGTCTCTGGACTCCAGAGCGTCTACACACGGATGACGGGGATCGCCGGAACTCCCCTTCGCGACAGCTATCATCTGGGGCAAACGATCGTGAACGACTATGGACGTCCATATCAGGAAGGCTTCAACAACATAACTGGCACCTCGACACTTATTGAACATGGACGCTTCTCGCTGTATATTCGTGGCGAGTACCAGCACGCCCCTGCGTCGCAGGGATACAGCCCTCAGCTGGCGAACAGTCTCTCGAAGTTGGACATGGTCGGCTCTTATGCTGCGCCCAATGCACCGCAGGCGACCATTCCGGCAGGTCCGATTGCAGCACAGAATACGTTTCGATTGCAGGAGGCCACGCTGTCGTTTCATATGCTCGGCCATGAGATCTCAGGAGGCAAATCGGATGCGTGGCTCGGTCCGGCTGCGGGTGGCGCGATGGCGTGGACCAACAACGCGGAAAACATCTACTCCTTCCGAGTCAATCGCGTTGAACCTTTGAATATCCCGCTAGTCTCGAAGGTGCTGGGACCCATGCGCTACGACTTCTTTGTAGGAAGCCTGAAGGGGCACACCAATCCCAACAGCCCCTGGGTCCACGCGGAGATGTTTGCATTCCGGCCGACGAACAACTTCGAATTTGGGTTTGAACGAACCATCATCTGGGGAGGCGCGGGGCATGCGCCTGTCACCCTGCACAGCTTTCTCAAAGGCTTCTTCGATATCAACGATACGACAGGACCGGAAAAGGCCGGGAGAAACGACCCTGGAGCGCGCTTCAGCGTCTTCAATTTCTCCTGGAGACTGCCGTATGTGCGTCGATATCTCACGCTATACGTGGATGCTCTTTCGCATGACGATGTGACTCCGATTAGCGCACCCCGCCGCGCGGCATATCGCCCCGGCATCTATCTTTCACAGTTTCCTGGGCTGCGAAGGTTGGACTTAAGGGTTGAGGGGGCTACAACAGATCAGCCCGTATCACGTAGCACTCAAGGCCTGTTCACGTACTGGGAAGGCATCCAAGTGCAGGGATACACCAACAAGGGCTTCATTATGGGGGACTGGATGGGCCGTGAAGCCAAAGGAGGTCAGGCGTGGCTGACCTACCACCTCTCGGGCAACGAATGGATTGAGGCGAAGTACCTCACTAAGAAGACCCCCAACGACTTTATTGCTGGAGGAGTCACACAGAACTCGTTCTCCATCGGCACCGTGAAACGCATCGGCAGTGATGTTGAGGTGCAGGGCTCGATGCAATACGAGCGGTGGAAGGCGCCGATCTACCGTTCGGGACAGCAACAGGATCTGGTTACCTCGATACAAGTCACGTGGTTCCCGAAGCTAAGACAACAAACTCGTGCGATCCATTGATTCCACCGCGGGGGATAATATGGAGTCCACGGTAAAGGAGCTCATACCCCGTGATCTCCTCTTCGGCGAGTCGAGTCAATCGGGCACGCTTGGTGTGGGAGGACGAGACTTACGTTTCGGCGGAGCGATCGATTCCTATCTCGCCGCGAAGAAGACTTGGAAGTATCCAAGCGATGAAGAGCGCGTTCGTAATAAGGTATCGCTTCCAGAGACGGCCCGGTTCCTTAATAAGGCGATAGGCCCACTCCATTCCTACCCTTCGAAATACCTTGGGCGCACGCGGTCTGACTCCGGCGACAATATCAAACGCCTGCCCGACAGCGAGGATGACCTTCGCATTCAACAGGTCCCGGTGCTCAAGGATCCACCTCTCCTGCTTAGGGCAACCGAGGCATACCCAGACGATGTCCGCGCCGCTCTCGTTGATCTGCCTACACACATGTTCGTCTTCCTGCCGTGTGAGCTGTCTGAACGGAGGAGTGTATTGCCCTGCGATCTGAATGCCTGGATAGCGGCGCACCAATTCGCACGCTGCCTTTTCGGCGATACCCTCTCCGCCACCGTATAGAAAGTGTCGATAGCCTTGGCTCGCCGTCTGCTCACAGAACAAAGGCATAAAATCCGGACCGGCAACCTGCGAAACATGGTCGCCGTGAAGCGCCGCGCCGATCCATGAGATGGGGCTGCCATCGGGACAGTTCAGATCGGTCTGGTGGAGGATATCGCCGAAGTCCGGGTTGAGCCGAGCCTCCACGAGCATATGGACATTTGCAAAGGTAACTAATCGGCAACGGCCCTCTTCCTTGAGCCATTGAGCAACCGTTCGGATGGCCTCTGGCATCGTGAGCAAACCGATAGGGGTATCAAATATTTGGAAGGTCTGCACGAATTCCAGCCTCGTAATTCTTGGCTATGAAAACATGCAGAAGGATGAGGAGCTATTACCCATTTTGGCGCGGTGGACTAACACCAGCGGGGCGCGCCCTACAACTTAAGTGGTAGTCGCTGCTGATCGTGATTTTCTGAGGCCATCTCTTAATTTGAATTCAGCGGACGCCATTCGATGGCTAGTCGAGAAGCTCATTGTAGATTCCGATGAGCATGTCGTAGTTCTTTTGCTCGGTGTAGTGGAGTTCGAACTGATTGCGACCTGCCTCGCGCATTGCTTCGATCCGGCTTGTATCGCTTACAAAGGAGCCAAGCGCCTGAAGCATAGCAGAAGGATTACCCGGCTCAAATAGCAGGCCAGAGTGGCCGTCCTGCACGATCTCCGGCAGGCCGCCAATTCGCGAAGCGATGATTGGCAGGCCAAAGGAGAGAGCCTCGACCATCGCCATGGGAAAGCCTTCATACCAGAGAGAAGGAACGAGGAGAACCGTGGCGCACTTCATCTGCTCGGCAACTTGAGAGCGCGGCATGCGGCCGAGATAGATAAGACGAGAGCCCGGACGGGCACAGGCGCGCTCGATCTCGGCAAGCAATGGACCGTCGCCAGCAATGTGCACCGGAAGCGGAAGACTCCCGAGACGGTCGGCGGCAAGGATGGTCTCCACTCCTTTTTCGGGGCTCAGCCGGCCAACGTAGAGAGCGAAGCCACCCTGCCCCTCCCCGTACCCACGATCGGGTACAAAGTTCGGCTTTATGCGGATTTTATTCGAAGGGATTCTGTAGCTTCCGAGTTTCTGTGCGGCAAACTGAGTGAGTGCGATATAGCGATCTATTCGATTCGACCACGTCCCCAGGGCGGCCTGGACAGAGGTAGACGCTCCGACGATAGCGCTGCCCGCCCGGCTGCCACGATAACAGGCGTGCCTGACCCCCGGAACGAAGGATCGCTGAATAATACAGTCTTCACAAGGTTGCCCATCGCGAAACAGCGTCGCATTGGCACAGAGAAGGCGGTAGTTATGAAGCGTCTGCACCACCGGTACTCCATATTTGCGCGCGGCAAAGAAGATCGCGGGTGAGATGCTTGGAAAGAAGTTATGGACATGCAGTATATCTGGCTGGATGGATGCAAGCAGATTCGAGATCTCGCGGGACGCTTGTACCGAATAGAAGAAGCGCGCCGCCGCCACAGCCTGTTGCCAAACATTGGTAATACCGTCGTTATTGACGGTGTACTGACGGACCAGGTGGCCGCGTTGCTGAAGCATCCGCACCTCTTCGGCGACAACCATGTCCTCTCCGCCGGCCTGCTGATATCGGTTGTGGGCTACGAGGATCTTCATTGTTGTATCGGAAAAGCTCTTGAGGCTTGCATTAGGAGCACTGTGGGCGATGGAGCAATCTGGATGGTCGGTCGAGAGTCCAGTGTTGAATGGACACACGCATATTGCAAGTCTTTGTTTTGGTACTGAGAGAGCAGTGATGCGACGCTTATGAACATCTGGCGATACTTCAGGCCTAACCAGAGCGATTGCTGCTATTCACGGTACAAGACAAGGAATCCGATGGCCAGTCTGCCGAGTATTGAGCGCTGCCTTCGTGATTCGCGAGGCAAACTGACGGAGATCGAGCCTCAAAAACAGAGTGTGACGATGCAACGTCAATAAGCCTGGATTGTGGCCGTGCATGGCCAAAGAAGCTGATGATGCAGTTCGCATCCGGCAAAGAGTATACATGGGTTATATGCTGTACAAGGTAATTGCAACGGAACGAGTCGAGTTCGCCGAATCTCTGGCGGTTCAACGCCTGCGCAAGCTGCATAGTTCAACTCCCAACCCAAGTGGACCATCCTTACTCCAATGCGGCCGTCAGGCACATTCATGCGAGTTCAATGTATCTCACCTCGTTTGGTGCTGTTATAACCCGATCAGGTAACACCTTTATGATCTTTTAGCCAGAGCCTGCATAACGTCGGCACTAAGCACAAGATTTTTCCAAGCGCTGCAGTCCTGTAATCGTAAGCTACGATCCTTAATGTTGATCTCCCAATAACTCTCCGGCCTCGGCAACGGTACTCAGCCACCTATTCCTTTCAATCGATTCTGCAGCGAGGTTCAGATGGGATCCTACGAGACAAGGTTGTTCGAAGGCGTTTGTGTTGACAACATTGTTTAAGCTGCCGGAGGCACTAGGGGCATAGATGTTCCCAGGGGATGGATTGCCGTTAGCGTCTGGCTTAACTAAGCCTCCCGAATTATTCGCGATGTAATTGTTGAAATACTGGTTGGTCTTATAGTAGTTCCACATTCCCAGAGCATTCGAGCCTGGATTTGCGATCCAGCGTCCAGAGCTGTCTTTGCCGCAGGAAACGATTCGATTACCGATCACGTAGATATCGTGACCCGCCGCGATTGAGATGCCATCTCCGGCGAGATGCACGAGGGTGTTGTTCGCTATCATCACGAAGCCGTTCGCTTTGGAGGGGTCGTTTGACTCGCCATCCAACTGAATGCCTGCACCGGTATAGTACGATGTTGTCAGTCCCGCTGAGAACCCGCCTTCAAGATAGTTATCGTGAATCCGAACAGGTTTTCCTGCTGATCCGCGGCTTTCATAGAAGTTGATGATGTCTTCAACCGAGGATGCTCCATCTGAATTGATCATTTGGTTCCAGGCGATCTCTCCTCCATTTGGCAGGGAAACGTTGTTGAGTTGAATCAGGTGGCCCGGCAGCCGCTGGTTGAGAAGGAAACCACCATGCCCATCACTCTTCCGATCCTCAAGATCGCGCGCAACGTTATCTCTGATTTGGAGCGATGCAAGCGTCGATGAAACGATATACACGCCAAAGCTGACACCACGCATCGTGCAATGCGTCACTGAAAGGTGGGATATGCGCTCCGCGCCGAGGAACGTTCCTCTCCCCTGTCCCGTTACCCCAGGATCGAGCGCTATACCTGTCACGTTGTCGATGGTCACATTAGCGCCGCCATTGCGGCCATAAACGACGATGAGGTCGCCTCGCCCCGTTATCGTCGCATTCCGGAGAATGACTGGATCATTCGTAAGTATGGTCACAGCGGGAACTTTAGGGTCCGCGCTGCTCCAGTTGCCGCCGTAGGTTCCCCCTGAGGTGATCCGAATGGCGGATGGATTTGCGGTCGGGGAAACCAACGCGGATGCCGAAGTGACGTCCCCACCACAGGTCGCCGTCACAGGAGAAGAACCAACACCAGAGCCCACAAATTCGCCGTTATCGTTTGAGGACGGAACGGAATTGTCCGTTGCTTCCCATACGCAATGAGACAGTGGGACCGCGATCCCATCCCTCATTGGTGTGATCCGCACACTTTCTCCTGGCGACAGACTCGCCATAGCTGGAGACAGTTGCAAGGCGCCCTGAGCCGAGTTTGCCGCACGATTCAGACCTCCGCTTGCCGAGGAGCCGCAACCGGCCGAGAGAAGGAGGTTCGAACAGACCAGAAGGGCGGTGGGCAACAGGAACATTCTCTTATGATAGCTGGGGGGGGGTGGGTGGGTGGCATGCCCTCCTCATCGGCATGCGCATATGAACCCCAGCCTGCGAATTCCCCTAGAACTACACGTTAGTCACGGTACTTTTGCTTGCAGTTTCGAATTCAATCAATTGGAGGAATCAACGCTGACGCAGAGCGAGCCGAGCGAAGGCACATGTATCTTGTGCAAGCTCCCGACGGGCAAGGCGCTCACCGCGCCGGAAGTTCACCTTCCCCAATGCGCTTCGAAGCCACCACTAAAAGGACGGCTCCTTCCCGTCCTCTATCATCAACTGTAGCGCTTTGCATTTTTTGCAGCACACGCTGATAGCAGTTTCACTTTCTTTCCGCCGAACGAGGAGCGACGAGATGAGATATGTTGTTGCACGCCGACTTAGTAGAAGAGGCGAGGGCCTGGGCAATGAGATGCTCCCGTGGGCCAAGGGCATGATCGCGAGCCAGGTTTTGAATGCAACTCTGATCGGTCCGTCGTGGGGTCTGAACAAGCGAAGGTACCATCGAAACTTCCAGACCAGCAGGCTGGACTTTCTCCTGGAAGATACCTTGGTGCGTCTGCCTCACTATTGCTTTACGGGACGTGACTACATCGAGAGCGGCGAGGTGGACTTCGGAGCTGCCATTCAATCCTGGGCCATCAGACATGGATTACTCCGGAAAAAGCATTTCATCGTAACGGTCGATGGGATGTATGGCGGCTATGCAGCCATTCACAACGCCCGGCCGTTTCTGTGGGCGAAGCTTCTGAATAGTCGCGACGCGATCAGCAATGTCTACCAGATCGCGTCGAGGCTCGACCGCCGCAAACTGTTCGTCGCTGTCCATATGCGCTTCGGAGGGGATTTCACCAAGCTGAACGAAGGCCAGAGCGCGCGTGGGCAATTCAATATCTTCATTCCAGGAGAGTGGTATCTGCGCGCCTGTCAGGCACTTGTGGAAGAACTGGGCGACTCAGTCCAGTTCCACTTCTTCACCGATCGCGGGGGTCCCGAGTTCGATGAGGCCGTGCGGCGCTTCAATCCCGGCCAGGTCCGCCAGCCTGGGTTAACGGAGTGTAGTGACCTTGTGCTGATGGCGCAAGCCGATCTACGTATCTGCTCGATCTCTTCCTATAGCCTGGTTGCAAGCTTCCTTTCCGATGGCCCTTATCTCTGGTATGAACCGCAACTCACGCAGATAGATGGAATGTACAGTTTATGGGGTATGGAAAAGCAGCAGCGTTTGAAGGGATCCCTTACCGACCTGAGTGCAACCCGCGTCAGAGAGATTGAACCGGGCTCGCTGTGGGAGTCCGAGTTTCGAGGATACGCAATGCAGATAGGAGGAACCTTCCCCGTTGGTCTTTTGACGCAACTGCGGCGCAGGCTATTGGCAAAGAATCCAATGGCGAACCTTCTGGAGTATGGATCGCTGCCTTCGTGGACCTGCGAGCCGCAGCTGTCAGAGCTCAGGCGTCGCAATAGCACCACATAGTTGACTAGAAGCTGCGGTCGGATTCAGCCACCAAAAACCTGGCAGATCGTTTCGCTCATTCGTCCAGCAACAGTCTGCTGGGTGATTCCCGCGACGGTTTCAATCGCTCGGCGACTCATCGCATCGAGGGTCTCAGCATTTGACTCCAGAGCGCGCCCGACGGCGTCGTAGGTATCCTGCTCACTGGTCGGAGTAAAGAGCCACCCATTAATGCCGTCCTGAACCAACTCATCAACCGCCTGGCTGTAGCGGCTGCCCAATACGGGAAGACCGGCGATCATCGCCTCATTCACAACGAGTCCCCATTCATCTGCAAGGGTTGGGTACACATATAAATCGGCGCCGTGATACTGCGAAGGCAGTTGTTCAAACCTCATGCTTCCTTTGAAGTCGACCTGAAGGTTCGGAGGAAGTTCGATCTGCTTCAGAAGATCGAGTTGATCTCCGCTTCCAACCACAGAGAGTACAACCGAACGTGCAGGATGGACCTTGCACCAGCGCGCCAGATGTCGAAGGAAAGAATATAACCCCTTTCTTTCGACAAGTTGACCAGTATAAAGCAACCGCAACGCGCCACATCGCTGCCGAGTGCCGGGATCGAGAAACACGCTGTTGTCCGCCGCATACGGCGCGACTGAGATCGGTCCATCGTATCCCATCGAGCGGATATAGCGAGATCCACTTGCCCCATTGACATACACAGCATCGGCGCCGCGAAGAAGCAAACGGCGCAGTATTTTTCTTACGCCGCCACGTGACTCCTCTGTGCGCTCTGACAAAGTCGCCCAGATGATCAACTTGGTACTGGGGCGAAGTATTTTGTAAATCCGCGCCATGAGAGTGCGCGCCCCGAGCTCATTCGAGACAATGACGTCGGGTCGATAGCTCCACAATTGAGGCAAGGTGTCATAGGGAATATGGGTGTATGTCTGATCCGTGTAGCCGTGAACGTTGCGAAACCTGCGTGGAATGGTAATCGAACGATTTACGACGACATTGAGCCGTCCCCAGAAGACCGGCCAGTCCCGATTCCCTTCCATCCTGACGGACAGGAAGACGCGAAGCTCGCGCACATTTTCAGCGAGGCACTCCAGGAGTGGCACTCTGTAAACCGGCAAGAAATTTGTAAGCAGCGCGACTCTTGATTTGCTGTTCACCCCAAATATTCCTTCTTCATCGCTTAATCTCGATAAGAGATGGTCGCCTGGAAAACGCTCAAGCAGCGGGTATGAGGGTGCTGCTTTCTTTTGGCACCGTGATGCTTTTCCTCGTGAGGCGACGGCCAAGCTCCATGGATGGTTGCTCAATCAGCTTGTACGAGATTGTCGCCAGCACAAGATTTCCAGCCATATAAATCACGAAGATGATTGTCTTCGGAAGCAACCCGTAGAACAAGTGAAACGTGGTATAGAGGACCGTGACGTGAAGCAGGTAGAGGCTGTATGAGACTCGGCCCAAAAACTGAAGGGCCCTCGTCTTAAGGAAGCTGCTGAGTTCACGGTTGTAAAGTGCCGCACAAATCGTGGCCAGCCCTCCCACTGCACTGGGAAGGCGGCCCAAAAGCCCAGATAGGTGCAAAATCGGCTCGATAAGGCCTCCAAAGAAGAAGACAGTGAGGGATAGAAGCGTCACTGACCTTCGCGAGAAGATGCGAGAGAGATAGCTCGACTCCTGAGTAACTGCTCTTGCAACGATGGCGCCGGCCATGAAGAAGCTGGTCCAGCCCATAATCTGGAGCGGGGTTACGCGAGACTCGCCAATCGAACCAATCATAAAGGTTATAGCGCAAACCAGCCACATTCCTACATACGAAAGTCGACGCATAAACAACAGGAAAAAAGGCAGGATGATCGACACACGCATTTCAATAATCAGAGTCCAGAACGCAAAGTTGAACTCCCGAACGTTGTATCTCGGGCCAATGAAGAGAATGTGTTTTAAAACAAGAGTCCAGTCGACTGGACCAGTCCAGGTTGGGTAAAACCACTGCGCGAGGCCTGATACCTTGTGAGAAGCAAAGATTGACGCTCCGAGAACACTCAGGGCAAGCCCAAAAAGATAAGGAAGATAGATGCGGCAAATGCGCCGTCCGATAAAAACCGAATAAGTCTGCGGCTTACCCCGCCATACTGGAAGCGAAAGGACGAACCCGCTTAGAAGGAAAAAAAGTGCAACAGCTGCCTCACCATTTTTGAGGGGGTATACCAGAATTCGTAACAGGTCTTCTTGTCTACCTGTGGAGTTCGTCGCCCCAAAAAAATGGCTGAGCACCACCATGGTTGCCGCGATACCGCGAAATGAGTCGAGTTGGTCAAACCTCTGCTCGTTTATCGCAGCCGCATGCTGCATATACGATTGCTCCTAAATCCAAGGCGTTCATCCCTGTGCTAAGCAATATCAGTGCTAGTTCAATATATCTCACCTTGCTCCGCGCTGTTATAACCCATTCGTGTCACTGCCTCATCGATTCAAGTCTGGTAGTAATGGAGGGCATGGCTAACTGCCCCGGTGAATCTCATCCCACCAAGCCTCCGCCGCCAAAGGATTTTAGTGTCTTCATTCGAATGCCGGCCCGGACTGGGCATCAATATCCTGCTGACCCGCCTCCTAGGAGCCCAAAACTCTTGATCAACTCACAGAGGCAAAGGCGAACTAGTAACAACCGATTGAGAGCATTTAACCCAAGCAAAACGGGATGAACCTCCGTGATTAAGGCTTTCTCCTCCCTCTCAGGCGATCTCCGGTCTGACGTCAACTCAGAAACGAAACTGGAGCGCTTTTATATTCCGTCATTGGATGGCATTCGCGCACTTGCCTTCTGTCTCGTTTTTATCGCCCATGGATGGGACACCCATCTTGGAATGTTCGGCGTGACAGTTTTTTTCTTCTTGAGCGGCTTCCTGATTACTACATTGATGCGACGCGAATTTGAGTTATCAGGATCAGTGTCGCTTCGCAATTTTTACATCCGTCGCACCTTGCGAATCTTTCCTCCACTTTATCTAACGATTGCTTTCATCCTGACTCTCGTCATCACGCACGTCTTGAATGAACCTGTCGACCGTGGGTCTTTTCTTGCTTCATCGACTTTTATCACCAATTACTGGATTATCTTCAAAGACCTTCGTAACTCTGGCCTCGGGTCCCTTTGGTCTCTTGCTGTCGAGGAGCATTTCTACTTATTATTTCCTTTTCTTTTTATCCTGATGAACAAATTGGCTCTCTCGTACAAGAGCCAGGCCAGGCTGCTCGGTGGGCTCTGCCTGATCTTTCTTGCATGGCGACTCCTGCTGGTTTTTCTTTTTCCTGATACTTCGATGGCGTATCTCCTCTATGCGAGCGATGCTCGAATGGATAGTATTTTGTTTGGGTGTATCCTCGCTTTAGCCGCCAACCCAGCATTGGATCGAGGTGTATATCCATCAAAGTTATGGACTGCGTTAGGCGTACTATTGCTGCTGGTTAGCTTCTGTATCCGCAACAACGCTTATCGCATCACGCTGCACTACACACTGCAGGGCCTAGCTTTGATACCGATTTTTATCTTCGCGATTTGCTGTTCGAAGAACTGGTGCCGATGGCTCAATGGAAGAGTCATTCGTTTCATTGGCTCGCTCTCCTATACTGCCTATCTCGTCCACACTAGCTTGTTGAGGGTACTATTCAGCCACGAAAAGCCACATAACATTGCGGTTGCCTTGGCATTCGCTCTTACCCTGTCCTATGCCTATCTCATAAACCGACTGGTTGAACGCCCACTTGCACAAATCCGTCGACGGCTTGAAGTTGGGAGCCCCACAAAGAGACCACAGCCGTTCTTCAGTAGTAATGCCAGCTTCGAAAAAACACAGTGATTCACTTTGCGATATGACCCAATTGTTTCACTACTCGTCGATTAAGGTCTGGCACCAATGAAATCATGAATACTGGCCAGGCGAATCTCATTGGATGAGACTGCGATGACGAATAGCTCCACACTCACTAGCGAAGCAAGTCTAATGGATTCGCCCGATGCACTGCCTCTCAATACCGGCGTTCAACATGCGACGCCAACGGATGTCTCCAGCGAGCCGGCTCATCGGCGCATCTCATCATTGGATGGTTTGCGAGCGATATCCATAGCCTTTGTTCTCATCGACCACCTTGGTTACGAACGTTTCTTCACGCCAGATACGCTGATGGGGACGGCTCTCACCTCTTTAGGAGGGTTTGGCGTAAAAATCTTCTTCGTGCTCTCCGGATATTTGATTACTTTGCTCATGCTGAACGAGGAGAAAAGGACTGGCAGAGTAGATCTTGGTCAGTTTTACATTCGACGAGCCTTTCGGATCCTGCCAGCAGCTATCACGTTCATGGTGGCAATCTTCGTCTATAAGAGATCAGCCATCTCTCTGCAGAACAAAGTCCTCTCGTTTCTTTTTCTGGAGAATTACGCGAATCCAGCAGATTGGCATGTAGGACATCTGTGGTCTCTCGGTGTCGAAGAACAGTTCTACCTGCTCTGGCCCATGCTCTTCATAGCATGGCCAGGGACGCGCAAGAGGGCTCTAATACTAACCATGGCCCTGGTTCCAACAATCAATGTTGCAATAATTCGGTTTGGATGGCCATTTTGGAATCTTGCTTTCTACTCGGTTGCTGACACAATCGCTTGCGGTTGCTTATTAGCGCTACTGCCTCAGAACCGGTATCTCAACCGGGTCCTGGATAATCGCTTCTTTTTCTTGGTACCTGTGTTGACATGTGTCGACTCGCCATTGTGCCTTTTGAAGGGAGGCGTCGTCTTCGGATTATGCAAATCGCTTATTTTACGACCAGCACTCAACATCGGCATTGCTCTTTCCGTGGAGAAAGCCGCGCGAACAGCTCCATCAATTCTCAACAAGCGACCAATTATAATTATTGGTGCTATGAGTTATAGTATCTATCTCTGGCAGCAACCGTTTGCACTTTCACGGACACCACTGGTCGCAAACTATTTACCTGACCTCTTCTTTCGAATTTTCCTTATTGGTCTTTTGGCATCCACTTCCTATTTCTTACTGGAACAGCCCTTTCTTAGAATACGCCGCCGGATGTTTGCATAATAATTCATCCAGGCTAGGCTTACCTCGTCCTTCATCAATAAGACTGAAGCGCTTGAGTCTTAATCTGGAGAGAGTAGGCCATACTTTAGTCCAAGCAGATGCGCTCTCGACCTAGCTTCCTGAATAGCTGTCTTCCGCCTCTTCTTAATTCTTTGCGCCAACGAAAGATGCTTCCACTCATAGAAGCCTCTTTTCTCCCAATCCAAAATGACTCCTAGTTCTTCCAGTTGAGGAATCGTCTCTTTGATCCATTTCCCCTCGTGAAGGGCTCCAGTGTGAAGATATTTGAAGGGTTCGGCACTCTCGCCCACAAATGCTATTCGGTCTTTTGTGTATTTATATCTCAGCGAACCGAAGCACTCCGATAACCACGGATTTTCATGCCCGAGCACGTATTTTTTTATGCTGCTCTTCTTCCAGATAGCGGCCTGGAAAGAGAAGCGATTCTGTCCTGGGCCCGACACAAGGGAGACGTTATCCTGAAGAGGAGTTGCCTCCTTAATGGTTGTCATCTCCACTAGGCAAAGAGCGTCAAGCCGTTCTTGAATAAAAGTGTTATAAGCGTCGTGAAGGTAAATCTCATTAACATCCTTCATGATGAAGTAGTCGATCATGATAAGAAGAATGTTGTCGGTACTTACCTGCTCTAAGCCTGCATGAAACGTCTTGCCAAAGCTCTTTTGCTTGCCTGTCTTTGTGGAAGTGATATTTAGTCCTTCAAACGCAAATGATTTGGCCTCTGTATTCAAAATGATTGGAAGATCGCAGATAGGCCAAAACTTTCTCAGCAAGAAAAAGAATGGATACCAGCAGTCTTCATAGCCATCGCTCGAGCTGACAAATAGGGTCAAATTTTCCATAATCGATTGTGTGCTCTCAGGAAAGCAATGGATAGAGTCAATTTATTTCAGTTTAGGTTGGCTGCAAGGCAGCCTTTGTTTTTTTGCCCCTAACAATGAGCATCCAAGGCTCGTATACGGATTTTCTAAATAGGAAGCGGAAGACGGAGATTGCTGTCGCACCCGCCAGGACAATTAGCACGACTAATTGAAAGGCTGGTTTGATGTGAGACGACCGGGCAATACTGAATTGTGCAAAGTAAAGGACAGTGCCCACAACGGCCGAGCAAATTATCCCAGGAATCCAAGCCGTGAGTAATGACCAGATGCTACGTCTCAGAGAACGCGCACTTAACCAATGGTGGTATAGGGTTCTTAACAGCTGAAGACCAGCATACATAGTAGCGATCGCTACCATCCCCCGAGGCGCAGCAAGAACAATTCCCGTGCCGAAAGCAACTGCAAATGCAACCTGCATAAGGAATTTGTGACGAAACAAACCAAATACTTCCAGTTGATTAGCGGGAAGATGGAACGATGCATCCAGAACAGCTACGAGACAGAGCATCTGGTAAACGGGTACTGCGGCGGCCCATTGCTCGCCAAAGATCACTGGAATAATTGTTGGCGCGGCAATTGCGGCTCCAACACAAGAAGGGAAGATAAGTGCCATCAGTTGGCGCTCACTGTTTAGCAAGATCTTGTGGCACTCAGCAAGACTGCGTTCAGTAGCTCGCGCAATTGTTGGATGAAAAACTCTAAGCAATCCTATGGAGAGATTATAGCCGGGCTGGGTGCTCAAAGTGAGGCTGCGATTGTAAATACCGAGTGATGCTGGACTGACGAGTCTTCCCATGATCAGAAGATCCAGAGAGCCCCCCAAGGCCTCTATAGCAGTAGTGGCGGACGCTTTACCCCCAAAACTGGTGATATGAGCAAAATCCTCTTTCCTGAAGGTTGGAACGACAGAGTGCGGTCTGGCAATCCAATAGGCAATTGCGACGATCAATGGCTGAGATACGTTGCTGGCGACAAGTGCCCAGACCCCGTATCCTTTAATCGCGAGCGGCAAGCCAAGACCAAACGTCGACAGCAGATATCCAAGAGCGTCGCAGATGAATAGCGCGCGCATGCGGAATTCCCGTCGAAGTAGACCACCCGCAACTGAAGAGATTGATTGGAAGATCAGGTTCAATCCAAAAGCGATCACGACAGGAGGAAGTCTAGGCTCACGAAAGTAAATAGCCAGAATGGGAGTGAGCGCACTCAATATAATGAATCCACCGAGTCCCGTTGCCACGCTGAGTGAAAAAGAAGCACGAATATTGCCATCTGTTAGATTGGGCTTCTGAACTACGGCTCGCCCCATTCCCAACTGCGTAAAAACACTGGTCAGACCGAAGCAAAGCGAGGCTATGGCAGCAAGCCCATAGTCAGCGGGTTGTAAAAAGCGCGTTATGGTGACCGATGCAATTAGCTGCATCGTAACAGTCGATATCGTAGATAAGTAACTCCAGCGGAGCAGTGAGGGGCTGTTCTCTGTCATTGCTTTGCAAAGACCCCGATGCCGCGCTGCTTGTTCTGCCACTCTCTGCGGCAAATATCAAATGCGCGGCGAAAGACTTTTCTTACTTCAAGATTTTCAAATGCCCAGGCGCGAGCTGCAGAACCAATTGCGACGATCTCGTCGATAGGTAGACTCTTTAGATAGAGTGCTGCATCCAAAGCACCCTCTATGGAATCTACACAGAAAACGCCAGGTGTGTTGGCAAAGAGAGAGTCATAACCGTTGCGGCCATTCGTTATGAAAGGAACGCCCGCAGCTAGAGCAATAGGCAATCGATCGGAGAAATAATAAGTGTGATCGGGATAAAGTTCCCAAATTGTCGACATTCTAGATACTTGAATCATCTCCATCTGCTTCCCATACGGAAATGGGCCATGGCAATTGGTTCCCGACGGCCAACCTCTCCCAAACGCAGCGAAACGGTTACCCAAGAGCTTAGCCAGACCGCGAGCAAGTCGAACGCGCTGCATTGAGTCTGGTTGCTTAATCACACGAAATCGAGTGCCAATGTTGCCGAACATGACTGCGTCGTATTTACTGCCCACCAGGGAGGGGTCTGGCGGCGATGAGCCAAACCGCTCTCGGTCGAAGCAGTGTGAAGAATAGTAAAAGTGAGGGTGGGACCTTATCTCATTGAACATACGGCGGCCCATGCCGAGGGCAACCGTAAAGAAAACATCAGAATCGAAATAGAGTGTCTTTGCTGCGTTGTTCAAGGGTTTGTAAAAACGGTCGAAAGGATCCGCCTCATGGTAAGCAATGAGTGGCGAGCTGCCGCATACCCGGATTGCTCTGAGCAGATCCATATCGATCGGGAAATCTTGAGGATGTTGCCAGAAGATAATGTCAGGTTGAACCGCACGAACTGTATCGACCAGGTTTTGGTGTGAACGAGCTTTGTTTCGATCCACTCTAAAGTCAACCAGAAAACTATAAACTCTGAGTTCTTTAATCGTTCCATCCTGCTCCATCTCATGGAATGCAGCCCGGCCTCCTATCTGGCTGGTATCCCCCTGAAAATCGCCCTCGTTTGGGAGATACAAAACTCTAGGAACAGGATTACCCGACCTGTCTGTCGGCGTTCTAATCACCGCTTGTATTCCTTCCATCTTGTGGTCGGGACAAACATCGCGAAATTTAACCATTTCCTTCTTCTGTCGTCATTCATTGATTTATAGATCACGCTTGCGACTCGGAATAGCGCGGATGATTCCAATGCTTGACATCACTTCTAAGCTTCCGTTTGTAAAAGTTGTAAATGTGATATAAATTGGGCCTATTCGCAGCAGCTATGCTTTTTTTATTCCACGATGGCGCAAGCTCCGGATATACACCGTGAGCCGTGAATACCCATTGACGGATATCCTTCCAATCGTGTGCCGGAAGTGCAGGAAGCGAACGCTTTTGAAAGTGTAGATAGATGAACTCTCGCTCGCGTACCTTACCGTCCCGAATGAAGATTTGCAGAACTCTTCCGTTGTCAAATATAAATGCCTGATGTTTCGCATTTTGACCTACATTCGTTAACCTGATACGCGACGACGATGGAAGAATGTCAGCGACTGAAGAAAAGTCTTCAAAAAAGGGCAGACCACTTTCAAGTACAGTCTGATAGATACCATGTCTTTCATCAAAATGACACGAATAGGGAGTCGTGAAGACAGTGCGCCAATCTAGTCTTTGGTTTGGCAACAGATACAGATAGTTTCCACACTCATCATTGCGAAATAAACTTAAGTGACCAGCAGCATAGAGTCTGACGTAATTTTCAAGACGATCGTCTGTAAGAAAATGCCTGAGGCGCCCGAAGAACATATCCATATCAATATGACCCCAGAAATCGGCGTCGAGAATAATATCCTTAAAAGCATTGCCAAATAGAGGCTTGAAATCACAAATCTTGTATGGCTTTGGCAGCTCAACGGGAAAGCCCGCCGCGTGTGAAAATCGCTCTCTGATTTCGAGAAGGTTCATTGCAACTACCTGTACATTGGTCGGTATGTAAGGCACCTCCTGTGGGCGGTCAGTGATCAGACAAAAATCAACATCACTGTTTAGCGCGCATGAATTCAGCCATATTGGCAACCAGGCAGGTAAATGACCTAGATATACCGAGATGAGTTTAATGCCTTTCATACCCGGCTCTCCATTCTCAATGTGTCTCGTTTTCTCAATCGCGCGCCCAAGGCTATCAAAGGCCAAATTAACCTTCTAAGTATCTATCTTTGATCAAGGGGATTGTTCGCTTCTTATTACAGCGACATTGTTCGAGCTATGCTCTGGCGAAAGCAACAGCGCCGTTGCAACACCAATAAATGGAATGGCGTTTGCATTGAAGTTGTAGGTCACACCGTAGACAAAGATCGCGATAGACGCTAGACACCAGCTAGAAGAAGATGGGAATAGCAAACTCGAGTGCCGGAAACGCTGCGTGCAGAGGAGGGAAACGGGTCTCAAAAGAAAGATTAGAAATAGTGTTAGCCCAAAAACACCAACCCGTTGGTATAGAAAAATGTATTCGCTGTGGGCCGGCATTTCTACATAGCTGCCTAGGTAGGCGTCGAAGTGAAGGGTAGGCGTCCCAACCGGTTTCCCCGCAAGAATTGAAAGAATTGTCGCATCATCGTCAAACAGAACACCGTCCCACGTGTCGACACGGTATCCCCACGTACCCAGATTTGTACTGCTGTCTTCAAACTGCTCGGTTGCGCTCGAGTTTGTTCCATAGACCCATATGGCCATGAAAAAAGCTAGGATTCCGGCTAAGATCCCTATAGGAATCAACCGCCCTGCCATTGCTCGATCAACAAAAGGCGTAGATAAGGCACAAATAAGAAGTGCGACCCAAATCGTACGATGTTGCAGCAGAACTACCATTCCGCCGAAGACCACCGGAAGGTATGCGAAGAAGCGCGGGCTTCGCTGATGAGTGATCCAACCTACACTAAAGATAAAGCAAAGAGCTATGGCCATTGCCGCGGCAGCAGGTACCGCACGATTTTTGTCAATGTCTCCCACAGAGTCAACTAACGCTTCGTAGGATGAGCCAACATTTAGCCCGAGATAGTGGAGAATGGCAATACCGACGAGAACACATCCGAATATCAGGTATGCTTTAACGAATTTTTTAATAGTGCCTTCGTCTGTTGGTATAGTCGCAAAGTAGAGTAGCGAAAGCAGCTCGCCTATGTAACTCCTTCCCTCATTGCTGGCAGCGACGACCCCAAAGAGCAACATCCCCCTGATTAGGCTGAAGGCGAAAACCAAAATAAAACATAGACCGACAACCCTGAAGAATCCGGGCTTGTTCATGACTCTGGAGAAACGTATTAGGCCGGCGGCAAGCAGAATCAGGCTGACTGCATCGGAAGGGTCTAAATGTAGGCTTCCGACCACGGTTTGTTGCGAGCCAAATGCAACCCCCAAGGCGTATGTTGCCAGTAGACAATACCAGCCTACTAGCACGTTACGCGAGGCATAAAATGCCAACGTGGCGAAAACTGAAATGACTATGAGAAGAATCAGGGCTGTCAACAACACTGAATGTTTTCCTTCTTTACCATCGGTCCATTACCTTTGCTATTTTTCGATAGCTTCGGGTTATGAGATAGGCCTCGCATCCCGCAACTACTTGCCAGGCCTGAAAGTATCTTGAACACCTCCTCATGTGAGTCATAGGCCGGCGACAGATTTTAAATATGGCGATATTGAATAAAGTGGCCAACGCCATCCAAAGTGTCTGCGGGTATAGAGGAACCACTCTTTTGGCGGAGCACCTTTCGGCGACATGAGGTGTCTCCACCGCTGTTTTAGTGATAATGTGGAATCCCTCCAGGTTCCGGATGGTGGATTATCGCGGCAATATCCGAAATATCCGGGCGCTATGAAGATTGAAATACCCGCTTTCGTGGCGCGGAGGCCGTAGTCAAAATCTCCCAGTTGATGCTGAAATGCATCGTCGAGATTCCCTAACCGGGACGCCACGGCAGCCGGGATAATCGTGAAGTTGCCGTTCATGGTGTCGCATCGGACTGCTCGGCTTCCATCTGGTAACTGGTGCACAAAATCCAACCGCAACCCAGATTTCTTTTTTTGGACTCCTCCATAACTCCACTCACCAGTGTAGGGGTCACGAATGCTTCCGACCACGATTGTGGATCCCGGTGGATCTCCAATATTCATGGCGCATGCTACAAGGCGATGGAGGGCATCGTCTTCGAGTCGCGTGTCATCATTGAGCCAGATGTATCCGTCAAAGCCCGTGGCCAGTGCCGTAGCAAAAGCTTTGCGCATACCCCCGTTCCAGAACAAGGAGCCATTACCCTGTAAGAGGGTAACCTGCGGAAAGCGCTGCACAACTGCCGGGCCAGTTCCATCGGAACTGTTGTCATCAACCAGATAGACAGTCACGTCCAAATTCTCAATGTGTTTCTGACCGAACAGGGAATCCAACGTTTCGAGAGTCATGCTCCTTCGATTGAAGCAGGTCATCAAAACCGCGAGTCGAATTTTTTGTCCAGAATTCATATTCTCTCAAGATGCATCTAGTCGTCCACATTCACCAAGTTGGTTCTCTTGGAAGTAATTGTTCAGATGGAACATTTGCTTCATCGATAAGCCATCCTTCCGTAGATCTCTTCATATCGTGGGACTATGGAATCTTTGCGATAAGCGGAGGAAACGTGCTGATAAGCATTCCGCGCCACGCGCTGATTTAAAGAGGAGTCCGTCATCAGACTAATCATGGCTCGCGCGATGGCTCCGCTGTCTCGTACATCGACCAGAACACCGGCGTCTCCTTCGAGAAGGGCTTGTCGCATTCCGGGTGTCGAGTAACCGGCCACTATAGGCTTTGCCAGAGCCATGCTCTCCAGCACAGCCATCGAGAACGCCTCATACAGCGACGGGTGCACAATTACATCGACATCGTCACGCACGCGCCGGAGCATCTGCTCGTGAGGCAACATGCCGGCAAACGTCACGCGCGCATCCAACCCGTGCTGGCGAGCCCAGCGATGGGCTGGCCCACCTTGCTCATAGTCGGTTCCCATCATGATCAATCGTGATTCCGGTGCAACTCGGGAGACGGCATGGAATGCTTTGAGAGCAGCATGTCCATTCTTCCCGATCGACCAATTTGAGAGAATGGTCCCAAACGTAAAGGGCCGATCGGAATTTGCCATGCCGTGACCAACTTCAAAGATGCTGTCTTTGAGGAAGTTGGGAATGATCTCGATATCTCCCCCGGGCTTGAAATATCGCCGGAAATGATTGGCCGCGTCCTCTGATACCGCGGTGTAACGATGGCAGCGCAGAGCAACTAAATAGGCAATAAGCAACCGGACTGTGCGGCAACGATCACGAAATTGGCGCAGGACGTTCCATGGAAGATCATGGATCGTAGTCAATAATGGAATACCTAACGTCAGTGCTCCGAGCGCAAACTCATATGTCCAGTGCGCGTGTACGAATGCCGGACGCTCCTTTGCGATGACTCGACGAAGATAAGCAACCTCGGGCCAATAGAGATTGCGCGCAGCTCCATAATGCCTGCTAGGCCCTGTAAAGACCCTCAGCCCACCCCACTCATGCCTGGTTTCCTTCGCAAGTTCATTGCTCAAAGTAAACAACGTGACCTCATGACCTCGGCGCAGTAACTCTTCTATCAGCGGCGTCGTGGCAGTGCTACCAAGACCGGGAGGCACTCCTTCGACATCCTGCCCACAGAAACGAGCAAGAGCGTGAAGGTCTGCCGGCGCACACATCGCGATCTTCATGAAAGCTCCGGATTGGCGGTTTGAAGTGACGGAATGGCAGCGTCAGTAGGCGCTATGTACAGATTTTCGATCATCACCTGAACACCCCGTTGCATGGAAAATCGCGCTCGGATACGTGTACTGTCTTCCAACGCACGAGACCGCCGTGTATTTGCGGGAAGTCCAGCCACCCGCAATAATCCAGCAGCGATCGAATCTTCGTCCAGTGCCACTGAGATTGCCCACTTCGTTTCGTTCGCAATCTCCTTCAGACCGCTCCGGTCTGACAGAACCGCTGGACAGCCGGAGGCAATCGCTTCTAAAGCGGAATTTCCTAACCCTTCATAGAGGGATGGCATGACAAACACATCAGCAGCCCAAAAGAACAGACGTGGGTCGGGTTGCGACCCCATAAAGCGAACCTCGTTCTCAAGCCCGAGCTGGGCTGCCAATGCCAACTCTGGCCTCGCTGGCTCTTCTTTCCCAACATGGAGATAGAGGAAAGGGACTTGTTTAAGCTGTGGGAGAGCTCGAAGCAACGCTGAATGATTCTTGATGCGGCTGCAGTTGCCAACGGAGACGAGAACGAATTGGCCATCAGTGCATCCCAGACTTTGCCGTGCCAGCTGCCGCTCCTCGGCACTCGGTGGTCTGAAATACTCTGTGTCTAGCCAGTTCCATACTCTGACTCCAGGATTGTGAAATCGCTCCCGTTCGCATTCCATGACAGCGTCACTCACCATCCCATAGCGGCCACCGAGTGCTCGGATGAGCATCCGCTCCAGCTTCTTTCGAGTTCGGAGTAGTCCATCGAAAAGAAATGTGCTGTGCACCGAGAGAACAATGTTGCTCACTCCTGCTAGCTTTGCCAATATAACGAATATCGGAGTGGCTGCCTCTGTATGGATATGGACAATGTCATACCGGTTCTGCTTGCAAAGCCTAAAGAACTCTGGAATCAGCCTGCGGCTCGGTAGATAACGTCTACCGGATCGAAATGGGATGTGCCAAATCCCATATCCCACTCTTCGCATCTCTTCAGCGAGCGGACCTACGTCGTGTTTTGTCGCCAGAAGATCGCAGGAGTAACCCGCACAGCGCCACTGCTCAGCGCTGCTCATGAGCATCATCTCCATGCCAGAACGTTCCAGACTTCCCATGATATGCAAGACCCGTTTCATTGGTCCTCAAGCTTAATGCACTGTGGAAACTATGGCCGCCGAGGCCGCTGCACTCAGAACCGACGACGAGTTAATAAGTGCCGACTTAACTTTGCTGGAGGGAACATAGACCATGTCTCCATCTATAAGAGCGAAAGTCTCGCCCTTTCCGCGCTGCATCTCATCAAGCCGTAAACGATATTCACCGATCCGACCATCCTGCTTCCTCACAACCACCACAGACTTCGACGACCCGACCGGAGAGATACCCATCGCCAGCGCAACAGCCTGCGGAAGGTCGAGAGTGCCACCGTTCACCATGAGATAGCCGCCGGGCCTGTTGACCGCCCCCAGAACATAGATGACACCCGCGCGCGGAACATAGACTGTATCGCCGGGGAGGACGAGCGTTTTCTCAGCTTCCCTGGGGTCCTTTCCAGGCGCGTAGGCGACCTGAACTACCTGCTCGCCCCCTCCCGGCAGGCTGCGGTGAATCTCCACATGGCCACCCGCCGCCGTCGTCTCTCCACCTGCATCGGCAAGCACGGCCAACAATGTACGAGGAGCGAGTAGCTGGAGCTTTCCAGGACTCTGTACTTCTCCGGACATAGTAATCGTGCCCGCAGCAAAGGCAATGATCTTCAAAAGGACATTTGGAGAGTTGATCATCTCCTTGGCCACCAGCTCGTGTGCGATTGCTCTCTCTGCCTCCCTCAATGTCTCGCCAGCTACGTGAACAGTACCAATCAAGGGAACATTGACGTCGCCGTCATCGTCCACCCGCAGTGAGCAACTCATCTCCGGTGCGCCAAAAACGTCCAATTCCAACTGATAACCTGTATCGAGGCGCAGCTTGGCAAAATCGTCCGGTAGAGCCGCAGGGCCGGCGCTCGGGCTCAAGGAGCGGCGCGTCGAGGTGGTTCCCGCTGTCTGCTCGAGATTCGAGCTGATCGCGGGCGAGACCTGCTGGGCGCTACACAGAGAGCCTAAGACCAGCATGCCTAACGCCTGCGCAATCAAGAGACCGCCAATAGATTTATGCGGGATAGTAGCCATTACTACCCCCCGCCCTTGAACCACCTTCAAAATACCTGCGCTTCGTGTTATCTCCATAGCCGTACCCGTACCCATATCCTTCCGAGTCATCTCGCATGCCATTGAGAACGTAACCAAGAGCCTTCACATTGGGCTTTTGCAACGCAATCCTCAGCCGTTTCATGACAGGTTTCGTTGTCACTCCGGCACGCACGACGAGGACAACGCCATCCACTGACATTGCTAAGAGAAGGGGGTCCGTAACAAGCAGTACTGGCGGAGCATCAATCAGGATGTAATCGAACTGTTCGCGCAGCAGCTCGATGAGCCGGCCAAAACGCTCTGACGCAAGCAACTCCGCCGGCATAGGAGGGATAGTTCCCGACGTGAGTACGTAGAGGCTAGGAAGATTTGGATGCTGCTGTACTACCTCATCAAGAGGCAAGTCGTTCGCCAGCAGATCGCTCAGGCCCTTTTTGCCATTGCAATTTGTTTTCTGACCGATTGTTGGCCGCCGCATATCGGCGTCAAGTAGAAGAACGCGCTTGTTCTGGACCCCAAAGGCAATCGCAAGATTATAAGCCGTCGTGGATTTCCCGTCCCCGCTCAGCGGACTCGTAACAAGAATGACCTGCGGTGCTTGATCAATATTCGACAAAAGAATCGAAGTTCGGATATTGCGATAAGACTCTGCGATCCCAGATTTTGGTGCAGTCAACAGCCATGCGCTTTCGCTCGATTGAACCAGCGGCTTTTGGATATCCGCGCTCGACAGGCCGTTGCGGAGCTTCGCACGAGTTCCCCCATCAAACCGCCTCACAATCCCCAGCAGCGGGAACTCCCAGACGCCATCGAAGTCCTCAAGCACATTGAGAGACGTGTCCCTCAGATGGACGACGCCGGCGACAAGCAGTCCAATCAGCGATCCAATGAATAGACCACCCATCAGGTTCATCTTCGGCACCGGCGAAGAGGATTGGCCGGGAGTCCTGGCTGGATCGACGATGACAATATCGGAGGATTTCACACCCGCGGCAATATTAGCCTCTTCCAAGCGTGTATAAAGATCCTGGTAGAGACCACGGCTTGTATTTTCCTCCTGCTGAAGAAACGTAAGCGCTGCGAGGCTATTGCCTAGCGCGGCAACCTCGCGCTGCTGGTCATTAACACTCTTGCGAATCGCATCTTCGTTTGCCCTGGCCAACTCTAGGTCATTCTTTGCCTCTTTATTGATTCGCTGGAGTTCCTCGTGGGCCTGAGTCTCCAGCGAATCAATCTGATTACGGATCTCCTGCAGCGCAGGGTTCTTCGCTCCATACCGGACCTGCTCGGCAGCCAGCTGGACCTTCAAAGAAGCTTTTTGCTCCCTTAATTTCTGCAGTAGCTGAATATCCTTGCTGCCAGCAGCAATGGGGCTGTCTCCTCCCATGCCTGTCGCCAGGCTGGTCTCGCCCACACCTAGCACGACATCAGGATCGCCGGTTTCAGTCAGGTGGTAGACAGCTTCCTTGGCGATCCGTGCCACCTCTGCACGGCTCAACTCGGCATTCAAGGCCGTCAAACGCTGGTAGGCGGTGCTCGTCGAATCTGGCGTGGGCGTTCCGCCTTTGGCCGAGGGTGAACTGACTCCTACAAGACCCGTACTTTGCTCGTACGCAGTGACCTTTTTATGGCTTTCCTCAACACGTCGCTTCAAATCTTCAAGTTGATTTGTTAACCAAGCCGAAGCTTTCGATGTGGCGGTATACCGGGCTTCGGTGTGATTTGTGAGATATGCTTCAACGACGGCGTTCGCGATTCGACTGGCTCTCTGTGGGTCAGTGTCGGTGTAGGACACGGTCAGCAGGCGAGTGTTCTTCACAACAAGGACACGGAGACCTCCATGAAAGATCGCGAGAGCTCTGTCTCGCGTCAGCGGAGCCTGCTCCAAGGGAAGGCCTGCCTCCCGCGCAAATGCGGCCTGCATTTTGCCGGTTGGTACGTCGACGTAAGGATGTGTCTGCATCAACCCGAGGTGATTGATGACAGAAAGGGCAGTATTGTCGTTGAGCAACACTGCCTGATGCGTCAACATGTCGAACATGAACTCTTGGCCCACACCCACTTGAGACGTCAGGCCAGAGAGATCCTGGATTCCAAGACCAGAAGAACTATCCTTATTCAACTCCACAGTCGCGGATGCCGTATACAGCCGGGGGGCGCGAATCGTAGCAAAGAAGCCCCCCATCAGCCCGACAACAGCAAAGGCGACGATCCACCATCGTCGCCTTTGCAGAAACGTCCATATGTCACTTAACTTGAGTTCGTCCGTGCTTTTGGAGATAGAGGCTTCGTAAGCTTGAACCTGCATCTTCCTTTCCTGGATTGACGGCATCGAAATTCCTTAGATTTACATCCTTTTGGGAAGGAGTTGTTTTCCCTGCCGACCGGTCTGCTCTGACGGCGATTCGCTGTGAAGGTTGATCTGAATAAAAAGCATCGAACTGACGGACACGCTACGCCTGTACTGTTATTTGCCTCGTGAGGAAGGGCCCGAAAAGGTAACTGCTGACGTTATGGTCTCTTTATAGCCTAGGGGACGTGCGAAACAAGCTCGCAATAAGCGCGTGGTCCCAAGGTTGATTAACCTATCCGCTGCCGGATGAAATTTGTTCTCGTGGCACAGGCGGGGAACGCCGATGCCACGAGATATTGTGCTACATGCTGTACAGAAGACCAGGGGTTATTGCGCCTTCAGAACCTGGAGGTTGACGGTAACGGAGTGTTGAACGCTACCACTGGTTGCATTGACTACAATCGAATCGCTTACCGGGATGTTGGCAGTTTTTGGTGTACCGGAGCCGCAGCCCGTTACGCTCAGAGCAGCTCCCAGGGCAACCAGCAGTAGAGCCGACAGCCCCAGGGACTTGCGTAGACGCTGACCCGATCTCCGCATTCTTCGCACGGAGACCCAGGGAAGAACGAGCAACCCGAGCGCGATGGATGCAAGACGGCCGGAGGTTGCCGGCCCGTGGTTCAGATTCGCGAGTGCCTGAAGCTGAATCGTCATGGTCACATCAGTCGCTCCGGCGTCCGCTGCTACTGTCGCGGGAGAGAATGTGTAGGTGGCGGGCACAGCAGGGGTTCCGGAGACAGCGAACTGAACTGTCCCTGGATACTGACCAGCTGTTGGCGCAACATGCAGCGTGACCTTCACCGACTTTCCATAGTTCCCCGTAAGCCCACTCGACGGAGTGGTCATTTGGAAATCAAAGTCAAGCGGAATGGGCGCGGACACGGTGACGGTATTAGCTCCAGTGGTCGAGCCCACCGTGTTGAAGTTCGTATCGCCCCCATAGGTGAAGGTGATGACATTGCTGCCAATTGGAAGCGTAGTGGTCGAGTACGTTACCGTACCGTTCGTCAGAGTTGCCGTTCCGAGTGCGTTGCCGTTATTGAAGAAGCTAACCGTTCCAGTCGGCGTACCGGTGGTGGTCGAGGCCACAGTCGCCGTCACAGTGACGTTCTGGCCCTGGGTGACACTCGCGGCACTCAAGGCAATAGTCGAGGTGACGGATGCCTTCGTGACGGTCAGTTTCCCGTTGGTCACTGACACCTGGTATTGAGCCAGATTCGTTCCGCTTGCGCTGGGAACGATCGAATAAGTTCCTGGTGCCGAAGTGAGCGTAGCTGTGGTCGTGAAGCTCTCGGTGAACGTGTCGCCATTCTGCGCACCGGTAATACTGCCGGTAAACGTCGGGTTAGGCGCCCCGTACATACGGGATGCATCCTTTGCCGTGACATTGAGGACGTTCGATCCAACCGTTACGGAGACTGCGCTTGCTGTGGCTGCCGTGAAGTTGGAATCGCCGCCGTAGCTAGCGGTTATTGCGTTAGTCCCGGGTGGCAATGTCGTCGTCGAGTATGTAGCCGTCCCGCCGGTCAGAGTTGCCGTCCCGAGCGGATTGCCATTGCTGAAGAAGCTAACCGTTCCGGTCGGCGTTCCGCTTGTGGCCGAAGCCACTTGCGCCGTAACAGTTAGGTTCTGCCCCTGCATGACACTGGTAGCACTCAAGGCAAGGGTCGCAGTGACGGAAGCCTTGCTGATGGTCAGTGTCCCGTTTGCCACTGACACCTGATATTGAGCCAGGTTCGTTCCACTTGCAGTGGGCACAATGGCATAAGCACCTGGCGCCGAGGTCAGTGTAGCTGTGGTCGTGAAGCTCTCCGTGAATGTGTCGCCATTCTGCGCACCGGTGATACTGCCGGTAAACGTCGGATTAGGCGTTCCGTAGACTCTTGCCGCATCCGCCGCGGTCACGCTGAGAACGTTAGATGCGATAGTGATCGAAACCGCACTCGCAGTGGCTGCGGTAAAGTTGACATCGCCACTGTAGCTGGCGGTAATCGCATGAGTGCCGAGCGGTAATGTTGCGGTCGAGTACGTCGCCGTACCGTTCGTTAGTGTCGCCGTACCAAGCGGGTTGCCATTGTCGAAGAGGCTAACCGTTCCGGTCGGCGTGCCACTGGTCTCGGGGGTCACCGTCGCGGTCAGAGTTACATTCTGACCAGGAACGGCCGCCGTCGCACTGGGCACGATCGACAGAGTCGACGATGCTTGGGTAATCGTCAGCGTACCGTTGGTTACCGATTGAGTATAGCTAGCCAGATTCGTTCCCGTTACGCTGGGGACGATGGCGTAGCTGCCTGGTGCCGACGTTGTCGTGGCGGATGTAGTAAAGCTCTCCGTGAAAGTGTCCCCGCTGCTTGCGCCCGTGACTGTACCCGTGAAGGTCGGGTTCGGCGCTCCATAGTGCCTCGTTGCATCGTTAGCCGTGACGGTAAGCGTCCCCTGCCCTACCGTGATCGTCACCGTGCTCGTTGTCGCAGCGTAGTTGACCGTGTCGGTGGGCGTAAAGGTCACACTCAGAGTGTCGGTTCCAGCAGCCGGAATGGTTCCAGCAGCCGGGCTATAGGTAAAGGTGCCCGGGACAGAAGCCGTTGCATTGAGTTGAGTCGAGGACAAGGCGGTGCCATAGGCGATCGGCGCAGGGTTCGCCCACGTGATCGTTGGCGTTGCCTTACCGACAGTCCCGAGAACAGCGACGCTGGTGCTTCCTGTGAGGGCGCAATCGCCAGCAAAGACAGCTGTAAAGCTATGAGGGGCCGTTGTCAACGACGTCAATGTGAGGCTGGCGACGCCGCCGCTAAGCACACCGGTGCCCAGACTTGTAGTTCCGTCGAAGAAGGTGACGGACAAACCGTCTGACGAGTTCGAACCGTTCACATAGGGTGTCAGGGTTGCTGTGAGCGTGACCGTTTGACCATAGACAGCATTTGGTGGCGTCTGGACTAAGCTGATAGCCGTGGCAACACCGTTTTGAGATACGCCCTGCACCGGAGAAGTGCTGGCTGCATAGTTCGAGTCGCTGCTATACGTGGCAACAATAGAGTGCGTACCGCATCCGGTGACAGTGAAAGGTGAGAACTGCGCGGTTTCAGCATTTCCAGCCAGATAGACTTGTAGCCCATTCTGCGCCACTGCGACTACATCCACCTGGTTGTCGCCATTGAAATCCTGAACATCAGCGTAAATCACAGCTGCGCCGGCAGGATACATCTTGGCTGCCTGAAACGTGCCATCACTATTGCCAAGCAGAACGGAAATGCTCTCGCCTTCGGCGTTAGCCGTGATAATGTCCTTCTTCCCATCCTGATTGAAATCTCCAAGCGAGATATGGTAAGGACCGCACGCCGCCGGCGTCGTACAGGGGTACATGGGATCCATTACGTAGGTTGTCTTGGCTTGAAACGTTCCGTCGCCGTTACCCAGGAAGACAAAAACGCTATTTGCAGGTTCTTCGGTAGCCGCTATATCGAGCTTTCCATCTCCATTGAAATCGGCAAGAGCCACCGAACCGCTCGACGTGACGCCTCCCACCAGGTAAGTTCCCTGACGGAACGTACCATCGCCATTACCCAGTAGAATCGTTATATTTTGGCCCTGAGCGTCGTTAATATCATCCGCGATAACTAAGTCTGGATTGCCGTCACCATTGATATCTCCAATCGCGTGATTCCATGGCGCGGGAGCTGTGGGGAATAGGCCTGTTCCTCGAAACGTTCCATCACCGTTGCCAAGGTACACGGCCATCTGATTGTTCGCGTGATCGGATACGACGAGGTCAGGAATACCATCCTGATTGAAATCGGCCGACCCGACAACCTGATAATCGGCATTTGGGGGGGCGTTATAAACCGCCCCTGCCGTGAACGTACCGTCGCCATTACCAAGGTAGATTGCGATCGAAGCATTAGTTCCTCTATTGCCTATCGCTAGATCCAGAATGCCATCACCGTTGAGGTCTGCCGCGATCGCGCCAAAAGGCTGAGTAGCCGAAATACTGGCACCCGGCTGAAAAGTACCGTCGCCATGTCCCAGCATGACGACTACTGGACCGAGAGAGGTTGGCACGGCAAAATCCGGATGACCGTCACCATTGAAGTCGCCACTCACTGGGGTTCCCATAGAGCTTGTAGACCACGGCGTTTCGGTTGCAATCTTATACAGGGTCGGCGGCGTGAAGCCCTGCGTCGCTGTTGTAGGATCCAGCGGGACCGTGCCAATCGCGGTGTTGGTGGTCGTATCAGTAAACGTGAGCGAGCCGGTCGGCTGGATGGGACCGAATGCTGAAAGAGTACCCGTAAGCGTGTAAGTCCCTCCGCTACCAGTTATTGCGAGTGCTGTCGCTGAAGAATAAGGCGCCTGAAAGGTAAGCGCTGCTGGCGCCGAGCTGCTGGTGCTATACGCCTTTGGAGCGTTATAGATGGCAACGATCGAATGAGCGCCGACTCCTCCGACCTCAGTCTTCAGGATCGCCAGTCCAGGCGTTCCATTCGCCGATTGCACCTGGGCCGTGCCAAGATCCTGGGCAGCTCCCGCAAACGTATCGCGAAATGTGACCGTCCCCCCTGGAACGGGTTGTCCGGCCGACGAAACGTTGGCTGTCATTGTGACGATAGATCCGCTCACCGCGCCCGTGGCCGTTGCGGTAAGTGTTGTGACAGTGTGAGACTGTGCACTCGCCACACGTGAAAGCAACAGAACGAGCGCAAAGGAGGTCAGCCAACCGCGGCGGCTCCGATTGTTATGCGTGCGTACTGTATTTGGCTCAGACGGGACCACCATTCGCAGACACTTCAGGAAGTCAAGCATTCATTTTCCTCGATAACTTCAGGCTGGACGGCCAAAGAGAATAAGCAACGTGAGGTCGATCGTCTCTACGCGCTCTCGATCTCAACATTGGGATTTCCTTATCCCAAACAGCAGAGATTCCTACATGCCATACGTTATGAGGACCCCTCTCAAATCGAAATCACCGATTAGTTGTAGGCATCGGGACAGGCATGGTATTCCCTTGATAAGAGAGGTTGAGATCGGATAACGCCCACCATAAGATTGTCCGGATCGCGCCTCTCAGGTGCTTGGCTTGCCCGAAGTTTGTACTAGTGAGGAGTTACTGTTGCGCGTTTAAACCTCTGAGTCAGACAGTCGCCGTCTGGTAGAAGGACCACCAAATACAGAGTCCTCACGCCGTCCGCTACCCTTGCCGCCTCAAGTCATCGAAGCACTAGAGGCATGGCAAAAGAAATCATCCTTCGCTAAGCCCGATGATTGGGTAATCCGCTCTGGCCTGAAACTCTCTGCCGAAGGGATGCCGTCCCAGCCATCAAATCGGCAGAGATCGACAAAGCAAAGGTGGGGTGACATACTTGCGTAGCAGCCATGCTCCTTGCTGCTCTTGTGGAGCCAGCCTGCCGAGTCAGTATGGAACTAATGCGTCACTTCACTGCGGAGATGACGCTGGCAACATACGCACAGACTGTAGGGGATGAAAAACGTGATGCAGGAGCTAAGGTGGCGTATCTCGTACTAAACAACGAGAACTCCGCATAGCGTTCCCATATTGTTCCACAGCGTGAACGGCAAACGAGCATACTGTGCGAACTGAAGGTGAAAACCGTGCTCGATTAGCTAAGTATCCAACGGAAGACCTGGTCTAACGTACATTGTTGTGCAGATACAGTGTTTCGCGCCATTCCTGGGGCAATGACCATGGCTGCACGCTGGTTTTCAAACCATGCGACAAACCTGGAACTCTCGGCACCGGGCAAGCGGGTCAGATTCAACCAGGTGTAGTACGCCCCCATATCGGCGTCAATCAAAGATCCTGCAGGGTCCAGATTTTGCATTGCACCGCCTGCTCGCACGAGATCATCCATGGGGCGCTCGACCTGCCTCGGCTGATAACGCAGCAACAGTGTCTGAGGCTGGGCACGTCGGAGGATCTCTCGAGCTGACCACTGTACGAACGTCGTGCTGAATAGCTGGGTTCCTGAACCCTCTGTGAGAAGACTCATCTGAAAATGCTGTAGGAGCGTATTCTGTCCACGGGCCGATTGAGCAAGATGGGATGGCTCTAACAGAGCCAAGATACTGCGCAACTCTTCTGGTCCGCTTGCACCTGAGACGCGGGCGGTATGCATCTTGTCAAGTAGGGCTTCCCGAAGAGGTGTAAGGGAGGCATAGGAGAGCGTTGTCATGACGCCCTCCGCGGGGTCTTCTCTTTCGGCAGCTCCTCCATCCACATACCAGTGACCATACGGCACACGATTTGCCATAGCCCGCGAATGAGCGACTGCGAAGCAGTGCTCCAGCCCATTGGTTGGATCAATATTGGTGAAGTAAGTACCGTACGGCCTCAATTTACTGAATAGCTTTACCTTTTCTGATTGGGCATCGCGCCCCACAACGACGATGCAGAGTCGCTTCTCAGACGGAGAAACCGATACGGTCCGAAGGTCCTCGACGAATTGACCGTATTTTGTTGCGGCAGTTCGAAAAGCGTCGATCGAACCCGAGGTCCATAGATATGCTGTCAGTTTCTCAACGAATGGCTTTGGCTGAGACAGCCAAGGATAACGCTGCAATTCAGGCGAAAGCATAAGTCGAGCAAAGCTATCCAGAATCTGTTGTAAGCGCTCCTGTCTCGGTGGTTGCAACCACTTTAGTTGTGCCTGCAGATCCGCCTGCTCCACAGGGAACTTCCAGTCGTATGAACTGATTTCCTGTGCTAGTAGAGCGGCAAAAGAAATCGGCAGCGACTGTAATAGCGTTAGATGTTCCGCGGCGAGTTGCCGAGCTTGTGGTGGATATCCGGAGAAGTCCGGCCCTTTAGCTGACGCGATCATCAGAGGACCTCGTGCAGGAGGTGTCCCTGGGCAAAACGTGCATTGCATTGCAGAAGGGCTGCGAGTGTCGGTACGAGATCGATCGATTCGACAGGGCGATCTGCGGTTATATTTTCTCGAATCCCTGGCCCCAGAGCTATGATCCAGGTCGTGCGTGAGAGAGCATCGCCGGTGCGGTGGTGCTGAAAACCGTTGCCACCGGCATCTGTGTCACCATCCCGGCCAAAGTCAGGCAGGATAAATAGAGCTGTTTTCCCTTTATATTCTGGATTGTTCTGGATAGATTGCCAGAGGTCAGCACAGATACGATCTGAACGCTGGATCGCGTTCGTATAGAGCGAGAAGGCGCCGGAATGTGCGATATCAATATCGTGGAGCGTGATCCACATGAAACTGGGCGCAATCTTTTGCATGAGGTGCTGGGCAATATAGAGCGAGAGCTCATCTGGACTTGCAATCATCCGAGCATGCGCAAGAAAGTCGGTCATCGAGAGCTGCATCAGTTCTGCCAGATCATGCACGGAAATCACATGCTCGCCGTCAGACGGGAGTTGAACGATCGATTCATAGTTGTCGCGTAGTAAATGTTCGTAGTCGGCTCCGCGGTTGCCATTCGCCACTTCCAAAAGCTGCTTCGGTAGGACAACCGTGGCTCCCAAGCCTTTGCCGTAAATTCGGTGTCCACTCTCTCCGATGTGGTTGAAGCCGTTGCTTGGGGCAATGACCCACGCGTCGGAGGCTCTACGATGTCTATCGCGGCGGTAGTATTCGAAGATGGTGGGATTTGCCGGCGACACGGGAGCGAAGTTGTTGAAGGTCTCGTAGCAGCCGGTGGCTAGGCTGGCGGTAGCGACGTAGTGGCCAAGAATGCCTCGATTCACGACTTGGGTAAAGAATGTTGCTTGAGGAATCAACTCGCCCACGAGATGGGGAATATATTGCTGCCCTTCCGGAGCAAAGGTCTCTTCGTCACGTGCGCCTCCGCCAAACGTGACAACAATGACTTTTTCGACATGCTGCGTGGTAGTCGCTGCCCGAAGAGGAGAGAAGCTCATCAGTGCTGAAGCCGCGCCTGTCTTAGCCACCGACTGAAGAAAGCGCCGTCGATTGAGCGCTTGTACGTTGGAGACGGCTGGATCATAGCGAGCTAATGCAACTCGGTTCAAAAACTGTGCCTCCTGTCTCGCGCCAATTCCATCGGACAGACAGTTTAGCAATAAGGCGGCCCCTCTAGCCTTTGGAGTAAGTATCCTCCGGCAAAGCCGGAGGCTTTACGATTGCTGGCCCCTCAAAGGGGCCTGATCGCAATCGTGAAAAGCCAAAACCATGCCCCGTCCACTATCTCTTCGACACTTCAAAGTTCAGACACCGCGCTTCCCTGCCCTCCGGCGGCCCGCATCAAACCGTGCATACTCCCGAAACTGTCAAACTTCTACTGCCTCCCCGGCAAAGCCGGGGGAACTCCCGGTTGGATTAGTGGGTTTCAGTGGACATGAGGCTACCAACATCCGCTCCGTAGTTGGCGGAGAAGATCGCCTGGACGCGATAGGTCTCGTCATCGCGACAGAGCGGTGAGAAGGCCAGGGGCAGATCGATGCTGCCGGTGGCCCCACTGGGAATCGTGCCGAGGGGGAGCGGTGTGGGAAGAACCGGCTTCGCTTGGCAGCCGGTCCCCTCCGTTGTCGGAACCAGGGTGAAACTGTTCAGGCGGCTGCGCTGTGCAACTGCGTTCCCTGCATTGGTGAAAGAAAGCTGCCAGATGCGGAGTAGATCGGCGCCAGTCTTACGGGTAATAGCCGCCATCAGATTGGAAGAGCCAACGATCGGTCCGACGGTGATGCTGTCCAGCCCAGGCGCATAGCCCCCGGCGTTGGGATTGGCGATAACGATCTTGTTCGCTCCGGCATTCAACTGTACAGGAAGCAGGACAGGCACCGGCGAATCGAAGGTGCTGCCATTCACTTCAAGGGCGGTAGCTGGGCCATCGTTGACGGAAATATAGAACGTTCGCGGACCGCTGGTAGTGTAGTCGATCTCGAGTTGATACATGCCGGCCTCTGCGACCGTGACGTTGGGAAAGGTAACGGCGTTCTGGCTGCCGGCGCCGTAGTTTCCCACGTAAGCTCCGCCCGAGCAGAAGCTGCAGCCGCCGACGCTGGCTGTGCCACTGAGTCGTGCTGCTTCCGCTTCGTAGGTCGTGAAATCCGGAGCGACCGCGCTTCCGTCACGGGAGATGACGATGCGGTCGAGATCCGCCGCGTAGGTTCCAGGATTGCCGAAGGTGATTGTGTTATTACCCGCGATGAGGGTAACCGGCACGGTGCTGGCTTGTGGAAGGTTGAAGCTGCCTCCTCCCATGTTAAGCGTCGCCGGGCGGTTTCCGTTCACGACGTACACCAAAGCGCGCGGTCCCTGTGTCATCGCGTCAACTTCCATGCGGTAGGTTCCAGCGTTCTGCACGTAGACATTGAAGGTCGCGTTGTTGGTGGTGGGCGACGCCCCAAGATAGCTCAACTTCGCTCCACCGGAGCAGGCGGAGCACGGGGAGACATACGTGGTGCCGCTGAGCGTTGCGGACTCTGCTTCATAGACCTGGCCAGCGGGTGCCTTAACCGAGCCGAAGGGGGTGATCTTCAACAGGCGTGAACCGTGGCCAAGGATGGTCGTGGTATAGGCAACGGGCGACGGGCCGAGGTTGATGCGGTTCCACACATCGCGCACGGCCACGGCGTGGCGGAAACCGAGATCGCTCCAACGAACAGTGACTTTGCTGGGTAGACCATTCAGGTTGTAGAGAGCAACATAGATGCTGCCGTCCGCTTGCTTCGACATCCACACGGGCTGGGGGCCGCCAGTCACCTGCACGGCGGGGCGGCCGGACTGATCGACCGCGATGAGTTCGTCGTTCGTGAGGGCCGAGTTGGCGAAAGCGTCGAGTTTGGTGAGGTCTCCACCGAGATATATCGGGGAGTTCGCCATGGCCCAAATGGTAATCGCAGTCTGCTTCTCCTCGTCAGAAAGGCCGTCGAGCGGGCCATCGCCGACATCGAGCGTGTCCATGTCGTTCCATCCGAGGGTGGTGCCTGTTTCATGCTGCCAGCCCACATCGTTGTACTCGCGTAGCACGATACGCGGCCAGTTGGTCAGGGTGGCACAGCGGCCTTCGCACTCGACATCGTCGTCGATGCGGCGGGCGTTCGACCACTGTTGCCAGACGGAGGCGTAGTCCTGGGACAGCTGCCAGGAGACGGTAAGCCAGATGGGACGTCCCGTTTTGGCAATGGCCTTCGACCATGCCTCAACATCACCTCGGTTATCGATGGAGAGATCGTTCGAGTATGAGCCCGGCGAAACACCATCGAGCTTGATGAAATCGAAACCCCACGACGAGAAGAGCGCGACCACCGAGTCAATGTACTCCTGCGCTCCTGGCTTCGTGAAGTCGATCTTGTCGTGGTAAGGATTCGGCGGATTGCCGGCAAAGGCATTGCCCTTCGCAAGCGGCGTCACGACGATATCCTGCGTGTGATACGGCGTGCCGAGGATGGGATATTTGCCGTCGACAGCGGGCTGCTGGATGCCGGGGATCCAGTAGATACCTGCCTTTTGACCATTGGCGTGAATATGGTCCACCAGCGCCTTGATGTCAGGGAAGGTTGTGCTATTCGGAATGGGCCTCCCATTTTGGTCGAAGCTGCCCTGCCAACCAGAATCGAGATTGATATAGACGAAGCCGTGTTCCTGCAGGCCCGAGGCTTTGAGGGCGTCCGACTGCACGATCATGTTCGCTTGTGTCAGGAAGCTGCCGTCGATGGTTTGCTGGCTGAAGCTGCTCCAGCCGAGATAGGGTTTCTGGCCGGAGTTATTGACTTGTGCGCTCGCGCAGGGCAAGAAAGCGACAACCCCTGTAATCACGGTGAGAAGGGAGAGATAACTTGGTCTCATACGATCACGTCCTCTGATAGCAATAGGATTTACAGCCGAGTAGACAGGGAGAACCTCGTTCGCAGTCTCGTTTCAACAGGAGGAGCAGAGAGACTTCCGATGGCTCGAAGTGCCAGAGATTTCAGGCCATCGATTCCGGCTAACATGAAAACGTGTACGAACACGTTTTGTCAAGCAATATTGCTAGGATTTTCTAACAACTATAGGGCACGTGTACGGTACCGTGATTTAACGAAAGCTCTCCCGCCGCAGTTTGACCACTCGTCCCGCCTCCACCGGCAGATTGAGAACCCGATCTCCATAGCGAATCGGAATTCTGCCGGATCGTTGACTGCGAATGACCGCCGACAGGAGAGAGCCATTACGCCATTCCATATCCACCTGATACCCTCCGCGAGCACATATGCCATCGATCGAGCCACTCGGCCATGTGGCCGGAAGCGCAGGCAGAAGGTGCAGCTCTCCTCCTTGAGACTGGAGGAGCATCTCCGCGATGCCGGCGGTCCCGGCCGTATTTCCGTCCACCGCGAAGATGTCTTGCTCTGCTCCTGCAACACCACCGCTAGAAAAGGTCAGTAGATTGTCATCTGCTGCCTTTGCCAGCAACCCAACAAGATACTTGTAGGCAAGATCCCCTTGGAGCAGCCGCGCATGGTACAGAACCAAATTGGCTCTCCCCCATTCGCTTTGTTCCCAATTCGGCGTAGCCATCCTGCGCTGAATGGTGATTTCTGCGGCACGCGCCAATGCCGGCGTGGTCCGCGGCGAGATCTGGTTCTCGGGATAGAGACCGACCAGGTGACTTGTATGACGATGATTCGGGTCCGCATCCTCAAAGTCTTCGAGCCACTCCTGCAGTTGCCCGTGTTTCCCAATCTGGAAAGGAGGCAGCTTGGAGCGCGCCTCTTCGAGCCGTCGACGCAACTCATCATCAACGCCAAGAACCAACGCCGATTCAATACATTTGCTGAACAAGGCGTCCACGAGGACGCGATCGCAGGTATTTCCCATCGACTCGGCACAGGGTTGACCATCGGGCGCGAGGTACCAGTTTTCCGGTGAATCCGAGGGACCCGTCACAAGCCATCCATGTTTCGGCTCGGGAACCATGTACGCGAGAAAGAACTCGGCCGCCTCGCGGAACACGGGGTACGCTTGCACTCTCAGAAACTCGATGTCTCCCGTGAAGACATAGTGCTCCCACATCTGGAGTGCAATCCATATGCCTCCGGTTACAAACAAGCCCCACCCTAAACCTCCACCGGGAGCGGTATATTGCCATGCATTTGTGACCGTATGGCAGACCCAGCCGGGAGCGCCGTACATCTCTTGTGCCGTGCGGCGGCCCGATTGACGCAAACCCTCAATGAGCCCCCAGAGCGGTGTCTGACACTCGGAGAGATTGCACACCTCGGCTGCCCAGTAATTTTGCTGTGTGTTCATATCCAGGTGAAAATCGTTTGTCCATCCCATGGAACTCGCTAGGCCATCGTTCCATATACCCTGTAAAGCCAAGGGTAGCGGTGAATCGGCCCGTGAGCCTGCGATCGTGAGGTAGCGCCCATATTGAAAGAAAAGGGCTACGAGCTCAGGATCCGTGGCTCCATTTTCAAGTGCCTTCCTGCGCACATCGGTAGGCTGTGACACCACCTCTTTGCCACTCGATCCTAGGTTTAAGGACATCCGTCGGAAGAGTCGTTGATGATCAGCAAGGTGAGTTCTTTTCAGCTCTTCATAGCTCCGTTTCGATGCCTGAGTCACAATCCGGTCGCATCCTGCGCCGGGATCACCTCCCATAAAACTGGTAACGATTGTGACCAGAATGGTGGCCGCATTGGCGTCCGCGATTTGCAGGCTTCGATCTAGCGCGGCGATGTTTCCACCATCAAGGAGAACCTTCGCTCGGATCTGAAAGGCAACCCCATCGTGACCATTGCTATGCATTCGCTCGTAGGCATGGCCGCGCATGATGAGAACATCCTTCCCTTCGGGAAGGACCTCCACAGGCAAGATGGATCTTCCAAACCCGAGTTGAAAGTTGATCTTTCCAGATTGATTCGCCGCCAATCGAATGGCAATCAAGGAGTCTGGATGCGACGCAAGAATCTCGCGCTGAAATCTCACTCCCGCTTGATCAAACGTTACCCGCGCAACAGCCTCATCTAAGTTGAGAGAACGCCTGTAACCGTTATAGGTTTTCTTGCCTTCGAAGTTCAACTGCAGTTCTGGAAGCGGTAGATTCGTGCCAAAGGAAGAAGCCTTAACCAACAGATATTTCTGGCAAAGTTCTCGCGCCTCAACATATCTGCCGTCAAATAGCAGCTTTCGAATCGTCGAGAGATGTTCAAGAGCCCCAGGATTGATATCGTTCGAACTGAACGAACCCGACCAGGCAGTGGACTCTGAGAGCGCAATGCGCTCTTGGTCAACTCCTCCAAAGACCATTCCACCGAGCCGTCCGTTCCCAATAGGAAGTGCTTCAAGCCAACGATCCGCTGGTCGTGAATACCACAGTTCATTCGATGTACGAGTGTCTTCAGGCAACAATTGCTTCACTCGCGACGGAAGCATTGCCATAAAAAACCCGGTCTCCAGAAATTCGCGTCTTGTAGTCGACATTAGGACTTCCTTTTCACTTTTTGAATCACGAGTAAAGCCCCTTATCACTTCAAAGTTCTCACGAGAGCTTGTACAAATAAGCGCTTAAGTTCCAGCATTGAACTGCCCCGTAAACTGGCTCGTTCCTTTTCATCAGCACAACGGTTATCTAACCGGTCACGCTCGAAATGCCTGGAGTCTTCTGGCGTTCATCCATTCATTGCCGATCGAGAATGAACATCGCTGCCTGCAAATCGCCTCTCAATTCGACATCGATGCCATGGTGCATCCAGTAGCCTCCCGTCGCTTGTTGTGGTGTATCGTCACGCATCGTCCCATGGGCAACCCTGAGTGTATAGGTTGCATTCTCATCGAGGCCACGCAGATAGATGCGAGGGAACGGATATAGCTGGGAGCTTGAATGGAGAAACGCAAATGTGACAGCCTGTTTGCCGTCACGTGAGACACTCTCCGTCACCGATTGCTCGCCCTCCCGCGGAGACATCAACCGGTAGAGATCGCCTCGCTGTACGGTCTCTCGGATACTCTTGTACGTTTCGATCATTTTTCTAGCGGCAGCAAAGTCCTCTTGTGTCCATTTGTTCAGATTCGCGCCAACACCAAGCGAGCCCTGCATCGCCGAGAGAAAGCGATAGTCAAGGGAAAGCGAACGCTGGTTCACCCACGTTGGTGATTCGGTCACCCAGGCCATCATGACGGCTGGAGTATAGGCATAGGTGAAACCTTCCTGAAGAAGGAGCCGATCGTAAGCATCGGTGTTATCGGAGGGCCAGACCTCGTCGGTGAGGTGCATGACGCCAAGGTCGACGCGACTGCCGCCACCGGAGCAGCTTTCGATCTCGAGGTTGGGATGTTTCTCACGAAGCTTCTGGAGAATGTCGTAATAACTACGGGTGAAGTTGACATACACATTCTTTTGCTGCTCGGCGGGCGCCGCAGGCGATCCTGGTTCGGACCAGTTGCGGTTGTAATCCCATTTCAGAAAAGCAATATCGTTGTCATTTAGCAGTTTGTCCAGAACTTGGAGCACGTAGTCATGCACGTCTTCCCGGGCCAGGTTCAACACAAGTTGATTGCGGCCTTCGGTGCGAGGCCGGCCTTTGAAATTCAGAACCCACTCCGGATGTTTGCGATAAAGATCGCTGTCTGGATTGACCATCTCCGGTTCGACCCAGAGACCGAAGTCCATATGCAGGGAATGAACCTTATCGATCAGCGGCTTCAATCCATGAGGGAATTTTGTAGGATTGACAGTCCAATCACCGAGCCCAGCGTGATCGCTATTGCGTCGTCCAAACCATCCATCATCCATGACGAAACGCTCCACGCCGATGTCGGCAGCTTTTTCAGCGAGCGCCATCTGGCCGGTCTCGTCAACGTTGAAGGTTGTCGCTTCCCAGGAGTTATACAGGACCGGACGTAGTTTAGGGTGGGGGGCATGCGGCAGCAAAGAATCGACCTCGAAACGATGTAGCAAGCGCGATGCACCTCCCACACCGCGGTCGGAAAAGCCTCCATAGAAGTAGGGGGTCTGGAATGTTTCACCGTTCTTTAGGTAGTAGGAGAAGTCGAAAGCATTGGGCCCAGCCGTGACCCGTACTCCCTTAACGGCATCCTGCACAATCGCGATTTGCCATGAGCCGCTCCAACCAAGTGCTGCGAACCAAACATCTCCCTGGTCCTCGTCGTGATCGCTCGCGTGGTTGATCATGATCCAAGGATTGTTTTGCGAGCCCGTTGTACCGCGACGGCTCTCGAGAACGGTCTTCCCGCCATGAATGGGCTGTTGCTGCAGATCCCATTCTCCGGCCCAACGTCCGGTCACGTAATGCAGTTGATAGTTGGTGGCGCGGGGCAAATGATAGGTTCCACTTGCAACTTGTTCGATCGTGAATGGTGTGCCCGTACGATTCGAGACCTCCGCAGATCGACGCACAATGCCTGTTGTAGGGTCTATATGGTATTGCACTTTCACATAGATCTCACGGGAGATGTCTTTCATCACAACGTCCAATTCATCCCGACTCGTAGTATGGTAGGCATATTTCAAAACGAGATCGCGGTTACCGTCAGGGAAGGTGATCTTGAGATCAGGCTCGACATAGAGTCCTTCACCCCAGCCGGTGAACTCCTGAGGCGTCGTGTTCGAGGACATGTCGAATGACGACAGGGATTGGCCCGATTTAGGTGTCGTGAATTCTTGCGACGCCGGAAGTCGTTTACCCCAATAGATCATCTGCAATTGACCGGAGTCATTGACCCCGACCACATAGGTTACTTCACCGCCGTCCAATCGGAAGACGCGTTGTGGAGCTCTTGTGGTCCCACCGGAACCTTGGAATGCCAAAGCGGCCGTTGTGATGAAGACAATGAACCAAGTGAGATGTTTCATGTCGCGCTCCATTGCTTTCTTGTCGAATACCGCGTTTGCGATGAGCCATGATGCAACCGCGCACAGATTTGCTTACGCATCGATATCAGGGGTGGCATGCTGGATCGCTATCTTTTCTTCGAGAAACGGATGGCTGTTCCACCGCCCGGTGCGAGCTGTAAGGACAAATTGCTTCTGCTCGATACGGATTTGGTAGAGATTCGTAGGTGTTTGGGTTGTGTAGCTGCGTCTGCCGCATCTTCATACATCTCTGCCGTGTAGACGCCATTGCCGAGAAAGTCGAGTGACACACGAAGGGTCTTCGGTTGCCAGTTCGTCATAGCGCCGAGATACCATTCGTTTTTGTGGCGGCGGGCGACGACGGTGTCTTCACCGGGAGCGCTTGATAGAACACGGGTTTCGTCCCACTCAACCGGTACATCTTTTATGAATTGAAATCCCGGCCGATTTTCATAGTGCTGCGGGCTGTCCGAGAGCATGGGAAAGGGCGTTTCATAGATGACGTAAAGGGCAAGCTGTTGCGCTCGTGTCCCCATCGCCATGGGGGCTTCGTTGCGGGCAACGAAGCTGTCTTGCGTCGCATTGTCAAATGCGCCAGGAGTGAAGTCCATGGGTCCGGCCAGCAGCCGTGTCGATGCGAAGGTTGTGCGATCTACGGGGCTATCCCGTCGTCCAACTTTATTGTTCTCCAGTCCCAGGACGGCTTCATAGCTCAGCACATTCGGATAGGTACGAAGCAGGCCCCATGGTGTTCGGCAACCATGGAAGTCGATCATCAGATGATGTGCTGCTGCCAGTTTGGCAACGTCGTAGTAGAACTGGATTCCTTCCTGGTCATCGCGATTGACGAAATCAATCTTCAGACCGGCTACGCCCCATTTTTCATAGAGCGGGAAGGCTTCCCGCATCTGTTTCATGACTGAGGTTGAATAAAGCCAGATCCAGACCTTAACCTTCTTGGTTGCTCCATACCGGACCAATTCAGGGACGTCGACCTTGCCGTTCAGTTGGGTGATGTCGCCCGACTTCGACCATCCTGCATCCAGCATGAAGTACGGCAATCCGTTTGCAGCGGAAAAGTCGATGTATTCTTTCATCACATCTGTCGTGAAGCCAGACGTTCCTGTCTTGCTGACGTCGTCAACCCACCAGTTCCAACTGGTCTTTCCACCTTTGATCCAGCTTGTATCCGAAACGCGCGACGGTGGATTGAGGTTGGTGAGCAGATTCGATTCGATCAGCCGTCCCGGCGTATCGGCGATGCCGAGTATTCTCCACGCGGAATGGTGTGGAAGGCTTCCGATGACGGCGTGCTCTGGGTCATCCCACCGCGGAGAGAGCTTCACAGTCAACAGGTGACCGGCCCAGTTCCCCGATGGATTTGTCAGATACATGGAACTATTCGTTTCCAGATCAGACTCCATGAGCGACAGCCATGCCACACCAGGCTGGTGCAGTAATACGGGAGTACCGATCAAGAAGTTGCTGGAGACGCCGCCCTGATTGCTTAGCGATGAGAGGTTGAGACGTACATACTCACTCTCGTAGCTGCTGCGGTAGTTTGGTAAAGCGAGTACCCAGGCTGTGTCATCGTCCGTGAACCGAAATTCTGTTTCCTCAGCCTTCAGCTTGAGATCGGAAACATTGTTCTGTTCGGGGATAAGATAGCGAAAGGCGATGCCATCGTTGTATGCCCGTGCTTCGATATCAAGCTTCCGGTTCGTCCTTGCGGATTCCACCGTGTGGACAAGGATAGCGTTATAGACGTCATGCACCTTGCTCGTCTTGGTGTTGCGCAAGGGATAGTCGTCGACTCCGGAAGATGACTTGACGTCCTCGATCCGCACGTCAGACCCGAGTGGCGGTCCACCTTCGAGATTGAGACCGAGTGCAGATTCATTGACGACGCTCTTTCCCATAAAACTGACGGAGTAGGTTAGCACACCTGTGTCTTTGACTGTTCCCTTCCCATGGTTCACGGCGAACGTCATCGTGAGGCGGCCGTCAGGAGATGTGACAGAGAGGGGAGCCTGTGAGACAAGAGGCGTTCCAAATGTTACGAAGACAGCAGTAGATAGAGTGACAATGAACCGCGATGGCATCTTGGAGAATTCCCGATAGAACAGTTGTCAGGCTCAATATTTGAACCCGATTCGATTGGCAATCTGTTGTACTTGCTGAAGCATGGGTGAACGACTGAAGCACTCGCCTGTCTGGTGGTTGAAGAAAAAGGGCAGAGTGTGAGCCACTCTGCCCTGAGCAAGGCATCGGACCTTTAGAAGACGTATTTCAATGAGAGTTGAAGGAAGCGAGCGTCGGGAGCGTTTGCCTGGAGGTTCTTGGGCCCCGTGATCTGACCACCATTGCTTCCATTGCTCGTGTTGGATGGATTGTTTAGCGTGGGATGGTTGAAGACATTGAACGCGTCTGCTCGGAACTGAAGATACTGCTCCCGGAATGTGGTGAAGTTCTTGAATAGGGATGTGTCGGCACGCCAGTATCCCGGTCCGTAGATTAAGTTCTGCTTATCACCAAGATAGGCAAGCACCTGAGTCGGGTTGGTAATCAGCGTTTTCTCATCGATGGCGTCTCCACGCAATGGGTTGGCGAAGGCACACGGGTTATACCAGTTTTCTTTCGTTCGTACCCGCGAGGGGCAGGCGCTTGCCCCGTCTTCCGGTGGTGTCCCTCCGGCTCGGAACGGATCGCCAACCTTCACAGCACGTGCCGACCCTCCTGAGGCCGTTGAGCGTATGGGCGAGATGCCACCCAGGGGAATACCCGTCTGTCCTGTGAAAGTACCGCTGACTTGCCATCCACCGACAGCAAGATCCAGGAGACGCGAATTGTTGAGGTAGTCACGGCCATGGCCAAAGGGAAGCTGATAGCTGCCATTGAAGGTGAAGCGGTTACGAATGTCATAGGACGAGTTCGTGTACTCCGAGTTGAGCCCAAGCAGATAATACGAACGCACGCCAATGCCGTTCGAAAGCCCGCCGGCAGAGCTTGAATTGTCGAGTGCGTGTGCAAAGGTGTACGTGGCCAAGAACGAGAGTCCGTGTGAAAACCGCTTCTCCATCTTGGTCTGAATGGAGTTATAGTTGCTGACACCGCTGTACTGAATCTGCCCGGTCCATCCGAGCGTAGGGAATGGGTTGAGGTTGTTGGTGTTGGTGCCCGCTCTCGCGAGGGCGAGAGACGAGTTGGGGGCCCAGTATGTCGACAGATGGCGGCTGACGTTACCGACATAAGCGATGGAGGCGACGAAGTCCGGGCTCAAGGCATACTGAAAGGAGAGGCTAAAGTTTTCAGTGTATGGGGTTTTGATGCGTGGATCCGTTGAGTGAAAACCGGGTTGCGACGGTACAGAACTCGCGTTCAGAACGGGAAGACCCGACTCCAGCTTGTATGGAAGGGGGCTGCAACTCGTAGAGTCGCAGGTGGGTTGGCTATAGTAGGCATCCAGCGTGAAGGGATAGTTTGCGCCAAGATTGCCATTGCCGTGGCTCTGAAGACCTCCGTAGAAGAGTCCATAGCCGCCCCGAATCACTGATTTTGAATTGATCTGATAGGCAAAACCGAAACGCGGTGCAAAGTTGACCTTCTGCGATTCTAGCAGGCGCGCGTTATCGACGTATTGCACATCGACGCGATTGGCCGCGAGCAACGACATAAACGCCGGGCTGAGCGTATAGCGCTGTGCACCCTTCGGTAGCTGGTAGACCGCGGTTCCGGTTCCCACGCCATTGCTGTTGAGCCCCACGGGGCCAGTCAGAATAAAGTTGGCCTGTTGATCGCGCGATTCTGCATAAGGCTGATACCAATCCCAGCGAAGGCCAAGGTTCAGCGTCAGCTTCGAATTCGCACGCCAGTCATCCTGGAAGTAAGCCGAGTCGTACCACTGTTGGTCATGGACCGCGGGGACGTTCGTGATGTAGGCAGTGGACATCTGATTGGCCAGGAAGTCGGCGGTACCGCTGGTCGCGCTGGAGCCCGGGATGCTGGTATAGCTGCCATTGAAGCTGTACTGGCCTCGCGGAGCCGCAGCGTAGGTGTAGTAGAAGCGAACGTTCTGGATAGCAACGCCATACTTCATCGAATGGTTGCCGACGATCTTCGTCATGTTATCGAGGATCTGATAGACGTTCTGAGACTCATTGGATGTACCCGAAGATCCCCAGTTGTCTGCTCCCACGGTGCCCTGCAGCTGGCCTTGGGGTAGGCCGCCCTGAAATGGGCTGACCGGGACATTGCCCAAGCCAAGACTCGACGCGAGGGTCGAGTTGTTTGCATTTGGCTGAAGGAAACGGAAAACGCCCCAGTTGTAGCCAAAACGGAATTCGTTTGTCAGCGATGGGCTGAATACGTGGGTTTCGCTGAACATGCCGTTCTGCGCCAGGTTGGTATCGCGCTCGCCGCCGTAGCCACTCCCGTCCAGGACTGGTCCAAAGGGGAGGCCGTTGTTAACGATTTCGTGAAAATAACTGTAGCGTCCAAAGAGTTGATCTTTGGCGCTGATATTCCAATCCAAACGCTGGTCCCACTGAATGGTGTTATCGCGCTTGCCGATGTTGGTGTTGTAGTTCTTGTAGGTGCGACCATTGTTGACGTTCGGCAGTGGATACAGGTTGAGAATGTTCTGGGCTGTTGGATTGATGTCGGAGGGGCAGAAGACATTCTGTGTACGCCCGCAGGGCTGTCCTAGGGGTATGGTTCCCCGGGAACCAGGTTGGTACAGATTGATTTTTCCTTTATTAATCTGATCATTATAGCCAGTCAGGGATGGATCCAGTAGTTCAGTGAAATCGCCGGTACGCATTCTTGCTGTCGGAACTGTAAAAACCTGCGGACTGCCGAACGAGACACGGTTTGCTTCAATATCGCCAAAGTAGAAGAGCTTGTCCTTGAGAATGGGAAAGCCGAGCGTAGCACCGAATTGATTCTGGTGAAATGCAGGAACGGTAAGAGCGTTCCAGTTTTGCGCATTCATCTTATCGCTGCGGTAGTACTCCCAAAGACTGCCGTGGATGGCATTCGTTCCCGATTTGATGCTGGCGCTGAGTACGGCGCCGGCGGAGTGACCAAACTCGGCGCTATAGTTGCTGGTCAGCAGGTTAAATTCGGCAAGAGCGTCGGGTGGAGGACGCATCACGAATGTAGATCCATTCAGAAAATCGACAAGGTTGGTATTGTTATCGACGCCATCAAGGATGAAGTTGTTTTGTTCTGCGCGTTGCCCGTTCGCCACGAAGTCGCCCTTACCGGAACCTCGTGTTTGCCCCTGGGGAGGAGCGATCCCGGCCGTGAGCTGCGCGATGAAGACCCAATTCCGGCCGTTGAGAGGCGTTTCATTGATGGTCTTCGAATCGACAACCTGTCCGACAGCGCCGGTTTGAGTATCGAGCAGAGGCATCGCCGTATTTACGGTGATGCTGCTGGTCACGGAACCCGGTTTGAGTTCAAAGTTGACGCCGAGACGTGCCTGCATGTTGAGAACGAGGTTCTCGCGCTTGGATGTCTGGAATCCATCTGCAGCAACCGCGATGGAGTATCTTCCGATCTTCACCGGCGAGAAAACATAGATCCCGCTCTCATTGGTCGGGCGTTCAAAGGAGAGTCCGGTATCTGTGGCGGTGAGTGTTACTTTTGCATTTGGAATCAATGCGCCGCTCTGATCCGTAACCACTCCGGTGATCGTTCCCTGATCCATCTGAGCCTGTGCTGGTGGAAGAACAAACAGACCAGTGATGGCAAGTGCAAGAGTGGTGAAGAATGCTTGGAGTCGTTTCGACGTTCTAGGCGTGGAGGTGGACATGCTGGCCTTCCTTTACTGAACATATTTTTCTTTATGACAAGGAAAACGTGTTCGTTCACGTAAATACTCGGATAAATGAAGCGCTAGCGAAGCTAATATGGAGCGTGAACGTATGTCAAGTGGCAAACTGATTTCCAGGAACCAAGGATCGAAATGAACAGAAATCATCTGGAGGGGCCATCTACTCGTGTGCACTGTCGATCGCACGGAGGCTTCACTGTGTTCGGGCTTTGGTCTAATTTCGCGGGCCCAATTCGAAAAGGTGGGACCGGTCGGCGACTATCGTGAATCTGTGATACGGTAACGTACACGAAAATGTTTTCCATGGTGGGGCACCTTCTGCCCCCGCCATAAGGTTAATCTACATGCTTCCTGACGAGACCACCCAAGAGCAGAAACCCGAGGTCCACGATCGGCTGTCACCGTTGATCCTTCCCGCAGCTCCTGAGTCTGAAACCGGTCCGGTGAAGGCCTGGAGTCAGCGAGTCACCATGATGACGTATGCGCCAGCCCAGCCTGACAAGAACCCACTGTTTCTAGAGAAACGTGTCTATCAGGGAAGCAGCGGCCGTGTCTATCCTCTACCCGTCATCGATCTGATTGCGACGAAACCGGAGCCAAGACAGTGGGAGGCCATTCATCTCGAAAATGAGTATCTGCGGCTGATGGTAATGCCGGAGATTGGCGGACGGATCCATGTTGGGATAGACAAAAGGACGGGATACGACTTCTTCTACCGTCAGAACGTCATCAAGCCAGCCCTTGTAGGCCTCGCCGGCCCGTGGATTTCTGGAGGAGTCGAATTCAACTGGCCACAGCACCATCGGCCCGCAACTTTTATGCCTGTAGAGGCCAGTATCGAGCGAGCACCCGACGGAAGTGTAACGGTGTGGTGTTCCGATCACGATCCCATGTCCCACCTAAAGGGCATGCACGGTGTTTGCCTGCGGCCTGGATCCACAGTGGTGGAGGTCCGGGTCCGGCTATATAACCGGACACAGGACACGCAGACCTTTCTCTGGTGGGCAAATGTCGCTACGCGTGTGCACGAACAATATCAGTCCTTTTTTCCTGGCGACGTCCGATACGTCGCAGATCATGCGAAGCGGGCAATTACGGAATATCCCCTGAGTCAGGGGATCTATTACGGTGTTGACTATAAGCGTCGCTCGGTCGAAGGTATTCCCGCAGATGAGATGCCGCCTTGCTTCGTGCCTGACGGTTCCTATCCGCCGAACGACCTCGGATGGTATGCCAACATTCCGGTACCAACCAGCTACATGATTGTGGGTTCGAAAGGTGATTTCTTTGGCGGTTACGATCACAAGCATAAGGCTGGAACCGTCGCTGTTGCCGACCACCATGTGGCTCCGGGAAAGAAACAATGGACCTGGGGAAATCACGAGTTCGGTTACGCCTGGGACCGCAGTTTGACCGACAAGGATGGTCCCTACGTCGAACTTATGTCCGGCGTGTACACGGACAATCAACCGGATTTCTCGTATCTTGCGCCGGGAGAGACGAAAACATTTAGCCAGTTCTGGTATCCCATCGGCAATATCGGCGTTCCGAATCTGGCGAGCGTAGATGGGGCTCTCCGTGTCGAGGTAGGAGCCGGCCAAATCACCGTGCATGTTCAGGTGACGGCAGCCAGACGGCAGAGCACCGTCATCGTTCGGGCAGCGGGAAGCGAGATCGGTCGCAGGATGGGCGATCTCATGCCTGAAACGACATGGTCGGAACGATTCACGTACGATGGCGCGTCGGATGGTCTGGAAGTGATCGTGCAATCCGACGACGCAACGTTGCTTCGGTATGTTCCGGACGAGATTGTCCCGGTTATAGCGCCGAATGTTGCGACCGAGCCTCCGTTACCGAAAGACGTCGATAGCATGGACGAACTATTCCTCATCGGTGTCCATCTCGAACAATATCGCCACCCCACTCGTAGCCCGGAAGGCTATTGGCAAGAGGCCTTGTCTCGTGATTCCGACGACAGCCGCTGCAATCACATGTTGGGTCGCTGGCACCTGCGGCGTGGTGAGTTCGAGCAGGCGGAACACTATTTGCGTACCGCGATTGCACGCCTGACCAGGAGAAACCCGAATCCGTACGATGGCGAGCCGTACTATAATCTTGGACTTACACTACACTACCAGGAGCGATTCGCTGAGGCATACGATGCTTTCTACAAGAGCACGTGGAACGCAGCCTGGCGTGGGCCTGGATATCATCGTCTCGCGGAGATGGACTGTGTCCGCGGCGAATGGCTGAAGGCTCTCGATCATCTGGATCGTTCGCTCATTGCCGGCGCCGACAATCTCTCGGCGCGGAACCTGAAAGCAGTTGTGTTGGAGCGACTTGGACGGAAAGAGGAAGCTCAGCGTCTACTCCGACAAAACCGAGCGCTCGATCCTCTGGATCTGTTCAGCCGCTTTCTGATGGGTCACGAAGTGCCAGCGAATCATCAGATGCAGCTTGATCTAGGCTTCGATCTCATACGCTCTGGCCTTCTCGAAGAAGCGCTCAGCGTCTTTGATGCTCCCAGCGATGTTCCGTCCACCATGGTGATGTACGCGCGTGCCGATGTGTTGCGACAGATGGGGAGAGGAAGCGAGAGCAAAGAGACGTATTGCCAGGCTTCTCAGGAGAACTCCGATTACATCTTCCCCGACCGCTTGGAAGAATTACGTGTACTTGAGAAGGCTTTGGAAATCAATGCTCGAGATGCTCGTGCAGCCTACGCTCTCGGCAATCTTCTGTATGATCGTCGTCGACATAGCGAAGCCATTGTGCGGTGGGAGCAGAGCGTTGCCGCAGAACCGGGTTTCTCGATTGCATGGCGTAACCTTGGCATCGCTTATTTCAACATCTTGTCCGATAGGCAGAAGGCGCTCAACGCTTTTGAACGTGCCCGCACCTGTGCTCCGACGGATGCCCGGCTTTTATACGAGCAGGATCAGCTTCGCAAGCGAACAGGATTCGCTCTGGAAGAGCGTCTGGCGCTACTTGCAGATAATCGTCCTCTCGTTGACAGTCGTGATGATCTTTCGGTGGAGTTCGCTTCTTTGCTGAACAGCCTCGATCGGCCCGAAGACGCTCTTCTCATTCTCTGTAAGAGACAATTTCAACCCTGGGAAGGCGGCGAAGGACTGGTGCTTTCCGAATATGTCCGTGCGAATGTTCTCCTGGCACGAAGGGTGCTCCCGACTCACCCTGAGAATGCTTTGGAATTCCTGCATGCCGCCAGTTCGCCACCATGCAACCTCAGCGAGGCGAAACATCTGTTGATGAATCTCAGCATGGTCGATTACTGGTATGCCGTTGCCTATACGGCAATCCATCGGCCGCAAGACGCCAAGCGTCATTGGTTAGGGGCGGCGAGCCGTAAGGGAGATTTCCAGCAGATGCAGGTGCAACCCGTCTCTGAGATGACCTACTGGAGCGCCCTGGCTCTGCGTAAACTGGGTCGGGAACAAGAAGCAATCGATCTGTTCCATCAGATTGAGTCGTATGCGTTCCAGTTGGATCGTCAGACACCAAAGATCGACTACTTTGCGACATCGTTGCCGGCAATGCTTCTCTTTGAAGTAGACCTTAAAGAACGCCAAACGATTACAGCACGCTTCTTGGAGGCGCAGGCGGCGCTGGGGCTCGGACAAGGTGAGCGATCCACCCAATTGCTTCGCCAGGTCGAGATGATGGACCACAGCCACACGGGCGCAATCGATATGCGCAGACTGATCGCAGGTGGAATGTGCAGGGGCCAGTAAGCGCGATATCAAACGAGGCTTCCGTTGCGAGTGAACGCAAAGGATACGTGTGGGGGATTGCCTTGGTCGCCGCACTGGGCGGCTTGCTCTTCGGCTACGACTGGGTGGTAATCGGGGGCGCGCGAGAGTTCTATGAAATCTACTTTCATCTGACCTCGGCTAGCCTCGTGGGCTGGGCAAATAGTTGTGCACTCGTTGGTTGCCTTGTGGGTTCCCTGATGGCAGGTTCGTTGGCCGATCGGCTTGGTAGGAAACCTGTGCTCTTAGTGTCCGCGGTTTTGTTCGCCATCTCTTCCGTGCTGACAGGTTGGGCCTCCACATTTTCAAGTTTCATCATGTGGAGGGTAGTTGGTGGCGTGGCGATCGGACTTAGCTCGAACGTGTCTCCTCTCTACATCGCAGAACTCAGTCCTTCGAATCTTCGTGGACGGCTCGTCAGTCTGAACCAGTTCGCCATCGTCGTAGGAATTCTGATGGCCCAGATCGTGAACTGGCTGTTGGCCCGGCCAGTGCCGGAGCATACCGCGTCCGACGTTTTGCTGCAATCCTGGAACGTTCAGTACGGATGGCGTTGGATGTTCAGCGCGCTGGTGGTGCCGGCGGCCATCTTTACATTTGCGTCGCTATGGATACCCGAGAGTCCTCGCTGGCTGGTCACACGCCATCGTCGTGAGAACGCTCTACTTACGCTTGAAAGGGTGGGAGGAAAGAAATATGCGAAGGCGGAATTAGCAGCCATCGAGCGTGCGTTGACTACGGAGCAGAAGGCTACAAACCACTCATGGGGCGAACTCGCGCGCCCCTCAGTGCGACGTGTCGTTTTATTAGGAATGGCGCTGGCTGTGTTACAGCAATGGACTGGAATTAACGTTCTATTTAATTACGCGGCCGAGGTCTATCGGAATGCCGGGTATAAAGCGAATGACGTCTTTCTGAACATCGTCATTACGGGTGCCATCAATCTCATCTTCACTGTGATGGCCATGCTCATGATCGACAAAGTAGGGCGACGAAAACTGATGATTCTAGGATGTATTGGCATTGCGGTGTCTCATTTTCTGTGTGCGTTTGCCTATCGAGCCGGAATTGGTGGGATCGCCGTTCTGACGCTTACACTTAGCGCAATCGCCTGCTATGCACTGACGCTGGCACCCGTAACTTGGGTGCTTATTGCGGAGATCTTTCCGCAACGCGTTCGGGCACAAGGCGTCTCGATCTCCGTCAGCGCCTTGTGGCTGGCTTCTTTCGCACTGACCTACAGCTTTCCCATCCTGAACCGCCGTTTAGGCACAGCTTGGGTATTCGCTGCCTACGGAGTGATCTGCGTACTCGGGTGTGTTCTGGTTGCTACTTCGGTTCGCGAAACTAAAGGTCGGAGCCTCGAACAGATCGAGGCCGGTGTCTTGGATGGCTAGGACACCGTGGTCGACTGAATCATTCATTTTCGCAAAACGATATCGGATTCGACTGTAGTTTTCGATCGATCGAAGGCGTGACGTGTAGCCAAGCGGCAGATCTGAAAGGAGAACATTGTCATGCCTGAGGAGACATCATCAGGTTGGTTCGAATGTAGAGCCAGCCCGGGTCAACATACTGGGAGAGCATACGGACTACACGGGCGGGTTGGTCTTGCCGATGGCCATCCCTTTCTATACACATGCCAGCATTCGGCGGATAGAAGGTGATACGTCGTTCATATATACCGAGCTCTTTGGAGATGACCTGGCGATACGTTCAAGCTATCCTGCGGAACCAACCGGGCAGTGGAGTGACTATCCAGTCGGAGTGCTTTGAGGAATTTCGGCAACTCGGCATCGATGTTCCTTCTTTTGAGTTGCATCTACGCGGAAACGTCATCCGGAATGGGTGATGCATGCGCATTTCTTTCCCCCGTTATTGCGTTCTGCGACGATCCGTAACTTTATGGTTGGATTCGAACCTCTCGGGTCACAAGAGACATACCCCCGAAACTTGCCGCAGAGGCGATACGTCTAGCCGTTGGAGGCAATCAGTGAGACATGTGCAGATCATTGAGCTCGTTTTCCAACAAATCTGAGATGAGTGGGGAAAACCTGAACTCCGTGTGGCAATACGTTTCAAGTGGCTCGGTGTCCACTGCCTGATCCGTGGTTACGATGCAGCCGAGCATACAAGCGTCATTCCAGACAGTGCTATAGCGGTACCCGAAATTGGATGAGAAAATGGCTCGCGGAAAATTATTTGATGGATCAAGGCTCTACATGAGAGACGAGTCGAACAGCGTTGGGATCAAGAACATCGCCAAAGCATTGAATATTTCGATTGGGACGGTCGATCGTGCGCTCCACGGCCGAAGGGGAGTGAGTGAGAAGACAAAGGCTCGTGTATTGCAGGTGGCCGAGCAACTAGGGTATAAACCCAATCTTGCCGCCCAAGCCCTAAAGCGGAATCGGCACGTTTCCATTGGGGTAGTCTTACCGCGGCACATCTCCTACTTCTTCGATCCCTTGCGTTCTGGAATTCGTGCCGCGGCTGCGGCGGTGATCGGCTCACAGGTCTCGCTCGAGTTTCACGAATATCCACGAATCGGAGTCGGGGATACGGACTCTCTGGAGGCGGCCTATGCCCGAAAATATGACGGGATTATCTTTCTCCCGGGGAATATTCAGAGATTCAGTCCTCTCATTCGGAAGATCTCGCGCAACGGTACGGCGATGATGTGTGTTGGTAGTGATGCTCCCAACACGGGGCGTGTCGGTTCCGTTTCAACTCATGCCTACGTTAGCGGTGCCATTGCGGCTGAGTTGTTAGCGCATAAGCTTCCGCGGAAGGCCAATGTCGCCATCCTGACAGGTGAGCTTTCTACACTGGATCATGCCGAGAAGTTGAGTGGATTTGCGGCGACGCTGGCAGTACAGGCGCCACATCTGACACTTTTACCGACGCTCGAAGGCCATGAAAAGCCCAAGGAAGCATACCGTCAGGCGGTGACATTGATGCGGCGCAAGGATCGCCCTGAAGGACTTTACTTGAGTACCGCCAACAGTATGGCCGTGCTTGAGGCATTGGAAGAGCTGGGCCTTCTCGGTAAGGTGCAAGTGATTGCGACTGACCTGTTTCAGGATCTCATTACCCTCATTAAGGCGGACAAAGTCTTAGCGACGCTCTATCAACGACCCTTTACCCAGGGAAAACTTGCTTTCGAAAATCTCGTGGCCTATCTGATGAGGAGCGAGCCGACACCCCCGGTGGTGCGTCTGGCACCCCACATTGTGTTGAAGAGCAACCTCCAGCTCTTTGCCAATCGGGTTTCGGGAACTGATGAAGAGATCGATGTTGAATTCGATACCCTCACATAGGGCATCCATCGCTTGTGAACCGCAGTTCCGCAGTTCACAAGCTCAACGGCGAATCGTACTTCTGAATTTTCCAGCAAGCGATAGGCGTAGGCGTTCTCAAGCTGCTTAAGACTGAGAATGTGTGTGCGATGTTGAAGACTGCCTCAAGGCCAGCCTATCGAGCCTCTCCCTCGATGAGGTTTTGAAATTCCTGCCATGAGATTCCAGAGGAAGTCGGTTGAAAGGTTAGCTCCCAGTCCAAGTGATCGCCTGGCAGCAGCAGACGTGCTAGCCGTGCGGCCTGTGCTTGTTTGAGTGTATTGCAAGGTGCAGTTGTCGGCTCGATTGCAACCGCGTATTGCTGAGGCGATTGGCCTCCAGGCCATCCTCCATAACAGAGCCAAAGACCGAGATAAGGCAGGACTCCAGACGAATAGGAGAGGATCAGACCCTGTTTGCTCCGCGTGCGATACAGACCACAACGTCCCGTCTTTGTCTGACGGGAGTAAAACATGTCCGCTTCTTCTGCATTGTTCGGCAGTACGGTATCAAGCCCTTCGCCAGGCCAAGAAACGAAGTTGCCCGTCTGCCCCAGGCATCCTGTGCGCGAGTAGGTCAATTGGAGGGTGTTGATCTCGGAAGGAAGGGCGATGCGGTCGCCTGCCTCAACTGCAAACAAGGGGTGGCAGGCGTACAGAAACGACGTGTCAGTCTCCGCGATATTTTGGACATGGTAGCGGATGGAGAGACCGACATCTCGTAAGGCGACCGTTTTCTGGAAGAACAGTGGACGGCTGAATCCTGTCGCCGAAAGGACAATGCGATCCGCGGATTGTTCAGTCACTCTCCAGGAGAGTTGCCAGAAATCGCCGTGGTCAGGAACGGGTCCGCCTGCGGTTCGGTCATCGCATGCCCCGACCGTCGGCAGGCATTCCTCAATCCCGGCACAAGCTCCGTGCTGGAATTGAGCGTCATAGCCGGGCTCGAGCCGGATGTGTCGATTCGTGGATTGGGTGAGGAATTCTACCCCAGTTACCTTGGATTGCAAGGAGCTAATTCGACCACCCTCCTCGGGCGAAATCTGGACCGACAGGCAATCGTTGGACAATGCAAAACCTTTGTACGTGGTCACACTCACACTATCGAGTATGAAGCACGCTGGATATCGAGACAAGCGACCTTGAATGCATCTCCTTTCACACACCCCGAAAGGGAACCAACGAGTTCATTCTGGCTGGAATCGAGATCCCAGTGGTTTCCTAGCGTTTTTTGCGAGCAAGCTGGTCAATCAACGCCAGCCCGCCTGTCTCCTTGACCATTCATCGCATGTCTGCTGGTGTGGCTGCTGAGTTTGCAAGCCTTAAAGAGATTCCCACTTCTGTAAACATCTCAGCCAGTCGAGAATGTGCAGACGGATGCAACTCCGGGTCGCGAAAGATCCTAATGCGTGTGCGGCTTGATGAATGGCCACCTCTATTTGAGACGTGAGCGGATCATCCCTGCGCATACACAGAACGAGTGGAGACTGCGTCACTTGCAGGACGTTCCAGAGATCTCTATCTTTCGGCATGGGGAGGATGGCGCAATCCAGACCACTTTGATTCAGCCGATCCAGAATGTGTGTCGTGTCACCACTGGAAAGTTGAATCTCACATCTAGGAGAGAGCACACCGTATGCGGCGCGGAGTGTCTGAAGGAGAAGAGGATTTACAAAAGGGGAGAAACCGAGTTTGAGTGGAGGTACCTCTCCGTTGATCATATCCTCCGTGCGCTTGAGGCGAGCAATTGGATAGTCGGCGGACGGAATGGTGCGGCAGAGCGACTAGGAATGAAGCGGACGTCTTTGGTTTACCGAATACGGAAGCTTCGCATAAGCCGCCCTGCGTCCTCCTCACGAAATGGTGCCGTCGAGAGCCACGCACTCCAGGACTGAGTCGTCGCGACGATCGTTGCGACGAGAACCCGCCAGTGACGGACATCCTCACAAATCCGTAATTGATGGCGCGATAACTGCCCGCGCTCCAAAATCCTTTGGGGCGCGGTGAAGCATGGAAGAGTTGAATTCGTCTCGGCGCCCACAGTAGGTCCAGACTGCCAAGGCTGCCCCGAGATGTTCGATTCTGAATTACAGTTGAATGCGAGGTTGCGAGATAAAGCAGTTGCGTTGGCGTGATATCGACCTGATTGAACGTACTCTCACGGTTCGGAAGAGCAAGACGGATGCCGGGGAACGCATGATCCCTGGGAATACGGACGCCTGGAGGTGGTTCTCGCTCTGTACCGACGGGCTCAGGCGTTCGGCACGCTCCAGTCCGGCCATTACCTCTTTCCGGCCTGTGAAACCGCACGGATAGACCCTACGAACCACAGACGCCATGGCGCGCGTCGTCATGGCGAAATCTCGCCCGCGTCATCTTCTGCCCTTCTTGCAAGCGGCTCCAGAGCCCCACCGATGAATGTTCCAATCAAGAGTACAAAGCGTCGACTAAAGGCATCAAGAGTCCGCTGGCAGGGTTACGCTTCCACGACCTCCGGCATCATGCCATCACTGAACTCGCAGGAGATCGCGGCTTGGATAGCGCCGGATCCACTGTTCCCGTCGGTCATGCCGCCTACCCCATGAAAGGAAGGCAGCATGAAAATAAAGCACAAAAGAAATCGCTATAAGCAGGGGTCTTTGACAATCGAGAAGAGAACGATTGGACCTGATGTAACGTCTTTCCTTGGCGTGAAACGGCGTCAAACGAAAGGCGATTTTTGGTGACATCACAGAACTGACGAAGGCGAAGGCTCAAAAGAAAGCTGATGAGTACAGGCAGCAAGCCAACACACCGCAGCAATCGGGTGTGACTTCATCTCTCACGGCGCAGACCTTGTAGAGCACTACAAGGGAACGCGAGCTTGGTGAGGACTCAGGCAAAGCGGCCAAGCCCCGCTTGCGCTACGGCTTGTAGATCAAGACCTCAGGCATGAACGTAAGCGCCCGGTCCTCGCCGTGTAGACATGCGGCTTGATCCGGCCGACGATGGCATTGTGAGCGAGACGATAGAAATGGGCGAAGCTGGTACTGCGGGCAAGCGGGTTCATCCGTACGGCAGAGGAGAAGCGACGCATTGTAGAGGCGACGTTGGTGCCTGGCGCATCGATCGCACGGGTGGCGCGAGAGCACCGGTCAATGCCGACCCCTGCCGCCGAAGGTGGCGAGACGGAGAAGCCCGAACGATCCGTCAAGCCGGTGAGTGTTTTCAAAGAAACGATGATTCGGCCGTCTAAAGCATTAAAATGATAATTCGGCCGTCTAAAGCATTAACTTGGCACACTTTACTCTCGTGCATTGAACAACCCACACAGGTATGGAAAAAAGGGGATTCGAAAGCATAATCTTGCACTTCTCATGGAAATAAACCAAATCAGCAGCCTTCGGGAATGCAAGAACAAAGACCCAGGCAAGGACGGAGAATTCATCTACGATCACGGCGCACAAGGAGACGCAGGGTGCCGCTGATTCTGCGCTCCGGCCTGTTATGGATCTCTTTTTTGTTTTGCATCGGAGATCTTGCTTACTCACAAACGACGGCCGCGCAAGCTGGCGGACACATTGGTGAGATCAGACTCCAGGTGAATGACCCTTCGGGCGCTGGTTTGCGTGCCATCGTCAGTATCACCGGCCCCGGTACCAACCTTACCTTTCAGACCAACGCCCAGGGCGCACTTTCTCTGGACAGATTAGCCTTCGGGAGGTATCAACTACAAATCTCGACGTCCGGCTTCGCTTCTCGTCTCATGGAGATCGATGTAACCTCGGCATCGCCTGTTTTTCGAGAAGTTACGCTGCTTGTTCAAGGCACCCCCACCAGCGTCACAGTCTTTTCTCCCACCCCGATTGGGGAGGCGACTCAGTCTCGCGACCAGATACCGGTACCGGTGCAGGGATTGACAGCAAAAAACCTTGAGGACAGCAATGCACTCGATCTCGCAGACCTGATGAACAAGCGTCTGACCAGTGTCTACGTCAATGAGAACCAGGGAAATCCGTACCAGCCGGACATCAGCTATCGCGGCTACACGGCCTCTCCCCTGCTGGGGACTCCGGAAGGGCTCTCTGTCTATATGGACGGCGTGCGACAGAACCAGCCGTTTGGCGACATCGTTGCATGGGACCTGATCCCAAAAGTAGCGATCCGGGATATGGCGTTGATTCCCGGCTCTAACCCCATCTACGGGTTGAACACACTGGGAGGAGCGGTCTCAGTGCAGTCAAAGGATGGCCTGACTGCGCCCGGTGGTTCACTACAGATCACAGGCGGAAAGTTTGGACGACGCGCCGGCGAGGCAGAACTAGGAGGCGTTTTACCTCGTGGATTCAACTATTACCTCGCAGGGAATCTTTATCGCGAAGACGGATGGCGTCAAGATTCTCCGTCTGAAGTACGACAGGCTTCCGCAAAGATCGGATGGACGGACGCAAAGACGAGCGTCTATCTGAGCGGAGCTTACGCGAATAACTGGTTGACCGGAAACGGTACGGCAGACTTCCGTTTCCTGAAGGTTGACTATACCTCCGTCAATACGATTCCGGATGTGACCTGGAATCATTCTCCTTCACTCACGTTGAATGTAAGTCACGCAGCAACGAATAACCTGACTCTCTCTGCCAATGCCTACTATCGCTACGTGCGAACTGACAGCTCCAATGGCGATTTGAACGAAGACTCCTTCGACCAGAATCTCTACACTCTCAGCGCAGCCGATATCGCGGCACTTACTGCCGCGGGCTACAAAGATTTTCCAACGACAGGCAACGCTACAACACAGCCCTTTCCATACTGGCGCTGTCTCGCCCAGTCGCTCCAGAACGACACCGGCGGCGAGCCGTCGGAAAAGTGCAATGGTGTCATTACAAGAACCTCGAATAAACAGAACAGCTATGGCCTCTCCGGCCTGGTTACGTGGACGACCATGCATAACCGTTTGGCCGTGGGGGCCGGGTGGGACCGCGGCACCTCGACGTACTACCAGCTAACTCAACTCGGCTATCTCAATCCGGACAACGTCTCCTTTACGCTGGTCCCGGTCTTTCTGGATGGCACGACCTTCGCAGATGACGAGCCCGTAGACACCCAGGTCTGGCTGCACGGAACCGTAAACACGCCGAGCATCTATGCTACCGACACATTCACCTCTGGTCCGTGGGCTTTTACCTTCTCCGGCCGCTACAACCACACCTCTCTGGACAATGTGGATTATCTGCCTCCTTCGGCGGCGCGTGGCAATCTGACCAGCAACAATGCCTTCCAGCGATTCAATCCTGCGGCTGGGTTCACGTTCAGGCCCTCTCGTTTTTTCAACACTTACTTCAACTACAGCGAAGCGAGCAGGTCTCCAACATCGATCGAACTTGGATGTGCTGACCCGAATGAGCCTTGCAATTTGCCGAACGCATTGGTCAGCGATCCTCCGCTCAAGCAGGTTGTCTCGCGCACCCTCGAGGTTGGTATCCGCAGCAACGACATTGGCACATTTCATTGGAGCGCCAACTACTTTTTCGGCCAAAACCACAATGACCTGCTCTTCGTCGCCTCTGAGCAGACCGGCTTCGGCTACTTTCTCAACTTTGGCAAGACACGTCGCAGCGGTGTGGAACTCGAACTAACCAAAGACTGGCAGCACTGGAGCGCGGGCGGCAACTATACCTTCCTGAATGCCACCTACCAGAGTCCGCAGACCATTAACGGAGGCAGTAACAGCACGAACGACAGTGCTCTGGCAGATATGCCTGGTACCGAAGGCGACATTCGCATCACTCCCGGAAATTTTATTCCGCAGGTACCGCGCAATCTATTCAAGCTCTCTGGCCAGTACAGGCCTTCGCCCAAGTTAACGGCTGAGATGGATATTCGCGCAGTTGGTTCCTCTTTCGCCCGTGGCAATGAAAACAACATGCACCAGCCGGATGGTGTCTTCTATCTCGGCTCCGGCAAATCCGCGGGCTATGGGATCGCCGACTTCGGTGTGCGGTACCAGATCATTCCGCGCATCCAGCTTTTCGTGCAGTTGAATAACCTGCTCGATAAGCACTACTCAACCGGTGCCCAGCTTGGCACCACCCCATTCGACGATAACGACCACTTCGTAGCACAGCCATTTGGCACCCCATACGGCACAGGCAATGGTGAGATCCCAATTCGAAGTTCAAGCTTCCTGGCTCCAGGAACTCCATTCAATATCTATGGTGGCCTAAAGATAACGTTATGGAAGAAATAGTAGATAACTTTCAAGAAAGTAGCCCGGAACAACCGACCGAATCACGAGAAACGCGCTGTACTCCAATGATTTCCGACCAGCCGTTGTTGTCGAGGAAGTCCTCGGCGTGAAGATGCCGCTCTGGACTTTAGCAAACTGGGCGCGCATCAGGCGCTCCGAGTAATCGAGAAGTTCGAAGCAAGCAGGTTCAGCCGCTCAACTGCGACAGAAACACCATTGAGGGCCTGTGGCCTGGCATTATGCAGAACAGCGCTAGGCCTCTAATCACGTCGTGGTTCGCCGTACCACCATGAATCTCGTCAACTTGCTCCCGGTACTATTAATCCCTGCCTGGGCCCCGGTCGGCGACTGGCTTACGAAGCTCCCGATTGTGCCCTCTCAGTTCTGATCTCGTCGCCGGTATCCGCCGCGTAAAGGCATGAAGAAAATTCGTGCGCCTCTCGGAAAATCTGACATCAGTGCTAAAAAGACGGAGAGTGCGAAATGCCGGGCTGAGTTTCAGCCTGTTGGTGTACTCGTATCTGCACGATCTTCTTCATCCACGTCGGATGGTCGTAAGCGAGTGTAGCCGCTAGCTCGAGCGATTCATTATCACCTTGCTCGATGAGACCATTCACGTATTCCTGGAGACTGATATGGCTCCACGGCGAGATGGCGCGCTGATCGCTTTCGGTGAAGTACCAGCGACCGAACCGGGTCCAGAGATCAGTAGAAGAGGAGGCTAGGAGATCCTGACGGAGTTGGCGGATGCGGGACAGGTCGGGCGCGCTGTCCTGATTATATTTCACCTGTGTCGAAGCGAAATCGGCCAGGTCGGCGACCCAAGCGGGAACGGGGGTAAGAGGGGGAAGATCGATTACCTGAACAGTTGAGTCCACAGCCACGAGCAGACTCTCGCCATCTGGACTGAAGGCGATGCTTGAGAGGCTATTCCTAGCGCGGAGTGGCAGGCGAAGCTCCTCGCCGGTGGTGGCGTCCCAAAGATACGCGCTATGGTCACGTCCTACGGTGGCCGCCAGGGAGCCATTCGGGCTGAGCGCTCCTTTCAGGACGGCATCGGCATGCTGAAGCGGAGGAGTGAGCGCCTGGCCGGTCCTGGCGTCCCATACGCGCGCGGTATGATCCCAAGAGACTGTGAGGACGCGCGAGCCATCCTGACTGAATGAAGCAGCATCGCTTGAGAAGCCGTGATGAAAGGCATTGCCGATAGCCGCTCCAGTCTTTGCATTCCAGATACGGGCAGTATGATCGGCAGACGCGGTAAGCACTTGCGTACCATCTGGGCTGAAAACAGCAGTGAAGATGATGTTGTTTTGGCGGATGGGCTTCTTTAGAACACGAGTTCCGGTTTTAGGATCCAACAGATCTGCAATATTGTCTCCCGTTGCTGTCAGCAGCTGCGAACCATCCGGGCTGAAACGGACGGAATAGACCGCCTCATGGTAAACGATGGGGGGAGAAAGCGGTGCACCCGTCGATCCGTTCCATGTGCGTGCAATGCCGTTGTCGGCTCCGGTAGCCACTATGCTCCCATCAGGACTGAAGCTAACGGTGAGCACCTCACCGTTCATCTGCAACGGGGCTCCGATGGGTTTGCCTGTCGCGGTTTCCCATATCCGTGCGGTCTTGTCTTCTGAGCCAGTGACGATACGCTTGCCATCCGAGCTAAAGCCGGCAGCAAGTACCGAATCCTCGTGATGCATGGGCGGAACGAGCATCTGTCCAGTGCGGGCATCCCATAGCCGTGCCGTTCCGTCAGCGGAAGTCGTCAGGATCTTCGTTCCGTCCGGGCTGTAAGCCGCAAAAAGGACAGCGTCCGTATGCCCGTGCAGGATGAGCCTGCTATTCGTGCGCTGTTCCGTCAGCAGCTGAAACGCAAGGCCAGCGGCAGGATTTCCAGCAGGCTGAAGACGCAGGCTCTGGGCTAATTTATGCAGGGCCTCAGCCCTGCTTCCATCCCCGGCCATATTTTCCGCGATCAGATAGTCGACGTAGGCCGGATTAGAAGGCGGGGCGGTGGGGTCATGCTGTAGAGGTGCGCCCACGGCTATGGCTTGCAGGAGGCCGCACATCAGGGCTGCAACAGACTCGCTCCAAGATGGCCTTCGACGAGAGAGCACGTTAGCTATGGAAGGCGACATTTACGAATCCTTTCATTTCCTTCAATAAGGACCCAGGTCTGCCATCGAGAACGAGACGGCAGACCTGGATGAGTCCATCATTGGTGAAGAGTTATTGGTAAATCTCGATGCCACTCACCTTGGGCTGATCGGCCCCGCTGTTGGAGAAGGCTACGGTGATCTGTCCGTTGGCATCGGCGGTAGCGGTAAACTGCTCGACAAGAGCCGTATTCGGCGCCCCCGCGGTGGCTACTATGTCAAAGTTCTGCAAGACAGCAGTGTTGTTGATCGCGACGTTGAAGACCCGCTGCCCCGCATGGGTCCAGTAGGTCTCGTTGAAATGCAGCCGGACAAGGTACTGAGTTCCTGCATGCAGGTTCGGAAAAACATAGCTGAAGTTGCCGCCATTGTGCTCGCTTGTGTAAACGGCGGCGGGCGCCGGGCTGACCACTGCAGTCGTGTTCACAGGGTTGTTACTGCCTGATTGAGAACCGCCAGTAAAGAACTCATCCGCGGCAAAGGGAGCGACGGCTTGCCCGCCGGCATTGACCTGATAGATAGCGGTGCCGGTGACTGGAGCCCCTGGAATTGCGCTAACTTCGTTGGATGCGGTCGACGTGCCTCCGCTCGTGACGGCGGAGACGGTGTAGTAATACGTGGCCTGGTTTGTAACGGTGGTGTCAATGAAGCTGGTGCTGGTCAGGCCGGAGGCGATCGGTTGCGCGGCCTCCTGCCCGGCAGCCGAACCACGATACACGTTATAGGTGGTGGAAACCGCGTTCCCTGGGTTCCAGGTAAGTGCGACCTGTCCGACTCCGGGCGTAGCGAACAACCCGGTGATGGCGGCAGGTTGTGCGGGCCCCTGCGTGGTTCCGCTGGCTGGCACAACCTCAATCCCGTTCACTTTGGGCAGATCGGCAGCTCCCCCTGTGAATGCGATGGAAATATTGCCGCTGCTGTCGGAGGTCGTGGATTCGGACTCCACAACCGCTATGTTCGGTCCCCCCGCGGTGCTCAGGATGTCGAAGTTCGACAGCACAGGGGCACCGTTGATGGCGACGTTGAACTGACGCTTTCCAGCTGAGGTCCAGTAGGTCTCGGCAAAGTGCAGCCGCACAACATAGTTGCCCCCGGGAGTAAAGCCGCCAAGGTTGTAGGTGAACGATCCGCCGAAGCGATCTGTCTGATAGACAGACATCGGCGCAGCGTTGGCCACCCCTGCCGTGGACACTGTGTTCTGTGTGCCCGAGGTTCCTCCGTCAGTGAAGAATTGATCAGCTGTGAAGGGCGCGACTGCAGGTCCGCCAGAGTTGATCTGGACCACCGGCAGCACAGGAGCTGCCAGCAGTTCCAGGCCGTTGACTTTGGGAAGATCTGCCGCGCCTTGGCTAAAGGAGACGACAATCTGTCCGGCCGAGTTGGCCGTTGCGCTAATGTCACGAACCACGGCGATATTTGGCCCGCCGGCAGTGGCGAGAATATCGAAGTTCGACAAGGCCTGCGAACCGTTAATCGCCACGTTGAAGAGGCGCTGACCGGCTGCAGTCCAATACGTCTCCGCAAAGTGCAGGCGTACGGTGTAGGCTGCGCCCGGCTGCAACGCAGGTAACGTGTATGTAAAGGCGCCGCCGTAATGATCTGTCTGGTAGATTGCGGCTGGTGCCGCGTTCGTTACGCCTGCAACCGTGATGGTGTTGTTGGTGCCGGAAGTACCTCCGGTGTCGAAGAGCTCATCAGCGGCAAAGTTTCCGATCGCTGGTCCACCCGCGTTGATCTGGTAAACCACTGGCCCCGTCACTATCTGGTGAGGTGTGGCCGAGACCTCAGGTGATTTGACCGACTCACCTGCACTATTGACTGCGGTCACCTGATAGAAATACGGCTGGCCATTGGTGAGACCACTATTGAGGAAACTCGTTGCCGTTACGGAGCTGGCGAGGGGTGTCGCTGCCTCTGATCCGGAAGCGGTTCCGCGATAAATGTTGTAGGACGTTGCGCCGTTGCTTGCGGTCCAGTTCAGGGTGATCTGCCCAGTTCCGGCGATGGCGGTCACGCTCGCAGGTGCGGCTGGCACAGTTGGTGCTGCTTGGTTGATCGTCAACTGCAGATTGGCTGTTCCGGTTCCTGCGGAGTTGGACGCTGCAAGCGTTACGCTGCTCACGCCTGCAGCAGTGGGCATACCTAAGATAATCCCCGAGGCATTGACGTTAAGGCCAGCAGGAAGTCCGGATGCGCTAAAGCTGATTGGATTCTGGCTGGCAGTGATCTGATAGGAGAACGGCGTACCGACGGTGCCTGAGGCGCTCAGCGCACTGGTGATCGAAGGCGCCGTGCCTGGTTCTCCGCTTTGCGGCGGACCGTATGACCCGATCACCTGGAATTCGTAGATCGAATAGCCATAGGGTGTCGTTCTCGTTTCGCCGAGGACGCGGACGTAGCGGGCATTGGCATTGAGGCCGGAATACGTCCTGAAGCCGCCGCCGTTATTGCCGGTCACCGGAGGAGCAATGTTCGTCCACGTCGAATTGTCGTTTGAGCCCTGCAGCAGGTAACTCGCTGCGGCAGCGTTCTCCCAATCAATGACGAGCGAGTGGATATTGGCAGGACGGCCGAGATCCACCTGCAGCCAGGAAGGATCGGCGGACGGACCCTGGACGCTTTCCCAACGCGTGTTGAAGTTGTTGTCGAACGCGCTTGCGGCAACATTGCCCCCACCGGTGTTCTCGGTGGATGCAGACGCCTTCTTGAAGAGGGCGAGATTCGCATCCGTCTGCACTGCCAAGTTTGTCCCGGATAGAGCTGTGACTGCGTTGACGTCGGATGTATTGACGACGCCATCTTCATTGACGTCGTAGAGGAAGTTGGATGGATTGAGCTGTGGTGAAAGGTTGGCATTGATCGCCGCAACGTCAGAGCAGTCGACGTCAGAGCATTCGACATAGTGGTCGCCAGTGACGTCGCCCTCAAGAATGTTGAAGGGCACATCGGCAGTTCCGGCAACGGTAGCGCCACCGTTCAAAGGCAGAATACCTGTCAGATGCAAATTGAGCGCCTGAGCATTGTGCACCCCGGTCAGCGGCACGGTCACGATCGTGTTGGTGGAGTCATAGCTAACGGTGCCAACCTGGCCAACCGCGGTTTGCTCGACGCCAGGCTGCACCCCAAGTGCTGCGGTAACACCCGATACGGGCGCCGCAAAGTGCAGGACGATGCTGTAGGAGCCAGAAGCCGATGGGATACGAGGTTCTGTCTGCGGAGCGAGCGCAGGCTGGAGGGTAATGCCGAAGACGCCGCTTGAGCCGTGAGTCTGGTTCGAAACAGCATCGACGATCGCCGGAGCGAGGGTGTTTGTGACTCCCCCCGGGGTGAGCGCGATATTGTAGAGGCGAACTTCGTCGATCTGGCCCTGGTAACCTTCGACGTTGCCATTGACGTTCTGCATGCCCATCCAGAAGTCGCCGGCACCATCTGCAGCCTGCGCCGCACCTGTAGCCTGCAGCACTCCGTTGATGTAGAGGCTGCGCGTGCCGGCATTGCCATCTTGAACCAGCGTGATGTTGGTCCAGGCATTCAGAGCTGCCGCAGGACCTACCAGATCCCCTGCAGGGCCACGTGCGATCCACTGGTTGTTGGCATTGATGTAAATGCCATATTCATTGCCCTGGTCGGCAGACTTGGCAATGATCGTCTGCTCGTGGCTAGTGAGTGCGGCTGGGTTAGCCCAAAGCGAGAGCGTAAAACTCTGCGTCGCAGAAAACTGCAGGTCAGGCTTGTTGGACACGCCAATGCGATCGATCGCTGAAGTGCCGTGGAAGACCCATGAGCCATTAATGTAGCCGGCGCCACTGGGGCCTGCTTCGCCAAGAGAAGTACCGTTGTGGCTATTGCCTGTGACGTCGGGTACCGTGGGCAGAGCGGACTGGTCATCCATGTTCCAGTAAGCCACGAGACCCGGCTGAACAAAAGCGGGGAAGGTAGTTGCTGAAGCAACGTTGCTGCCATTTGAGCCGTTCGTATTGCTGGCAAGTACCTGGTAGAAGTAAGTGGTTCCTGGAGTCAACTGCGAATCGACGTAGGTCGTGATGTTCGCGCTGATCTGCTTTACCTGGGCGAACTGTCCGTTTGGAGAGGTCGAACGCTGGATGATAAAAGTGAATCCCGATTGACTACCGGCGTTGTTGGTCCAGTTGAGTGTGATTTGACTCGACGACGTGGCTGAAGCCGTGAGATTGCTCGGTGCGTTCGGGCTGCCGGCAGCCTGCGGAAACACACCGTACACAAAAAGGTAACCGGGGCCGGGAACCTGCGACGATTTAAAGCAGGTGAAATACACCTTGCCATTGACCGCAATGGGCAGGCTGAACTTTGCCGTCGTGCATTGACCGCCAGTTCCTGGAACATTGGTAGTGACGTTGTAGATGGGATTTGCAACGCTTCGCGCATCATAGGCCGTCAGCGCGTTTCCGACCGTCCAGACGACGCCGTTGTTATTGCCGTTTGAAGAGATGAAGACACCAGCGCCTTTGAATGGAGCGTGCACGGAGGAGGTGATCGCAGAGGTCGAGATGTAGTTACCCGTGGCCGGGTCGTATTGCACCTGACGCTGTTTTAGGCTTCCGCCATCGGGAGCATAATAGATGTTGCCGTTGAAATATGCCGGAGTCACAAATAGCGAGGTCCCGGCGGGTTCGATGATCTCCTGGATGGCCGCTGCGTCGTCCTGCGTGAGGCCGCCTAAATTGTCGCGATCAAGGACATACAAGACGCCGGCCTTGCCGCCGCCGACCATAATGTGCGGATGATTGCCAGGTTGATCAGGAAGCAAAAGCATACCACCGCCGCCAAGGTCGCGGTCGTTGGCCAAGCCCGGACCGCCGTTGTTGAGCTGGGCCCAATCGCTTGGAGTGAACCAACTCGTGGTATCGGAAAAGGGTATTAGAATTTCACCCGCGGTATTGGTGGGCAGCCTGAGCACACTCTCGCCCCAGTCGGTGGCACCGGTGTACTGTGAAGGCGCCTGATCAAACGCGCCGTTGCCGGTGACGACGTACAAGTTTCCTTCCGAGTCGATCGCCGGGCCGGCCCCGGACTGCCAAATTCCTCCCTCCATGTCGTTCGGACTGACGATAAACGATTTCACCAGCTGTAGTGTGGTGGCGTCGTAACCCAGGATCTCGCCGTGGTAGGGCGTTTCATCGCTGTGCGATGCATAGGCGAGATAGATTATGCCGTTATACAAAACCATTGCTGAGCGCAAATGCTCATGGAGAGGCGAGAAGGGAATCTTGCCGGGGCCGGGAGAGGGGACTGGATCCTTGTCGCCATCTTTAAGTGCGGTGGGTGTCCCGCTGAAGGCGGCGTTGATCGCCACTGGGCTGCCAAACTTAGGGTTACCGGTCTTAAGATCCAACGCATAGATATATTGCTGGTATGGCAGCGTCAGCGGGGGATTCTTGACTGTGGAAACGATGTAAAGGGTCCCTGTAGTAGCGTCAATCACAGGTGTGGTGGTAATGGAGAGCGGCCCCATAATGTCGCTCGATGCGGTATCCGTTTGCTGCAGTTGCTGCGTTCCGGCCGGCAGAACATGCGTTGACCAGAGCGGGGAGGAGTTCGTACCGTTGGGATTCGCACCCTGCGGATCAGCGTCGGCGTCGAAGGCATACACTGTGCCGGCTTGGGTCGCCAGATAGATGACGTTGTGCGGCATCCCGTCGCTGAACTGGCCGGGCAGGTTGTTCAGCGTTTGAGAACTCACAAACAGGGGCTGCCCGTATGTTTGTCCATCGGTCTGCTGCGTGAAGAGCAGGCCAAAATTTCCCGGTGTGGTCACGCTTGCAGGTGTGAGCGTTGTCTCATGGCTGTTCAGACCGGTGTGGTTCAAATCCGCCTGCCAGGTGGTGATGTCCACTTGAGCGACAGAGGCGATCGCGGTCGCTAAAAGAAAAACAATATAGAAGCAGACTAACTTGAGTCTCATTGGTCCTCACAAAACTAGCTTGCTGAACTGCACACGCATACTTACGCTGCGCCGGGCAGCGCGCATGCCTGGGTCGACCTCCGCGTCACCGACAGATGTTGGCCTGTCGGCTAGGAAGGGTGTACGGTGCATAAATCCAAATCAGGTGTTTTGCGCACAGCGATGGTTCTTGGGCGAAAGCGCCCATGCTGCTGCTAACTCCAATTCAGAGTCGTGCACTGGGATGTAATTTGTGTCCGAGTGTGCGGAGACGAGGACTCTGCTTGTGCAATGCCGCAAACCCGTTCTTCTATTGTGTCACGATCCGAAGCAGGGTCAGACACGATACCTTGCCGAATCGTTCGCCGGCTTCTTCCGGCGGGGGAGAATGAGATGCTCTGCAAACCAGGCATCTGTTCCCCCACCTTAACCGTTTTCCCCTCGGTCATCTAGGCTAAGACTGTTAGGTGCGGTAAGTTCTTTATTTTCACTCACACTTAACTTGTTACATGACGTCCTTCGGGAGGCTACAAGACCATCATGTGCTGTTATGTGCAAATGTCCGCGTCTGGGACGGTAAATCTAAGTCCTATAATTAAACCTGTAACAGTTTACGCGGCGATAGGAGTACTGCCTTATGGGCGGTGAGGGAAGAGGTACGGGTACCCTGGATACAGGGCTCACAGAAGAGCGCGCTGCTCTGGCTTCAGTGCTAGACTCATCGACTTTCAAGAAGAGTCCGAATCTAACCAGGTTTCTATCCTACATTTGCGAACGATACTTTCGCGGAGACGCCCAAAAACTGAAGGAATATTCAATTGCAGTCGACGTATTTGGACGTCCCGACTCATTCACGCCCGCCGAGGATTCGATTGTTCGTGTCGAGGCCCATCGCCTTCGCAAGAAACTGCGCAGTTTCTATAGCGGTGAGGGGATCGACGAACCTTTTGAAATCTGTATCGCCACAGGACAATATGTACCGCGATTCGTTCCTCGGACCCGAGTAACGGCCAGCCCAGAGAATGCTGACGAGCCGGCCGAGACCGCGATCGTGACAAAGCCCATCGAACAAAGCGAGCGTGAAGCAAATCAGGTGCCGACAGAAGTTCCTCTTACGGAAGTGCCGGTCACTGTGCATAGCCATCAAGTAGCAGAATCTCGAGCGGCGACGGCTAAACCACAATCACCCCGGTCTATGATGGCGCGCTGGATCGCCGCAATATCCTTGTCCGCAGCTTTCCTTTTGCTCTGCGGCCTGACTGTCCTGCATCGGTCCGAGCGTGCGATAGCGGTATCTCGAGGAACGTCTGAGAATACGCTTGATTCTTTGGCGCCCAGCACCACGCCTGAGGTTCGCATTCGATGCGGCTATTCCAAGGAATCCTACCGTGATTACAAAGGCAATCTCTGGCTCGGCGATCGCTATTTTTCCGGAGGATATCCGATCCAGCTCTCCAACCAGTACATCGCCGGAACACGCGATCAGCAGCTTTATCTCACCACGCGTTCGGGAACGTTTTCATACAGCATTCCCGTGCCTCCGGGTACGTATGAACTTCATCTCCACTTCTCCGAAACGACCTACAGTTCAGCCAGCACCTTAGGCGGAGGTGAGAATAGCCGCGTCTTCAATGTCCTTTTGAATGGGGAGCCGTTGCTGAATGAATTTGACATCGTTTCGGATGCCGGATCAGGAACCGCGGATGTGCGCGTCTTTCGGGACGTGCACCCCGATGCAACCGGTCATGTGCGCCTCGATTTCAATGGCCTGATATCGCAGCCTACGTTGAATGCGATTGAACTGCTGCCCGGTATTCCGGGACGCATCCGTCCCATTCACTTCGTGGCGCATAACGAATTCTTCACCGACTCATCAGGGCAGATTTGGGAGCCAGACAACTACTTCATCGGTGGTGTTCTCGCGTCGGATAAGGTGCAAGTCATGGATACAGACGACCCTGGTCTATATTTCACGCAACGCTATGGAAATTTCACATATGCAATTCCAGTAGACCGTGGCACATACACCGTACGGCTCTATTTTGCTGAAGCCTACTTCGGCACTGCGATGTCGGGAACCGACGGGCCGGGACATCGTGTCTTTGATATCTTCTCTAACGGCGTTGCATTAGCAAGAAACGTAGACATTGCGAAGGAGGCTGGTGTCGCCCACGCCCTGGTGAAGACTTTTCACGGGTTGACGCCCAATCCTCAGGGCAAGCTGGTCCTTTCATTCCATCCAGATCGGAACTACGCTGTAGTCAATGCCATCAGTGTTGAGCAGGAGAACACTGATCGACAAAGCGGGCGAAGGTCTGTTGGAATCGATGGCCTGTTGAATAGCGCAATTGAAAAAATTGCTCCGAGCGGATCGATGCGGTAAATCCAAGGTTTGTCCGAGGAGCTTCTCGCCTTTACCTGCAGGAGCGCTTCTTTCGATGACTCCGTGGGTCGCGCAAGAGTGCAAACGGGATCTGGCGTCGTAACGTCGTCCCGGCGATAGAGGCAGCAGGTATCAACAAGCCAAAGCTAGGATGGGCACACACTTCGCAGAAGCTATGCTTCCCTTCTGCTTTCCAGCGGCGTGAGTCTACGGGTGAGTATGGAGTTAATGCGTCATTCCACACCGGAGATGACATTAGCTACGTACGCACAGACTGTAGGCGATGAAAAACGAGAGGCAGGAGAGAAGATCGCATCTCTTGTACTGGCGAAGAAGGAGAATGCAGCATAGTGGACCCAAATTGGCCCCACGCTGCTTATTTCCCTCTTTCTCTCTCCAAAAACTCTTATTGAACCTAGATTCCACAAGTAAGTCATTGATTTCTTTGGTGGAGCTGAGCGGGATCGAACCGCTGACCTCCTCGTTGCGAACGAGGCGCTCTCCCAGCTGAGCTACAGCCCCCCACCCGACACCGGCGCGCTCCACTCTCGCAGGCACATCCACAGCGTCGAACGACTCCTCTCTGAGTGTATCAGGAAGCCCCTTCCCGCTCAAACGGAATCGGTCCTCACTCCAAGCTGCCGATCACCGCGGTCCCTGCCATCAGCGGCTTGTCCACCTGGTGCCAGATTCCATCAACATCCTCCACCGCACCCAGCACCAGCACCACCAGCCGCGCTCCACTCCGCGCCACCGCCTCCAGCGTCCCCGCATCCCCCGCACGAAACTCCGTCCGATCCAGCAGCACCTGCCAACGCTGCCGTCCCGCAATCTTTCTCTCCTCGCGAATATCCACCACCACCGCCGAAAAGCTCACGAGACCGCAGCCCCCGAAAGCGTCGCCGTCAGCGCCTCCATCTCGCGCCTGCTCCCCACGCACAGCGGAGTCCGCTGATGAATCCCCTCCGGCCGTATGTCGAGAATGCGTCCCGCCCCATTCGTCGCCACCCCGCCCGCCTGCTCTGCGATAAACGCCAGCGGATTCGCCTCATACAGTAGTCGCAGTTTGCCCTTCGGCTGCTTCGCTGTCGGAGGATAAAGAAACACTCCGCCCTTCAGCAGCGTGCGATGAAAGTCCGCCACCAGGCTCCCGATATACCGCGAGCTATACGCCTTCCCCAGCCCGCCATCCCGCAGCATCGCCAAATAGCTGCGATACTCCTGAGGCCAACCCGCCGCATTCGCCTCGTTGGTTGAGTAGTAACTTCCCTGCTCCGGCATCTGCATCCGCTCGTGGCTCAGCACAAACGCGCCGATCTTCGGGTCCAGGGTGAACCCGTGCACGCCGTTGCCCGTCGTGTACACCAGCACCGTCGAAGGCCCATACACCACATAACCAGCCGCCACCTGCCGGAACCCCTGCTGCAGAATCGACTCCTCCAGCGTCCCCAGCTCTGCCGGCATCCTTCGCAGCACGCTGAAGATCGTCCCCACATTCACATTCACGTCGATGTTGCTCGACCCATCCAGCGGATCGAAGACGATGATGTACCTTCCCGTCTCCGCATCGCGATTGAACGTCACCGGCTGCTCGTCCTCCTCGCTCACCAGCGCCGCCACGCTGTCGCGCAGCCCCAGGCAGTGCAGCAGCGCCTGGTTCGCATACACATCCAGCTTCTGCTGCTGCTCGCCCTGCACGTTCTCCGCGCCCGCAGCGCCCAGCACATCGCTCAGACCCGCCGAGCGAATCTTCGCCTCGATCATCTTCGTCGCCAGCGTGATCCCGCTCAGCAGCCAGCTGAACGTTCCCGACGCCTCGCAACCCGTCGACCTCAGCAGCTCCTGCTGCTGCTGCAAGATATGCTGCTGCACCGTCGTAATCATCGCCATCGCGCGTCACCTTTGCAAAGAAGTCCCAATCTCGACCCTATCACTCCGCGCAAACATCCATCCACAGCGAACGCCGATCACCGCACAGCTACTTCGCCGACCTCACCGCCGGTGCCTCGCCCGCCACAATCGCCTTCGCCACCCTGCCCCCCACCACATACGCCCGCCTCCAGCGAGGCCTCATAGCCCGTAAACCCTGCATGCTTCTCGCTGTTCGCGCTCTGCTCCGCCGTCATCCCCTCCGGCTGCCGGTCGAAGTTGCTCGCCGTCCGCAGCAGCAGCGCGCGATTCCAATCCGCGCGTCCCGCCTTCGTCAGCGCATACAGCGCCACCATCGCACCCGAATCGTTCATCGACGTCGTCCCCATGCGCGCCCGCCCATCCGTCTCGTACACCACCCACCGATGCGCCCACTCGTCCATCTTCGCGCCGTGCCAGAACGTCTCCGTCGCAATATTCGCCCCCACGCTCACCACCGGAGCCGCCTGCGCCTTCGCAAACCCCTTGTACTTCGCTCCCGAAGTCCGCGTCGCCTCCGTCTGCGGCAGCTTCATCTCCTTTGTCATCCCGTACGCCCACTGGAGCAACACAGGATTCATCTGCACCACCGTGCCGCGCCAGTTGATCTGTGCCTCATCCTTCGGCCACGTCCGCACGTCCTCCGCCGACTCCGCTGCCACCCGCGGCTGCTCCTCCGGCCTGCTCTTGTCGATCGCGTAGTACCCATCCCTCCAATCCGCCGGCATCTCCCGCGGATCGATGAAGTGAAGCAGATCGCCGTTCACCACATAGTCCGTCCAAAACGCTGACCCCAGCGCCCCATCCTCCGGCGAAACCCCCGCAATCCCGTTGATCAGCCAGTAGCTCTCTCGCAGATCAAATCGCTTGTCGAACCCCAGCGCCATCAGGTTCGCCGCCGGACGAATCTGCCCCGGGCCCACCACCGCCAGAATCTCCGACCCATCCGCCTTCACCCGCACCGCATGCGTCATCCCCGGCACGTCGATCACGCGATCCAGATGATCCCGCTCCACCCAAAGCTGCGCCTCGCCCGGCCGATCGCCCGTATCCTTACCCACCTCAAAGTAAGCAACGATCACCACCTTCGGACGAATCACATCCTGCTGCTGCGCCGCTGCGCAACAACCCACGCTGGCCGCAAACCCCGCGGTCAGAGCAACCACTCGCAATCTCACCATGTTCGGTAGCCTACGGCAACAATCTCAAAAAACGTGTCATCCACTGAAAAGATGTGTCATTGCGAATCGACCTGAGCGAAGACTGGGGCAAACTACCCTAGCCATACCCTCCCAAACTCTGTCATCCTGAGCGGAGCGAAGCGAAGTCAAAGAACCTGCATTTCGCCTTTTCCCAGCATTCGCCACCGCATTCGTTACAATCCGCACATGCCATCCAGACGAAGCTTTCTCCTGGCCGCCTCCGCTGCAGCCGCAGCCCCGTCTCTCCATCTCCAGGCCCAGCGCCCCTCCGCCTCTCTGCCCTCCGACCTCAAACTCCCACCCGCCATCGCCGCCCTCAAAGACCGCCGCAGCGAAGCCGTTCCCATCACCCTCGAAGAACGCGAGCACCGCGTCGAGCGCGCCCGCGCACTCCTCTCCAGCAACAAACTCGACGCCCTCGTCATCTGCACCGGAACCTCGCTGACCTACTTCACCGGCCTCCGCTGGGGGCAGTCCGAGCGCTTCTTCGCCTGGGTCCTCCCCGTCAAGGGCGCGCCCTTCGTCGTTTGCCCCGTCTTCGAAGAGGGCCGCGTCCGCGAGCGCATGGAGGCAAAGCCTCCAACCCTTCCCGAAGCATCAGTCACGAAGGTCTACACCTGGAACGAGGACGAAAGCCCCTACACCCTCCTCGCCAAAGCCCTCAAAGACGCCGGCATCTCCACCGGCAAGATCGGTAGCGCCGGCGGCAGAATCGGTATAGAGGAGCGCACCCAGTTTGCCTTCGCCGACGGCATCGCTCACGCCAGCCCCACCCTCACCGCCGTCAGCGCAACCCCCGTCACTTATGGCTGCCGCGCCGTCAAATCCCCGGCGGAACTAGCCCTCATGCGCCTAGCCAACGACAACACCCTCAACGTCTACGAGGCCGCCTGGAAGTCCCTCGAGCCTGGCATGACCAACCGCCAGGTCTCCCAGTTCATCGCCGCCGCCTATCAGCGCACCGGCTTCCCCGGCGACGCCTCCTGCCAGGTCGGCGAGTACTCCGCCCTGCCCCACGGCTCCCTCCAGCCTCAGGTCATCAAAGAGGGCCAGATCATCCTCCTCGACGACGGCTGCACCGTCGAAGGCTACCAGTCCGACATCTCCCGCTCCTTCGTCCTCGGCAAGGCCACCGACAAGCAGAAGCAGGTCTTCGACATCGTCCACAAAGCCCAGTCCGCCGCCCTCGCCGCTGGCCGCGCCGGAGCACCCTGTCACGCCGTCGACGATGCCGCCCGCAAAGTCATCACCGACGCCGGCTACGGCCCCGACTACAAACACTTCACCCACCGCCTCGGCCACGGCATCGGCATGGACGGCCACGAGTGGCCCTACCTCGTCCGCGGCAACAACACCATCCTCGAGCCCGGCATGACCTTCTCCGACGAGCCCGGAATCTACATCGTCGGCGAGTTCGGCATCCGCCTCGAAGACGACTGGGTCTCCACTCCCAACGGAGGCGACATGTTCACCCCCCAAAGCCCCTCCCTCGAACAACCCTTCGCCAAAGGCTGAAAAGTGGAAGGTGCTCGCACCCTCTCGCGAGCACCTGCACACCACCCGCATCAAAAGATGACGCATCATTCCGAGCGAAGTACGAAGCACAAAAGAGTGAAGTGTCCTCCGAGCGAAGCGCGCAGTCGAGAAACCCCGCATTTTGCCTGTGCCGCCCACCGCTCGCCCCTAAAACACGTGTCATCCTGAGCGGAGTGCGCAGCGCGTAGTCGAAGGATCTGCGGTTCAACCCATCACCCCCCTCGTCACACCCCACCCCCCCACTCATCACCAAACCCTCCTCCACCGCACCCCCTTCATGTACCCTCATACTCTGCGTTAAACAAAAGCGGCCCAGCCGCACCAAAAATCAACGGAGCACCTATGCCCTTCCGCAAGACCCTCTTCACCCTATTCCTCACCCTCCCGATCCTCTTCACACACGCCGAAGACACCCGCACCACCCCAGCCACCCACGGCATCGCCGTCACCTCCATCGACACCTCCGTCCGCCCCGGCGACGACTTCTACCACTACGCCAACGGCTCCTGGATCAACCGCACCCAGCTCCCCGCCGACCGCGCCTCCCTCGGCGCCTTCAACCTCCTCGTCGACCGCTCCAACAAGCGCGTAGCCGCCATCATCGAGCAGGCCGCGCAATCCAACGCCGCCCCCAACACCGACGCCCGCCGCATCGCCGATCTCTACCGTTCCTACATGAACGAGCAGGCCATCGAAGATCACGGCCTCACCCCCATCAAGCCTCTCCTCGACGAAATCGCCGCCGTCCACACCCAGAAAGAGCTAGCCCACGCCCTCGGCCTCTCCCTTCGCGCCGACGTCGACGCCCTCAACAACACCAACTTCCACACCGCTAACATCTTTGGCCTCTGGGTCGCCCCCGGCTTCAACGACCCCGACCACTACGCCGCCTACCTCCTCCAAGGTGGCATCCAGCTCCCCAACCGCGACTACTACCTCACCGACTCGCCACACATGAAGGACATCCGCGAGAAATACCAGGCCCACATTGCGAAGATCTTCGAGCTAGCCGGCATCCCCGACGGCCCTGACCGTGCCGCCCGAGTCCTAGCCCTCGAGCACGCCATCGCCGAAAACCAGCTCTCCCTCGCCGAATCCGAGGACATCCACAAGGCCAACAACGTCTGGACCCCCGCCGACTTCTCCACCAAGGCCCCCGGCCTCGACTGGCCCGAGTTCTTCCGCGCCGCCGGCCTCGACAACCAGCAGTCCTTCATCGTCTGGCAGCCCACCGCCTTCACCGGCGAATCCGCACTCGTAAAATCCGAGTCCATCGACGCCTGGAAGGACCTCCTCGCCTTCCACCTCCTCGAGGCCTACGGTGGCACACTCCCCAAATCCATCGCCGACGAGCGCTTCGCCTTCAACGGCACCGTCCTCCAGGGAGTCACTCAGATGCGCCCGCGCGACATCCGGGGCGTCACCCTCGTCAACGGCATCCTCGGCGACGCCGTAGGCCAGATCTACGCGAAGCAGTACTTCACCCCCGAGTCCAAGGCCCAGGTCGAAGCCCTCGTCGCCAACCTCAAGGCAGCCTTCAAGACCCGCCTCCAGACCATCACCTGGATGGCTCCTTCCACCAAGAAAGAGGCCATCACCAAGCTCGACGCCCTCCAGGTCTCCGTCGGCTACCCCGAGCACTGGCGCTCCTACGCTAGCTTAGTGGTCAAGCCCGACGATCTCGTCGGCAACGTCTACCGCAGCGATCTCTTCGACTACCACTACGAGGTCGCCCGCATCGGCACCCCCACCGACCGCAAAGAGTGGACCATGGAGCCGCAGACCGTCAACGCAGTCAACCTGCCCCTCCACAACGCCCTCAACTTCCCCGCCGCCATCCTCGAGCCGCCCTTCTTCGATCCCAAGGCTCCCGCCGCCGCCAACTACGGAGCCATCGGCACCGTCATCGGCCACGAAGTCTCCCACACGTTCGACTCCGAGGGAGCCGCCTTCGACGACCGCGGCCGCGTCCGAAACTGGTGGACCCCCGAGGACTTCGCCCACTTCCAAAAAGCCACCGACGCCCTCGCCGCCCAGTACGACACCTACCACCCCTTCCCCGACGTCGCCGTCAACGGCCGCCAGACACTCTCTGAAAACATCGCCGATGTAGCCGGAGTCTCCGCCGCATTCGATGCCTATCACGCCTCACTCAAAGGCAAGCCCGCTCCCGTCGTCGGCAACCTCAGCGGCGACCAGCAATTCTTCCTCGCCTACGCCCAGAACTGGGGCTCCAAGGTCCGCGACAACACCCTCCGCCAGCAGGTCCTCACCGACCCCCACGCCCCCGGCATGTACCGCGCCGCCACCGTCCGCAACATCGAAGGCTGGTACACCGCCTTCAACATCAAACCCACCGACAAACTCTATCTAGCCCCCAACGACCGCGTCCGCATCTGGTAATCGCACACCCGGAAGAAACTCATCATCGTGAGCGAAGGGGTCCACGTCTTATCGTGGACCCCGTAGTCGAAGCAAGCCCTCTTGCTACGGCACTACGATCTTCACAACTTGCCCCAGGCCAATCGGTGGCGGACCGAACCCCACGTTGGACACATAAAGGTTCCCATCTGGCCCGAACGTCATCGCCGTAGGCAAGGACAGTCCCGACGCGATCTCTTGCACATCCCCGTTATGCTCGATACGCAGCACCTTTCCCGTACCTGGCGTAGGGTTTGGATTGCCCGTGGTGTTTTCCAGCACATACAGCCTGTGCTGATGATCGAAGGCAAGTCCGAGGATGGTCGTAAACCCGGTAGCAAACGTCTTCAGTTGACCAGAAGGTGTAATCTTCAGGATCTTCGATGATCCTTCCTGAATGGGAAAGGTGTTCAGGTTTCCAACAAAGAAGTTGCCGTCATAGGCAACCGCTGTAGGGACAATATGTCCCTGCGTCGCGGAAATGTCCACAATGCGGCGGATCTGGCCATCGGTGCTGATCATGTCCAGTTCGCCGTGATTTGGTTCTACCGCATACAACGCACCACGGACCGCGACCATGCTGAACCACGTACCGTCGGGCTCGAAGTCATCAGGTTCGGGATTCTCGACCGGGTGCGTCTTTTGGAAGGCCGACAGATCGGCAATCATCGTCGTGGTGCCATCTGCATTCACGCGAAGCACGGTGTTATCCGTACCGGCAAGGCCATGGGAGCAGCCCGCCCCCGCCAAAATCGCGTACAGCGTGTCGCCAATGAAAGCTACATCCGCAACACCGCTCACCAAACTGCCCGTCGCCAGAGAAGTCTGGCTTGAAGGCAAAAGATCCGCGACGGTTGTGCGTGTCCCGTCCGGGCTGATCTTGGAAATCCGAGCTGTAAATCCGCCGGTATATGGGCCAACCATTGGAACCTGGTCGCACAATCCGACACTCGATAAGCCACCACCTGCGCCGCCTTCTGCGACATACAGGTTCCCGTCCGGGCCAAACTGCAGTCCGCGAGGGTTGTTTAGACCTTCGGCAAACACCGACACGTTTGCCGACTGCGACCATGCTGCGCACGACAGCATTAACACCATCACCGCACAGCAGATCCTTACCATTCTGTAATAGGGGTTCATCGCAGCGCTCCTTCATGCAGAGTGAAAAAACAAGCCGAGGGGCCCGCCAATCGTGGGTTTCGCCTCGCAAAAGCGGATGCGGCGACGAACGGACTGGAACTCTACGCCCCCGACTTCGGGCCGGTCAACCTCGGAAAATGCCTCAATTCCTGTCAAGACCCAGACCCCACAGACTCCATCCCAAAATCCACCCAACACCAACAAACCAAACAACTTCCACCCCAAAAAATAAATCCTCAAAAAGCGCCGATCTATTCCACCCAATTCCCTAAAATAGAAATAGATAGAAAAAGGCCGGAGGGAAACCCTCCGGCTTATCTCTTTTATAATCAATATTTTGACCCATAAACCCAATCAATCCAATATTTTACGCGCCCAAATTTACATAAACCACTGAATCAAAAGATTTTACGAAAATCAGGGGGGGGAGGGGTACCCCTACGGCTGAGGCAGCACCAGCACCTCAACCCCGCTAGCCGCGTCCGCACTCCGATACACGCTCTCGGTAGCCTTCACAAACTGCTCCGGCTTCGCCAGCGGAATATCGACAAACGTCTGCGGATTGCGGTCCACCAGCGGGAACCACGAGCTCTGCACCTGCACCATAATGCGGTGCCCTGCGCGGAACGTGTGGTTCACATCCGGCATCTCGCCGTTCAGCGTAACCATCTTGCCGGGCACTAACGCCGTAGGCTTCTCCCAGCTATCGCGGAACTTCGCCCGCATCGGCTCGCCGCGAACAAGCTGCTCATACCCTCCCATCACCACGGGAGCAGCGCCCACAATCCGCTTGTTGCCCGCATCCGTGCCCTGAGACAGCGGATAGTCGTACGGATAAACATCGATCATCTTCACCACAAAGTCCGAGTCCGTCCCCGTCGAAGCAATCTTCAGCTTCGGCTTCACCGGCCCGGCAATCGTCAGATCCTCGGTCAACGGCTCCGAAACATACACCAGCACATCCGGCCGAGTCGCCGCGAACCTCTGATCATCCGCCATATACCGCTGCGGAACCGTGTCCGTCGGATACCCGACGAACGGAACCGGATGCGCCGGATCGCTCACATACTCATCAACGCCCGTCTTCTCTGAAGGCGCATCGAAGCTCAGCTTGCCGTCCGCATGAAAATAAAGCGTCTTCGCCGCCGCCTGCTTCGGAGGCCACGCCTCATACGTCTTCCAGACATTCGTCCCCGTCTCGAAGACATAAGCCTTCGGCAGCGGACCAATGCGGTTGCCGCTCTTATCAACGCCAACGCCCTTCAGGTAGAACTCGAAGAACGGGAGCTCGATCTTCTCCCTGTAAAACAGCGAGGTCTTCGCATTGAACGTCACATCGCCCAGCCGATCACCGTCCGTCCGCGCCCAGCCGCCATGCGTCCATGGCCCGATCACCAGCGTATTCACCGCGCCCGGATTGTATTGATCGATCGCATGAAACGTCTTGAACGGCCCCGAAAGGTCCTCGGCATCGAACCATCCGCCGACCACCATCACGGCCGTATGAACGCCCTTCATGTGCCGCGACAGATCGCGCTTTCGCCAGTAGTCGTCGTACGTCGTATGCATCACCTGGTCGTGAAACAGCCAGTTCTCGCCGTTCAGATACTCCTTACCCTTGTCGAGATCCGTCGTCGGCCCCGCAGCCAGCAGCGTCGCGTACGTATCCGGATTCTCCGAGTTCGAAACACCACGCGGCGATGGAGCAGACGGAATCAGTGGATTCTTCTGTGGCCTGAAGCTGCGATAGAAACCATAGTTCGCCCCCAGCATGAACGCGCCGCCGTGATAGCCGTCATCGTTGAAGAACAGGTCCGTCATCGGAGCCTGCGGACTCGCCGCCTTGATCGCCGGATGCGAATCGATAATGCTCGCCGACGTGTAGAAGCCCGGATAGCTGATGCCCGTAATCCCGACCTTGCCGTTGTTGTTCGGCACGTTCTTCAGCAGGAACTCGACCGTGTCGTACATATCGCTCGACTCATCCACATCCTTCGGCCCCTTCTTGTCGACGATATGCGGATTCATCTCCTGAAACACGCCCTCGCTCGCATAGCGTCCGCGAGCGTCCTCGCATACAAAGATGTAACCCGACTCCATCAGTTCCGCGCTCGGCCCAACGCGCGGAGGAAACTTGTCCACGCCATAAGGCCCGCAGCTGTAAGGCGTCTTCGTCATCAGAAACGGATAAGGCCCCGCATCCTTGAACGCGCCCGCCTTCGGCACATACACCGCGGCGAACATCTTCGCCCCATCACGCATCGGAATCCGGTACTCAAACTTGGCATAGTGCGTTCTGACGAAATCGTCCGGAGCTGCAGCCGCCGGAGCCTGCGCCAAAGCCGCTATCCCGCTACACAAAAGTCCTGCAGCAACACAAAACCCTGCCTTCATTGAACTCACCTTCAAGAGGAAATGAACTGAATGTACCGCAGTCTACAGCAGCTCTCTCACTTCGCCACCGGAATCCCGTCTACGCTTCCCAGCCGGCCAATCGGATACAATCCGACCCGATTCGCCGCATACCAAGGCGAGCGCTCGTAGAAGAACTCCAGCCGCGCATATGGATTCCCCGCAAACGCCGGATCGCTCGCCACCTTCTTCTCGAACTCCGCCTTCAGCTTTGGGTCCTTCGCCATCATCTCCCGAGCCAGTTCCTCCAGCACATACGCTTCGCCGTACTCCTTCTGCTCGAAGATCGTATCGAAGAAGCCCCATTGCATCGCCGAATCCGGACCCGCAGGCTCCAGCCACTCGACAGCCACCTTCGACAGCCGCTGATTCAGCCGCACCACAGCCGATCCAGCCGGAAAGCTCGTCCGCTCCCGCACCAGTGCGCAGCTGCCAAACCTCCCCGGATCGTGCATCGCCTCACCGTTGAACGTCGGATGCCTTCCCTCGAACGGCGGCTCCTGCCACGCCATTCCGGCGCAGCGATAGGTCTCGACATCGCCCGACCAAGCGGCGGTCGTCCGCGACATCTCCACCTGATGCGCCGCAAGCACATCAATCACCTTCGTCCACTGCGCCGGAATAATGTAAGCCGCCGGAAGCGTCGTCTCCGCCGTCACCTTGAATCCCGTCTGCATCGGCAACGAGACGTTCCACGGCTCATGCCTGTACCTCACCCACATCGCGCCCGAGACCGCGCTCAACTCGCGCGTGTACTTGTAGCCGCGAAACAGGAATGGCGTCGTCTGACCACCCCACCCGAGCGCCAGCGGATACCTCACGTTGCTCAGCGGATGCGCGCCCATCGCCTCCGCCTCCTTGTCAGCCGCCGCGTTCAGCGCGATCAGCTTGTCCGCATCGCGATTCACCAGCTCCATCAGTCCTGCAAGAATCTCGTAGTTCCCCGTCACGCGCGTCTTGTAATCCTTCAGCATGTGCAGCTCCACCAGCATCGAAGGACGCCCCTCCAGAATCATGTAGCCCGTCGAGAAGCGCGGCAGATCGTCGTTGAACGCCAGCCCCTGCGCCGGATCGTTATCGTTGACCAGATTGATATAAGTCGGCGAAGCCAGGTGCCCGTGCGCATCCACATACTTCTCCAGGCCCGGAGTCACGACGTCATCGATCCACTTCGCCGTGCCATTCGGCAGGTTCGGACCATCGTCGATCGTAAACGTCACGTCGTACTGATAGTCCGCGCCATCAGTCACATGGTCATCGACAAAGAAGTCCGGCAGCCAGCGATGAAACATCGCCATGAACGCGCGCGTCTCCGGCGCCTCCGCCTTCAGGTAGTCGCGGTTCAGATTCAGATTCGTCCCGTTCCCGCGAAAGCCCATCTCCAGCGGCCCATCCTGGTTGATGCGGTTGTGCCTGCTGCGCCGCTCGTGCCCATCGGCGTTGTACATCGGGATGAAGACAAACACCGCCCGCTCCAGCAACGCAGCCTTCGACTTCGTCACCACCATGTCGCGCAGCAACGCTATACAAGCGTCCTTGCCGTCCATCTCGCCAGCATGGATCGAGTTCTGCACCAGCACCACCGGCCGCTTCGCCCGGTGAAGCGCCGCCGGATCGAACACTCCATCCCGCGACACAATCACAATATCCAGATCGCGCCCCTCGCCCGTCTTGCCAAACGCCTCAATCTTCACCTGCGTTGGTGCCGCCGACTCGACTCGCTTCAGATAGCTCATCGTCTCCGCATAGTCCGGAGTCGTCGCATAACACGCGTTCTCCGCCGGGGTCGCCCACTCGTCCGTCACCTTGCACTCTGCCGCCTTCGGTGCATCCATAAGATGTGGCGAAGCCACCGTCTGCCCATGTCCCGCTCCGCACAAGCAAGCCAACGCCGCCAACACACCCAACCCAGTCCGCATCCCATCTCCTCAAGCAGAAAGCTCTATCTCAACACGCTAGCATCCGCTTGCCCCTCGCACCGCAAGACTCTATCTTGGCTGCATGGATCAAGACCTCTGGATCGCTGTCGACCGCTACCTCGCCGACAACCTCATCTCCTCCGACCACCGCATGGAGGAGGCCCTCGAAGCCAACGCCTGCGCCGGTCTTCCCGCCATCGACGTCGCGCCCAGCCACGGCAAGCTGCTGCACCTTCTCGCTCGCGTCCAGGGCGCGCGCCGCATCCTCGAGGTCGGCACACTCGGCGGCTACTCCACCATCTGGCTTGCCCGCGCGCTCCCCTCCGACGGCCAGCTCGTCACCCTCGAACTCGATCCCAAACACGCCGCAGTCGCCCAGGCCAACATCCACCGCGCCGGCCTCAGCTCGCTCGTCGACATCCGCGTCGGCCCCGCGCTCGACTCCCTCGCCAAACTCCACGACGAGAGGCCCGCGCCCTTCGACTTCATCTTCCTCGACGCCGACAAGCCCAACAACCCCGTCTACCTCGACTGGGCCCTCAAGCTCGCGCGTCCCGGAACCGTCATCATCGCAGACAACGTCATCCGCGAGGGCGAGATCATCAACGACCGCAGCGACGACGCCCGCGTCATCGGAACCCGCACCTTCCTCGAGCGCCTCGGCAGCCACCCGCAGCTCGACGCCACCGCCATCCAGACCGTCAGTACCAAGGGCTACGACGGCTTCGCCATGGCCGTCGTCAAAGCCGAGGCTTAAAAACAGAAACGGCGCAGAGACCCAAAGCCTCCGCGTTCCTCTCTGCTTCCTTCTAAGTGATATCGTCCGTGTCGAACGGAGGCCGCTTCCGTCCCAGCGCCGAGATATCGTGAGCGTCGCCCACCAGCCCCTTCACCACCTTGTCGATCTCGTCCTCTACCTCCGCTGCAGCCACCATGCGCGCCGGAGCATCCACTAGCTTCACGCTCTCCAGCAGAACCGTCGCATGCGCCACCGCCACGCCATCCTGGTTCAACCCCTCCGGCGTCTTGGCCTTGATTCCAACCTCGCCCGGCTTCACGCCCAGCAGTTCGGCCACGCGTTCGCGCAACTCGCCGGCAATCGGAACGATCTTCGGCTTCGCCAGCACCAGCACCGTGTCCACATTTACGATCTTGTATCCCGCCGTCGCTACCTCTTCGAGTGCGGTCTCCAGAAACACCTTCGAAGCAGCGCCCTTCCACCGCGGATCGTTCGGCGGAAAGAACGTGCCTATATCCCCCGCCGAAACCGCGCCCAGCAGAGCATCCGTAATCGCATGCAGCAGCACATCGCCATCCGAGTGCCCTGCCAGCCCCTCCGGATGTTCAATCGGCAATCCACCGATGATCAACGGAACGCCTGGCTTGAACGCATGCGAGTCGAACCCGTACCCAATCCTCATGCTCATCGCGCACCTGCCACTGCTGCCTGGTGCAGATAAAACTCCGCCAGCTCGATATCTCCCGGCTGCGTGATCTTGAAGTTCCGCGCCGAGCCCGCCACCACGGCCACTTCTACCCCGGCGCGCTCCAACAGGCTCGCCTCATCGGTCCCCGTAAAGCCATCCGCCGCCGCCTCGGCAAACACTCGCCGCAGCAGTCCCACGCGCGCGCCCTGCGGCGTCTGCGCCAACACAATCAGCTCCCGCGGAATCGTCGCCGTAATGATCGCGCCGTCCGCGGTCCGCTCTACCTGCTTGATCGTGTCCACCGCCGGCAGGCCCACAATCGCCGCGCCGTGTCGTGCCACCGCGTCAATCGTCCTCTCGATCGTCCCTGCGTCGATCAGTGGCCTAACCGCGTCGTGCACCAGAACCACATCGTCGTCGTCGCACTCCAGCGCCGCCAGCGCGTTGCCCACAGACTCCTGCCGATTGTCGCCGCCCTCCACCATGTGGACGCGCGGCCCCAGCCGGAACTCCTGAAACTGCGCCTCAACTCGCTCGCGCTCCGAACTCCGCACTGCCACGCAAACCGCATCCACACGCGGCACATCCAGGAACGCCTTCACCGAGCGCACCAGAACCGGAACCCCGCCAATCGACAGAAACTGCTTCGGAGCCGCGGCATGAGATCCGGCCGCCATACGCGTGCCCATCCCTGCTGCCGGAAGAATCACAAAAACTCGCATAACCTGCGAAGTATACAAGATTGACGAACGAAATCCTTCACCGCACCGCATTGTCATCAAGGCAGCAGCTTCAACAACTACGACAGCGCTACAACATGCGGGCAACTAAGATGGAAGCTCCATGCCCGCTCTCTCACCACTTCCCTTCAACCGCGAAAACATCCGCCCCGGCGATCGCCTCTGCGTGGCCGTCTCCGGCGGGGCCGATTCCGTCGCTCTCCTGCTCGCCCTGCTCGAAGCCAACACCGCGGCCCGCGACTCGCTCGGCGTCGGCCTCTCCGCCGTCCACGTCCACCACGGCATCCGCGAGGCCGCCGAGTCCGACGCCGACGTCGCTTTCGTCCAGGACCTCGCAATCCAGCTCGACATCCCCCTCCACATCCACCGCGCCGACGTCCCCGCCCGCGCTGCCCAGAATCGCGAGACCATCGAGGAGGCCGCCCGCGAAGAGCGCTACGCCTTCTTCCGTACCCTCCTCGCCTCCGGACACGCCGACGCCGTCCTCACCGCCCACACCCTCGACGATCAGGCCGAGACCGTCCTCATGAAGCTCCTCCGCGGAGCCTGGACCGAAGGCCTCTCCGCCATCCATCCCGTCGTCCAGGTCGACCTCCCCCAGCAGCGCTCCGGCCGAATCCTCCGTCCGCTCCTCGCCACCCGCCGCTCGGAGGTCGAATCCTTCCTCCGCACCCGCAACCAGGCCTGGCGCATCGACTCCACCAACACCGACACCGCCTACACCCGCAACCGCATCCGCCACGAGCTCCTCCCCCAGCTCCGCACCTTCAACCCCTCCATCGACCAGACCCTCGCCAACCTCGCCGAACTCGCCCGCGAAGAGGAGTCCAGATGGCAGGCCGAACTAGCCCGTCTCCTCCCCCAGTTGCTCCTCCCCGGCAAGCCCGTCCGCGGCGGCGGCCGTGCCGTCTCAACGACATCCGGCTCCTCCTCCATCTCCATCGAGCTCGAACGCCTCCGCACGCTCGACCCCGCCCTCCGCCGCCGCATCCTCCGTGCCGCCGCCCGCCAGCTCGGATCACGCCTCAGCTTCGACGACACCACCCGTCTGCTCGCCCTCGGCGGTTTCGCAACCGTGCCCACGGTCGCCGCCCGCACCGGAGCCTCCGTCCATCTCGCCCAGGGCCTCAGAGCCGAACGCTCCGCCCGCGAGATCCGCCTCTTCCTCGATCTCTCCTGAGCCTGAAAATGTCTGCCATTTCGACCCGAGCCCCTGAGCAGCCGAGCCGAGTCGAATGGGGCGGAGTGGAGAAACCTGCTTCTCTAACACCCAAGCCCGCCCCAGGACCCCTCACCCCTTAGTTGCATCGACTTCGTTCTTCCGGCCCCTGAATCTTTCAACCAGAGAGTAGAATCTTAATTAGTTGACGGGGATAGGACCGTTACTGTGGTGCCGGGTATTTCCTGGCGACTGCCAGGGAACATTCCTTTATCGATATCGTCTAACGATGTAGGCTCTTCTCAAGGCTTCGGCCGCGAGAGTGGCCCGGGGCTGACATAGCCAACCGCGCAGCACAAGGCAATGCAGGCCGGAAAATGAGGAACACGCATTGAACTCGACCGTCAAACAAATTCTGATCTGGGTCTTCATGATTACGTGTCTGGTCTTCCTGTGGCAGTTCGTCGTCAAGGGAACCGGAGCCGGTCAGGAAAAGAACATCTCTCTCAGCCAGCTGCTGAACGACGCCGACGCAGGCAAGATCGCCGAAGTCACCGTCAACGGCTCTGAAGTCACCGGCAAGTATCGCGACGACAAGACTCAGTTCCACACGACGATCCCGGCCAACTACCCGGATATGTACAAGACGCTCCGCGACCACGGCGTCAACATCAGCATCAAGGACCAGAACTCCAACGCCTGGCTCGGCTTCCTTATCCAGCTTGCGCCGTTCGCCCTCCTGCTGGGCCTCTGGTTCTTCCTCCTGCGCCAGATGCAGTCCGGCGGAAACAAGGCGATGAGCTTCGGCAAATCGCGCGCCCGCCTGCTCTCCATGCAGCAGAAGAAAATCACCTTCAAGGATGTCGCCGGCGTTGACGAGGCCAAGGAAGAGCTCAAGGAGATCATCGAGTTCCTCCGCGAGGCCCAGAAGTTCCAGCGCCTCGGCGGACGCATCCCCAAGGGCGTCCTGCTCGTCGGACCTCCCGGAACCGGCAAAACCCTTCTGGCCCGCGCAGTCGCCGGCGAAGCGAATGTGCCCTTCTTCTCCATCTCCGGCTCCGACTTCGTCGAGATGTTCGTCGGCGTCGGCGCATCGCGCGTCCGCGACCTCTTCGAGCAGGGCAAGAAGAACGCCCCCTGCATCATCTTCATCGACGAGATCGACGCCGTCGGCCGTCACCGTGGCGCTGGCCTCGGCGGCGGACACGACGAGCGCGAGCAGACCCTAAACCAGCTTCTCGTCGAGATGGACGGCTTCGAGTCCAACGACGGAGTCATCCTCGTCGCGGCCACCAACCGGCCCGACGTACTTGATCCCGCGCTTCTCCGCCCCGGCCGCTTCGACCGTCGCGTCGTCGTCGATCGTCCCGACATCCGTGGCCGCGAAGAGGTCCTCAAGGTTCACTCCAAGAAGGTCCCCATGGCCGAAGACGTTGACCTCAACGTCCTCGCTCGTGGAACCCCGGGCTTCTCCGGAGCCGACTTGGCAAACATGGTCAACGAGGCCGCCCTCACCGCCGCCCGCTACAACCGCAAGTCGGTCCACATGTACGACTTCGAAGTAGCCAAGGACAAGGTGATGATGGGAGCCGAGCGCAAGTCGATGCTCCTCACCGACGAAGAGAAGAAGGTCACCGCCTATCACGAGGCCGGCCACACCCTTGTCTCCGCGCTACGCGAGCACTCCGACCCGCTCCACAAGGTCACCATCATCCCCCGCGGAATGGCTCTCGGTGTCACCGTCTACCTCCCCGAGGAAGACCAGCACACCGTCACCAAGGAGTACCTCGAGACGCGCCTCGCCACCCTCATGGGCGGCCGCTGCGCCGAAGAGATCTTCCTCGGCAAGATGACCACAGGCGCCGGCAACGACATCGAGCGCATCACCGAGCTCGCCCGCAAGATGGTCTGCGAGTTCGGCATGAGCGGACTCGGTCCGATGACCTACGGCAAGAAGGAAGAGCAGATCTTCCTCGGACGCGAGATCGCACAGCACCGCGACTTTTCCGAGGAGACCGCCAAGCAGATCGACATCGAGGTCCGCCGCTTCGTCGATGCGGCCTACCAGTCGGCTTACAATCTCCTCAACACGAACCAGGACATCATGCATCGCATGGCTGCGGCACTGCTGGAGCGTGAGACCCTGGACGCCGCGGAGATCAAGCTGATCATCGAAGGTAAGGAGCTCCCGGCCACCAAGTCGGCTCTCTCCGGCGTTGATTCAGGCCCGGGAGGCGAAGCCCAGAAGGTCCTCAAGCCCGAAGGAGCCCGCAAGCCCGGCTTCAACGAGGGCCAGCCTTCCCCCGCATAACGACGTCTAACCCAGCATCGAAGAAGAGGCAGCCCCCGTGGCTGCCTCTTCTTTTTTCCCCTCACTTCACATCCGTGTCATTTCGACCGCAGCCGCGCAGCGGAGAAAACCCGCTTCTCTCCCACAGCCGTCCACAACCGCGCCCAATGCGACAATAGAACCAACCGCATGAAGCTCCGCGCCGCAACCCTAGTCGTCCTCTCCACCCTGCTCACCGGCTGCGGCTACCACACCGCCGGCTCGGCCACACACATCCCTGCGAACGTCCGCACCCTCTCCGTTCCCATCTTCGCCACCCGCGTCCAGGCCTACCGCACCGAGATGGCCTTCACCCAGGCCGTCGTCCGCGAGCTCAACACCCGCACCAGCTATCGCGTCCTCAACTCCGACTCCGCCGACGCCGACGCCACCCTCCGCGGCACCATCCTCACCCAGACCATCACGCCGCTCACCTACGACGCCACCACAAGCCAGACCTCCAGCTACCTCGTCGCCGTCACCGCCCGTGTCGTCCTCATCGCCCACGACGGCACCGTCCTCTACCGCAACGACGCCATCACCTTCCGTGAGCAATACCAGTCCACCCAGGACCTCAGCCTATTTATCCAGGAAGGTTCCCCCGCCATCTCGCGCATGTCACGAGACTTCGCCCAGACCATCGTCAGCGATATGCTGGAGTCGTTCTAATGGCCACGTCCCTGCGAAGCTTCGCCCCGACCGACCGCTTCATCGCCGACATCGCCTCGCCGTCTTCCCTCCGCCCCGGCTACGTCCTCCTCGGCGACGAGATCTTCCTCTACGACCGCTGCCGTAAGGCCGTCCTCTCCACTCTCATCCCCGAGGGCTCCCGCGACTTCGCCCTCCACGACCTCGACCTCTCCGAGACCTCCATCTTCGAGGCCCTCGACCGCGCCCAGACCCCATCCCTCATGGCGCCCTTCCAGGTCCTCTTCCTCCGCAACCTCAAGACCCTCTACGGCCGCGGCTCCAAAAAAGAAGAGTTCGCCGCCATCGACGCCTACTTCCGCTCGCCCAACCCCCAGGCGCTCATCCTCTTCGTCGCCGACCACCTCCGCATCCCCACCGACATCCGCAAGATGGACTACCAGGACAAGGAGCGCTTCGAGCGCATCCGCGAGACCCTCGGCGACTCGTGCGGCATCGTCGAGCTAGCCCGCGTCGACGAAAACGACGCCATCCGCTGGGTCACCTCCACCGCCGAGTCCCGCAACGTCCGCTTCGACCCCGACGCCGCCCGCGAGCTCGTCGACTCCCTCGGAGCCGACATGATGCTCATCGCCTCCGAATTCGAAAAGCTCCTCCTCTACGTCTCCGCCCCCGCTGTCCCAAATTCCGTCATTCTGACCCTGAGCGAGCAAAGCGAGCCGAAGGGGAAGAACCCCCGCATTTCGTCCGAAGCGCCACAGCATCCCCCGGTAGAGTCCCTCGCCCGCAACCGAGTCACCCTCGGCGACGTCGAGACCATGGTCCTCGCGGCCAAGCAGCGCTCCCTCTACGAGCTCACCGACGCCATCAGTTCCAAGGACCGCCCCCGCGCCCTCGCCCTCCTCCACGGCCTCCTCAACGCCTCCGACGGTGGCGAGGACGCCGCCATCGGCCACCTCTACATGCTCGCCCGCACCTTCCGCCAGATGCTCATCATCCTCGAGAAGAACGTCCGCGACTCACGCGCCATCTGGCAGGTCCTCTGGCAGGGCTTCCGCATGCCCCCCTTCGCCGCCGACGACCTCATCCGCCAGGCACGCCGCTACAAATCCCGCCGCGAGCTCACCCGAGCCCTCCGCCTAGTAGCCCGAGCCGACCTCGAACTCCGCAGCTCCCCCGCCAACAAACTCCTCGTCCTCGAACGACTCGTCCTCGACCTCGCCACCGAACCGAAGCCCACCGCATTCGATCCAGCGTTGCAGTTCGCGATGGAGCTCTAGTCACTACTGCCGCTGTTGCTGCTGCCGCCTAACTGAACCCCCGCAAACATTTGCGCATTGCATTACCGTCGCGAATCGGGGTATAAGTAGGCGTTTTCGACGACAGCAATCGAACCCTCGTTAGGAACCAGTCTGGAGGACACCTATGTCTTCGACGGACTCAGAGTTGATGAGTGCCGGCTGGCGGCCGGAATCACGCCACGACCATCAGCGGGACTACCCCTAAATTACTTGCGCCTTGTGCACCAATCTGTGGCTGGTTGGTTCGCGCCCTCTTCTCCACCATCCAGCAACAATCGACCTGAAGACTTTGTCACAACGTTCAACGAGGCTAAAAAATGAAGCTCTTTATGCGAATGGAACCAATTGGGTTCCTTACATTTGCCTGCATCGTTGCCTTCACGGCAGCAACAGCAGCCGCACAAACACGTCAGATTTCCTCCAGCGGGACTGGGTCGTTCAGCGAATCTTCCCTTGGCGTGGACATCGGCTCCGGCCCGGAGCTTGACTCTGCTCTATCCGCCGTCGAGCATGATAACGGCAACGACGCAACGGGCGCTGTCCACATAAACCGCCGAATCGACAATCACCCCAAGGGACCGGGCGTAAACATGTCCGGCAAATCTCATTCGAAGTCGAATCCAGTAGTGAATCTCAGCGTCGACGGGCTCAGCTTCTTCCAGCAACGTTTCGCCGACGGCGGAAATCAGTTCTCCGTCGAGCCTCCGGATCAGGGCCTGTGCGCCGGAAACGGCTTTGTTCTCGAATCGACCAACGATGTTCTTCGTGTCTTCGACTCATCGGGCAATATCGTCAGGGGAGTCGTCTCTCTGAATCAGTTCTACGGCTATCCTCATGCCATCGATCGCACAACCGGCGCTTTCGGTCCCCAAATTACCGACCCAAGCTGCTACTTCGATCAGGACACGCAACGCTGGTTCCACCTTGCTCTCACCCTCGACAGAACGGGAACGACATCTGCACTCTCCGGCAAGAATCATCTTGATTTGGCCGTGAGCCAGAGCGCCGATCCGCTCGGCACCTGGACCATCTACCGCATCCCCGCGCAGGATGACGGAACCGACGGTACGCCCAACCATCACTGTCCCGGAGGCGCATGCCTGGGAGACTACCCCCATATCGGCGCTGACGGAAACGGGATATACCTTACCACCAACGAATTCCCCTTGTTCGCGGGCGGCTTTATCGGAGCCCAGATCTACGCCATCTCCAAGCAGGCCATTGCTTCCAATGGTGCCAGCATCACCGTCGTCCAATACAACACGGGAGATCCATCAACCAACACCGCATCCGGTCTGCCGGGCTTCACGGTATGGCCAGCGATCTCCGCCGGCCCATCGCCGTCTGAGTTCGGTGGAACCGAATACTTCCTCAGCTCCCTCGCTGTCTTTCAGGACAGCGGCGTAGATAACCGGCTGCAGTTGTGGTCCCTGACCAATACCAAGGCTCTCTCCCGCGGAGGTGCGCCCACTCTCACCAGCTCCATCGTCAATACCCAGGCCTATGCCATTCCCGATTTTGCTCGTCAGCCGGGAGTAGGAACCAATGGCGTCGGTATGGCTCCCGGAGGAGGTAACATCGACTTTCCTCTGGGGCAATGCTTCAATCTCCCAGCCTGCTCGAACCTCCTGATCGGAGTTGCGGATCCTTTCACAGAGGTGATTAGCCCACTCGCTGCGAACGATTCACGCATGGGGCAGGTCTACTACGCCAACGGAAGACTCTGGAGCGCGCTTGGAACCGGCATCACCTTCGACGGAGTGACCTACGGAAGCTCAGGACTAGCCTACTTCGTACTCCATCCAAAAGCGGACGGAGGAACTCCAGTAGCGACCGTCGACAACCAGGGCTACCTTGCAGACCCGAATCTGGACGTAACCTACGGGACCGTCGCCGTAACGCAGAGCGGAAGAGGCGTTCTCTCCTTTACTGCGACCGGACCTGCGAACTATCCCAGCGTTGGGTTTGCCAGTCTGGACGCCCTCGCAGGCGCAGGCGATATTCAAATCGCGGCCGCCGGCGTTGGCGCGCAGGATGGCTTCACAGGCTATCGGGTAGAGGGCTTCGGCACCCGCTGGGGAGACTATGGAGCCGCCGCGGTCGACGGCAACTCGATCTGGTTTGGGCAGGAGTACATCGGACAGACCTGCACCCTGTCGCAATACATCTCCTCCTCACCATTGGGAACCTGTGGCAACACCCGCGCCGCCTTGGGGAACTGGGGGACACGTATCGTCAAGGTCACACCATAGCGGTACCTCCACAGATCCAGCACGCTTGAGGGCCCTTGTTACAATCTCTCAGGTAAGAACGAGAAGCCCGGCATCATGCCGGGCTTCTCCTTGAGGGCCTGAGTACACTTTCCTTTAGTTGGGGGATTAGGATGCATCAGCCGCACAGGGTCGGATCGTCTTCAACCTACTCTGCACCGAAGTTCCAACCCCTGGCCAGACAAAAAAATCACCTTAGCATTCTTGGCGATTGCCCTCCTCGGTGCAGCCAAATCGAACTGGCCCGCCGCTACAAATCCCGCCGCGAACTCACCCGAGCCCTCCGCCTCGTAGCCCAAGCCGACCTAGAACTCCGCAGCTCCCCCGCCAACAAACTCCTCGTCCTCGAACGCCTCGTCCTCGACCTCGCCACCGAACCCAAGCCCAGCGCATTCGATCCATCGATGCAATTCGCAATGGAACTGTAACGTCCACGAATACGGGTGCCCCACATCTCGATTCTGAGATGTGGGACATCGTCCGAAGGACGATCGCAATCAAATCTCTTCACACCGCCCTGATTCAACAGATAAATTCCATATAACCAGATGGGATCCCTGCGCCGTCCTTCCATCCTTATCGCCCTGCTCGCTCTGATGATCTTGCTATGCGGAGCCTATCTGCTCGGTCCATCGATCCGTGCTCGTTATCTCTTTTACGAGCTTGGATCTCTTCAACTAAGTAACTCCACCTTTGAGGACGCACAGCGGCTAGCCAAGAAGCTCGGTGCTAAGCCAAGCAATCTCAGTCCTTGTGACCGATCGTATTGCTACTGGAGCGCGGATGTTAACAATGTACAACTGCCTCAATGGTGGCGAGGTTCCGGTGTAACCTTCTCTATCGACTTTTCACGTGGAGAATTCCATAGTCGTGGGTAAAGGCGCTTGGTACGCTATTGGAATAGATCCTTATACATTCACTCCGTCCATGGTATCGATCGGAGAGAAAGAGCGGTGGTATCGACCGCGTCGAGACTACATAGAACCACCGACCCAGAAAGGCTGGGGGATTAGTTATTTCGAGAAGAATGGTTACCGGGAGAATGCCTCTACCAATTTGGGGTACACATGACGCCAAGAACGTCGGCTGAGGATAGGCGGCGTTATACCGCCTTCAACTACAGTTGTTTCTGGAAATACAAAGGGTGCAAAGACGGGAGAGAATTGCTGCCAACAGCGGACCCCTTCCCCGAAGACGAATTTCCCCGATGACAAATGAACCATGCGTATCTAGCCGGTGCCCACATCTTCAGATGTGGGCCATCGCCCGAAGCACGCCCCCTAAACCTGCAACACCGCCACCGGATACCCGGCCAGCCGACGATCGCCCGTCACCAGCACCATCCCCTCCACCATCGCCTGAGCCACCAGCATCCGATCGAACGGATCGCCATGCAGCATCGGCAGACCTCTCACGGTATCGGTGTACTTCGAACTGATGCCCAGCTCCTGCATCCCGTACGTCTCCAAGGACCGTTCCAGACGAATGTCGCCATCGATCTTTCCCAGACCCTGTTTGATCGACAACTCCCAGAACGAGACTGCGCTCACATAGAGTCTAGAGTCACTCTCCTGCAGAACTTTGAGTACAGCAAGCGACACTCGCTTTATATCCCTGTCCAGCCAGATCGCCATATTCGTATCGAGCAGATAAGAGCTCCCTGTATCGCTCATTCACCCTTACCCTTGCCTTTGCTCTCGGGACTGTCGTCGCGCATCACCTCGAACATGTCCAGCGGCAGATCGTCATAGAAGTCAGGCGCAATGTAAGTAATGCCCAGTACGTTTTGCCCAAACTTCCGCCTCGCGCCCGCCTTCTTCTTCTTAATCGGCACAAGTTGCAGGACCGGCTCCCCCGCCTTGGCGATAACAACCTCTTCGCCATGCGTAGCCTCCTCCACCAGCCGGGAGAAGTTCGTCTTCGCCTCGTAGATGTTGTAAGTCGCCATGACCGCTCCCCTGCTCAGTATCGCCTCCGTTGGTCAACTTGGTCAACCATAATGCGGGTGCCCCACTTCTCGATTCTGAGATGTGGGACATCGTCCGAAGGACGACCACACTCCTTAGCATCCGAAACCATGCCTGAGGCATACTTACCTCCTGATGCGAATCCCCAACTCCTACCTCGCTATCACCACCACCCTCGCCCTCACCCTCCTGGCCGCAGCGAAACCCACAAACGACGCCTGGCAGATCGGCCCCTTCACCCGCCCCCTCGACACCCCCGTCATCACCCCCAACAAAGCCTCTCTCTTCAACGATCCCATCGCCAAAACACCCATCCACTGGGAGTCGCTTCACACCTTCAACCCCGCCGCCATCGTCCGCGACGGCAGGATCATCGTCCTCTATCGCGCCGAAGACGACACCGGCAAGATGGAGATCGGCAACCACACCTCGCGCCTCGGCCTCGCCTCCTCGACCGACGGCATCCACTTCACCCGCCAGCCCCAGCCCGTCTTTTACCCAGCTGAAGACGCGCAAAAATCCCGCGAGTTGCCCGGCGGCGTCGAAGATCCCCGCATCGTCGAATCCGACGACTCCCCCGCCGACCAGAGATACGTCCTCACCTACACCCAGTGGAACCGCCAGACCTACTCCATCGGCCTCGCCACCTCCCCCGACCTCGAGCACTGGACCAAGCACGGCCCCATCTTCCTGGTTCCGCCAACGGCAAGTACGACTCGCTCAAATACAAATCTGGAGGCATCGTCACCCAGCTCAAAGGTGACCGCCTCGTCGCCGCAAAGATCAACGGCAAATACTGGATGTACTGGGGCGAGATCATCGTTCGCCTCGCCACCTCGCCCGATCTCATCCACTGGACCGCCGTCGAGGACGCCGCAGGAAACCCCATCGAGGTCCTCACCAAACGCCCCGGCCACTTCGACAGCGGCTTCCCCGAGGTCGGCCCGCCGCCCGTCCTCACTGACGCAGGAATCGTGGTCCTCTACAACGGCAAAAACGACCCCGACCACGGCGACCCCGCTCTCGGAGCCAACGCCTACGCCGCGGGCGAGGCCATCTTCGACGCCCACGACCCCGCTCACCTCATCGCCCGCGCCGAAGCCCCCGCCCTCAAACCCGAGCGCCCCTACGAAAAAACCGGCCAGTACGTCGCCGGAACCACCTTCGCCGAAGGCCTCGTCCGCTTCCGCAACCGCTGGTTCCTCTACTACGGCTGCGCCGACTCAGCCGTAGGAGTAGTCACCGCCCCGTAGCGCTCGTGCTCAAAATAGAGTGTCATTCTGAGCGAAGCGAAGAACCCCCGCATTTTGGCCGTGCTGCCATGACTTCCGGTGCCAGCGCCCCACATCTCGATTCTGAGATCTGGGGCGTGCTCCAAAACCCCGCGCCAACCGGCCATTTCCAGCGATATCCACACCAAGGACTCTTGACACCCCCTGCTACACTTAACTTAAAGAAGCAAAGAAAAAGCCCGGCCATATATGGCCGGGCTTTCTGCATCAGCAGCCGAATACCGAAGTACCAACCTAAAGTCTCTCGATCGAAGACTTTGCACACTTGAGTGCGGGGGATGGTATCCGCTGCACAGTGCGAACACTGAGGATAACCACAACCCACGGCACCCCTCCAGGGGCTCGGCCGCCCCCTGCCAGGAGAAGTCCGTTCCCTCCCCCCACTGGCGCACCATAATGGAGTAGCCTTTATCGGAAATCGATCCTGACGAGGTCTCATGCAGCCAGACAGTGAAGCGACGCCGTGGAGACAGATCGCTCTCTTCCTCATGACGCTCGGCGTTCTCGTCGTCACCGCATTTCTTCTCAAGCCGTTCCTCGTAGCCATCGTAGGAGCGATCGTTATCGCGGTCGTCACCGAGCGTCCTTATCAATGGCTGGCTGGAAAGATCGGCCGTCCGAATCTCTGCGCCACCGTTGCGCTCCTCCTGATCGTCATTAGCATCATCGTGCCGACGTTCTTCCTCGCGCAGAGCGTCGGCCAGCAGGTCGCCAACGTGGTCACGGCTCTTCGCAGCGAGACCACGCACCAGAAGATCGCCGACTACTTCAGCCGGCATCCAGCGCTGGCGTCGCGAATTCTGGCGATCAGCAACAGCATCGATCTGCCAAATACGACGAAATCCGTTGCTGCATTCTTCGGCGCTAAGGTCGCAGGCATTATCGGCAGCTCCATCGGTGCGATCACTCAGATCGTCATCCTGCTCTTTATCCTGTTCTTCCTTTACCGCGACCGCGCACTCGCCGGAGCCTTCGCTCGTTCGCTGCTGCCTTTGGACGACGACGAAGCCAGCGTGCTGATGGATCGACTTCGCGGCACAATCTACGCCACGGCCCTCGGCCGCCTGGCCATCGCCGCGATACAAGGAACGCTGGGAGGCCTGGCGTACGGGGTACTTGACGTTCCGAACGCCTTTCTTTGGGGAATCCTGACAGCAATCATGGCAATGGTTCCGGCCTTTGGAGCCTTTCTTGTCTGGATACCGATCGCCCTCTTCCTCGGCTTCAGCGGACACTGGAGCAAGGCCGCACTTCTCGCCGCATGGGGCGGAGGCGTCGTCAGCACCATCGATAACTTTCTCTATCCGGTGATGGTCGGTCCGCATCTTCGCCAACACACCGTAGCAGTCCTGCTCTCCATCCTCGGAGGCATCGCGCTGTTTGGAATTACCGGAATTATTCTTGGCCCGCTCGCCTTCGCCGCAGCGTCCACTCTGCTGGAGATATGGAAGACACGTACCGCGCAACGGGACACAAATAAAGATCTAGATCCAATGGCCAGCCGCTTGCGGTAGCTGAACATCGGGCGAACCCGAGGCTGTTGCTCCCGGCTAACCGACGATATCGGGGCGACCTGACTCTGACCAGGCTGCCGACGACATGCGCCGATGATCGCCCACCCAAAGTTGACAGGCCGTCATGAGAGGCGAAGACTTAATCTAGGAAGCAGGGAAACACCCAGACTATGAAGATTGAGAAGAGCGCAACAGCGGTCCTCCCCGCATCGCCCCCCACAACAAACAAGCATCTCATCCGCTGGGTAGAAAAGATGGCCGACCTGACCCAGCCCGACTCGATCCACTGGGTAGACGGCTCCAAGACGGAATACGACGCCCTCTGCCAGCAGCTGATTGATTCCGGAACCTTTACCACGCTGAACCAGAAGCTGTGGCCGGGCTGCTTCTACGCGCGTTCCACTCCGAACGACGTCGCCCGGGTGGAGGACCGCACCTTCATCTGCTCGCTCTCGAAGGACAACGCTGGCCCGACAAACAACTGGGAAGACCCCTTCGTGATGCGGCGCAAGCTGAAGCAGTTGTTCCGCGGCTCGATGCGCGGGCGCACGATGTACGTGCTTCCCTTCTCGATGGGCCCGGTCGGCTCGCCGATGTCGCAGATCGGCGTCCAGCTTACGGACTCGCCGTACGTCGTCGTTAATATGAGAATCATGGCGCGGATTGGCCTTCCGGTGTTCGCCGAGATCGACAAAGATATCAAGCGCGTCGTTCCCTGCATGCACTCCGTAGGCGCGCCGCTCGGGCCTGGAGAGCAGGACGTCCCTTGGCCCTGCAACGACGAGAAGTACATCGTCCACTTCCCGGAGACGCGCGAGATCTGGTCGTACGGCTCCGGCTACGGCGGCAACGCGCTGCTGGGGAAGAAGTGCTTCGCGCTGCGCATCGCCTCCAACATCGCGCGCGATGAGGGCTGGATGGCCGAGCATATGCTTATCCTCGGCGTGGAATCTCCCACCAAGGAGAAGACGTACGTCGCCGCCGCGTTCCCCTCGGCCTGCGGCAAGACGAACTTCGCCATGATGATTCCTCCGGCCGGATTTGACGGATGGAAGGTGTGGACGGTGGGCGACGACATCGCCTGGATCAAGCCCGATGCGACGGGACAGCTGCGCGCCATCAATCCTGAGGCAGGCTTCTTCGGCGTGGCACCGGGAACGTCGGCGAAGACCAATCCCAATGCGATGGCGACGCTGGCGAAGAACACCATCTTTACCAACGTCGCGCTTACACCCGACGGTGGAGTGTGGTGGGAGGGAATGACCGACACGCCGCCGGCCGAGTGCCTTGACTGGCGCGGCAATCTCTGGACGCCCGAGATCGGCAAGCAGACCGGTCAGCCCGCGGCGCACCCGAACGGCCGCTTCACGGCGCCGGCCAGCCAGTGCCCGACGATCGATCCGGATTGGGAGGCTCCCGGGGGCGTGCCCATCTCGGCGATCATCTTCGGAGGCCGCCGCTCGACGACGATGCCACTCGTCTACCAGTCCTTCAACTGGTCAGGCGGCGTCTACACCGGAGCCACGATGGGTTCGGAGACGACGGCCGCGGCCGGTGGGGCGCTCGGCAAGGTGCGGCGCGATCCCATGGCGATGCTTCCCTTCTGCGGCTATCACATGGGCGACTACTTCCGGCACTGGATCAAGATGCAGCGAACGCTGTCGTCCACGCCGCGCATCTTCCACGTCAACTGGTTCCGCAAGGGCGAGGATGGAAAGTTTCTTTGGCCCGGATACTCGGAGAACATGCGAGTGCTGAAGTGGATCGTCGACCGTGTACGGGGCCGCGCTCAGGGTAAGGAGACGCCGGTCGGCTGGACGCCTCACTTTGAAGACATTAACTGGGAGGGCTTGAAGATTCCGCGGGAGAAACTGCGGGAGCTCTTTGACCAGCTTCAGAGCGTCGATCGGGCGGCCTGGCGGCGTGAGGTGATGGACCACGAGGAGCTCTTTCTGGCACTGCATGACCATCTTCCGCCGGAGATGATCTACGAGCGCGAGCTGCTGATCTGCCGGCTGTGACAAATCGCTGTTTTATCTGGATTTCTCCTGCTCCGCCGGAACAGAACTATGGCTATTGCGGCAGACCGGAGAACCGGTCAACTTGCTGATTTAAATTGATTTAGTGTTACTGCGCTCCAGACAGGCTTTCCCGAACCGGGACGAACCTCATGTCGATTGGCAAGCCCCTTGACTCCGCCCGCGATTCTCGTTATCTTAACCGAAGTGACAGGACTCCCTTCGGGTTGAGTCGGTCATAACGAAGTCCACCCACTTCGTTGCTTTACCGGAATACCCACGCAACAGCCCCCACCGCGCTGCGTGGGTTTCCTCTTTAAGCCCCAAACCTCTTCGCTTGACTCATCCGCCCCGAACCCATTACCCTTTTTCCATGGGATCGAAGCACATCGCCAGCAGCACCTGTTGCCTTTGTTGTATGGGCACGTGTTGCTGCTGCGTCGGACTCTCCCTCACCTAAGCTGAACGATCAGTCTTAGAGGATCTCAGGACCCACGTAACAGCGCCAGTCGCCTACGTGGGTTTTCTGTTGCCCGCGTTATCCCTCACCTTCAAGTTGATCTTCAAGAAATCGAGGCAAGCATGGCCGCACCTCACTCGACCCAGACTCGCATCAACGTCGACTTTATCGCCGTCGCCATTGCGCTCACGCTGGCAGCGCTCATCCGCTTTAACATCCTTCCGCCGGTCTCCTTCTAACCGCGCTTCTTTCCATGTCCGCCCACACGATTCCGAGTCCGGCCGCCATCGAATCACCCTCGCTCGCAACACGATTCCTGCGCGTGTTGCCGGGCGTTGGCCTGCTCTTCGGAATCGGTCTTCTGGGTAAGCTGCTGGAACAGGCCTCCACGCAGCTTCGTGCGGCCCATCCGGCGATTCCCTTTCCTCACCTCGAGTACGTCCTGTGGGCCATCGTTCTCGGGCTTGTGATTGGCAACGTCTTCGGTGTTGCGCCAATCTTCCGCGCCGGCGTCGCGACCTACGAGCTGTGGCTTAAGCTCGGCATTGTGCTGGTGGGCGCCCGTTTCGTCCTGCAGGACGTCCTTCATATCGGAGGACTGTCGCTAGCGCTGGTTGCCGTTGAGCTGATTCTTTCGCTCTCGGTGATGCATCTTCTCGGCCGCGTCTTCCGCCTGCCGCCAAAGCTCACCAGCCTTCTTGCGATCGGCTCCAGCATCTGCGGCGTCACGGCCATTATGGCAGCCCAGGGAGCCATCGAGCCCGAGGAAGAGGACACCTCCACGGCGATCGCCGCGATCCTCACTCTCGGCGCCATTGCGCTCTTCACCTTCCCTGCCATCGGACACGCTCTGCACATGAGTCAGCAGGGCTACGGCATGTGGGCGGGACTTGCGGTCGATAATACGGCCGAGTCGCTCGTCACCGGCGCGCTCTACGGCGAAGAAGCCGGGCGCTGGACCGTTCTCGCCAAGACGGCGCGCTCCGGCTTCATCGGCTTCGTCGTTCTCGCTTACGCGGTTTACTGGTCGTCGCGCGGGCTCGCTCCTGACGTCGAACACAAAGGACTCTTCCTCTGGCGCAAGTTTCCGAAGTTCATCCTGGGCTTCATTGCGCTCTCGGTCCTGGCGACCTCGGGCTTCTTCAATCACACGCAGCTTACCAGCCTGGCGAACCTCTCGCGCTGGGCCTTCCTGCCTGCCTTCGCGGGCGTCGGCCTGCGCACGAGCCTACGCGACCTCACCGGCCAGGGCTGGCGTCCGCTAATCGTCGGCATCCTCGGTGAGATCTTCATCGCCCTCGTCACGCTGGGCCTTGTCTATTGGAGCTATAGCCACGGAGTCGCGCGATGACTCTTCCCTTCTTCACTCCGGTCCGCTGTTGTTGTCGCCCGTAGCGCGAGAACCCAGCCCCTTCGTCCTCACCGACAGGCAGAGCAGCTCACCCATCCCACGCAAGGTGAGCGCTACAACACTCCGGAGCCCCTCATGCAAGGCCGCACACGCAAACTCTCACTCTCTCCCGCCGAGATCCTTCTCGTCGCCGCACTCCTCGCCTTCTTCGCGCTCACCGCGCGTCACCTGCATGCGCAGGTCGTCGGCGGAACGCTGTCCGGCCTGGTCACTGACCCCACCGGAGCTGCTCTCTCTGACGCCTCCATCCTTGTTCACAACGATGAGACAGGCAACGAGCGCCGCCTCACGACCGGCCCCGACGGCCGCTTCTCAGCGCCCTCCATCCCTGTCGGCACCTACACCATCACGGCCGAGCACCCGGGCTTCACCGCGCAGCGCCGCACCGGCATCCCGCTCACGATCGGCCAGAGCAAGCAGATCGACCTTGAGCTCACAGTGGACTCTGTCCAGCAGCAGGTCACCGTCGAGGACACGCCTGCTATCGTGAATCTCTCGACGCAACAGACCTCGGGACTCGTTGACGAACGCCAGATCAAACAGCTTCCGCTCAACGGCCGGAGCTACGATCAGCTCATCACGCTCAATCCTGCCGTCGTCAACTACACCGGCCAGCGTTCGGGCTCCATCGGCACGTCGAACTCATCAGTGGGCAATATGTTCGCCATCTCCGGCCGCCGCCCGCAGGACAATCTCTTCCTGCTCAATGGCGTCGAGTACACGGGAGCCTCGCTCATCAACGTTACTCCGGGCGGAACCAGCGGCCAGCTGCTCGGCGTCGATGCTGTTCGCGAGTTCAACGTTGTCACCGACACTTACTCGGCCAGCTACGGCAAGCGTCAGGGCGCGCAGATCTCGATCGTCACCGCGTCCGGCACCAACCATCTGCACGGCTCGGTTTATGAGTTCCTTCGCAACTCTGCGCTCGACGCGCGAAACTATTTCGACCAGGCGCATATCCCCGAGTTCCAGCGCAATAACTTCGGCGGCTCGCTCGGCGGCCCCATCCGGCGCGACAAGCTCTTTCTCTTTGGCAACTACGAGGGCTACCGCCAGAACCTCGGCCTCTCCAACGTGACCTTCGTCCCCGACACACAGGCTCGTCAGGGATACCTGCCTGATCCTGCCAGCCCCTCTGGCCCGCGTAAGAACTATGGCGTCGCCGCCGGCGTTGCGCCGCTCTTCAACCTGTGGCCCACGCAGAACGGGCCCGCGCTGCTCGACGCCAAGGGCAATCCGACGGGCATCGCACTCGCCTACTCGAACCCGATGCAGCACATCCGCGAGGACTTCGGCACCACACGCTTCGACTACAACATCACCCCTAACGATCTCTTCTTCGCCGTCTACACCATCGACGACTCTACTGCTGACACTCCTACGCAGAACCCGTTCGCTTCGATCAACGAGGACCTGCGCGAGCAGGTTGCGAGCCTGCAGGAGCAGCATGTCTTCTCACCACGCCTGCTCAACACTGCGCGCTTCGGTTTCTCACGCGCCTCGTTCTTCTTCCTCGGCTCATCGTCCCCGCTCAACGGAGCTACAGTCCCCGGATGGGTTGCAGGCAAGCCCGTGGGAGCGATCGTCATCGCCGGTTCCACGGCATCAAACGGCTCGTCACAGATTACGGGAGCAGGTGCGAACGTCGGCTCCAACAACGCCACCACGCGCAACCTCTTCACCTTCGACGACCACATCTTCTGGACGCGTGGCCGCCACCAGATCGAGGCCGGAGGATGGGTGCAACGCTTGCAGTCCAACGATAACCTCGCGCAGAACCAGTTCGGCCAGGCCTCCTTCGCCTCGCTCACCACGTTTCTTCAGGGAACGGTGAAGACCTTCACGGTGGTGCCTGATCCCAGGGCACTGGGATGGCGCTCGTGGATGGGTGCAGGCTACCTCGAAGACACCATCCGACTTACGCCTCGTGTCGAGCTTCGCGCCGGAATCCGCATCGAGTCCACCAACGGCTTCAACGAGTCGCACGGACGCGCCTCCAACTATCGCTTCACGAACGGTGTGATCGATACGAACCCCACCATTGGCTCCACTCCTCTCACCAGCAATCGCGCGAAGTTCCTTCCAGCGCCACGCGTGGGTCTCGCCTGGGACGTACGTGGTGACGGTCGCACCAGCATCCGCGCAGGATTCGGCATGCACTACTCGCTGCTTGACACCCTCGACTATCGCCTCGATCAGGCCGCTCCGTTCAACACAACGCTCTCTCTGGCGAACGTTCCCTTCTCCAGTTTGAACATCACCTCGTCGACGAAGCCCTCGCCCGGCACACTCGTCTCGCCCTCAAGCGTGCAGACCGACATCGCCACCCCGACAGTCGTCTCCTGGAGCCTGCACATCGAGCAGCAGCTCGCACCTGATACGGCGCTCACGATCGGCTACATAGGATCACACGGCTACCATCAGATTCTCTCGGCTGATCTGAACGAGCCCGCCGCTACTGTAGTCAACGGTGTCATTTACTACCCGACGACCACCAAGGCGAACCCGGCAGTCGCGAACACGACCTCGTGGATATCGCAGGGCATCAGTAACTACAACGGTCTGGTCGTCGACCTCCGCCGCAGCCTCGCCCGCGGCCTGCAGATTCGCGGCAACTACACCTTTTCGAAGAACCTCGATAACGGTTCGGCATGGAACACCAGCGTCAGTGCGAACACGCCGGCATTCGTTTCCTATCCCGCTGATCCCAGCATCGACTACGGTCCCGCGGCCACCGACATCCGTCATCTCGTCGCGATCAATGGAACATACGACCTGCCGATCGGTCGCGGACATGTTATTGGCTCAAATCTCAGCGGCCTCGCCAACCAGGCCGTCAGCGGCTGGACGATCAGCACCATCATCGCGTTGCAGTCGGGCTTCCCCTTCTCGCCGCAGCTTGGCTACAACCCGACCGGATCGGGCGACACCCGCAACCCGGTTCGCCCCGATATCAATCCGAACTTCCACGGCAATCTCTATCCGCGTACGCCGCAGCAGTTCTTCAATCCCGCCGCCTTTATCGCGCCGGCCTTCGGCACCGTGGGCAATCTGGGGCGCGACACGCTCACCGGCCCCGGACTCGCCAACGCCGACCTCTCGCTGCTCAAAGGCACGCAGATCAGCGAACGCATCCACGCGCAGTTCCGCGCCGAGTTCTTCAACGTCCTGAACCGAACGAACTTCGCAACGCCCAATCCTGTCGTCTTCACCTCCGGGCCGACGCAGGGCAATGCAGCCAATCAAACCACTGCAGTCGTGGCCAGCCCCACAGCCGGCGTCATCACAGCAACCGCAGCCACGTCGCGTCAGATTCAATTTGGCCTCAAGCTTCTCTTCTAACCGCAGCATTCGGTACAGCGAGACGAAGCAGGGCGCGTATTGTGTCGCTGATTTCCTTCACGATTTTGCAACTCTCTCCGGACTGAGCCTCCGACTGAGTAAACTAGAGCTGAGCGATGCCCTTAGAGACGCCCAACTCCGGTCCACTCGTCTCCGTGGCAGACCCCGCACCCAGCGGGTTCGCTCCACTCCGCATACAACTCTTCCGCGACCGCTGGATCGCCTCCACGATCTCTTCGGTCGGCACCTGGATGCAGGATACGGCCGGCACCTGGTTGATGACAGTGCTGACCGGCTCGCCGCTGCTCATCGCGTTGATGCAGACGGCGGCCTCGCTTCCCGTGCTGCTCTTCGGCCTGCTGGGGGGAGCGACCGCAGACATCTTTGACCGCCGCAAGCTCCTCATCTTCTGGCAGGCATGGATGCTCGGTTCGGTCGCGATCCTTGCGGTGCTCACCTTTCTGGGCCACATCTCTCCATGGGCCTTGCTTGCCTTCACCTTCCTGTTGAACATCGGCTCGGCGATGAACAATCCTGCCTGGCAGGCGATCGTTCCTGAGCTGGTTCCCCGCGAGCTGATTCCCGATACCGTCTCGCTGAACGCCGCCTCGAACAACCTCGCCCGCGCCGTCGGTCCTGCGCTCGGCGGACTCATGGTGGCCGCCTTCGCAAGTGTCCACACCGGCGCCGGCTGGGTCTTCTTCCTCAACGCTGCGTCCTTTGCCGGAGTCATCTGGGTGCTCTACAACTGGAAGCGCACGCCGCTGTTCAAATCAGCGCTTCCTTCCGAACGCATCGCTGGCTCCATCATGACGGGCCTGCGCTACGTCCGCTACGCGCCGGAGCTGCAAGCATCGCTCGCACGTGCCTTCATCTTCACGTTCTTTGTCTCCGCCATCTGGGCGCTGCTGGCCGTCGTCGCCAAGCGCGACCTGAGCCAAGGTGCTCTCGGCTACGGCATTTTGAATGGCTCACTCGGGCTGGGCGCTGTCATCGGCGCCACTCAACTTCCGCGTATCCGGAGGCGATTCACCGCCGACCAGATCATCGCGGCCAGCACCTTCTACGATGTCGTGACGCTGTTGATCCTCGCCTACGTGCACTATCCTGCGATCATCATTCCCGTGCTTATCCTCTCCGGCTTCGCCTGGACCAGCACCATGTCGACACTCAACACATCGGTACAGCTCTCGGTTCCGGCCTGGGTGCAGGCTCGCGCGCTAGGAACCTACCTGATGACCTTTCAGGGCGGCATGGCCTTCGGTTCCATCCTCTGGGGCTTCGTCGCGGAGCATCTCTCGACGCCGATCGCGCTGGCTGCCTCGGCAGTCGGCCTCGCGATGACCTATCCCTTCATTCGCCGCTTCCACATCCTGCAGGGCCCTCTTCCCGACCATACGCCGCACCGTTCTTCGCGTCCCGCGCTGCTGCCTACTCCTTTCCCGCTGGCCGACTCTGAGGAAGCGGAGGACCCGCTCCATGCCGGTCCCGTTCGCATCTCGATCGACTATCGCGTGCCCATCGAACGCTACGCCGAGTTCACGCATGCGATTCACCAGCTCCGCGGTGTGCGTCTGCGTGACGGCGCGATTCGCTGGGGCATCTATCGCGACGCGATCGACCCCGAACACCTCAACGAGACCTTCCTGATGGAGTCATGGCTCGACTACCTGCGTTCGCGCGAGCGCATCACCGCCGCCGATGAGGCCATTCGCGCACGCGTCCGCGCGCTGCACCAGGGAGACGATGCCCCGCGGATCTCTTACCAGATCTACGCCCGCGAGATTACGCCGCACGAACCGCCGGAGTCACCCAACGGCAAACCACCTAAATCCTAAGCGCTACCACGCTCCCTGCTTGCCGCCATACCACCAGACCATCCCAACCGTCAGCGTGTCCTGATGCGATGAGAGCACGCCAACCTTGTCGGTCAGGAAGAACGGAACATTCGACCAGTCGCGCCTGTACTCCAGGCGCGTCAGCATCCCGTCAGCGACCTTGAACTCATAGGTACCGGTGAACTCCTTGAGAGCCTGCGAGGTCCCGCTGAAGAGTCCGTCGCGATCGGAGAAGTATTCGGCGCGTCCGGCAAACGCATTTCGCTTCGTCCATTGGTAGCGGGCATAACCTGCCCCGCCCCACACATGCGAAGGGGCCGAAGACTCTCCCGGCGCAGCGTTGGCCCACAGGCGCGAGATGACCCAGTCGCCCTCGAGCGCCAGCGTCACCTTCGGCGTAACGTTCCATGTCGCGTAGCTGTCAAAGATGTGCTGCTTGCCATCCGGCGCAGGCAACACCGGCGTCAGGCACAGGCCAGGCTGAATCGGAGCGCTCCCGCAGTCGGCCGCGTGCACTGAATCCGGATGGTCCTGGCCTACGAAATAATTCACCGTCCAGGACAGATTCTTCGCCGGCTGAAGTGACAGTCCGAATAGCTCATCCTTGTACGAGTTCGTCGGCTCAGATTGCTGCGTTCCGTTCACCAGCCAGTAGTTCACGCCGATCTTATCGTTGATCCTGTAATTCGCCCGTACGCCCATGTGATAGAACGGCAGGTAGTCGAAGAAGTACGACCGCGAATAGTTCATCTGGTCCTTCGTATAGTTCCCCTCGATACCGATTGAGCTCGACCACTTTCCCACATCGACCGTCAGCCCTTTGCCCAGCGGAAACACATAGGTGCCATACGCCTGGAAGATATTCCGATAGATCTCCGGCCTGGGCTCGTTGCCGGATTTCCCTGCAGCGTATCCGTCGCCTGGCCAAACTGCAGATCCAGACGCACGCCATAGCGCCTTCCCTCATCAACGTTCGGATCGAGGGCGAGCACGATGCCCGTCTGGTTGATGCTGAAGGCATTGCTCAACACATCGTAGGCACGCAGATACTGCACCCTGCCTAAGGGATGATTGAAGTCGTAGCCGTAGTAGCCATCGAAGAGAAAGTTCAGCGTCGCCCCGCCCGGAAGCACTCCCGGAAATGAGGTACTCTGCGCGGTCGTCGACGCGGAGCGCGGAGCGGATGTGACGGCTCCCTCTGCGGCGGCGCTGCTGGAGATTACGGACGAGTCTGCCACCGATGGAGCAGGACTGCTCGGCGCTGCCGCGCTCGCTGGCGTGGTCGCAGGAATCGCAGATGCCGCCTCCACTTTTGCTGACGCATTCGCCGTTTGTGGCAGCTGGTGGCGCGCCTGCTCTTCCAATGCCGCTACTCGCGCTGACAACTCGCGCACCATCTGCCGAAGCTCTTCCACTTCGTCGGCCCTCGCAGGATCAGCATTCTGCGCGAAGGCCATCGGAGTGAACGCCAACGCCCCGAGAAAGACCAGCTATGCAACCGACGAAGAAGCAGACACATAATCACCTCAGCTCAGAATCCGTGCAGCAAACCACGTCTGCGTAGAGAAACCGTAAAGACGGGCTTCTCTCGCCCGCGTCTATAGTAGGAGCAGGCGACGATGATTCTCTCCCCGCTCAGCTCGCTGTTTCTTGCCGCCTCGCTCGCCACTGTGCCGTTCGCGCTTGCGCAGGTCCAATCTGACCAGTCCGCAACCCGCCCGTTGCCTGATGTTCCGACGCTCATGCACGAGGTAGAACAGCATCAGCGCGCCTCCGAAGCGATCCAGAAGGACTATCTCTACCACGAGGTTGCGACCGTGCAGGACAACGACAAGAAGACGGAGACTCGCGAGTACGACGTCTTCTGGCTCAACGGAGTCGAGGTCCACAAACTCACCCGCAAAAACGGCAGAAACCTGACCGACGACGAGAAGAAGAAGGAAAACGAGCGCATCGACAAGGAAGTAGCCAAGGCGCAGGAGCGCAAGAGCAAGGCCCAGGCAAAGGGCCAGGAGACCGACTCGCATGGCCATGAAGAGATCACCGTCTCGCGCTTTCTCTCCCTCGGCAGCTTCGCTAATCCGCGGCGCGTGCAGCTCGTTGGCCGGGACACCATCGCGATCGACTACATTGGCGATCCGAAGGCGAAGACCCGCAACCGCAGCGAGGACTTCGTTCGCAACCTGGCTGGAACCATCTGGGTCGACGAAGAGGACCGCACCATCACTCGTCTCGAAGGCCATTTTGTCAATAGCTTCAAGATCGGCGCCGGCCTGGTGATGAACATCAAGAAGGACACGTCCTTCCTTGTCGAGCAGCGCAAGATCAACGGGGAGGTCTGGCTGCCTTCGCGCATCGAAGGACAGGGCGCGGCGCGCGTCATGCTCTTCGTTAGCCTGAACGGATCCATCCACATCACCGATTCGGACTACCGCAAGTTCAAGGCGACCTCGACGATCCTGCCGGGAGTCGCGACCGTGAACGATCCCTCTGCACCGGAGAGCACAACGCCACAACCTGTCGGCGCAACCTCTGCCGCGCCTCAGTAGCGCGGCGCTCCGCTGTGCGGATCGTGCCACGGTTCCTTCCTGTGCACTTTCGCTTTTGTGGAAACAGGAGTTAGGGAGTACATTTGGTCATACCACTTGCAAGCCGTTCTTTCGGGACTGCGGATGGCAGACGGAAAATTAATGGCACGCGTTCTCAAGCTCGGGGCACAGGATGACGTCGCAGTAGTCCTTTTGCCGGTTCGTGTGGGCGAGCATATTCCCAGCCTTTCCTTAACCGCGATCTCCGAGATTCCGGCCGGTCACAAGCTGGCGCTGCGAGCGATCCAAATAGGCCATCCTGTCCGCAAGTTCAATCAGATCATAGGTTTTGCTACGCAGCAGATCGCTCAGGGTGAGCACATTCATACCCACAACCTGATGGTCGGCGACTTCGACCGGGATTACTCCATCGGTTCGGACGCTCGTCCTGCGAACCTTCTCAATCCGGCAGCGGCTGCTTCCTTTCTGGGCTTTCGACGACCGGACGGCCGTGTCGGAACGCGCAACTATGTTGGTGTTCTGACCACGGTGAATTGCTCAGCGACCGTAGCGCGCCGCATCGCGGCCCACTTCACTGCTGAGGTCCTCAGCGCCTACCCGAACGTCGACGGCGTGGTCGCCATCACGCATGGCACGGGCTGCGGCATGGCGGAGCATGGCGAGCCTGCTGACCTTCTGCGCCGAGTGTTCGCTGGATACGCGACGCACCCGAACTTCGCCTCCGTGCTTCTGCTTGGCCTGGGCTGCGAGACCAACCAGATCGATCACCTCGTCGCGCTCACCGGAGCATCCGACACGCTTCGCACCTCGACGATCCAGGAGCAGGGAGGCACGACAGCAACTATCCGCAGCGGAATCGTCAGCGTTTACGAGATGCTGGAGCAGGCGAACAGGGCGGGGCGCACTTTGGTTGCGGCGTCGAACCTCGTTCTCGGCCTGCAGTGCGGTGGCTCAGATGCCTATTCGGGCATCAGCGCCAATCCTGCTCTCGGCGTTGCTGTCGACCTGCTGGTTCGCAACGGAGGAACGGCGATTCTCTCAGAAACGCCTGAGATCTATGGCGCGGAGCACCTGCTCACGCGACGCTCTGCGCGGCCTGAGGTCGCCGAACGGCTGATCGAGAGGATTCGCTGGTGGGAGGAGTACACCGCGCGCCACAAGGGCTCGATCGACAACAATCCGCAGCCTGGCAACAAGACCGGTGGTCTGACAACCATCCTCGAAAAATCGCTCGGCGCCGTCTCGAAGGCCGGCACGACGAATCTCAACGAGGTCTATCTCTACGCCGAAGCGGTGCGCGAGCGCGGCCTCGTCTTCATGGATTCTCCCGGCTTCGATCCGGTCTCGGCGACCGGACAGGTGGCAGGCGGGGCGAACATGATCTGCTTTACCACTGGCCGCGGTTCGGTATTCGGTTGCAAACCGACGCCTTCGGTGAAGATTGCATCGAATACCGCACTGTTTGAGAGGATGTCCGATGACATCGACATCAACTGCGGGGCCATCATCGACGGCAGCCAGACCGTGGAAGAGGCCGGTGCCGCTATCTTCGCGGAGACTCTGGCTGTTGCCTCAGGCAAGCCGACGCGGAGCGAGGTCCTCGGCTTCGGTGAAGAGGAGTTCCAGCCATGGCTCCAGAGTGCCACTCTTTAGTCCTTAGCTCACGGAAGTTGCAGGCGATTGACGTGCGAGCGAACGACGAAAGGTCTAGCATAGTAGAGGACACCGCGCGCCACGCTGCGCGCCGATATTTCAACACCGAGGAAGCAATGGCCACGAAGGTAGAGGCACTCCAGTCAACAACAGGCAAGGATCAACACGAACGCGAAACAGTCTTCGATATCTTTCGCCGCTGGGGGTACCTGCAGACCTCACTCGATCCGCTGGGCCAGTATCTTCCACCGGAGCCGTTTCCTACACCTGTTCCTGAAGGCGAGTTCGCCGCTGAGGCTCGCAGCTTCTACTGCGGAACAATCGCAGCGGAGTTCATGCACATTCCGAGCCCGGAGCAGCGCCAGTGGCTGCAGGAGAAGATGGAGCAGAAGGCTCCGAAGGCGAACCAGGCGCACATTCTCACACAGTTGATTCACGCCGATCTCTTCGAGCAAGTGATTCAGTCGCGCTATCTCGGAACCAAGCGATTCTCACTTGAAGGCTTGACAGTGCTGATTCCCTTCCTCGATCACCTCTTCGAGGTCGGCTCCAGCCTCGGCGTCACCAAGGCGATGCTGGCGATGAGCCATCGCGGACGCCTGAACGTGATGGTGAACACAGTGGGACGTCCTGCGTCGGACATCTTCACCAAGTTTGAAGACGTCGATCCGCGCAGCACGATGGGTGGCGGCGACGTGAAGTACCACATGGGCGCGACGGGCGATTACACGTCGCCGGACGGCAAGGTGGTCAACCTGCATCTTGCTTCGAACCCGAGCCATCTCGAGGCCGTGAATCCTGTTCTGATGGGTCGCACGCGCGCCAAGCAGGAGCGCATCGGCAAGGACGGAAAGAAGCAGGTGCTGCCGATCATCCTGCACGGCGACGCCGCGTTTGCAGGTCAGGGCGTTACCGCCGAGGCGCTAAATATGGCCGCGCTGCATGGCTTCAACATCGGCGGCACGATCCATGTGATCGTGAACAACCTGCTGGGCTTTACGGCGAATCCGGAGGAGTCGAACTCCTCGCGCTTTTCGACCGACATTGCGAAGCGTCTGCCGATCCCGATCTTCCACGTCAACGCGGAGGATCCGGATGCAGTCGTTCGCGTGGCGGCGATCGCTACGGAGTGGCGCCAGCGCTTCCACTCCGACATCGTCGTTGACCTGGTCGGCTATCGCAAGCATGGACACAGTGAGGTGGACGATCCGACGGTGACGCAGCCTCGGCGCTATGCGATCATCAAGGACCGCAAGCCGCTCTATCAGCTCTACGCTGAGAAGATTGGCGTGAATCCGGCGAAGGAAGCCGAGCAGATTCAGCAGGAGTTGCTGGATGCTCAGAAGGCCGCGACCAAGGCGAGTGAGATTCCGAAGCTCTCGGAGCTTCCCGAGTACTGGGACAACTACAAGGGCTGCGAGTTCGATTCGGCCGATGAGGTGAACACGGGACTTTCCTCGGAGCGGGTCAACGAGCTGGTGCAGCAGCTGACGACGGTTCCGAAGGACTTCCATATTCACCCGAAGGTGAAGAAGCTCTTCGAGCAGCGGCAGGAGATGGGCTCGGGCGCGAAGCCATTCGACTACGGAATGGCGGAGCTGGTTGCGTTTGCGTCGCTGCTGGAGGACGGAACGCCGGTTCGGCTTACGGGACAGGACTCGCAGCGCGGAACGTTCAACCAGCGTCACGCGGTCGTCGTCGATACGGAGACCGAGGCTCGCTACTCTCCGCTGTCGCATCTGGCGGAGAAGCAGGGCAGGTTTGAGGTCTATAACTCGCTGCTGTCAGAGGCCGCGGTGCTGGGCTTCGAGTACGGCTTTGCGCGCGACTATCCTGAGGCGCTGGTGATGTGGGAGGCGCAGTTCGGCGACTTCGCCAACGGCGCGCAGATCATCATCGACCAGTTCATCGCCGCTGGCGAGGCGAAGTGGGGCCTGCTCTCGGGCGTCGTGATGCTGCTTCCGCACGGCTATGAGGGTCAGGGTCCGGAGCACTCGAGCGCTCGCATCGAGCGATATCTGCAGCTCGCAGCGAACGACAACATCCAGATCTGCCAGCCTTCGACGGCGGCGCAGTACTTCCACTTGGTGCGGCGACAGGCGATGCGTTCGTGGCGGAAGCCGCTGATCGTGTTTACGCCGAAGAGCATGCTGCGGCATCCGGACGCTTCGTCGCCGATCGCGGAGTTTGGTCGCGACCGCTTCCTGAACGTGCTTCCGGACAACGAGGTTGAGAATCCGCGGCGGCTGCTGGTGTGCAGCGGCAAGATCGGTCACAACCTTCGCGTCGAGCGCGAGAAGCGCAAGGAGAAGGGCGTCGGAATCATCTTCCTCGAGCAAATGTATCCGTGGCCAGAGGACGAGATCCAGGCGGCTTTGGATCAGCATCCGAACGCCGACGAGATCCTCTGGGTCCAGGAGGAGCCGGCGAATATGGGCGCTTACTCCTACGTGATGCCTCTGCTGCGGCGTGTGGCTCGTGATCGTGCGGTGCTGAGCGTGAAGCGCAGCGCGAGCGCGACTCCGGCGACGGGTTCGGCCAAGGCGCACGACATTGAGGAGAAGACCCTGATCGACCTAGCGCTGGGAACAGCGGGAGAGAACTGACCCCTCCCCCTACCCTATCTTGCAAACCATCAAAATCTTGATTCTAAAGGACAAGGGCCCCGAGAACGTCTCGGCGCCTTGCTCGTGATTTTCGATCTGCTAAGAGCAGAGCATATTGGAGGTAATTAATCGGCACATGTAACCTATTGCAATGAATAGGTTTACAATTTTTACCTCTTGACAAGATTTTCCACAGGACGTCGCACAGCTCTGCGGTGTGCACAAACCCGTCGTGGCGCTGGCGGCCGCTCAGAGACGCGCAAAGGGATAGCCTAGGCTATCCCTTTCGCAAAACTGGTCGCAAAAGCCACGCGCGTCCGATACAGAAGGCTTACAGAGGCTGAACGTCCGATGCCTGCCAGCCCTTGGGTCCTTTTACCACATTGAACTGTACTGCCTGGCCTTCCTGAAGGCTCTTAAAGCCGCTGGAATTGATCGCCGAGTAGTGTACGAACACGTCCTCGCCGTTCTGGCGGCTAATGAAGCCAAACCCCTTCGCGTCATTAAACCACTTTACTGTTCCCTGTTCCATGTTGTTTCTTTCCTTCGTTTCCAACTAATTGAATTCCGTAGATCCAAATCGGGGTTCGCGCAGACGTACATTGAGCAGAAAACCAATCTGTTTCAAACGATGTGAGAAGGTTAGCATATTCCGCAACTTTTTTTCAGAAATCTTTTGTTTGCACTGCTTCTGGTGCAGATGAGGGTGAGGAAAAGGCGGATGAGATGGTGTGGGGGAAGAATTTTCGGTTTGGAAATTCGGTTTGCGTTGGGGAGAAAGCGCTCTTCTGAAGCCTGGTGCTGCTACAGGCGAAATGCTGGGGTTCCTCGCTTCTCTCGGAATGACGCCGCAGAGAGAGTGGATGCTACTCGGGTGGGAGATGGGAGCGGACGATCTGCTCGGCCTGCTCGAGGACCTGGTCGAGGGTGAGGGCGGTGGAATCGAGGATGATGGCGTCGGCGGCGGGCCGCAGGGGGGACTGGGCTCGGTTGCGGTCGCGCTCGTCACGCTCTTTAAGCTCGGCGAGGATCTTCAGCTGGGCGGCGATCTCGTCGGGAGTGAGGGCGTGGGGAGTTGGGGGCTCGTTGTCGGGGTGCGGGGGGAGGGAGACCTGGCGGTAGCGGCGGTCGCCGCGAACCTCGGGTGAGGCGTCGAGGAAGATCTTGACCTCGGCGTCGGGGAAGACTGCGGTCCCGATGTCGCGTCCTTCCATGACGACTCCGCCGCGGGCTCCGAGGGCTCGCTGCTGGGAGACCATCCAGGCGCGGAGGTGGGGATGGACGGAGACACGGGAGGCGGCAGCGGTGACATCGGTGTCGCGGATGCGGCGGGAGACATCGACGCCGTCGAGCAGGACGCGATTGCCCTCGAGCTGGGGTTCGAGGTCGATGCGGGTCTCCTGGGCGAGATCGAGCAGGGGCTGCTCGTCGTCGAAGTCGAGGTCGTGCTCGATGGCCTTGAGGGCGAGGGCGCGGTACATGGCGCCGGTCTCGAGGTTGAGGAAGCCGAAGCGGCGGGCGAGGTGGGCAGCGAGGGTGCTTTTGCCAGCTCCGGCGGGGCCGTCGATGGCGATGACGGGGCGCTGGCGCGGCGCGGCTGGGTTCGGTACGGCGTCCTTGCTCGGGATCATGCGCGGCTAATCTTACTCGTTTGGGAGATGGCTACGGTGGAAGTTTATCCAGGGAGAGACCGCGAAGCTACTGCTCGCGGTCTTCCCTGCTCTTGCGGGCGGGGGCTCCTCGCTTGCCCCAGGGCTTTTTGTTGCCCTTGAACTTGTCGAAGGGGCCGGAGGTGGCGGAGGGTGATGCGCCGGGTTTGGATGCTCCGGGCTTGCCGGGCCTGTCGGTCTTCCTGGCGAATTTTCCGGCGGGCTTACCGTAGGCTTTTTTGCCGAAGGATTTCGGTGCAGAGGTGGAGCTGAAGCGCCTCGGCCTTTCTGAAGAGGAGTCATCTGAGGCGGCGAAGGGCTTCTTCGGGCCGAAGCTCTTTTTGGGGCCGGCGAAGGACTTTGCGGCTCCATAGGACTTCTTGGCAGCGAAGGATTTCTTCTCGCCGAAGGATTTCCTTTCGCCGAAGGGCTTCTTCTCGCCGAAGGACTTTCCTCCTGCGGACGGTCTGCCGGGTGTGTAGGGCTTCTTTGGGCCGAAGCTGCGGCGCGGGCGAGTCTCCGCGCTTGCGGATTCGGCGGCAAGATCGAGGCCTTCGGGGCGAGGCTTGCGGAAGTCGCCACGAGGGGCGTCGAACTTGCGGAACGGTGGGGCCGAGCGCTGGCCGCGCTCACGATCGAAGCGGGGTTTGCCGGAGAAGTCGCGGGGCTTGGCGGAAAAGTCGCGGGGTTTGCCGGAGAATTCACGCGGCTTGTCGCTGAAGTCGCGGCGAGGGCGGGCGGGGCGGTCGCCTTCGTCGCGACGGAAGGAGGGTTTGCGATCGAAGCTGCCAGTGCGGGCCTTGTCTGCGAAGGAGCGGCGAGGGCGGGAGTCGAATGCGGGGCGGGAACCTTCGCGATCGAAGCGAGGCTTGCGCTCGGCGAAGCCTTCGCCGGGCTTTTCGTCGAAGGAGCGCGGGGAGCGGGCGGCGCGCTTCTCTTCGTCCCAGGGCCGGGTGAAGTCGCGTCGCGGAGGACGGGAGCTGGTGGGGCGGGCGTCATCACGGCGGTGGTCGTCACGGCGGGTGAACGGACGGCGCTCGCGGTCTGATGGCTTGCGGTCACGGTCGAAGGGACGACGCTCGCGGTCGAAGCCGCTCTCACGTTTGGCGGCGAAGTCACGCCGCGGCTTGAAGTCGCCGGAGGGCTTGCGTGCTGAGGGGACGAACTTGACGATGCGCTCGGTGGAGCGAGCTTCGGTGGCTTCGGCGGTATCGCCTTCGGTCGTGACGACGATGGCGTCGACGTCGGCAGCGGTGGGCTGGGCGATGGGCGCGGAGACAGGAAGGGGCGCGAAGACGGGGAGCTCGCCGGAGACGTGCAGGGAGTTTTTGCCGTCGATGACGATGGTCTCAAGCTGGCGCGCGGAGATGAGGGCGCGGACGACCTCGCGGATGCGCGAGCGAGAGGCGAGGGGGGAGAGGAAGATCTCGATCTCGTCTTCGGTGGGAAGGATGGCTTGGCCGAGGTAGAGCGAGATGAGCGCGGAGAGGGCGGTGGGGAGGCCGGCGTTGGCGCCTGACTTGAGCTGCTTGGTGTAGCGGGTGGTGGTGAGCTCCCAGAGGGTGGGGGTTCTGTCGGCCTGGGGGACGGGGAGGACGCGGAGGTGCTGCCAGAGATCGGTGAGGGCGCGGAGAACGGCGGCCTCGGTGACCTCGTTGCCGAGTTCGGTGGCGAGCTCGGAGGCGGTGAGGCGGCCTTTGGCGCCGATGAGATTGTAGGTGGCGAGGGCGAGCGGGGAGACCTTCCCGGCACCGCTGGTCGTGGGGGGCTGCTTCCATGCCTTGTCGCCGCGGAGGGTGAAGATGTAGGGGAGGACGGCGGGGGTGGCGAGGAAGTCGGGGGTCTCGGAGCCGGCGCCTGTGGGCGAGCCGAGGAGATGCAGCGGGATGACGGCGCCTTCGGCGACGAGGCGGGCGAGGAGGATGCGGGGCTGCTCGAGCTCGGTGGGCGATGGGCCGGGCGTGGGGGCGCCGAGGATGACCTCGGCAAAGCTGGGCGCGGGGACGGGGAGCTGCTGGGCGCGGAGAGTGTAGAGGACGAGCCCGGAGGTGTTGAGCCAGTCGCGCAGAGTGTCGAGCGTGAGGAGAGGCTGGGCGTCGTGGTGCCAGTGCACGAGGCGGGTGGCGGCCAGCTGGCCGGCGGTGGGGGCTATCGAGGTGTTCAAGGTAATGCCTTCCTGCCGGGCGCGCTGGAGGGCGCGACGGCAAATCCACACGAGCCTGGGCTGGTGGACTGACGGTCCGTAATGCGAATGGGAGCAGCGTGAAGATCGATCGCCAGGCCGCTGCACGTCAGTTACTAGGATACCGCATGCGGAAGAGGGCGGTGACGGGATGGATGCGGGGCATTGCTTTTTTTGAAGTGGCTGCGGTCGGTTTCGGTAAGTGACGCGTATAGGAGTGGATATGGGATTGCGAATATGCAGGCAGAGGGCAACGCGTTGGGAGGAGTGGTCGTCATACGCTTGCTATGAGGCGACGGTTTTGGGACTGCGTCGTCTGATTCTGAAGGAAAGGAGAACGCTTATGACGAAGACGCTGTCGTTAGTCTCCCTTGCGCTGATGTGCGTGACGCTTGGGGCGCAGACACCTAATTCCGATAGACCGGATCCTTCGATGACTCCGGGAACGACACAGACGGGGGCGCAGGCTCCGGCGGCGACGGATGCGCAGACTCCAGCGGCGAACGCGAGAGCGGCGCAGGTTGAGCCTGCGAGCGTGAGCGCAGAGCTGACGAAGAATCTTGACGCAAAGCGCGTGCATGTTGGCGATGCGATTGAAGCGAAGACGACAAGCGAGGCGAAGCTGGCGGACGGAACGACGCTGCCGCGCGGTACGAAGCTCATGGGCAATGTTCTGGATGTCACTGCTTTGAAATCGAAGCAGGAGAAGAACTCGAGGATCGTGATCGCTCTGAACCGCGCGGTGCTGAAGGACGGCAAGCAGGTAGCGATTCAGAGTGCAGTGACGTCGATGACGGCTCCGGCTACGAGCAGCGAGGCTGCGGTGATGAGCGCGCCGTCGGGACCTCCGGCGTCTGCAGGTGGTTCAGCGGGTGCGGGCGGATCGGCTGGTACAGCGGCGCCGAGTGCGCCTTCGATGGGGGCACCGATAGGGAGCGACACGCAGGTGGCTCAGGGAGCGATGCTGAAGGGTGCGGGCGATCAGGTGCCGGTGGGGAACAAGCCGAGCATCCTCTTGAGCGCGCCGAATACTCCTGAGAGCTCGGGAATACTGGAAGCGAAGGGCGAGAATGTGTCGCTGGCAAGCGGCACGAAGTTGACGCTGAACGTGATTCCGCTTCGCGCGTAGTTTTCAGATTTAGTTATTGGTAGTAGAGGCGACTCGTGTGAGTCGCCTCTACTTCTTTTTGCGCTAGATGCGCTGGAAGGCGCGCTGAATATCCTTGAGTGAGTAGCGTAGAGCGATGGGGCGGCCGTGGGGGCAGCTGGTGGGGTGCTCGGTTTTGGCTAGCTCGGCGAGGAGCCAGTCGATCTTCGCGGGGTCGAGCGAGGTGTTGATCTTGATGGCAGCGTGACAGGCGATGGAGGCGGCGATGCGGGTGCGGCGCGCCTCGGAGTTTTCCGTCTGCTGTTCGCGGTCGGGAACGGCGAGGACCTCTTCGAGCATGCGCTCGAGCTCGCGGCCTTCGAGACCTACGGGTGCGGCCTTGATGGCGATGGTCTGGGGGCCGAAGGGCTCCGCCTCGAAGCCGTTGCGCTCGAGCTCGCCGGCGAGGCGGGCGAAGGCGATCATCTGCGCGGGGAGGAGATCGACAAGAAGCGGCATGAGGAGGCGCTGGCGTTGAACTTTTTCTATCTCCCGCTCGCGGAGGATCTTTTCGAAGAGGACGCGTTCGTGGGCGACGTGCTGGTCGACGATCCAGAGGCCTTCATCGTTGACGGCGAGGATGAAGGAGTCGCGGAGCTGGCCGAGGGGACGGAGGGTGGCGAGGTCGTTGAGGGTGCGGGCCTCGGCGTCGGGCTCGAGTGTGGGTTCGTCGTAGCCGACGGGAATGGAGGCTTCGTTGAAGGCGAGGCGTCCGGGTGAAGGCGCGAGGGGCGCGGTCGCGAGGGTGAAGGAGTCGATGTCGGCGGCGGTGGGGATAGGCTCGGAGCCGAAGCCCGTGGGAGGAAACTGCGGATCGAGGACGGGTGGCTCGGGGCCGCCGGGGAGCGGGCTGACGTCGACGAGCAGAGAGGCGGAGGCTAGGGGCGTGTTGTGCAGGGCCTGCAGGAAGTCGGCGGCGGGGCGCGCGTGCATGAGCGCGGTGCGGACGGTATCGCGGACGAAGTCGTGCACGAAGGCGGACTGGCGGAAGCGCACCTCGGTCTTGGCGGGGTGGACGTTCACGTCGACCTCTTCGGGCGGCATCTCGAGGAAGAGGAGGACGACGGGATAGGACGTCGGCGGAATGATGTTGCGGTAGGCCTCGGTGAGTGCATGGAGGATGAGGCGGTCGCGGATGATGCGTCCGTTGACGAAGACGTAGATGGAGTTGCGATTGAGCTTCTGCAGCTCGGGCTTGGAGACGAAGCCGGAGAGGCGGAGGAAGCCGGGGGTCGGCGGCTCGTAGTCGGGCTCGCGCTTCCAGGGCGGGGGCTCGGGGATGCCGACGCGGGTGAAGTCCATCTCGGCGGCGCAGGGGATCATGTGCGAGCTCAAGTCTTTGCCGAAGATCTGAAAAAGGCGGTCGGAGGCGGAGAGCGCTACCGGCGCGGTGAGGAGCGCCTGGGTGGAGGAGTGCAGTTCGAAGTGGCGCGTGGGGTTGGCGAGTGCGTAGTGGGTGACGAGCGCGGCGATGTGCGAGAGTTCGGTCTGTTCGGAGCGGAGGAACTTGCGGCGCGCGGGGGTGTTGTAGAAGAGGTCGCGAATGGTGATGGTAGTTCCGACGGGGAGGCCGGCGGGCTCGACGCGCTGAATGTTGCCGCCTGCGATCTCAACGATGGTTCCGGAGTCGTCTTCGGCGGCGCGGGTCTCGAGGGTAAGGCGGGAGACGGAGGCGATGGAAGGAAGGGCTTCGCCGCGGAAGCCGAGCGTGGCGATGGAGAGCAGATCGTCGGAGGTTCGGAGCTTGGAGGTGGCGTGACGCTCGAAGGCGAGGAGGGCGTCGTCGGCCATCATGCCGTGGCCGTTGTCGGTGATGCGGATAAGTTTTCGGCCGCCGGCCTCGACCTCGATGCGGATGCGTGTGGCTCCGGCGTCGAGGGAGTTTTCGAGCAGTTCCTTGACGACGGAGGCGGGGCGCTCGACGACCTCGCCGGCGGCGATCTGGTTGGCCACCAGGTCAGAGAGAATGCGAATGCGGCCCATGTTTCTGATTGTATGGCCGCACGCGGTGCGGAAAACGGCGTAAGATTCGGACGGCATCCTACCGAATGAGGTGAATGACGATGATTCGCAAACTGAGGACGGGCGAGTTCCGGATCTACTCGCGGCATCCAGACCCGAGGACCGGCAAGCGCAAGAACCTGGGAACGTTTGCCACACGCGAGAAGGCTGAGCAGCACGAACGCGAGATTCAGTACTTCAAGCGCAACCAGGCAGGATGACGGCTCGGTTTGCGGACATACTTGGTTTGCTGGAGCATCGTGAATCTGTGCTGGGCTCACTCCTTGTCGGCGGTGGAATCGTTTTATGGCTGGCGCCGTTCCTGGTTGCGCAGCGCGGCTCGGGGAGTCTTGCGGCCGTGGATAGGCGTGCGCGCTGGGGACTTCTGCTGGAGGTGGTTGCGATCGCGCTGATGCTCCAGAGTCCCTTCTGGACCGCAACCGTGCTCACCTGGAGAACGGCTGCGTCCGCGGCGTGCTTTCTACTGGCGGCGCTGCTCTCGTTGACCGCGACGCGGGCGCTGGGCCGACAGCTGCGGTTTGATGCAGCGATTGGCTCGCAGCATGAGTTGGTACGCGAGGGGCCGTACCGCGTGATGCGGCATCCGATCTACTGCTCAATGCTGTCCCTGCTGTGGGGGATCGGATTTGTGGCTGCGCCGCTTTGGCTGTTCGTTGTGGCAACGATCGTGTTTCTTGTGGGGACGGAGATACGGGTGCGGATCGAGGATCGTCTGCTGGCGGAGCGGTTTGGGGAGATGTTTGCGGGGTATCGAAGCTCGACGCGAGCCTATCTGCCGCTCATTCGGTAGGTTTTTGCAATGGAATGGATATACCACCTGGCAGTTCTGGTGGCTTGGCGCAGTCTCGGCGATGGCCCCAAAACGTAGTTGATCCCTGGTAAACGATGATTCCGTTGATGTTTCCGTAGTCTCGGGTGGGTTGCCGGCGAGAGATGATTTTTATTAGTGGTCAAACCTCTTCATCCTTCTGTACACTTCCGCCGCCTGAGGATTCAGGTCTGAACGATTTTCGTAACGGAAGCGAGCGGAGAGATCGCGCGCCTCCGGGGAAAAGCGATACGAGGAGGAAGCGAGATGGCAGCGGAGCATAGCAGGCGAGAGTTTGTGAAGATGGGCGCGGCGGTGGCGGGTACGGTTGCGACGTGGAACGCTACGAGTTACGCAAAGATTGTGGGCGCGAATGACCGCGTGCGAACGGCGATCGTAGGATGCGGTGACCGAATGAAGGGCGCGCTGATTCCTTCGTTCCTGCAGCACAACAAGGAGATGAACTTCGAGTTTGTTGCGATCTCGGATTTGTGGAACCGTCGGCGCGAGGAGGGTGTTGCCTACATTGACAAGCTGTGCGGGTGCAAGGTTGACACAGTTAGAAATAACGATGAGCTGTATGCGCGTAAAGACGTCGATGCAGTTCTGATTGCGACCGCAGACTTTCAGCACGCGCAACACGGCGTGGAGGCGGTGAAGGCCGGCCGCGATGCGTATGTGGAGAAGCCGCTGGCGCACACGATGAAGGACGCGCGCGCGATGCGCGATACGGTGCATGCGAACAAGCAGATTGTGCAGATCGGAACGCAGCGCCGTTCGACGCCGAGCTACATGAAGGCATACGAGTACATCAAGAGCGGCAAGTTTGGCGACATCAACATGGTGGAGATGACGTGGAACGTGAATCAGCCCGGGCGTTGGCGCAGGCCCGATGTCGTTCCGCTGCTGAAAGAGCAGGACACGGATTGGAAGCGGTATCTGATGGACCAGCCGCATGAGCCGTTCGACGCGCGGAAGTATCTTGAGTTCCGGCTGTTCTGGCCGTACTCGTCGGGCATTCCCGATCAGTGGCTGGTGCACCAGATCGACACGGTGCACTGGTTCAGCGGGTATCCGGCTCCGCGCAGTGTGGTGGCAAACGGCGGAATCTACCAGTGGCACGACGGCCGCAGGAACTGGGACACGATGACGGCAGTGTTTGACTACGGCCCGTTCGACGATCCGAACAAGGGCTTCCAGGTGCTGTACTCTTCGCGGCAGACGAACTCGGCCGGTGGAGTGAAGGAGATTTATTACTCGAACGGCGGCTCGCTGGATATGGACAAGCAGGTGGTGAACTCGACGGGAGGCCTGACGGCGAAGGCTGCGGCGGAGATGGGCATGAAGGCAAACCAGCTGGGGACGTTCTCGCTGGGTGAGCCAGCGGAGACTTCGACGGCGGCGAACACCGGCGCGGACAAGCAGACCTCAGCCAACATGCGGAACTGGATGGAGTGCGTGCGATCGCGCACGCAGCCGAACGCGAGCGTGGATGCGGGCTACAGCCACTCGGTGGCGCTGTGCATGAACGTGGCGGCGATCCAGACGGGGCAGCGCGTGACGTTCGACCCGAAGACGGAGCAGATCATGGCGGGAGGCAAGGTGTATGCGTAGTCTGCTGCTGGGCTCTTTGGTGCTCGCAGGTAGTTTGCAGCCGGCGATGGCAGCGGACAATGCGGTGAAGGTGGCGGTCGATGAAGCGCACAGCCGAGTGGATGTGACGATCGGCGGCCAGCCTTTCACCGCGTACGTGTGGCCAACGACCTTGAAGAAGCCGGTGCTGTTTCCGCTGGTTTCGGCGGATGGCGTGACGGTGACGCGCGGCTATCCACTAGCGCCGCGCGAGACGGAGCGAGTGGATCATCCTCACCACGCCGGGATGTGGTTCAACTACGGCAACGCGAACGGGTTCGACTTCTGGAACAACTCGGACGCGATCAAGCCCGAGCAGCGACCGAAGATGGGGACGATCCATCACGAGAAGATCGTCTCGGCGAAGAGCGGAGCGAAAGGCGAGCTTGTGACCGATTCGGTGTGGGAGACGGGCGCGGGCGAGAAGATCTTCAACCAAAGAACGAAGTATGTCTTCTGGCAGAAGGGCGATGAGCGGACAATCGATATGACCGTCACGCTGACGGCGCTGGACAAGGTCGTCTTCCATGACGACAAGGAGGGAGTGCTGGGGATTCGCGTGGCCCACTTCCTGGAGTCACCGACGGAAAAGGGCGGGACGTTTGCGGATGCGAGCGGACGGCCTACTCCGGTGGAGGGCAGCACGGCCGGAGCTACGGGCGTCTATCGCACGAGCGAGGGCGTGACCGGCGATGCGGTCTGGTCGACGCGCGGCAAGTGGTGCGAGCTGACCGGACACACGGCTGACGGCAAGACGGAGACGATCGCGATCTTCGACCACGCCGGCAATCCGGGGTATCCGACGTACTGGCATGCGCGCGGATATGGGTTGTTTGCGGCGAATCCGCTGGGACAGAAAATCTTCGACGCGAAGCAGCCGCAGTTGGACTACACGGTCGAGAATGGCGCGAGCACGACGTTTCACTACCGTGTGACGATCTCGTCGCACGATGTGAGCGTGGATGAGATGAACAAGGCCTCCGCGGCCTTTGAAGCAGAGAAATAAGTTTCTGTCTCCTTCAAAACCAGCAGGAACGGAAAAGCCGCCTCTTGAACGAGGCGGCTTCCCTTTTGTGGAGTGCTTGCTGGGTTAGGCGAAGAGGCCGTCGCGGTGAGTGCGGCTGAACGGCAGTTCGTTGAAGGCGGAGGCTGGTGTGTCCATCGCCTTCTTGAAGGACCGCTGGAATGCCTCCATCTCCGATGGCAGACCGACGGTGACGCGGACGTAGTTGGGCCAGGCGGACCAGCTGCGGCCGATGTAGACGCCGTCCTTCGCCATTAACGCGCGAATCTGCGGGCCGGGACGCTTGACGTCGATCATGAAGCAGTTGCTTTGCGACGGGACGAAATCGTAGTTGTTGGCCTTCAGCCAGGCGAAGGTCTTGTTGCGGGTGTCGGCGATGATCTTCTTCCGCGTGGGGACGAGGTCGGGGTCCATCAGGCTGGCCTGCGCGGCGATCATGCCGGTGATGGGCATGGGCGCCTGGCCGAAGCGCTCGAGCTTCTTGAGCAAGTCGGGGCGTCCGATGGCGAAGCCGCAGCGGATGCCTGCCATGCCGTAGATCTTCGAGAAGGTACGCAGGATGATGACGTCCTTGCCGGCCTTGACGTGGTCGATGGCTGAGGTGGCGTCGGAGAGATGGATGTAGGCCTCGTCTACGAGAACGACCGCGGCTGCGGGCTTGTTGGCGACGGCGTAGTCGATCTGCTCCTTGCTGGTGATGGTGCCGGTGGGATTGTTGGGGTTGCAGATGTAGATGAGTCCGGCGTTGGGGTCGGCTTTCACCATGGCGGCGGTGTCGTGGGAGTAGTCCTTGGCGAGCGCGATGGCGTGGACCTTTGCGCCGGCGATCTCGGCGGCGCGCTGGCCGGCCTCGTAGGTGGGGTTGGCGCAGACGAACGACCTGGTGGGCGAGGTGAAGGCGAGTGAGCTGTAGTGCAGCGGCGGGCTGGAGCCGTCGTAGATCATAACGTGTTCGACGGGAACGCCCATCCGCTCCGCGAAGAGCTTCATGGCGCCAAAGTAGAGAGGCGGGGCGTAGCGTCCGCCGTTGGGGATGATGTCGGCGATGGCCTTGCGCGCGTTGTCGGAGGGGCCGAGCGGGTTCTCGTTGGCGTCGAGGTAGATGCCCTTCATCGAGAACTCCGGGACTTCGGAGGTGCTCATGCTGGCGGCGCGGGCGAAGTGTGCCTCGGTGAGGATGGGCGCAGCGGCGAGGGCAGCCGAGGCGGAGCGAAGAAAGGAACGGCGCGAAAAACCGCTACAGGCGGAGAGATCGGTCGACAGCTGTGACATGACAAGCTCCTGAGAGGCAGCAGTGCGGACAGCGTTAGGTTGTGTGCCCGGAAAGACGCGAGGAACAGACATGGTTGCGCTCGCTTTACGAGACAGAGTAGCGCGAATGCGTAGTGTTCACAAGAGTTTGGTGACGAATAGAAAGGCCGCCATCCTTGGTTGGCGGCCTTCGTGGTTCTGAGGTGGAATCTAACGTTTCGCGGTCTTCTTTGCCGGCTTCTTTGCGGCCTTCTTCTTTGGGGCTTTGGGCAGGGGATCGGTGTCGCGATCGCCGACCATATGCAGGCGCATGAAGTTGGTTGCGCCGGAGCGGGTGCGGGTTCCGGCGACGATGCCGACGATCTGCCGTTCGCGGACGTGGCCGTGGGCCTCAAGCATCTCCTCAGCCATGCCGACGAGCGTGTCGGTGTCGTGGAAGCGGCCGCAGAGGATCGGATAGGTGCCCCAGAGAAGCATGGATCGGTTGATGACCTTCTCGAACGGCGAGAGCGCGAAGATGGGCGGGTCGGGACGGTACTTGGAGAGCAGACGCGCAGTGGCGCCGCTCTCGGTGAAGATGGCGATCGCGGCGAGGTCGAGGTCCTCGGCCGAGTGAGCCATGCACTCGCAGATGGTCTCGGCGACGGAGAGGCTGGCAATGCGGGCGTGACGATGGAGCGGCGGCGGATCGATGCGGATCTGCTCCTCGGTCTCGGTGACGATCTTGGCCATCATGGCGACGGCCTCGACGGGGTACTTGCCGGCGGCGCTCTCGGCGGAGAGCATGACGGCGTCGGTGCCGTCGTAGATGGCGTTGGCGACGTCGGAGGCCTCGGCGCGCGTGGGGCGCGGATTCTCGATCATCGACTCGAGCATCTGTGTGGCGGTGATCACGGGCTTGCGATAGTCGGCGGCGCGGCGGATGATGTGCTTCTGGATGGCGGGAACCTTCTCGGGTGGCAGCTCGACGCCGAGGTCGCCGCGAGCGACCATGATGGCGTCGGTGACCTCAAGGATGGAGTCCAGGTGCTCGATGGCCTGGGGCTTCTCGAGTTTGGCGATGATCCAGGCGTCGGAGTTGAGCTCGGCGAGGCGACTCTTGACGTGGCGAATGTCGTCGGCCGTGCGCACGAAGGAGACGGCGATGGTGTCGACTCCCTGGCTGATCGCAAAGGCGAGGTCCTCTTCATCCTTCTGGGTAAGCGAGGGGACCTTGACCGGGATGCCGGGAAGGTTGATGCCCTTGTTCTCGCCTAGCATGCCGCCGTTGATGATCATGCAGATGACGTCGCCGCCCTTGACCTGCTCGACGCGCAGCTCGATGAGGCCGTCGGAGAGGAGGATGCGGGAGCCGGGTTCGAGGTTCTCGGCCAGGGTGGTGAAGGTGGTTCCGACCATGGCGGCGGTTCCGGCGATCTCGTGCGGCGTAATGGTGAGCTGCTTGCCGGCGACCAGCTGCACGGGCTTGCCGTTCTTCAGCTTGCCGGTGCGGATCTTCGGCCCCTGCAGGTCGGCGAGGATGCAGATGGGCTTGCTCTCTTCCTTCGAGACCTGGCGGACCATGCGGATCAGGTCGGCCTTCTGGGCGTGTGTGCCGTGCGAGAAGTTCAGCCGGGCGACGTCAAGCCCGGCACGAACGAGCTGGCGGAAGACGTCGATGGAACTGGAGGCAGGACCGAGGGTCGCAACGATCTTCGCGCGGCGAAGACGATTTGCCGCGACAGAGGAGGCATCGGGGGAGATGAGCTTTGCAGAAGTAGTCATAGGGGATTGCAGCCGGGTTCCTTTTCAATCGTGGCGAATCTGTTGGTCGTTTCTGTCGATTGTTCCATGGTACGACCGATGCGTTTCCGTTTCGCCATTCTATCGTGTGGAGGTTTCTCAGAGACTAAAACGGTTCACGGAGTGAGGGCCGCACCCTGAGAGTGACCATGGAGATGGAACTCGTGGTTGAATTCGGCGCCGAAGAAGACGCAGAGCGAGACGATGTAGAGCCAGAAGAGAAGCGCGATGCCGGCGCCGAGCGAGCCGTAGACCTGTGTGTAGTTGGCAAAGCGGGTCACGTACCATCCGAAGATGAGCGTGGTGAGAAACCACATGGCCGTGGCGGCGACAGCTCCGGGCAGGACGCGACGCCATGGCTGACGGATGGGCGTACCCATGTGGTAGATGAGGGCGATAATCCCGACGCAGCCGGCGAGCGCGACGAGCCATCGGATCATCAGCGCGATGACGTAGACCTCGGTGCGGATGGACGGCATGACGTGGAGCGCAAGCCAAACGGTGATGAAGTGGCCGAAGACGACCAGCGTGCTGGCGATGCCGAGCGGAACCAGCGAGAGTGGGACCATGGCATAGGCGCGGGCGCGGCGGCCCCAGAAGGTCCAGCAATCGGAAGGGAGATTGTTGGCGCGGCGAAATCCTTCCATGTAGGTCACGATGACGCTGGAGGCTCCGGTGATGGAGACCAGGAAGGCAAGGATCAGAGCCTGGGCGGATTTCGCGCTGTGGGTGTTGAAGTAGCTCTCCAGCAGCGGGGGGACATCCGGCGGAAGCACACGATCGAAGAATGCTCCGAGCTGGCTGCGGACGGGTGCGGTGCCGGGGAGCAGCGCGATGATAGCGGCGGCGACGATGAGCGCCGGAAAGAGCGCGACCATGGCCGAATAGGCCGCCGACTGAGCCAGGTTCAGAACGTCATGATCCAAGGCGCGCGCCAACGCGCGATGGAGAATGACGTGAATGCGAAGCAGCTGTCTCACAGGCGTCGAGAGGAACCGCCACTCTGCGGAGAGTTCCTGCCCGCAAGCATACACGGCCCGTCCCTGGAATCAGACTGCCGAATCAGGCCTTCCAGCGATTGAGGAAAGCGGTGACGTCGCTGGAGTTCATATTGCGCATGTTTTCGAACTCCTTGTTCTCCTGTGAGTAGAGGAGTTTACCTTTGGCATCGAGCACGGCGAGCGCGGGAACGCCCTTCCTAATGGGAACCTTGTACTTCTCGGCGACGTCGACGTTGCGGTCCATGCGGCCGATGTCGATGTGCACGACGACGAAGTGCTTGTCGAGCAACTCGCTGTTCGGGCTCTGGTGCATGTAGATGTCAAGCACCTGGCAGTCGCCGCACCAGTCTCCGCCGAAGTCAAGGATGACGCGCTTCTTCTCCGCCTTCGCCTGTTTGAGAGCAGCGGCGATGTCGGCCTTCGGGTTTGCGGAGGAATCGTAGAGGTGCTTCTTCACGAAGGGCGGAGCCATCTGCCCGGAGCCGTGAGTAGCGGGAGCGATCAGCAAGGCGAACAGTGCGGTTGCGAGTACGGGGCGGAACTTAAGGAACATAGTGTCTCTGGCCTTCCTTTTGCGGGGATCGTCGGAATAGAGCGCCAATAATAGATGATGCACGAACCTATGCAGAAGTCGCAAAGCCTGGGATCGATCCGCTCATGGCTTGCCGGTGTAGTAGCCATCCCTTGTTTGCAGGAACAGGTCTTTGCGGTGCGCGGTGAGCACGATCTGGTGGTACCCGTCCGCCGAGGTCGCCTGATCCGGCGTATAGCCGAGGCGGTACTGCGCGCGCAGTTCGTCGGCGATCTGGTTGTAAATCTGGGCAACGGTCTGCTTCTTCGACACCTCGAAGAGACGGCCTCCGGTCTCATCGGCCATCTGCTGAAGGATCTTCTTGCCATCAACACGAGGCGTGCTGGAGCCGCGGCCGCCGCCACCGCCGCCGCGGCCACTACCAGGGTAGCCACCTCCGCCACCGGGATAACCGCCGCCTCGGCCTCCGGGATAGCCTCCGCCCGGGAAGTGTCCGCCTCCACCGCCGTGGGGACGGTCGTCCTGTTGCTGCGGCTGCTCGCCCTTGAAGTAGATGGCGTAGAGGATGGTATCGGCGCGCTGAGCGGCCTCGATGGCCTTCACCAGGGTCTCCTTGCTGCCGTTGTCGACGCCGTCGGAGAGGATGATGAGCGCCTTGCGTCCCTTCTGCTTGCTCATCAGCTCATCGGAGGCAAGGAAGGTGGCGTCGTAGAGGGTCGTGCCCGCGGTGCGTCCGCGGCGGCCTCGGCTGTTGCCGGAGTCGCTGGAGTCGTCCGCCGGAGGGCTGTTGGGGCTGGGTGTGTCGATCTCCTTGAGCGCTGCCTGGAGCTTTGGCCGCGAGTTGGTCAGGTCCTGCAGCAGCTCCGTCTGGCGGGCGAACTGAACGACGAACGCCTGATCCTTCGCGGCGTTTAGCATCTGGTCGAGGAAGGCGCTGCTGGCCGTGCGCTCCTCGTCGATGACCTGGCGCTGGCTGAGGCTGGTGTCGACGAGCAGGCCGAGCGTGAGGGGAAGGTTCCTGTCGATATCGAAGTAACGGATGGTCTGCGGTTTTCCGTCGACCTGGAGAGAGAAGTCGTCCTTGTTGAGGTTCTGGACGAGCGTGCCTTTCTTGTCGCGAACCACGACGGGCAGGTTGACGAGGCGGGCATCGACCGAGAGCGTCGGCGCCGTGCCGGCAGGCGCAGGATTCGAGACCGCTGCTGCCTGCTGCGTGCTGGCAGATCCGCCGCTGGCGTATACGAAGAGTAGCAGAGTGGGCAGGGCAGCAAGGCAAACGATGCTTTTGAACGTACGACTGCGAGACATATCGGGTTAGACCGGCTTTTTCATGGAGTGTTGCGAGGCCGGACTGAATTCGATCAAGACAGCGATTCCGGCGGTTGCTCTTGCCCACGCTTCAAACGGAAGTCTATAGACCTTCGTAATCGATTGCCGCTGGACTTCGCTGATGAGCTGCCCGGATGTCTCACAAAACAGAGTGTTTGACCCAAACCCGTCAATACACAGGATGAATCTCATCGGAAATCGCTTTGAAAAGAAATTGGCAGATGCTACGTTGCAACAATGAATTTAATCAGCTAAACCGTTTACGCTGATGATTAAATGATTTAGGCCATCAGCTGTTCTTGTATTCCAGAGGGTTTTTTCTTGAGGGATTGGGTGCTTGATTCCCCCCGACCATGGATGTGGAAGGCTGGTCTTTCCATCGCGCCTGTGTCTCTGGCGCTCTGCGAGTTCTGGCGGGTCCATCATGGACCGTACGCAGGAGAGATGATCGCGGTCGCAGCGGCCAGCGCGGGCACCTTGGTCGGGCTGTGGTTTCTGATGCGCGAGCACGACCGCAAGGTGGCGCGTTGGGGAGCCGAGGAGGCACATTCGAAGTCTCTGGCTGCCGCCGAGGCGAGTCTCGATGCCTTCTCACTGCTGGATGCGGTGCGTGATAAAACGGGACGCATCGTCGATTTCCGAATTCAGTACGTCAACGCGAACGCCGAGAAGCTGACGGGGCGCCGGCGCGCCGAGATGCTGGGGCAGAGCCTCTGCGATGCGATGCCGATCCTGAAGGCAACCGGAGTCTTCGACCACTGCTGCAAGGTCGTGGAGTCGGGCGAGCCCCTGAACCAGGAGTACCCGGTGCCGCAGGGCAGTCTGCTGCAGGCCAGATGGGTCCGCTATCAGATCATCAAGCTGGGCGACGGTCTGGCGATCACCTGCAGCGACATCAGCGCGGAGAAAGCCACACAAGTGCGCTACGAGCACCTGGTGGAGTTCACCGACTCGGTCTTTCAGAACGCGCCGTTCAGCATCGTCGCCACCGATCTGCACGGCAAAATCACCGCGATGAACGTGGCGGCCGAAAAGCTGACCGGGTATAGCCGCGAGGAGCTGATCGGCAAGGCTCCGCTGACGATTCTGCACGATGAACAGGAGCTGGCGGCCATGTCCGGCGAGGCGATCAACGAGACGGGCGCCATCGAGAAGGTCGGCTTCGAGGTTCTCTCCGCCGGAGCCGCAGCCGGGGAGATGGAGGAGAAGGAGTGGACGCTGGTCCGCCGCGACGGGAGCCGCACGCCAATCAATCTGGCGATGCGCGCCGTCACTTCCGAGGCCGGCGAGGTGAACGGCTTTGTCGGCATCGCCTTCGACATCACGGAGCGCCGGCAGATGCTCCACTACGTCACGCATCTGGCGACCCACGACCAGCTGACCGGCCTGGTGGGCCGCGCTCTGCTGCGCGACAAGACGGTGGAAGCCGTGGAGCGCGCTCGCCGTTACGGAACGAAGGTCGCCCTCTTCGTCATCGATCTCGATCAGTTCAAACGCATCAATGATTCGCTGGGTCACTCTTCGGGCGACCAGATCCTGATTGAAGCGGCGACGCGCCTGCGCCGGTCGGTGCGCAGCACGGACATCGTCGCTCGTGTTGGCGGCGACGAGTTTGTGGTGGTCATGCCCGATATCACCAGCCTCGCCGACGTGGAGCAGTGCGCGGCCAACCTGGTGATGAAGCTCTCGCCCGAGATCCAGGTGGATGAGCAGCTGGTGAATGTGACCGCCAGCGTGGGTGTCTGCGTCTATCCGGACTTCGCCTCCGATGCCAAGCATCTGTTGAAGCGCGCCGACTCAGCGATGTACGTCGCCAAGGAGGGCGGACGCAATCAGCACCAGATCTTCAGCGAGGACATGCTGAAGGAGACGGCCGACCGTCTCTCGATGGAGCATGCGCTGCGCCATGCCTTGGCCAATGGAGAGCTGTGCCTGCACTATCAGCCTCAGGTCTCGCTTACCACCGGGCTGGTCACGGGGATGGAGGCTCTGCTGCGCTGGAACCACCCGAAGATGGGCAGCGTTCCGCCGTCGCAGTTTATCCCGCTGGCCGAGGAGACCGGACTGATCGTTCCGATCGGCGAGTGGGCCTTCATGACCGCCTGCCGGGAGGGAAAGGCGCTCCAGGACGAGCTCGGCGTCGACCTGACGATCTCGGTCAACCTGTCGCCACGACAGTTCCAGCAGCGCAACCTGGTCCAGGTGATCGAGAATGCGCTTGCCACCAGCGGCCTGGCCGCGCGCAACCTCGAGATCGAGATCACGGAGAACATGCTGATGGTGAACTCGGACGGAAACCTGGACAAGCTGCAGAAGATACGCGAGCTGGGTGCGCGCATCTCGATCGACGACTTTGGCACGGGCTTCTGCAGCTTCTCCTACCTGCTGCAGTACCAGGTGGACCGCCTGAAGATCGACAAGAGCTTCGTGAAACAGGCGGGAACCGACCCGAATGCCGCGGCCGTCGTGAGGACCATCATCGCGATGTCGCACGGACTCGCTATCCGCGTTGTGGCCGAGGGCATCGAGACTGACGAACAGCTGCGGTTCCTGATGCGGCGCAAGTGCGATGAGGCCCAGGGAAACTACCTCGCCGGCCCAGTCCCCGCGAGCGAGTTCGGCATCGCGGCCCGCGCCTCGAACGGCATTGGGGTTCTGCAGAATATCTAGCGCCTAGATAACCTGACGCTTCTTGAAGAAGTGGTAGATGGCGAGCAGAACGATCGCGCCGATCAACGACATGATGAAGCCCGCGCTCTCGCCCTCCTGGTAGCTGCCGACGAGCCGCCCAAGAAACGTTCCGAGGAACGACCCTGCGATTCCCAGGATCATGGTAATGAGCATTCCCCCGGGATCCTTGCCGGGCATGATCAACTTTGCAAGCGCGCCTACGACGAGACCAATGAGGGCAGTCCACAACAAGCTAAACATAGAACCTCCTCCAGCGTTGGTTAGATAGCGGCCCCCGGGTTCGAATTCAGTAGCGCGAACAAGCATACTCCCGCCACGCCGGTGTCGACGTCAAGAAAGTACGCTGGGCGATGTACACTCTGGCGCTCTAGCTGAAGGGGCTTGCGGAGGAGACCGAGCGCCGCGGCGAGGCGTCGCCTCAGTAGGCCTGCAGGCGATTGATGGGCATGCGCACCTGAAAGCAGGTCGCATGTGGCTTCGAGTCGACCGCGACCGAGCCCGAGTGCTTGCTGACGATGCGCTGCACCGTGTCGAGCCCGAGCCCGAGAGCCGTACCGATGGGTTTGGTGGTAAAGAACGGCTCGAAGATGCGGGACTGGATCGCCGGGTCGATTCCGGGCCCATCGTCGTGCACCTCAACGATGGCGGTCTGGCCGGTGAGGCGCGTAGAGATGGAGAGCGTTCCATGGTCGTGCATCGCGTCGAGCGCGTTCTCGATCAGCGCAGACCACACCTGATTGAGCTCGCTGCCGTAGGCGCTCACCGGCGGAAGCTCGGGGTCGAAGTCGAGCCGGATGGTCACGCGGCCGGTGCGCGAGCGAAACATCGCGAGTGTGTGCTCGATCGACTGCGGCAGCATGATGTCCTGCACGGGGGCCTGATCCATGAACGAGTAGCCGCGGATGGCGCTGATCAGCTCGAAGATGCGGTCGCTTGAGTCGACGACGGTCTCGGCCATCCGTTCCACACGGAGCGAGCCCGCAAAGGTAGCAAGCGCCGGCGATAACACCGCATGGTTCACAGCGCCCGCAAGATCGTCGAGCATCGCGACAGGAATCCGCGACTCGGCGAGCGCGGGAGCGATGTTCCACGGCGAATCGACGCTGCGCTGCTCGAGCCATCGCATGATCTCAGCCTCATGGTCGCTTGCCTCGAGCGGACTGCGCGGAATGGGAGAGAAGCCCGCGGCGGACCTGACCTCGTCGCGCGCGCGCCTTACCCAGGAGTTATACCGATCAAGTTCCTCGTCCGTTGCAAAGAGCCTTCCCAGGCGATACTTCTCCTCGTCGCCCTCGGGCAGCTCCGCCGCCAGGCTTGCGGCCGAACGCTGCGCCGCGGAGGCGGGGTTGTTCAGCTCGTGCGAGAGATTTGCCGCCAGCTTGCCCAGCGCCAGCAGCTTCTCGGCCTGCTCGTCCATTCGTGTAAAGTCGCGCACGCGGTCGAGAAGAAGCGTCACACAACGCTGCCCCATGGACGGAATCACGCGCAGCATCTCCGGGAAGAGGTCTTCGTGAATGTCCAGCACCCAGATGGAGCCTACACTGGAACCGTCCGCTCCCCAGGCCTTCATCCGGGAGAAGGGCAGCTTGCCGGTGACCCGCGATGTGCGGCCGACGAAGCGGGCGACGGGACCGGATTTGCGTCGGCGCACCATCACCTCACCTTGCAGGATAAGCGTCATGTGGAAGGACGGCTCGTCCTCGCGAAAGATCAGCGCTCCGTCCGGGCCGACGCGCTCGGTGCTGTGCGTCGCAAGCCAGCGGTACTCGGCGTCGGCGAGCCCGTCGAGCTGCGGAATCTGACGCAGTGCGGCGACGATCTGATCCTGCGAAGTCGGCGCAGGCGGAGCAGCAGCAAGAACGGGAGCCGCAGTCTGCGGTGCAACCGGTAGATCGTAGGTGGTCTGCGTGGCCATCGCGGGCTCCTGTCGTCGTGCGTGTAGCTCTCTTCTGATTAAAGCAGAAGTCTCTCTGCCCGGCGCGGCGAGCTAGTGAATCGGCTTCACTTCGCTCGGGATGTTCTGCCAATGCCCTTTTCGCAGAGGCGTTGTTTCGATAGGAAGATCCTTGTGCGGTGCGACGAGGATCTTTCTTTCCTCGGGGCTCTGCCACAGGCGGATTCCGCCGTCGATCGCGTTGCTGTTGGCGCCGAGAATCACGTGCGGCGGGAGACCCTTCATCAGCTTGGCGTTGCCGCCTCCCAGCAGGACGTACTCGCAGACCATCGCGGCCTTCAGTCGCTCGATGACATCGAGCACGGACTTGGTCCAGCGCTTCTTGCCGCGAAGCTCCAGGCCGGCCTTACCTAAGTACTCCTCGTAGGTGCGGTTCTTTCGATACGGAAGGTGCGCCAGCTCCAGCGGGATGACGACGCCTTCGAAGACCATCGCCGAGCCGAGACCGGTTCCGATGCCGAGGAAGAGCATGCGTCCGCCGCGATAGCCTCCGAGTGCCTGCATCGCCGCATCGTTGATGAAGCGGATGGGCTTGGCGAAGACCTTCTCGTAGTCGAAGTCGATCCATCCCGCGGCCAGGTTGTGCGGCTCTGCCAGCGGACGATCGTGCAGGACTGGTCCGGGATAGCCGATAGAGATGCGGTCGTACTTCCACCCCTTGGTGGCGAGCACGACCTGCTGGACCATCTGGTGCGCGGCCATTGTGGGACCGGAGGGAATCTTCAACGGCACGCGCTGCTCCGTTGAGGCGACCTTGACGTGCGTGCCTCCGATGTCGATGACGAGTACGTTCTGCATTTGGAGAAGCATACCGCGTCGGCTCGGCGGGTGCTTCGCCTGAAGAATGTGCATTTTGTCTGCTGACAAGACTTTCTTCCACCTCACTGCAGAACCTGGGTTTTCTGGTATTCCTTCGAAACCAACAAGCTGAAAATAAAGGAGAAATGAGAATGCCCAAAATAATAATTGACAATCGTATAATGCCCAAAGTATATTGGTGACGGGTACTTCTATCCGTCAGGAGAAAAACGATGCGTAAAGCATTTTTGGCCGCCCTCGCCCTTTCCCCCGTCCTGCTTCACGCTCAGGCAAATTCGCCTGCCCAACTGGAGTCCAAACTCGCTGCCCCTGCCGCCATCGGCGCATCCGACCACGGTACCTCCTCCGCCAAGCCGCTTCGCGTCTCGACCGGAGTCGAGATCCCGAAGCTCATCCACTCGGTTAGCGTCTCTTCGGATAACACCTGGCCCTGGGCCGTCACCGGAATCAACAAGACGGTCGTCGTCGGCATGGTCGTTGATCCCAATGGCGTTCCGACCGACCTGAAGATCGTCCGCTCGGTCGGGCCGGAGCTCGGCAAGAATGTTCTTGAAGCCGTTGCGCAGTACCGCTTCAAGCCGGGCACGGTCAGCAAGCAGCCCGTAGCCTTCCCCGTAAACCTCGAGATCGACCTGCTGAGCCCGGCTCGGTAAGTCCGGCAATACGCAGTTACTGCTCACTTTCGAAGGCAGACTCCTCGACGAGTCTGCCTTTCATGTTTTATTGGGGGACACCCTCCCCTTTGTTTTGGTAAGTTACTTTGAATGAGTTGATTACGCGTTTTCCATAGGACAAAATATTCCATTCAAAGGTGTTATGGGCCAAAATCTAGATTCTGAAAGAGTTACGGGACAGCACTTTTGGCTGGTCCCTCTCTTCGAATTTCCCCGACTATTTAAAGTTTACGAGATTGAGTGGAATTGATCGGCGCTTCTGCCAACAAAGTTTTTCGGAGGAAAAAACGTTTTGTTTGTTGGGCTTGCGGACGGTGGGGCAGCGGCGGTTGTGCTTCTTGCATCTTGACACGCAGTTTGCTGGAGTTTTCGCGGGTGGGACGGGGAGACCGGCTTTGCTGGTTGGGGCATGCTTCATGAAGGTATCGGTCGCAGTATCAGAAACAGAAGAATGCTTCCGACGATGATGATCAGCATGACGATGAAGAGCGCCGGTCCCGGTCTGTGGTCCTTGCTGGAGGTTGCGGGAGAGTTCGTCATGGGTTGTTGGATGCCGTTTTGAGAGCTTTGGGCTACCAGATGGTCTTGGCGCCGTAGCTGCGAAAGACCCGGTCGGCGGTGAGGATGGGGAGTCGCTCGGTGAGGGCCTGGGCGATGAGGAGGCGGTCGAAGGGGTCGCCGTGATGCGACGGGAGGGATTCGAGATGGAGGATGTGCTCGTAACGGATGGGGAGGAGTTCCATGCTGTAGGCGTTCATCTCGTCGCGGATGTAGGTGACGGATGAGCCGATGGCGTTGAGCTCTCCGGTCCTGATTTTGATGGCAATCTCCCAGAGGGAGTGGACCTGGGCTGCCGCTTCCTCGAGTTCGGGGAGAGCTGTACATTGCGGGTAGTACTCCATGCCGGCGGGTCGGCATTATTGCCAGAGAATGGGCACGTCATAGCGAGCGATGTGTGCATCTTTGGTGAGCAGATGAAGCTGATGGGCTTGTGCCTGCGCGATGAGCACGCGGTCGAAGGGGTCGGCATGGTGATGGGGAAGATTGATTGAGGCGAGGATCTCCGACCGGGTGATGGGCAGGAAGATAACTCCCAGCTGCTCGATGCGTTCTATCATGCGTTCCACCGAAGAACCCGCCAGGGGGAGTCGATGGACGACAGCCTTGTTGCCGAGTTCCCAGACTGTGGCGAGACTCACGTAGAGTTCGTTCGCCTCGTCGGTGACCAACTCTGTGACGAGGGGAGAGAGGCGCTCCGGTTCGTAGACGGTCCAGAGGATGACGTGCGAGTCGAATAACAGCTTCACGATTTGGAGGATGGAAAGAGCGGATTGTCGTTCATCTGGCGAGCCAGCTCTTCGTCCATCGCGCGCCACTCCTCTTCGGAGGGAACGCGAAACTCGCCGCGGCCGGCGCCGAGAATGCGCTTGCCGGAGGGACGAGCGGCTGACTCTGCCACGACGACGAGCTTCAAAGGAGGCTTTTCCGGACGCGTGATCTCAACCTCTTCTCCGCGGTCCGCGGCAGAGACTAGGTCGTCAAGATGCGTCTCCGCGTACTTGAGGCTCACGTTCATAGTCACAGGGTAGTGGGATAAGGAATGGCAGTCAATGTTAAGAAGAACGGGCGGACTCTTTGGAGTCCGCCCATTGGTATTGAGGATCCGGCTTCGCTTACTCGGCGGCCATCTCTTCCTGTTCGCCTTCCATGCGCATCGCCTCGAGCTCACGCTCTTCGGCGTCGTGCGCTTCCTGGACCTCGGCCTGGACCTGGGCTGCCGCTTCCTCGAGCTCGGGTGAGAGCTGGACATTGCGGTAGTACTCCATGCCGGTGCCGGCGGGGATGAGGCGGCCGACGATGACGTTCTCCTTGAGGCCACGGAGCGTGTCGATCGAGCCGTTGATGGAGGCCTCGGTGAGGACGCGGGTGGTCTCCTGGAAGCTGGCGGCCGAGATGAAGCTGTCGGTCGACAGCGACGCCTTGGTGATGCCGAGCAGGAGCGAGCGGCCGATGGCCGGACGTCCGCCCGTCATCAGGACGCGCTGGTTCTCCGCGTTGAAGCGGAAGCGGTCGGTCTGCTGGTCGATGAGGAAGGTGGTGTCGCCGACCTCTTCGATCTTGACCCAGCGGAGCATCTGCCGGACGATGACCTCGATGTGCTTGTCGGAGATGGCGACGCCCTGCAGGCGGTAGACCTCCTGGATCTCGTTGACCAGGTACTGCTGCAGTGCGCGCTCGCCGAGCACCTCAAGGATGTCGTGCGGATTGCGGGGACCGTCGATGAGCGCGTCGCCGGCGCGGAGGCGTTCGCCTTCCTGCACGTTGACGTAGACGCCGCGCGGGACCGAGTACTCCTCTTCCTGCCCGTTGTCGGCGGTGACGTAGACCTTGCGCTGGCCCTTGGAGACTTCACCGAAGCGAACGACGCCGTCGATCTTCGAGATGATTGCGGGGTCGCGCGGCTTACGGGCCTCGAACAGCTCGACGACACGGGGCAGACCGCCGGTGATGTCCTTGGTGCGGGTGGTCTCGCGCGGGATCTTGGCCAGCACGTCGCCGGGGAAGATCTCGTCGCCATCGGCCACCATGAGGTGAGCGCGGCTCGGCATCAGGTAGCGCTTGTTGCCCTGCGCGGACTTGATGACGATGGTGGGCTGACGCTTTTCGTCGGCCGAGTCGGCGACGACGAGACGCGAGAGGCCGGTGACCTCGTCGATCTCTTCGTGCAGGGTGACGCCCTCCTGCAGGTCCTTGAACTGGACCGTGCCGGCGATCTCGGTGAGGATGGAGAAGGTGTAGGGGTCCCACTCGCCGAGGCGGTCACCGAGGTTGACGTGAGCGCCGTCCTCGATCTTGAGCTTGGCGCCGTAGACGATGGCGTAACGCTCCTTCTCGCGTCCCTTCTCGTCGACGATGGCGATGGAGCCGTTGCGGTTCATCGCGACCAGGTCGCCGCTCTTGGAGCGGACGGTGACGAGGTTGATGAAGCGCACGGCTCCGGCGTTCTTGGCCTCGATGTGCGAGGTGTCCGAGACGCGCGATGCCGTTCCGCCGATGTGGAAGGTACGCATGGTGAGCTGGGTTCCGGGCTCGCCGATGGACTGCGCCGCGATGACGCCGACGGCCTCGCCCATCTCGACCATCTTGCCCGAGCCGAGGTTACGGCCGTAGCAGAGGATGCAGGCTCCGCGCTTGGACTCGCAGGTGAGCACCGAGCGAATCTTGACGCGCTCGATACCTGCGGCCTGAATGGCGTTGGCCAGTTCTTCGTCGATCTCCTGGTTCACTTCGACGATGACGTTGCCCTCATAGTCCTTCAGCTTCTCGAGCGATACGCGGCCGATGATACGGTCGCGGAGTGGCTCGATGGTCTCGCCGGCTTCGATGATGGGTGTCACGTAGATGCCCTCAACCGTACCGCAATCGTTCTGCGAGATGATGACATCCTGCGCTACGTCGACCAGGCGGCGGGTCAGGTAGCCCGAGTCTGCCGTCTTGAGCGCGGTGTCGGCAAGCCCCTTACGCGCGCCGTGCGTCGAGATGAAGTACTGCAGCACGGTGAGGCCTTCACGGAAGTTCGCCGTGATGGGGGTCTCGATGATTTCGCCGGAGGGCTTGGCCATGAGTCCGCGCATGCCGGAGAGCTGACGGATCTGCTGCTTCGAACCGCGGGCGCCAGAGTCGGCCATGATGTAGATCGGGTTCATGGCTCCTTCCTTGTCCGCGCGCTTCATGTTGTTGAACATCTCGTCAGCGACCTTCTCGGTGATGGCTGACCACATCTGGATGACCTTGTTGTTGCGCTCACCGTTGGTGATGGCGCCGTCAAGGTACTGCTGCTGGACGTTGATGACCTGCTTTTCGGCCTCGGAGACGACGGTGTACTTCGACTCCGGGATGACCATGTCGTCGAGGCCGACCGAGAGACCCGAGCGCGTGGCGTAACGGAAGCCGAGGTCCTTGATGCGATCGAGCGTCTTCACCGTGGTCTCAAGACCGAGGTTCAGGTAGCAGAAGTTCACCAGCTGACCGATTCCCTTCTTCTTGAGCAGGCCGTTGATGTACGGCATGCCCTCGGGGAGCGCGTCGTTGAGGATCGCGCGGCCGACCGTGGTGTTGATGTACTGCTTGTTGAACTCGACCGGCTCGGTGTGGGTGATGTCCTGGTCGTCGTAGGCCGTCGTCATGTCGAGCACGGGGCCGGTGTAGCGCAGGCGGATGGGCGTCAGCGTCTCGACCTGCTTGGCCTCGAGCGCCATCAGCACCTCTTCGATGTTCGCGAAGACGCGGCCTTCACCCTTCGCATTCACCTTGGCCTTAGTCAGGTAGTAGAGACCGAGAACGAGGTCCTGCGTGGGGACGGTGATCGGCTGACCGCTGGCGGGGGAGAGGATGTTGTGCGATGCAAGCATCAGCACGGAGGCCTCAATCTGCGCCTCAGGCGAGAGCGGGATGTGCACGGCCATCTGGTCGCCGTCGAAGTCCGCGTTGAAGGCGGTGCAGACGAGCGGGTGAATCTTGATGGCCTTGCCCTCGACGAGCACAGGCTCAAAGGCCTGGATGCCGAGGCGGTGCAGCGTCGGGGCGCGGTTCAGAAGGACCGGGTGATCCTTGATGACCTCTTCGAGGATGTCCCAGACGATGGGCTCCTGCAGCTCCACCATCTCCTTGGCCTGCTTGATGGTGGTGCAGTGGCCGGTCTGCTCCAGACGGTGATAGATGAAGGGCTTGAAGAGCTCGAGCGCCATCTTCTTCGGCAGACCGCACTGGTGCAGCGCGAGCTCAGGACCGACGACGATAACGGAGCGGCCGGAGTAGTCGACGCGCTTGCCGAGCAGGTTCTGACGGAAGCGGCCCTGCTTGCCCTTGAGGGTGTCGGAGAGCGACTTCAGCGGACGATTGTTGGCGCCACGCAGCACGCGGCCACGGCGGCCGTTATCGAACAGAGCGTCGACGGCCTCCTGGAGCATGCGCTTCTCGTTGCGCACGATGACTTCAGGCGCATGGAGGTCCATGAGCTTCTTGAGGCGGTTGTTACGGTTGATGACGCGACGATAGAGATCGTTGAGGTCCGAGGTCGCGAAGCGGCCGCCGTCCAGCGGCACGAGGGGGCGAAGCTCCGGCGGGATCACGGGGATCACGTCGAGGATCATCCACTGCGGCAGGTTGTCGGACTTGCGGAAGGCCTCGACGATCTTAAGGCGCTTGGAGTACTTGAGCTTCTTTTGAAGCGAGGACTCCTGCTTCATGCGCTCGCGCAGCTCCGTCGCCAGCTCGGCGACGTCGACGCGCTTGAGCAGCTCCTTGATGGCCTCGGCGCCCATCATGGCCTTGAAGCCGGTGGGGCGGTACTGCTGGTCGAGCTCGCGGAACTTGGTCTCGTCCTTGATGACCTCGCGCTCCTTGACCGGCGCGTCGCCTGGATCGACGACGACGTAGGACTCGAAGTAGAGGACGGCCTCAAGCTCGCGCAGCGAAATGTCGAGGAGGTGGCCGATGCGCGAGGGTAGGCCCTTGAAGAACCAGACGTGCGAGCAGGGGGAGGCGAGCTCGATGTGGCCGAGACGCTCGCGGCGGACCTTCGACAGCGTGACCTCGACGCCGCACTTATCGCAGATGACTCCGCGGTGCTTCATGCGCTTGTACTTGCCGCAGAGGCACTCCCAGTCGGTGATGGGGCCGAAGATACGGGCGCAGAAGAGGCCATCGCGCTCGGGCTTGAAGGTGCGGTAGTTGATGGTTTCCGGCTTGGTGACCTCGCCGTGAGACCAGCTGCGGATCTTCTCGGGGCTGGCGAGCTGAATTTTGATCGCGTCGAAGTCAGCGATCGGTCCGGTCAGTTCGAAGGGGCTGGAGCGGAACATATTTGGCGTCTCCCTTTTCCTGCGCTTGCAGGGGTGCAGCGTGTGCTGCGGTTGCTAATCTCTGCGATAACTCTCGGCGTATCGCGTTACCGGTGGTTCTGGATCTGAAGCTCGATTTCGATTGTCTTGCCACTGCATAAGGTGAGTGGCGCCTGAGGAGGTTTGCGCCTCCTCAGGCTTCCGTACGGTTAGTCGGCTGCTGCGATCGACGGCAGCGGCTGCTTCTTCTGGTCGGCCTGCTTGATCAGCTCGACGTCGAGGCAGAGCGACTGCAACTCGCGGATGAGAACGTTGAACGACTCCGGCACGCCGGGTTCGATCGCTGCCTCGCCCTTGACGATGGCCTCGTAGATCTTCGTACGGCCGAAGACGTCGTCGGACTTCGCGGTGAGCAGTTCCTGCAGGATGTAGGCTGCGCCGTATGCTTCGAGCGCCCAGACCTCCATCTCACCGAAGCGCTGTCCGCCGAACTGCGCCTTACCACCGAGCGGCTGCTGGGTGATGAGCGAGTACGGTCCGATCGAACGGGCGTGGATCTTATCGTCGACCAGGTGCGAGAGCTTCAGCATGTAGATGTAGCCAACGGTTGCGGGCTGCTCGAACTCGTCTCCCGTCATGCCGTCATGCAGAAGGCTCTTGCCGGAGCTGGGAAGACCAGCGGCCTGGAGCAGCGCCTTGATCTCGGTCTCACGCGCACCGTCGAAGACTGCCGTGCCGAACCAGATGCCGCGCTTCATGCCGGCGGCGACGCGCAGGGTCTGCTCGTCGTCGAGAGCGAGGAGCTGGTTGAGAGCGGCGGTGCCGACGAAGCGCGCCTTGAAGAGCTCGCGAACTTCGTTGGCCGACTCCATCTTCTCCGCGGCCTCGGCGACCTGCTTGCCAAGCTCGTGCGCGGCCCAGCCCAGGTGCGTCTCGAGGATCTGTCCGACGTTCATACGCGAAGGCACGCCCAGCGGGTTCAGAACGATCTCGACCGGCGTTCCATCCGGGAGGTACGGCATATCCTCCTCCGGCAGAATGCGGGCGATGACGCCCTTGTTCCCGTGGCGTCCGGCCATCTTGTCGCCGACCGAGAGCTTGCGCTTCATGGCGATGTAGACCTTGACCATCTTGATGACGCCAGGAGCGAGTTCGTCGCCCTTGGACATCTTGCCGATCTTCTCGTTGGTGATCTTGCGCAGAACGTCGATCTGACGCGAGGTCATCTCTTCGATCTCGTCGATCTGCTCGTTGACGCGCGGATCCTTGTCGGCGTAGCGGATACGCTTCAGGTTACGCGTCGAGATCAGCTCGATGGTGTCGCGGTTGAGAACTTCTCCCTTCGAGAGCAGCTTCTTGTTGGTGCGCTCGTCGTGGAGGTCGGCTTGAACCTCCTTGCCGCCGAGGATGGCTTCGAGACGCTTCAGACGCTCGTCGGTGAGAATGCGGATCTCATCGGCGAGGTTGCGCTCGAGCTTCTCGATCTGCTCCTGCTCGATCTGCTTGGCGCGCTCGTCCTTCTCCTGTCCCTTGCGGGAGAAGATGCGGACGTCAACGACCGTTCCCTCGATTCCGGGAGGGCAGGTCAGCGAGGCGTCGCGAACGTCGCCGGCCTTCTCACCGAAGATGGCGCGGAGCAGCTTCTCTTCGGGAGTAAGCTGCGTCTCGCCCTTCGGCGTGACCTTGCCGACGAGGATGTCGTTGTGGCCGATCTTGGCGCCGATGCGGATGATGCCCGACTCATCGAGGTCACGCAGAGCGTGCTCGCTGACGTTCGGGATATCGCGGGTGATCTCTTCCGGTCCCAGCTTCGTGTCACGGGCCTCGATCTCGAACTCCTCGATGTGGATCGAGGTGTAATAGTCCTCGCGGACCAGCTTTTCGGAGATGAGGATCGCGTCCTCGAAGTTGTAACCGCGCCACGGCATGAAGGCGACGAGGACGTTGCGGCCCAGGCCGAGCTCGCCCTGCTCCGTGCACGGACCGTCGGCAATGACCTGTCCCTTCAGCACGCGGTCGCCCTTGCGGACTACCGGCTTCTGGTTGATGCACGTGTTCTGGTTCGAGCGCTTGAACTTCGTGAGCTGATAGATGTCGGAGCCGACCTCACGCGAGAGCTGGGTGGGGTGATGCTCGCCTTCGACGCGCACGATGATGCGCTCGGAGTCGACTGAATCCACGATGCCGTTGCGCTTGGCAAGGATGACGGCGCCGGAGTCGCGGGCGGTGACGCCCTCCATGCCGGTTCCGACGAACGGAGCCTCGGAGACCAGCAGCGGAACGGACTGGCGCTGCATGTTCGCACCCATCAGAGCGCGGTTCGCGTCGTCGTGCTCGAGGAACGGGACGAGCGAGGCGGCGACAGAGACAAGCTGCTTCGGCGAGACGTCGACGTAGTCGACCTCGGCCTTGTTGACGAGGACGAAGTTGCCCTGGCGGCGGGCATCGACGATGTCCTGCACGATGTGCTGGTGCTCGTCGAGCTCGATATTCGCCTGCGCGATGGTGTGGCGGTCCTCTTCCCAGGCTGAGAGGTAGAAGCTGAACGGAACCAGGTCCATCGTGCGCTTCTTGTCCTTCTTCAGCTGGTCGTTGAGCTTCTTGGCCTCGCTTACCTCGAGGTAGTCGCCCTGACGCAGACCGCTCTCACCGGCGTTCGAGACTGCGACGTAGTCGAGCACACGGCCGTCCTTCACGCGGCGGTAGGGCGACTCAATGAAGCCGTACTCGTTGATGCGCGCAAAGCAGCTGAGCGAGGAGATAAGACCGATGTTCGGCCCTTCCGGCGTCTCGATCGGGCAGATGCGGCCGTAGTGCGTGGGATGCACGTCGCGGACCTCGAAGCCAGCGCGCTCACGCGAGAGACCACCCGGCCCAAGGGCCGAGAGGCGGCGCTTGTGCGTGATCTCGGAGAGCGGGTTGGTCTGGTCCATGAACTGCGAGAGCTGCGAGGAGCCGAAGAACTCGCGGATGGCGGCCATGACGGGCTTCGCGTTGATGAGGTCGTGCGGCATCGCCGTCGACATCTCCTGGTAGACCGACATCTTCTCCTTGATGGCGCGCTCCATGCGGACCAGGCCGATGCGGAACTGATTCTCCATCAGCTCGCCGACGGCGCGGACGCGGCGGTTGCCGAGGTGATCGATGTCATCCACCACGCCGATGTTCTTGCGCAGCTTCAGCAGGTAGCGGATGGTGCCGTAGAAGTCCTCAGGCGTCAGCGTGCGCTTGTCGAGGCCGGTGGCGTCCTGGTTCTCGTACAGCTTAATGTTGAACTTCAGACGGCCCACGCGCGAGAAGTCGTACTTGCGCGGATCGAAGAACATGCCCTCGAAGAGCGCCGTCGCAGTGTCGAGCGTCGGCGGGTCGCCCGGACGCAGCTTGCGGTAGATCTCGATGAGAGCCTCTTCGGGCTTGCGTACCGAGTCGCGGCGCAGCGTGTTGGTGATGATGTTGCCCACGTCGTCGCGCTCGGGGAAGAAGACCTCGAAGCGGGTCACGCCCGACTGCTGAATCTTGTGCAGCTTGTCGGCGGTCAGCTCCTGGTTGGCTTCGTAGAGCAGCTCGCCGGTGGTGAGGTCGACGACGTCGGCGGCTGTCATCGCACCATCGAACTCGGAGGTCTCGACTTCGACCTGCTCGATCTTATGCGAGCGCAGACCCTTGAGCGAGTGCGCGGAGATCTTGCGGGTCGCGGGAGCGAGCTCTTCGCCCTTGACCACGATCGCGGTCGCGGGACGCGTGCCCTGCAGGTTGGTGTGCACGCCTTCAGGAGCGACCTTCCAGCTCAGCTTGCCGTCCTTCACGTTGATGGTGTCGACCGTGTAAAAGGTCTTGAGGATTTCCTCGTCGGTGCGCAGACCGAGGGCGCGGAGGAAGATGGTGCCGAGGAACTTGCGCTTGCGGTCGATGCGAACGTAGAGGGTGTTCTTCTGGTCGTACTCGAACTCGACCCAGCTGCCGCGGTACGGAATGATCTTGCCGAGGAAGTAGGTGCGGTTGTTCGCGGTTTCAAAGAAGACTCCGGGCGAGCGGTGCAACTGCGAGACGATGACGCGCTCGGTGCCGTTGACGATGAAGGTGCCATTGGCCGACATCAGCGGGATGTCGCCGAAGAAGACCTCCTGCTCCTTCATGTCGCGCAGGCTCTTGACGCCGGTCTCCGGGTCCTTGTCATAGATCTTAAGGCGAATGGTGACCTTGAGCGGCGCCGAGTAGGTCATGCCGCGCTCCTCGCACTCGGCCTGGTCGTACTTCAGCTGCAGACCCACGGGGTCGCCGCACTTGGTGCAGAAGTCGGGGGTGTTCTTGTTGTAGGTTCCGCAGAAGTTGCAGAGGACCTCGCCCGGGTGGAACGGGTCGGTGATGACCATGTGGCCGCAGTTGACGCAGGCCGTGCGCAGGTGATTCAGCCCCTTGAGGTAGCCGCACTTGCACTCCCAGTTGCCGATCGAGTAGTCGACGAACTCCAGCTCCGACACATTGCGGAAGTCGGTGATCGGGAAGACCGAGGTGAAGACCGACTGCAGGCCGTTGTCCTCACGCTCCTGCGGAAGCTTGTCCATCTGCAGGAAGCGCTCGTAGCTGCGGCGCTGTACTTCGATGAGGTTGGGAATTTCGATTGCGGTTGGAATCTTGGAAAAATCAAGACGGCTGCGGATCGCGCGCATTTCGCTGGACATGCTCTCTCCCTGAATCAGTACCTTTCGAGGACCTTCGGAAGGATCTCCTTCGCGAAGGGGAGAGCCTCGGTTTAGGCCCTCCTGGTTATTTCTCTTGCGCCTCTGTCGTCTTCGGTTCAGACCGCCCTCGATGATGGCCATCCCGTGCGCAAATCTCTCGCCGCCACTCGCCGACGGCACTTCTCTCTTTTCCGATCTTCAAAAACTCTTCAAAAACTTTTCAAAAACTTTTCACAGCGTCCAACTCGTCTGCCGCTCACCGAATCTGCTATAAGGAACGCGTGCTTCTGCCTCAAGCCCTGCACTGCAGGGTGAAACGAACTGAAAACGCGGCAAAGCGCTCGAAGGGACAGCGTGTCCCGCGAGCGCAAAGGTCGACTTGTGCACTATTTCGATCGAAATAATATGAATGCCTGCCGCCAGTTTGAGGCTCGCCTTGCCCCAAATTCGCTGCTGTCCGCCTGAAACCTGTGGCACTATGCGCATCCGCCGCTAGAGACGCATAATGGCCGGCCCCCTAACCCCTCTTCCATGAGAGGATGGGCCGGAGTACAACCGTATATCTAAGTAGTGAACCGCGTAGTGAACCGCCGCTGCAAGTTATGGCCCGCCAATAGCACAACGAGGCGGAACGAATCTCTTCCAAGAATAACTCGTTCCGCCCGGAAGTGCAACTGACCGGCTGATTACTTAATCTCGACCGTCGCAACACCCTCGAACTTCTTCGCGATTGCAGCAGCGTCGTCTTTCGAGATGTTCTCCTTCAGGGGCTTGGGGGCTCCGTCGACCAGGTCCTTGGCTTCCTTCAGGCCAAGGGCGGTGACTTCGCGCACAGCCTTGATGGTGTTGATCTTATTCGCGCCCGCATCCTTCAGGATGACGGTGAACTCGGTCTGCTCCTCAGCCGGAGCAGCCGCCGCAGCGCCGCCGCCAGCCGCCGGAGCAGCCGCCACGGCCGCAGCCGCAGCCGAGACGCCAAGGCGCTCCTCAAGCTTCTTTACCAGAGCCGAAGCCTCAAGCAGGCTCAGGCTGACAATCTGATCTTCCAACTGCTGAATATCCGCCATTTTTCTCTCCATGTACTTCTGAACTTTGTACTGCCGTTACCTCTCCGGAAGCCCTGTTCCGCCTCCGTTGCCCAGCCCCTTTCGGGTTTCCGTTGCGCCCAGACCAGCGCACCCGAACAAGACCGGACGAAACCTTACCCCTCGACCGGAGCCGCACCAGCCGCCTCGCCAGCCTGCGACGCCGTCGCATTCTCCGGCTGCGCCGCACCCGAGGGCTGCCCGCCTGCCGCCGACTCCTCGACGTGAGCCTCAACGACCGGAGCCGCTGCCTCAGCCTTCGCAGCAGGAGCCGAACCAGTGAACTTCTCCTTCTCGACACCCTGGTTGATCACCACGGCCAGATTGCGTCCGGTCGCGTTGATCACCGTTGCCAGCCGCTGAGCCGGAGCGTTGATCAGGAACAGCAGCTTGGCAAAGAGCTCTTCCTTGCCCGGCATGTTCGCCAGATCGCCGATCTCCTGGACATTGATGACCTTACCGTCAACGATGCCCAGCTTGAAGGTGAACTCCGAGTTGTCCTTCACCCAGGTGGAGAGCGCCTTGGCCAGAGCCACCGGATCTCCCGAGGTGTAGGCGACCGAGTTGACGCCCTTCAGGCCCTTGAGAGCCGCCTCAATCTTCGTTCCCTCAGCCGACTTCGCAGCCAGCTTGTTCTTCACCACGTGGTAGCTTCCGCCGGCCGCGCGAACCGCCTTGCGCAGGTCGAAGTCCTTCGACGCCGTCAGCCCGGTAAACGTACCGATAATGGCCGAGGTCGAGGTCTCCAGCTCGCTCGCAAGCTTCTTTACCTTATCCAACTTCTGTGATCTGGACAGTGCCATAAAAATCCTAGCCTTCACTGCTGGCCCTCATTCGCCAGCTGAAAATGTGCGCCGCATCCGCTGTCTCCAGCCGCGGCTAATCCCGAACCGGCCTCTTAGACCTTGCCGGCAGCCTCAGCCGCCGCGTAGTCCAGCTGAATCCCGGGGCCCATCGTCGAGCTCAGCGTCACGCCCTTGATGTACTTGCCCTTCGCCGCGGCAGGCTTCGCCTTCACCACGCTGGTGATCACGGTCGTCGCGTTGTCGATCAGCTTCTGCGGATCGAACGAGAGCTTGCCAACCGGAACGTGAACCAGAGCCGTCTTGTCGGTGCGGAACTCGACCTTACCGGCCTTGATCTCCTTCACCGCGTCGGCCACATTCGTGGTCACAGTGCCCGTCTTCGGGTTCGGCATCAGGCCCTTCGGTCCGAGAACCTTACCGAGACGACCGACCGACTTCATCATGTCGGGAGTCGCGATCAGCGCATCGAACGCCGTCCAGTTCTCCTTCTGGATCTTCTCGACCAACTCCTCGCCGCCGAAGAACTCAGCGCCCGCAGCCTCGGCATCCTTCACCTTGTCGCCCGAGGCGATTACAGCCACAACCTTGGTCTTGCCCAGGCCGTGCGGCAAAACGACGGTGCCGCGAACCATCTGGTCGGCGTGCTTGGGGTCGACCCCCAGACGCAGCGTCAGGTCGACCGTCTCATCAAACTTTGCGTACTTTGCTTTTTGGAGCAGCGGAACCGCGTCCGCCAAGACGTAAGGACGGGACTCAACAAGCGCACGCGCCTTCGCCAGATTCTTGGAGATCTTCCTAGCCATCTTTCCTCATCTCCCACCCCTCTCGAAGAAGTTCCTCCGGGGCGTGGTCATCGACTGGTCTCAACGGCGAGTTGAGACGCTCTCTTGAGTATGCCAGAGATCGGGCGTCGCCGCAATAGAGATTCTATCGCTCTGGCCTGAACGTCCGCCGGACATCCGGAGTGAAATACGTCGTCTGGACGGATCGGTACTCGTCCGGCCGAGCATCCTTCCATGCCGCAGTATCGAGACCCATGCCGCAGTATCGAGACGGTGATACCGCTCCAATAATTCCTCGTACCGCTGCCGATCCGAAGACCGGAACAAACTCTCATCGAACCGACGGATCACCTGCGTCTTCCAGGTCGCCACCCCCCCCCCGCAGCCCCGCCGCAGTTCCGATGCGCTGCTTCAGCTTGTTTTCGATCAGTTCGCACTCGAACCGGAGATACTCCTGCTCCTCTTTGTTCATGATCAGCCGCCGCAGGAGCTGCTCGTCTTCAGCGGTAGGCTCCAGCATTTGATCGGAACTCTGCAGCCTGCTCAAATCGCTAACGGCCCGCTGAGCTTCCTCCAGTTCTTCAAACATCTGCCAAAAGGTAGAGATCGTTCTGCGCATCTCTCCTGGTTCAAGCTCGAAGAACTCCCGTCCACCGCCTCGCGCCACTCGCTTCGAACGGAGACGCCGGTGAAAGAAGGCCTCGCAGACACTCTCCTGGTCCGTCACAACGATGTCGAATAAGGAGAGAGGCTGGGAGTTTCCCCGGTGCAGGGCTCGAATGACGTCTTCTACATTCCCCGTGGTACGCCCAATCTTGAATACGTTTAACTGGCCCTCTTGCAAGATATAAGCAGGCACTCTCTCAATCTCTCCTCAGTTCCAAACCCTGGCCATCACCAGCTCAAACCCCGCAATCACGCCGCTGTCCTGCACTGAGCTCGGATCATGCAGGACCTCCGGCCCATCGCCTGGTCGGTAGATCACCACGACTCTCCGCTCCGGATCGATCAACCACGCCATCTGCACGCCGTTCGCAATCCACTGGACCATCTTTGCCTCAAGATCATCCAGATGGTCCGACGGCGAACGAAGCTCGATGATGAACTCCGGTGAGATATGCGAGAACCGCTCCTTCTCCTCCCCGCTCAGAGCATCCCAACGCGTCGCCTTCACCCACGCTGCATCCGGGCTGCGCATCGATCCATCTGGAAGCGTGAATCCAGTGTTCGAGTCGAAGACATAGCCACGGCCGTCTCTTTCCGCCCAGATCCCGAGGGCCGCGATGATGGCTGCATTCATTCGTCCCGTACGATTACCCGCCGGTGTCATCACCAGAATCTCTCCATTGGCCTCGCGTTCAACGCGCACCCCGTCGTTCTCCGCGCAGAAGCGCATCAGCTCCTCGTCGCTCATCGGCGTCTCAGGCCGAAAGCGAAGCGGAACCGGCATCCCTGAGAGAGTGAAGTTCATGGCCGAAGTGTACTAAACCGGTCCAGCCAAACAACATGAAAACAGCGGCCTCGGCCACCCATTCCAGGCGGCTGGCCTGTTTCAGAACTCCGGGCTTGACGCCGCCGTCGCCCCGGCCTATGCTCGATACACGAAGGCGAACAAATGGCGAAAATACTACCAACCGCCGAACCCCTCTTCCCCATCCTCAATCAGCCCTCGTCCGCCCCAACCGGCATCGCCCGCATGGCCTTCGAGTCCACCCACGCCGACGACGGACACCTCATCGAGTTCCGCACCCTCAAGGTCCGCTCCATCCTCAATCGCATCCAGTCCAAACGCATGACATGGATGGCCTGGGGGATCAATCCCTACCGGGGCTGCGAGTTCGCCTGCCGCTACTGCTACGCCCGCTACACCCACGAGTTCATGGCTCCGGCTCCCGGTAAGCCCCAGTTCCCCACCCAGCAGGCCAATCAGCCCGACTTCCACGACCCCGCCACCTTCGAGCGGCTCATCTTCCTCAAGCAGAACGCCGCCTGGCTGCTCGATCAGGAGCTGCGCCGCCATCACTCGTACGACGAGATCGCCATCGGCACCGCGACTGACCCATGGCAGCCCGTCGAGCGCCGAGCCCGCATCACGCGCAGCCTGCTCGACGTCTTCGCCCGCCACGCCGGACTTCGCATCGGTGTCGTCACCAAGTCCCGCCTCATCCTGCGCGATACCGACCTGCTTCAGGAGATTCACCGCCGCAACCATCTCGTCGTCCACATCACCATCACCACGCCGGACGCCGTTCTTGCCCGCCTGCTCGAACCTCGCGCCCCGCGCCCCGACCTCCGCTTCGACACCGTCCGCCGCCTCCGCCAGGCCGGCATCACCACCGGGATTCTCTGCTCGCCGCTACTGCCCGGAATCACCGACACCGAAGAGGCCATCGACCGCATGGCCGGGCTCGCCGCAGAAGTCAACGCCAGCTTCTTCACCGCGAACCCTCTCTTCCTCAAGCCGTGCTCCCGTCCTACCTACCTGAGCTTCGTTCGGGAGCACTTCCCTCACCTCGTCGCCGACTACCACCGCCGCTTCGACCACGCCGACTTCGCCTCGCGCGACTACGCCCTGCACCTCAGCCGCCTCGTCTCCCAGGCTCGCGAACGACATGGCCTCAACCGCCGCTTCAGCGACTCCGCCGACGACACCCCTCCAAACCCGGCAGGCGCAAAGAAGTCTCCTCACCGAACCGAAGGCCCCACCCAGCAAAGGCTCTTCGCATGAGAAGAGCCCGGGCATCACGTCGCCAGTCGCTGACTTGCTGACTCGCTGACTCGCTGACTCGCTAACCCAAATCCAAAGGAGCAAACGATGCAAACATGGTGGACGATTCGGCCAGTTGGTTCAGCGGCACGATCTCGCAGGCAGCGGCGTACCTCTCCCAGAGCTTCAGCACCACGGGGTTCGAGTGTGACCGCTCCACGCCGCCCTCAGCCCACTCGAAGACCTCCACAACCGTGCCGTCCGTTGCTCGTCCTGCGACCACCGGCCGATCCGTGGCCAGCCCTTCTCTCCGCAGCAGAGGAACATGCTCGCGAGTAAGCTGCAACAACTCAGCCTCCATACCCGGCTTCGGCCGGTACACCACAATCACCAACGTCTTTCCCGGTCCACTCTGCATCACTGCCTCCTCTCTCACTGCCTTGATTCTCACAACTCCGCGGCCAATCGGACCAACTGCTCGCGCAGCCAGGTATGAGCAGGGTCCGAGTCCAGCCGTGGATGCCACACCGCCTGGAATCCAAACCCCGTAATCTCCTGTGGCGCTTCAATCACCCTCAGCTCGCGCCGCGCCCTCGCAACCCTTGCTACACCCGACGTCGCCGTCAGCACCAGCTGCGTCCGCGGAATGCACTCCAGCGCCGCGCCAAAGTACGGCATGCGCACGGACCACCGCCGCGCCTCTCCGAGAGCCGCCAGTCGCTTGTCTGGAATCGATTGCACGCCATCCAGCACCGACACCACAATATGTTCCTGTTCAAGATACTGCTTCAGCGTCAATCGCTCCGGCAGACTGCTCTCCTTTGCCACCACGCACGACCACCGCTCGCGATAGAGCATCTGCGCCCGCAGATGCTCCGGCACCAGCACGTCATCGTTCGAAAGCGCCACATCCACACGCCCGCGGTCGAGGTCCTCGAACGCACTCTCACTCCACGGCACGAACAACATCCTCACGCCAAGCGCCTTCGGCAGCACATTGCGGCACAACAGCGGTCCCAGCACGGCGCACACATTGTCCGGGCCTGTAATCCGGAACGTTGCCTCCTCCGTCATCGCATCGAACGCCGGCCTCCCCATCACCGCGTCGAGCTCCGGCAGCAGCCGTCCCAACTCGCTCTGCAGCCGCTCTCCGGCCGGAGTCAGCCGGTATCCACCTGGCCCACGCACCATCAGGTCGTCGTTGAATAGCGCGCGCAGCCGGTCCAGCGTCCGGCTCGCCGCCGGCTGGCTCAACAACAGCCGCTTCGCCGCCGCGCTCACATTCAACTCCTCGGCGAAAACCATAAACGCCACTAGCAGATTCAGGTCCGCCTGCCGCAGTTGCATCCAACGCATGGTCATGATGCACATTATGCATGGTTCGCATACATGCTGAATCCATCTATAACCCTACATCCGGTTCCCCAAGCGATCGGGCCGGAGGAAAAGGAACAGTAACCATGTCCGCACTCAGAAACAAACTCGAAGGCAAGAAGGTCGTCATTCTCGGCGGCACCTCAGGATTCGGCCTCGCCACTGCACGTGCCGCCACGCAGGCAGGCGCGCAGGTTATCATCGCCTCACGCAGCCAGGCGAACGTCGACAACGCGCTCGCCGAACTTCCCGCCGGAGTCACGGGAGCCACTGTAGACGTCACCGACGAAGCTTCGCTCACACGCTTCTTCGCCAGCCTCAACGGCTTCGATCACCTCGTCGTCACCGCCGGCGATACCATGCCCGCCTTCCAGCCGAACCTCCAACAGGCGCGCCAGGCCTTCGAGGTCCGTTTCTGGGGAGCCTATCTCGCAGCCACAGCGAGCGGGCCACACATCCGTCCCGGCGGCTCCATCACGCTGACGAACGGCATCGTTGCAATCCGCCCCTGGAAGGGCTGGAGCGCTACGGCCGCAGTCGCCGGTGCCGTCGAATCGCTCACCCGCAGCCTCGCCCTCGATCTCGCCCCCATCCGTGTCAACTCGGTATGCGCCGGCATGGTGAGAACGCCACTGTGGTCACCAATATCAGAAAGTGAGCGCGAGGCGATGTACGCCGACACGGCGAGCAAGCTGCCCACAGGTCGCATCGGTGAGCCCGAAGACATCGCAGAGACTTATCTCTACCTCATGCAGTCCGGCTTCACCACCGGTCAGATCGTCGTGATCGACGGCGGTGCCGTCATCTCGTAAAACGCAAAAAAAACCGGGGCTCTCGGACCAGCGAGAGCCCTAGCTGAACTTATCCCCAACGCACCATCATGCCGCGCTCGTTGCCCTCGCCATGCTCCATCGCGATCTCGGCGTCCATGCGCGAGACGATGCTCTCGAAGCGCTCGCCCCACTCCACCAGCACCAGCGCGTCGGGCTCCGCGGTCATCTCGTCGATTCCCAGCGTCGCCAGTTCGCGCTCTGTCTCCAGCCGGTAGAGATCGAGGTGATAGATCCTCACCTTCGGCCCCGCATACTCATGCACCAGCGTGAACGTCGGGCTGGTCACGTCCTCTTCACTCGCCGCGTGCAGTGCGGCGGCGATTCCCTTCACCAGCGTTGTCTTTCCCGCGCCTACCTCGCCACGCAGCACCACCAGCTTCGGAGCCGGCAGCAGGATCTCCGCGATCCTCTCCCCCAGCGCAAGGGTGCCGTCCACACTTCGCGTCTTAAACTTCTTCTCTCTCGAAAACTGCTTCACTCATTCTCCTGTAGCCAATACCGCGTTTCCTGCGAGACGTCATCTCGACCGAAGCGCGAAGCGCGCAGTGGAGAGACCCTGTATTTTTGCTTTGCAGTGACGAACTTCTCACCGCAACCCACAAACCCACGTCAATCCATCTTCATCCTTCACCCGGTACCGAAACGAATCGGAAAGATGTGTAACCGTATCGGTTGCAAGTACCGTGTGCTCATCCATCGCGCGTGCGGCGAAGTCCGCCGCCAGCCCGTGCAGGTATACCGCCGCTGCCACCGCCGCCGCCGGGTCATCCGAATACTGCGCCAGCATCGCCGCGACGATCCCGGTCAGAATATCGCCGCTGCCACCTTTGGCCATTGCAGGATTTCCCGTCGTATTCACCGCCACGCGGCCATCCGGATGCGCGACCAGCGTGCGCCACCCCTTCAGCACCAGCGTCAGCTTATGCTCCGTCGCGAAGCGCCGCGCCAGCCCGATGCGATCCGCCTCAACCTCCTTCACCGTCATCCCGGTCAGCCGAGCCATCTCGCCGGGATGCGGCGTCAGCACCAGCACTCTTCCGGTGCCATCCAGCAGATCCGCTCTGCCGTCGAACGCATTCAGCCCGTCCGCATCCACCACCATCGGGACGGTCGTCTTCGCCACCAGCTCTCGCACCACATCCGGCGCCTCCCCACGCTGCGAGAGGCCCGGTCCCACCGCCACCACGGTCATCCGCTGGAGCAGAGCCTCCAGCCTCTGGCCCTGCACATTCGCCATCGCCACCGCGCCTTCGGCTCCCTCGTCGAGCGGCCGTAGCATCAGCTCCGGCGTCACCCCCGCAACCACATCCACGACGGACTTTGGAACCCCCGCGGTCACCAGCCCTGCACCCGTTCGCAGCGCGGCCAGCGACGCCATCGCCGGAGCCCCCGCCGTCCCGTAGCTCCCACCCACCACCAGCACGTGCCCGAATTTCCCTTTATTCGAGTTGGGATTCCTCGGCCTCTCCGCCAGCACCTTCGAGCCTCCCGTCCAGCTCAGCCCATCGCCCCGCGGAACCGCCGCATGCGGCGACCCGATCCCCGCCACCACCACCGGCCCCGCCGTCAGATACCCAAACACATGCGCCAGCTTCGGAGCAGTGAACGTCACCACAGCGTCCGCGCGAAACGCTCCCTCGACCGTCTGCGACATCGAGTCCGCATCCCATCCGCTCGGAACATCCACCGCAACCACCGGAGCGGCCACCCAGTTCACGACCTCGCGCGCCGCCGCCGCCAGCCCGCGCAGCGGAGGCCGAAATCCCGTCCCCACCACTGCATCGATCAGCAGCTCCGCCCACTCGAAGGCCGGACGCAATTCGCCTTCGTCCTCCAGTTCCAGCACCGCTACGTCCGGAGCCTCTCTGCGAAGCCGAGCCATCGCCGACGCCGCCTCCCCCTTCACCTCAGTCATTTTTCCGAGCAGCGCCACCTTCACGGTTAATCCGACCCCTGCCAGCACACGCGCCGCCACCATTCCATCGCCGCCGTTGTTCCCCTTGCCGCACAGCACGAGCACCCGCTTTGCCGCCGGATACTGCCGTTTGCAGAACGCGGCCACCGCTCCGCCCGCCGCCTCCATCAGAACCCCAAGCGGAACCCCAAACTCCTCCACCGTGCGCCTGTCCGTCTCCCCCATCTCCGCTGCGGTTAGAACTCTCATTCCACCCTTCTACTTGATTCCGCCCAGCGGGGCAAAAAGCGTAACCGAAGAGTCGCTGCAAAACGAAAAGGCCCTGCGTCGCGCAGGGCCAATCCGAAACCGCAATGACTTTTACTCAGACGCGCCCAGCGTGGTCACGCCCGCTGACTGCTGGCTCTTCGGCGTGAAGTAGCTCTTGTCCCACAGCGCGCGATAGAACTGCCCCGTCAGCTCCGCCGCCTTCGGTCCGAAGGTCGGCCTTCCGCCTTCCAGGAAGAAGACCGTGACGATGCGGCCATTGGGAGTATCGGCGTACGACCCAAACCACCCGAACCGCGTTCCGTTGTTCGAGCAGGTTCCCGTCTTGCCCATCACCGGAAACTCGTTGAAGCTCGCCCGCAGCGACCGCGCCGTGCCATACATCACCGCGCCCTGCATGCCGTCCAGCATCTCCGGAATCAGCGGAGCGATGTTCAGCTGCCGCTTCACCCGCGGCTCAAACGACGCGATGTCGATCGCATTCTCCGGATGCTGCAGGTAGTACAGCGTCCCGCCGTTCGCGATCGCCGAGACCAGCGCGCCCAGCTGCAGCGGAGTCATCGAGACGCTCTCGCCGAACGAGCACATCCGTCCCACGCCGCCAAGCTTCGCCGGAAGCTCCTCGTCCGGGTAGACTCCCAGCTGCTCGCCCTGGATGTTATATCCCGCCAACTCGCCCAGCCCGAACTCGTTCGCGTAGTGCTTCACCCGCTCGAATCCCAGCGTGCGTCCGATCGTCTCGAAGTACGCGTTGTTCGAGTGCGCCAGCGCCTCGGTCAGCGTCAGGCGGTAACGTCCGCCCAGGTTCACCGGCGTATCGCGCTTGACGATTCCCTCTTCGAGAGCCGCCAGCGCCACCGTCAGCTTGATCGTCGAGCAGGGCTCGGCTCCGCGCGAGAGCGCCAGCTTCTGGTTCACCATCGCCAGAATCCGCCCGTTCGACGGGTCGATCGCCACCGCCGTGCCGTTCATATTGCCCAGGGCCTCGATCGCCGCCGCGCGAACCACCGGATCCTCGCCATCGGTCACGTCGCCCAGCGTCAGGTTGTCCGCGAACGAGCTCGCCGAGAAGTGCTCACGGTACCGGCTCCGCCGTACTGCCAGCTGGGTCCTCGCACCGCGACCGCGCTTTCTGGTGATCGTTGTCTTCGAGACACGCTTGGTCGCTGCCGTCTTTGTCTTTGCCCTGGTCGATTTAGCCGTGCGGGCCTTTCCAGTTGGCGAAACGTGCGCCGTCCCCGCGGACCGGCGCTTTGTGGCACTTGACGACGTCGTCGCCCACGCGCCGGCATCCAACATCAAGGCCACCACCAATAACACAATCACCCTGACAAGTTTCGACACAGGCGACTCCTCTTCTCAAATCAGAAAACACAAATGCAATCGAGCTGCCAAATCTCTCCGGCAAATCGCAGATCGCCCTTAAATTCAGATCTTCCAAGACAAAAGGGAGATCCCCCTTTCGTCTACATCTCTATTCTAGTGCCCGCGACGGAGAAATGCGGGAATATCAAGTTCATCCGGCTCCGTACTCTCCGCAACCGCTCCGCCAAACGGACCCCGAATTCCTGAATCAGCGACAGTTCCCTCACGTTGGACGCTTTCAACCGCCTGAAAGTAAGCTTGTTCCCGCAATCCCGTCTCTAATCGCACCGACTCGTGCGGAAGGTGCGCCGGAGCCACCCGGGGCGGCGCAGCCCGGAAAAAATCGTCATCGAAGACCGACGCCGGCACCGGAATCAGCTCCGCGCCCTCCTGCGCTGACACCTCGTGACGCTCGATTTGACGTTCCGTCTGACGCTCCATTGACATTGGCGCAGGCTTCATCGCCTCCGCGTCGCTCAGAAACTTCGGCATCGACACCGTCGACTGCGGCGCCGAGACCTGCGCCGCCTGCGCACGCGGAGCCACGACCCGCGGTTCGATCGGAACCTCGTACCGCACCGTCGGTAGCGTCGCCTCGGCCAGCATCCGCTCCCTCCGCTCCGGCATCTCCTGCTGTCGGAAGCCCGTAGCGATCACGGTGATCTTCACCTCGTCGCCCATCGTCTCGTCCAGCACCGCGCCGAAGATGATGTTTGCGTCCTCGTGCGCCGCGGTCTGGATGATCGTCGAGGCCTCGTTCACCTCGCTCAGCTTCAGACTGCTCGAACCCGTAATGTTGATCAGGATTCCCTTCGCCCCATCGATCGCGCCCGACTCCAGCAGTGGCGAGGCCATCGCGGCCATCGCAGCCTCCACCGCGCGATTCTGCCCCGAGCGCACGCCCGTTCCCATCACCGCATAGCCCATCCCGGCCATCGTCGTCTTCACGTCGGCAAAGTCGCGATTGATCACGCCAGGAATTGTAATGATGTCCGAGATTCCCTGCACGCCCTGCCGCAACACATCGTCCGCAATCCGGAAGCTCTCAAAGAACCCGGCGTCCTTGGCCACCGCCAGCAGCTTCTCGTTCGGAATCACGATCACCGTGTCCACCGAATCCAGCAGTTCCTGCAACCCGCGCTCGGCCTGCATCATGCGCCGCTTGCCCTCGAAGCCAAACGGCCTCGTCACCACCGCCACCGTCAGCGCGCCCATCTCACTCGCCAGCGAGGCGATCACCGGTGCCGCGCCCGTTCCCGTGCCTCCGCCCAGACCGGCGGTGACAAACACCATGTCCGCGCCCTCAAGCGCCTCGATGATCTTGTCCGAATCCTCGAGCGCCGCCCTCCGCCCCACATCGGGGTTCGCGCCCGCTCCCAGGCCGCTCGTCAGCTTCACCCCAAGCTGCAGCTTCACCGGAGCGTTCGAAACCGTCAGCGCCTGCACATCCGTGTTCGCCGAGATGAACTCGACGCCCTCCACCTTCGCCGCAATCATGCGGTTCACGGCGTTATTGCCGCCTCCACCCACACCGATCACCTTGATCTTCGCCCCGCGCGGGACCTCGTCATGATAGTGAATGCGGATGTCGTCTTCAGGCAGATTCGGCATGGATGCAGTGCTCCTTCACTCCAATTCTCCCATCATCGCCGCACGCAAATCATCCACGTTTTCCACTGACACGTACCATCGCTGGTTCAACCTGAGCCCAAAAAGAAAAGTGAACTCTGCTCCTAGAAACTCCCGGCAAAGATCGACTTCAGCTTCGCCCGCAGCCCCTGCTCCTCGCTGGCCTTCCGCACCTGCGTCCTGTGCGTGTACAGCAGCATACCGATCACCGCCGCAAACTCCGGCCGCGCCAGATCTTCTGGCATGCGCGACAGCGGCACCGGATACCCCACCCGAGCCGGAACACGCAGCAGGCTCTCGGCGTTATCCAGCAGTCCTGAGATCAGCGCGCCACCGCCCGTCACCACGCATCCGGCGCCGAGCGCCTCCAGCACGCCTCCGTGCCGCAGATTGTCGCGCAGCATCGTGAACAGCTCCCGCGCGCGCGGCTCCAGAATCTCCGCCAGGAATCTCTGCCGCACCATCCGCGCCGGCTGCCCGCCCGAGATCGCCAGATCGCCGCCCACCTCGATCTCGTTCATCTGCGGAACTGCCGTCACCACGCAGTGACCATACGTCCGCTTCAGATACTCGGCCTCCTCCACCGTCACGTGCAGTCCCACGGCAAGGTCGTTCGTGAAGTGGTCCCCGCCGATCGGCAGCACCGCCGTGTGCGCCACCGAGCCCTCGAAGAATACCGCCAGCTCCGTCGTGCTCGACCCAATGTCGGCGATGCATACGCCCAGTTCCCGCTCGTCGGCGCTCAACACCGACTCCGCCGCGGCGATGCCCTCGTACACCGTGTCTATCACCTCGAGCCCCGCGCGGTTCGCGCACGTAATCACGCTCTGCGCCACGCCGCCCGAGCAGGTCGAGAGATGCAGGTTCACCTCAAGCTTGTTCCCCACCATCCCCACCGGATCGTGAATCCCCGGCTGGTCGTCCAGGATGAACTCCTGCGGCAGCAGGTGCAGCACCTCGCGGTCCGGTGGCAGCGCAACGCTGCGCGCGCGGTCCACGGCAGCACGTACCTCCTCGCGCGTAATCTCGCGCATTCTGCTTCCCAGGCTGATGCCGCCGCGCGAGTTCACCCCGCGTACATGCGTCCCGCCAATGCCCACCACTGCTGTCTCGATCGCGGCCTTCGCTGTGCGTTCCGCGGTCAGCGCCGCGCGATTGATCGCCTCGGCCGCCGGCCCCAGCTCCGCAATCAGCCCCTTGCGCATGCCCAGCGAACGCTCGATGCCGTGCCCGCGATAGCGCAGTACGCCGTCGTGCAGCTCCGCCACGAGCACCACGCTCTTCGTGGTGCCTGCGTCCAGCACCGTAATCAGACTCTCCGGTCTCTGACTCTTCATGGATGAATCACCTGCGGCGGGTGATACTTCACGTTCGGATCCGAACCCTGTTCCGCCGCTGCAGCTCCCTTCTTCGGAGGATGAACCCGGTACGCCTCGCTGCTCGCCTTCGCCCGCTGCGTCTGCCCGGCGGAGGCGCTTCTTGCCGGAGCGGCATGCGCCCCCACGCTCTTGCTCGTCTTCTTCGTGGCCGGAGCCTTCGGTGCTTTCGCCGGAGTCTTCGGCGCTGGCTTCTTCACCACCGCACCATGTGGAGGCGCTACAGCATGTGCAGGCACAGACGCCGCCGCCTTCTTCTCCGCGTCAGGAGCGGCCGGCGCTCCCCCCGCGCCATCTGCCGGTGCCTGCGCTGCACCGCCCGGCTGCATCTCCAGAACCACCTGCCGCTCATACCGCATATCCACCGACGACAGTCGCGGATACTGCGTCCTCCACTCCGCCAGGTGCTCCTCAAACTTACGGTAGCGATCCAGGAAGTTGTCCTCCCCGAAGTGCACCATCACCTCGCCGCCCTTGTCCGGAATCGCCGCGCGCACATCCTCGGGATTCGAAAGGTCCACCTCACTCAGCTTCTCCGAGATCTTCTCGCCCGACCCATCCAGTTCGCCCGTGAACCGCGCATACAGCTTCATCCGCGCCGCACGCAGCGACAGCGGATCGCCCGCCGCAATCCCCGTCACCACCGGAAACGAGTAGTGCATATCCGCCTGCACTCTCGTCGGCATGTCCAGCAGAACGCCGTTCCCATCCACTAGGCCGATGTGGTTTCCCTGCCGCACAAACGCCACCGGAGTCCTCTCCACAATTGCCACTCGCAGCCGATTCGGCAGCAGACGCATCACCGTCGCATGCTCCACCCACGGCAGCTGCTCCAAGGCCTGCTTCCGCTCCTCCAGCGACACGCGAAAGATGTTCCGCTCCACGTCCTCGCCAAAGATGCTCAGCAGCTGCGCCCGCGTCACATGCGAGTTCCCCTGCACCTCGATCGACGACGACGAAGGAATCACAAATCGCTCATCATGCAGGATCGCCGTCCGAGCTACCATCGCCCCCGCCGCACACAGGCCCACCAGCGCCAGCACCGCCGCGAGCACGCCGAGCCGTCCGCCCATCGATCGCGGCAGGCCTCCGCGCAGCCGAACGCGCACACCGCGGCCCTGCCGTCTCCGGCCCCGCGCACGGCCATCGTCCTCCAGCTCGTCCGTGTCATCCTCGAAGTCCGTAAACTCGCGACGCATCGTCCTCTTTGGCCCACTCGAAGCCTTTACCGGCCGGGCCGTCTCCGAGGCGTGCTCCGGCTCGGGCGCCTCCAGCACCGCCATCTCGCGCCTCGAAGATCCATCGCTATTTCGCAAACCCGAGCAAGGCCGCGAGAATCGCCATCCTGACTATATCCCGCACAACGCCCGCCAAACTCCTCAACTTCCCTCTTGTACCCTTTCAGGAACTCACCCCGTTCGTCACTCCCCCGTTCCTGTTATGTCACTCATCCCCCATCACGAATCTGTCATCCCGCGCCACGAATCCGTCATTCCGACCGAGGCGAAGCGCAGTGGAGAAACCTGCTTCTCCCCGCCGCACCTTCCCTACCCACCCAGCCGCTCCAGCAGCAGAGCCCCTGCCTGCGACACACTCCCTGCCCCCAGCGTCAGAATCACATCCCCCTCGCGAGCCTCCCGCGCCAGCGCCTCCACGCTCTCCGCCACACTGGCTGCGTACCGAACTCCAATCCTCCCGATCGCCTTCACCAGAGCCTCCGCGGTCACCCCGGCAATCGGCTCCTCGCTCGCCGCATAGATATCCAGAACCTCCACCCGGTCCGCATCCCCAAACGCCTCCGCAAACTCCTTCATCAGATCGCGCGTCCGCGTATAGCGATGCGGCTGAAACAGCACCAGCACCCTCCCGTACCCGCACTCCCGCGCCGCGCAAAGCGTCGCCACGATCTCCGTCGGATGATGCCCATAGTCGTCCACCACCGTCACGCCCCGGGCAATGCCCTTGATCTGAAACCGCCGGTCCACCCCGCGAAAGCTCTCCAGCCCCGCCGCAATCTGCTCGGGAGCCACCCCCAGCTGCACCCCCACCGCCACCGCCGCCGTCGCATTCAACACGTTATGCCGCCCCGGAACATGCAGGCAGAACGGCCCCAGCACCAGGCCCCTGTAGTTCACCTCAAACTGCGAGAAGATCCCATCCTCCCTCACCTGACGAAGCGACTCCACGCGGAAGTCCGCGTCCTTACTCTCGCCATACGTGTACAGCCTCCGCCTCACCCTCGGCAGCACCGCCCGCAGCAGAGCATTGTCCACGCACGCCGTCGACGCCCCATAAAACGGCACGCGATCCATGAACTCCAGGAACGAGCCCTCCACGTCCGCCATATCGCGATAGCAGTCCATGTGCTCGCGATCCAGATTCGTCACCACCGCCAGCACAGGCGAAAGCTTCAGGAACGATCGGTCGCTCTCATCCGCCTCCGCCACCAGATACTGCGAGTTCCCCAGCCGCGCATTCGACCCCAGCGCATTCACTCGGCCTCCGACGACAACGGTGGGATCCAGCCCCCCCGCGCCCAGCACCGCCGCCACCATGCTCGTCGTCGTCGTCTTCCCGTGCATCCCGGCCACGGCGATCCCATACTTCAGCCGCATCAGCTCGGCCAGCATCTCCGCCCGCTGGATCACCGGAATCTTCCTCGCCCGCGCCTCCACCACCTCCGGGTTGTCCGCCTGCACCGCCGAACTCGTCACCACCACATCGCTCGCCGCCGCGTTCGCCGCACAGTGCCCCTCGAAGACCCGCGCCCCCATCCCCACCAGCCGCTCCGTCGTCGCCGACCGCCTCAGGTCGCTCCCCGAAACCGCATACCCCATCGTCAGCAAAATCTCCGCGATCCCGCTCATCCCGATCCCGCCAATCCCAATAAAATGAATGCGTTGCGAGGAAGCAAGAAACAAGTGCGCAGGAGTCGTCAGAGATACGGCCATACCTCCACTCTAGCAGCGCCGCGACAGTCTCTTACGGGTAACATCTGCCCGACATCAACAGCTATCCACCCCACCATAGAATTGTCATCCTGAGCGAGCGCAGCGGAGTCGAAGGACCTGCATTTTGCCCTGTGCCAGCACAAAACTGCCGACAGCACCAACCCACCCCAACCCCCCTGAACAATCATTCACCGCCATACAACAAAAAGCTGTACATTGGGTCTAACCTATTGAGTGCCTGATCCGCACGGCAAAGCGGGCAGGAACCTCAGCCGGCGCTCCGCGAAGCCCCGCCTCGTTCGGGCTAAACGAAGGAGCACAGGCAAAAGGCAGGCAATGAACCTCTCCCGTAATCTTCGCAACACCCTCGGCGCCGCAGTTCTCGGCGCTGCTGTCTTTACCGGCGCAGCCTTCCTTGCTCCCGCCCCGGCTCAGGCCCGTGTCTTCGTCTCTGTCGCCGTCGCGCCCCCGGCCATCCCCGTCTACGCGCAGCCCGTCATTCCCGGCCCCGGTTACATCTGGACCCCCGGCTACTGGGCCTGGACTGGTGAAGGCTACGAGTGGGTCGAAGGCGCCTGGGTGCTCCCGCCCTACACCGGAGCCCTCTGGACCCCCGGCTACTGGGGCTACGGCACCGGAGGCTACTTCTGGAACGCCGGCTACTGGGGACCCACCGTCGGCTACTACGGCGGCATCAACTACGGCTTCGGCTACTTCGGCGTAGGCTTCTACGGCGGATACTGGGGCGGTGGACGCTTCTTCTACAACCGCTGCTACAACCGCTTTGGCCCCGGATGGAAGGGCGGCGGCTACGTCTATAACCGTCCCTACGGCGGTCACTACGACGGTCGCCCCGGCGGATCGAGCTGGACCAACCGTAGCGGCAACTACGCCGGCGGCAACCGCGGCTCCTACTACAACAACCGCGGAAACAACTTCGCCAATAGCACCCGCAACGGCAACTTTGCCTGGAAGAACGGCGGCAACTCAGCCGCAAACTTCCGGGGCAATCGCGGCGGAAACTTCCAAGGCAATCGCGGCATGGAGAACGTCTCAGCGGACCGCCACATCACCACGCAGGGCCGCACCAGCTACGGCGGCTTCGGCTCGCGCTCTGCCAGCGGAGGCAACTTTGCCTGGAAGAACGGCGCCAGCAGCATGAGCAGCACGCCGCGTAGCTTTGCCATGCCTTCGCAGGGACGCAGCTACTCCGGCCCCTCGCAGAGCTTCAGCAACCGCGCCTACTCCGCGCCCAGCCAGAGCTTTAGCAACCGCGCCTACTCCGCGCCCAGCCAGAGCTTCGGCAACCGCGGCAGCTTCGGCGGCTATAGCGGCGGAGGCTCTCGCGGCAGCTTCGGCGGCTATAGCGGAGGCTCTCGCGGCAGCTTCGGCGGAGGCTTCAGCGGCGGTTCACGCGGCGGCTTCAGCGGTGGAGGCGGAGGCCGCGGCGGCGGCGGCGGACATCGCTAAGCTTCACTTTCATTGCGGCAGCGGAACGGGCCAGGAATCAAACCATCCTGGCCCGTTTCGCTTTTGCCCTTCTCTCCACCCACACCCTTCGCGTCCCTGAAGGTGGCTCGGCTTCTGGGCCCTCCGTGCTTTCCATACAGTTGCTTCTTCTGACGCAGGCCCCGGACATTCAACCCAACCCAAACGTCGTCATTCCGAGGGAAGCGTGGAATCCCTGTATTTTTGCCCGTGCTGGCAAGGATCATCGCCAAGCCGAACCGCCAAATCGCCGTCAAACCCACACAAAATAAATCCGTTTACAAAAATGACCCTCAAAAACCCAGCAAATCAGGTTTGTCAAGCCCCATTTCGCCGCATGTCTATCAAACCAAAAGAGATACAAGTTGCCGATTAATTCCCATCCACCACATAGAATTAAAGAAAGGGTCAGAAAGACAGAAACCAAACGTTTACCCGTAACCCTTTACAAATCAAGATTTTGACCACTAAAATATCTGTTTTCAATATTTTACACCGCGCGATTCGCATAAACCATTGAAAGCAGATAATTTACAAAAACAAGGGGGGAGGGGGGTCAGACCCTGCGCACAAGCCCCACAGCCATCCCGGCAATCTCCCGCACTGCCTCTGGATGAGCCAGAGCCCGCGACCGCTCACCCATCGCAACCCGTCGCGGATCATCCGCAAGCAGCGCCGTCAGCGTTGAGAGCAGCCGCTCCTCCGTCAACTCTCGCTCGATGATCAGCTCCGCCGCGCCCGCCGCGACAAACGCCTCAGCGTTCTTCCGCTGATGATCATCTGCCGCCTGCGGAAACGGAATCAGAACGGCTGCCCTTCCCGCAGCCGCAACCTCCGCAACCGAGCTCGCTCCGCTGCGGCAAAGAATCAGATCAGTCTCCGCAAACTGCGCCGCCATGTCGTCCAGATAAGGCGTCACCCGCAGCCGCTCAAAGCCAACACCAGCTTGCTGATACGCCGCCAAGGTCGTCTCAGCGTGACGAGCGCCGGTCTGATGAACCACCGTCAGCTCCGGAAACGCCGCCAGCAGCCGCTCCATGATCTTCGGCATCATCTCGTTCAACACGCGCGCGCCCTGGCTCGCGCCAAACACGAGCAGCCGCCGAGCCGGCGCAACCGGCTTCGGCTGAATCGCAAAGAACTCCGGCCGAACCGGCGTTCCCGTCACTCGCGCATTGCGAAAGTACCTCGTCGTCTCCTGAAGATTCACCGCACCAGCACTGACATACTTTCCAACCACCCTGTTCGCCAGCCCAGGAACCGCATTCGGCTCAAACGCCACCGTAGGAACACGCAGCAGAATCGCCGCCATCATCGCCGGCCCTGAAGCATAACCTCCAACCCCGATCACAACATCGGGCCGAAAGCTCCGCAGCAGCTCAACGCAACGCAGAACGCCCAAAGGAAGATCAAACAGAGTCCGCGCACGAGTCGCAAGACTCACATTCTTGAGCTGACCAACCTTGATCAGCTCCAACCCAAATCCAGCCTCGGGAACCAGCCGAGTCTCCAGCCCGCGCGCCGTCCCAACAAACCGAACCTCAGCGCTATGCGCATCCCGAAGCTCCCGCGCAATCGCCAGCGCCGGAACCACATGACCGCCCGTTCCACCACCAGCAATCAGCACCCGCAACCCGCTGACTCGCTGACTCGCTGACTCGCCGACTCGCTGCATCAATCAATCTCGCGAGTCACATTCAGCAGAACGCCCATGCTCGCCAGCATTACAAACAGCGACGTTCCGCCAAACGATACAAATGGCAGCGTGATTCCCTTCGTCGGAAGCAGAGCAATCACGACGCTCATATTGAAGAACGCCTGGATCAGCACCGTCGAGGTAATCCCAAACGCCAGGAACCGCGCAAACGGATCGGTCGAAAGATAAGCCGCCCGCAGCCCGCGATAGCCGAGAGCAACGAACAGTGCAACCAGCAGCAGCGCGCCGATCAGCCCAAGTTCCTCGCAGACGTTCGCGTAGATGAAGTCCGTATGCGGCTCCGGAAGATAGAACAGCTTCTGCCGTCCTTCCATCAGCCCGAGCCCGCGCAGACCACCCGTGCCAACCGCGATCAGCGACTGCAGAATATGAAATCCCGTTCCGCGAGGATCGGCCTCAGGATTCACAAAGGCCAACATTCTCGCCCTGCGCCACGGCACGCGAAACAGCATGTAGTAAAGCACCGGCATCGAGGCCAGCAGCCCGATCCCGAGATACTTCACCTGCATCCCCGCGAGATACAGCATCAGCGCCGTAACCGCCGCGCAAACCATCGCGGTCCCAAGATCCGGCTCCTTCAGGATCAGCGCGACAAAGACCAGCGGAGGAAGCGCAGCGCGAAGAACCGTTCCGCGCCAGTCGTCCATCTTGTGAATACGAGTCTGGAGAAAGTATGCGAGAAACAGCACCAGCGTCGGCTTCGCCAGCTCCGAGGGCTGAAAACTCATGATTCCAAAGCGGAACCAGCGATGCGTATTGTGCGAGTCGCGCATCGCAAAGACGCCGATCAGCAGCACCATCGTCACCGCAACCGCAGTGAACACAACCTTCGGATTGTTGTAGTTGCGATAGTCCACCTTCATCAGCAGAACCAGCGCAATCATCCCCAGAACAGCCCAAGCCGCCTGACGAAGCATGAACTGATACGGACTTCCATACTCAGCCTTGGCCACAACGGCCGAGGCTGAAAAGACCATCACCAGCCCGAACAGGACCAGCAGCAGCACCACTCCGAAGAGCCACTTATCGACCCCTACTCTCTTCGCCATCTCCCACGCTTCCCGCTGCTAGCTCAGCTCGCTCACGATTTGCCGGAAGGTCCGCCCGCGATGCTCGTAGTTTTCAAACTGGTCGAAGCTCGAGCAGGCCGGAGCCAGCAGCACAACATCGCCGGGAACCGCGGCCTTGCTCGCCTCGTGCACAGCCACGTCGATCGTTCCCGCTCCCACCATCTTCACGACTCCGTGAAGCTCACGCTCAATCTTTTCCGCGGCTGAACCAATCGTATAAACAGCCTTCACCCGCTCCCGCAGAAGCGGTCCCAGCAGCGTGTAATCGGAGTCCTTATCCTTGCCGCCGAGGATCAGATGAATGCCGCTCGGAAACGACGAGACCGCCTTCATCGCGGCATCGACGTTCGTAGCCTTGGAGTCGTTGAAGTACTCCACTCCCTGAACCGTGCCGACGAACTCGAGGCGATGCTCGACCGCCTTGAAGCTCCGCACCGAGGCACGAATCTTCTCCGCAGGAGCGCCCGCAAGCCGCGCCGCGCAGATTGCAGCCAGAACGTTCTCCACGTTATGCGAGCCCTTCAGCGGAATCTCCGCGACCGGCATAATCGGCTCGGCCTTCGCCCCTTCGCGCGGCACAAAGACGATGCTCTCGCCATGCACGAACGCACCCTGCTTGATCGGCCGCCGCGGGCTGAACCAGAAGATCTGCGCCTTCGTTTTGGCCGCGACCATCTGCGTCGACTTGTCCTCGGCGTTCAAAACCAGGAAGTCCTCGGCTTGCTGGTTCTCCGTAATGCGCTCCTTCATCGCGGCGTAGTTCTCGAAGCTGCCATGCCGATCGAGATGATCCGGAGTAATGTTCAGCACCACAGCAATCCAGGGACGAAACTGCTCGATCGTCTCCAACTGAAAGCTGGAGACCTCGAGTATGTCGATGCTCTCGCCGGTACTCTCCGCAACAAGATCAATGACTGGCGTTCCGATGTTGCCGCCCACAAGCGTCGGAAGACCAGCCTCTTTCAGGATCTTGCCGATCAGCGTCGTCGTCGTCGTCTTACCGTTCGAGCCCGTAATCGCAACAACGCGCCCATTGAGAAAGCGGCTGGCCAGTTCCAGTTCACCGATCACCGGCATTCCGTAACCGATCACCTGCTTCACCTCAGGCGTATCGAGCGGAACACCCGGAGAGATGACGATCAGATCCTGACGGCGAAAGGTTAGCAGACCATGTCCGCCGCTCTCGACCATGATCCCCGCATCCAGCAGCGCCGGAATCTCCTTCGCCAAAGCCACCGCGCTGCGCGCGTCGCTCACCGTAACTCGAGCACCCTGACGACGAAGAAACATCGCCGCCGAGATCCCCGACTTTCCCAGCCCCACCACCAACACCCTTTTGTTTTTCAGATCCATAGCGCTCTCAATCAGATCACAGGCATTACCGCAACTTCAACGTCGTCAAAGCAAGCAGCGCAAAGATCAGCGCCAGAATCCAGAACCGCGCGATCACCTTCGACTCGGACCAGCCCAGCAGTTCGAAGTGATGATGGAGCGGAGCCATCTTGAAGATTCTCTTCCCGTTGCGCAGCTTATAGCTTCCAACCTGGAGCATCACGCTGAGCGCCTCCAGGATAAAGACGCCGCCGATGAACGGCAGCAGCAGCTCCTGCTTGATGACGACAGCGACCGTACCAATCGCGCCGCCAAGAGCGAGCGAGCCGACGTCGCCCATGAAGATCTCCGCAGGATGCGCGTTGTACCAGAGAAATCCAATGCTCGCCCCCACCATCGCTCCACAGAAGATGGTCAGCTCGCTAACCATCGGCATGCGCTGCAGTTCCAGATAGTCGGAGAAGACGACGTGACCGCTCACGTAGGTCAGAACGGTCAGCGCTCCGGCGGCGACGATGGTGCAGCCGATCGCCAGGCCATCGAGCCCGTCGGTCAGGTTGACAGCATTGCTTGCGCCCGCGATGACCAGCATCACAAAGACAACGAACGGCAGAAATGCCAGCCAGTGCAGATGCGGAATCTGACCCAGCCACTCCCACACGAGATCGGGACGGAAGCGCTTGAAGAACGGGAACATCAGCTTCGTGGAGTAACCTCCGTGAACCTCCATGTGCAGCAGAGTAACGGCGACGCCGGCACTCGCAAGCATCTGAAGCCCCAGCTTCGCACGGGCCGTCAGGCCCAGGTTCCGGCGATGCACTACCTTAATGTAGTCGTCGGCGAATCCGATGGCGCCGAAGGCCAGCGTGGACAACATCACCAGCCACACAAACGGGTTCGAAAGATCGGACCACAGCAGAGTCGGAACCAGGATCGAGATGCAGATCAGCACGCCGCCCATCGTCGGTGTTCCGCTCTTCTTCTGGTGCGACTGCGGTCCCTCCTCGCGAATGTACTGGCCGATCTGGAACTCCCGCAACCGCTCAATAACGTACGGGCCAATCAGCAGACCGATCAGCAGCGCCGTCAGGCTCGCAAAGACCGTGCGAAACGTGAGGTAGCGAAAGATGCGAAACAGGCGAAAGTAGGGAAACAGCTTTTGATACAGCAGCCAATAGAGCAAAACGTCCGCCTTCGATGGAATTCACAAGATAGGCAGCTGCCGTCAGCGCGGCAGACAGCGGGCTAGATCGTATATTAACAGGCTCCATGCGTGCTTCGTGGCATTTTCAACCGCGAACCAAACTCTATCCCGTCGGGCTTCAATCTCCGAGGTCTGCAAGGGCGCGCTCCAACCGAACGCCGCGCGACGCCTTCAGAAGCACGACATCGCCCGCTCGCACGTGAGCCCGCAGCCACGCGCCGGCCTCCTCCGGTGTCTGGGCGAAGATGGCTTCGACGCCACCTTCCCGCGCAGCATCTGCCAGGGATTCCGCTTCGCCTCTGACTCCAACCACCGCATCCACGCCGCGTGTTGCCATTCGCTGGCCGCAGGCTGCGTGTAATGCTGCGCTCTCGGAACCAAGCTCCAGCATCTCGCCGGCGATCACAATGTGGCGTTTGCCCGGCGTCGACATCAGTGCGTCCACCATCGCATCCAGAGCGCGTGGGTTGGAGTTGTAACAATCGTTGATCAGCGTCGTGCCGCGCCACCGTAGCACCTCGCCGCGCTTATCCGCTGGACGCAACCCGGCAACCGCCTCCGCGCACTCCTTCAGGCTCATCCCGCTTCGGACACCCGCGGCGATCGCAGCGAGCGCGTTCAGCACATTGTGGCGGCCCATCAACTTCAGCTGCACAGGCTCGCGGACGTCAGCAACAACTGCATCAAAACGAATACCCTTAACTCCAGCTTCTGCGATGTTCTCCGCGCGAACCTGCGACTCAGCATTCGTGCCGTAAAACATGGCCCGGTCTCCCATGCCGCGGCCGAACTCCTTCACGTAAGGATCGTCCGCGTTCAGCAAGGCGACGCCATCGGCTGACAACGCCTCGACCAGTTCGTACTTCGCGCGAGCGATTCCGGCAATGCCGTCGGGGAAAAACTCCATGTGGACCGGCGCGACGTTGGAGACGACGGCCCAGTCCGGCTCGGCGATCCTCGCTAACGCCGCAATCTCACCGGCGTGATTCATTCCCATCTCAAGCACCGCGACCTCGTGCTCGCGTTCGAGCCGAAGCAATTGCAACGGAACCCCGAAGGCATTGTTCAGATTTCCCGCCGACTTCAACACGAGGAACTTGGCGCTGAGCACCTGCGCTACAGCTTCCTTTGTGGTGGTCTTGCCGGCCGAACCGGTAACGCCGATCACCCGGCCGCCCCATTCGCGCCGCACCGCGTGGGCAAGCCGCTGCAGCGCAAGCAGAACGCAGTCGTCGCACTCGGCTACGCGAAGCAGCTTCGCGGCATCCACCTCCGCAGGCACGATCCACTGGTTGCCCACGACTGCCGCAACGGCACCATCAGCAAGCGCAGCAGCAACGTAATCATGTCCGTCCAACCGCTCGCCTTTCACCGCGAAGAAGAGCTCGCCGGCACCAACGGTTCGCGAATCGATCGAATATCCCTGAGCCTCGGCCGAGGTGTCGAAATCTCCCTCAGCATGAATCCAGTCAGCAATCTGGCCCAACGTAAGCTTCATCCAATCTCCTTCAACACGCCGGCAGCAACCGCAACATCATCGAATGGCACCGCTTTGTTCTTCAGTTCCTGCACCTTCTCGTGTCCCTTGCCGGCGATCAGAACAAGATCGCCGTGTTGTGCTGCACGAATCGCAAGAGCAATGGCCTTCGCGCGATTCTCTTCGGTGATGCACTCGGTCCCGGTCTCCTTCACTCCTGCCAGCGCCTCTGCGATGATCGCGCTGGGATCTTCGCTGCGCGGATTGTCGCTCGTCAGCACGACCAAATCACTTCCCTCGCCCGCCGCGCGTCCCATACGCGGACGCTTTGTGCGGTCACGATCTCCGCCGCAGCCGAAGAGCGTAATGACGCGGCCCCCGCGCTCCCGCACCAGCTCACGGGCCAGTGTAATCAGGTTTCGCAGCGCATCATCCGTGTGAGCATAGTCGACCACGACGGTCACGCCATTCGTCGAAGGCACTACCTCAAACCGTCCAGGCACCTGTGCGCTCGCAGCGGCAGCCTGAACAATTTCGTCGAGTTTCAAACCGCGCGCCCAGGCCGCCGCACTCGCCGCCAGCAGGTTGTAGACATTCACCCGCCCGGTCAGCGGAGAGCGTATCTCCGCCACACCAGCAGGAGTCGACATGCGAAAGTACGTCTCGCCGGCGTGCATCTGAATGCTCTCGGCGCGGAAGTCCGCATCGGCGCTCATACCATAGCGCACCAGCTGCGACCGCTCGATTCCGGCAGCCAGCCGCGCTCCATACGGATCGTCGGTGTTCACCACAGCAAGGCGCGGAGGTGGCGTGCCCACGCCTTCGAATAAGCGAGCCTTCGCGGCAAAATACTGCTCCATCGTTCCGTGATAGTCGAGGTGATCCTGCGTAAGGTTGGTGAAGATGGCAACTTCAACGGGCAGTCCCCACACGCGCTCCTGCTCGAGCGCGTGGCTCGACATCTCCATCACGGCCTCGCTCGCGCCCGCCTTCACTCCGTCGGCGAAGAGCTCGACTACATCCCGCGACTCAGGCGTTGTATGCGGCGACTGGCGCACCTCACCGGCCACATGCGTCTCGATGGTGCCAATCAGCACGCATCTGCGCCCTACGCTGCGCAGCATCGATTCGAGCAAAAACGCGGTCGTCGTCTTCCCGTTGGTTCCTGTCACGCCGCTTAGCGCCAAGTGCTTTTGCGGGTGCCCGAAGACCGCGGAGCTGGCCTCGGCGAGCGCACGGCGCCCGTGCTCCACCAGCGCCGCGCCGAGGCTGCCATGCTTCTGCCGCAACGCTTCGTAGGCTTCCGAAGAGTCCGTCACTACCGCTGCTGCGCCCTGTGCGATGGCCGCGTCGATGAATCGATTTCCGTCGGCACTGCCGCCACGCATCGCGACGAAGAGATCGCCGGGATGCACGCGGCGTGAGTCGTACTGCACCCCGGCGATCTCCACCGGCGACTCAGCGCACTTCAGAGTCGCCATCTCGCACAGAACATCGTTCCAGTTCATATCCACCGATTCTAAGCTGCCGGGGATCGTCCACACACCGCACCGAGCCCGGCTATCGCGCGAAGCGCACAACGACCTCGGTTCCCGCCGGAACCATCGTTCCCGCGGTAGGCACCTGCTCCCTCGCTAAGCCACTGCCGACTGGCTGCACCCTCAGGCCTGCGCCATCGGCTCTCTCAACAACGGTGCGGAGCGATGCTCCTTCAAAGGAAGGTACGGCTACGCGACGGCCTGCATCCACGACCACTCCGCCATCGCCGCGCGTCTGGCTCGCGGGGACAACCTTTGGCGCTGAAAGCGCGGCCGAGGAGCCTGCGTCACCGCCTGCATGAAAGGCGGTCAGCACGTTCTGCGGCAGCAAATTCAAGATGCGCGATCCCTTCCCTGCACCTTTATCCGAGCCTGCTCGGACCGCGGCAGGTGGTGCGTCCACCTTCGCCGCAACCGGCTTCCCATCGTCTGCGGATACGCCATTTATCTGCGCGCGCAGGGGATCGTCTTGCGGCAGGTCGTTAATATCGGCGAACATCGCATTGAGGTTCGCGCCGTTATCGTCCAGTGAATCGTCGACGAGTTCGGTCTGGGCCAAAAGGGTCTGCTCTTTTCTCGATTTGAGCGGCTGATCGTGCGGCACTCCCAGATACTCAAGGACCTGCTGCGCGACCTCGGCAAATACCGGCGCGCTTGTCTCGGCTCCATAGCGCGTACCCACCGTCGGAGTATCGATCACCACCGCCACAGAGATCGACGGGCTGCTAACCGGCGCAAAGCCCGCGAAGCTGGCCACGAGCTTGGTGTGCGAGTAGGTGTGCGTCGCCGGATCGATCTTCTGCGCCGTTCCCGTCTTTCCCGCAGCGCTGTATCCATTCAGCGCAGCCCGCCTGCCTGTGCCTTCGGTCACGATGCCCTGCATCATCATCCGCATCTTCGCCGAGGAGATCTCCTTGATGACGCGATGCGCTCCATCCGGCAGCATGGGCGGCAACTGATTCGCCGGCCGGAATGCAATGGGCTTGAGTCTCGGATCGCCCTTCATCTGGTCGGTAGACTGCAGCAGCACATGCGGAGGCATGTAGACGCCGCCATTGGCAATCGTGCTGACCATCGTTACCAACTGCACCGGCGTGACGCCGATCTCCTGGCCGATCGCAAGCGACAGGATGCTGGTCGCGTCCCACTTGCGGGGATGACGCAGCAGGCCGCGCGTCTCGCTCGGCAGTTCGATCCCGGAGCGGTCCCCGAAACCGAAAGATCGCATATATTCGTAGAACTTCTGATTGCCCAGCTTCAAGGCCATCTTCGCGGCGCCCACGTCGCTTGAGCGCTCCAGCGCATACTGCACCGTCACCAGTCCAAGGTGACCGTCAGACTTATCATCATGCAGCGTGCGTCCATACATCGTCAGGGTGCCGCCCTGGCAGTCGACCATATCGGTCGGCTGCACTCCGGCAGCGTCGAGTGCCGCTGCATAGGTTAGTAGCTTGAACGTCGATCCGGGTTCATACACATCGCTCACGGCGAGGTTCTTGAGGACGCTGGCATCCATATGGCGCTGGTCGTTCGGATTGAAGCGCGGCGCAATGGCAAGCGCGAGAATCTGGCCCGTGTGCGGGTCCTGTACCACCACCGTGCCGTGTGCCGCCTTCATCTTCTCCATCTGCGCATCCAAAGCGCGCTCAGCAATGTACTGAATATTGGCGTCGATCGAGAGTACCAGGTTTTCACCCGGCATTGGCTGGCTCTCTTCGCTACCGTAGACATGGCGCTTCGCGTCGATCGCAGTCAGCACATGGCCCGGCGTGCCATGCATCTCTTCGTCAAACTCGCGCTCGATCCCGCCAAGACCCGTATCGTCCGTGCCGACGTAGCCGAGCACCTGCGCGGCGAGATCGTTATTCGGATAGAAGCGCTTGAACTCCTTCTGAAAGTAAACGCCCTTCAGATTGAGCTCGCGAATCCGCGTGGCCGTCTCTACATCCACCTTGCGCGCTACCCATGCGAAGTTGCGTGAGGCATTGAAGCGCGCCAGCATCTGCTGCTGCGACGTGAAGTTGTCACGAGGATCGGCGTGGACGATCTTGGCCAGAATCTCCGCCGTCGATGCACGGTTCTCTCCCAGCTCACTCGGCACGGCATAGATGCTGTCGACGAGCACCGTCATCGCCAGCTCCTTCAGGTTGCGGTCGTACAGCACACCGCGCCGCGGAGCCACTTCGAAGGTCCGCTGCTGCTGCTTTGCCGCGCGTTCCACAAAGTCGCTGTGCCGTACGACCTGCAGCCACACCAGCCGCAGCCCAATCGCCGCAGTCCACAAGCAAAAGAAGAGCGCCACATAGACGAACCGAATCCTCCGGATGGGAGCGGTCAACGTCTGCCGTGGCGCCTTGTTCATCGTTACCCTGTCTTCACTGATTCGCTGAATTGCTGACTCGTCCGCCTATCGCGACCCCAACGCCGGAGCCTTTGCCTGCGCCCACACCGGAGCGTTCGACTCACTTCCGTCGGGACGCACAACCTGTCCGGGCTGCGGCGCGTCGAGGCCCAACTGCTTCGCAATCTTGTCGATGCGCTCAGGATCGGTGAGCTGCGCCTCGGAGAGACGAAGCTGGCGATTCTCCTCGCGCAGCTGCTCCACCTGCTGCTTCTGCGCCTCGACGCGATACCCGATCTCGATGGCCAGGAAGTGCTGCCATACATAGACCATCACCAGCACGAAGAGCATGCTCATCACTGCGGAGAACTGCCGCATCTCGCGACGACGCTCCGGATCGTCGGCCTTCACCAGGCGCGTGTTGTCGATGTGCTTGGCAAAGAAGACCTCGGGCGTGGGGCCACGGCGCGCCTTGCGCTGCGCCTCAAACAGTGCGCGGTTGCGTTCCGCGAGCGACTCCCCGCGCCGCTGCGACTTTGCTGCCGCTCCCATCATCTCTATCTCGTGTCCTGCCATCGCCGACGTCGCCATCGTGCACCTCTCACTCTTCTCTGGTTCTCTTGCCACTCCTCAGAAGCGAAACCGGACCGGGGTTGCTGATAGAGGAAGGGACTTTTTGTTACGGGTTGTCTTTCGCCTGAAAGCACGGTGGGACAACCCCGGTCCGATCACTTGCCTGCTCCTCGCAATATGGAGCAAAATCCGTACTCAAACCATTATTGCTGCCCGCAGCTTCGCACTTCTCGACCGCGGGTTCCTGCGTTCTTCTTCTTCGCCGGCCACGACCGGCTTCTTGGTCAAAACCTCAAATACCTTGTTACGACTGGCCTCCCGGAGCGCGTCCTTCACGATCCTGTCCTCCAGCGAGTGGAAGCTGATCACCACCAGCCTTCCGCCCGGCTTCAGAAGAGATGGCGCGCTCTCCAGCAGCATCCTGATCTCTCCCAGCTCGTTGTTCACACGAATTCGAAGCGCCTGAAAGGTCCTGGTCGCCGGATGAATCTTGTCGCCTTTCATTGCTGGGGCCGCGGCCGATACGACTCTTGCCAATTCCGCTGTCGTCGTAATCGGCCGGGCCCTCACAATGGCTCTGGCGATTCTCCGCGACCTCCTTTCCTCTCCGAATTCGTAAATCAGGTTGGCGAGCTCTTCTTCGTCCGCCTGATTTACCACCTGCTCGGCCGTCTCGCCGCTGCGCGTATCCATCCGCATGTCCAGCGGTCCATCCGACCGAAAACTAAATCCTCTGTGCGCTTCGTCCAGCTGCAGACTGCTGACTCCTATATCCGCAAGCAGGCCGTCCAGACTCGCAGGTTCGATCTCGTTCGCCGCCTCGGAGAACGCCTTCGGCACCAGCCGAATCTCCGGCATCGCCTCACCGAGTTCGCGGTGAAGCTCTTCGAGCCTCGCCTTCGCCAGCTCCATCGCCTCCGGGTCGCGATCGAACGCGATCAGCTTTCCCTTCGGCCCAAGCCTCCGGGCAATCTCCAAAGAGTGCCCTGCGAGTCCCAGCGTGGCGTCGGCCACGACTCCGCCTGGCCGCACATTGAGGTATTGCATTACTTCGTCTAAAAGAACCGGCACATGCTGCGGTTTACTCATCTCTTCCCGCCCTCTGTGCTGCCCCTGGGGGCCAACTTCCTACAATCCGAACTCCGACAGCGCCATCTGGTCGGCCTCGGTCATCGGCTGCGCTTCCAACTCAGCCTTGAACGAGTCGTGGTTCACAACCTCGAGGAACGTCTGAACTCCCAGAACAACGACTTCCCCTGCCACCTTCGCCGACTCTCGCAACAGTTGCGGCATCAGCAGCCGTCCCTGCGCATCCATCTCTGCCATCTGGCCGTAATAGTTCGTTACGTCCAGAAACTTCTTCTTTGCCGGGTTCATGGAAGGGATCGCGGCCAGCTTCTCCTCGATCTTTTCCCACTCCTTCAGCGGATAAATCTCTGCCCGCTTCCCGTCCTTGCTCGTGATGTAAAACTGAGGCCCGTACAGCTCATCGACCCTGCGCTTGAACTCGGCTGGAAGCTTCAGCCGGCCCTTCTCGTCCACGCGCGTTGGGTGATTTCCCCGAAACATGACAACCTCGATACCCGTTGCATCTTGAATCCTTCGGAAGGGCTTCGGAGGGGTAGACTTCTCTCAAATCTTACTTGAGTTGGTCCCTTTCATTCCACTTTTGACCACTTCCGTCCACATAGTCACCCAGCGCAGATGCGGTGTAAAGCGAGAAATTGTGATACTTCGGCGTCATTCCCACAATGGGCTGTGAATAAGCCAGTAAATTGGGTAAGCTCAGAAGGTAACCACTACAGGTTGTGTTGATGAAGTTGGTTCATAGCAAGTCCGTTACTTGCGAAGCTGAATCTTCCTCTGGTAGGCGAAATAAAGGCGAATACAGCGGCAAACCGCGCCACTGATCCTCGCAAGGAATTGGATATCCGGCTTTGGAATCGGGGCGGAGTCCCTTTAGCTTGGGCGGCGGGTTCTGCCGCCTCTCGTTGCTTCATTGGTCTCACTCTTCTTCTTCAGAAGCAAGACCAGGTACCACAGCACCGCAAGGTTGATCAGCAGCAATGTGAGCCGGAACCAGTTTAGGTGGCGCGACAGCTCATAAAGCTCCCACGGCAGAAACGAGATGGTCAGAAGTAGCGTCAGGTATTCAGCCCAGGCCTTTTCCAGCATCAGACCGATGCCTTCAGCTAGAGCCAGCACCGAGTATGCGAAGGTTCCCAGGCTGATCAGCTTTAACCGATGGTCGTCAATCAGGTCCGCCTTATTGAGGATCAGGGTGACAATCCTGCTCTCGGGGTCGAACTTCAGGTCCTTGGCGAGGCGAAGGATCTCGTCGCCGAGGTCCTTGTGCAGCAGATGAATGGCGCCGATGCCCAGCGAAAAAAACAGGAGCGCCTTTCCCAGCTTGAACAGGCCGATCGCAAGCAGCCCGCGATCGTGATGCGCATGGGCGCGAACCTCAGCCTCAGCCTCCTGCAGCACAGGGACTGCTCTGCGGTCGCCCATCGGTTCGCTCTGCGAAGCCATCAGACTTTCAGTTGACGGTGACCCGCGCTAAATGTCAACGCCCCGTCCTGGGAAGGGAGAGCGACGGAATGTCTCTCTCTGTTTATTTTTCAGGAGTGCTTCGCCAGAACCTGCTCCATCAGGCGGTTGAGGTGCGGTCTGGCCTTCTCGAGCGCTGCCTCAGCGGTGACGCCGTACTTTTCGCGAAGGGCTTCTACTTTGCCGTGCTCGATGAACTCGTCCGGCCAGCCGATGCGCACGACGGGGACGTTGAGGTCGAGTTCGTTCAACGTCTCCATAACGGCTGAGCCAAAGCCTCCGGCGAGGACGTGATCTTCGAGGGTGATCAGCAGCTTTGCGCGCGAGCCGAAGTCGGCGAGGCAGTCGCGATCGACCGGCTTGGCGAAGCGCGGATTGATGACCGCAGCGTGGAAGCCTTCGCGCTCGAGCACCTCGCTGAGGCGAATCGCCTCGGGAAGCATGGCTCCGAGACCAAGGATGGCGACGTCAGTGCGGCTGGGACTGGTGATCACCTCGGCCTTGCCGATCTCGAGAGCGACGGGCTGCGCCTTTATGGCTGCTCCGGGTCCGGTTCCGCGCGGGTAGCGGATTGCGGATGGGCCTTTGTGCAACATCGCGGTGTACATCATGTCCTGCAGTTCGTCCTCGTCCTTGGGAACCATGTGGATGAGGTTGGGGACGCTGCGAAGGTAGCTGATGTCGAAGAGTCCGTGATGCGTTGGGCCGTCGTCGCCGCTGAGGCCGCCGCGATCCATGCAGAAGACGACGGGAAGGTTCTGCAGGCAGACGTCGTGAACGACGGGATCGAAGGCTCGCTGCAGGAAGGTCGAGTAGATGGCGCAGAAGGGCTTGTAGCCTTTGGTCGCCATTCCGGCGGCGAAGATGACTGCGTGCTCTTCCGCGATGCCTACGTCGAAGTAGCGCGTCGGATGATGTGGACGGAAGTGATCGAGCGCGGTTCCGTTGGGCATCGCCGCGGTGATCGCGACGACCTTGTCGTTCTGGTCGGCGAGCTTCGTCAGGCTCTCGGCGAAGATCTCGGAGTAGGTCTTCTGGCCCGCGGATTTTGTCTCGCCGGACTCGGGATCGTAGGGTCCGAGGCCGTGGAACTTTTTCTGCTTCTCGAGCGCAGGCTGAAAGCCGCGTCCCTTCTGCGTGATCGCATGGAGGACGACGGGCTTGTTGTGCTGCTTGAGGAACTGGAAGGTCTCGATAAGCAGCGCCATGTTGTGCCCGTCGATCGGTCCGTAGTAGCTGAGGCCGAACTCCTCGAAGAGCATTCCGGGGCCGATGAGGCCTTTTGCCGCTTCTTCGGCCTTGCGGGCGACATGGCGGGCGGCCTTTCCGCCGAACCTTTCGATCAGACCGGCGGCTTTGTCGTGCAGGTTGCTGTAGGTCGTGTTCGCCGTGATCTTGTGGAAGTACTCGGCGATGGCGCCGACGTTTTTGTCGATCGACCAGTCGTTGTCGTTGAGGACGACGATCAGGCGGCGCGTCTGCGCGGCGATGTTGTTGAGCGCCTCAAACGAGATTCCGTTGGTGAAGGCAGCGTCGCCTGCGAGCGCGACGATGTGCTCCTTGCCGCCGGCGAGATCGCGGGCGACGGCCATTCCGAGCGCGGCGCTGAGAGCGGTTCCGGCGTGTCCTGCGCCGTAGCTGTCGTGCTCGCTTTCGGTGCGGAGCATGAAGCCGTTGAGACCGCCGGGCTGACGAATGGTGTCGAAGCGGCTCTCGCGGCCGGTGAGCAATTTGTGCACGTAAGCCTGGTGGCTGACGTCGAAGACGAAGCTGTCAGTTGGTGTGTCGAAGACGTAGTGAAGGGCGATGGTCAGCTCGACGACGCCGAGGTTCGGCCCAATGTGTCCGCCGGTTTTGGCGACTCCAGTGATCAGGCGCTCGCGAATCTCTTCAGCGAGAAGCCCCAACTCGACCATCGACAGCCGCTTAACGTCGGCCGGCGATTTGATCTTCTTCAGAATCCCGTTCATCGAAGTGCTTTCCTGCTCCTTGCAGCATAGATGGGATGCTGCGAGGAGGCTCTTGGAGGTGTTCTCCCGGACAAGCTTTAATTGTATCTTCTGGCGGTGAGGCTTCTTTGATGGCCCGTTATCTGACTGGGGCGAGCCACAAGAGGTGAGCGCAGTCTGCGCGCTGGTGCCCCCCTCCCCCTCTTAATCTGAAAGACCATTGCATTCAATAACTTACTGGATTTCAACAGGGCAAAATATTGCATCGAAAGGACTTAACGGCAAAAATATTGATTCCATTGGCTTTAGCGCACTACTTCTGAAGAAGACGTGCCCTCGCGAATCTGCCCTTTTTTCTTTATGTTACCAGTATAGCGAATGGAGGGTAATTAATCGGCAACTTATATTTCTTTTATTTTCTGCTGTTTACGCCTATTTAGGGCTTGACAAGATTTTGACCGCTGGCGCGACCAGGGACAGGGGCTGGAACGGCGCAGAAACGGCGCGGAAACGGCGCACCGGAGCTTTGTGGCGTCAAGCAAACTACTGAGATTCGGTAGTGGGTCAGTTTGGAGTGAATGAGTGAAGTTTCCGAAAACCCGACACCTCGGGAACCAGCGAACATCTTTCCGTTTGCGGCTGCTATCCTTCCATCGATGCGCGTTCTCAAGAGCATGGAAGAAGCGAACGAATGCACGGCCATCCGCCTCACTGACAAGCGCCAGAGAGCGAAGGTGGGAGACATATTTCGTCTCTCTCCGGCTGCCGGCGTTTCCTCTGGGGTCGATTGATCAAGAAAGCAAGCTTCTTTGGATTAGGCTTCGAGCTGAATCTCGTATACGTCTACGACGCGATGGGCTTTGACCGCCCTGCACCAGCGGCGCTGGCTGCGACCAATCTCATCCTCGGGCCTTCCGTTGTAAACAACCTTGGTTTCTCGCGAGGGTATTGGCAGATCATGAGTTCTGAACCTGTAAGAGCCGCCGATGTGCTCGAGGCTCATTTGTTCGTAAGGTTCAAGGGGACCGGCAGAGCGGACGACTATGAACTGGTAGACGAGGCCGGGGCGAAGGTCCACATCAAGCACTCGAAGGCGGATACACTCCTCGCTCAATCAGGTATCGGGAATTACAACCTCATTGATTGGCTTATCCAGGAAATCCTCCGAGCGCGTGGCGTCTTGCCCGCTTAAAGCGAATTTGGCAGAGCGGGATCGCCGGGCACGATCTTCCCCAGAAACGTTGGTTATAGGTAACTCTGGATGCCCTGGAGTTCAAACTGGCCCACTACCCGAGATTCTTCGCTGCGCTCAGAATGACGGCGTAAGTTGGGATGGCGGCGTGAGATGAAATATGGCCGGGATCTGCTCACTTGGCCATCCCGGGCGCATCTTACTCTGCGATTGCTGCGGGATTACTCGGCCATTCCTTCTAGGACGGTCTCGCTGATGGGCTCGGTGGCGAACTCGCCCTCCCATTTGGCGACGACGACCGAGGCCAGGCAGTTTCCGACGACGTTGACGGTGGTGCGGGCCATATCGGCGAGGGCGTCGATGCCGAGCAGGACGAAGATGGGCTCTGAGGGGAGGCCGAAGGTGGAGGCGGTGGCGAGCAGGACGACGAGCGTGGCTCGCGGGACTCCGGCGACGCCTTTGCTGGTGAGCATGAGGGTGAGCATCATGACGATCTGCTGGCCGATGGAGAGATGGATTCCTCCGGCCTGGGCGACGAAGATGCTGGCAGCGGCGAGGTAGAGGGTGGAGCCGTCGAGGTTGAAGCTGTAGCCGGCAGGGATGACGAAGGCGACGATGCGGCGGGGGACGCCGAGGGCCTCCATGGACTCCATGGCGCGGGGGAGGGCGGCCTCGCTGGCGGCGGTGGCGAAGGCGACGGTGGCGGGCTCGGCGACGGCGGAGAGGAAGCGTCGGACGGGCACGCGGAAGAGGAGCGCGGCGGGGAGAAGGACGAAGAGGCCGAAGGCGAGCAGGGCGCCATAGACGGTGAGCAGCAGCTTGCCGAGGTTGACCAGGACTCCCAGGCCCATGTGGCCGACCGTGTAGGCCATGGCGGCGGCGACGCCGATGGGGGCGAAGTACATGACGATGTTGGTGAACTTGAACATCACCTCGCTGAGGCTCTCGCAGAGGGCGAGCATGGGAGCGCGCTTCTGCTCGTTGAGCAGGGCCAGGGCGACGCCGAAGAAGACGGCGAAGACGGCGACCTGGAGGATCTGGCCCTCGGCGACGGATTTTGCGATGTTCTCCGGGGCGATGTGGAGGAGGAAGTCCTGCCAGTGGGTGGCGGGGGGAGCCTCAGCGGGCGCGGCTGCCCCGGCTGCGGTGGCGGCGGAGAGGGAGAGCCCGACACCGGCGCGGCTGATGTTGATGGCGGCCAGGCCGACGAAGAGGGCCAGCGTGGTGACGACTTCGAAGTAGATGAGGCTCTTGATGCCGATGCGGCCGACGCCCTTGAGGTCGCCGTGGCCGGCGATTCCGGTGACGAGGGTGGCGAAGATGAGCGGGGCGACGATGGTCTTGATGAGGCGGAGGAAGATGTCGCTGAAGACGCGCAGGCTGACGGCGAGGTGCGGAGCGTCGAAGCCGAGCTCGGCACCGGCAACCATGGCGACGAAGATCCACGGGGTGATGGTGCCGCGGCGGAGGGCGAAGACGGCAAAGACGGCTATGCCGAGCCAGCGGAATGGGGTTGCGGCGGGCTGGTGCGCCGTGGAGAGGACTGCAAGGAGGATTCCAGCCGCGAGCAGCAGCGCGGCGGAGGCGATCAGCGTTCGGTCGGAGATGCGGGTGGTCACTTCGCGAAAGCATATCAGCCGGAGGGTACGGACGAGTACCCGTGAACAGCTTCCACAGGCGCTCGGCGGCGTGTTTTGCTGTATAAAGAGCTTTCACCCGCAGTGGTGACGTTCCGGCGAGAGATCAAGCTCCGTATGGAAAGAGAGCAGACGATCTTCGTACGGAAGAGCAAAGAGTTTGCACTGATATTTGAAGCGCTCTACCCGAGGTCTGTCATGTTGAAACGAAACGAATCAGGATATTTCTGCGTCACGCTCGTGTTCCTGGGACTGATGCTGTCAGCCTGCCGGATCGAGGCACAGGTCTCTCCGGGAGCGTCGTCTCTCGATGGGCTGAGCCAGAGGCCAGCGGCAGTGAGTCCGCTGACGCAGCCGACGCTTTCGCCGGGCGTGATTCTGCTGATGGAGCTTGAGGGCAAGTTCGCTCAGGCGGTAGCCGAGGGCGGCGGCAAGGCGTTCGCAAGCTGGTTTGCCGACGACGGCGTTACTCTGAATAACGGCCAGCCGGCGGTGACGGGGCGAGCGGCGATTGCAGCGCAGGCGGGGTGGGACCCCAAGGAGTATCAGCTGACCTGGACGCCGCAGGGAGCGCAGATGGGTCCTTCGAACGACATGGGGTTTACGTGGGGGCGCTATGAGGGCCGCTCGAAGGACAAAAACGGCCAGCCGGTGGTGATCTCCGGGCGCTACATGACGGTGTGGAAGAAGATGGCCGATGGGAGCTGGAAAGTGGCGCTGGACGCAAGCGCGAACGAGCCACCGGCAGCGGGCGAATGCTGTGTGCTTCCAAAGCCTTAGCCGTATTGCTACACCAAAAGTAGCAGTGCGAAAGGCCATGTCGATCTCCTAGGATTCGAGAAGCAAGATGAATGCACTTCTGGTCAAAGACGAAGCACTCCGGAACCAGGCCCTGGAGCAGTACGAGGTGCTGAATACGGCGAGCGACCCCGTCCTTGACGACCTCGCGAGTCTGGCGGCGCAGCTCTGCGATACGCCGATAGCGTTTCTATGCCTGGTGGGCTCGGACCGAATGTGGCTGAAGTCGCGCGTGGGAGTGGATGTGACGGAGCTTTCGCTCGGCGTGCTTCCGTGCGAGACGACGATCCAGGGCGACACGGTGTACGAGATTCCAGACGCGCGGCTGGACCAGGACTTCGCGCCGGACGGGATTCTGCTGGAGGGACGGGCGTATCGCTTTTATGCCGCGGCTCCGCTGTCGACGCCGGCAGGGGTGAATATCGGCACGCTTGCGGTGGTGGACCGTCATCCGCGCCGGCTGACCGAGGCGCAGTCGAATGCTCTGAGCATCCTGAGCCGGCAGGTGATGACGCGGCTGGAGCTGAACGGACGCATACGGCAGATGGATCGCGCGGCGCGGTCGCAGCGCAGGATCGAGTCGGCGCTGACGGTGGAGCGGAACTTTGTCTCGGCTGTGCTGGACACGATCGGCGCGCTGGTGGCGGTGTTCGATACGGCGGGGCGCATCGTGCGCTTCAACCGCGCCTGCGAGATGGCCTCGGGGTACGACTTTGCCACGCTGGTGGGCCGCTACACGTGGGACCGCCTGATTCCGCGGCACGAGATCCCGGAGGCGATCGAGACCTTCGAGCAGCTGCGCAACGGCGCGTTCCCGGCGGAGTTCGAGAACCAGTGGCTGAACCGCGATGGGAGCCTGCGGAGAATCGCGTGGTCGGCGACGGCGCTCAGAGATGCGCAGGGGCAGGTGGCGTTCATCATTGCGACGGGAATCGATGTGACGACGCAGAGGGCTGCGGAGTCAACGCTGCGTGAGAGCGAGGCACGGTACCGGCAGTTGGTCGAAGGCTCGCTGGGCATGGTGTTCACGCACGACATGAAGGGCAAGCTGCTGTCGCTGAATGCGCACGGCGCCTCAACCGTGGGACGCACGGTGGAGGAGATGGTAGGCAGCGCGCTGACGAAGTTCGTTCCGGTGGAGCGGCGCGGCGCGCTCGACGACTACATGAAGGCGATCGCCGACACGGGCGAGGCTCAGGGGATGCTGCATCTGGAGCACGCCGACGGCGAGGTTCGCGTGATCGCGTATCGCAACAAGCTGATTGCAGCGCCGGGACGGACGCCGTATGTGCTGGGCTTCGGCGTCGACATCACGGAGCAGGTGCGGGCCGAGGGCAGGCTGCGCACGCTGACGCGGCAGTCGGACTCGATCCTGGAGTCGGTGGGCGACGGCATCTTCTGCATTGACCTCGAAGGGCAGGTGACGGTGGTGAACGCCGCCGCCGCGCAGATGCTGGGCTACAAGCAGGAAGAGATGCTGGGCCGGGTGATGCACAACCTGATCCACCATACGAAGGCGGATGGAACGCCATACCTGTTGGAGGAGTCGCCGATCCGCAAGAGCCTGTCGAACTTCGGCACGGCACGTGTGGTCGACGAGGTCTTCTGGCGCAAGGACGGCACGTGCTTACCGGTGGAGTATGTCTCGAGGCCGCTGATCGATACCTACTCGGGCGAGGGCGGCGAGGCGCGGGCGGTGGGCGTGGTCGTGGCGTTTACGGATACGACGGAGCGAAGGGCGCTGGACCGGATGAAGGACGAGTTCATCTCGACGGTGTCGCACGAGCTGCGCACGCCGCTGACGTCGCTGCGGGGGGCGCTGGGTCTGCTGGCCGGAGGAGCTCTGGAGGCACGGCCGGAGAAGTCGCGCCAGATGCTGGACATTGCCATCAACAATACGGACCGGCTGGTGAGGCTGGTGAACGACATTCTGGACCTCGAGCGCATCCAGAGCGGCAAGAGCGAGCTGCACTCGACGATGGTGAGCGCGGAGGATCTGCTGCGAAAGGCAGTCAGCGCGCAGCAGGCCCGCACGCCGAAGCCGGCGGCGAGAATCTTCTACGCGGCGAACGGAGTGATGGTGTGGGCAGACCCGGACCGCGTGTTGCAGGCGCTGAGCAATCTGCTTTCGAACGCGATCAAGTTTTCTGCGCCGGGCTGCGAGATTCATCTGACAGCACGCAACCTGGACGACCAGGAGGCTCTGTTCGAGGTACGCGACCAGGGCCACGGCATTCCGGAGGACAAGCTGGAGAATATCTTCGATCGCTTCCAGCAGGGCGACGCCTCCGATACGCGGACACTCGGCGGGACAGGGCTCGGCCTCGCGATCTGCCGGAGCATCGTGAACCAGCACGGCGGGCGCATCTGGGCGACGAGCACTCCGGGCAAAGGCACGACGTTTCACTTCACGCTGCCGACGAAGCCGCGGACGAATCTGCGCTAGGGCTGCAAAAACGATCTGAGAAGAACTTTGGCATCTAAAGCTGCGTGTAGGATACGAACGATGCGAATTGGCCGCGCTATTGCATCGTAAAACAATGCAATAGCTCTTGTATGGATTCACAAGCCAGAACCGGAGAGGCCGACTTGTGAATTCTCGTCGTTGATGGCCGAGCATTGGCATGGCCGAAAGCAGATCGAAAGCCCGGTAGATTGCCGTTTCTACATCGTCAGCCGCAGACACGCTGTCTGCGGCAATATACTGCCAGATCGCCCTAAGATCCTTTCGAGCGGGTGATGTGATGAAGTACGGTTCAGGCACCCTTGCGCTCTGCCAGCCAGTCTGCCTTCATCCCCTTCATCTCGCGTTTCAGTTGTTCACTGTCGATCAACTCGCCGCGCTCGGCTGAAGCCCAGCCTTCTTCGATCTTCGCGCGTATTTCATCTCGGTGGTCGGCCAACCACTGCTCGCGGTCGTGCAGCTCTTTGACGGCCTGCTCGACGAAATCATCGACGCTGCGATACGGCCCGCGCTCCACGTCCTGCCGGACAAGCGCCTCGAGCTCGGGACTGAGTTGGACGGTCATGGCGATAGATTACCTCAAACGTCGCCGTCAGAGGCAACGCTCAGACACTTTCCGCGGCAGGTCTCGTGCCTTTTTCACTCTTCATTCTCGCGCAGTTTGGCTATTACGGCGAAGTCTTCAAGCGTCGTTGTGTCCCCTTTGACCTCTCCGGTGGTGGCGAGTTCGCGGAGCAGGCGGCGCATGATCTTTCCGGAGCGCGTCTTGGGGAGAGCGTCGGTGAAGCGGACGTCGTCGGGCCGGGCGAGGGCTCCGATCTCTTTCGCGACCCACTGGCGAATCTCCTGCTTGAGCTCGTCGGAGACCGTGTGGCCCTGCTCGAGGGTGACGAAGGCGCATATCGCCTGGCCTTTGAGCTCGTCCGGGCGGCCGACGACGGCGGCTTCGGCGACCTTGGGATGCGCGACGAGGGCGGACTCGACCTCCATGGTTCCGAGGCGGTGACCGGAGACGTTGAGCACGTCGTCCACGCGTCCCATGAGCCAGTAGTAGCCGTCGGGGTCGCGGCGGGCGCCGTCGCCGGTGAAGTAGCTGCCGGGAATCTCAGACCAGTAGGACTGCTCGTAGCGCTCGGGATCGCCGTAGATGGTGCGGGCGATGGATGGCCAGGGGGTGCGAAAGACGAGCAGGCCGCCCTTGCCGTCGGGAACGGGCTCGCCTTCTTTTGTAACTACTTCAGGCACAATTCCGAAGAAGGGCCGTGTTGCCGAGCCGGGCTTTGTGGGGACGGCGCCGGGGATGGGCGCGATCATGGCGGAGCCGGTCTCAGTCTGCCAGTAGGTATCGACGATGGGGCAGCGCTCGTGGCCGACCTCGCGGTGGAACCACATCCACGCCTCGGGGTTGATGGGCTCGCCGACGGTACCCAGCAGACGGAGTGACGAGAGTGAGTGCTTGCGCACCCACTCGACGCCCCACTTAGTAAAGGCACGGATGGCTGTGGGCGCGGTGTAGAAGATGGTGACCTTGTGGGCGTCGATGATCTTCCAGAAGCGATCGTTCTCGGGCCAGTTGGGAGCGCCCTCGTACATCATCACGGTGACGCCGTTCTGCAGCGGGCCGTAGACGACGTAGCTGTGGCCAGTGACCCAGCCGATGTCGGCGGTGCACCAGAAGACATCGTCGTCGTGAAGGTCGAAGATGTACTTCGCGGTGAGGTAGGTCTGGACCGCGTAGCCGCCCGTCGTGTGGAGCAGGCCCTTGGGCTTGCCGGTGGTTCCGGAGGTGTAGAGCAGGTAGAGTGGGTCCTCGGCGTCCATCCACTCGGGCGCGCACTCTTTTTCTGCGGTGAGCATGGATTCGTCCCACCATAGGTCGCGGCCGGGCTTCATGTTGACCGGGGTCCCGCTGCGCCGATAGACGACGACGTGCTGCACGGTGGGGCACTTCGCGAGCGCCTCGTCGACGATCTTCTTGAGGTGGATCTCGGTGCCGCGCCGGTAGGAGGTGTCCTGGGTGATGACGGCGACGCAGGCTGAGTCATTGACGCGATCGACGATGGCGTGGGCGGCGAAGCCACCGAAGATGACCGAGTGCACCGCGCCGATACGGGCGCAGGCGAGCAGCGCGATGGCAAGCTCCGGGCACATGCCCATGTAGATGGCGACGCGGTCGCCTTTTTTGATTCCGAGGCCTTTGAGGACGTTGGCGAAGCGCTGCACCTCGGCGTGGAGGTCGGCGTAGGTGAGCCTGCGGACGTCGCCGGGCTCGCCCTCCCAGAGCAGGGCAATCTTGTCGCGGCGTGCGCCTTTGGCGTGGCGATCGACGCAGGTGTGCGAGAGGTTGAGCTTGCCGCCGGCGAACCACTTCGCTCCGAGACCGGAGCCGTCGCGGCCGGGGGTCAGGACCTTGGTCCAGGGCGCGAACCACTCGAGTTCGGATGCGGCCTCGGCCCAAAACTCCTCAGGATGCTCGATGCTGCGGCGATACATCTGCTCGTACTGCTCGATGCTGGAGATGTGAGCTTTGGAGCGGAACTCCTGTGAGGGCTCAAAGACCCTGTTCTCCCGCAAGCTCGAGTCCAGATTCGCCGTTCCTTCCTGAATCACCGTCACGCAACATCCTCCACTGATCTTCGGCACTACCACAAAAAGGTACGCTATGGCTCGCGCGAGCGGCAACAGGACGGTAGGGCAAATGTCCGGTGCTTTGGATGATCTGTATTTATTTCAGGAGAGGCGACGCGCTTGGTTCGCTTATCTCGCATGCCACATCATGTCACAGGCGCCAAGTGGTGCCGATACAATCGGAGGAGAATGTCTTCCACAACAATGTTCTGGTCGATCGGCGTCGGGTTCTTCCTGGGCTTTGCCTTCGGGGTGGGATGCGCGCTGGCGGTGATGTATTCGATCTACATGGGCGGGTATCGGGCCGCGGTTCGGGACTCGCAGCTGGCCGAGCCGCCGGAGCGCTATCGCCATGCGATAAGCAAGCTGGTCTCCGGACCGACGCAACGCTGAGGCGCTCGGATCAGCGGCGCGCCGCCAGCAGGTACCTCAGCTCCTGCACCTCGGCTGTGAGCGCCTTGATGTCGCGAAGAATCTCGCTGCGTTGGCGGCCTTCCGCTAGAGGGTCGGCCTCATCCACGTAGAAGTTACCGCCGGGCTCGAGGACGCAGAGTTCGACTTGAGAATAATCGTTGAGGCCCTCCTTGTGCAGGATGGTCTTGAGTTCGAGCTCGGTGAGGGCCTCTCGTTTGACTGCGTCCTGATCCACCTTGCCGTGGCGGATGAGCACGGTCTCCTTACCCTCAAGCACTCGGTTCAGCTTTGGAAAGCGGAAGAGGAGCCGGGTGAGCAGGAAGTTGATGCCCAGCAGCGAGAAGACTCCGACGATGCCTCCGCTGACCGTGTTGTCGTCGCCGATGATCGCGTTCTGCACGGTGTTCGAGAGGCACAGCAGCACGATCAGGTCGAACGTATTGAGCTGTGCCAGCTCCCGCTTGCCGAACAGTCGCAGAAAGAGGATCAGGCAGAGATAGACGAGGATGGGCCGCAGGATCTTCTCGATCAGCGGCAGTTGCAGATGGAACATGCTGTCGATCACGGGAGAGCTCCTTAAGTGAGGTTCGATGCCCGCGGCCCGGTGTGTGCGTCTCAGGCGTAGCGGCGCTGGTGCCACTGCCACGCGCTCGCGATGATCTGGTCGAGTTCGGCGAACTTCGGGTTCCAGCCCAGCTCGGCCTTGATCTTCTCCGAGCTTGCGACGAGGACGGCGGGGTCTCCGGGGCGACGGCCGTGCTCCTCCACTGCGATGGGCCGCCCGGTAACGCGGCGTACCGAGTCGATGACCTCGCGCACAGTGAAGCCCTGGCCGTTGCCGATGTTGTAGATCAGGCGGCTGTGCTGGTGGAGCGCGTTGAGCGCGAGGAAGTGCGCGTCGGCGAGATCGCGGACGTGGATGTAGTCGCGGATGCAGGTGCCGTCCTTGGTGGGGTAGTCCTGGCCGAAGATCTTGATGCTCGCGCGACGTCCCAGTGCAACGTCGAGGATGAGCGGGATCAGGTGCGACTCGGGCTCGTGCGCCTCGCCGTAGCCGTCGATGGCTCCGGCGACATTGAAGTAGCGCAGGCTGGCATAGCGGAGGCCGTGGATGCAGTTCATCCAGGTGAGCATCTGCTCGACCAGCAGCTTGCTCTCGCCGTAGGCGTTGGTGGGGAGCAGGCGCGCGTCTTCGGTGATCGGCGTCGATACGGGCTCGCCGTAGCAGGCCGCGGTGGAACTGAAGACGAGGCGGTCGTGGCCGGTGGCGAGCATGGCTTCAAGCAGCGTGAGCGTTGCCATGGTGTTGTTGCGGAAGTAGAGCTCGGGGCGCTTCATGCTCTCGCCGGCCTCGATGAGTGCAGCAAAGTGCATGACTCCGTCGAAGCGTCCTTCGCGAAGTGTGGACTCAATCAGCGCGCGATCGGCGAGGTCGCCTTCGACAAAGCGTGCGCCCTCGGCGAGGGCCTCGCGGCGGCTGTGGCAGAGATTGTCGTAAACGGTTACCTTGTGACCCGCTGCAAGCAGAAGACGGGTTACCGTACCTCCGATATAACCTGCCCCACCTGTGACTAAAACGTTCATTTCATGGCTCCTTTTCGCTTGTCCTGCATACCACCAAAGTACCAGTGTCAAGCAGAAAGGGTTGCGGCACTATACTTGCTGTAAGTGAATTGGCAGAGCCCCGGCTGAGAGACCGGTTTGGACTCCCGATTACACGGTGCCTGCTGCAACCTTTTGCGCAACACCTCACGTCTGTCTTTGTTACGCTGCGCGGCGATTCGTGGTCGCCGCAAAACGTTGCATCGGGCCTACGGAATTTTGTCTGCTCGAAGGCACTCCGGCAATGGTTCGGAGTTCACCCTTGTCCGGTCCACCAGTTCTGGCGCACGGCGTCAGGATTGGTCCCAATTGTTCCGCTTCTCAAGGAGAGAGGCGCCACAAAGGAACCTTTTTATGGCTAAGCCGCTTCGCACCGATGATCCCGCTCCGCCGAGCATGCAGTTCTCGCACTTCGGCGTTCTCCATGACGGGCAGCAGAGCAAGTCATCGCTGTTCACCTCAATCACGCTGAACGTCTTTATTGCGATTGTGGTCTGCATCGTGGGGGCCGCAGCCAAGAAGACGATGGACAACCGGCCCAAGCTTACGGAGGTGAGCATCGCTCCCCTGCCGAAGGAAGTCGAGCCGATCAAGCCAAAGATTATTCCCAAGCCGCCGCCGCTTCCCCCGGTCCCACAGGTGAAGGTCGAGCCTCCGAAGATCAAGATGCCTGAGGTCAAGCTTCCCGATCCGCCGAAGATTCCTGAGGTGAAGATGACCCAGCCGGTACCGGTGGTTCCTCCCGCTCCCCCGAAGCAGGTGATCGCGCCGCCGGCGCCGAGGGTCGTCACGCTGGCGCACGCGCAGCCCGCCGCGGTGGTGAACAACTCGCCGCATCCGGCCCCGGTTGCGCTCGGCCAGGCGAACAATCCGATCGCTCCCTCGAATCGTCCGGCGACCAGCGCTGTGAACCTGGGCCAGGCAGGAATGGCGGGAATGCCTGCCTCCAACACCGGCAGCGGCCCACGCGCCACTGCGGTGAGCCTCGGCTCGGGATCGCCGAACAGCCAGAACATGGCCGGCAACGGAGCCCGGCCGGTTCAGGGTGTGAAGCTCGGCGTCACTGGCGGCACCGGACCTCTGAACTCTCCAACTCGTGTTGCGGGCCCAGTGAATCTGGGTCAGGCCATTCCTCCGCCTATGCCGAAGCCCAGCGGACCGGCAGCGCCCACCGCCAAGGCTCCGAAGGTTATCTTCAAGCCGAAGCCGGTGTACACGGCGGAGGCCATCAGGCTGCATATCGAAGGGACCGTCTCGGTCAGACTGCGGGTCTCGTCGACAGGGGCTGTGCAGGTGCTCGGCGTCACCAGCGATCTTGGCCACGGGCTTGGCGACTCAGCCATCCATGCCGTTCAGTCAACGCGTTTTCAACCCGCTACGGATGCATCGGGAAATCCAGTTGATTGGGAGGGTGTCGTCAACGTCGCCTTCCAGCTTGCTGGATAAGCTTCCTTCTGATGTTTCCCCGGTTGTACTTCACAAAATCAGCAACTAGCATCAAGACCAACCAAGGATGACCTAGAGGTCACCGCAGGAGCCGTAAAGATATGATCTTCCGGAAACAGCCCATCGCCGGTCTCACGCTGGCATTCCTCGCAACGACGTTCTCCGTGCAGGCGGCTCACAGCCTTCCGCCGCTGGGCAAGAAAAAGACGGACCAGGACATTCTTCCGGCGCGCAAGCTGACGGCGAGCCAGAACCAGCTGATCGACAAGGCGATTGCGCGGGAGAAGGTGGTCATCAAGACCGTCAAGGAGCGCGCTCCGCTGGTTGAGACCTACATCCAGAACATGCGGCCCGACCCGCAGCTGGGCCAGGTTCCCGACTCTGACCAGCACTTCCTCGGTCGCGTCGAGTTCAACAAGATCATCGGCGGGAGCAACTACGAGGTCAACAAGTCCACCTCGCAGGGCGCCAACGACAGCGGCAAGTTCGGATTCTTCCGGCACTCTGCCTCCTTCATCACCGGCCTCGGCAGCAGCCTCCACCTGAACTTCAGCGAGGCCGGCTTCATCCAGATGCTGCTGATGGACTCGAACGACTTCGACCGCCAGCACTATGCCTTCGGCTACGTTCGCAATGAGTTTCTGGGGACCACGCCCACTGCGGTCTTCGACGTAACCCCCTCCAACGGCAAGCGCGCCACCGGCCGCTTCTTTGGTCGCATCTGGGTGGAGACGCGCGAAGGCAACGTCGTCCGGTTCAACGGCAACTTCGCAGGTACGGAGAAGGACTCGCGCGAGTACTACCACTTCGACAGCTGGCGCACGAACGTCCAACCCGACTTGTGGCTGCCGACCTCGTTCTATGTGGAAGAGAGCGACTCGAAGAGCGTGAGCCGCAGCTTGAAGTTCAAGGCGATTAACCACATCTGGGGTTACGTGCTGAAGGTCCCGCAGAAGGAGGCCGAGAACACCTCGCTGGACGTGGTGGGCGCCACCGACGTCAGCAACGAGGCGCAGGACGTCTCGCCGCTGGGAGCGCAGCGCGCCTGGGTCCAGCAGGCCGAGGACAACGTCGTGGAGCGACTCTTCCAGGCTGGTCTGCTCGATGCCCCCAGCGAGTTCGACAAGACCCTCGAAGCGCTGGCCGGCAATATTCTGGCCTATAACAACATCACGCTCTCGCGTCCGATCCGCTGTCGCACGCTGCTGACCGAGCCTCTCGAGTCGATCGCCGTGGGCAACACGATCATCCTGTCCAAGAGCCTGCTCGACACGACCGCAATCGTCAGCCAGGACGGCGCTCAGCAGATGGGCAACCTGAATGCCCTGCTCGCGTTCCAGATCGCGCACATCATCCTGGCGCACCGGCTTGACACGAAGTATGCCTTCAACGACCGGCTGCTCTTCCCCACCACCTCGGTCTTCAACCGTATCCCGATGCACCACACCGACGCCGACAACACCGCGGCCGCCAAGAAGGCGATCGAGCTGTTGAGCGCGAAGGAACTCGAGGGCGGGCAGCAGTACTTTGGACTCTACCTGCAGCAGCTCCAACAGCGTGTGAAGTCGCTGAAGGCGCTGAACGAGCCGATGATCGGTGATGGCCTGGTGAAGAGCGACAACGATTCGACCTTCTGGATGGCGGCCATGATGGCCAAGAGTCCCAAGCTCGACATGAACGACCTGAAGCAGCAGGCCGCGATGCCGCTCTCCACCTTCCTGCGCCGCGATCCCTGGACCGACCAGGTGATCACGCTGCACGCTGCCTACGAGCCGCTGCTCTCCCCGGCTGACAAGATGCCCTTCGAGGTAGAGCCTGTCTACATCAAACTGGGCTACTACAAGCCACCCGCCGATGCAGCCGCGGCACCGGCAGGTGGTGCTCCACCAGCCGCCGCGCCGGCTGGTGGGACGCCAGCACCGGCCGATAACACGGGTGCCGCAGCACCTGCGGCCACGCCCCCGGCACCGCAACCGCAGAACTAACGTCAACGACACACGGGGACCGGATAGACAATCCGGTCCCCACATCCGCATAAAACCGGGCGGAGACGCTTCAAGTCTGTCTCTGCACTCCTCAACCACCAGCTGATCCTTTGGAGCCAAGTCAGTTTTGAGGCGCCTCTTCCATATCGGCTCGTTTTCCTGCCTGCTGTGGGTCGCACGCTGGTCCCACGGTCAGGCGGTGCCGACGGCCGAGCGCACGGCTACCGTCCAGATCGGGGCAGGCTGGTCCGTCGTAAGCCCAGACTACGCCGGGAAGACGACGCAGGGTGTATCGATCTACGGAACCTTTGATCTCACTCCGCACTGGGGCATCGAGGGCGACATTCACAAGGCCAGCATGATTACCCCCTCCGATATCGGAGAGAGCTCCTATCTGCTGGGGCCGCGCTATGTCTTCCGCCACAACCGGCTCCGCCCCTACGCTAAAGCTCTCTTTGGACTCGGTCGGTTCCAGTACCAGTACGACAACGTTCCAGATGCCACCTATACTTATAAGATCTACGCCTTCGGCGGCGGGATTGATGTCGTGACGACAAAACACATCAATCTTCGCGCCGTCGATTTCGAGTATCAGAAGTGGCCCGGGTTTCCACCCAATGGGCTATCACCCATGGTCTTTACTTTCGGGGCGGCCTACGCCTTTCGCTGATGTCTTCGGCTGTTCCGTTGGCACCGTGCCTTCAACAGCCCTATCCACTTCAAGGCTGCCTGCCGGCCTACCGATTCGCCAAGGGTCGCTTTATAAGGGGGAAGTAAGTGTTCAAAAGGTTTCTGATCGTCATTAGCCTACTCGGCGCGCCGGCCATCCTGGTCGCCCAGTCCAGCCCAACGGCCTCGCGAGCGGGCGATCTCCAGATTGGCGCCGGCCTGGCCAATGCCAACACCGACTATGTTTCGCGCCGCGTCAATGGCCCGTCCATTTACGTGGACTTCGATTTCTACAAGCACTTCGGCGTCGAAGGAGAGTTCCGCTTCCTCAAGGACAGCCCGACGAATATCTACGAAAAGACCTATGAGATCGGCGGACGCTACTCCCGCGTATACCGGGGGCGGTATGTCCCCTATGTGAAGCTCCTCTACGGGCGCGGCGTGTTCAACTTCGCCCAGAACAAAGTGACCACGGCCAATCTCGCCTACAACATGTTTGCCGGCGGCGCTGGTCTCGACTACAGGGTCCTTCGCTACCTCAACGTGCGCGGCGACTTCGAATACCAGCACTGGATGGGCTTCCCGCCGAACGGTCTCACTCCGACGGTCTTTACCTTCGGAGTGGCGTATCACCTCCCGGCCGGCAAGCTGTCGCAACGCTGAGCCAGACACTGCGTGGAGACAGAAAAGCCCCGGCTCGCCGGGGCTTTTTCGTGAGTGCTTTCGCTTCGCCTCTCGCTTAGAAGTGGTACGCGACGCCGATGGCCGGTATCGAGACGAGCTCCCATCGATTCGTCTTGAAGTTCGGAATGCCGAAGTCCGGCGCCTTCACCAAAAAGCCGCGGTACTCCACGCGGATGTCCCAGCTGGGGTTCAGCTCGTAGGCCAGGCCGCCGCCGAAGAGCGCCCCGATACTGGTGTTCGACTTGGTATCGAGGTTCGTGGTTCCGAAGTCGTGAATCGGAGTAAAGATCAGGCCACCCACGCCGGCTTCGAGGAATGGATTGAACCTTCTGTAGTTCAGGTTATAGACGTAGGCGCCGCTGATCTCCTGCTGGCGCGTGTGAACCCGGACAAAGGGCAGATTGCTGGTGGTGTACCGCGAGTCATACTGCGCAAAGGAGTAGTTCATCTCGAGCGCGCTGCGAGGCGTCAGCATGTACCGGTAGCTTCCCAGGAAGCCGATGGTGCTCGTCGTACTTAGCTTTACCGCGTTGCCGTTAACCTGCGGCGTAAACACACCGATCACGCTCACGCTTGCATCCTGCCGACTCTCCTGTGCAAATCCGGCGGACGCCAACAACATCAGCGCGCCCAACAACATCGTCTTCTTCATTCTTCGCTAGATCCCTTCGAAATCGTCCAAGAGCGGCTTCGGCAGACGTGTCGTTACCGAGCGCCATCGTTACCGTCCCTTCATTGTAACCGCAGGGGCCGTAAGGAAAGGGCCTGGAACGAAGAAAGGCCAGAGGATGGGATCTCCTCCGGCCATTCGGATTGGTCGTTCGACACGGAACTACTGCGGAGGAGCAGGCGGTGCGGCTCCCTGCTGACGCTCCTTCATCCTCTCCTTCATCTCGGCCTGCATCGCGTCGTACTTCGTCTTCTGATCGTCAGTTAGGATGGCGCGAATCTTGTCCTGGGAGCTCTTGCGAATGTCCATCATCTTCGCGTGCCGGTCGTCCTGCGAGAGTGAGTTGTCGTTGCGCAACGCCATCATCTGCTTTCGGGTGTCCTCGTCGATCGCCTTGACCTGGGTCTGCTGATCCTCAGTCAGATTCAGCTTTTGGGTCAGCATCTCCAACTGCCGGGCTTCCATGCCTCGGCCTCTCGGCCCCATCTGTCCCTGTGGAGCTGCCGGCGCCGTATCCTGCGCCATCATCGGAACGGCACAGAGCGCGCCACTACACAACGCGATCGTGGTCATCCGCATACCTGCCTTGCGAAGCTTCGTCACCTTCATATGGATTTCACCTCACCATGGGCGCCTGACTTCGTTCAGGTACCGGTGCGCCCAGAGTCTGCTCTTTCAAACGTCGATCGTTCGCAAATGTTCTGCGACGACGGAAATTAATTGTCGCGGGGGCGTTAATTAATGCGACGGCTATGTCCCGCGCTCCTGCTGAAAGGAGTAGGGGTCGCCGTGCGCGGTCGAATACGCTTCGACCACCTTCAGCAAGGCCAGCGCGGCGTGCGAGAGGTTCGCCTGCCGGCGGTAGACCAGCCGCAGCTTGCGTTCGATCTGCAGCTCTTGGATAGGGACCTTGACCAGCGCGCCGCTCTTCAGCTCCGGCTCGACGGTCAGCCGCGGCACCAGCGCAACACCGTTGCCCATCTCCACGAAACGTTTGATCGCCTCCAGCGATGGCAGCTCCACCCCCATCTGCAGCGGAGTTTTGTACCTGCGAAAGGTCTGGATCACCTTCTGCCGCTGCGGCGAGGGCACATTGTGTGCGATAAAGTTCTGTGCACCCAGCTGCCGGATCGACACGTTCCCTGCCCCGGCCAGCGGATGGCGCGGGTTGACCACAAAGGCCAGCTCATCCCGGTAGACCACGATCGACCGGATCTGCGCGTCTTCCGGCCGAAACGAAAGCACCCCAAACTCGACCGAATGAAGCAGAATCTCGTCGGGGATCCGGCTCGCGAGGGAGCGCTGCACCGCCAGTTTGATCCGAGGGTTCTGCCTGCGGAACTCATCCAGCAGCGGCAGCAGATAAAGACAGGTGTATTCATTGGCTGCCAGATTCAGCCGGCCCCGGTGCAGGGAGCGCAACTCGGTCAGGGCTCCGGAGGCTTCATTGCGCAGATTCAACAACTTAGCAGCATACTCCCGCAATACTTCACCTGCATCGGTCAGGGTCCCATCGCGGGAGGAGCGGTCGAAGAGCACCTCGCCCAGCTCACTCTCGAGCTTCGCGATTGCCTGACTCACCGCTGGCTGAGTACGATGTAGCCGAGAGGCGGCCCGCGAGAAACTGCGCTCTTCTGCGACGGCCAGAAAGGTCTCCATCTGGACCAGATCCAAGTGCACCTCGTTTCGGGCCGGCGACTTAGCGGGGCGAATAGAATGATTAGAAGTTTTGATATACCCCGCCAACATCATAAGCCTGCGTTATGATAACGCGAAGGTTGGAGAGTGAGCGAGTTCTATGCGTGATCCAAATCAAATCGTCTTCTTCGACACCACACTGCGCGACGGCGAGCAGTCACCGGGATGCACCATGCACCACGATGAGAAGCTACGCATGGCGCACCAGCTTCGTGACCTCGGCGTTGATATCCTCGAGGCCGGCTTCGCCATCGCGTCCGAGGGCGACTTCGCGGCCGTGCAGGCGATTGCACACGAGGTGAAGGGCACGCGCGTTGCATCGCTGGCGCGCTGCAAGCGTGAGGACATCGACGCCGCCGGTCGCGCCATCCAGCCCGCAGCGTCGAACCGCATCCATATCTTCCTCGCCTCCTCGGACCTGCATCTTGAGTACAAGCTGCGCATCACCCGCGAGCAGGCGCTGGACCAGGTGGCGGAATCGGTGCGGCAGGCGCTGACGTACACCGACGACGTCGAGTTCTCCACCGAGGACAGCACCCGCACCGACCCCGAGTTCCTGGTGAAGATGATTACGGTCGCTGTGCAGGCGGGAGCGACGACCATCAATATTCCAGACACCGTTGGTTACACCACCCCTGCGGAGTACGAAGCGATCTTCCGCATGGTCAAGCAACGCGTTCCCGGCGCCGAGAACGTCGTGCTCTCCACGCACTGCCACGACGATCTCGGCATGGCAGTCGCCAACTCGCTGGCCGGCATCCGGGGCGGCGCGCGACAGGTGGAGTGCACGATCAACGGTATCGGCGAGCGTGCCGGAAACGCTGCTCTCGAAGAGATCGCCGCGGCGCTGATGGTTCGACGCGATCAGTTCCCGTACACAAGCAACATCAAGATGGAGAAGCTCTTCCCCACCAGCCAGATGCTGGCCGAGTGCATCAGCTTCGGAGCGGCCCCCAACAAAGCCGTCGTCGGGGCAAACGCCTTTGCGCACGAGTCGGGAATCCATCAGCACGGCATGCTGGCCAATCCTCTGACCTACGAGATCATGACGCCCGCCTCTGTCGGCGCGGGCAACACAAACCTTGTGCTCGGCAAACACTCCGGCCGCCGCGCCCTTGCCGACCGCCTCGAAAAGCTTGGCCACACGCTCACGCGCGAACAGCTCGACGAGGTCTACCACCGCTTTACCGAGCTGGCCGATCGCAAGAAGTCCATCTACGACCAGGACATCCTTGGCCTGCTCAAGCCGGAGAAGGCTGTCGTCGTCGCTGCGGCGACCTAAACCTATCGAGTTCGCGCAAAAGAAGGTTCGAGAAGTTACGAAGAGCAGGGCGCAAGGCCCTCACACCCTCATCAGAAGGAATAGCGAATGCGTCTCAAACTTGCAGTCTTCGCCGGCGACGGCATCGGTCCAGAAGTCACCCGTGAAGCCACCAATATTCTGCGCGCTGTCGCAGAGCTTGGCGGGCACGAGTTCACCTTCGTCGAAGGCCTGATCGGCGGCGTCGCCATCACCGAGACCGGATCTCCCCTGCCCACAGCAACGCTTGATGCAGCGCTCGACTCCGATGCTGTTCTGCTGGGCGCAGTCGGCGACAACAAGTTCAACGCGCTTACACCCGACAAGCGCCCTGAGGCCGGACTGCTGCAGATCCGCCAGGCGCTCGGCGGCTTCGCGAACCTTCGCCCCTCCGTTGCCTATGCCGCACTCGCGGCCAGCTCTCCGTTGCGCCCTGAGGTCACAAAGGACACCGATATTCTCTTCGTTCGCGAGCTGCTCGGTGGCCTCTACTTCGGCACACCCCGCTGGTGGAACAAGGAGACGAACGAGGCCATCAACACCATGCGGTACACCCGCGACGAAGTCGTCCGTGTGGCTCGCGTCGCGTTCGAGCTCGCCTCCAAGCGTCGCAAGAAGGTCACCTCGGTCGACAAGGCCAATGTCCTTGAGGTCTCACAGCTCTGGCGCGCAACCGTGACCGAGGTCGCAAAGGACTATCCCGAGATCACGCTCGAGCATCAGCTCGTCGACTCGATGGCGATGCACATCATGAACACGCCGCGCAACTTCGACGTCGTGCTCACCGAGAATCTCTTCGGCGACATACTCTCCGACGAGGCAGGCGTCATCACCGGCTCGCTCGGCATGCTGCCCTCAGCGACCATCGGCGGCAAGGTTAATCTTTACGAGCCTGTGCACGGCTCGGCGCCTGATATCGCCGGAACCGGCAAGGCGAATCCGCTCGGCGCGATCCTCACCGCGGCCATGGTGCTGCGTCACTCGGCGAATCTCGAGCAGGACGCACGCGCCGTCGAGGCGGCCGTCCACAAGGTTCTCGCAGCAGGCTACCGCACCGCCGACATCGCCCGCGGAGGCGAGAACGTTCAGCTCGTCAGCACACAAGAGATGGGCAAACGCGTGCACCAGGCGCTGGCCGAATCCATCGACCGCCGTCAGGCGATGCACGCCGTATAGATCGAACGATGAACTGGCGAGCAAAACTGATTCTGATGAACCTTGCCGTGGCCGCAGCGCTTTATTACCGCTGGCATCTCGGCGCACCGCTCGTCCCACTGGCAATCGCCGGGCTGGTCATGTTTCTTCTGGTGAACGTGCTCATCCTGCTAACGGCAAAGAGATCTGCTTCCACCAAATGATGCGCCGCACACTCGAACTCGCAGCCGCCGCCCTAATGCTTATGACAGCACTGGGCGCTCGTGCGCAGCTGCACCTGAAGCCCGACAAGCCGCAGCCGGAAGACCTCTCGTGGATGTGGCAGTACACTCAGCCCGCTCCCAAGGGGAACGCCAGCGCGCTTCTTAAAGATTCGCGCTTCAAGCCACTTCTTCAACAACACCTCATCGCTCCGCAGACGTTCTGGAGCAAAGGGAAGAGTCTCTCCGACACTGCTCTCGAGTACCTGGCCGATCCGCACACCGTGATGGCCGACAACAATCGCTACCTGACGGCCACAGGCTGCGTCGTGGAGCTCTGCCCCAACCGCGGCCTGCTGTGGATCGACCTCGGCTCGCCGCGTCCCCTGATCGTGTTCGCCGCCACAAACTGGATCGCCGAGAACAAGGCGACCGATCAATCGGGCGCGAACTACACTCTGTGGGTCTTTGCCAGCCGCGCGCTCGATCCCGCGCATCTTCCACAAGCTCTCACACGCAGCATCGCTCCCTGGGCGGTGGAACCCATCGCCGACGGCACTATCGAGCAGATCGCCAACGTCATTCTCGTCGACCCCGACGGTCAGCCGCACCCGATTCAACCCGCTGACATCGGCATCGACCAAACCAAACAGCAGACTGAGCAGAAGGCACACTCATGACCATCACACCAATAACGCTATTTGAAAAAGTCTGGCAGCAGCATGTCGTTGCAGAGCCTGAGGGCGAGCCCACCATCCTCTACATCGATCTGCACCTCGTCCACGAGGTCACCTCGCCGCAGGCCTTCGACGGCCTTCGCATGGCCGGCCGCAAACTGCGCCGCCCCGACCGCACCATCGCCACCGTGGACCACAACGTTCCCACCACGAGCGCGTACGACCGCCTTCACATCGTCGACCAGATCTCCGCCGCGCAGGTCAACGCGCTCCGCAAGAACTGCGCGGAGTTCGGCATCGAGTTCTTCGACGTGCAGGACGCCTCGCAGGGCATCGTCCACATGATCGGCCCTGAGCTTGGTGCGACCAAGCCCGGCATGACGATCGTCTGCGGCGACTCGCACACCTCGACGCACGGCGCATTTGGCGCGCTGGCCTTCGGCATCGGCACCAGCGAGGTCGAGCACGTCATGGCCACGGAGACGCTGCCGCAGTCGAAGCCCAAGACCTTCCGCATCACCGTCGATGGCGAGCTTCCCTTCGGCGTCACCGCCAAGGACATCATTCTCGATATCATCGGCCGCATCGGCACCGACGGCGCCAGCGGCCACGTCATCGAGTACTCCGGCTCCGCCATCCGCGCGCTCTCGATGGAAGGCCGCATGACCATCTGCAATATGAGCATCGAGGCAGGCGCACGCGCCGGCATGATCGCGCCCGACGAGACCACCTTCGCCTATCTCAAGGGCCGCCGCTTCTCGCCGAAAGGCACAGCGTGGGACGAGGCCGTCGCGCACTGGCGAACACTGCCCTCCGACGAAGGCGCCGTCTTCGACCGCGAGTTGCACATCGACGCCGCCACGCTTGCACCCAACGTCACTTGGGGCACGTCGCCTGGCATGCACGCCACCATCGAGGGCAAGGTTCCCTCACTCGCCGACGCAAGGACCGAGGCCGACCGCAAGTCCTTCGAGCGCGCTTACGAGTACATGGACCTCAAGCCCGGCATGCCGATGGAGGAGATCAAGATCGATGCCGTCTTCCTCGGCTCCTGCACCAACGGCCGCATCGAAGACCTGCGCGCCGCAGCAGCCGTCGTCAAAGGCCACCACGTCGCGAAGAAGATACGCGCGCTCGTCGTGCCAGGCTCGCAGGCCGTCAAGCATCAGGCCGAAGCCGAAGGCCTCGACACCATCTTCAAGGCCGCGGGCTTCGAATGGCGCGAGCCCGGCTGTTCGATGTGCCTCGGCATGAACCCCGACATCCTGCAGCCCGGTCAGCGCTGCGCCTCCACATCGAACCGCAACTTCGAAGGCCGCCAGGGACGCGGCGGACGCACGCACCTTGTCTCGCCCGAGATGGCCGCCGCAGCCGCCATCGCAGGACACTTCACCGACATCCGCAAGTGGAAGCAGACGGAAGGAGCCTCACGCTAATGGAACCCATCAACATTCTCACCTCCACCACCGCTCCGCTACCGCTACCGAACATCGACACCGACCAGATCATCCCGAAGCAGTTCCTCAAGCGCATCGAGCGCACCGGCTACGGCGAGTTCCTCTTCTTCGACTGGCGCTACAACTTCGACGACGCCGGCCACCCCTCCATCAATCCCGGCTTCGTCCTCAACAAGCCCGAGTACAAGGGCGCCGAGATCCTCATCACCGAAAGGAACTTCGGCTGCGGCAGCTCGCGCGAGCACGCCGCCTGGGCCATCAATCAGTACGGCTTCCGCGCCGTCATCGCGCCCACCTTCGCCGACATCTTCTTCTCAAACGCAGGCAAGAACGGCATCGTCCTCGCTCGCCTCACCGATGACGAGGTGAAGACACTGTTTGAGCGCACGACCGCGAATCCCGAGCACAAGATCACCATCAACCTCGAAGCCCAGACTGTTACCGACGAACTTGGCTTCAGCGCGCACTTCGACATCGACCCGTTCCGCAAGTACTGCCTGCTGAATGGTCTCGATGACATCGGCCTGACGCTGCGGCATGAGCACGCCCTAGATCACTTTGAAAAGCGCCACGACGAAGACTTCTGGTCCTTGCCAAAAGCGTTGTAACCGGCCAAAAACCATGTACTCAAGCGACCTCAATCCTCAGCCACTAGATCTCGAACAGTACGAAGAGGGTTATCGAGCTCGTCTGCAAGGTCAACCCCTGACGCTTTTTCAGATTGGATTTCTTGCAGTTGGAGAGCCGGCTGGTCAGATGCAGGTAAGGAACTTGAAGCGAACCCAATACTGAATTTGAACCGAAACCTACGTCTCCACTGAATCTGAAAGGCAGCAAGTGAGCAACGACCTCAATCCGGCAAAGAAGCACTCCAAAGTCCTCACCGAAGGCCCCAGCCGCGCCGCCGCTCGTTCCTACCTGCGCGGCGTCGGCTTTAGCAAAGAGGACCTGCACAAGCCCATCATCGGCATCGCCAACACCTGGACCGAGATCGGCCCCTGCAACTTCCATCTCCGCCAGGTCGCCGAAGCAGTCAAGCAGGGCGTGCGCGAGGCTGGCGGCACGCCGATGGAGTTCAACACCGTCACCATCTCCGACGGCATCACCATGGGCACCGAGGGCATGAAGGCCTCGCTGATCTCGCGCGAGGTCATCGCCGACTCCATCGAACTCGTCGCTCGCGGCAACAGCTTCGACGGCCTCATCTGCATCGCCGGCTGCGACAAGAACATGCCCGCAGCCATCATGGCGCTCGGCCGCCTCGACATCCCCGGCCTCATGCTCTACGGCGGCTCCATCGCTCCGGGCAAGCTACCGCAGCCTGACGGCACGACCAAAGAGATCACTATCCTTCAGGTCTTCGAAGGCATGGGTTCGCACGCCGCCGGCAAGATCAACGACGACCAGCTCGAAGCTCTCGAGGCCGCAGCCTGTCCCGGCCCCGGAGCCTGCGGCGGTCAGTTCACCGCGAACACCATGGCGATGGCGGGCGAGTTCCTCGGCATCTCACCCATCCAGATCACCGGCGTTCCCGCCGTGTCGCCCGACAAGGCCGAGGCCAGCCGCGAGGCCGGTCGCCTCGTCATGGAGCTCGCCAAAAACGATCTTCGCCCCTCGAAGATCGTCACCCGCAAGGCCATTGAGAACGCCTACGCCTCCGCCTGCGCCTCTGGCGGCAGCACCAACGCCGTGCTGCATCTGCTCGCCATCGCACGTGAGTACAACATCCCCTTCACCATCGACGACTTCAACGCCATTAGCGACCGCACGCCGCACATCTGCGACCTCTCCCCCGGTGGCAAGTACGCCGCCAAGGATTACCAGGACGCAGGCGGTTCACGCCTTCTCGCCAAGCGCCTCCTCGACGCGGGCCTGATCGATGGCAGCCAGATCACGGTCACCGGCAAGACGCTCGCCGAAGAGGCATCACACGCGGTCGAAACACCCCACCAGCCCGTCATCTATCCCATCGACCACCCGCTCAAGCCCACCGGCGGCCTCGTCATCCTCAAAGGCAACCTCGCCCCCGAGGGCTGCGTCGTCAAGGTCGCCGGCCACGAGCGCATCCTGCACGCCGGCCCTGCACGCGTCTTCAACTCCGAAGACGCATGCCATGCCGCCGTCGAAGCAGGCAAGATCAAGCCGAACGACGTCTGCGTCATCCGCTATGAAGGTCCCCGCGGAGGCCCCGGCATGCGCGAGATGCTCGCCGTCACCGCAGCCATCAAGGGCATCCCCGAGCTCTCCGAAACCGTCGCGCTTCTCACCGACGGCCGCTTCTCCGGAGCCACCCGCGGCCTCATGGTCGGCCACGTTGCCCCCGAAGCCCAACTCGGCGGTCCCATCGCCGCCGTCCACGAAGGCGACACCATCACCTTCGACATCAAAAATCGCGAACTGCGTCTCGAGGTTCCGGCAGAAGAGATTGCGAAGCGATTGAAGGAAGTGAAGCAACCCGAACGACGCTACAAGCGAGGAGTCTTCGCGAAGTATGCGAACACAGTAAGCAGCGCATCGCAAGGAGCCGTGACCACGTAGCTCTAAAGACAATGAATTCTCGACTAAACATCTCGGATGACTTATCAAGGCTCAAAGGATTAAAGGCTTGGGGGCTCAAGCGTACGCATGGCTCCATGTTCTTCCTGGAACTCGGTAAGCCAGTTCAGATTGGAAAGTTTCATCACGGCGAATGGCACTTTCTCTTTGAGCAATCCGAATGGATAATTCAGTCTGCATTGGGTGAGAGGATCAGCTCCGAAGATGAGGCAAACAATATTGATGTTGCGTTTGATGAGTTTGATCTTGGTCAACTGACCAACGCGAGCTTCGATTCCTCAGATGTGCTGCAGTTGAATTTTAGTTACGGTCACTCACTCAAAGCATCGAATACACCTAATCCAGAGCTTGATTTCTCGGAGTGGACTCTCTTCACACCGGACGAAATGTGCTGGACTAAGAAACCTAACCAGACACCTACCAAACACAGCATCCACGAAGTACAGGTGGAGCAATTATGACCATGACGAATACGACCAATCAACACCCCACCCTAACCGGAGCAGAAATCCTCTGGGCCGCGCTCGTAGGCGAAGGTGTCACCACGGTCTTCGGCGACCCCGGCGGAGCCATCCTCCCCCGCCTACGACGCTCTGCGCAAGTTCCCCATCAACCACGTGCTCACGCGGCACATGGCCGACGCCTACGCATGCGCCTCAAACAACTACCAACCATTTCAATGGTGAACTAATAACCTTCCAGTGCCGAGATGACCATGACAGCTTCATTGACGAAGAGCACGAGGTTGAGCAGCAGCGCTGGCCAGCCCGTGCATTTCATCCCGGCGAAGAATCATCGGTTTCTTTTCCTCGATGCTCTTCGTGGTATCGCTGCTGTGTTCGTTATCTTTTTTCACCTACCGGCTTCAACGATCCATGGTTTGGCGACGAATGGTTTTTTGTCGGTCGACTTTTTCTTTTGTCTGAGTGGCTTTGTAATTGCTTTCTCCTACGAAAAGCGCCTTGAGACGAGTCTTTCTTTGAAAGACTTTACCGTTGCACGTTTGATCCGCTTATATCCCCTCTACCTTCTCGGGTCGGTCATCGGCTTGCTTATCTCGGCCCTGGTTCATCAGATCGCTTACGGAACGGGTCAATCCTGGTCCCATTGGATAACGACGTTCACCTTTGGGATATTCCTGTGGCCGGCGCGCCTCTCGCCTGTCCAGAGCCAAGTGAATTTTCCTCTCGATATTCCGGCGTGGTCGCTCTTCTATGAACTGGTTGCCAATCTTATCTTTGCCCTCCTGATCAAGTTTCGTGCGGCAGGGAGTGCGGCGATCGGTGCCATTGCAGCCGTGTCCTTTGCGATTCTTGGACTCTACGCTGTGAAGACTGGAAACCTGGACCTGGGCAACGCATGCAACACGTTCGGCATGGGATTCGCGAGGGTTGGATTTTCTTTTTCTGCCGGTGTTTTGCTCTTTCGTCTCTATCGATCTGATTTCAACAAAGACTTCGCTGTTTTGAAGCATTGGGTTCTTTGCGTCTTCGTCGCAATCAGTGTGATCGCAATCCTTGTTGCTCCCATAGCCTTGATGAAGTCCACTACCTTTCGCTTATCCGCGATCTGTATCTGGTTTCCATCCCTGGTTTACCTGGGTGCAATCACCAAATTGCCTCATTTCCTTGCAGGTCTCTCGGCCGTGCTTGGCGAGATTTCCTATCCTCTCTATCTGTTACATGGACCCTTCATCCTCACGAGAAGGTTTCATCAGTATCTGGAATCGCATTCCACGATTGCCCCGGCCATTATCTTTCTGTCCGTAACGGCCCTGGCAATCGCCTCCTGGTGGGCTGGCAGATATATTGACAGTCCCGTGCGTCGTTTTCTCACAAAACGCTACAACCTCTTGAACAACAAGATATCGGTGACCACATGAACACACCGTCGAAACCCCAATCCACAACAGACATCCATGCAGCTCCAAATCTGGTGGAGAGCAAGAAAGGCGATACCACGATGACACACCCCACCCTGACCGGAGCCGAGATCCTCTGGGCCACGCTCGTAGGCGAAGGTGTCACCACGGTCTTCGGCTACCCCGGCGGAGCCATCCTCCCCGCCTACGACGCTCTGCGCAAGTTCCCCATCCACCACGTGCTCACGCGGCACGAGCAGGGCGCCGCGCACATGGCCGACGGCTACGCGCGCGCCTCCGGTAAGGTAGGCGTCGCCATCGCCACCTCTGGCCCCGGCGCGACCAACCTCGTCACCGGCATCGCCACCGCTATGATGGACTCGATCCCGATCGTCTGCATCACCGGGCAGGTCTCGTCGAAAGTTCTCGGCTCCGATGCCTTCCAGGAGATCGACATCACCGGCATCACCCTGCCCATCACGAAGCACAACTTCGTCGCCACACGCCCCGAGCACATTGCGCCGATGATCCGCCAGGCCTTTCAGATCGCCGCCTCCGGACGCCCCGGCCCCGTGCTGGTTGACATCACCAAGGATGCCCAGCAGGGCACCGCCATCTTCAACTTCGACGAGGCCGTGCCCGCGCCCTACCGCCCGCACCCCATGCTGCGCGCCGAGTCCGCCGAGATGCACCGCGCCATCGAACTGATGCGCGCCTCGAAGAAGCCCGTCATCCTCGCCGGCCACGGCATCATCCACTCCGGTGCCGAGCACGAGGTCGTCGCCTTCGCCGAGCGCTACCAGATCCCCGTCGCCACCACGCTGCTTGGCCTGGGAGCCTTCCCCGCCTCGCACCCGCTCGCCCTCGGCATGATGGGGATGCACGGTGAGTCGTGGGTCAACCACGCCATCCAGCATGCCGACCTCCTGCTCGCCTTCGGGATGCGCTTCGACGACCGCGTCACCGGCAACCTCGCCAGCTACGCGCAGAACGCGAAGAAGATCCACATCGAGATCGACCCCAGCGAGATCAACAAGAACGTCAAGGTCGACGTCGCGCTCATCGGCGACCTCAAAGAGGTCCTGCGCACGATGGAGCCGCTCATTCACGACAAGAACTATCTCGCCGATGCGAGCACGAACAACAGCACCAGTGACTGGCTGCGCGAGATCCGCTCCATGAAGGGCGACGCCGCCGTGCGCGACATCATCAACCTGCCCGACAACGGCCACCTCTACGCCGCGCACGTCATCAACGACATCTGGCAGGAGGCCCGCGCCGCTGGCCGACTCGACAAGACCATCATCGCCACCGACGTAGGCCAGCACCAGATGTGGGAGGCGCAGTACTTCAAGCACGAGGACACGCGCACGCTCATCACCTCGGGCGGCCTCGGGACGATGGGCTTCGCTCTGCCCGCCGCCATCGGAGCCAAGATCGCCCGGCCCGACTGCGACGTCTGGTGCATCGCCGGTGACGGCGGCTTCCAGATGACCGCCGCCGAGCTCTCCACCATCGTGCAGGAAAACCTCCACATCAACGTCGCCGTCATCAACAACGGCTTCCTCGGCATGGTCCGGCAGTGGCAGGAGGCCTTCTACGACAAGAACTACGCCTGCTCGCCCATCCTCTCGCCCGACTTCGTCAAGATCGCCGATGCTCACGGCATCCCCGGCGCGCAAGTCACCCAGCGCAAGGATGTAACCCCCACAGTCACAAAATCCCGCACCGGGCAAACCGCCTTCGTCATCAACTTCGCGGTCGAAAAGGAAGACGGCGTCTACCCGATGATCGCCCCCGGAGCCGCACTCCACGAGATGGTTCGCCGTCCACAAAAAGACCCTCTCCTCGAAACCGCTGAGGACGAGTAATGAATTTAGACGATTATCAAGAGCAGGTTAGGCATATTGATTTCCTCCTCAATGCAGGCGTAGGCAAACTTTTATTGGATCGGTATCAGCCGCACTTTGGAGATAAATTCAATTTCTTAGCGGCGAGTGTCGTGAATTCGGCAATGCTACGTGAAGCTTCAAATGACGAAGCAAGACATTACATGCTAGAGAACACGGTCTTGATAGAGCAGCAGGTCCAACTTCTACGTCACGATCGTAAAGTGGCCTCCGCGCTAACCGATCTTTATAGCTTTACTCTTTTTTCACTTGCATTAAGCGATCCAAGTGCTTCCGAAGCCTTATTGAATCGTGCTATCGAGTTAGGGATTTGGCTGGAGTCTCCGCGAGAAGTTTGCTGCAGTGAAGACATCAGTCGCTATCTTGAAATTATGGAATATCGTGCTGAAAAGCTCTGGGAACCAGAAGATGGCTCTCCGTCGTCGACACTGGATAAAAACGATTCCTAAAGGAAACTTATGCTCCACACCTTCGTAGCCCTGGTAGACGACAAGCCCGGAGTCCTAACCCGGGTCGCCTCCCTCTTCCGCCGTCTCAACGTCAACATCGTCTCGCTCACAGTCGGCGAGTCCGAGCGCGAGGGCATCTCCCGCATGACCATCGTCTGCGACGCACCTGAGCACGCCGCCGACCGCATCCGCGCCTCGCTCTACAAGCTCGAGATCACCCGCGACGTCGACGAACTCGGCCGCAGCGAAGCCGTCATCCGCGAGCTCTGCCTCATCAAGGTCGCCGCCGGCCCCAACTCGCCGCACGGCCAGCACTCGCGCTCGCAGATCTTCGAGCTCGCCAACGTCTTCCGCGCGCGCGTCGTCGACCTCGCCCCCGAGTCCATCATGCTCGAGATGACCGGAGCCGCCTCCAAGATCGAAGGCCTCCTCCAGGTCCTTCGCGAATCCTCCTTCGAGGTCCTCGAGGTCTCGCGCACCGGCCGCATGGCCATGCGCCGAGGCCACCACACCAGCCGCGTGCTCAAAGCCCTCGGCACACCCAACGGCGAAGCCCCTCACCCGGTCTACCCCGTCCGCCCCGAGCCTCACGAAGACCTTCCCAACCAGTTCGCCGAGGACGAAACCTAGCCCTCGCACCGTTGCTAAACTCTCCTAAACCCACAGCGCATCACAAACCCGCAGCGCCACAACTCAATCGAACGGCTCACGCTGACTCGTTGACTTGCTGACTCGCTGACTCGCTAAGGAAAAAGAAAATGGCAAAGACCTACCACGACGCAGACGCAGACCTCTCCCTCATCCAGACAAAGAAAGTCGGCATCATCGGCTACGGCTCGCAGGGTCACGCCCACGCCCTCAACCTCAAGGACTCCGGCGTCGAGGTCCGCGTAGGCCTCCGCCCCGACTCGCCCAACGCCGAGCGCGCACGCAAGGCCGGCCTCGTCGTCGACACCGTCGCCAACGTCGCCAAGTGGGCCGACGTCATCATGAACCTCACACCCGACCAGACCGCCGCGAAGGTCCACCAGGCCGAGATCGAACCGAACCTGACACCCGGCAAGACGCTGATGTTCGCGCACGGCTTCAACATCCGCTTCGGCACCATCCTCCCGCCCGCGGGTGTCGACGTCTCGCTCGTCGCTCCGAAGGCCCCCGGCCACCGCGTCCGCGAGGTCTTCACCGAAGGCGGCGGCGTCCCGGGCCTCGTCGCCGTCGAGCAGGATGCGACCGGCAGCGCGCTCAAGCTCGCGCTCAGCTACGCCAAGGGCATCGGCTGCACGCGCGCCGGAGTCCTCCAGACCACCTTCACCGAGGAGACCGAGACCGACCTCTTCGGTGAGCAGGCCGTCCTCTGCGGAGGCACCGCCGCGCTCGTCAAGGCTGGCTTTGAGACCCTCACCGAGGCCGGCTACCAGCCCGAGCTCGCCTACTTCGAGGTCCTCCACGAGCTCAAGCTGATCGTCGACCTCATGTATCGCGGCGGCCTCGCCTACATGCGCCACTCCATCTCCGACACCGCCGAGTGGGGCGACTACATGGCCGGCCCGCGCATCGTCACCGCCGAGACCAAGAAGGCCATGCGCAAGCTCCTTGACGAGATCCAGGACGGCTCCTTCGCCAAGAAGTTCATCGAGGAGAACGAGACCGGCCGTCACCAGTTCGCGCGCATCCGCCAGCAAGAGGCCGCCCACGGCATTGAGAAGGTCGGCGCCGAGCTGCGCAAGGCGATGCCCTTCCTTGACCCCGTCAAGGTGGAAAACGGAGCCGTCGTCAAGGCGTAAATCTCTAAATCCCAATCACCTGCGGCGGCATCCTATTGGGTGCCACCGTTTCGTTTCGTCACAAAACTCGGAAATTCCCCAGTCACTCAGATGTCTCCGCCTTGTCAAACCTGTCACAATGGAGCAAGAGTAGCCGATCGCTTTGCTGTTCCTGCCCACGACGGCAGTTAGGAGATTCGTACGATGGCCGCCCCTAGCAGTTACGAAGCCGTACTCCCTCAGCAACTCGGGCCCCAGGTGTCTCTCGCTCCCCCTACGCATCCCACTCCCCTGGCCGAGATTACCGCCGCCCTTCGCACCATCCCCGCCCTCGACGGCCTCACCGACGAGGAGTACGGCTGGCTCGCCACCAACGGCATCGAGAGCGTCGGCGACGATGGCGCCATGGTCTTCGCCGAAGGCAGCCCCTGCGACAGCATGGTCTTCATCCTCAAGGGTGAGGTTCACGTCCGCCGCCAAAACGCCGGCCCCATAGCGCTGTGGATCGGCCGCGCCGGCCAGATGACCGGCAAGCTTCCCTACTCGCGCATGAAGACCCACGGCGGTGACGGCTACACCGTCGGCCCCAGCTGGGCGCTCCATATCCACGAGAGCCTCTTCCCCGCGATGCTCGCCGCCATCCCTTCGATGGCGCAGCGCTGCGTCTCGACCATGATGGATCGAGTTCGCGAGGTTACGCGCATGGAGCAGCAGGTGGAGAAGCTCGCCGCTCTGGGCAAGCTCGCCGCCAATCTCGCCCACGAGCTCAACAACCCGGCCTCTGCCGCCCAGCGCTCCGCCTCCAGCCTCTTCTCCGAGCTGCGCCAGTACGGCGATCAGAAGTACCGCCTCGGCAATCTCTGTCTCTCCGAAACGCAGACATCGCAGTACCGCTCCTGGGTGGCGCGCACTCGGTCCACGCTCACCGAAAACGAGGCACGCAGCGGTGGCAAACTCGACGCCCTCGCCATCAGCGATCGCGAGACCGACCTGCTGAGCTGGCTCGAGACTCACAACATCCCCAACCCCTGGGCCATTGCGCCGTCCCTCGCCGAGACCAGCATCGCCGCCGCGCAGCTCGACGAGCTCGCAGGCATCGCCACCGCCGAGGCCCTGCCTGTCGCCATCGCAACCTTCGCCAGCTCGCTCCGCGTCGAGCGCATGGCGGAGACCGTCGTCAACTCCACCGTCCGCATCTTCGACCTCATCCGCGCCATCAAGGACTACTCCTACATGGACCAGGCGCCCATCCAGGACGTCGATCTCGCGCAGTCACTCGAGAACACGCTGGTCATGTTCAAGTCGCGCCTTCAAAACGTCACGGTCGAGACCAACTTCGACCCCGCGCTGCCCCCCGTCGCCGCCTACGGCCGCGAGCTCAACCAGGTGTGGACCGCGCTCATCGAAAACGCTCTCGACGCGATCAAGGACCGCGGAACCCTGCGCCTTTGTACGCGGCTACAAGGTCAGATGGCCTTCGTCGAGGTCTGGGACACCGGCCCGGGCATCGCGCCCGAGCTCAAGAACCGCATCTTCGAGCCCTTCTACACCACCAAGGCGCCCGGACGCGGCCTCGGCCTCGGTCTCGATACCGCGCAGCGCATCCTGCAGCGCCACTCCGGCTATGTCCAGGTCGAATCGCGCCCCGGATCGACCTGCTTCCAGATTCGTCTGCCGCTCGAACAGGCTCAGGCATACTAACGCCAAACCGTCCGTCGGCCCCCTCCTGGAGGGCATGAAATGATGGAACGGATTGCAGAAGCGTCACCGCATCTCAAGGCGAGGATTGCCGGTGTCTTTTATTTACTCACCATAATTATGGGCGTACTGGCCGTGGTCCTCACCGGCCGCAGGCTCGTTGTATATGGCGACGCCGCCAACCTCATCGCAACCGCATGCTATATCGCTGTGACGCTGCTCTTTTATGGCATGTTTAAGCCCGTCAACTGTGGCCTCTCTCTGCTCGCGGCGTTCTTCAGCTTCATGGGATGCGCCATCGGGACTCTTAGCCACTTTCATATCGCCACCCTCCACATAAACCCCCTGGTATTTTTCGGATTCTATTGCCTCCTGATCGGCTACCTCATCTTCCGGTCGACCTTCCTGCCTCGAATTCTGGGTGTGCTGATGGCGTTTGCCGGTTTGGGTTGGCTGACCTTCCTGTCACCGCGACTCGCAAACCATCTGTCCCCCTACGTTATGTTCGCCGGCCTCCTCGGGGAAGGATCGCTGACGCTGTGGCTTCTCGTGAAGGGTGTGAACGTTCAACGATGGAAGGAGCAGGGCCGGCACGGATTACTCTCTGGCCGGCACGGATTACTCTCTAACGATCTGGCCAGTCGTATGCGGAGGCCACAAAGCGGCGAGCCGCCGCCCTAAGCGAGGCTAGGACACAGATTGGAATGGAAGACCATTCGACAGCACCATCGCGCCTATGGATGGGTGTCTTACGATCAATTCAGTGAGCTGATTTACCCCATCACCTCGCGCCCAATCGCCACCACCGCATCCACCAGAGCGTCAAAATCCTCGCGCCGCGACCGGTGATTCGTAATCGCCACCCGGATCGCAAACCGCGCTTCCACCATCGTCCCCGAAGGCACCGCGATCCCGCGCTCCTGTACCCGCATCAGAATCTCCTTGTTCTCCTCATCGCTCGCCCCGCGATACCGGAAGCAGACGATGTTCAGCGGAGCCTCCGCCGCCAGCTCCAGCTCAGGCGATGACTCCACCCGGCGCGCAAGATAGCTCGCCTGCTCCACGTTCTTCTCGATCTGCTCTACCAAGGCGTCCACGCCCTGCGACTTCAGGCTCATCCACACCTTCAGCGCCCGGAACCCTCGCGACAGCTCGGGAGTGCGCTCCGCGAACCGGATTCCGCCCGCCACCGGCCCCCGCTCCATCGCCGTCAGATAGCTGGCTCCTGTGGCAAACGCGGCGCGATGCGCCTCCGCATCCCGCACCAGCACGCAGCCCACGTCGTACGGCAAATAGCCCCACTTGTGCAGGTCGAACGCCAGCGAGTCCACCCGCTCCATCCCGCGCAGTGCAGGCCGCAGGCTCTCCGACAGATACGCCAGTGCGCCAAACGCCCCGTCCACGTGAAACCACATCCCCTCAGCCTCGCAGAGGTCCGCAATAGCCTCCAGGTCATCCGTCGCCCCCGTATTCACCGTGCCGGCCGTCCCAACCACGCACAGCGGACGGTACCCCGCAGCCTGATCAGCCGCCACCGCCTCCGACAGCTCATCCATCCTCATCCTGTATTCGGCGTCCACGCCTACCGGGCACAGACTTACCCGCCCCATCCCCATCAGCTCCACAGCCTTATTCAGCCAGCTGTGCGTCTCAGTCGAGCAGTATACGCGCAGCATCGGCCCGCCCTCGACACCCTCCTCGCGGACATCGAATCCCGCCCGCGCGCACCGGCCCACCGCCAGCCCCAGCAGGTTCGCCATCGAGCCGCCGCTCGTCAACAGGCCACTCGTTCCCTCCGGCATTCCCATCAGCTCCGCCAGCCAACGGAGCACCTGCTCCTCCACCATCGTCGCCGAGTCGTTGAACCCGCCCACATTCGGATTCATCCCCGCAGCCAGCATCTCCGCCAGCATCCCCACCACCGTGCCGCCGCCCTGCACCCAACCCCAGAACCGCGGATGCGCGTTCCCGATCCCATAAGGCAGCACATCGCGCACAAAGCTCTCGTAAGCCGCCTCCGCGCCTACTCCCGTGCGAGGCACCGCCTCCGCCGCAAAATCCGACTTCGTCCGCGCCGGAAGCTCCTGCCACGCCGGCATGTCCCTCACTCCACGAATGTGATCGAACATCCCATCGAGCATCCGATGTCCCAGCTCCCGCAGTTCAACCCACTCCGCCTCGCTCGCAGGATCGAGCGAACGCTCCACCGCTGCCGCACTCACACTTCGATCTTCCTTCATCGTCTCCAACATCTCTTCCATAGAACTTAACGATACGCCGCCTCGAAGAAGAACGCGTGCAACGAGGAAGTAGGTGCTATCCTCGCGCCGAGGAAAACTCCGATGCAAAGCACACTAACGCAGGCCGCCATCTTCCTTTCACTTCCTCTGATCGTCTTCGGAGTCTTCGAGGTCCTGCGCTCCCAGCAAGCCGCCCAGCAGACCCGGCGCTTTCCTCAGTTCGACAACGAAGACGTCAAGGTGTGGAAGTCGGTCGTCATGCCCAACTCGCCCCTCACCACCCACCGCCACGATCACCCGCGCGTCATCGTCGCTCTCAAGGGCGGAACCATGAAGATCGTCACCCAGAACGGCCCCACCGAGACGCACGTCTGGGAGACAGGCAAGGCCTACTGGCTCCCGGCAAACCCGCCCCGAACCATGCACGCCGACATCAACGCCGGAGACAAGCCCATCGAAGTAATGGTGGTGGAGCTACAGAAGGAGAAGTAAGCTCTGCGTTTAGCAGCCTTACTTGCTGACCTCGACGCCGCGCCAGAACGCGATGTGGTGCTTCACGTTGCGGGCCGCAGGCTTCGGGTCTGGGTAATACCACGCCGCGTCCTGGTTCTCCTGACCGTCCACAACGATCGTGTAGTAACGCGCCTGGCCCTTCCACGGGCAACTGGAAGTCGTCGAGCTCGGCCTCAGAAACTCGCGCTTGACCGTCTCGTCCGGAAAATAAACATTTCCCTCTACCGTCTCGAACGTCTCGCTCTCGGCCAGTGTCTGACCATTCCAAACTGCCTTCGCCATAAGTAAACTACCTGTTTTTTTCAATAAGTTACAGCAGAGTCGCCATTAGAATCGTGCACTTCAGTACCCAAAGTCTACTCCCCGGTTGTAACAGAAATGATACAAAAAGAAAACCCCATCCTCCGTGGAGCGCCAGGAAGGATGGGGTTGTTGTCCCTTGGGGAGGGCTAGTTGAAAAAACGACGGCGTATCAATCCAACCGTACCCAGCATTCCGGTTCCGAACAGCGCAAGGCTGCCCGGCTCCGAGACCGCCGGAGGAGCACTGGGCGATGACTTATCCAGAGCTGTATTGGTAAACAGGAAGGTATCGTCGTTGTAATCCCAGTCGGAGCCCCCCTTAGCGAGATCCTCCATGCCGATATAGACCCCGGCAGGAAACGTCGCGGCATCCAGCAGGCCACCGTCGAACATCTGGGAGTACGCGTGATTGGCGCCGTCGCTGCTGAACGCCGCTTCGGAACCATAGATTCGGTCCGTCGTTAGGTCCTGGATCTGAAAGACCAGTTCATCGCCTGCGTTGACAGAGCCAAAATCGGCAGAGGCTCCGAGCGCCGTGGAATGGTTCGGAAAGAACCAGTTGCTGGACCAGTTCTGCGTGACGTCAATCATGCGCACAACGTCGTTGTGGCCTGCGCTCGCGCTTACAAAGTACCCGAATATCTCAGATGTCGCGATCGCGACCAGAGGTTCCTGGGCAGCAATATGCCCCACGTTCCCGTAAGGAATGACCGAGTCGGCGCGGGCAATAAGGGAAGTTCCGAATACCAATGCAGCAAAAAAAGCGGTGCGAAAGTTATGCATAGAGTTCCTCCATGGAACTCCTAATATGCAAAACTTTGCGCATATCCGGAACGTTACTAATGTTTTAATAAACGGGAGATAGCTAGGGGTAAACTAAACAAAATAAGCACTTTAACAAATAGTGTCTACCGGACACTATAGTGGCCAAAGAGCGTCATGCTTCTACTGGAAAATTTTCCTATGCTCTACCAGGAAGATTTAGCCTCTATTCGCGCAGGTTTTACCCGTTGGCCAATCCCAGCGATTTCAGAAATCCCTGATGCAGTCGCTTCGCCGCCGGATACTTCTCAATCAGCGCCGCCGTGTTCCGCATGAATGGATTGCCCGAAGCCTTCTCCGTCTCTGCATGGAAGTGGTGGTACTTGGCGTAGATCAGGATGCCCTCGCCGTTTGAGTCCAGAAACAGGTCCGCGTCCAGCGCCCCACGCAGCACCAGCGAGGCCGCCATCTCCCAGTAGCTCAGCACCTGCCGCCAGGCGGCGTTGTGCTGCGACCCCACGTCGCGCGAGACCAGCCGAAGCTCCTCCACCGTCTTCGGTTGAAAGTCGAAGATCATGAAGCGGCGTGCCTTCCTCAGCGTCTCTTCGCGTCGCATCTCATACAGCTTCAGGATCAACTCTGCGTCAGCCGCAGTCGCCATGCCGTCTCCTCTTACGCTACGCTCTCGACCACAGCCCTCGTCTTGCCCGCATCAGGCCTCTCCGGCTTCGAGGCTGGCCCACCCACCTTCTTCTGGTAGCTGCACTCCGGACCCGTCACCGGCTCTTCCGCTGCGCCCTTCTTCTTCCGCCGCTTCGGCAACGCCTCGTGGTTGTTCGGGCACACCCAGAACGTCCCTTTGTCGTTGGCCACCTCCAGCAGATACGCGCTCTCGCACCTCGGGCACGTCTCGTCGATCAGCTTCAGATTCGAAGCGAAGTCGCACTTCGGATAGTTCACGCAGCCGTAGAACACATCCCCGCGCTTCGTCTTGCGCACGGCGATGTCGCCGCCGTCCTTCGGGCACTTCGCCTCCAACAGCTCCTGCTTGATGTACTTGCACTTCGGATAGCCGCTGCAGCTAATGAATTCGCCGTACTGCCCATGGCGCTGCAGCAGCGGCTTGCCGCACCTCGGGCAGCTCTCCTCAAGCTGCACCGGAGGCTTCTGCTGCACCTTCTGGTTCAGCTTGCGAATCGTCTTGCACGGAGGATCGTCGTTGTACCCCGGGCACGACATGAACGGTCCCCATGGCCCATTGCGCAGCACCATCGTGCGCCCGCAGTTGTCGCAGGCCTCCTCCTCAGGAGCCTCATCGGCGCCCGGCGCGCTCAGGTCCGGCTTCGCCGCGAAGTTCTCCTTCGTGAAGTCGCAGCTGAACGTCTCCACCGTCACCTTCTTGCCCTTCGACTGCGCCGCCTCGATCGCCGCAACCAGCTCCTTCGAGTCCTTCGCCTCGCGGCTGAAGTCCATCACATCTTCTGTCGTCGCCTTCACCGTCATCGGGAAGGTGAACGCCGATGTGATCTTCTTCACGATCGTCTTCAGGTCCTTCTTCCACGGTCCCGCCGCGACGGCCATCGGCTTCGACTTCGTAAAGTTCGAGCACGAGTAAAAGCTTCCGAACTTGCCCCACTTCAGAATCAGCGGGCTTCCGCACTTCTCGCAGACCTCCGTCGTCGGCTCCTCCATCCGCTTGATGTCTTCCATGTGGACCTCGGCGACCTTGAGTTCCTTCTCAAAGTGCCCATAGAAGCCGTTCAGCAGATCGGTCCAGCGCTCCTGGCCCTCTTCCACAGCATCCAGCTCGCCCTCGAGCGTCGCCGTGTACTGCGTGTCGAAGATGTAGGGAAAGTTCTTCACCAGCAGCTTCGTCACCACGATGCCGATCTCCGTCGGCACAAACCGCCCCGTGATCTTCTTCACGTAGTCGCGGTCCTGGATCGTATTAATGATCGACGCATACGTCGAAGGCCGCCCAATGCCCTTCTCCTCCAGCGTCTTCACCAGGCTGGCCTCGTTGTACCGCGGAGGCGGCTGCGTAAACTTCTGCTGCGGATTCAGCTTCTCGAGTTTCAGCGCCTCACCAGCCGCCAGCTCCGGCAGCCTGCGCTCAGCCTCATCCTCGCTCTCGCCTTCGCCGGCAGCATCCGCCTTCTCTTCCTTCGCGGCCTTCTCCTTCGCCGCAGCGCGAGCACGCTTCTCTTCCTCTTCGAACTTCAGGTGTCCGTCGAACTTCAGTACGCTGCCCGTCACGCGAAAGTCATACGTCAGCTTCGCCTTCGCCTCAATCTCCACCGTCGTCTGGTCAAAGATCGCAGGCGTCATCTGGCTCGCCACAAACCGCTGCCAGATCAGCTTGTACAACCGGTACTGCTCGTCCGAGAGATACCGCCGAATCGAGTCCGGCGTGAACCTCACCGAGGTCGGACGAATCGCCTCGTGCGCGTCCTGCGCCTGCTCCTGCTTCTTGCCGACATACTCGTTCGGCTTGTCCGGAAGATACGCCGCGCCCAGCTTGTCGATGTACTCCCGCGCCTCAGCAATCGCATCCGGGCTCACGCGCGTCGAATCGGTTCGCATATACGTAATCAGGCCGACCGTTCCCTCTTCGCCGATCTCGATGCCCTCATACAGCCGCTGGGCCACGCCCATCGTGCGGCGCACATTGAAGCCCAGCCTTCCCGCCGCCTCCTGCTGCAGCTTGCTCGTCGTAAACGGAGCCTTGGGATTGTTCCGCCGCTCCTTTTTCTCCACCGAGCGAACGCTCCACGTCGCCTTCTTCAACTCGCCCACGACCTCGTGGACAGCATCCTCATCCGGCAGCGCGTTCGCGGTGAACTGCTCCTTGCCATCCGCGTCCGTTCCATTCGCCACGCGCGAAGGCACGCCGTTCACGCCGACGAACCGCGCCGTGAATCCCTGCTTTCCCGCTCCGGGCAGCAGATCGGCATCGATGTTCCAGTACTCGACCGGCTTGAACTCGTTGATCTCCTGCTCGCGCTCGACGATCAGCCGCAGCGCCACCGTCTGCACGCGCCCCGCGCTCAGCCCGCGCCGCACCTTGTCCCACAGCAGCGGAGAGATCTGATACCCCACTAGCCGGTCGAGCACTCTCCGCGTCTGCTGCGCATCGACAAGATTCTCGTCCACATCACGAGCATGAGCGAACGCCGCGTTCACGGCCTTCTTCGTAATCTCGTTGAAGGTCACGCGGCGAACCTTCGACTTGTCCTTCACCACCGGCATCAGCTGCATCGAAAGGTGGGCTGCAATCGCCTCGCCCTCGCGGTCCGGGTCAGGCGCCAGATACACCGCATCCGCCTTCGCCGCCAGCTTCTTCAGCCGATCAACGACCTTCTCCTTGCCGGGAGAGACGATCAGCGTTGGCTCAAACGTCCGCTTCTTCAGCTCTACGCCGATGTCGTTCTTTGGCAGATCCATGATGTGCCCCAGCGAGGCCTCCACCACATAGTCATTGCCGAGATATTTATTGATCGTCTTCGCCTTCGCTGGCGACTCCACGATCACAAGTGACTTAGCCATTCGTTCCCTTCATCCACCAGAACGCTCAGACTCAGCCTCGCGTTCCATCCTTCTTCGTCTTTCGATGATTCCCTTGCGAACCTAACACGGTTTCGCCAAACCCGTCATCCCTCTAACAGTTCCCAACAGACGATCTCGATGCCAAAACGTTACCATGCAGCATCCGCGTCGACACTGCGCACGACATCGCAAATCCCGCTGCCAACTCACGGCAGCAGATTCACTTATCCTCGTTTTTCCGGAAGTTTTCCACCGCTCAAGGCCGAGCCCTACATCGACCTCACGTAATTCTTTCCCGGCATCTGCCTCACTCGCCCTGCCAGCTCCAGCTCGAATAGCGCCGTAAAGATCTCCGCCGATCCAAGCTCTCCTTCCAGATGCTCGATCAGCTCGTCCAGTTGCGTCGCCTCGTCCTGCCGCAGCCGTTCCAAAACCATTCGTTCATAATCACTAAGACGCGTTTGGTTAAATAAGGATGCAGGCCCCACTGCATTCGATTCATTCCCTGCCCCAGCCCCCATCTCCTCTTCCAGTTGCAGCCGAACCTCCGACCGCAGGTCCTCCCACACATCCTCCCAGGTCGCCGTCAGCTTTGCTCCCTGCTTGATCAGCGTATTCGGCCCCCACGCATTCTTGTTCGTCACGTTCCCCGGAACCGCGTACACATCGCGATTCTGCTCCATCGCCAGCCGCGCCGTGATCCGCGTCCCGCTGTGCTCGCCCGCCTCGATCACCAGCACGCCAACGCTCATCCCGCTCAGAATCCGGTTCCGCACCGGAAAGTTCTGCGGCGCCGGAAACGTCCCCAGCGGATACTCGCTCACAATCGCCCCGCCGCTCTCCACAATCTGCTCTGCCAGCCACTTGTTCTCCTTCGGATAGATCACGTCGATCCCCGTGCCCCACACCGCGACCGTCTTCCCCCGCGCCTCCAGCGCCCCCTTGTGCGCCGCCGTATCCACCCCACGTGATCTTCAGCGGCATGGCTCGCTCCGAAGGCGTCAGAATCGCGCCACCCGCCTCCAACACTCGAGTCATCTCCTCTTCAGCCGACTTGCGCGCCTTGCCCGCAAAGCAGAACTGAGCCGACTCCGCCGGCAGACCCAGCCCCTCCAACTCCGTCAACGAAGCCTCAAACAAACGCTCCGGCTCGCCCAGCTTCCGCATCGCCCTCTGCGTCCGCGTCGCCCCCATCCCCGGAGTCAGCACCAGCGCCAGCCATGCCAGCCGCGCCATCTCACCCTGTCCCACCGTAGCCGTACCACTCTGCTGGCCCAACTTCATCACTCCTCCACAACACTCAAGCCTGCGCGACGACAAACTCTCACGCCTGCGACGACAAACCCCTTAAGCCCGCGCGCCGCAGCGTCCGAGCCAAAGAGAAATCGCCTGCGATCCATAACCCTCCACTATCACGCATCGCAGCCAAAATATCCATCACCCATCCGTCTGCGAACCAGTCTCCTCATCACACCGCTTGCACTCCAGTTCCACACCAAGCCGCGAAGCCCGGCCCTCCTCCGTCGTCACCCACTCGCGCACCGTCCACGGAGGATCGTGCCGCACATGCTGCCCATGCCCGCACTCCAGCCGCGCCACCCAATGATCGTGTTCATCCTTCTCAAACCCGATAATCGCCCTCCGCATCCCTGACCTCCCGCTCCGCATCTCTTACACTAGATCTTTGCGCACCTCCTCCCATCCCGTTCGCGTAGCCGCCATCAGCTTCCTCAACCCCGCTCCCCTCATGTGGGACTTCGAGCACCCGCCTCATAACGCCATACTCGCCCACCGCTACCAGCTCCACTACACCCTCCCCGCACTCTGCGCCGACGAACTCCTCGCCGGCCGCGCCGACCTCGGCCTCATCCCCGTCGCATCCCTCACACCGGAGCTGGCCGTCGTCCCCGGATGCACGATCGCCTCGCTCCATCGTGTCCGCTCCATCCAGCTCATCGTCAAACAGCCCCACACCCTCGAGTCCCTCCGCATCATCGCCGCAGACACCGCCTCCCGCAGCTCCCGCGCCTACGCTGAAGTCCTCTTCCGCACATTCCTACAAACCGACCCCGCCTTCCTCCCCTCACCCGCCGATCCCATCGCCATGCTCCGCCAGGCCGACGCCGCCCTCCTCATCGGCGATCCCGCCCTCCTCGCCCTCGAACACCGCAAGCAGATCGAACACGCCGTCGGCCCCTGCCAATGGTTCGACCTCGCCCACGAGTGGCACACCCGCACTGGCCTTCCCTGGGTCGCCGCCGTCTGGGCTGTCCGTCCCGAATCTCTCCGCACACATCGCATCACCGCAACCCAGCTCATCGAAGACCTCACCGCCTCCCGCGACAACGGCCTCGCCCACGTCGAAGACCTCGTCCGCGACTGGACCCCGCGCCTTCCCCTCGCCCCAGAGACCATCCGCGAATACCTCACCCACAACATCCACTACACCCTTACCCCCGACTGCATTCGCGCCATCGAGCTCTTCCGCCGCCACGCCGTCGCCTCACACATTCTCCCGCCCCTGCCCTCGCTGAACTTCCTCAGCTAACCTCGAATCAATCTTTCTCGCCTTCACCGCGACTTAGTTCGCTCCCAAAGCGTCATAACACCATGACCTCAACTGCCACAACCAAACTTGTGGTCAGCTCCGTCGCCCAACGGGCCCTTGCGCTTCTTGATCCGCGACCCCGTCACTCCGCGCTGCTCCACCTCGTCTTCAGCTTCGGACTCTTCGGCCTCTTCTTCGTCTCCATCGTCGACTCGTCCTTCGTTCCGCTCCCCATCCCCGGCATCACCGACATCATGCTCGTCCTCATGGCCGCGCATCACAACATCAACTGGCTTTTGCTCATCCTCGTCTCTTCCATCGGCTCTGCCATCGGCGGCTACCTCAGCTATCACATCGGTCAACGCGGAGGCATGGCCTTCCTCGAAAAGCGCGTCCCCCCGCGCATCTTCCATCTCGTCCACGACTGGATGGAGCGCCACACCATTCTCTCCGTCGCGCTCCCGGCCCTTCTCCCGCCGCCCATGCCGCTTGCTCCCTTCATCCTCGCAGCCGGCGCCTTGAAGATGTCGAAGCGAACATTCATGACCACCTTCACGCTGAGCCGCGCTGCGCGCCATGCTATCGCCGTCGGCCTCGGCCTCTACTACGGCCGGCCCATCCTCCGGTTCTGGGACCGCATCTTCGCCGAGTACGGCACAGCCGCCATGATCCTCATCTGGACCGCCATCCTCGCCGGCTGCGCCTTCGCTTTGTGGAACATCTACAAGACCTCGCGAAGCTTTGCTGCTCCATCCAAAAGCGAGACCCACGCCTAGCCGGGCCTGTAAAACCATCCCCAAAAAAGAGAGGGGGCGAACCAAAGGTTAGCCCGCCCAACTACTCCCTACTCCCTGCCTTCAAAACTCCCACCGCAGCAGAGTGGCCCCCACCGTAAATCCCGCGCCCACGCTCGCCAGCAGCACCAGGTCGCCCTTCTGCAGCCGGCCCTCCTCGAGCGCCGTATGCATCGCCAGCGGAATCGTCGCCGCCGTCGTGTTCCCATAGCGATCGATGTTGATGATCACGCTCTCCGGAGGCATCCCCAGCCGGTGCGCCGTCGACTCGATGATCCGCTTATTCGCCTGGTGCGGTATAAAGCATCCCAGGTCCTTGCCCTCCAGGCCATTGCGCTCCAGAACCTTCTCCGTCGCCTCGGCCATCTTGCGGACCGCAAACTTGTACACCGCCTGCCCGTCCTGGTGCACATAGTGCATCTTCTTCGCCACCGTCTCCGCCGTCGACGGATTCAAACTCCCGCCTCCCGGCATATTCAGCGCCACCGCCCCGGCCCCGTCGATCTCATGCCAGTAGTCGATCAGGCCCACCTCGCCCTCCGCGCACGGCTCCAGCAGCACCGCTCCCGCACCATCGCCGAAGATCACGCACGTCGTCCGGTCCGTGTAGTCGATGATCGAGCTCATCACATCCGCCCCGATCACCAGAACCTTCCTGTGCATTCCGCTCTCGACCAGCTTCGCTCCCACCTGCAGCGCATACGGAAACCCCGAGCACGCCGCCGACAGATCGAACCCCCACGCCTCCGGAACCCCCAGCTTGTTCTGCACCAGGCACGCCGTCGCCGGAAACAGCATGTCCGGAGTCACCGTCGCCACGATGATCACCTCGACCTCGCTCGCCTCGATGCCCCGGATCTTCAGGCAGCACCTCGCCGCCTCCACCGCCAGGTCGCTCGTCGCCACGCCCTTGTCGACCAGATGCCGCTCGCGGATTCCCGTCCGTTCCACAATCCACTGGTCGTTCGTCTCGACCATCTTCTCCAGATCCGCATTCGTCAGCACCCGAGGAGGAACATACGTCCCAACCGAAGAGATCTTGGCCCGCACCGGTACACGCGGCTTCAACGTAAGACTCAAACTCTCACCTCAACTGTTTTCGCAAAAATGAATTACCATTCAACACCGCCAACCATTCTCTATGAGAACACCCGACGTGTCACTCCAATACGCACACCTCGACTCACGGCACTGAAAGACTTCTCCCGTACCAGTGCAACTTCGATTGTCGAGGGAAAAGGAGTGAAGTGCAAACCATGTACCGGGCGACCCACTGCGCCATAGCGCAACAGCCACACCCGGCCGTGTGGGACAAAAAATGTACCGGGCGACCCACTGCGCCCGTAATGACCCGTTACCGTTGCTTCCTTCCGGACCTGGCGGGGTTGGCGGGATTACGTCGCGTAGGACCCGGCACACGGACTAGTCTAACACTCTGAATTCCACACACAAAATGCCCCGGTGTACCATCATCCCCAGCATCAGGGGAGGCCTTTCTTATGCGTCAACGAATCGCTCTCGCACTACTCGCAACCCTCACCCTTTCAGGCTTCGCATCGGCAAAAGAGAAGCAGAAGAAGAGTCCCCTTCCCCTCACCGTTCTCAACGCGAAAACGATCTCCATCATCATTGACCCTCAAGCCGGCCGCTCTCTCGAAAATCCCCTCGCAAACCAAACCGCTCAGAAGGATGTCGAAGCCGCCATCCTTAAGTGGGGACGCTTCCAGCCCATGCTCTCCACTCTGAACGCCGACCTCATCATCGTCCTTCGCAAAGGAAGCGGTCGTATCGCCGACGCCACCATGCCCGATTCCCGAAGCAACGGCCGCTTCGGCTCAATCACTCCGTCCGATGATGGCATCTCTGCTGGCGCCCAGCGCGGAAACCAGCCCGGCCTCTCCAACCGCCCACCACAGATGCAGCCCCAGGACACATCCGGCCCCCAAGCCGAGATCTCTAATCCAGAAGACTCCTTCCTCGTCTACGACGGCCGGACTAATACTCCACTCGATTCGCCGGCCATCTGGCGCTACATCGCCCAGGACGGCCTCCGGCCACACTCCGTCCCCGCCGTCGATGCCTTCCGCAAAGCAGTCGCCGAAACCGAAAAGATCGCTGCCTCCAAAAACCCCTGATCTCTGTTCGGTATGATTCCGGGCGAAGCCCCAAAGGGGCGCAATCGAGGAGTCCCCGCATCTTGCAGCTGCGTCCTTACCTCAATAGGCTGCGTCCTTACCTCAATTCGCATCCACTTCCTTGAGCCCGTGCTAACCTTCCCCCCATGCGATCGGCTCTGCCTGTCCTCCTCTTCATCTCCACCTTCACTACCGCCGCCCAGGAGATCCACGTCCGCGTCGATCCCTCTGCTCCGCACGCCGACCCCGGCAACGAAGACCGCACCGTCTTCCCCACCATCCAGAACGCAATCGACCACCACCCCTGGCCCGCTCCCAACTCCCTCGGCAAAGACGGCAAACCCGCCCGCGTCTATCTAGAGGTCGCCCCCGGCACCTATCACGAGCGCGTCATCATCACCCAGAACCACCCCAACCTAACCCTCATCGGCACCGGCCGTCGCCCCGAAGACACCGTCATCACCAACTCCCTCGACGCCAAGCAAGCAGGCGGAACCTTCTTCACCGAGACCGTCCAGGTCAACGGCGCCGCCTTCCAGGCCGACAACCTCACCTTCGAGAACACCGCCGGCAACACCGGCCAGGCCGTCGCCATCGCCGTTCGCTCCGACCGCGCCATCTTCAAGCACTGCCGCTTCCTCGGCCACCAGGACACCCTCTTCGCCGACTACGGCCGCCAGTACTACCTCGACTCCTACATCGAAGGCGGCGTCGACTTCATCTTTGGCAACGCCGCCGCCGTCTTCGAGCGTTCTGAGATCCACGCCAACGGCCCCGGTTTCCTCACCGCGCAGTCACGCACTTCTCCCGACCAGCCCACCGGCTACGTCATCCTCTCCAGCAAAGTCAGCAGCGGCCTCGAACCAAATCCCCCCAACTCAATCAACATGGGCGAAGGCTCCCCTGCCCCGATCCGCACCATCTTCCTCGGGCGCCCCTGGCGCCCCTACTCCCGCGTCGTCTACATCCACACCGAGCTCCCCGCCGACATTAACCCAGCAGGCTGGAACAACTGGAACAATCCCGCCAACGAGAAGACCGCCTTCTACGGCGAGTTCGGCAACACAGGCCCCGGAGCGAACTTCCTCTCCCGCGTCCCTTGGTCCCACCGACGGCTCACCTCCGAGCAGGCCAACCAGTTCCTCCCGCAAACCTTCCTCCGCGGCACCGACAACTGGAACCCCATCGACGAAGCTGCCCGCCTCCCCTGACCTAAGAACACGACCCCCGAACCTGAAAAGCCGCTTGGCACCCGAAGCCCCAACGGCTACACTTCCGTGACACTATCCATGCAGAGGATCTCTCAGTGCTAAATCGTTTTTCCAGACGTACATTTGCTCGCCTCTTTGGCTCCGCCGCCCTTGCCCCCACCGTCCTCCCCGCCCTCTCCGCCGAAGCCGCAACCACCCCCTCCACCACCGGCACAGCCCCTATCGCCCACGCCTTCCCCAAGGGCTTCCTCTGGGGCTCCGCCACCGCCTCCTATCAGGTCGAAGGCGCCGTCAACGTCGACGGCCGCGGCCCCTCCATCTGGGACACCTTCTCTCACCTCCCCGGCAAGACCAACAACGGCGACACCGGCGACGTCGCCAACGATCACTACCACCTCTACAAGCAGGACATCGCTCTCATGAAGTCCCTCGGCCTCCAGACCTACCGCTTCTCCGTCGCCTGGCCGCGCATCTTCCCCACTGGCACCGGCACTCCCAACCCCAAGGGCATCGACTTCTACAGTCGCCTCGTCGACGAGCTCCTCGCCGCCAACATCCAGCCCTACTGCACCCTCTTCCACTGGGACCTCCCCCAGGCCCTCGAAGACAAAGGCGGCTGGCAGTCCCGCGAAACCTCCGAGGCCTTCGCAAACTACGCCGGCTACATCTCGCAGCATCTCTCCGATCGCGTCAAGCACTTCATGACGCTCAACGAGATGAAGTCCTTCGTCGACATCGGCTACCGCGACGGCCGTCACGCCCCCGGCCTCAAGCTCTCGCCCGACAAGGTCAACCAGGTCCGCCACCACGCCGTCCTCGCCCACGGCCTCGGAGTCCAGGCCATCCGCGCCCACGCCAAAGGCAACGTAAAAGTCGGCCTCGCCGAAAACGCCGAAGCCTGCGCCCCCGTCATTGAAACCTCTGAGCACATCGCCGCCGCCCGCACCGCCATGCGCGAAGAGAACGCCGGCTACCTCACCCCCATCATGGAGGGCAAGTACACCGAACACTACCTTGCCCACCACGGCCCCAACGCCCCCAAGTTCACCGACGCCGACATGAAGGCCATCGGCTCACCCATCGACTTCGTCGGCCTCAACAACTACACCACCACCTGGGTCCGCGCCGACTCAGGGCCCCGCGGCTACGCCGTCGTCCCCGCGCCCTCGTCCTACCCCCACATGATGAGCCCCTGGCTTCGCGTCGGCCCGCAGGGCCTCTACTGGGGCCCCAAGCTCATCGCCGAAACCTGGGGCGTAAAAGAGATCTACATCACCGAAAACGGAGCTTCCTCCACCGACACCCTCACCCCCGACGGCCACGTCTACGACTCCGACCGCGTCATGTACCTCCGCAACTACCTCACCCAGCTCCACCGCGGAGTCTCCGAGGGCGTCCCCGTCAAGGGCTACTTCTGCTGGTCCTTCATGGACAACTACGAGTGGGCCGACGGCTACGCCTACCGCTTCGGCCTCCACTACGTAGACTTCCAAACCCAGAAGCGAACCCCCAAACTAAGCGCCCACTTCTACAAAGAAGTCATATCCCGCAACGGCCTCGCGTAGCCTTCAACTGAACCGCAATCAAATTGTCATTCCGACCGAAGTTGCCGCCGCAAGGCGGCAACGCAGCGGAGGAATCCGCTTCTCTACCACAGTCGAACGCGCCATCTGGAGGCGTCATTCCGAGCGAAGCGGCGCAGCCGCGCAGTCGAGGAACCCCCGCATTTTGCGCGAAGCGGCACGAACCGCAGCGAGCCTCAGGAAGTCAACAGCCTCGCATCCTGCCCCCGCTTCACCAACAGAGAAACCGCTTTTCGGTCGAACGAAACAAAAGTCTCCCCACCCAACCAACTCCCCTCATAAGCAATCAGGCCATCAGCAAAGTCCCCACCCGCATAGAAGACCTCCAACCCGGCCTCGACTGCCGGACGATTCACAACCACATTCCCCGCATCCACCAACGCCTCAAGCGCCTCCCCAATCTCCTGCCGCGCGAAGTCGTAAACCCGCTGAAGCACCCAAACGAACTCGCACAGACACGGCAACGTCACCGCGATCAGCTCTGCTTCCTTCAGAATCCTGCTGGCCGCCCGCGCCTGCTTCACATCATCACGCACCACCGCACGCACCAGTACATTCGTATCGGCGATGATCTTCATCTCTTCCCAGCCCAACCCGCCGCTGCAGCCTCATCGATCTCCTTCAAACTCGCAACCTTCTTCCTCTTCCCCGCAAGCAGACCAAGAAAGTTGTCTATTTTCCCCGCAGGCCGAGCCGCCCTCAGCGTCACGCGCCCATCCGGCAGCTTATCCAAAGCAATCTTCTCCCCCGGACGAATCCCCAGATGCTGCAGTACATCCTTCCGGAAAGTAACCTGCCCTCTCTCAGTAACCGTCAGCGTCGTCATAACGAAACCCTCACCACCACCACCATGATAATGCAAAATTGCATTATTCGTTTCAGCCAAACAAAAGGGCCGCCCAAAAGGGACGGCCCTTTCCTACGAACTCAGCCTGGGCTACTTCTCCCCACCATCCTTCAACTTCGGCATCTCCGCCCCGCTGCTCAGCGTCATCAACCCCGCCTTCGCATACGTCAGCAGCTTCTCCCGAGTATCCGTAATATCCAGATTCCTCATAGTAAGCTGCCCAATCCGATCCCGCGGCGAGAACGTCGACTCGCCCTTCTCCATCGTCAACCGCTCCGGCTTGAACGTCAGGTTCGGCGACTCCGTATTCAAAATCGAATAATCATTCCCGCGCCGCAGCTCCAGCGTCACCTCACCCGTCACCGCCTTCGCAACCCAGCGCTGCGCGCTCTCCCGCAGCATAATCGCCTGCGGATCGAACCACCGCCCCTGATACAGCAGCCGCCCCAGCTTCCTTCCGTTCTCGCGATACTGCTCGATCGTGTCCTCGTTATGGATCCCCGTAATCAGCCGCTCGTAGGCCGCAAACAGCAGCGCCAGCCCCGGCGACTCATAAATGCCCCGACTCTTCGCCTCGATGATGCGATTCTCAATCTGGTCGCTCATCCCCAGCCCATGCCGACCACCGATACGGTTCGCCTCGTACATCATCTCGACGTGGTCCGGATACTCAACCCCATTCAAAGCAACCGGCCAGCCCTCCACAAACCGGACCGTAACCTCCTCGCGCTTCACATCCACATCATCGCGCCAGAACGCCGTCCCCATAATCGGAGCGACAATCTTCACACTCGAATTCAAAAACTCCAGGTCCTTCGCCTCATGCGTTGCGCCCAGCAGGTTCGAGTCCGTCGAGTAAGCCTTCTCAGTCGACATCTTGTACTCGAACCCCGACCGCTGCATGAACTCCGACATCTCCTTGCGCCCACCCAGCTCGTCGATGAACGCATCATCCAGCCAGGGCTTATAAATCTTCAAGTCAGGATTCACCAGCAACCCATACCGATAGAACCGCTCAATATCGTTGCCCTTGTACGTACTCCCATCGCCCCATATGCCGACGCCGTCCTCCTTCATCGCCGACACCAGCATCGTCCCCGTCACCGCGCGCCCAATCGGAGTCGTGTTGAAGTACGTCACCCCCGCTGTCGTAATGTGGAACGCCCCACTCTGCAGCGCCGCCAAACCCTCGGCCACCAGCTGCGCCCGGCAGTCGATCAGCCGCGCCTTCTCTGCGCCATACTCCAGCGCCTTCTTCGGAATCGCGTCATAGTCCGTCTCATCCGGCTGCCCCAGGTTCGCCGTATACGCATACGGAACCGCGCCCTTCAGCTTCATCCAGTGAAGCGCCGCACTCGTATCCAGACCACCCGAGAACGCAATCCCAACCTTCTGCCCGGTCGGAAGACTCTGCAAAATATTCGACATGTTTGGCCTTGCAAAACAGAGATTTCGGTGAAATACCCGAATTTCAGTATCCTTGCCCGTCGTTCACCGAGTCAAACCGCCGCACCACAACAAAACCACCAGCCGCGTGTTCCACCGGCCAACATCATCCCGGCGTTCTCCGAGGTCCCATGCGCTACCTTCCGCAGTCCCTCGCCGTCGCCTCAGTCCTCGCCGTCACCGCCACCCTTAACACGCAGCAGATGCCCCGCCCCTACCCCGGCGTCCAGACCCGCATCCCCGGCATCTTCGTCACGCCTGTCCCCAACGCGCCCTTCACCGCCAGGGTCAACATCATCTCCCACGAGATCCTCCCCGACGGCACTGCCAACATCCGCACCACCGTCGCCCACGTCGGGTAGTGGGCCAGTTTGAACTCCAGGGCATCCAAAGTTGCCGAAACCCATCACCCTGGAGAACTATTCCGTATACCCTATCGCTCGGTCTCCGCCTCAAAGCGAACCGAAACCGGTATTGCAACGCCACTCTGGATTCGGTAGCGGGCATGCACAGTGCCTAGACCTCCACAGGCGTGACACTTTGCGTCGAGACGCTGCACCCCGCTCTCCAAATAAGCTTCTGCCGGGTGCAGCGCACCGCAGCCGGACGTGTAAGTGCCCTGTTTAGGAATGGCTCGTCGGATCGCGTCTTCCAGCTTCGTAAAGTCCACGGGGTGCGCTCCTGCCTTATCAAACCACCAATAACCGTCACTGCAGCCACCACCATTCCCACCGTCTGGGTCGTCCGTTCCCAGGATTGAGTCGGGACCTGAGCCGTAAATTCCTGCCGAACCAACCTTATAGAGGCCCCAATTACTTTGCAGTGTGTAAATCTCCACATACCGATTTGCGCCCACCCCAACTAGGAGGCTCTTCCACTGTGCGGGAGGGCAATCGACGGCAGGGCCACCGAATGTGGCCACACGAGGCCCGGCATGAATTGTCGTGAGCACCTGAACAATACGGTGATCTGCGATCGTGCCGAGAGTGGTTACCTTCTGTTGGACCTGATAGTCCCGCGCCGTAAGGGTATGTCCGCCATCTGCTTTCGGGCCGATCAATAGGTCTCCGCTCTCGTCAAGCTCCAATGGATCGTGTGTCCACCAAGCTAGAGCATGTGGCACAGGTACATCGTGGGTTACTTGTCCATCGCCCGCAACGAGTGTTCGCTGCCATGACCGCCAGAGCTTATGGCGGATCCCAGGAGGAGGGTGGAGGCTAGAACGTACGAAAAGGGACGTTTCGGAATCAAATTGTTCGCCTCCGGTACTCCTCGAATGACTACCTAGGACAATGGTTCTTCGCAAAGCGAACAGGATTTCGACTGCCTGGTCAGGGAGAATTATGAGCTAGATGCCGGCGTTGCCGCGTAAATAAATTTAAGATAGGGGAGCGAACCGCTCGAAAAGTCAGCTTTTCGGAAACTTCACTCATTCACTCCAAACTGACCCACTACCCCACGTCGCCCGCTCCTCCTCCGGCCGCATCTACAACGAGCGAATCGTCGACGAAAACCCACCCGATAACGCCGGCACAAGCGCAACTCCCTCTTCCACTCGCTAAACCGTGCCCGCGAATGTTGCGGCAAGAATGTCATTCCACTGCTCTCACCTGGCATGCCATTCACAACAAATTTCGGGATTGTTAAGCGATTGTTAGCTCTTACACGGCCTGCGGAGTCTGGTGCGGCACGAACTACGTTCGGCTGAACTCTTCCTCGATTTCTGGCGCGGCGTTTACCGACAGCGGAGTGACCAGCGGCACAAGCTACATTTACTACGTGACCAGCGTTGACCAGAACGAGGCGGAGAGTAAGGCTTCAAACTCCGTGACGGTGACGATTCCGTAGGGGACAATCCGGGCTGGGGTGAGGGGCGGGTTGGCTTGACCTTCCCCTCTCCTCGTTTTGTGCAAAGTCTTCATTCGGCCATTTCCCATCGCGCCGCAATGCCCTTATTATTCATTCGAGTCATTGCGGAAGAGGTTCCGCGGCTCGATGCGAACCGTCGCATAGCGGCGGGAGCATCGCATAGCAGCAGCTCGACGAATGCGAAGGATATAGGAGGCTGAAAATGAAAAAGGTTTCTTTCCTTGGGGCGGTCCTGTTGCTCACAGTCGCGAGCACCGCTCTCTGCCAGGATGTCCGCTACAACTTCGACAAAAGCAAAGATTTTTCCAAGTTCCATACCTATAAATGGGTCGACATCAAGGACGCTCAAAAGCCGGACGAGATTACCGACAAACAAATCAAAGCGTCCATCGACTCTCAGCTCGCCACGAAGGGACTGTCCCTAGTCGATTCCGATAACGCCGACCTCTACATTGGCTATCAGGCGGCCATCGGAACCGAAAAGCAGTTGAACTCCTTCAGCACTGGCATGGGACCAGCCTGGGGCTATGGCGGCGGCTGGTATGGCGGAGCCGGAATGGGGACCACCACCACGACGACCTCAACCATCTACACAGGACAACTCGCCCTCGACATGTACGCCCCGGCATCGAAAGACCTCGTGTGGCGCGGAGTCGTCAGCAAAACACTTGACCCGAAGGCCAAGCCCGACAAGCGGCAGAAGAACCTGAATAAGGCCATGGCAAAGCTACTCAAGAACTACCCGCCGCCTCCAGGAAAATAACCAGGGCGCCGACGTAATACTTCTAAGAGGCCGGACCCTCACAGGTTCGGCCTCATATCTTTGTCAACCCCTCGCACACCGGTTCTAACCCCAAATCGGACCCAAACCACTCAATCGACACCCTTTAGTTCGTCACCAAAAACTCGCCCCAAAGTGCCGATTAATTCCCCTCCACCCTCTACAATAGAGATAGATCGGAAAATACGAATCTGGACACCAAGTCCGGCCTTATCCATTTCAAAATGAATACCTTGCAACCAACAGTTCTTGATTTTCAAGACTTTACCCACACCTCAAACCCAAAGTACCAACCTAAGTCTAATTTTAAGAATACTTTGCACAACATGCAGGGGAGGGGAACCCGCCTGCAGAAACACCCGAAAACTGCTAAACTAGAAGACTGTGACTCCCCCCGCCCACACCGAAGCCACAAGTGTGCCTGAAACGCCTGCGACCGTAAAACCAACGCCCGCGGCGAATAAACCAGCGCCCGCGGCCGGAAAACCAAAGATCGGCTTCGTCTCCCTCGGCTGCCCGAAAAACCTCGTCGACTCCGAGGTCATGATGGGCCTGCTCCACTCCGCCGGCGGCGAGCTCACCACCCATGCCGAGGACGCCGAGATCCTCGTCGTCAACACCTGCAGCTTCATCGACTCCGCCAAGCAGGAGTCCGTCAACACCATCCTCGAGATGGTCCAGCACAAGCAGGCCAACGGAGGCCGCGCCCAAAAACTCATCGTCGCCGGCTGCCTCGTCGAGCGCTACCGCGACGAGATCCAGAAGAACATCCCCGAAGTCGACGCCGTAGTCGGCACCGGCGAGCTCGAACATATCCTCACCGCCGCCGGCCTGGCACCAAAACCCGCGGCCCCGCAGGACTCACCCTTCAACATCCTGCCGCAGGCGCTGGCCGCCCGCGCCCACAGCGCCGTCCAGCAACACTCACGGCCTGAGGAGAACACAACACAGGTCCGCATCGAGCACCACGAGATCGCCTCCCGCCCCGAAGGCGACCTCCGCGAGCAGCAGGGCCGCTTCTCCCGCGCATCCTGGGACGGAGCCACCGCCGCCCTCCCCGAGTACCTCTACTCCGACGAGACGCCGCGCATCCTCGCCACCCCGCGAGCGTCGGCCTACATCAAGATCGCCGAGGGCTGCGACCACCCCTGCAGCTTCTGCATCATCCCGCAGCTGCGCGGAAAGTTCCGCTCGCGCCGCATGTCGTCCATCGTCTCCGAGGCCGAAAAGCTCATCGCCCAGGGCGTCCGCGAGATCACCCTCATCGGCCAGGACACCACCTGCTACGGCGAAGACCTCGGCCTCACCGACGGCCTCGCCCAGCTCCTCGAAGCCCTCGCCGCCCTGCCCGGCCTCCGCTGGCTCCGCTTCCTCTACACCTACCCCAACAAGGTGACGACGCGGCTGCTCGAGACCATGGCGCGGCACGACAACATCGCCAAGTACCTCGACGTCCCACTCCAGCACGCCAGCGCCTCGGTGCTCAAGCGAATGAAGCGCGGCGGCAACGCCAAGATCTTCCTCGACCTCATCGAGAAGGCCCGCCGCATCGTCCCCGGCATCGTCATCCGCACCAGCTTCATCGTTGGCTTCCCCGGCGAGACCGAAGAGGACTACAAGGAGCTCGAAGCCTTCATCAAGGCCGCCCGCATCGACTGGCTCGGAGTCTTCACCTACTCCGACGAAGAGGGCGCCAAGGCCTTCGAGCTCGACGCCGCCCTCAAGGTCCCCGAGCGCACCATCCAGGCCCGCCGCCGCAAGCTGATGAAGCTCCAGCAGAAGATCAGCACGAAGGCAAAGGCCGAGTGGGTAGGCCGCGAGGTCGACCTGCTAGTCGAAGGCGAATCCGAAGAGACCGAACTCCTCTGGGAGGGCCGCACCATCCAGCACGCCCCCGAAATCGACGGCAAGGTCTTCATCAACGACTTCGGCCCGCACGAAGAACTCGTCCCCGGCACCTTCTACCGCGCCGAGATCACCGAGTCCCACGATTATGACGTAGTCGCCCGCATCATCGAATAACAACGAACGTTCGTGATCGAAATCTGGAACATTCTCGCAGCGATCATTGTCCAGCCAGAAGACTTTCCTTCTGGCGACACAAATGGCTTCATGAATATCGTTACATGGGCCGATTCCGCTGACGCTGCACAGAAAAAAATCGAGTCATACTTTCAGGGCTTCGACTGGCATGTAGTTGGAGTTGAAGAAGCAAAGATGTTGCCTCTGGATTTCGTCTCTGATGACGACGAATTTCAGGACATGTTCGAACGCGCTCGCAACAATCCTGATGCGATCATTTGCGGAACGTTCCATAGTTTCAAAACCAACTGACGCTTGTTAATCCGGATCAAATCCGGCACCTTCTTACCGCGCCAAGATCACCGAGTCCCACGACTACGACGTAGTCTGCGCGTCCTTAGGGTAGCCCCGTAACAACATATGAGCAGCGATCTTGTATCGCCGAGGCTCATGAAAGGGATGCCGCACAATGGATCGCAGCATCAGCGCGAGAGCCGCCGGAGAGCCGTTCTGGCGCAGCAGGATCGCAGCCTCTCCCTCCAACCGGCTGATGATGCAGCGCCCGCGAGTCGCCCGCTCAAACGCGGAGAGATGAGGCAGAACGTGCTCCTCCACCACCGCCACCGAATGCTTCAGGGTTTGCAGCGCCTTATGGGTACGGGAGGCCGGATGCACGCGGTACAGAAGCGTCGGCTCCGGGGTGTGGATGAACTTCGCCCCGCGAAAAAACAGCCTCAGCCATAGCTCCCAGTCCTGAAGATTCACATAGCGGCTATCGAAGCCTCCCGCCGCGAGTACAGCGGACCGGCGCACCGCGGTGGCGCTTGGAATGAAGGCGCACCGCTCCATCAGCATCCTGGGAAGCTCCGCCTCCGATGGGAAAGGCATGACCTCTCCAGGATGAAAGACTCCGGTGACGGGGTCCGGGATCAGCTCCCTTCCCCCGCTGTAGCAGACATCAGCTTCAGGGGTGCGTGCGATCGCGCGGGCGAGGTTCGCCAGATGCTCTTTCTCCCAAAGATCGTCATGATCCATCAGCGCCACCCAGTCTGTCGAGGCGGCCGAGATTCCAGCGTTCCGGCTGGCCGAGACACCCGCGTTCTCGCGATCGAGAACACGAATCCGATCGCCGAATTCATTCGCAACCAGCAGCGTCCGATCCGTTGAGCCATCGTTAACCAGGATGATCTCAACAGCGGGATAAGACTGTGCAAGCACGCTCTCCAGCGTCTCGCGGAGAAAGTTCTCTCCGTTGTAGACCGGAATCACAACGGTAAGAGCCGGCAGGTCTGTCTCCACTGGGTACGACATGCGAGTTCCCCCACGGAACCTTCATTGAGCCAGTCGATGCCCTCAGGCTACGTGATTACAACCGGATGCGCCAGCCTCAATACAGGACGGTAGCACCACACGCCGCCTGCACAGATTTACCATCGACACTGCAATGACGAAAGCGCTCCGCTGCCCGACCTGCCGCACTCTGGTCCTCGTGGCATGAGGACATCCCCTTCTGTTCAGACCGCTGTCGCACGTGAGAACGGCCACTAACTAACGAGAGGAAACAACTTCAAGCAGCAACTGATCATGGTTCCGGATCACAGCACGCTCCGTCGGATTCGTGATCGTGATACGTCCACCGGATGACTCCATCTGGGCTCCCATATCGTATCCATAGAGCCCCTTGGCGGTCGTAGAAAAGACGCCCATCGCGCGAGGCACCATCGCGCCCTCGATACTGACCGGCAAACTGTAGACACCGTGGTAATCGGCATAGCCGACCTTTTGCATCATATTGTTGCTCACATCTCCGACCCAGCCCGACCGGTTGACCTCCTGGCCACCAACCTGCCGGGTGTTCCAGTTTGCCTGGCTGGCGTTGCCGTTATCCCCACCGCCGCCCGTCGGGAGAAACGTGTCGCCGACGTGCATAAAGTGGGCCGCCGCAATCGCCCTTGTCTCTACCGGAACCGTTTTGCCCCGATAACTCAACTCCGTAAACCGGATGGTCAACACGGAAGGATGCGCTGCAGTCCCATCCCCTGCTTCGGACGTCACCACCTCACCCCGGACCTTCGCGCCGTGATTGAGGTAAGCACTCGCGGAGACCGGAACGCGTTGCGTCGTCGTAACAAAAAAGACGGTTCCCGCCTTTACCTTGCCCGCACTGAGCGTCCTGCGAATCTGCACCGGCAAAGTAATACCAGCCGCCAGCGGCTGCAACTCGGTTACTGCTGTGCTCTGCTGCGAAGCCCCTGATGTTTCCACCAAAGCAGAGAGCGACGCAAGCAACAACACAACACTGGCACACTTTCTATGAGCGGAAGCACGTATTCTACACATAAGGCACCTCGCACTGATTAGACGCACACGGTGCCACAGCATCTCACCCAGGGACGCCGGCCGCCAGGAAGGATTAAACTAGCAGTTATGCCAAAGGCGTCCACATCAAAGACCAAGGACCTGCGCTGCCCGACCTGCCGCACCCTGGTCCTCGTCGGCAGTGAAGACTTCCCCTTCTGCAGCGACCGCTGCCGTCTGATCGATCTCGGCAAGTGGGCCTCCGGCGACTACAAGGTTTCGACTCCCATCCAGGATCCCGACCTGCTCGAAGAGCTCTCCCGCTCCCAGCGCAACAAACCCAACGGCAGCGACGAGGACTAGGACGCCTGGTGCCGAACTCGACCGAACAACTCCATCCGCCAGCTGCGAAGAAGACCCCCTGGGCCTGGACCCTCGGAACCTTCTTCGGCGCCGGCCTGCTGAAGCCCGGCCCGGGAACCTACGGCTCGATCACCGCACTGCTGCTCTGGTACGGCGCCGCGCATCTCCTCCAGCCGAAGCCCCTCGTTCTCGCAATCGGCACCACAATCGCCGCAATCGCCGTCACTCTCATCGGCATCCCCGCCGCCACCATCGTCGCGCGCGAGTCCGGCCGCAAAGACCCCGGCCACGTCGTCATCGACGAAGCCGCCGGCCAGCTCATCGCGCTCATCGCAATCCCGGCCGACTGGCGTCACGCCGCACTCTCGCTCCTGCTCTTCCGCGCCTTCGACATCCTCAAGCCCCCGCCCGTCCGCCAGCTCGAACGCCTACCCCAAGGCACCGGCATCATGCTCGACGACGTCGCGGCGGGCGCACTGGCGCTCCTGTTCGCTCAGCTTCTACGTCTATTCTTCTAGCGGCGCATTCCGCCGGGCCGCGAAGCTTGTAATGCCCCGGCTGGCAGTCTACCCTTGAGTCCGGATGAGTCTCTTCAACTCCACCTCGGCCCACGCTCCTCGCATCAACGGTATCGCGCCACCCGCAGCCATGCCCGGCGGAGAGGTCGAGCTTATCGGCACTCATCTCGATCCTGGCAGCCATCGCATCCCCCACGCCAGCATCGGCGACGTCTTCGCCCCAGTCACGCTCAGCCGCCCAACCCGCGCCACCGTTCACATCCCCGAGGGAACCATCTCCGGCGACCTCATCCTGCATCGCAACGGCGCAAGCTCCAACTCGCTTCCCCTACGCGTCGCCGTCCCCATGGCCGAAAACCTTCACCCCGTTGCGAACCCCGCTGTCGACGCGAACGGCCAGGTCTTCACCACGTTGTCCGGCGCGCGTGGACAGGCCACACCGGTTTCGATCTTCCGCATCCAGCGCGACTTCCAGATGGTCCCCTTCGTCCGCGAGCTGATGAACCCCACAGGACTCGCCTTCGACCACGAGGGCTATCTCTACGCCAGCTCGCGCGCGGAGGGCACCGTCTACCGCATCTCTCCCGACGGCGCCATCTCCACCTACGCCGAGGGCATGGGAATCGCCACCGGAATCGCCTTCGACCGCGACGGCAACCTCTACGTCGGCGACCGCTCCGGCACAATCTTCAAGATCAACTCCAGCCGCGAGATCTTCGTCTTTGCCACGCTCGAGCCGTCGATCGCCGCCTACCACGTGGCCTTCAACGCCGCCGGAACCCTCTTCGTCACCGGCCCGACCACCTCCTCGAACCAGGCCGTTCACGCCATCGACCGCGACGGCAGCACCACCGTCTTCTACCAGGGACTCGGCCGCGCCCAGGGCCTGGCCTTCGATGTCCACGACAACCTGTACGTCGCTGCCAGTCTGCGCGGGCAGCGCGGCATCGTCCGGATCACACCGGCGCGCGAGGCCTCACTCGCGCTGTCGGGCAACAACCTCGTCGGCCTCGCCTTCCTCGAAGATGGCTGCGCCGCGCTGGCAACCCGCGATGCGCTCTATCACGTGGCCCTCGATATCGAAGGCCGCTCCCTGATCGACTGACGCTCACCCTGCGCGCGCCGCCGTCTTAACCTCCTTCATTTCCAGCAAAAGGCGCATCGGCCTCCGAATGCGTTCTTTTGCATTCTTCTCAAGCCTCTGGCCGACCCTTGACGAACTCGTGTACATTTATTTCGCACCGCAGCTCAAACGTTTTTTCCGGCGCTCCACGCCCTATTGCTTCAAAGATCGAACTAAAGTCCCACAGGAGATACGAACGTGATCACCCGACGTGAATTCCTCGACACCCTCGCTGTAAGCGCCGCCGGTGTAGCCGTCAGCTCAAACGCAAAAAGCTATGCCCAGATCATGGGAGCCAACGACCGTGTCAACTTCGCCGTCATCGGCCTCAACAGCCGCGCCTACGCCCATCTCTCCTCGCTCAAGGCGAACCAGAAGGACGCGCGCATCACCCACGTCTGCGATGTCGATACGCCCATCCTCGAAAAGTTCGCCACCAAGACCGAAGCCACGATGGGAACCAAGCCCGCCACCGAGAAGGACTTTCGCAAGGTCCTCGCCGCGAAGGACGTCGACGCCATCACCATCGCGACGCCCGACCACTGGCACGCGCCCATGGCCATCGCCGGCGTTGAAGCCGGCAAGCACGTCTACGTCGAGAAGCCCTGCAGCCACAACCCCGCCGAGGGCGAGATGCTCGTCGCCGCGCGCGACAAGTACAAGAAGCTCGTTCAGATGGGAAGCCAGCAGCGCTCCTCTCCCCACACCATCGAGGTTGTACAGAAAGTCAAGGAAGGCCTGATCGGCCGCCCCTACTACGCCAAGGCCTGGTACAGCAACACGCGCAAGTCCATCGGCACCGGCAAGCCCGTCGCCGTGCCCTCCACACTCGACTGGGACCTCTGGCAGGGCCCCGCACCGCGCAAGGCATACATGGACAACTACCACCCCTACAACTGGCACTGGTTCTGGCACTGGGGCACCGGCGAGACGCTCAACAACGGCACGCACGAGGTCGACGTCTGCCGCTGGATCCTCGGCGTCGACTATCCCACACACATCTCCGCCCGCGGCGGCCGCTACCACTACAAGGACGACTGGCAGTTCTACGACACGCTCATCACCGACTTCAACTACAACGACAAGATGATCTCCTGGGAGGGCAAGTGCTGCCAGGGAATGAAGTTCTACAACCGTGACCGCGGCTCCGCCATCATGGGAACCACCGGAACCGTCGTCGTCGATCGTGGAGGCTACGAGATCTACGACCTCAAGGGCACCAAGACCAGCGAGTTCAAGGCCAGCAAATCCTCCGAGTCCGCCGACCTCGTCGGTGCCGACTCAATGACCGACATGCACTTCCTCAACTTCATCAATGGCATCCGCAAAGGCGAAAAGCTCAACGCGCCCATCGAGGTCGGCAACGTCGCCGTCACAATGCTGCAACTCTCCAATGTAGCCTGGGAGCTCAACCGCGGACTCACCCTTGACCCGAAGAGCGGCCACGTTCTCAATGACGACGAGGCGATGAAGCACTGGGGACGCGAGTACGAGAAGGGCTGGGCCCCCACGGTCTAACTGCAACCCGTCCTGCACGAAGAAGCTGCTTCTCTCCAAGAAAGCAGCTTCTTCGTTTAGCGCAACACTTCGGGACAAACCAGCGGGGTATAGCGGCTTACTTTTTTTGGGGTTGGGTCAAGGTGCTGTCGGGCGTGAACGCCTCGGCCACGCCCGAGCGAGGGATCCGATTCAAAACGCATTTACTCCGGCGGCGGAAGCAATTCCATCCGAACGGCGTGCCCCACGATGCCTGGAGTTACGGACAGAACATTGCCCGAAGTATCCATCACGGTCCGCTCGGCTACCGAGTCGTAGGAGTTTCGGTCCTCAGCCAGTGTCACCGAGATACGTGCTCTAATGATGCCGTTGAACGTTCCCTGCGCATCGTGGGTGAAGAACATAACTGTCATGGTGAACTTCCGGTGCCCGATGCGCCGCCAGACTCCCATATGGGTCGAGTGCAAACCATTGACGTTGGCGCCGGTATAGGAGCCGTCCGGCGAGAAGGTTCCGACTTCGAATAGGCTGACGTGACCCGATGAGTCGGTCAGTTGGGAAATCCAGGTTCCTTCGATGGACTGCCCGAAGGTGCTTTGAGGAAATTGCGCAATAGAAGGAAATTGCGCAATAGCTGGGTTCAAAAACAGGAAACAGCACAGGACACCTAACAAGATGCGATATCTCATTGATCGTTCTCCTTGTTATTTGATTTTTCTGTGACCCGGCCCGGATTAATGAAGTTCACCTGTAGACTGCAAACATTGCGTGAGCCCATACTCCCGCACATGCTACGCGAAGTCTTGGAAAAAACCTGATTTTCCTTGAAGAAAACCTGATTTTCTTTGCTGGAATTTCTCGCGATGGCTTGACGCTTCCGGAAACAAAGGGATTACCAAATCTGCCCATCGCCCCGATGTCTCCCGTTGGCTGCGGTCATCGGAGGCTGTCCTTGGAAGCTGAAGGACGCGGCGCCCCTTACTTACTCGTTCGGTCAGTCCAGCGCTTCACCTTAGGAGTCATCTTCCATGATGCCCGATAGCAACTCCCTCTTCACCGGCGAAGCCCAGCCCTCCATCGAGACTCTCGCCGAAGGCGTCACTCTCCTCCGCGCCTTCTGCCGCGAAGAGGCACCCGCGCTTCTCGACGCCATCGCCACCGTCGTTGCGGACTCGCGCTTCCGCAACATGGTCGTCCCCAGCGGCCACACCATGTCTGTTGCCATGACCAACTGCGGAGACCTCGGCTGGATCACCGATCGGACCGGCTATCGCTACACCGCGCACGACCCGCTCACAGGCAAGCCGTGGCCGCCGATGCCCGCCCCACTCCTTCACCTCGCCCAGCGCGCCGCAGCCACGGCCGCATTCCCCCGTTTCACCCCCAACGCCTGCCTCATTAATCGCTACGCTCCGGGCACGCGTCTCTCCCTCCATCAGGACAAGAACGAGCAGGACTACACCCACCCCATCGTCTCGGTCTCCCTCGGCCTTCCCGCAACCTTCCTCCTCGGCACACTCCGACGCACCGACACCCCGCGACGCATCCGCATCGAGCACGGCGACACGCTCGTCTGGGGAGGCCCCGCGCGCCTCATCTATCACGGCGTCGCTCCCATCGCCGCCAGCACACATCCGCTCACTGGCCCCTTCCGCATCAACCTCACCTTTCGCCGCGTAGCGACAAAGCTTTCCTGACAGAATCAGCGTCCCCACGAGACAAAACTCTCTATCATGGACCAGGAGGCTTCACATCGACGCCTCGTACCTCAAGCCCGCTCGCACCCGCAAGGACACCAACCGCCAACCATGATCGCCGAAATCATCGCAGCCGGCTCGGAGATGCTCACCCCGCACCGGCAGGACACCAACGGGCTCTTTCTCACCGCGCAGCTCAACGATCTCGGCGTCCAGGTCGCCTTCAAGACCATCGTCGGCGATAACCTCGAGCACCTCACCGCATCTGCTCGCACTGCGCTCTCCCGCGCCGACATCGTCCTCTTCTCCGGAGGCCTCGGCCCCACCGAGGACGACCTCACCCGCGAGGCCGCCGCCGCCGCGCTCGGCATCTCGCTGCGCCGCGACCCCGCCATCCTCACCTCGCTGTACAAACGTTTCGCCGCGCGCCAGATGGTGATGCCGCCCAACAACGCCAAACAGGCCGACATCCTCGACGGCGCCACCGTCCTCGTGAACCCCAAAGGCAGCGCACCCGGCCAGTTTGTCGACACATCCGTCGACGGCTTTCGCAAGATCGTCATCCTTCTGCCCGGGCCTCCCGACGAGCTCAAGCCGCTCTTCGAGCAGGCCGTCAAACCGCTGCTCGCCGCCACCCTTCCCCCGCGATACATCGCCCGTCGCGTCCTCCGCATGCCGCTCATCCCCGAATCGCACGTCGACGCGCGCACCGCTCCCATCTACCGCGAGTACACCGACGTCGAGACCACCATCCTCGCCGGCCACGGAGAGATTCAGCTTCACTTCGTCGCCGCCAAAGCCACGCTCGCCGAGGCCCAGGCCCGCGTCAACGAGCTCGCCAGCCGCATCGAGGCCGAGATGGAAGACGCCATCTTCTCCTCGCAGAACGAGAGCCTCGAAGAGGTCGTTCTCCTCATGCTTGGCCTCCGCCATCTCACCCTGGCCGCGGCCGAGAGCGCCACCGGCGGACTGCTCGCCTCGCGACTTACCGCCGTTCCCGGAAGCTCGCGCTACTTCCTCGGCGGAGCCGTCGTCTACAACGACGCGCTCAAGACCGAGTTCGCCGGCGTCCCCGCCGAACTCGTCGCCACATCCGGCCCGGTCAGCGAACCCGTCGCCCGCGCGCTCGCCGAAGGCATCCGCACACGCACCGGAGCCTCGCTCGGCATCGCCATCACCGGCATCGCCGGCCCCACACCCGGCACCGGCCCCGACGCCGAAAAACCCATCGGCCTCGTCTACATTGCCCTTGCTGATGCAAAGGAGACCATCGTCAAGGAACTCCATCTGCCAGGAGACCGCGACCGCATCCGCTGGTGGGCCACGCAGCATGCGCTCGAGCTCATCCGCCGCACGCTACTCGAAGCCGACCGTCTCTGATCTCTCCACACCATGCCGCTCAACGCCTTACGCTCGACTGCAAGCTCTTGATAAACTCAACGTTCGGGACGCTCCCCATGACCCCCTGGCTTCTCTCCATTCCGCTTGCCTACCTCCTCGGTTCGATTCCCTTCGGCTATCTCCTCGTTCGCATCTTTCGCAAGCAGGACATCCGCGCCACCGGCAGCGGCAACATCGGAGCCACCAACGTCGCGCGCTCCGGAGCCAAAGGCCTTGGAATCCTCACCCTCATCCTCGATGCGCTCAAGGGATTCGCCGCCGTTGTCATCGCGCAACATATCGCCGCTCCTTACGGCTTCCCACAGGCATATGACATCGCCGTCTGCTCCGCGCTGGCAGCTGTCCTCGGTCACGTCTTTCCAATCTGGCTCGGCTTCCGCGGAGGCAAAGGCGTCGCCACCGCGCTCGGCGTCTTCTTCGCTCTCGTGCCCATCACCACCGTCCTCTACCTGCTGGCTGTCTTCCTCGTCATCGTCTTCTTCACCCGATACGTCTCGCTCGCCTCCATTGTGGCCGCAGCGGTCTTCCCGTTCTTCGCTCTCCCGCACGCCCCCGCGCGAACGCCGATCGTCGTCGCCGGCTACATCCTCATCCCGCTCATCGTCATCCTCAAGCACCACCAGAACATCCGCCGTCTCCTCGCGGGCACAGAACACCGCTTCGGCGCTCCCAGGGTAGCTGCTTGAGTCGTATCAGCATCCTCGGCGCCGGTGCCTGGGGCACCGCCCTCGCCCTCTCGCTCGCCCGCCGCGGAGGCCATCAGCTCTGCCTCTGGTCGCATTCGCCCGCGCTCGCCGAGCAGCTCCACGTCGCCGGCGAAAACCTTCCCTATCTCCCCGGCTTCACCCTGCCTGCCGGAATCCACGTCACCAGCGACCTTCCCGCCGCCATCTTCGAAGCTGACATCCTGCTCTGCGCCACTCCCTCGCAACATCTGCGCGGCATCATCTCGCACATCGCCCCGCTGCTCACGCGCAACCAGATCATCCTCTCCGCCTCCAAAGGAATCGAGGAGAGCACCTTCCTCCGCATGACTCAGGTCGTCGCCTCCATCACCGAGACCCCCTGCGCCGTGCTTTCGGGCCCAACCTTTGCCCAGGAGGTCGCCGCCGGCATCCCCACCGCGATCGTCGCCGCCGCGCACGATCCGCGCCTCGCCCAGACCATCCAGCGCGACTTCTCCTCTCCCTCCCTGCGCGTCTACACCAACGACGACGTCACCGGCGTCGAGTTGGGCGGAGCGCTCAAGAACGTCATCGCCCTCGCCGCCGGAGTCGTCCACGGCCTCAACCTCGGCCACAACTCCGCCGCCGCCCTCATCACCCGCGGCATCGCCGAGATGACCCGTCTCGCCGTCGCCTGCGGAGGCCGCCGCCAGACCCTCGCCGGCCTCTCCGGCATCGGCGATCTCGTCCTCACCTGCACCGGCTCGCTCTCACGCAACCGCTCCGTCGGAATCGAGCTAGGCCGCGGCCGACAGCTCGACGACATCCTCGCCGGCATGGGAGGAAAGGTCGCCGAAGGAGTCCGCTCCACCCATGCAGCACTCGGCCTCGCCGCGCGCTACGGCGTCGAGATGCCTATCACCGAGCAGGTCGACGCCATCCTTCACCACAATCGCAGACCCAGCGACGCCATCCGCGAGCTGATGTCCCGCCCAGGCCGCGACGAGTAGCGCACCCCACCTTCGCCATGCATACCGCATCTAACGATGCATGGTCAGCCTGATGAAATCAATTCGCGGTGATCCCGAGCAACGACCGAACTACTCACGGTTTCTCCCCGTCGTCGTCGCTGCAGCAATCGCTCTGGTCCTGATTATCCTTGCAACAGTTCTGGTGATCGGCCACAGAGGACAGGAGATTGTGCCGGAGGACCAGAGTAACTATCCAACACCGAGCTTGACCGTCGCGGTTCCACTCGCCGGTTAGGCCAGGCCTTCCAGCTCGTTCAGCTCCCGAAATGCCTCCGAGATAGGCACCTCGATCAGCGTGTTCGGAACCCGCAGCGGCCCTATTACCTCATGCAGCCCCTTAAAATCGGCTGAATAAGCCTTCCTCCGCCGAGGATCGATCAGCCACACCACCCTCACGCCCATGTCCAGATAATCGTCCACCCTCTCCTGCATCTCGCTCATCCGGTCTTCGCGCGAGAGTATCTCGATGCACACGAGTGGCACGCTATGCACAATCTGTTCAAACGGATCGCTCGCCCGCACCACGCAAACATCCGGAATCCGCTAGTGGTTCTCCGACGTCTGAACCCTCTGCTCGGGAAGCACGCGAATCCCCAGTCCTTCTCGCGGTTCCCCAAGAACAGGATCAAAAACTTCTGCACGCTGGCGTGTTGCCCCTCACCCAGGTTCCGTTCCCTCAGCTCCCCGTCGATCCAGTCGCGGTCCGGCCGATAGCTCGTCTCCAGATACTCCTTCAGGGGAACCAGCGTCGATGTCGCCATGGTCGCATGCCTCGCTGTCATCATACCAATCGGCCCATCCGATAAACTAGACCGAGCATGGTCTTCTCTTCACTCTTCGGCAAACGCCCCACCGAACCCGAAAAGCCCGACACCACCGCCGCCGAACCGGGAGAGCAGAAACGTGGCCTCTTCGACCGCATGAGGCAGGCGGTCACCCGCACCCGCGAATCGCTCTCCGAATCCATAAGCTCCGTCATCGCGCTCACCCGCGAGGTCGACCAGGCCTCGCTCGACGCTCTCGAGCCGCGTCTCCTCGCCGCCGACATCGGCTCTGCCACCACCGCCATCATCATGGAGAACCTCCGCCAGCGCGCCCTCCGCACCGGCATCGAGAGCGGTGCCCAGCTCAAAGAGCTCCTCAAGGCCGAGCTCAAGCAGATCCTCGATAACGTCCAGCCGGAATCGGCTTCCGGAAGATCATCCGCCCGCCCCATTCAGCACCCCGCCACTCCGCCCGAGGTCATCCTCATGGTCGGCGTCAACGGCACCGGCAAGACCACCACCACCGGCAAGCTCGCCAACCTCTACAGGTCGCAGGGCCGCAGCGTCCTGCTCTGCGCCGCCGACACCTTCCGCGCCGCCGCCATCGAGCAGCTTGAGGTCTGGGCGCAGCGCTCCGACGTCCCCCTCATCAAGACAAAGCAGGGAGGCGACCCCTCCGCCGCGCTCTACGACGCGCTCACCGCCGCCAAAGCTCGCTCGACCGACGTCATGATCGCCGACACCGCAGGCCGCCTCCACACCAAGACCGACCTCATGAAGGAGCTCGATAAGATGCGCCGCACCGCCGAGAAGCTCGTTCCCGGCGCGCCGCACCAGACCTTTCTCGTCATGGACGCCACCACCGGCCAAAACGGCCTGCAGCAGGCGCGCCTCTTCACCGAGGCCGCCCGCGTCACCGGAATCGTCCTCACCAAACTCGACGGCACCGCCAAGGGAGGCATCGTCCTCGCCATCGCCACCGAGCTCAAACTACCCGTTCTCTACGCCGGCATCGGTGAAAAAATCGATGACCTGATCCCCTTCGACAGCACTGCCTTCATCGACTCCCTCGTCGCCTAAGCCAGCCTTTTTCACCACTTCCACACACACACACACGCTCGCGAGAGTGAGGATCCATCCCGGCCCTGTCCTCCTGGGGCAGCAACCAACTCTTGGATTTCCATCCCTCCTCCAATTCCGAAAACCATATCGCCCGCTTCACAGCCGTCCCTCATTCCCAACCATTCACCCGACATTTCTGGCTGTCTGTCACAGCCAAACGCATCTCGTCCCACAATCCGTCGCACAAATCACGCAACCCTTCCGCCTCCATGATTCAGGAGGTCGCCAGCCTCGGCACGCTCCGTTCCGTGTCCTTTCCGCATCCCGAGTCCATCTCCGCTGCATCTCATCACACAAATCTGTCACTCGTCACACATTGGCGCCCTTTACTCCCCTTCGGCCTTCACCGTGCCTGTACAGCGCATACATGGGTTGACATCGGGAGTCATGTGACCTCACATGCAGACAACGTAGTCTTGCGGGGGCAATCCATCCGCAACCAATCGTCGTCTCGCCGTCCGTGCCGATCTCTCCCGCCGCCCTCAGGCCATCCCCGAGGAACACGCATTCGAGAGGGAGAACCATATGACTACGTCCACACACTTAGTCCTTGGCCCCAGACGTCACCGTTCAGCCCCCGTCTGGCTCACACTTCTTCTACTCTTCTTCTGCATCGTCGCAGCCACTCCGTGCCGCACTCACGCACAGACCAGCAAAGGCATCCTCGCAGGCGTCATTCGCGACGCCTCCGGCGCCGTGCTCCCCAATGCCACCATCGTCATCACCAACGAGGACACCGCAGAGACCCGCACCGTCAGCAGCTCCGAGGCCGGTGCCTACCGCGCCGAGGCCATCAATCCCGGCAACTATCGCATCCACGTCACCCAACCCGGCTTCTCCCCCGTCGACGTGCAGCACATCAGGGTTCTCCCCTCCGTCGTCACCACCTACGACGCCACCCTTACCGTCGGCGAAGCCACCGCATCCATCACCGTCGAGGCGCAGAGCAACGCCATCAACACCGAAAACGGCCAGCTCTCCGGAACCATCTCCAAGCAGGAGCTCAACCAGGTCCCCATATTTTCGCTCAATCCCGCTGACCTCACCAGCGAGATGCCCGGCGTCACCCGCCAGTACGCCACCGTGCAGAACCTCGGCGGCATCGGCGGCAACGGTGCCGTCAAGCTCACCGTCAACGGAGCCCGCCCGCGCGCCAACAACTTCATGATCGACAGTCAGGACATCAATGACGTCGCCCTCGGCGGCGAAGCCATTCAGCCCATCCTGCCCGACTTCTTCTCCAATGTCACCGTGCTGCTCAACGACTCCAGCGCCGAGTACGGACGCGCCGGCGGAGCCGTCATCAACCAGATCACCCAGCACGGAACCAACCGCTTCCACGGCAGCGTGCACGAGATCTACACCGGATCCGGCCTCGACTCCATCGACGGCCAGTCCCGCCGCGCCAAGCCCATCCCGCCCGGAGAAACCGTCCCCAAGGCGCGCTACAACACCCACCAGTACGGCTTCACCATCGGCGGCCCCATCCTCAAAGACAAGCTCTTCGCCTTCGGTGGCGGAACCTGGCAGCGCTACTACGGCGGAACCCAACCCTCCAACCCCGTCGAGTTCCCCGACGCCGCCGGCTTCAACAACCTCAAGAATCTCGCTGCCGCCGGAAACGCGCAGGCCAATCTCTACCTCAGCTACCTGGACAACGGCTCCTATCTCGACACCAACCTGTTCACCCCCATCTCCGGACAGGTCGAATCGCTCTCCGTCAGCTCCATGCCCGGATGCACCGGCGGCTGCGCCATCACCACCGGAACCTTCCTGCGCAAGTCCGTCCCCCAGCTGAACCCCGACACCCAGTGGATGTACCGCGTCGACTTCACCCTTAGCTCGCGCGACACCTTCATGGTCCGCTACATTCACGACCGCAACTCGCTCTCGCCCTACTTCCCACTCAACGAGACCACGCTTCCCGGCTTCGACGCGCAGAACTTCGGAGTCTCCGAACTCGGTGGCGGAACCTGGACCCACGTCTTCACTCCCAACCTCCTCAACGAATTCCGTGCCTCCGAGACACGCATCAACGCCCAGTTCGCCGGAACCCCTGAGACCGTCGCCAATCCTCTCTCTCAGCTCTACAACATCATTTTCAACGGCACCGGCCTCGGCGGCAGCGGAACCGGAAGCCCACTCGCCTTCGGTGTCTCCCAGAACATGCCCCAGGGCCGCATCGAAGAGCTCTACCAGTTCCAGGACACCGTCGGTTACACCCGCGGCCGTCACTCCTTCCGTATCGGAGCCGACGTCGGGCGCCTCATCGAGATCGATCTCATCGCCCAGAACGCGCTCGGCAGGCTCACCTACACCGCCGGCGGCGGCCTCAACTCCATGGACAACTTCCTCAAGAACCAGCTCGGAACCTCAGGCACCGCCACCAAGACCTTCGGCCCCACCCGCGCTGATCCACACATCTGGAAGATCGCAGCCTTCGCCCAGGACGACGTCAAGCTCTCGCCCGATTTCACCCTCAACCTCGGCCTGCGCTACGACTACCTCACCAATCCGCTCAACTCACTCACCTACCCGGCCATCGACATCAACAACCCCTACGGCCCCATCAACGCCTACATCAAGGTGAATGAGGATACCAACAACATCGCCCCCCGCATCGGATTCGCCTGGGTTCCGCGCATGGGCTTCCTCGCCGATGGCAAGACCGTCGTTCACGGCGGCATCGGAATCTTCTACGATCCCTTCTTCACCAACATCCTCGTCAACTCCGCGCAGGCGTCTCCTGTCGCCCCCTCAGGAAATCTCACTTCCACGGCACCAGGTGGGCTGCCCAACTCTTCCAACCTCATCGGCTCCATCACACCCAACCTCACTCCCGCCTCAGCCGTCACGAGCGCCGTCAACACCCTCGTCAATCCGCTCACCTATCAGTACAACTTCGGCGTCGAACGAGCTCTCCCCTACCAGATCAAGGGCGCCGTCAACTACGTCGCCTCACGCGGCCAGAAACTCTACACCGCCCGCCAGTTGAACTACTTCGTCGGCGCCTCCCGCATCGATCCCTCCCGCGGCGTCATCAACGTCCGCGACAATCGTGGCGACTCCCAGTACCACTCCCTCCAACTGCAGCTCGATCGCGCCTTCTCCCGAGGCCTCTTCTTCCGCTTCGCCTACACCTACGGCAAGCTCCTCGACGACACCTCCGAGGTCTACACCACCTTCGCCTCGCCAACCCAATACTCCGCCAACCTCGCCGGCAACGGCCTTGGCCAGGACTGGGGTGCCTCCGCCTTCGATCGCCGCAACATCGTCGTCATCACCTACTCCTACAAGCCCACCGGATTACGCTCCGATAACACCTTCGCCAACATCCTGCTCGGCGCCTTCACTCGCAACTTCACCATCTCCGGACAGACCCAGCTCTACTCCGGCCTCTACACCAGCTACAACACCAGCGGCTTCGACATCAACGGCGACGGCAGCACCACCAACGACCGCCCCGTCCTCTCCAACAAATCCGCCCCAGCCAACACCGTCGGCATCGATGGAAGCTACCTCAGGGCCCAGGGTGGAATCACCAACGTCTACTACGATCAGGCCACTTACAACAGCAGCAGAACGCTCAGGCCGGTCAACGCCGGTGACGTACACTTCCTCGTCCCCAACGCCACCAACGGAGCCGCCATGCTCCGCCAGGAGATCGGCCGCAACAGCTACGCCAACGCCGGACAGCAGTACTGGAACGTAGCCCTCGAGAAGGCCATCCCCACGCCCTTCACCCACCTCGAAGGCAGCGCCCTTCTCTTCCGCGGCGAAGCCCAGCAGCTCGGCAACCATAACAACGTCACCTACTTCACGAACAACGTCACCCAGGTCGGACTCCCCGGGTACCAGAACGTCTCCAACGCCCGCGAGGCCAACTTCCAGCACTTCCGCCTCTGGGCCAAGTTCCAGTTCTGACCACGCCGTCCACAAACGAACGCGGTCAAACAAGCCCCGGCCCCCCAGGGCTTCTTTTTGCTTCCTTCCCTCTCGATGCGCCGTCACGTTCTCCACGCGCTATCCTGTAAGAATATGTCGTCGCCTGCACAGGACGAGTTCTACATGCAGCGCGCTCTCTCCCTCGCCGCCGCCACCACCGCGCTCACCAGCCCCAACCCCCAGGTCGGCTGCGTCCTCGTCCGCGACGGCGAGGTCCTCGGCGAAGGCGCCCACCTCTATGACCTCTACGACCACGCCGAGATCGTCGCCCTCAAGCAGGCCGCCTCACGCGGCATCTCCACGCAGTGCGCCACCGCCTACGTCACCCTCGAGCCCTGCAGCCATCACGGCCGCACCGGCCCCTGCGCCGACGCCCTCATCGCCGCCGGCGTCTCCCGAGTCGTCGTCGCCACCTGCGATCCCAACCCCCTCGTCAGCGGACGCGGCATCGAAAAGCTCCGCGCCGCCGGCATCGACGTCACCACCGGCGTCCTCCAGCAGCAGGCCCGCGAACTCAACGAGGCCTTCGCTCACTTCATCTCCACCCGCAACCCCTTCGTCACCCTCAAGGCCGCGCTCTCCCTCGACGGACGCCTCGCCCCTCCGCCCGCCTCACGCTTCTCCGGCGAACCCTTCTGGATCACCGGCCTCGCCGCGCGGCGCGAGGTCCACCTCCTCCGCCACGCCGCCGACGCCATCCTCACCGGCATCGGCACCGTCCTCGCCGACGACCCCAAGCTCACCGACCGCAGCAACGTCGTCGGCCCCAACGGCGAGCCTCGCCGCCGGCCGCTCCTGCGCGTCGTCCTCGACACTCACCTCCGCATCCCGCTCAACTCCTACCTCGTCCGCTCCGCAGCCACCTCGCCCGCCCACGGCTCCGATCTCCTCGTCCTCACCAGCACCGCCGCCCCCACCCACCGCATCGCCACCCTCGTATCCCGCAACGTCGATGTCGAAACCATCCCCGAGCACGCCGGACGCCTCTCCCTTCCCGCCGCGCTCGCCACCCTCGCCGAGCGCAACATCCTCAGCGTCCTCCTCGAATCCGGCTGCCATCTCAACGGTGCCTTCCTCCGCCAGAACCTCGTCGACAAAGCCGTCCTCTTCTACTCCCAGATCGAGATCGGCGAGCAGGGCATCCCCTTCGCCCACGGCATCGCCTCCCCCTATCAATTCGAGCAGACCCTCCACCACGTCACCCGCGAACTCGTCGACCCCGACGCCCGCGTCACCGGCTACCTCCGCGAGCCCTGGCCTCAAGCCTGACCCACGAAACACCGTTGCGAAGAGCGCGCAGGATTATGGAACCAGCTCCGCGTTGGCAGGGGTAAGGGTAATCGCGGATGTGTGTCAATTTCACGAGCAGGAAACAATCTGCGAATCCAATCCCTCGGAAGACCGCCCCTTGCGCGTGCCCGCATGAGACCGCCGAGAAAGCCGCCCCAAAGCGCGGCCGTTTCTGGCATGGTTGCGCTTAGTTGAAGATCGCTCCTACGGTAGCGTCGGTCGTCAACAAGTTGACCGTGCAAGTGTTGGGCCCGGTTTGTGTGACAGGCGCAACGTTATAGCAGTTGGAGGACCATCCACCGAACCTGACTCCGGTTTGTGCAGGGGCAGTCAAAGTCACAGTGCTCCCCAGGGGATAAGTCGCCGTGCAGACTGACTTGCCAGCTCCAGCGGCGGGGCCGCAAGTGAGAACCGGAGTGCAGGTCGCCGGAACGGCCGGATCGCAAGTGGCTGATGGAGCAGTTACCAGCCAGTTCGTGGTATTCAACCCTTCGTTGTACACAGTCAGCGTCGTAAGGAGTTGTGGGACATTCTGAAAGCAAGAGCCTGGTACTGGCGGATGGGCGGTCGGATCAGGTAAGACCAGAGGGCAGCCGACGTTTGCCGTAGCGGTGGCTATCGATCCATTCGTGTCGGTTGCTTTCGCAGTGATCACGGCGCCTACGTTGCCTACACTTGCTTCGTAAGCACTGACAACACCGCCGTTTTGTGTGCCGCCGCCCGGCGCCCCGCTGTTGTTGGTGGTGACCGGGAATTTATTCGGTTCGGAAGTAAACCAGGTGACCGAGTTGGTCAGATCCCTCACGGTGGGCGCGGTCGAGAATGTTCCAATCGCCAGGAACTGCCCGCTGTCCCCTTTACTGCCAAAGACAATTCCGCTTGGAATGATGGTGAGCGAAAGGATGCTTCCTCCGCTTCCCCCATTTGTGCCTCCGGCCGATCCTGTAACGGTGAGGTCTGCGGTGGAGTTGACCGGACCGTTGTACGCTGTCGTGCTGGCCGTAATCGTTGTTGTGCCCGCTCCCACAGCCGTCACCATACCGGAAGAACTGACCGTAGCCACGGCAGGAACGCTCGAGCTCCAGGTCACGCCCCCGGTGATGTCCTGTGTCGAAAGATGTTTCGCGTTGCCGAAGGTTCCCATCGCCTTAAGCTGCGCAGTCTGACCGACCGTCAGAGACAGGCTCGCCGGCGAAACCTGAACCGAATCCAGCCCCGAGTTATTGCAGCCGATGAGAGTAGAACCAAGGCAGAGGAGGAAAAGTCCTCGAACACAAAGCCGAGCAAGCATGTAGTTCTCCTGGCATTCCAACAGTCGGAACGGGGCCCATTCGCGTCATCCACAGGGCTCGCCCGGATCCAACAAACAGGCGAACAAAGTCCTCCCTGACCCTCTGGTGCCGCAGATTTACCTCGTGCCGATGTTTTGTGCAATCTGATTTAGCAACCGGAGAGCCATTCCTCGCCCGAACACATCCGCTTTTGAATCAGTCAGTTATTCCGCGGCCTCCTATCCGCAGGTGTCGTCTCACGTATACAGCCCCTGCCGCAAAGGCATTCGGCGTACACAGTCAACCATTGTCCAAGCATCAGTCCAGGGACCTAAGAGAGTCGGACATCTTCCTGTACCCTATCCTCATGTTCACCGGACTCATCGAAACTACCGGAACCGTCCTCTGCCTCACCCCCACCGCCGGAGTCACCCGCATCACCATCGGCGCGCCATCATCCCTCGTCCGCCGCCTCTCCACCGGCGACTCCATCGCAGTCTCCGGAGTCTGCCTCACCGCCCTCGACATCGAGCCCAACGCCTTCCCTCCGCGCTTCTCCGCCGACCTCGCCGCCGAGACCATCGCCCGCACCACCCTCTCCCGCCTCCGTCCCGACGCTACCGTCAACCTCGAGCTTCCCACCCCCGCCGGCTCCCCCCTCGGCGGCCACGTCGTCCAGGGCCACGTCGATTCCACCGCCACCCTCATCGCACTCGAACCCAACACCCCCGGCACCGAGCCCACCGACTATCGCCTCCGCCTCACCATCCCCGACTCCCTCACCCGCTACGTCGTCGAAAAAGGCTCCATCACCATCGAAGGCATCTCCCTCACCGTCGCCGCCATTCGCGGCAACGAGGTCGAGGTCGCCATCATCCCCCACACCTGGGCCGCCACCAGCCTCCGCACCCTCTCCCCCGGCGCCCCACTCAACATCGAGGTCGACGTCCTCGGCAAGTACGCCGAAGCCCGCGCCGAAAGACCCGCAACCTTCACCCTCACCGAGCAGTACCTCATCGCCAACGGCTACTAAGCCCACCACCCCCACGCGAACAGCTAGAACGCGTAACGCATCTGCCCGGTAAAGCTCCGCGGACTCACAAAATGCGTCCCCGAAAACGTGGAGAGAAAGTTGTAAAGCCCATCCACATCTCCCACATTCACCATGTCGAATCGGAGACTCAGACTCTGCTCCTCATGGCGAAAGAGATCGTCCTGGCCGATCGAGAGATTTGTCGTGTTCCTCACTGCGATGCGCGGAGGGTTCCGGTCATCGTTCTCCGTCCCCGCCCGCGGAATGCGAACCCGCGTAGCCCCCAGCGTCCCCGAGCATGAACGTATCGGCTGCGACACCGTGGCAAAGGTCTCATCGCAGTGAAGCCCCATCTGCCCCTGTTCATCCCCGGTCAGGCGCAGCGCCGTCGCCATGTCCGGTACCGCCACAGCAACCAGTCCGCCATCGTAGCGGTACGAGACCCCACCCACGGGCCCGCGATGCCCGATCTGATACCGCGTGTACAGATTCATCGCCAGGCCTTGATCGTGGTCCGGACGCGCAATGCTGTACGGTGGGCTGAAGCTCACCCCTCCCGTCTCCGGCCCGAAGAGCCGCGAACGCACATGACTTACCGTCACATACCCGGCGAAGCCATGCGTCGGCGCCACCGTGGCACGGAACAACGCGCCATCGATCTTCGATTTTCTGAACTGCGTCGGAAACGTCAGCGGGCTGTTCAGCAGAACATCAAAGTCGTACGCCCCGTAGGTAAACTTCCACAGATACTCCCCGCTGAACGAGAGCAGCTTCGACACCTGCGTCTCGAAGCCGACGTTGAACTGGTTGCGCCGGCCCGTCTTCCGGCGCCTGCACCTGAACCCTGTAGGTGCCCCCATTCAACTGCAGAAACAGAAACCCGCCATCCACACCAGTCGTCGCACTGCGTTCCGCCTGACTGCTCAGATACGTTGCAGTCACCATTGCTCCAGGCACGGCCGCTCCCGTACCGTCCATCACCATCCCTGAGAGCGCAGCAGAAGCTCCGCTCTGGGCCGCCAGCCATGCTGGAAATCCCACGATCACGGCGGTGCGGCTCATCGAAACATTTCTCTACGAAGTGCTGAACTACCCCATCGAGGAGCTTCACGATGAAGCCGAGCGCCTCGAACACTTCATCTCCGAAAGCTTCGAAAAGCGCATCGCCGCCAAACTCGGTAATCCTCAAGTCGATCCCCACGGACACTGCATCCCATCCCTCGATGGCTCCATGCCACCAATCCATCACCGGACGTGCAACTGTGAATAATCTCTTCACAGCAACCCGATAAACTCTGAAGGCAGCTCAGCCGCCGCAGTCGAAGGACCTGCATTGCCAAAGAATTGTCATCCTGAGCGAGCGCAGCGGAGTCGAAAAGCCTAGCCCTGAGCGTAGTCGAAGGGACCTGCATTTCTCCAGCCACTAATCCCAATACAAAAGGAACAAACCAATGAAACCCGCAAAGCTCCTTCTCATCGCCGGCGACTTCGTCGAAGACTACGAGATCATGGTCCCCTTTCAGGCCCTCCAGATGGTCGGCCACACTGTCCACGTCGTCTGCCCTGGCAAGAAGTCCGGCGACCGCATCCGCACCGCCATCCACGACTTCGAAGGCGACCAGACCTACACCGAAAAGCCCGGCCACAACTTCACCCTCAACGCCACCTTCGACGACATCCGCCCCGAAGACTACGACGCCCTCGTCATCCCCGGCGGCCGCGCCCCCGAGTACCTCCGCCTCAACCCCCACGTCCTCGACATCATCCGTTACTTCGACAGCGCCGACAAACCCATCGCCGCCCTCTGCCACGGCCCCCAACTCCTTGCCGCCGCCCGCGTCATCGCCGGCAAGCGCCTCAACGCCTACCCCGCCTGCGCTCCCGAGATCGAGCTCGCCGGTGCCACCTTCGTCGCCCTCTCGGGCACCCAGGCCATCACCGATGGCAACCTCGTCACCGGCCCCGCCTGGACCGCCCACCCCGCCTGGCTCGCCCAGTTCCTCGAAGTCCTTTCCAATCATCTCGAAAAAAAGAACTAGCCTCTTTTCCGCACTCCTCCGAATCCTTTCCCCCACTGCCTCATCAATTAGACAGTTGTCAAATTATCGACACAAAGAGAGGTCAGGGAAATGAGCAAGCTCGCAGGAAAAGTAGCCGTAGTCACCGGAGCATCCAAAGGCATCGGAGCCGACATCGCCAAGGGACTCGCCAAAGAGGGCGCCTCCGTAGTCGTCAACTACGCCTCCTCCAAAGAAGGCGCTGACAAAGTCGTCGCCGAGATCACCAAAGCCGGCGGCAAAGCTGTAGCCGTCCAGGGCGACGTCGCCAAAGAAGCCGACGTCAACCGCATCTTCGCCGAGACCAAAAAGACCTTCGGCAAGCTCGACGTTCTCGTCAACAACGCCGGCGTCTATCAGTTCGCCCCCATCGAAGAGGTCTCGACCGAGCTCTACAGTCGACTCTTCAACACCAACGTCCTCGGAACCCTGCTCGCCACACGCGAGGCCCTCAAGCTCTTCGGCGACAACGGCGGCAGCGTCATTAACATCGGTTCTAACGCGACCGAGCTCAACATCCCCACCAGCTCCGTCTACACCGCCACCAAAGGCGCCGTCGACTCCATCACCGCCGTCCTCTCCAAGGAACTCGGCCCCAAAAAGGTCCGCGTCAACTCCATCAACCCCGGCATGGTCGAGACCGAAGGCGTGCACGCCGCCGGCTTCATCGGCACCGACTTCCAGAAGAACTTCGAAGCCCAGACCCCGCTCGGGCGCATCGGCCAGCCAGCCGACATCACTCCGCTCGCCGTCTTCCTCGCCTCCAACGACTCCGGATGGCTCACCGGCGAAACTCTCGTCGCCTCCGGCGGCCTCCGCTAAGACGTTCCACACACCTCCGGGCGCAGCCAACCAGCTGCGCCTTTCTTTTTCATCCAGTACAAAAAGGAGCAGCCATCATGAGCAGACTCTCCGGCAAAATCGCCCTCGTCACCGGAGCCTCCAAAGGCATCGGCGCTGGCATCGCCCGCGCATTCGCAACCGAAGGCGCCTCCGTCGTCGTCAACTACGCTTCCAGCGCGCACGACGCCGACAAAGTCGTCACCTCCATCACCAACAGCGGCGGCAAAGCCATTGCCATCCAGGCCAACATCTCCAACGAAGCAGACGTTCAACGCCTCTTCGCCGAAACCCAAAAGACCTTCGGCCGCCTCGACATCCTCGTCAACAACGCCGGCGTCTACGGCTTCTCCGCCATCTCCGAGTTCACCGCCGCCGAATATCACCGCCAGTTCAACACCAACGTCCTCGGCCTCCTCTTCGCCACCCGCGAGGCCATCAAGCTCTTCCCCTCCGAGGGCGGCGCCATCATCAACATCGGCTCCGCCGTCAGCGCCACCCACCCTCCCAAAGGAGCTATCTACACCGCCACCAAGGCCGCCGTCGACTCCATCACCCAGGTCCTCTCCAAAGAGCTCGGCCCCCGCAAAATCCGCGTTAACTCCATCAACCCCGGCCTCGTCGAAACCGAAGGCACCCACACCATCGGCTTCATTGGCGGCGACTGGCAGCGCGAGCGCGAAGCCCACACCCCGCTCGGCCGCACCGGACAAGCCTCCGACATCGCCCCCGTAGCCGTCTTCCTCGCCTCCGACGACGCCCGCTGGATCACCGGCGAACTCATCATCGCCTCCGGAGGCCTCCGCTAACGCGGATCGCCCCGTTGGTAAGAGTTGTCATCCTGAGCGGAGCGCAGCGAAGTCGAAGGACCTGCATTTTTCTTACGCCACCGCAGCCCCTAAGCGGGAAGAGACACAAAAGGGGCAGCCCCAAAGGGGACCGCCCCCATCACCGAACCAGCACCACCCGGACCCGGTGATCACTCGTTGCGCTCGACGCTAAATCGAGCTCATATTGTGCAGAAACTCCGAGTTGTTCCGCGTCTTCGCCAGCTTGTCGGTGAGCAACTCCATCGCTTCCACCGGCGACAACGGATTCAAAACCTTCCTCAGAATCCAGATCCTCTGCAGATCTTCCTTCACGATCAGCAGCTCTTCCTTACGCGTGCCCGAGCGCTGAATATCGATCGCCGGGAACACGCGCTTATCAACAAGTTTGCGATCAAGAATGACTTCAGAGTTACCCGTGCCCTTGAACTCTTCGAAGATCACCTCGTCCATCCTCGAACCCGTATCGACCAGTGCCGTAGCAATGATCGTCAGCGAGCCGCCCTCTTCGATGTTGCGCGCCGCACCGAAGAACCGCTTCGGCCGCTGCAGCGCGTTCGAATCCACACCGCCCGACAGAACCTTGCCGCTCGGAGGAACGATCGTGTTGTACGCACGCGCCAGTCGCGTAATCGAGTCCAGCAGAATCACGACATCGCGCTTGTGCTCGACCAGCCTCTTCGCCTTCTCGATCACCATCTCGGCAACCTGCACGTGACGCGCCGCCGGCTCATCGAAGGTCGACGAGATCACCTCGCCCTTCACCGACCGCTGCATGTCCGTCACTTCTTCCGGACGCTCATCGATCAGCAGAACGATCAGCACGATCTCCGGATGGTTCGCCGTAACCGAGTTCGCGATCGCCTGCAGCAGCATCGTCTTACCCGTACGCGGAGGAGCGACGATCAGCCCGCGCTGCCCCTTACCCATCGGCGTCAGCAGATCCATCACGCGGCCCGAGATGTTATCGCGCACCGTCTCCATCTTCACCCGCTCCTGCGGATAAAGCGGCGTCAGGTTGTCGAAGAGAATCTTGCTGCGCGTCTCTTCCGGGCTCTCAAAGTTGATCGCCTCGATCTTCACCAGCGCGAAGTACTTCTCGCCCTCGTGCGGAGGCCGTACGTTGCCCGAGATCGTGTCGCCCGTCTTCAGGTCGAACTTGCGAATCTGCGACGGTGAAACATAGATGTCATCGGGACCAGGCAGGTAGTTGTAGTCAGGGGAACGAAGGAAGCCGTAGCCGTCGGGAAGGATCTCAAGCACGCCTTCGGCGAAGATGTGCCCTTCCTTCTCGCTCTGCGCCTGCAGAATCTTGAAGATCAGGTCCTGCTTGCGAAGGCCGCTGGTGCCGGCGATATCCAGGCCGCGCGCCAGTTTGCCCAGTTCGGCGATGTTGTGTTCTTTCAACTCTGAAATTGTCATGTCTTTACCTTGAATTACTCAGGAGGGATATTTGGAGCTTAGAGGCGGGTCTGCTTGACGGAAGGGGTCGTGCGGAAAAGCCTGGGGACTCTGAAATTGTAGGATGGGCTTTGGGTATTGCGGAAGAGGCTAAGGGTTAAAGTTTAAGGCCGGATGGCCGCGCGTTAAGCCGCGCGGCGCTCCTGCAGGGTTACCTTCTCAACCGGGGCCCCGTTCTCGCCCATCGGCGTCGAATCCTTGAAACGATCGAGCACCTCGTTCGTCGTGTCCTGAAGACGAGTGTTCGGCTTGTGCAGCTTCCGCGTCGCCTTCGACGCCAACTGGCAAAGCTCGTAACGGTTCTTCACGTGTGTGAGGGCTCCAAAAATAAGGTCTGAGCGCATCATGTTCTCCCTTGTTCAGATTTTTGCGGCCAAAAGCGCCATGCGCTCCTTCGCCTGAATTTTTGCTCCACTGTCTTCAGCGGGTACTTTTACCTTTGACCCCGCCACTTCTATTTAGACGCGGAATCCTCAAAAGGGATTCCACAAAAACACGTAAATCTCACAATCCAAAACTGATTGGTCCCGAAATCCAGGCAGACGAAACAAATCCCGCGAAGCTCTTTCGGAGCTCCACGTCTCACCAAAACCCTGTCTCTCCTGGTATCGTCAGCGACTCAGCGCCAGGTATGCAACAGAAGGAAGCAGAGAGAACACTCGGTATTCCGAGAGTCCTGGACGCCGGACGTTCCCCGCGTATCTTCAGGCAAAAATGCCTGCACAGGAACAGCCTCGACTTATGAAAAGTAAATCGTCCACCCCTTCAGGTCAATACTTATTTTTGGAAGGAACCCCAGAAAACATTCCAGAATCAGAATCTCAAACCCACGATCCCGCCAATTCCACGACGTATCCCACCGTCAGCGGTCATTCTGAGCGCAACCCTGGCCTCGCCTAAAACCGTCAGCAGGATTAAACTTGTCAATCCCCTGCGAAGCCAAAAGGAGCCCAACCACAACAAAACAAAAAAGAAAATAACCAACCCGAAAGCGCCGATTAATTATTGGCGATTTCGTAAAATAGATTCAGAATGGAAGATCGCAAGTGGAATCGACTGGGTCCCGTCGAATAACCTGCCTGAAATCAATATTTTGCCCGTAAGCCCTTTGTTTCCAAGATTTTGCCCGATTGGAAACGTGCACACGAAACAAAACAAACAACTTGCACAAAATCAAGGGGGAGGGGGAGGTTCAGGCCCAGTAACTCCGGTCCAGCGTCCTGTACTGAATCGCCTCGGCAATATGCTTCACCTCGACGTTCTCCGCTCCTTCCAGATCGGCGATCGTTCGAGCCACCTTCAATATCCTGTCGTGCGCCCGAGCGCTCAGACCCTGCTGCTGCATCGCCCGCTCCAGCATTCGCTCCGCGTCCGTTCCCAGCACGCAGAATGCCCGAATCTGCTGCGTATTCATCTGCGCATTCGCAAACACCCTCCGCGAAGCCGCCTTGCCCGAGCCCTTCGTCCGCTCGGCAGCCTCGCCGAACCGCTCATGCTGCCGCTTCCTCGCAGCCAGAACCCGCTCGCGAATCTCTACCGAGCCCTCCGCAGCCGCGCCGCCGCGAAGCTCCTTGTACTCAACCGCCGGAACCTCAATATGGATATCGATCCGGTCCAGCAGAGGCCCTGAGACCTTCGAGACATACCGCTGAATCATCGGCGGAGTGCACATGCACTCGCGCCGCTTGTCGTTGAAATAACCGCACGGGCAGGGGTAATTTCATTGCTGAAGCTCCCCTGCTCTATCTGCCAGTGTGGGGTCGCTTCTGACAGTTTTGGTTGATACGCGAGGCCAGCCCCGGTTCGATCCCGTCTCTGGCCATCACTTAGAATCAATAATTTACGGAAACCAGAACGACACTACTTATTCTCTTCCGGTTCTTTCTTTAAATCGAATCTGTTTGAAAACACGGGTTTTATACCCGAAGGCAGTTGTTCCCGTATTGTTCCCGCGCATTTCGGGCCACTGCAACTACGAACCTAAAGCCTCCGCAATGAGTGAGATGCGTCTTTGATCAATTTCCGACGCCAGCAGCGAAAACCGCTGAGTAACAGTTTGCTTTAGGGGATATAGGCCAAGTTGGGTTGCGAATCGAGATGGGTGGCTGAGGAAGAGGGATGCATGTCGATCCACCGGTGGCTCAATATTGAACGGGTTCAAAAATATCTTGACACTCTTCGCCCCTTGCTTTACTTCTATTGTTGAACATGTTCAAAATACCGCCCACTACGACAATGACCAAGAAGGCTGAGGCTACCTCCGCCCGCATTCTCGACGTGGCACTGGACCTGTTCCGCCGCAGGGGGTTCGAGCAAACAACCATGCGCGGAATCGCCGCCGAAGCGGGCGTCTCGCTAGGATCGGCCTACTACTATTTCGAATCGAAGGAAGACTTAGTGATGGCCTTCTATGAACAGGCCATCGAAGCGATGGCGCCCAGAATGGAAGCGGTGCTGGCCGGTACAACCAGCTTCGAAGAGCGCATCGCTGCCATTATGGCGGTGAAGTTCGAGTACTTCCAGCCGAACCGATCCTTCCTCGGCGCCCTATTCCGCCACGCTGCTGACCCGCAGAACCGTCTGTCGCCTTTCAGCGAGGCAACCCGGCACATCCGCGAGCGCGACCAGATGTATTTCGCGCGGGCGATCGCCACCAAGTCGGGTGGAGTTCAGGTGCCGGAGGACCTCGCGCCATTCCTACCGAAGATACTCTGGCTCTACCAAATGGGATTGATCCTGCACTGGATCTACGATCGCTCACCCGGTCAACGGCGGACCCATGCGTTGCGCGAGAAGAGTCTGGCGCTTCTGGTCAGCAGTCTGAAACTGTCCGGTTTTGCGCTGGCGAGGCCGCTGCGGTCGAAGATCGTGGAACTCATTGCTCTGGTGGAAGGAGGACGGGACGATGCCTGACCACAAACTGATTCGACTCTCGATTGCCATGGTCTGGTTCTACCAGGGCTTGTGGTGCAAGGTTCTGGGTGGCGTTCCCCGTCAGGAAGCAGTGATCTCTACCGTACCGTTCCTTGGTGCCGCGGAAGTCCGCGTCGCGCTGATTACGTTGGGTCTGGTCGAATGCGGCCTTGCCGTGTGGGTCTTGTCAGGACAGCGGATGCGTCAGGCTGCAATTGTGCAGACCGCACTGCTTGCAGCAATGAATAGCGGCGGACTGATTTGGGCCTGGCATCTGATTCCCGATCCGGGCGGCATGATCGTGCAGAACTTCGCTTTCCTGGTGCTTGTTTGGATTGCCTCGGAGGATCGCCGTTATGCTGCGTACACCTGAGACGGCGGCAACACCATGGCGACACGGACCCTTCAAGGCACAGTTGCGCCAACTGAGCTTCGGGCAAACGTACGAAGATTCCGGCATCGAACTGCAAGCCTTTAAGCCACGAAGCCGCGTCTTCTGCATCGCCGGCGCGGGATGCACGGCCCGGGCTCTCGCCGCGGCTGGACACCATGTGACGGCCGTAGACATTAACCCGCTGCAACTCGATTACGCTCAGTCTCGAGCCGCGGACGGACCGCTGCGAATGGGCATCGCCGAGCGTTTGCTGGTATTCGGCCGCAATTTGGCGAAGCTCGCCGGCTGGAGCCCCGGAAAGCTGACAGATTTTCTGAACCTGTCGGACCCTGACGAGCAAGTCGAATATTGGGACCGCCGACTCGACACACAAGCTTGGCGCGCTGCCGTGGATACGCTGCTCGCACCGCGCCTGCTCGGCATATGCTATGCAAGCCCGTTTATTGAATCGCTGCCGCAGGACTTCGGGCTACGGCTTCGCCAGCGCCTGCGACGCACGTGGGCTACGCATTCCAACAGAAGCAATCCGTATGCGGCGTCTCTACTGTTAGCGAGGCCGCCGATAGAACCGAATGCGCCTGAATTTCCAATTCAATTCGTCTGCGCCGACGCGGCAGATTTTCTGGAATGGTGCCCACCGGCAGCATTCGATGGGTTCTCATTGTCCAATATTGGCGACGGAGTATCGCCCGAATATCTGTGTCGCTTGCGAGTCGCTATAGACCACGCCGCGGCACCGAACGCCATCGTCGTCGCTCGTACCTTCGCGGAACCCGGCCCGAACACTCTTGTAAACTGGGCGCCACAGGACCGCTCGTTACTCTGGGGCGTTGTAGAGGTAAGTCGCACTGCAGAAATTTGCCCCGGAGGCAAATCATGTTGCACCTGCTGAAACGTCATCCGATTCCAATATCAGCGTTCTTTCGTCATTCGTTGGTGTTGACTTATGCTTTTCCGCCGGAAACCCTCCAGCCATTGCTCCCTCAGGGCCTGGTGCTCGATACCTTTCGAGGGCACGCATTTCTGGCCGTCGCCTTAGTGCAGACTGAGCATTTGCGCCCTAGTTTTCTCCCAGCCGCAATGGGCAGAGATTTCTTTCTTAGTGGCTACCGGATCTTCACTCGATTGGCTGGGGGTACGCAGTCGAAGCGAGGATTACGAATCCTGCGCAGCGATACGGATCATCCGTGGATGGTTTGTGCCGGCAATTTGCTGACACATTACAACTATCACCTGTGCCAAGCGACTCTTGAGGAACACAACCACGGAATCCATTGGACAATTCGGACCCAGCGGTCCGAAGCCGATCTCGAGGTGTTTGCGCGACTATCGGGGGGTCCACCGGCTCTACCAAGCGGGTCTCCGTTCGGCACTTTGGCCGAGGCGCGGCGATTTGCGGGTCCTCTGCCCTATACCTTCGACTATGAGGCGGAAACCCAGTCGATCATCGGCATTCGCGCGATGAGGCAAAGCTGGAATCCCCAGCCCGTAGAAGTTGAGGTGCGGCAGAATACGTTTCTTGATCACGAACCATTCCGAGGCACCTCGCCAATTCTGGCGAACGCCTTTCACGTGAGGGATGTCCCCTATCAATGGCAAAGAGGGAGCCGACTCGCATGAACACTATTCCGTCCCGACGACCCTATCAAGGCGTGGTCCAGATCCTGCAATTCAACTGGCGGTTCTACGTCGCCACAGCGGGAAGTATTGGTGTGGCGTTGCTGGCACTGCCGATTCTGCCGGGGCCAGGCCGCACAGTACTTGCGCTAGGCACTGCACCGGCGCTGTTCTGGCTGGCCTCATCGCTGCTGGTGTCGCACTATGTCTACGACCGCTTTCCGCTTTACGATCTGAACTGGGTTTGCTCGGTGCTATGTCGGATGCCACGGCGATGGATTAACATTCACTGCGGCTTGGACGAAACGAGCGCCCTTCTTACGGCAATCTTTCCTGACGCGTCCAGTCAGGTGGTAGACATCTTCGATCCTCTGGTAATGACCGAGACGTCAATACGGGCGGCGCGCCGGGTCACGCATCATACGATCCCTTCTTCATCGATGCAGCACGACTCGTTGGCCTTTCCTGTTGAGTGGTTCGACGCGGCCTTCTGTATCTTTGCGGCACACGAGTTGCGCCACCACGATCAACGAGTGAGATTGTTTGGAGAAATCGCACGCATTTTGACTCCAGACGGCGAGTTCATACTGATGGAACACTCCCGGGATTGGCACAACTTCCTGGCCTTCGGTCCCGGCTTTCTACACTTCTTCTCGGAAAGTGCGTGGCGGAAGGCGGCGTCCGACGCGGGCCTGACAGTGCTAACTGAGCTTTCCATGACACCCTTTGTGCATGTCTACGTCTTGCGGAGGGCGATATGACTCTCTACATTCATCTGCAAATTGTCGGAACTCTGCTCATGTTGCTAGGCCTGAGCCACATTTTCTTCAATCGCTTCTTCGGATGGGAACAGGAGTTAGCAGCTGTTTCCCTGCTGACGCGGCGAGTCTTTTTCGTGCACAACTTTTTCATTGGACTGGTCGTGGTGCTTAGTGGCGCGGCATCGTTCTTTTGCGCCAACGCTCTACTTCGCCCCGATACCCTGAGCCGCGCGATCCTGGCCGGCATGACGACGTTCTGGTTATGCCGCTTGCTAGCCCAGTTCGTCGCCTACGACTGCGCAATCTGGCGAGGCGATCGGTTTCGCACCTTCATGCACGTAGCGTGCTCCTTGCTGTGGTGCTACGTTACAGCGACATATGGAATCGCGTTCCTAACCGTAAGGAACTGACAATTTATCGCATCGAAGCGATAAATATCGCAGCACTGATGGAAGCTACCCCTTAGGGTTCCCATGACTGGCTTCGTAATGCGCTCTCAGCGGGTCTCCGCCGAAGTCGCCGTTGAAGTCGCGCCACACTGAGTGGATGTGGTTTGCGTTATCCTGCGTGTCGTCGAATTCGATCAAGAACGACGAGGTCTGTACGCGGTAATAGTGCAGGTCGCCTGGCTTAATGCCGCCGGCCCAGGCGAAGCAAACATTGCGCCCGGCCTTGTTGATCTGATCCATGCGCCGGTCCGCCAGTTCATCCGGGAGATTGTACGCGTACAGTTCCACCAGTGCGCGCAGCGCGTCGAACTGCCTGGCGTTCATCTTCGCTGCCGGAAGCCCCGAGGGCTGCCCTTGTAGCGCCGCCTTCCTGCTGGCCGCCGTCAGGATATCGCTATATGCCTTCGGATCGACGATGGCGATCTTCTGTTGGGGCTCATCCAACGCACGAATCACCTCGAAGCCCAGGTCGTCCTCGCCCGCTAACGTCCGCAGTCCCTTGCGCAGCCCCTGTCGCACTTCGGCGGGGTTGGAGCCGAAGAAGCTCGGCGCATCCAGGACCTGTCCGCTCGCCACAGTGTAATTCTGACTTAGGTGATGTCCCTCGATGCGCCAGCCCCAGGTTCCCGTATCGGATGGCGTGCCGAACACCGTGAAGTAATATTTCTCCGGATCGCGGTGCTCGCCGTTATCGTTTTCCAGCACCTTCAGCACGTCTTCCAGGCTCATGATGGTGACAGCCTTAATGTAGCCGGTCTGGCTCAGTCCGGCTGCCAAAAGCGCGCTCGCCAGGTGTTTCTGGTAGGGGCTCATTTCGCCCAACGCCAGCCCCTTGCGCTCCTTGGGGATAAACTGCCAGTTCATGCGCTCGTCGTCACCGAATTGGAAGGTTGCCTTAGCCCGCTGCTTCGGGCTGAGCGCGGCCAGAAAGCGGTTGGCGGTCTCCGTCATCACCGAAACCGCGTGAACATGGTGGTGTACGCTGCCCGGCGCGTCCTGACTGCCGCTCACGAGACCGTAGCCCGTTTTACTCGCAATCAGACCGCCTCCCCAGATCGTGGCGGATAAGCCGAGAAACGAACGTCGTTTGACCTGGCACATGAGCTCCCCTTCCAGAGAGTTCGCGGTAGGCGCCAATGCGCGACAGCTTTCCCCTGGGCGGTCATGTGGGAAGGCGACGAAGCACGCGTCAAATGACGCAGCTCGGTGGGCCGATGCTACTCGCCAATTTCCGTGAGTGTCAACGCTCTGCTCTGGACGGAAACGGAGGTGAGGAAGTTGTCGCAATCCTCATCAGTCCGTATTACCGTCCATGGAACGGCGAGTGGGAAGAGATCATGAACGGATGGTCGGCAACTCGTCAATAGCTACGATCGGACTTCGGCCCCCTGCGGGATCGGCAGAAGGGGTGTAAGGTTCGGATTGCTCGTCATTCGGGAGCAATCCGCCTAAGCACACTCTTTCGCGGAAACTCACGGAGTGCTTAAGTTGACTGTCATGCGGCGACAGATGGCTGGGCCGAGGGGCGCGTCCAGTTGGCGGCTCTTTCGAGGAACACTGAATCGCCAAACTCGTGTGTGCGATAGTCGCGGGCGTTCAGTTCCTCGTCGATACGGCCAAGTGTTTCATCATCGACGAAGGCGCGCAGCAGCTCATAATGACTGGTGCCTCGCTCGTGGGTACCCGAGAGAATTGCATCAACGACACGTAACCTGCTTGACGGACCAAGTCTTTGCGTCGCCAACCGCTCGCCGGGTGGCACGACGCCGTCAAACATTGCAGCCGTATGTTCCAGAGCTCGGACAACCGTGGTTCCAATCGCGATGATACGTCCGTGTGACGCCTGAGCGTGCTTGATCATCAACGCAGTTGATCGGGGAATCCGGTACGGCTCAGCGAAAGGCAGGAGCGCATCCAGTTCCGGATCGCCGGTCGATGAAAGCCCACCTGCGTGTGTGATTGTTCCGAACCGGATTTTCCGTGCGCTCATGGATGCGAGCAGGCTCCAGTCAAGAACAAAACCAGCTGAAGGCGGCTCGAACGCGACTGGTCGACCGGCTATAGGTGTCCAAGTGTCCCAAACGGCAAGTGGGGTCGGAACGTGTGCGTACTGGATAGGTCGCCCGTGCCGAGCTAGACCCTCCCAGATCTCCCGGGGCGAGCCCTCAAATTGCAGCAAAATGAGGCGCGGATGATTCAGCAATCGTGCGACAGTTCCCCGCAGGCGTCCTAACTCAAGTCGATCACCACGCTTCAATGCTGGCGGCTTAGAACGATCTTCCGTGGGTGTGCGGAAGTCACCCTTCCCGAAGACGACAGCAGAAAACTGCCTCATCTCATCGAGTGACTCACGGCCCGCAAGACGTACTTCAATTCGGCGGCCAGTGCGGCTATGCTGTCCGGAAAGACTTGCTGGCAAGGTTGCAGCGTCATTCGCAACCACCACATCGCCGAGGCGTAATAAGTCCGCGAACTCGGACCGGGCCTGGTGCTCGATATGACCCTGACCGTCAACGATCAGAACCTTCGCGTTGGACGGGCGCTGGACTGGAAGGTTGGCGGCAATCATCCAATTGCCTCTTGTGCTATCACCTCAGAATCCGAGTCCGAGGCACGCCGCGACAGCACAGCAGCGACCGTGTCCGCGAGTTCGCGGGCTGCCACCTCCGGGCTCTTCAACGTAGAGCGGTCGGCATTTGGCACTGCAGCGGCGTGCAATGGTGTGTCCATATCGCCTGGATCGATTGAGAGGACGCGGACGCCCTCCAAACTGAGTTCTTCGTCCCAGATGCGGCTCAAATGAAGTAGTGCTGCCTTGCTCGCGCTATAAGCGCCCCAACGCGGGTAAGCATTGGCGGCGGCGTCGCTCGATACATTGACCACCGCCGCTCCGCGGCCTTCCCGCGCGGACGCGGCCAGCGAACCAAGCAGCGCCTTTGTCAGCCGAAAAGGGCCGAGAAAGTTCGTCGCCAGCGCGCGCTCAAGGTCTTCGCACTCCGTGTCGGCTAACAACTGCAGCGGTATCGGTCCTAGATCCGATGCGTTGTTGATGAGGACATCAAGTCCTCCGAGCGCACCGACGATCTGCATCGTAATGGGGTGTATATCTTCTTTCCTGGACACGTCACCGACAATGCCATGTGCGGCTGGCAACTCCTGCATGACAAATTCCACCCGGTCCCGACTGCGCGCGACGAGAGCTACTTTCGCGCCGCGATCCAGCAGTTCGCGGACGAGGGATAAGCCAAGGCCGGAAGTGCCGCCAGTAATAGCTACTCGAATATCAGTGAGTGGGTTGCACGGATGGTCGTCCGTCGGGGAGAGCAGCGGGCTCAGCGGAGACGGAATGGAATCGACAGTTTTGTGATGGATATTCATGAGAGTTTTTCCTAGGGAAGAGACGGTAGACTTGACATACTTTGAGGCTACAAGTTAAAGTTAACTTTAAGTCAAACCCACGTCCGCTCGTCTTTCCTCATGCCCGATCTCCTCACAATCTCGGAAGTTTCTCGTCGAAGTGGCGTTGCCGCGTCGGCGCTCCGATTCTATGAAGAGCGAGGCCTGATCGAGTCCGAACGTGCGGGGTCAGGTCATCGTCGGTATCCGAGGGCGGCTCTTCGACGGATCGCGTTTATTGTCTTCGCCCAGCGAATGGGTCTGACGCTCCAAGAGGTTGCTGCGGAACTGGCGAAGTTACCGGAAAACCGTGTGCCCGAACGCTCGGATTGGGAAAAAATCTCCTCGAGTTGGACCAAGCGTGTTGATGAGCGGATCGCTGAGCTCGGCCGTCTCCGGGCGGGCCTCGCGCGGTGTATTGGTTGCGGCTGCTTGTCACTGCAGGACTGTGAATTTGCCAACCCTGGTGATCGGGCCAGTCGACTCGGTCCCGGTCCTCGCTATTGGATTGGTGACGAATACACTTCAAAGTAAGTGCACCGGCTCCAAGTAACTCCTGGATGGTCGGCAACTCTTCAATAACCCGTCGGCTACTCCTCCGGAACCGATTCGAATCGGAAGACGACGGGTAAGGTGCGGTTTGTTTGAATGTAAGTCAGTGAGGAGCACGAGGTGTTGCAAAGGCTGAACTCAGCGGTGAAGCTGATTCAGAGAACTACCCCGGAGGCTCCTTGAGAGACGATATGTATTACATCGGACTGGATGTTCACAAGAGGACGATCAGCTATTGCGTGAAGGACGCGGCTGGTCACGTGCATCAGGAAGGAAAGATCGGGTCCACCCGGCGCGAGCTGGACGCCTGGATCAAGACCCTCCCCCAACCCCGGACGATCGCCATGGAAGCGACGATCTTTACTGGGTGGATCTA
>NZ_JQKI01000001.1:539969-612934 GCF_000745965.1 Edaphobacter aggregans DSM 19364 | reverse complement strand
GGTGTTGCGATCGAAGCGAGACCGCATCGCGATGGGTGCATGGATGACGGCGCTGGAGATGCGAGCGCCGCGTAACGTGTTGATCGTTGCTATGGCGAACAAGCTGGCGCGGATCGCGTGGGCGGTGCTCTCAACCGGCCAGGACTATCGGACTGTTCCGAATGCGATCTCTGCCTAGCCAAGCGTAACAACGATCGATTCCAAGCTCTCCCACCAAGGTCTGCACAGGCGAGTGAAGATGAAAGAACAGTCACAACGGCGTGCCTGAAACCTGTTTTCCGATTGGGCCCTCACACGGCCGAGGGGTTTCGAAGGACAGGCACGCGGCGTATCTCATCATGGCCAGGAGAAATACATCTCCACAAATAGGCCGGATACATTGACGCAGACTTTCTTCCTCTCAACACTTTTCCCTTGCAATCAGACGGCGGACCATACATTCGGAAACTTCAAGTGTACGCACATGAAGGTGATTGCGAGTCAAGGCCGGTCAGGATGCCGTGGTGCTGAGTGTGCACTCTTGCTGGTTGCCGTTCGTGTCGGGTTGTCAATCGCGTGCGCCAGCATGGGTCCAACTGAGGGTCCATTACGGGTCCAATAAGCGTTGCGTCTGGTTGTTTCCCGCTCTAACGTATTGGTAAATATCGCTAAGGTATTCAGATTGCGTCGTTTCTAAGATTGGGGGGTGAGGTCGCTAGTTCGAATCTAGTCGTCCCGACCATTGAATCAATCACCTAGCGCTTATTGCGCATCCTGGATCGTCAAGGGCGCGGCATCAAAATTCGAACTTAAGTCCCAGCTGTATGACGCGGGGACCAGGCAGGGTACCGGCAGAGAATATCTTCCCGGAGCTTGGATTCGGTAGACCGCCGTCTCGGGTGTCGGCGATTACGGTTGTGGAGCCACCGCCCTGCTGTGGGTACTCGCGTCCGAAATCGAGATTGGCATGGTTGAACGCATTCAAGAAGTCCGCGCGGAACTGGAGCTTACTCGTCTCGGTAATGCGGAAAAACTTTCGTATGCCGATGTCCCAATTCCACGAACCCGGCCCATAGAGCAGGTTGCGCTCCGAGTTGCCATACTGCCAGGGCTGGGGCGGCGCAAACGACGCTGTGTTAAACCACTGCACGCCATTGATTACGTCGTGCGAATCCTGCTGCCCGGCGTAGAGGTCCGCTCCTGCCACTCGGTCGGCGCGTCCACCTTGCCACCCGACGTAACCACTGGGCACCAGAAAAGTCACAGAAGACGGCGCACCTGTCTGATACTTGCTAATACCCGATACCGTCCAGTCACCGAGCAGTGTGTCCACAAGCCGGCTGCTCTGGGCGAGCAGCTTTTTGCCACGCCCCACCGGCAGATCGTAGACATAGTTGAAGACAAGCGTCTGGCGTGGCAAGCCGTCGGAGTTTCCGTAATCGGCCGTGGGGTTCCACGGGTTCTGCGGTCCACCGGCGATCGGAGTGTTATCCAGACTGCTCGTGAGGTTGTATTCCGCCTGGAGTTGGAAGCCATTGCCGAAGCGCTTGAGCAACTCCAGTTGAAGCTGGTTGAACTTCCCATAGCCGCCTGTGTACGTGTACAGCACCTGACTCCACGGCTGGTACGTCACCTGTTGCTGCGGCGGCACATTGGGCTGTTGTACATTCGGTTTGTTGATGTCGGACGCGTAGAACAACCCGTGCGTCGTCGTCGAGCCGACATAAGTCGCACGCGCCATCCAATCTTCATATAACTGGTGTTCGAGGGTGAGATTCCACTGCTGCTGCATCGGATTTTGGATGTATCGGTCCGTCGCATACACCAGCGGATTCGCGGGAGGCGCATTCTCAGCAGCCGTTGGGAACGGATTGCTGAAGGTCACGTCCGGCAGGAATGGCGCTGTCGGATTTCCAGGCAGCTGCGTGGTGAAGGTCGCACCGAGTTGCCATGGAGGGTTGAACATGTTCTCGTACGGACCGATCCAGGCAATCAGAGTGTCGTAGTAAATACCCCAGCCGCCCCGCAGCACTGTGTTGTTCCCGGGAAAGGGTCTATACGCGAAGCCGAATCGCGGTCCGAAGTTCTTCTTCTCTGGTACGTAGTACGACTTAGGCCAACCAGCGTTTTGAGTCGTCTCGAACGGATAAGCCGTGAGAAGCCCGGGAAACGAATGCGGCGGCGCCGTGACCGTGGGTGAATCCTGCGGCAGCGCCAGCTTGTTGTTCTTCAGGTCCAGGTAACTCACACGATCGTCGCGAACCTGCCAGGGCTGCTGGTACATATACCGCAGGCCGAAGTTCAGGGTTAGTTTGGGCGTCGCCTGCCAGGTGTCCTGCGCGTAAAACTCCCAAATGCGTGAACTGATCTGTATATCAGTCGGCGCGATGCCGTAGTTGGACGAGTCCACCGTGCCCAGCAGGAAGTCGGCGAAGGCGTTACCTTGTGAACGTGGCTGGCTGGGCCAGCCCTGGTTGCCGGTCCATTGCCCACTGAAGTTGAAGGTGCCCAGCGGGTTGCCGAGCGGAGTGGTCAAATTGGGGCCGCCCTGGCGAACATTTTGCCTGTACCCCTGTTCATCGAAACCAAACTTGAAGGTGTGCCGCCCGCGTACGTGCGAGAAGTTGTCGGAGACTTGGATGGTGTACTCCGGGTATGGATAGCCCAGGCCCCTATCTGTCCACATGCCTGTGTAACCGCTGATGTTCATGGTCGGCAGACCGCCGTTATTGATGACGGGTAGCTGGGCGAACAACGACTGCGGGTTAAAGTTCGTATTCTGCCCGTTGTTGCTCTGCCTCCACTCGGTCCACGCCCAGCGCACGTCGTTTACAGTGGTCGAGTTGAACGTGTGGGTCTCCGTGGCGCTGAACAAGTAGTGCGTGTAGCCCCGACTTTCCTGGTTGCCGTAGTCTGGCGGAGTGCCGGAGCTTATACTCCATGGATCGCCCAAGGATTGGTGGACCGTTCCATAGACGGAATCCCTGGAAGACAAGTGGGCATCCAACCGAAAGTCCACGCCATTGACGTCAAACTTGCTGGGGACTGGGGCGATATAGTTCGGTGGGCCGTTCGGCAGGGCTGGCGAAGGAATGGTCAACTCCGGCAGGTAGGGCATCAACGTCTTCGCCTGCGAGGTGATCATGTCTGAGGGGATCTGATTCCGTGCAAACGGCTGGCCTGTCCAAGGATTGTAGAGTTGCGTACCATTCGGGTCGCTGCAAGCCCGGTTGGCGTCATAGGTCGAGCACAGTGCCGAAAAATCTCCGGCGCGCAAGGCTTGCGACGGCAGTACCAAACTGGTGACCTGGCTTGATCTCTGGCGGATGCCCCTATACGAAAAGAAAAAGAACAGCCGGTTTTTCTTTATCGGCCCGCCAACGTCGCCGCCGAACTGGTTGCGATGGAATGCTGGCCGCGGTTGCCGGGTGGCGTTCAGCATGAAATAGTTCGCGTTCAGGCTCGTGTTCTCTACGAACTCGTAAGCGTTACCGTGGTAGTTGTTCGTTCCCTGCTTGAGAACCAGCGTAACCGCAGCGACGTTCTTGTATTCCGCGTTCAAGCCGCCACTGTCGACCCGGAATTCCTGGAGCGCGTCCGGCGGTGGCAGATTCGCCTCGCCGATTTGGTCCTGGTTGAAGGAGTGCGTGCCCATCGCACTCCCATTTCCGAAATCATTCAAGCTAACGCCGTTCAGGTTAAAGTTGGTACTGCCCCAGTAATGACTGCCCGAGATCTGAGGGTTGGAAATGTTGCTCACGTTACCGAAGCCGGTGACGCCGGGTGCCAGGATCATTACGCCATCAATCGATCGCGAGGTCGTCGGCAGATCCGTCAATTGACGCTGGTTAATCGAGCTGTTGATCGTATGGCTATCCGTGTTGACCAGCTGCGGTTGCGCTTGTACCTCTATGCTCTGCGGTACGATGCCCACCTGCAGTTTCAAATCCAGACGCGCCGTTTGCTGCGCCAGAAGCTGGATGCCTTTCACCGTCTCGACCCTGAAGCCTTGCTTCCTGGCCGAGATATCATAGATCCCCGCCTGGAGATTGGGTGCTGAGTACGCCCCGCTATCATCCGCTTCCACTATCACGGATACGCCGGTGCCTGAATTCCGGATGACGATCTGCACCTTCGGAACTAAGGCGCCTGACTTATCCGTGATCTGCCCAACGATGTTGCCCGTAATGACCTGGCATAGCGCAACCGTCGAGCACAAGATGATTCCGGTGAACACCCAGAACAGCTTCTGCCTCATAAGCCACCCCCTGGGCAGATCGCCACAGGGATCACGCCGACAGGCTCTCCTGTTGCTACGGTAGCCGGCGAGCCAGACGCTAAAACTGCTGAAAAAGTGCGTCGCGACCAACTCGCTTACGAGGGCCGCTGGCGGCGGTTCTTATGGCGCACAGAATATCACGCCAATGCGGAATCAAGCCTTGTTGCTGGACAGCAGATTTTCAGCGCATCTTCACCGTTATTGGCATCACGATGCCCTCTGCCTCGGAGTAGTCAACCAGCCGACTATCGCCTGAAGTACAGGCCTGCGAAGCGGTCCGTGATCAACTCCGATTCCGGCCGGTTGCCTGTTAGCGGTAGACTTGACGACACCTCTTTTTACAAGGAGAGCCATTCGTGAGATTCATTGGCCGGAATACCAAACCGCCGTCTCGGTAAGCAAACCGCCGTCTCGGTAAGAGAGTACGATGTGTGCCGCGATGGAGAGAGCGCACGGACTAAGAAGAGCCGCGATCGCCCTGGGCGTCCTGCTCGCATACTGCCCTTGTGTCTTAGCCTTAGACCCATCTCTCGACGTCAGTCAATACGCGCACACCGCCTGGAAAGTCAGCGAAGGATTTTCCAAAGGCGTCATCTTTTCAATTGCTCAGACGCCGGACGGTTATCTCTGGCTCGGCACGGAATTCGGCTTGCTTCGTTTCGATGGTGTTCGGAACACCGAGTGGCAGCCGCCAAAGGGCGAGCGTCTCCCCAGCAACGATATTAGAAACCTGCGCGCCGCGCGCGACGGGCGTCTCTGGATTGGCACTACCAAGGGGCTTGCAAGTTGGAAGGACGGCCGGCTGACTCATTACCCGGAGCTGGATGGGCAGGTTGTTGAAGCGCTTCTTGAGGATCATGAAGGGACGATATGGGTGGGCATCTGGGCGCCTCCTGTTGGGAGACTCTGCACGATTCAGGCCGGAAAGACCCAGTGCTTCGGAGAGGACGGCCGTTTCGGCTCAGGAGTGACCTCCTTGTATGAGGATAGCGGAGGCAATCTCTGGGCGGGAGGGATGACCGGGCTGTGGCGATGGAAGCGTGGTCCACCTAAGCTCTATCCAATGCCAGACCCTGCGCTCCGAATCAACGCTCTGATCGAAGGCGACGACGGCGAACTCCTGATTGCCCAGAATAGCGGTATCACACAGCTGAGGGCCGGGAGAACTAAAGCTTATCCGTTTCCTGCTGGGCAGCAGTTCAGAGCTCACACTCTGCTTCGGGATCGCAATGGTGGCCTGTGGATCGGAGCGTCGGTTGACGCGGGCCTGTTGCATGTGCACCAGGGTAGAACGGATCTGTTTACACGATCCGATGGCCTGTCAGGCGATGCGGTTACATGTTTCTTTGAGGATCGTGAAGGCAATATTTGGGCAGCGACCGTTGATGGCCTCGACCGCTTTCGCGAGTTCGCCGTCCCCACGATCTCTATCAAGCAAGGTCTGTCAACCCGGGGCAATTCATCCATTCTAGCGGCGAGAGATGGCAGCGTTTGGATCGGTACGGGTGATGGCTTGAACAGATGGGATAACGGGCAAATCACGATTTACCGCAAGGGAAACGCGCAGGCCGTGCGCGGTGGCGCCAAACAAAAAGAGGAACTTCCGGAACGCACCCGTACCTCGGGCAGCGGACCTACAGCCGAGAGAGGATGGGACGCGACCCGGACGGTGCGGGAGATTACCGTCAGTGGGTTGCCGGATGATACTGTGGACTCGCTCTTTCAGGACAATCGCGGGCGAATCTGGGTCGGAACCGATCGCGGGGTTGCCTTTCTTGAGTCTGACCGGTTCATTCCCATAAGCTCCGTGCCCGAGGGAATCGTGTATTCCATTACCGGAGATAGTGCGGGGAAGGTCTGGATCAGCCACAAGGATGGACTCTTTCATCTGCTTCGAGAGAGTGTGGTCGAACGGATTCCCTGGGCCACGCTCGGACGCAAAGAGGTTGCTATTGCTCTATTACGAGATCCTGTGCAGGGCGGTTTATGGCTTGGATTTTATGGGGGCGGGATTGCCTATTTCTCTGACGGGCAGGTCCGCGCATCGTACACAGCCACCGATGGGCTTGGCACGGGCTATGTCAGTGATTTTCGATTTGACGATGACGGTACGCTCTGGGTCTCGACCGAAGGCGGGCTCAGCCGGTTAAAGAACAATCGTGTGACCACGCTGAACAGCACGAACGGATTGCCCTGCGATACGGTTCACTGGATGATGGAAGATGACGCACATTCGGTCTGGGTGTACATGGCTTGCGGCCTGGTGCGCGTTGCCCGGCCTGAGTTGGACGCCTGGGCCGCCGATCCAAAGCGGACGATACAGAGCACCATCTTCGACAGTTCCGACGGAGTGAGGAGCCATTCGTTCCTTGAAGGCTATAGCCCGCGTGTCGCCAGGTCCGCGGATGGAAGATTGTGGTTCTTGCCTTTCGGCGATGTCAGTGTCGTCGATCCGCGCCACCTTCCCTTCAACAAACTGCCTCCGCCAGTGCACATCGAGCAGGTCATCGCCGATGGCAAAACATATGATGCTGCGCGCGGTTTGCGCCTGCCTCCGGGCGTTCGCAATCTCGAGATTGACTACACGGCCCTGAGCCTGCTGGACCCGGAGAAGGTGCACTTCCGATTCATGCTTGAGGACCAGGACAAGGACTGGAGAGAGGTGGTCAACCGCCGTCGAGCGGAGTACTCGAATCTATCGCCGGGAAATTATCGCTTCCGTGTCATGGCGTGCAATAACAGCGGTGTGTGGAACGAGCAGGGGGAAACGCTGGATTTTGCGATTGCTCCCGAGTTCTGGCAGACGAATTGGTTCCGCGCGCTTTGTGTGGCCGGCTTCCTGGCGTTGCTTTGGGCACTGTACCGATTGCGTGTTCGGCAACTGCGGCGTCAGGAAAGGAAACTTCGGGATGTCGTCGAAACCATTCCGGCGATTGCGTGGACCGCCCTACCGGATGGCTGGGTGGACTTCTCCAATCACCATTGGGAGGAATATACGGGTCTCTCCCTCGAGAAGGGAGCTGGCTCAGGCTGGGAAGTAGCCGTTCACCCCAACGACGTGAAGCGACACGCAGAGAAGTGGCGGGCCTCGGTGGCGAGCGGCGAGCCCTTCGAAAGTGAGGCTCGCTACCGCCGGGCGGACGGGGAATATCGGTGGTTTCTGGTCCGAGCCGTACCGCTGCGGGATGGGGAAGGCAAGATCCTCAAGTGGTACGGGACGAAGACCGACATTGAAGATCGCAAACGTGCTGAACAGCTACAGGCGGACCTTGCTCACGTAAATCGCGTAACCACGATGGGCGAGCTCACCGCATCGTTGGCACACGAAATTAAACAGCCGATCACTGCTACCGTCGCGAATGCGAGCGCCTGCTTGCGATGGCTTCAGCGCGACCAGCCAGACTTGGAAGAGGCCTGCGAGGCGACAAGAAGAATCGTTGAAGACGGAAAGCGTGCCGGTGACATCATCGAGCATTTACGGTCGCTGTACACGAAGTCTTCCCCGGAACGTGAGTTGGTCGATGTAAACGAGATTGTCCGCGAAATGGTCGCGCTGCTGCGGGGTGAGGCCAACCGGTATGCGATCTCGATTCGTACAGATCTTGCCGACGACCTTCCCAGAATTCCGGCTGACCGTGTGCAACTGCAGCAGGTACTCATGAACCTCATGCTCAACGCAATCGAGGCGATGAAGGAGACCGGCGGAGTACTTACGGTAAAGTCACAACTGGACCAGGCCGGCCGACTGCTGATCTCCGTCAGCGACACCGGAGTAGGACTGCCAGCCGAAAAGACCGACCAGATCTTCAATGCCTTCTTTACGACCAAACCGCGGGGCTCCGGCATGGGGCTGGCGATTAGCCGTTCCATCATCGAGTCGCATGGCGGCCGTGTATGGGCAACGGCGAACGATGGACGGGGCGCAACGTTTCATTTCACTCTGCCGATCGCCGCCGAGGAAGTGAAAGAACCCGCTACCGGACGTGATTCGGTGTCCGTCAGGCCGTCTCACGTTGATGCAGAGTGAGGCTCTGGCCCGTCTTCTGCCAACGCCGTGGCTAGAGGGTTCATTTCCGGGGGCGGTAAATCTCGCCGCTTCGCGCGACGGACGGACACTCTGGTCTGCCCAGCAGGCAGCCCGGCATAGCTCTATCACGATGGCGGAGAACTTCCAGTAAACGCCATGGCAAACAGGACTTCTCGCGAACTGTCCCGAACTGCCTGTTCCTGGTCGGAGAAGGGATTGCTCCCGTTGGTCGGCAAACCGCACCTTATTCCCCTGAGCTCGGGATACTCATCAAAACCCGGCAAAATCCCATGTCAATACCCCCAAAACCGCCTCCAAACCCACAACCCAAACCCCCACAACCACTTACACCCAAAAAACATTCTTCCCTAAAGCGCCGATTTACCCCTCTCACTTTGTTAATCTGGAAGAGTAGACAAGAAAACGGCGATCAGCCCCATTACCACCAGAGCTAACCCTTTTCGAATCTATATTTTGACACCTAAATCCTTTGTTTCGAATATTTTGCATCGTTACTCCCCGACTAAACCATGCAAAATCAATATTTTGCGCAAAACAGGCGGGGGGAGGGGCCCTACCGCCCCAGAGCCTACCGCCCTAGATACGTCTTGTACTGAGTCTCCACCACGCCCGTGCTCCGCGCCAGCGCAAGCTTCGACTGGTTGTACTGGTACAGCGTCTCCACCAGCCGCGTCTGCGCCGCCGCCAGAGTCGCCTGCGCCTGAACCACCGGAAGGTTGTCGTCCACACCCGCCGCAAAGCGGTCCATCGTGTCCTGGAGCGCCTGCGTCGCCAGATCGACGTTGCTTCTCGCCACCTTCACCTGCTCGTTGGCCGACTCGACGTCCAGCATTGACGACCGGATCTGCTGCTCGATCGTCACCTTCAGGCTCGTGATCTGCTGCTTCAGGCCGATGATCTGCGCCGTTGCCACCTCGCGCTCGCCGCGAAGCTGCCCTTCCTGGAAGATCGGGAAACTAACCTTGCCCACTGCGGAAAACACGCCGTGATAGAGCCCCTGCGTCTCGCCCAGCACGCCGTAGTAGCCATTGAACGCCAGCGAAGGAAGCCGCTCGTACTTCACCGCCTTCAGCGTCCGGTCCGCCAGCTCCATCTGCGACTCGAGCGAGCGAAGATCCTTCCTCCGCTCGAGCGCCAGCTTCATCGCGTCCTCCAGCGGAAGCGCCGCAAACTCGGCGTAAGGAGCCGTATCCGTCAGCGTCAGCTCCTGCTCCGCAGGCAAACCGATCAGACGGTTCAGCGCAATCTTGTCCTTCGCAAGCGTGTTCTCCGCGTTGATCAGCGCCTGCTGCTGCGTCTGCAGCTGCACCCGCGCGCGCAGCACATCGAGGTTCGTCCCAACGCCAGCGTCGTGCGAGGCGACCGCCTGATTCAGCGCCACCTCATCGGCCTTCAGCAGCGCCCGAGAATTGTCGATCTCCGACGAGTCCGCAACCGCCCGCAGATACTGCGTACCAACGTTCAGAGCCACCGTTCCGCGCTGGTTCAGCATCGTCCACGAGGCCACATCGTCAGCCTTCTGCGCCGCGCGATACATGTAGTACGCAGGAAGATTGAACAGCTGCTGGTCCAGGCTGATCTGCGCCTGAGTCACATCCACCTTTACGATCGAGGGAAAGCTGCTGGTGTCGAAGCCCGGAATACTGACCGCTCCCGGCTTGAAGCCCAGCGCCGCCAGGTTGATCTGCTGCGCCGAGGTGCTCCCCTTCGCCGTCATGCTCGGCAGCAGATTGTTCTTCACCGTCAGCACCTGCCCATGCACCGAGCGCTGATTCTGCACCTGCAGCAGCATTCCCAGGTTGCGCTTCATCCCGCGCTCGATCGCATCGTCGATGCTCAGCGGCATCGCTCCCGGAGTCGCCCGCTCCACCGTCACGCCGCCCGCAAGCTGCATCACCGCCGGATTCGGCGTGGGAGCCTGCGGCAGCTCTTCAGGCTTCGGCTGCTGCGCCCGCGCGCCAACCGCCAGCGTCAGACACACCGCCGCAACCGGGCAAAACTTTACTACGTTTGTCAAAAAACGGGAGTCAAATTTCATCAGGAGTCTTGGGACCGGACAGCAACTCACTTCGTATCACCACGATTAGATTACCCACGCTACGCCAGAGTTGCGAAAATCTGGCCCCGAAAACGTTCCTCCGTCCGGCCAGCAACCTCGGTCGTCTAAAATACAAAGAACATAGCCATGCGTCCAACCACAATGAACCGACTCGTCCTGGCCGTAACCCTGCTCGCCGCAGCCTGCCTTCCCGCGGCCGCCCAGTTCTCCGCTCCGCCCAACACCGGCGCCAACTTCAAAGACACCTCTCCCCTGAAGCCGCCCGCCGGAGCCAAGATCGCCATCTTCAAGTTCGAGGACCTCGAGTGTCCCGCCTGCGCGCACGCGTATCCCATCGTGCGCGCCGCCGCCGAGCGCTACAAGATCCCCATCGTCCACCACGACTTCCCCCTCAAGATGCACATCTGGAGCCGCGATGCCGCCATCACCGCGCGCTACCTCCAGGACAAGGTCTCGCCCGCAACCGCCGATGAGTTCCGCGGAGCCGTCTTCGCCGCCCAGCAGTCCATCGCCTCCAAGGAAGACCTCGCCAACTTCACCCGCAAGTTCTTCCAGTCGCACAAGCTCAACCAGCCCTTCGTCATCGATCCGTCCGGCCTCTTCGCGGCCGAGGTCAACGCCGACTACACCCTCGGCGAGCGCATCGGCATCACCCAGACCCCAACCATCTGGGTTGTCACGCAGAAAAGCTGGGTTCAGGTCACCGACGTCAACCAGCTCTACTCGACCATCGACTCTGTGCAGTCGCAGATCGCCCAGAGCACGCCCGCACCACCCAACTCCAAGCTCAAGCACGCCCCCACGCCTCAGAAGTAGCGCTGCTCACCAAACCTCCACGGGCCTGATTGCCACTCGCAGTCAGGCCCGAAGCATTTTCGACACTCTTAATCGACTCTGACAAATCGTGAACGAGACCACCATTCGCTCAGGATGACACTTTTATCGAGAGGTGGACTTGAGTTGAGTCCGGCTATCTACGGCTGACGCGCGCCCTAAGATTCAGCATTTGTACTGTTCGTCGGTGACGTGCTCCAGCCAGTCGACGGTCTTGCCGTCGAGGCGTTCCTGGATGGCGATGTGGCTCATGGCGGTGGTTGGGGTGGCTCCGTGCCAGTGTTTTTCGTTGGGGGCGAACCAGACAACGTCACCGGGGCGGATCTCCTCGATGGCTCCGCCTTCGCGCTGGGCCCATCCGCAGCCTGAGGTGACGATGAGGGTCTGGCCGAGGGGATGGGTGTGCCAGGCGGTGCGGGCTCCGGGCTCAAAGGTGACTTGGGCGCCGCCGACGAGGGCGGGGTCGGGCGCCTGGAAGAGCGGGTCGATCCGAACGGTGCCGGTGAACCAGTCTGCCGGGCCTTTGCCTGAGGGTTGGGAGCCTGCGCGTTTGATTTCCATGGGGGGATTTTACTCGGTTGGTGTCGGTGGGCTGTATGGGACCTCAGGGCTAAAACCGCTTTTTCTCGTGCGGTCATCTTCGGCACGGCTGAAGCCGTGCCCTTAAGCAAGACGGATCGCGCTTCGCGCGATTGTCCAACTCATGCCACGATGAAGCTGTGTCATGAATCGGACACCCGGCTTACCCCATGACTTTAGGACGATTCTTTTCGGGGATGAGGGTGAGGGTACCACTCAGAAGTGCAATTGTAATCGGAGCTATCAAACGAAACACATAGATGTAATCGTCTTTGTAGAAGTACTGCCAAGGCATTCCATCAACGAAGTTCGTCCACTCGGAGAATTGAATTAGAACAGAACTAGTGACTAGGGCAATAGCAGCGGACGATCCTAATTGAGCTAAGAGGGAGCGTCGTGATCGCGTAATCCACGAAAAAAGAGCGCACAGGGTGAGGATGCCGCAGACGACAGCGTAGGAGTTTCCAAGATGGCGATCGTATACGGTAGGTGGGCCATAGGACAGGCGCAGTACTGCGGCGCAGCTCACACTGCAGAGTAAGACGCGAATGAGATAGACACAGATAACTCTCACACTTACTCCGAACAGTGGATGTGCGTTTCGCAAAGTGTCCACTTTTAGCAGTTGGGTTTGCCGGGGTTTCTGCGCGGCGGAAGGGAGGCATACCCCAGGGGCTAAGGCCCCCGATTCTTCCGCCGCTTGAGAGACCCAAGGCTAAAGCCTTGGGCTACCTAGAAGCAAAGGCAACGTCAACACCAGAAACAAAGCTGCTGCGACTTATCGTTAGTTAGCGCAACGGCCGTTCCTTACTTTGCGGTGCGCTCGGCGAAGACCTTTTGTGCGGCGATGAGGCCTTTGCCAAACTCGAAATTCGGGAGTGGGGTTTTTACTTTGGCGATGACCTGCTCGAGTGCGCCGATGATGGCGATGGTGTCGAGGTAGTCGAAGAAGCCGATGTGGGCGATGCGGAAGAGGGAGCCCTTCATGTCACCCTGGCCGTCGGTGACGATGGCGGCGAACTGTGACTTCAGCCCCTTGACCAGCGTGCCGGAGTCGGTGCCCTCGGGAGCCATGATCGCGGTTGCGGCGGCGGCCTCGTAGCCCTCGGGCGCGAAGAGTTTGAAGCCGAGCGCCTTAGCTGCGGCGCGGGTCATGGCGGCGCAGGTTTCGGCACTATCGACTAGTTTTTTGCGGCCCTCGGCGAGGTTGCCTTCGGCTTGGGCGGCGATGTAGTCGAGCGAGGCCCCTAGTGCGGCGATTAACGCGACGGGCGGGGTGTAGGCGCTCTCGCCCTTGGCGGCGTTCTTACGCTCCTTGCGAAGGTCGAAGTAGTAGCGCGGGTTGTAGGTGGACTCCATGCGGTCCCAGGCGCGGGGGCTGATAGCGATGTAGCTGAGGCCGGGGGGAATCATGACGGCCTTTTGCGAGCCGCCGATGAGGACGTCGACGCCCCAGGCGTCCATGTCGAGGTGGGTGGTGCCGAGGCCGGTGATCGCGTCGACGATGAGGAGCGCTTCGGACTTCTGGTCCTTGAGGAGCCTGGCGATGCCCTGGATGTCGTGGCGGACGCCGGTGGAGGACTCGGTGGCCTGGACGAAGACGGCGCGGGTCTCGAGCTTGAGGGCGGCCTTGATCTCATCGAGGGTGAAGGTCTGGCCGTAGGGCTTCTCGACGACGTCGACGTGGCAGCCGAAGGCCTTGGTGAGGGAGCTCCAGCGCTCGCCGAACTTGCCGGCGGTGAGGACGAGGACGCGGTCGCCGGGGGAGGTGAGGTTGGAGACGGCGGCCTCCATGGCTCCGGTGCCGCCGGAGGAGAGGACGAGGACGTCACTGGTGGTTCCGACGAAGTCCTTGAGCTGGGCGAGTACCTTGGTGAAGAGGGCGCGGAACTCGGGGGTGCGGTGGTGGATGTCGGCAGCCGCCATGGCGAACTGGGCGGCGGGAAGCAGCGGTGTTGGGCCGGGTGTGAAGAGGCGGGTTTTGCGGATCATGTGTTTATTGTAGCGACGGGGCGCTTATCGAACTGCGGGCTATGATGGAAGGTCAGATAAAGCGGAGAGCATGAGATGGCGATAGCGAAGAAGATCGACGCGGACATTATTGTGGCAATGAAGGCGAAGGACGAGCACAGGCTGACGACGCTGCGGATGGTGAAGTCGGCGCTGAAGAGCAAGGCGATCGATAAGCGCGAGGAGCTGACGGACGCGGAGGAGACGCAGGTTCTTTCGACGCTGATCAAGCAGCGGAAGGAGTCGGCGGAGAGCTTTGAGAAGGGGAACAGGCCGGAGCTGGCGGAGAAGGAGCGCGCGGAGATTGCGATGATCGAGGCGTACCTGCCACAGATGGCGAGCGCGGAGCAGGTTCGCGCGGTGGTGCTGCGGGCGATCGATCAGCTTGCGCAGAATGCGGGAGGCGTGAGGCCGGGGCCGAAGGATATGGGCGCGGCGATGAAGGTGGCGCAGCAGTGGATTCTGGCCGACGGGCTGCGCGCCGAGGGGAAGATGGTGAGCGAGGTCGTGAAGGCGGAGCTGGCGAAGTAGGCTGCGCACAAAAACCTGTCAAGAGGGCAGGTGTGGATCGTCGCCCGGAAGAGACTCATTCTAAGGCGGATATTGGAATTGCCAAAGTTGCCGATTAAAAAGTTGCCGATTAATTTGGTTCGGGTTGATATTCTGAATCTGTAGAAGAAAATTTTGACGGTAACGAGATGGGAGAGTGCCTGTGGGCGGCTCTCCCATTTTGCTTTTGGGGGAGAGATGGCGGAGCGGAGTTTGGGCGAGGCGGGGCTGGAGCTGACGAAGCAGTTTGAGGGGTGCAGGCTGGAGGCGTACCAGGACTCGGTGGGTGTGTGGACGATTGGACGATTGGATACGGGCATACGGGCGGTGTTGAAGAGGGGATGACGATCACGGAAGCGCAGGCTTTGATGCTGTTGACGGCGGATGTGGCCTGGGCGGTGACGTGTGTAAACAAGTCGGTGACGGCGGAGATCAATCAGAACCAGTTCGACGCGATGGTGGACTTCTGTTTCAACCTGGGTTGCGCGGTGTTTGGGCAGTCGATGCTGCTACGGATGCTGAATGCGGGCGACTATGATGGTGCGGCGAAGCAGTTTGTGCGCTGGAACAAGGCGGACGGAAGGGTGCTGGCGGGGCTGACCAGGCGGAGGCGGAGCTGTTCTGCAGGCCGGTGACGTAAGACCGCGACGGGAGGAGAAGTATGGCTGAGCCTGTGAATGGGAAGATCTGTTACATCGAGATTCCGGCGACGGACCCGGCGCGGTCGGCGGAGTTTTATAGCCGGGTGTTTGGATGGACGATACGGCAGCGGGGCGACGGCGCGACGGCGTTCGACGACACGACGGGGCAGGTGAGCGGGGCGTGGGTGACGGGCAGGCCTCCGCAGTCGCCGGGGCTGGTGGTCTATGTGATGGTGGAGGACGCGGAGGCTGTGGTGAAGAAGATCGAAGCGGCAGGAGGGGAGATCGTGCAGCCGATCGGAGGCGATCCGGGGGAGATTACGGCTCGGTTTCGCGATCCGGGCGGGAATGTGATGGCGATCTATCAGGAGCCTCCGCAGAGATAGAGAAGAGATACATCAGCGCGCGGAGGACCAGCTTAGCTCGACTCCGACGATGATGGTGCGGCCCTGGAGTGGGACTCCGGGGATCTCCTGGTAGGCGGTGTTGGTGAGGTTGAGGGCGCGAACGTAGGGGCGGATGTGACCGGTCGAGCGCGCGATGGAGACGTCCCAGAGCGGGTAGGGGGATTGGGTGGTCTTCTGGATGACGGCGAGCTGGGTGCGGGCGGCGATCTGGTGGAACTGCGTGCTCCAGGCGATGAGGGCGGACTGGGCGGCGTAGTTGAAGGCGTACTCGGAGATGAGCCCCGGGGGCGGGGTGGTGGCCTGCACGGCGGTGTAGCCGAGTTGAAGCTGCTGGGTGTGGGGGAGGCGGAGGCGGAGGTCGGCCTCGGCTCCGTTGTAGGCGAAGTTGGCGACGTTGGTGGCCTGCCAGGGTTTCGAGAGCGAGTACTTGGAGTAGTCGATGCCGTTTTTTTGCTGCAGGTGGAATCCGGTGGCGGTGAGGGTGAGGGGCGCACGTGATGGGGTCCAGTCGAAGCCGCCTTCGTAGCTCCACGAGGACTCGGGTTTGAGCGCGGGGTTTCCGATGGTGGTGGGGTCGGAGTAGTAGAGGTCGAGGTAGGTAGGCTGGCGATAGCCGTGGCCGATGGAGGCTCGTGCGCGAAGGGTGCTGGTGAGGGCGTAGGCGGCGGCGATGGAGGGGGAGAAGACGGCGTCTCCGCCACTGAAGACCTGTTCGCGTGCGCCTATCGAGAGGGAGAGGCGCTTGAGCGAGCGCAGCGAGAGGTTGGCATAGCCTGCGCCTTGATTGCGCGCGTGAATGCCGAGGTTCGAGCTGTGGATGCTGTCGCCGTTGGCCTCGAGGCCGTACGAGAGGGTGGTGTTTGCGCCGAGCGAGTTGGCGCGGCGCAGGGCGGACTGCCAGGCGGTGGTGACGTGGTTGTTGTGGTAGTAGTTGGGGCGGTCGAGGAGGAGGACGAAGAGGTCGGTGTGTTTGCGGTAGGCGAAACTCGCTGAGGTTTGCTGGCCTAGCTGCTGCTGGAGCGCGGCGAACCAGCCCTTGGTGCGCTCCCAGGAGTTGTAGGGGCCGTAGAACTGGTTGGCTCCGTAGGGCCGGTCGCTGGCGGCCAACAGAATGTCGGTAGTACCGAGGGGCAGGAGGCTGAGCCAGGTCTCGGAGGCGAGGGCGTTGCTCGAGTAGTTGCGGTCGGGCATGAAGCCGTCGGAGGTGTCGCGGGAGGCGGTGAGCTGTTCGGCGACGGGCTGGATGACAAAGTCGGCACGGAGGTGGTTTTCGAGTGAGCCGTAGTTTCCGGCGCCGGATTTGAAGATGAGGGAGAGGCGCGGGGAGGTTGTGCGTTGCGTGATGAGGTTGACGGCGCCGCCGATGGCGTCGGAGCCGTAGAACGTGGAGCCGGAGCCGTGGAGGACCTCGACGCGGGAGAGGGCGTCGAGGGGGACGGGGATGTCGAGGTTGAGGTGGCCGGTCTCGGGATCGTTGATGCGGAGGCCGTTGAGGAGGATGAGGGACTGCTCAAAGGTGGTGCCGCGGATGGAGAGGTCGGCCTGGACACCGGAGGGGGCGCGGGACTGGAGGTTGAGGGAGGTGTCCTGGCGGAGATAGTCGGTGAGGTTGTTCTGGAGGAGGGGCTGGTCGCGAGTGTCGAGGGTGACGACGGCGCGGTTGGACTCGGAGAGAGGGATGGGCGGAATGGTGGTGGTGACGGTGACGGTCTCTTGCACGGGGTGGGGCTGTTGCGCTGGGGAGAGACGGGGGCTGAGTGCCAGGAGGAGGGTTAGGACTGAGGCGAAGACGGGTGAATGATCTCGCGGGGAGCTTGTAGGCGCTTCGAGCGAGATACAGGGGTTTCTCCACTGCGCGACGGACGATGAAACTGTCCGTCGCGTCGGTCGAAATGACGTGTGGTGGGGAAGGCCGATCTTCATGAGACTTGCGGCTTACTCGGGGATGATCTTGACGAAGATACCGTCGGGCAGGGTGGCACCGCCGAGGATGTGGACGACGCCGTCACGGGTGAAGCCGCGAAGCATGGTGCTGGAGGGCTTGGGGCGGGCGTCGAGGTCGGGCGGGGCGGAGGATTTGGTGGGGTAGGGGGTGGCTTTGAGCGGGGCGGGGGCTGGCTGCCCGGGCGTATGAGGGCGTTTCATGCCGCGGTCCATGGCCTGGTTGGCCAAGCGGTCGGCGTCCTTGTTTTTGTGGCGGAGGGCGTGGGAGATCTCGAAGGCTTCGAGGCAGGCGATACGGTTTTTGGCCTCCTGCCAGAGGGGCTTGAGGTCGGGGGAGTTGACGCGGTACTTGCCCTGGATCTGCTTGACCATGAGCTCGGAGTCGGAGACGACGCGGAGGCGGAGGTGGTTGTGGGCGAGGGCATACTCGAGGACGGCGAGGAGGCCGGAGTACTCGGCGTAGTTGTTGGTGCGGATCCCGAGGAACTCGCTCAACTCGGCGAGGGGCTCGCCGGAGGGGCCGGTGAGGACGGCGCCGTAGCCGGAGGGGCCGGGGTTGCCACGTGCTCCTCCGTCGCAGTGGGCGGTGACCCAGCCGGGGTCTTTCGCGGAGGCTCTGGGCAAGGAAGTGTCGGCGAAGAGGCTAGGGGAGGTGGAGCGGGGGGACATGATGGTGATTATAGGGATTAGGGATTAGGTTTGTTTCTTCGGTCGCCGGGCCATAGCCGGGCGTCGTGCAGGATGCGGAGGATCTGCACGGTACCGCGTGTGATGCGATAGGCGACGATGTACGGCGTGCGGCGAATGACCAACTCGCGTGTGCCTTCGACGCGGCCCGGACGGCCTATTTCGGGGAACCTTACCAGTTCTTTGATCTGGTTGCGGATGCGGTCGTCTGAGGTGATGGCGGCCTGCGGACTCTCTGTTTCCAGCTAGTCGAAGATAGCTTCGCGATCAAGCTGCGCCAGGAACGACCACTCGATTCTCGCCAACTAACGCGCCTTGCGCAGTGCGGCTGCACGGCGGCCGGCGAAGTGGGTTTCGACTTTTTCCTGAGGAATTGCTGGACGCTTGTCTTCGAGCGCCTCCTGTACCTTGGCGCGGAACCAGGCGTCATGGGCGGCGTCGCTGGCCAGGGCGAAGGGAAGAGCGCCTTCGTTTGCGGTGCGGGTGAGCAGGATGCGAACGGCCTCGGAGACGGTGATACCCAGTTCTTCGAGTACGGCTGCTGCGCGCTCCTTCACGTCAGGATCGATGCGTGTCTGTACCAGTGCGTTCGCAGGCATGGGAAACTCCTTCTGCATATTGTAATGCAGATGAAATACAGGATGAGTCGCTGGCATCTGAGCGTGTTTCACACGGATTTGACACTTTTGGGGCATGCGGGAGACACGCTGCTTACCTTCCGGGGTGGGGTGGGTCTATCTGGTTGTAAGAGTTGTTCTGGGCTCCGGAGTCAGAACTATGGATGCTGAAGCACTTGGGATGATCCACGGCGGGGAGTTGGTCACAGGGCCCCTTACTCCGCGCGGGCGGCGACCCAGCCCTTTTTCGCTGGGATTGCGTGACGGAGCGTCAGTTGGATCGCAGATGGGGGCGGTAGAATCGTTGCCAGCGATGGCGAAGGCAGCGACCCAACCCGGCTCCAGAGGCGGCAAGCTGACGCAGGCCCAGCTTGAGGCTCGCGCGCAGCAGCGCATCGAGGACGATGAGCTGATCCGTGAGGCCCAGAAGGGCAATCGCGGGGCGTTCGATTCGCTGGTGCGGCGATACGACCAGAGCGTGCTGCGGCTGGCGCTGCACATGCTGGGCAACGAGCAGGACGCCCAGGACGTGCACCAGGAAGCGTTCATCAAGGCCTATCGCCACCTGGGCAACTTCCGGTTCGAGTGCAGCTTTTATACGTGGCTGTACCGCATTGTGACGAACCTGTGCCTGGACCAGCTGCGGAGGCGCAAGAGCCGCAGGGAAGATCCGGCGACGGTGGTTGACGCAAGCGGGGATGAGATGGACCTGCTGGCAAACATCTCCGACGAACGGGCGATGTCGAACCCGGCGCGGGAGCTGGAGCGGAAGAGGATGGCCGAGCGGATTCACGAGGCGCTCGACAAGCTGACGCCGCGGGAGCGGATGGTCTTTGAGCTGAAGCACTACCAGGGGCTGAAACTGAGAACGATCGGCGAGATGTTGAACACGACGGAAGAGACGGCGAAGAACACGCTGTTCCGGGCCACGAGGAAGCTGCGGGCCAACCTGACGGAGCTGCGGGGAAGTTAGAAGCGGGGAAGTCAGAGAGAAGAGAATCGACGACGGGCAGACGGTACAGACCCGAGCGAAGAGCAGGACATTTGAGGCTGGTTGAGGTAGCAGAAATGAAGTGTGAGATGGCTAGAGACAATGTGATCCTGGCGTACTACGGCGAGCTGCCGGACGAACTGGCAGGGCCGTTGGAACAGCACCTGATGACCTGTGAGGAATGCCAGGAGGAGCTCAGGTCGATTCAGGCCTTGGAGCTCCCCCTGGCGGCCTTTCCGGTCGTCGAGCCTTCGCCCAATCTACTGGCGCAGTCGAGGATGCAGCTCGACGAGGCGCTGGACGCCATACCGCCACATGGATTCCTGACGCAGGTGAGGACGAACTTCTTCGCGTGGATGAGTCATGTGCGGACAGCGCCGGCGCTGGCGACGCTGCTGGTGGGCGTCGGATTTATCGGCGGGAATTTTCTGAATCGCTACCAGGTGGCGCACGAGCCGCGGCCGAAGTTGGGCCCAACGTACACCAATTCGACGGAGAGCGTGATTGCGAACGTGACCGGAATTGAGCGCACGCCGAACTCGGAGCTGGTGCAGGTTCACTACAACAAGATCGTTCCCGAGACCAAGGAAGGCTCGCTGGACTCGCCGGAGATCCGTGACCTGCTGATGAAGGGAGCCCTGGCGCCGGCGCAGGGGATTCGCGCCCAGTCGGTGAGCATGTTGGCGAACGAGTGCAAGGCGGGGCATGAGTGCGCGGCGAGCGAGGACGGCAAGGGAGTGCGCGGGGCGCTGATGGTCTCGCTGCGCTACGACAAGGACTCGGGCGTGCGTTTGAACGCGCTGGAGGGCCTGGAGCCTTACGTGAGCGAGGACCTGAGGGTTCGCGACGCTGTGCTGGAGTCGCTGGCTCACGACCCCGACGCGAATGTGCGGAGGGCGGCGGTCGATCTGCTGACTCCGGTGCAGCACGATTCGAGCGTGCGGCAGGTTCTGCGTCAGGTCTCGACGCAGGACGATAACCCCTATATCCGCACCGTGAGCTACAACGCTCTGCAGGGCTCGGACTCGATCCAGTAGCGCTTTGAGGCTCGTTTTCGCACGCAAGCAGAGATTCCTATGAGGTCGGCGATGATGCACCACGAATCGACGGAGTGCAGGAGAAGGCACGGCAGATCGTTTGGCGTAGTGGTTCTCGCGGCGGCGGTGGTCTTTCCGGTGGGCACAAGACTGTATGCGCAGTCCGGCGCAGTATGGAGCGGCACGCCCGCGTTGCTGGGCGGGGGGATGAGCAGCCGCAGCACGCAGGGATACCTGGGGGTGAATCTGCGGGACGTGAGCGGGGACCAGGTGGCTGCGCTGAAGCTGAAAGAGGCACGGGGCGCAGAGATTGTGGGCGTGGACCACGATGGCCCGGCGTGCAAGGCAGGCCTCAAGGTGCATGACGTGATCCTGCAGATGAACGGCCAGATGATTGAGAGTGAGGAGCAGCTGCGGCGGATGCTGCGCGAGACTCCTGCAGGCCGGCAGGTGAGCTTTGTGGTGAGCCGCGACGGCCAGCAGCGGACGGTCTCGGCGCAGATGGCCAACCGCGAAGAGGTGGAGCGGCAGGCGTGGGAGAAGCACTATACGGTGCCTGAGCCTGAGAGCTCGTCGGCCTTTACTCCGCGCGGCGGCAACTCGTTCTTCAAGTTGCCGCCTTCGGCAGCTGCCACGGGCGCGGTGAAGGGAACGCGCAGCCTGCTGGGAACGACGATGCTGGTCAGCTCGTCGTACACGGGAGCGAAGCTTGAGGTGATGGGGCCACAGCTGGCGGAGTTCTTTGGAGCGCAGGGAAGCGCGGGGCTGCTGGTTCGCCATGTCGATCCGAACACGCCGGCGGCGCATGCCGGAATGAAAGCGGGCGATGTCGTGGTGAAGGTGAACTCGATGCCGGTAACGAGCGGCACCGAGTGGACGAAGACGATCCACGAGAACCGCGGCAAGGAAGTGACGGTGGTGGTGCTGCGCGACCGCAAGGAGCAGACCCTGACGATGACTCCGGACTCGAAGAAGCGTTCGAGCGTGGAGCCGGGGATGGACCTGGAGGAGTTCTTCGGGGACTCGGACCAGGCCCAGCAGACGCGCGCGACGCTGGCGGAGCTGCAGCCGATGTTCGATGCCATGGCAGCGCGGATGCGGCAGCGGCTGGAAGAGGTTCGCATGACTCCGGAGATGGAGCAGATGATTGCGAAGCTGGATGCGTGGTCGTCGAACCCGGAGTTCCAGCACGAGATGGAGATGGCGCGACGCCAGGTGCAGGCTGCGGCTGACGCAGCGCGACTGCGGATGGACTCGCCGGAGTTTCGTCAGAAGATGGAAGAGCTGCGGTGCCAGATGCGGGACATGATGCGTCTGAACTAGCCCGCATTGCAGCTGAACTAGCCTGCGTAAACATTCTGCAAAAACTATCCTGTCCGCGCTTGACAGCTAGCAGCACTGCGGAGCAATCTGGCTTCGCATCAGGAGATCGCCTGCACGTGGACGCGTTGCTGTTGCGTCGTGTGCGCGGCGATCCCTTTTGTTCGGCCCCATCTGGTTCCAAATAACAATCTGCGTATACATAAACAGTTTCCGGGCCCCTTTTATTCCGAAAAGGAGACGTCCATGAGGCATCTTGCAGGTAAGGTCCTGACACTGGCAGGACTGGCTGTTCTTCTCGCTGGCATTCAACACAAGGCGCAGGCGAACGACGATTGGTTTCTTGGCAGCGATCAAAGCCGCATCGCGATCGGGTTCAAGATTGCGCCGGTGCCGCTGCATCTGGGGCACAGAGACCCGAGGCTCGTGGGCCTGGGCAGCTACCTGGTGAACGCGATGGGCGGCTGCAACGACTGCCACACGAACCCCTCGTACGCCGAGGGCGGCGATCCCTTCAAGGGTCAGAAGAAGGTGGTCAATGCGAAGAATTATCTCGCGGGAGGGCAGGCGTTTGGTCCGTTCATCTCGCGCAACCTGACTCCGGAGGGGCCGAAGGGACTTCCCGCGGGTCTGACCTTTGGGGAGTTCAAAAAGGTCATCCGCACGGGAGTCGACCCCGAGCAGCTTCATCCGCAGATCAGCCCGCTGCTGCAGGTGATGCCGTGGCCAACGTATCAGGACATGAGCGACAACGACCTGAGGGCGATCTACGAGTATCTGAGTTCGATTCCGCCTGCGACGCCCGGGTCCTGAGGCTGGGGCGCTGCAGGGTTGACAAAATGACGGATAGAGAGTGCCTCCGGAGGCGCGAGGGCATGGTGTGTGCATGGTCCGATCGCCGGGTTCGATATACTGAAACCTGACTATGTCCTCTGTTTCCATTGCAATTCCCAGGCGCCGGATGAGCGCACGGCGGCGCTGGAAGGCGGCTGTGCGCAAGGTGCGCGAACTGGCCTCGATCGGCCGCGCGCTGGTTTCTACCGGGCATCCGTACATGGCGCAGATTGTTCCCATGCGGCGGTGCAATCTGTCGTGCACGTACTGCAACGAGTATGACGACTTCTCGGACCCGGTGCCGCTGGACGAGATGCTGCGCCGCATCGACCATCTGGGAAGGCTCGGGACGAGCGTGATTACGATCTCGGGTGGCGAGCCGCTGCTGCATCCTGAGCTTGATCAGATCATCGCGAGGATTCGCAGGACAGGCGCGATTGCCGGCATGATCACGAACGGCTACCTGCTGATGCCAGACCGCATTCAGCGGCTGAACAGGGCGGGGCTGGATCACATGCAGATCTCGATCGACAACGTGATGCCGGACGCCGTGTCGAAGAAGAGCCTGAAGGTTCTGGACAAGAAGCTGCAGATGCTGGCCGAGCACGCGGAGTTTCACGTGAACATCAACTCGGTGGTGGGCGGAGGCATCGCGAACCCGGATGATGCTCGCGTGGTGAGCGAGCGTGCGCTGGGGCTGGGCTTCAGCTCGACGATCGGGATCATCCACGACGGCGGCGGACAGCTGAAGCCGCTGGGCGACGCCGAGCGCGTGGTGTGGGACAAGGTTCGCAACATGACGCGGCGCAGCTACTCGCGCTTCAACCACTTTCAGGAAGCGATTGCGAACGGCGAGACGAACGACTGGCGCTGCCGAGCGGGTGGGCGGTATCTGTACGTCTGCGAGAACGGACTGGTGCACTACTGCAGCCAGCAGCGCGGATATCCCGCGGTTCCGCTGGCCGAGTACACGACCGCCGATGTGAAGCGCGAGTTTGTTACCGAGAAGGGCTGCGCTCCGGGCTGTACGATCAGCTGCGTGCACCAGGTGAGCTACATCGATCACTGGCGCGCGCCGCAGAGTGACTCGGTGACTCCGGGCGGTTCGCACAAAGCAGGCGAGCCCAAGACCCGCGAGCAGGAGCTGGTGCAGATCCAGTAGGGCGTTGTGGAGGCGTGATGAGCGCTCGTCGTTTCTTGGCCGCAGTGCTGGTGTCGGTGGCTTTGAGCAGCTATGCGGTGTCGCAGGCCGCTCCGGCGCAGACGCAGCAACGCCAGGCGAGCAAGCCTTACACGGGCGACCTCTCGATCTTCGAGCATCCGGACCGCGACAAGAAGCTTCAGATCGACCGCGTGATGGACCTGCTGGGAATCACGGCGGGAAAGAACGTCGGCGATATCGGCGCGGGCTCGGGCTGGTTTACGGTGCGGGCTTCGAAGCGCGTGGGAGCGACGGGCGCGGTGCTGGCCGAGGACATCAATCCGCTGGCGATCGAGTACATCGGCAAGCGCGTGGTGAAGGAGAACCTGACCAATGTGCGCACGGTGCTGGGCCAGCCGGACGATCCGATGCTGCCCGCGGGCAGCGTGAATGCGGTACTGCTGCTGAAGGTCTACCACGAGATCGCGCATCCGGTGGAGTTCATGAAGAAGCTGAAGCCTGCGCTGCGCGAGGGCGCACGAGTCGGCATCATCGACAAGAACGGCAATGGCGCGAACCACGGCGTGAATCATGAGGTCGTCGAGAGGGAGATGGGCGAGGCGGGCTTTCGGCTGTCGGCGACGTACGACTTTACGAAGGCGGATGGTCAGGATTACTTCATGATCTTTGTCGTGAAGTAGGTCCGATTGACTACACAGGAACGCCCTGTCTGCATTTTTATAATTATACTTTTTACAGTATATACCCTTTGAGGTATAACAAAGGGAGTTTCGTTAGACCACGAAGCGAGGGCTTTTGTAGACCACAGAAGGAAGGAGCCTGCAATGAAGACCGAGAGATTCGTTTCAACGGAGCTTGATGAAGTTCAAAGTAGAGCTGGCCGACGAGTTTGTGCCGGAGCTGGAGTCGTTGTCTCCCGAGGTCCAGGACGAAGCGGCGGCCATGATTCGTCTTCTGCAGGAATTCGGGCCACAGCTTGGCAGGCCACGAGCTGATACGCTAAAGGGCTCCAAGCATGCAAATATGAAGGAGTTGCGATTTGACGCTGATGGCGGCGTCTGGCGTATCGCTTTCGCATTCGATCCGATCCGCAGTGCCATTCTCCTTGTCGCCGGAGACAAATCGGGTGGCAGCCAGAAGAGGTTCTACCGCGAGCTGATCCGCAAGGCAGATCAGAGGTTTGACGCACACCTGAAGCGCGTCAGTAAGGTTCGAGAGAAACATGCCAAAAAACGCAAATGAGTTCATTGGCGCTTTACCCGCCGCGCGACGCCGAAAGATCGAACGTCGTGCCCAGCAGCTGATTCGTGAAGAGATGACTTTGCAGGAGCTTCGACGAGCTCGAAAAAAGACGCAGGCAGAGCTGGCCAATAGTCTTGGGATTGCACAGAAGCAGATCTCAAAACTTGAAGAGCGCACGGACATGCACATCTCTACGTTGCGAAGAACGGTTGAGGCAATGGGCGGCCGGCTGACTCTCGTGGCTGAATTTCCAGATCGTCAGCCTGTGTCGCTTTCCGGCATTACGACTCAAGATGTGGTTGCACAGCCGTCGTTTCTGTCCAAGCCATCACACCGCAAGGGCGTGTCGAGAGGCGCTGCAGGTCATCCAAAATCTGGCGGAACAAAGACGAGACTTCGTGCGTGACTGAAGGTGACTGCGTTCCACCAAAGCCCGGTCTTATCCTGAGAGTTATGTCTACAAGATTTTTGTCGTCCGTGATGTTGTCGGCGGTGCTGCTTGCACCGCGAGTTGGCCACGCGGAGCAGCCGGTGAAGCTTCCGAGCTGGTCGCAGCAGATTGCGCTTCGCGAGGGGTGGCTCGCGAAGCGGCACGAGATGATTCTGCCGATGATGCGGCGGCACAACATCGACATGTGGGTGGTGGTGAACGAGGAGTTTCACAACGATCCGCTGACGGAGTACATCGCTCCGCCGCGGCCGTATACGGGCAACCGCGACATCTTTGTGTTTATCGATACAGGAACGGCGCTGCGTAAGGTTGCGATCACGGGGTATGCGGAAGAGAACGTGAACCGGTTCTTCGACGAAGAGGACGACCCGAAGCCGGCGGACCAGCAGCTTGCGGCGCTGTATCAGCAGTATCATCCGAAGCGGATCGGACTCTCGATTGACGCGAAGCGCGGCGTCCAACGCTCGCTGACGCGGGACAGCTATCAGTTCCTGGCGAAGAGCATGGGCGGCGATGCGGAGAGCCACTTTGTGAGCGCGGCAGACCTGATCGAGGAGTACTCGGACACGCGGTTGCCGGAGGAGTTTGAGACGTACAGGATGCTGGTTGCGATGACCGATCAGATCACGCGACGGGCGTTCTCGAACGAGGTGATTCATCCGGGGAAGACGACGGTCGGCGATGTGCGGCGGTGGCTGTATGACGCGATGGGGAACGCGGGCGTGACAACGTGGTTCCAGCAGGACATTCGCGTGCAGCGCAAGGGATCGACGAATGGGATGTCGCGCGGGTTTCTGGGTGTTGCGCCGGAGAGCACGGTGATTGAGCCGGGCGACCTCCTGCATGTGGACTTCGGGATTACGGCGATGGGCTTCAGCACGGACTGGCAGAAGATGGCGTATGTTCTGCGGCCGGGCGAGAAGGATGTCCCTGCGGGGTTGAAGCAGGCGCTCAAGAATACGAATGCGCTGCAAGAGGAACTGATGACGGACTCGCGGCCGGGGAAGCTGGCGGGCGAGGTCTACAACGAGATTATGGCGGCGATGACGAAGCGCGGCATCGAGGCGAAGGTGTACAGCCATCCGATCGGCTTTCAGGGGCACGGGTTGGGCGCGGCGCTGGATTATCGCGCGGCGCTGCAGGGCGCGAGCGAGGGAAAGCGGCTGAGGAAGGGATCGTATCTATCGATCGAGCTGAATACGACGACTGCGGTTCCGGAGTGGGGCGGGCAGAAGGTCTTCGTGATGGAGGAGGATGATGCTTATCTCACAGAGGAAGGCTTCAGGACGTTTCTTCCGCGGCAGACGAGCTTTTATCTGATCAGGCCTTCCTGAAAACGTTCAAAAAGCCAGCAGGCCCGGCCAAAGGCTGGGCCTCTCTGTTTCGGAACAGGGCGCAAAACAGAAGTACCCACCTAACTCTATTCTTCCGAAGACTTTGCACAAAAAGTAGGGGAGGGGCCACCCGCCGGAGCCGTCACAAAACTCTCGGAGAAATCACGGCGAGACCCTAAAATAGGTTCGCTGTCCCGACAGATGAAACGCTCCGCAAAAGTCACTGCGCCACTGCTCGCCTCCGTCGCCCTCGCCATCACCACCGGCTGCCGCAAGCCGGAGATGCAGCGCTGCGTCGACGAGAACAACAAAGTAGTCGACGACAAACTCTGCGCCAACCAGCCCCAGGCGGGAGGCCAGACCCAGAACCTCAACGGCCCCGGCTACGTCCCCTACATCCCCCTCTACCACTACTACTACGGTGGCTGGGGAGGCTACGGTCTTGGCACTCTCGCCGGCGGAGGCAGCACGACCCCGGCAGAGGGCCACAGTTACATCAACTCAAGCGGAGTCCGCACCGGAACCGTCCGCGGAGGCTTCGGACGCTCGATGTCCTCCGGCGGCTCCAGCGGAGCAGGAGAATAATGCAGCGCCTCCCCATCACCCCACGCGACGACTGGCAGGACAAAGTCTCCTCCCAGGGACTCACCTTCCACTCCCCCCAGCCCGAGGACTCCGACGCTCCCAAACCCGATCGCCCCTACTGGGACGAGACCGCCTGCTACGAGTTCACCGCCCGCGAGATCGAAACCCTCGAGGCCGCCGGCAACACCCTCCAGCAGATGTGCCTCGAGGCCGCCCAGCACATCATCGACAAGAAACGCTACGCCGAGCTAGCCATCCCTCCCGCCGCCATCCCCGCCATCGAGTGGGCCTGGAACGCCGAGCCGCCCGCCATCTACGGCCGCTTCGACATCGCCTACGACGGCCAAGGCCCACCGAAGCTCCTCGAGTACAACGCCGACACTCCCACCTCGCTGCTCGAGGCCGCCGTCATCCAGTGGTCCTGGCTCGAAGAACAGTTTCCCAACGACGACCAGTTCAACTCGATCCACGAAAAGCTGATCGCCAAGTGGCAGGATGTCGCCCCTTACCTCTCGAAGCCCATCTACTTCGCCGGCCTCGACAACGCCGAAGACCAGCTCACTCTCGCCTACCTCCGCGACACCGCCGACCAGGCCGGCCTCCCCACCCTCTCCATCTGGATGGAAGAGATCGGCTGGAACGCCGATCGCCAGGCCTTCGTCGACCCCGACGAGAACCAGATCTTCTCCCTCTTCAAGCTCTACCCTTGGGAGATGATGCTCACCGAGGAGTTCGGCCCCGCCGCGCTCGACACCTACCAATCCATGCGCTGGATCGAGCCCATCTGGAAGATGCTCCTCTCTAACAAGGGCCTGCTCCCCATCCTCTGGGACCTCAACCCCAATCACGATCTCCTCCTCGAGGCCCACTTCGAGGGCGCCTCCAGCTCACCGCGCAGCTACATCCGTAAGCCGCTCCTCTCCCGCGAGGGAGCCAACATCACCGTCGTCCGCGACGGCCAGACCGTCGCCTCCAGCGGCGGCCCCTACACCGGCCCCGCCATCCTCCAGGCCCTCGCCCCCACGAGCAGCTTCCCCGACAACCGCATCGACAAGCGCATCCCGGGCGCCCCCCGCCACCCCGTCCTCGGCCTCTGGATGGTCGACCAGGAGTGCTGCGGCCTGGGAATCCGTGAGTCCGGCGACCTGATCACCGATAATCTCAGCTCCTTCGTCCCACACTACTTCCGCTGATGCGCCGGGAAGCTTCGACAGCCGCCGCCCGCTAGCCATCGAGCCTTTGCTTGCCACATCCCTGCTCCCGCTAGAATAGAAGGCACATGAAGATCGTTCTCGCTGAAAAAGTCTCCCCTGCCACCCTCGCCGTCTTCCAGCAGGAGCCCGGCTGGAAGATCGTCACGCCGGATCAGATCAAGAACGGCCTCGCCGCCGAGCTGGCTGACGCCGACGCGCTCGTCGTCCGCTCCGCCGTCCAGGCCGACGCCCAACTGCTCGAGTCCGCGCCGAAGCTCCGCATCATCGGCCGCGCCGGCGTAGGCGTCGACAACATCGACACCGACGCCGCCACGCGCCGCGGCATCGTCGTCATGAACACCCCCGGAGCCAACGCCATCGCTGTCGCCGAGCTCACTGTGGGCCTCATGATCTCGCTCGCCCGCGCCATCCCCCGCGCCAACTCGACTATGCACGCGGCCAAGTGGGAGAAGAAGACGCTGCAGGGACAGGAGCTTCGCGGCAAGACGCTCGGCATCGTCGGCCTCGGACGCATCGGCCTTGAGGTCGCTCGCCGCGCACGCAGCTTCGGCATGGAGCTGATCGGCTACGATCCCTTCATCGCGCCCGTGGTTGCGCGCGAGAATAACGTCACCCTCGTCCCCATCGACGAGATCTTCCGCCGCTCCGACTACCTGTCGCTGCATGTGGGTCTGACGCCTCAGACCGAGGGCCTCATCAACGCCACCTCGCTCGCCGTCATGAAGAAGGGCGTCCGCATCATCAACTGCGCCCGCGGCGAGCTCATCGTCGAGCAGGCGCTCGCAGACGCACTCAAAAGCGGCCACGTCGGCGGCGCTGCCCTTGACGTCTTCCACCAGGAGCCGCTCAAGGAATCGCCCTTCTTCGAGCTCGACAACGTCATCCTCTCGCCACACATCGCCGGCTCCACCGACGAGGCCCAGGAGGCCATCGGCATCCAGCTCGCCCGCCAGGTGCGCGACTACCTCAAGCTCGGCGTCGTGCAGAACGCCGTCAACCTGCCCTCGCTCACCCACGAGGAGTACACCGAGATCTCGCCCTACATCGAGATGGCCGAGCGGCTCGGTCGCTTCCTCTCGCACGCCACGCCGGGCAACCTCGAAAACATCCAGATCAGCTACACCGGCCGCCTTGCCACCGGCAAGACCGACCTCGTTCGCAACGCCGCGCTTGCCGGCATCTTCGCCGGCTCTGAGGGCAACGGCGAGACGCGCAGCACCGCCAATCGCATCAACGCCGCCGCCATCGCGGAGGAGCGCGGCATCCGCGTTCAGGAGGACAAGAAGGAGTTCACGACCGGCGGCGCAGGCTCCGTGCTCAAGCTCGTCCTACACTCGTCTGAAGGCGATGCTTCCGCCTCGGCCACCGTGCTGCATGGCAACTCGCCGCGCCTGCTGACCTACGACGGCATCGACATCGAGGCTCCGCTTACCGGAACGCTGGTCGCCATCCGCAATCACGACGTCCCCGGCGTCATCGGCCGCATCGGCACCATCCTGGGCGACAACGCGGTCAACATCGCCAACTTCGCCCTCGGCCGCGCGCACGATCCCGCACGCGAAGCCAAGTCGCAGCGCGTACCGCAGGGACAGGCGCTCGCTGTCGTGCAGATCGACGTGCCTAACGCCGCGGTCGCCAACGCCGCCGTCGCCGCGCTGCGCAAGGTCGAGGCCATCGCCAGCGTCCGCCTCGTCGAACTGGGAAAGCTGTAAGGCCTATACTCTGAAAGCCTTGCGCTCACTGCGGACGCAGGGCTTCTTGCATCCGGCCCAGCCTTTCTCGAATCCAGGCTTTTGAGAATCGAAGCCTTTTACAATTGAATCAGGGAAGGCCGCGCGGGCCGCCGCCGCCCATGAAATCTATCGACCAGGAACCACCCGCCTATGCCGCTCTACGAATACGAATGCACCGAATGCCACGAACGCACCGAGAAAATCCAGAAGTTCTCCGACCCTGAGATCACCGTCTGTCCCCACTGCAGCGGACATCTCGAGCGCGTCCTCTCGGCTCCGGCAGTCACCTTCAAGGGAGGCGGCTGGTACGCCGACGGCTACGGCAACCCAAAGCCAAAGTCCAGCGACAGCAAATCTTCCTCATCGACCAGCGCCTCAAACACTCCCGCAACGCCCGCCGCCTCCACTCCCGCCCCCGCAGCGGCCTCTTCCTCTTCCGACAAGTAAGCCTTACAAATGAAAACGTCACGATGCAAGAGCTCTCCCGCTCACGCATCGTGACGCAAATCTAGCTCTTTTTGGGCGGAGGAGGAACCTTCTTCCCCTCCTTGCGGGCCTCCGAGAGCCCGATTGCGATCGCCTGTTTGCGGCTCGTCACCTTCTTGCCGCTGCGTCCGCTCTTCAGCTTGCCGCGCTTCATCTCGTGCATCTCGCGCTCAACGTTCTTGCCCGCTGAAGGACTGTACTTTCGGCTCGACTTCTTCGCCGTCTTCTTCGACGGGGCTTTTTTGCTCGTGCTCTTCTTCGCAGCCTTCCTCTTGATTGCCTTCTTCGCGGTTGCCTTCTTCGTTGCCATAACTATCCTCCCACCAGATTCAGAAGGCACGAATCATCGCAGGAGTTGCATCACAACACGGCCATAAACCTCGCATCAGTGGGCAGCGCGTCTGCGCCTCCACAGCACGAGCCACGCAAGCAGCAGCACCGCCGCTGCTGCCAGTGCACGCAGGATCATCCTTCGCATCCACGTCGGCGTGCGCTCGAGCGAGCCATCGTCCCATGCCGCCTTCACCCGCGTCAGATCCTGCGCCAGCCCCGGAACCGTGATCGAATTGAAGTCGTCCGCCGGCAGCGAGCCGAAGATCCTCTCCGGCGCCGGCGCTCCGCCCTCGTAGTCCTTGGGAATCGCGGCCATCATCGCGTTCACCTCCGCATCGCGCGGATCGTCGAACAGCGCAATATCCGCCGTATTCGGAAACAGCGTGTCGTGTCCCGTCATCTTCTTCTCGATCGCCGCCACGCCATCCTGGCAGACGCCTAGCGGATAGTACCCGCCAAATGGAAGATCGGGCCGCCGCATATGCTGATGCAGAAACGCGACGACCATCTTCCCCACCAGCCGCGTCACCTCTATCGCATCCTTGTCGCGATACGTGTGCGCATGACGTCCCAGCACCCAGGCCTGGTCCTGTGTATCCATCGTGCGGAACTCGCTCTTGCCGTCAATCCCGAAGTACCAGCTCACATTCGCATTGATGCCGGGCTTATCTTTCGGAGCCCGGATCTCCCACTCATACTCCGCATGGCTCACCGGAACCAGCAGCGAGCGCTTCGTGCCAGGAATCGCAATCTGCGAGTCCATCCAGAACGGCATCATCACGTCCTCGGCTATATCGGAGCCACGGCGCGTGAAGTGGAAGTGCCCGAAGTTCGCAAAGTAGCGCGCGTCGTAGACCACCACGCTGTGCCCGCTCGCCATCAACGCCTCAATCAGCTGCTCCGGCGTCGCCGACTCGTGCCCGCCGATCTTCGCCTTCACCGCAGCCGCTCCACTCAGCGCATTCGCGCTCAGCCGGTTCAGCGCATCCGCCATGCGCTGGCTCTCCGCACGCATCGGCGCAAGCGTCGGATTCGGTCCATCGCCGCGCACCACGCCCGCGCCCATATCGCTCACGATCCCCTCCGTCGTGAACCCCGGCAGCGTCGAAGGCTTATCCAGATCCACCACCTCAGCCTTCTCTAGTGTGTAAGGACCCAGGTCGATGAACGGCTTCACGCGCTCCGTCGTGATCGTTCCCGTCTCCAGCGGAGGATGCTCGTCCCCTCCCTGATTCACGTTGGCGCTGTCGTCCTTCTTCGCGACGTAGCGCCCTGCGAGTTTCACCGTCGGGTTGATCCCCGCCAGCGTCCACCCTGGAAACCGGTCCAGCCCCTGCCAGTCCTTGCCCAGGATCAGCTCGCGAAGCTGGCTGATCAGCTTCGGCGACATCAGCGCCGGCCCTTGCTTGTCGCCACCCAGCCTCGCCAGCAGCCCATCGACAAATCCCGGCGTCGCCGACAGCTCGCGCATCATCCCGGCCAGCAGGATCGTATTCGGCGGCATTGGCTCTTCGGGAACCACGTAGGCCTGATCTCCCTTGCACCCAATCAGCGCCAACGATACTACCGCACTCCAAGCCACCGCCCGCACAGACGACACACGCATTCGCATCCGCCCATTAAACCCCAGGCAGTTCCGCACGCCTAACTTGTTTCGTCACGAATGAGCCGTCCCGAGCATGCACCGTCCCGGAACACGCGCATACAACGCCGACGCTACCGCAGCCCGCGCAGCCTCCGGCACGCCTCTTCCAGGTCTTCGTCCTTCTTCGCGAAGCAGAACCGCAGCAGGTCCTCGCCCTTTCCCGCGCGAAAGAACGCCGAGCCCGCCACTGCCGCCACGCCGGTCTTCTTCAGCAGCGACCGCGATCTCTCGGCCGCGTTTGTTCCCTCCAGCACGTGCTCCAGACCGGCCGTAGAAGCCAGCACGTAGTACGCTCCATCCGGAACATGCGGCGTCATGCCCGCGTCCTTGAGAGCGCTCAGGATCATCGTGCGCTTCACCTCGTGCTCCAGCGCCAGCCGCGCATAGAACGTCTGTCCCAGCTGCTCGATTCCATCCGCCACGCCATGCTGAAACGGCGAAGGCGCGCACACATACAGCAGGTCGTGGAAGTACCCGATCGCCCCAACCCACTTCGCGTCGGCGATCACATATCCAATCCTCCATCCTGTCACCGAGAAGGTCTTCGAGTAGCCCGACATCACAATCGTCCGCTCCCGCATCCCCTCGATCACCGCCGGCGAGACATGCTTCGCGTCGCCGTACACAAAGTGCTCGTAGATCTCGTCCGTCAGCACAAACAGGTCATGCTCACGAGCCACCTCGGCCAGCGCCTCCAGCTCCGCGCGCGTAAAGATCTTCCCCGCGGGATTCGACGGCGTATTTACCACGACTGCGCGCGTCTTCGGTGTAATCGCCGCACGCACGCGATCGACGTTCAGCTTCCAGTCCGGCCCTTCCAGCTCCACCGCGACGGGCACAACACGCAGCGAGCGGAGCGTCCCCACGTGATACCCGTAGAACGGCTCAAAGAGCAGAACCTCATCGCCTGGATCGAACAGCGCCATCGCGACCGCATGAAACGCGCCCGTCGCTCCGCTCGTCACCAGCACCTCGCGCTCGGGGTCGACCACCAGACCCTGCATCCGCTCCGTCTTCTCCGCGATCGCGCGCCTGAGCCGGGGAATCCCATCGAGGCGCGTATAGATGTTGTGCCCATCTCGGATCGCCTTGATCGCGCCCTCGGCCACAACGTCCGGAACCTCCGTGTCGCAGACACCCTGCGCGAGGTTCACGCCGCCGACGCGATCGCTCTCCACGGTCATGGCGCGAATCTCCGACTGCACCACACGAGGAGCCAGCTCGCTCAACCCAAGCCCACGTCCCTTCGCCGCCTCAGCCTGCACCATAGCGCCCTCCATCCAGAGTGCTTCTATCTTACGTCCGCCGGGGCCGAGGTCGTTCTTTACCGCACCACAAATGCTCGTCATTCTGCCCCTGAGCGAAGTCGAAGGGGAAGAACCCCCGCATTTTGCTCGCGCGCCACAAATGCAAGCGCCTGTTATCCTCACCCAAATGCGCCACGTACTCTTAGCCGCAACCCTCGCGATCCCCACCACCGCAAACGCGCAGTTCCAGATCCAGGACTCGCATACGACCGCGAGCCTCCGCGGAATCCACTCCATCGGCAACGGAGTCGCATGGGCCAGCGGAACCGAAGGCACGGTTCTCCGCACCACTGATGACGGCGCAACCTGGCAGCGCTGCACCACTCCTCCCGACGCCGAAAAACTGGACTTCCGCGGAATCCAGGCCTTCGACCAGAACACCGCCATCGTCATGTCCTCCGGCAAAGGTGACCTCTCTCGCCTCTACAAAACTACCGATGGCTGCAAAACATGGAAGCTTGTCTTCACCAACCCGGACAAAGAAGGCTTCTGGGACGCTATTCAGTTTAGTAGCCGTGATAACGGAGTGCTGCTTGGTGATCCCGTCGATAACATTTTTGTCATAATGATTACTTTCGACGGCGGCTTGAAATGGGAGAGGCAAACGCTGAGAGCCACTGAAGATATCAACGGAGAGAGTGTCTTTGCGGCAAGTAACTCCAGTCTATTGCTGACGCACTACGCCGGATATCGAAGGTTCTGCACAGGCGGGCGCGGCGGTCCGCGTCTTATTTCATTCGTAGCTAGCCTCTCCAATGACACTCCCAACTATGAACCCGATAACTTCAAGCTTCATTACTTCCGCGGCCTAAACGCAGAGCGGTTTCAAACAAAAACTCCATCATTTGAATCTAGCGGCTGTTTTTCAATCGCAAGCGATGATCGGTTCGGCACGACTGTAGCTGTTGGAGGTAACTATCAGCAGCCAAACGATCGTGACGATACAGCATGGACAACTGCTTCTATGAGTCTGCGGGCGTCAGATTGGTCTATTTTTCATCCGGCCCAAACCCCACCGCACGGGTACCGCAGCGCCGTAGCCTACGACTCCACCAGCAAAACCTGGATCACCGTAGGTCCCAACGGAACCGACATCTCCCGCGACGACGGCCGCAACTGGACCGCGCTCAAACCTGGCGTACAGGACGCGCCCGACGCCGACAAGAACTGGAATGCTCTCTCGCTGCCCTTCGTCGTCGGTCCCAAAGGCCGCATCGGCAAGCTCCGTCCCGAAGCCCTCAAACCGTGAGCGGCTCAGGGTAATGTCGGCTAGCCGACATAGTCGGCCATCTCCCGTAAATAGATCTCCGTGTAGTCCAGATAATTCTGTGCGTACTTCAGGATCATCTTCCGGTCTTCGTCACCGAGCGTTTTTCTGATCTTGCCCGGAACGCCTGCGACGAGGGAGTTCGGCGGAATCACCATCTGCTCCGGAATGACTGCGCCCGCGGCGATGATCGAGCCCTCGCCTACGCGGGCGTTATTCAGGATCACCGCGCCAATTCCGACCAGCACAGCGTCCTCAAGCACACATCCGTGAACGGTGGCGTTGTGCCCGATCGTGACCATCTCGCCGACGATCACCGGATAGAGATTCCGCATTCCGTGCAGCACGGCGCAGTCCTGAACGTTCGACCTCGCGCCCAGGCGGATCGCGTTCACGTCTCCGCGCAGCACGGCGTTCATCCAGACGCTCGAGTGCTCGCCCAGCTCGACATCGCCGATCAGCTGTGCCGACGGATCGACGTAGCAGCTCTCGCGTACCAACGGCGTCTTGCCCTGATAACTCCTGATCATTCCCCGATTCTAAGCCCTGCTCTCCGGGTGCTTTCGGATCCGGCTTCCCACCGCTTCGACGCCACGCCCTCACGGGCCGCGCCCAGCGTCCAGAAGCTCGTCGCCGTGACCGAAGGAAAGTCTAAGGAAAATCTCAGTAGTTCCCCAAGAGACCCTCCCCCCCGGGGGTGTGTTTCGCTAAATTATCTACTTTCAATGTTTTATGCGTTTCCAACAGGATAAAGTATTGAAAGCAGAGGAGTTACAGGTAAAAATCTTGATTCGGAAAGACTTATCGGGGCAGCTATCCCATGACCGGCTAAGCTGGCCTAAATTTTCCCCACTGATTTAAGTATAGCAATTTCAAGTAATTAATCGGCACTTTTATGTTGCTGATAATAGGATAGTTGCACGATTTTGCTCTTGACAAAGGATTGTTGGGTGATTCTCGTGCAATTTTTCTTCCACCCGCAGCCAACCCCGCGCAAGTGGGAGTATTCTGATAGATATCCCTCTCAGGGAATGTTTGGAGGTGTTTTTTCTTGGCAGAGGTTCGAGTTCAGGAAGGCGAACCCCTTGAGAATGCTCTGCGCCGTTTCAAGCGCAAGGTGCAGACCGAAGACATCATCAAGGAAGTAAAGCGTCATTCCTTTTATCTGAAGCCGGGCGAAAAGAAGCGTGTAAAAGAAGCGCTCGCCCGCAAGCGCAATCGCAAGAAGGTCCGTAAGGAGCAGGACTAAAATCACAGCTCCAAACCAGGAGCGGCCATCTCTCCGACACGCATCGAGAGGTGGCCGCACAAAGCCAGCGACGGACTCCCGCTGTCGGCTGGCAGGTGGCGAACCTGAAGAGCAGGTTCGGCTTCGCCGCAGGTTGTCGTGAACCACTCCGCCTTGAAAGCGGCCCGGGCCCCCATTTAACAATCCGAGAAGCACAAACCTCGACAGGTTGATCGCTCGACAGGATAACGACGAACTGCTGAGCGCCCCAGCCTGTCCCGCAGAGACACGGGAGAAGCGGCTATGGAATTTGTGGATCGTCTATTGACCTGCGCAGACTGTGGTGGAGAGTTCATCTTTACCGCCGGAGAACAACTCTTCTTCTTCGATAAGCAATTCAAGAACGACCCGAAGCGCTGCAAGCCCTGCAAGTCGAAGCGCGCCGGAACGGCTGCTCGTGCCGCGGGCGCAGGACCTGCGGCGGCCGGCATCTCGCGCACCGAGACCAGGACCACCTGCTCGGAGTGCGGCATCGAGACCACCGTCCCCTTCAAGCCGACGCAGGGTCGGCCGGTTCTCTGCCGGGCCTGCTTCCAGGGCAAGCGTGTTGCTGTCCCCGAAGGGATGGCCGCGACGACCGCGCTGGTTCCCACGGAAACCGGGACGACCGCGCTGGCCGCCATGGCGTCAGCAGCCGATCTCCCGCCCATTACCCCGGGGATCATGAACGCTGCCGTTCGCGCGCAGCAGGTCTGACTCCAGCGGTTCGCCGTCGTCTCCTGCTCCGAGTAGGATGAGGAGGATGACGGATCGCCTCTTGATTGCTCCTCCTGAAGCTGCCGATTTGGTGCGCGCACGCACCGGGCTCGGCAGCTTCGAGCTGACTATCTGCACGGATGGAACCTACCGACTGGACGGCGGAGCGATGTTCGGCGTCGTCCCCAAGACGCTGTGGCAGAAGCGCGCCCCGGCGGACGAGCAGAACCGCATCCTGCTCGGACTGAACACGGTCGTCGTCCGCACCGGCCGGCACGTGGTGGTCATCGAGACAGGTATCGGCAACAAGCAGAACGAGAAGATGCGCGAGGTCCACCAGAATCAGGAGCTGCTGCCGCAGTCGCTCGCCGCCGCTGGAGTGCGGCCCGAGGAGGTCGACGTCGTCATCAACACGCACCTGCACTTCGACCACTGCGGCTGGAACACGACGCTCCACTCGGACGGCTCGGTGACGCCGACCTTCCCCAATGCGCGCTACTTCGCCCACCGGGGCGAGGTGGAGCACGGACACATGCAGTACGAACGCGACCGCGTCAGCTATTTGTCGCCCAACTACGATCCCCTGATCGAGAACGGCCAGATGACGCTGCTGACGACGGAAGGCATCGCGCAAAATCCGGAGATCGTGCCGGGCATCTCGGTCGAACTCTTCCCCGGGCACACGCGCCAGCTGATAGGGGTGCACATCGAGGCACGATCGCACGGCGGGGCGGCTGAGCACGCCTGCTACATCTCGGACCTGATCCCCACGACGGCGCACCTGGATCCGCCGTGGGTGATGGGGTACGACCTCGATCCGCTGGAGTCGATTGCGCAGCGCAAGCGCTTCTATCAGCGCGCGATTCCGGAGAGGTGGCTGGTTCTCTTCACGCACGACCACCAGACGCCGATGGCGCGGATCGAGCTAAACGACAAGGGGAAGCCGGTCGCCACAAGAGTGTGACCAGCGGCCGTGCGGTTCCGGATGTCGTGGATTAGAGTGAGAGAGCTGGTTTCGCAGCGCTCGTGAGATTGCACGTTGAGGTTCAGTCGAATGTGCCGAAACATCAGAATGCTCTTTAACTTCGATCCTCCGGTGACGGAGACGGAGGTTCGCAACGCCTCGTTGCAGTTTGTGAGGAAGATCAGCGGCTTCAACAAGCCTTCGAAGGCAAACGAAGCGGCGTTTGCGGCGGCCGTCGATGAGATTGCGGCAGTCTCGATGAAGCTGCTGACGTTACTGGAGACGACTGCGCCGCCAAAGAACCGCGAGGAAGAGGCCGCGAAGGCGAAGGCTCGCAGCGCCCTGCGGTATCAGAGCTAAGGCCGGATGATCAAGAAAGAAGGCTTCGGTAGACCTCTCGACGCAGTTGCAGTAGAATCCGTGGACACCACCGTCTGCGCAGTATGGCCCCTCGATTGCAATAGATCCGAACCATAAGGAGCGTTTTTAATGAAGAAGCCTCTACTAGCAGCGTTCGTATTTAGCGGGGTCGTAATGGCGGCCCATATCCCGGCGATGGCACAGGACGCCGCACAACAACCGGCGCAGAGCCAGAACACCCAGGCCACCGTCGATCAGAACATCGAGCTGATGCGAAAAGATATCCGTTCGCAGAAGAAGCAGCTGATCGCGGCCAATGTGCCGCTCACCGACGCCGAAGCGCAGGTGTTCTGGCCCGTGTACGACCAGTACACTGCCGATCTGACAAAGATCCATGATGGAAGAGTCGCTCTGATCAAGGAATACGCCCAGGGCTACGATACGATGACCGACGCCCAGGCAGATAACTGGATCAGCCGTGTCCTGAAGATGGACGCAGATGCAGCAGCTCTGCGGATGAAGTACCAGCCCAGCTTCCGCAAGATCCTGCCGGCGAAGAAAGCCGCTCTTTATGAGCAGGTGGAGCGTCAGGCGCAGATGATGATTGACACGCAGCTCGCCATACAGGTTCCGCTGGTCCAGCCATAGCGGACGATACGGCAAAACGAAGAGCCCTGCCAAAGCAGGGCTCTTCGTTTTTGCATTGATGCGATCGAGGTTACGCGATCGCGATGGGCTCGATCGAGACGAAGCGGCCGTGCTGGCCGCGATCCTGGAACTTGACCACGCCGTCGACCTTGGCGAAGAGGGTGTCGTCCTTGCCGCGGCCGACGTTGGCGCCGGGCTTCAGCGGGGTTCCGCGCTGCCGAACCAGGATGGAGCCGCCGGTGACGGTCTGGCCGCCGAAGCGCTTTACGCCGAGTCGCTGCGCGTTTGAGTCGCGGCCGTTTTTGGAAGAACCTAAACCTTTTTTATGTGCCATTTCGATTGCCTCGTTTTCGCGCCGCCGCTTATGCGTTGCGCTTGAAATCTAAAATCTGAACCTGTGCGCCGCGCTTACTTCAGCGACCGGCCGTTGACCAGAATGTCGTTGATCTTGACCTCGACGAAGTTCTGGCGGTGACCCTGCATCTTCTTGTACTGCTTCTTGCGCTTCAGCTTGAAGACGAGAATCTTGTCGCCGCGGCCCTCGCCAACGACCGACGCCGTGACCTTGGCGCCCGAGAGATCGCTCTCGAACTTGCCCTCGGAGCCGGAGACGGCGAGGACGTCGGAGAACTCAACCGAGCCGTCCTGATGGGCGGTGGTCTCGATCTTCAGGGTGTCGCCGGGAGCGACCTTATACTGCTTGCCGCCGGTGCGGATAACTGCGTACATGGCTCTAAAACCTCTAGCGTGCGCTATGGAGCGCTGACCGCTTCCTTCATGAATTGTGCTGCATAGGGGCGCAACAAGAGCGGTGTTCAGGCCGGTCAAAACAGGACTGCTCATCGGCTCGGCCCGGAGTCCCTGATGGGAGACACACTGGCTGCAGCGCCAAACTTAATGAGTTTACCGTGTTTTTGGGTTCAGGGTCAACGATTCGCCTCCTGGAGAATGGGAAACAGACGATTTGCATAGGCCACCCAAAAAACTGGACGGCCATATGTCACTGAGAATCAGCGAGATATGCTGCTCCTGGCCGGGCGTTGTTCGCCACCTGTTCGTAGATATCCTGTGCGCTCGGGCGCGCGAAGGCGGCGTAACGTAAATCGCTGCGTTGACTTTCTTTTCAGTCTGGCGATGATGCGCCGGTTGATGCAGGGGCCGACGCAGGGCGGCTCACTGGCAGCGCGACTGTTCGCGGCGGAGTATCAGCAACGACAGGAAGTTCGATAGGAGTGCGTGGTCTATTCAGCGCCTTGTGCGCCGCTTGCAGCAGTACGGAGGAGTCATCGTCGCCAAGCTGCCAGATCATGAGGCCACCGAGGCCGGCGTCTCGCGCATAGCTGGCCTTGAAGCCGACCGACACAGGATCGTCGTAGGTCCAGAAGGCGTCGCCGTCAAAGAGCCACGGCGCCTGCGAGACCTTGTCGCGGTAGACGGTGGAGCTGCCGATGATGCTCTGGATGTAGCGGTAGGGCCGATCGCCGTGAATTCCCTGCCCTTCCTGAAAGAGGCCGTCGGCGTCCTCCGGCACCTGGTGCCAACCGTAGGCATAGAAGGGCACGCCCATCAGCAGCTTCGACGTGGGCACTCCGGCCTGATGCCATGAGGCGATGGAGCGTTCGACGGTGCCGCCGCGGAACTCTGGCGTTGCCGAGAGCGGAGCAAGGAGGCCCGTGGTTCCGCTCCAGGGACCGATGAAGTCGTAGGTCATCACGCCGACCTGATCGACCAGCCCAGCGACAGCCGCGGTGTCGACCCCGCCATACATGTGCGGCGTGTGTCCGACCGCAATCGTGAGCCGAAGACCCGGACGAACAGCGTCCATCTGGCGGCGAAACTCATTGAGCAGCTCGATGAAGTTCTCGGCATCGGCGTCGTGCGGGTACTCCCAATCGACGTCGATGCCATCGAACAGGCGCGGAGCCTTGATGCCCGGGGCGAGATTTCCTTTGATGAAGATGTCGATGCACGAGGCGACGAAGGCCTTGCGGTTCTCGGGCTGCGCATCGTTCGCGAAGTCCGCGGCGCGCCCTTCGAGCGAGATGAGTACGCGAAGGTGCGGATACCTGCGCTTGAGCAGCTGAACCTGATGCATGTAGCCGCGAAAGGGTCTTGATGGCGAGTCCGCGACACCGTTGACGCTCTGCTTCGCGGTAAAGCGGAAGTTCAGGTCGGCATTGGGATCGGCAACCGAACAGCGGCCGTTGGTGACGAAGCCCTGGGCGTAGTTGATCTGGTCGACGAGCGGCGCCTTGCCGCCGGGCGAGATGAGGTCCTTCACAAGGTACGGCTCGTCGTCGTAGAGCGCCCACTGTGGAAAGTACCCAACGAGCGTGGGACGAGGAGCAGACGAGGTCTTGCTCTGTGCGTGGGACGGCGGAGCACCGTACGCCGCGAGGAAAAGAAGCGCGAGGCAGAGTCTCAGCAAACGTCCCATGCATTTGAGAGACGCCGCACAGTCGTTTTGGATGCCCGGCTCCGCTGGTTTCCCGCGGGATTTCGCCGTGCTGCAATAATGCGCTGCGTTTTTCAACGAGGCGAAATCCGATTGCCCGGCTTGGTAGAATCGACGTAAATATGTCGACCGCCACTGCGCTCTCGCCGGAGATTCTTGCCAAGTACCAGCCCGTCATCGGGCTTGAGGTTCACGTCCAGCTCCTTACGGAGTCGAAGGCTTTCTGCGGCTGCGTGAACCAGTACGGTGGCGAGCCGAACACGCACGTCTGCCCGACGTGCCTCGGGCTTCCCGGCGCTCTGCCGGTGCTGAACCGCAAGGCGGTCGAGTACGCCGTGCTCGCGGCGAAGGCGATTAACTGCGAGATTCGCGAGACCAGCATCTTCGCGCGCAAGAATTACTTCTACCCGGACTCGCCCAAGGGCTACCAGATCTCGCAGTTCGACAAGCCGATCGCCGAGCACGGCTGGATAGAGGTTTCCGCCTTCGACGAGAGCGGCGCGCCCATCACCAAGCGCATCGGCGTCACGCGCCTGCACATGGAAGAGGACGCGGGCAAGAGCATCCATGACGGCTTTGCGGACTCCATCAATCGCACCTACATCGACCTGAACCGCTGCGGCACGCCGCTGGTCGAGATCGTTTCCGAGCCCGACCTGCGCACTGCCGACGAGGTCTTCGAGTACCTCACGCGGCTCAAGGAGATATTGCTCTACACCGGCGTCAGCGACTGCAACATGGAAGAGGGTTCGCTGCGTTGTGACGCGAATGTGAGCGTGATGCTCAAAGGCGCGAAGCAGTTTGGAACCAAGGCCGAGGTGAAGAACGTCAACAGCTTCCGCTTCATCCGCGCCGCGGTGGAGTACGAGATCGAGCGTCAGATCGGGGTCCTCGAAGAGGGCGGCCGCGTCGTGCAGGAGTCGCGCCTGTGGAACTCGAGCGAGGGGCGGACGTACTCGATGCGCTCGAAGGAGCAGGCGCATGACTACCGCTACTTCCCGGAGCCCGATCTTCCGCCGCTCGTCGTGGGCGCGGAGTGGCAGGCCGAGATCATCAAGATGCTGCCCGAGCTTCCTGAGACGCGCCGGGCACGCATGATCGCCGACTATGGGCTGAACGAGCAGGACGCAGCGACCATCACGGCGACGCGCGACTTCGCCGACCGCTTCGAGACGGCAGCGAAGAAGGCGAAGTCGCCGAAGCGCGTGGCGTCGATCCTGCTCTCTGAGATCACGATGCGCCTCCGTGCTGCGGAGTTGAGCGACCATCAGTCGCCTGTCTCGCTCGACGGCATCGTCATGGCTGCGGACCTGATGGAGGACGGAACCATCAGCTCGAAGCAGCTGAAGCAGCTGCTCGATGCAAGCTTCGCCGAGAGCAAGGACTTCCCCGAGATCTACGAGCGCGACAAGCCGCAGCAGATCTCCGACGCCGGAGCGATTGAGAAGATGATCGACGAGGTCATCGCTGCAAATCCGAAGCAGGTGGAGCAGTATCGCGGCGGCAAGAAGACCGTCGCCGCCTTCTTCGTGGGCCAGGTGATGCGGCTGTCGAAGGGACAGGCGAACCCTGCTCTGCTGAACGAGCTGGTGACGAAGAAGCTCGACGCCTGAGCCTCACGCACCGGCTGCCAAAGCCGGTTCCGTGCCGAACTGCGGCGGAAGCGCGTCGCGATAACCCTCGTAGACTCGCGTAAAGACAGCATCCCAGCTACATGTCAGCGCGTAGGCGCGCGCGGCGGCGCGCATCTGCGTAAGACGATCTCGATCCCGTGCCAGCGTCGCGATCACCGAAGCAAAGCCTGCATCGGGCGCGATGAAGCCTGTCTCGCCCTCGCGGACGATGTACTTTGGTCCGCCCGAGGGGGTGACCACTGCGGGGACGCCGCTCGAGAGCGCCTCGAGGACGACGTTGCCGAAGGTATCGGTGTGCGAGGGGAAGACGAGCAGGTCCATGTTGGCGTAGGCCTGGGCGAGCGTCGCGCCGCGCAGCACTCCGGCGAAGTCAGCGCGGGTGAGTGAGGCGCGCAGCGCGGCCTCTTCGCTGCCATGGCCGACGATGAGGAAGCGGAAGTCCATGATGCCCAGGGCGAGCAGCTCGCGCGCGATCTTCGCGAGAAGCGAAACGTTTTTCTCAACAGAGAGCCGGCCGACGTAGCCGAGCACCAGCGTGTGGTTGTCGTCGGCGCGCGTGCGGTGTTGCGGTGAAAACTGCGCGGTGTCGACGCCGCGCTGCATCAGGTGGCAGGGCCGTCCCGTGGTGCGCTCGAGCATCGTGCACAGCTCCTGGTTGGGCGCGAAGAGAACGCGGGCCAGCGAGTAGAAGCGCGAGGTCGCCCAGAGCGCGCCATCCTCGACGCTCTGGGCGAGCGTGGCGGCAGATCGCGCTGCGAGGTGCCGCGTGAGCCAGTCGAGGCGGCGGGCAGCGTACTCGTGAACGTTGGTGTGCCACGAGGCCGCCAGAGGAACGCCCTGCCGCCAGGCAAAGTAGGCGCCGAATATCCCCAGCTCGCTGGGGCCGGTGATGTGAATCAGGTCGGGCCGGAAGCGCGCAAGCTCGCGCTCGATGCCGTTGGCGTGGCGCCAGAAGAGCGGGTCGAAGTCGAGGTCCTTCTCCATGCGGATGGAGACGCGGGAGCGGCGAAGCTCAAGCGTGCCAAGCTGCTCGGTCTGCTCAAACGTCTGCACGCGCGTTCCGGCGCGGACGCAGAGAAACGGCAGGCCATGGCGCTGGGCGTAGGCGACGAAGTTGCGGCTGGTATGCGCGACGCCGTTGACTTCGTGGAAGGAGTCGGGCAGGTAGGCGACGCGCGGCGCGGTCATGGCAACTACTTTACTTGAGGCTGTGGTGTCTGCAATGGGTCAAATTTCATCGCGGTATTTTTCGATGGCGAGCAGGACGAGCTGCGAGCGGGTGCGCACACCGGTCTTCGAGAAGAGCTGCTGGAGAGTTGCTTTGACGGCGCTCTCGGAGACGCCGAACTCGGCGGCTATTTCTTTGTTGGCCTTGCCTTGCAGGAGGAGGCGCATGGTGGAGCGCTCGCGCTCGGTGAAGCGCGGGAGCTCGGGTGGCTGTCCGGCGGCGACGATGGCCTGCAGGTACTCCTGATCGATAAGGACGCGACCGGCGGCGACTTCGAAGATTGCGCGGTGGAGGTCTTCTGGCGTGTTCTGCTTGTGGAAGATTCCCGAGATTCCCATACGGATGAGGCGAAGGGCGTCGGCGTCGGGAAGGCCGGCGGTGACAAGCAGCACGCGGCCCGTGAATCCTCGCTCACGAAGCGCGCCCATGAACTGCGTCGCGGTCTCGCTGCCGAGATCGTAGTCCAGGCTGAGGAGGTCAGGGGCGGTGGAGAGGATCTCGCTGAGCGCGGCGGAGGGATTGCCGCTCTGGCCGACCACTTCAAGGGCGGGGTCAGCCGCGAGCAGGCGCAGTAGGCCCTCACGGAAGAGCGCGTGGTCGTCGAGCAGATACATTCGGACCGGAGTTGTGGCGGTGTTTAGTGAGCTCATGAGGGCACGCTCACTTCATCGTCGACATCGGCGGTGGCGAGTCGAAGCACGACCTCGAAGCAGCCACCGTCTTCAACGAGGACGTAGCGCAGGTCGCCGCCGAAGCTTTTGGCCATGGCGCGGGAGACGTAGAGGCCGAGGCCGGAGCCGCCGCTGTCGTGGCCGGGACGAAAGGCCTGGAAGAGTATGGATGGATTGCGGACGCCGTGGCCGGTGTCGGAGATGCGGACAACGGCGAAGGCATCTTCAACGCGGGGCTCAACGATGAGTTGCCTTCGGTCGGAGTGCTCGACGGCCCGGAGGGCGTTCTGCGAGAGGTTGAGCATGATCTGCAGGAGGCCGTGGCGGTCGGCCTGGACGAGCGGGAAGAAGGGATCGATACGCCAGACGACCTCGCCGCCAGCTTCGCGCCAGTCCTGTCCGATGATGACGCGAAGCTCGTCGGCGAGATCGGCGAGGTCGACGGGAGCGAGCTGGGCGCGGCTCTGGTTGCGCAGGTCGAAGGTGGAGATGTGTCCGAGGCCGGAGACAAGCTTGCGCATGGCTTCGAAGTCATCGTCGCCGGCGAGGCTGGTGTGCTTTTCGAGATTCTGCTGAACGACGGCGATGGCGGCGCAGAGGTTACGGATCTCGTGGGAGACGGCTCCCGCGAAGACGCGGTTCTGGTGCACGAGGTCTTCATAGTGTGCCTGCTCGCGCTCGCGGACCTCGTCGGAGATGTCGACGACAATTGCGGCAAGGCGGCGGCCTTCTCCCTTGCCATAGATGGAAAACCAGGTCGCCGCGGGAAAGTGCGAGTTGTCGGCGCGCCGGGCCCAGGTGTGGGCCTGGGTGCGGATACCGCTGATCTCTTCGGGCAGGCGAAGGGCATCATCGAACATCGGCACAAGATCGCGTACCTGTCTGCCGGTGAGACCTGAGCCATTGGCGGCAAAGATCTCTTCCGCCGCGGCGTTGGCGGCGAGGATCTCTCCCAGCGCGCCTACGGTCAGGATTGCGGCGGGGCTGCTCTCGGCGAGTTGGCGAAGCTGCTCTTGAGCGTTGCGGCGCAGCGACTGTTCGAAGCGGAGGCGAGCGTAGTGGGCGAGCATGACGCGGCGCGATTCCGTGACCTGGTAGATGAGCAGACCGCAGCCGGTGTAGGCGATGGTGGCCATCACGAAGCGGAGCGTGTGTTCCAGCTGGGTCTCGTCGGCCGTGAAGAGGCCGCGGGTGTATGCGCAGAAGACGGCGGCAACTACGATTTGCGGACGTGTGAGCACGGAGCCGGCGATCATGACCGGGAAGACGTAGAGGATTCCGAGTGAGAAGTCGAAGTCGTAGCGCCACTCCAGCAAGACGAGGATCGCGACGATGGAGATACCAAGGAGCAGCATCCGGGGCTTGCTCGCCGTTAGTTTGCGCACGCGATTGCTCAAACGTATGCGGCGTCTTCGTCGGCGTGCTTCGGGTGTGGGCATCCTTACTACATTAGACGCAAAGCTATCGCAAGGCGCCACGAATGGCCGAAAGATAGGCTGCGCGATGTCGTTCGGTCATCGCCAAAGACAATCTGCAAGATAGGACGCGATTGCGGGGGATTGCCGCTCTAATCGCCATGGAGGGATTGAGAGCATGATCGTCCGCGACCGCATACCGCTGAAACGAATCTGGCCCTATGCGTGGAAGCGGCTACTGATCCTGCTGGTGTTCGACTGCACGATTGCAGTGATCTACTCGGTCTTTCACCATCAGTGGATCTCGTTGAACGGGCTGCCGATCGCTCCGCTGGCTTCGGCTCTGACGATCTTTCTCGCCTTTCGGACGAATGCTGCTTATGCGCGATGGTGGGAGGCGCGGAGTCTGTGGGGCTCGCTGATCAACACCTCGCGCTCGCTGGCGCGGCAGTTCCTGACGATGATCGAAGACGAGCCTGCGGTTGAGGGCAGGGTGTCCATCCGGCAGCAGCTGGTGCTGAACCAGATCGCCTTTGCGCATGCGCTGCGTTGCCATCTGCGGAGGCAAACTCCGTTTCCTGAGCTGGTGTGCGTGCTGGGAGAGGAGGCTACGGCTCGTCTGCGCAGCTACGCGAATGTTCCCGCAGCGATCCTGATGACGATGGGCAACCTTCTGCGCGAGGCGCACCAGAAGACGCTGCTCGATACGTTTCGGTGGACTGCGATCGATGAGAACCTCAATGCGCTCGCGAATATCCAGGGCGCGTGCGAGCGCATCAAGAACACCCCGCTGCCGCGGCAATTCGACTATCTTCCGCGCGTGCTGGTGGATGTCTTCTGCTGGCTGCTTCCGCTGGCCGTTGTGGAGGACCTGGGGTTGATGACCCCGCTGGCTTCGACGCTGATCTCATTCACGTTTATCGCGGCCGATCTGATGAGCCGCGAGATTGCGAATCCGTTCGACAACACGATTCACGACACGCCGATGACCGCGCTCTCAAGGACGATCGAGCTGAACCTTCGCGAGCAGATGCAGTTCGACGAGCGGCCGCTGCCACAGCCGGTTCCGTGGCCGCGGCTGCGCGATGTGCAGCCGGTCGACGGCTTTGTATTTTGACTTTTCCAACAGGAGATATCCAACATGCTGGACCGCACCGTTCATATCGTCTTTGCTACGAACTTCTCTGATGCCTGCCACTCAGCGATTCCCGCGGTGGCGCGATGGGTTGACCAGCTTGGCTGCCGGCTGACGATCCTGCATGTATACGACTCGCGGCGAGGGTTGTATCGCGATGCGCGCAGCCGGCTTGAGTCGTTCTTTGCGGAGGCGGACAACTATCCGAACTGCGATCGTCTGCTGCTTGATGGCGATCCGGCCCAGGAGATCGCGAGCTTCTGCGAGAACATGCGAGACACGCTTCTCCTGCTGCCCCCATCGGACCAGTCGGGATTGCCGCGACCGTGGCATCGCTCGCTACGGGCGAAGCTGATAGAGCAGCTGCCGATCCCTGTCTGGACGCTGGGAAGGACGCTGGTCGGCGAGCCGATTCCGGCGGGAGCGAAGCACCTGGCCGCGCTGGTGAGCAGCCCGGAGGAGGGAACGTCGCATCTTCGCTACGGAGCGCGCTATGCGGCGGCGACGAACGCGATACTGCACCTGATTCACGTGATTCCGAACGTCGATGAAGGCTCGTTGACCCACCCGCTGCGCAGCGCCGGTCCGCTGGGCGAGGAGTATGCCGAGGCGTGGATGCAGGACATCACGGCATCGCTGGAGTCCGCGCCGAAGATCGACCTGCACATGGAGCAGGGACCGGTGCGCCGGCTGCTGCCGCAGCTTTTCGAGCGGACTGGGGCGGACATGCTGCTGGTGAGCCGCCAGGCGGCGTGCGAGCCTCAGCTGCTGCGGGGGCCGGTCGTCAACCCGATCTTCCGGCGCCTGAGCGCGGGCATCCTCTCGGTCCCGCTGACTCCGGAGGTCGCGTCGCAGACGAAGCTTGGCGCGCTCAACCCTGGCTTCGTGCGAGCCTCGTAACCAGACTCAGGCGTCCTGTTTTGCCAATGCGGCGCGCATCTTGGCGGAGTCGTCCCAGGCCAGACGAAGCGTCCCGGAGAGCGGCGCCGCTCCCATCATCCGGACCGAGTGGATGAGGGCGCTGACCCAGACCGGGGCCCGCTTGGCCTCGGAGGCCCAAAGCTCTGAGAGCGGCCGAATGTTGCCGCTGGCGTCCGGGTGGTAGACCCGCTGGTCCCAGCGTTGCGTGCCCTCGGGAAAGTGCGGGTAGTCGTGGATGGCGTCGAGCGTGGACTGCAGGATGCGGTGCTTCCAGGGCTCGGCGTACTGCGGCATATAGAGGACGTGGCTCTGGCGCTCGCGGCGCACCTCGTTGACGAATTCCGTGAAGCTGGTCGCGCGCGTCAGGTTGACGTTCGCGTTGGGCTCGACGCCGTGGCGGTCGCCGCCCGAGATGACGAGCTGGTTCCACTTGCCGGCAAGCGTCGCGGCCTCGCGGTTCTCCTTCCAGTCGCGCAGACCGTTCAACTCCAGCGCGTGGATGTACTGCCCGTAGACGGCGAGGAACTCGTTCACCAGCACCTCGTGCCGCGCGTGGCCCACGCGATAGAGGTCCCAGATGGGGTGGTTGAAGACGATCATCACCTGCGGAATCTCGTCGAGCTCGGCGAGGATCTCGCGCAGCATTCCCGGAGCGCGCTCGGCCACGGGGATCGCCGTGAAAGCGCGCATCCGCTCCATCCACTCGATGCCAGTGGCCGAGGGAAGATTGTGGACGCCGATGTGGAAGGCGCTCTCGTAGAACGGCACGGTCCACTCGACCGAGACCGGAATATGGCGCGCCGACGGCACCGTGCGCAGCAGCAGAGGAGCGTTGATGTCGTCGTGGTCGGTAATGGAGACCAGCGCCGGAAGCTGCAGGCGGTCCTCGATCTGCTTGCTCTCGAGGTCGAAGGCAAGGCGCGGCGTCAGCGGTGGAGTCCAGTAGCTGTGTGCGTAGTCGGGACGGATGCCGGAGAGGCGATGCGACCGGCCCTCAGCCCAGCGCATGATCGGCTGCAGAAAGCCCCAGTCGCGCGAGAGCTCAGCGATGAAGTCCAGTGTCTCGTGGGATTGGTTGGTGTGACTGTGCAGTGAAACGCCGGTCGTGAAGCCCTTGGCGGCCTCGGGTTCGCGCCACAGATACGAGATAGTGGACTGGCTCATTCGCCCTCCGGGTTGTCTTAGCCTGCTCGGGGGCAGTATGAGGGCGAAATGTGACGAGGCGATGACTGCACCGAGAATGAGGCTTCAATATTTGCAAGCCGAGGTGACTTAGTAGGTTACAGACCCTGCCAGAAGGCTTAGCACGGATCGCTACGATGACACGGATTAAAGAGAGATGAATGAAGGCGAAGATCCAGACTGCGCCTGACGGTCAGGACCACTTCAACGCTGTTGATTATTACCTTGCTCTGAAGATCGGTGCGACCAGTGTCGATCCGTGCCAAGCCTCAAAAAACTTCACCGGGTCGAAGCGATATCCGGACCCATCATCTCCTGCGCCGTCGGTGCGGGGTCGTGCGGGATGTTGGCATCGGCGGCCGTGCGGCGGGCGCGCTCCTGCTGCTGCGCCCGCTCGTAGTCGGAGTTGAGGTGGTTCTCCGTGAGCCCCGCTTTGAGGATGTCGAAGGCCTGCTGGGGCGTATCGGCGTAGTGCAACAGTCCGAGGTCTCCGGGCGCAATGGCTCCCTTCTCGGCAAGCACGTCGAGATTGATGACGCTCTTCCAGTAGGGCGTTCCATAGATGACGACCGTGATCTTCTTCGCCAGCTTGTGCGTCTGCGCCAGTGTCAGGATCTCGAACATCTCGTCGAGCGTGCCGAAGCCTCCCGGAAAGATCACCAGCGCCTTCGCCAGGTAGACGAGCCAGTACTTGCGCATGAAGAAGTAGTGGAAGTCGAAGTTGAGCGAGGGCGTAACGTAAGGATTCGGCTGCTGCTCGAAGGGGAGTTTGATGTTCAGGCCGATCGTCTTCGCGCCTGCCTCGTAGGCTCCGCGATTGGCGGCCTCCATGATGCCGGGGCCTCCGCCCGAGGTGATGACGAAGCGGTGACGCGGTCCGGGCAGCGACTTGGCCCACGTCGCGAGCATGTTCGCCAGCTCACGCGCGTCCTCGTAGTAGGCAGCCATCTCGATGGCCGCTCCGGCGAGGCGCAGACGGGCTCCGGTCGCCTTACCGTGCTCCACCTCTTCGAGCGAGGCGGGCTGCTCGGCCGCAGGCTCGCGCGAGCCGGTGTTGGCCAGCAGCTCGAAGTTCGCCGCAGCAACATCGAGAGCGCGGAAGCGTGCCGAGCCGAAGAAGACGATCGTGTCCTGGATGCGCTCGCGACGGAAGCGCGAGAGCGGCTCCTGATACTCGGAAAGGATGCGCAGAATGCGGCCGTCGGGCGAGCCGAGGAAGTCATCATTCCGGTAGGCGAGCGGAGCGTTGGGAAGAGCCTCAGGAGTTGGGGGCACAGCCGGATTCTTGGAGTCGGTTGCCATTGTTCGCGGTCCTTAGAATGTTCGACGCGTCAACCGCGATAGTCGCGATAGTGCACGGCCTCGGAGATGCCGATCCAGATATCCAGCAGCCCCAGCCCGGAGATCATACCGCGGACCGCTCCGTTGTGCAGGATGGCCGCCAGCGTTGGATGGGAGAGGATGAAGAGGTTCTGGTCCCAGATGCGCGGCCACCACGGCAGCACCATCACCAGCACACCCAGGTACACGCAGAACAGCACCAGCACGAAGAGCGAGAGTCGCTGCAGCCAGACAGGAGTCGCACGCCGGGTCGCGTCAGGGCCGCTCGGGGGAGGAGGCAACACAGTGGGTTCGTGATCCGGGAAAAGTTGTGGCTCGCCTGTCATCAAACTCTCAAGATTGACCTTAGCAGAGCGATACGCCGTTGTCTCGCCCCACCACGTCCACGCCAGATGGCAACGCCGCGCCGCCAACTCCCGCAGTGGTGCTAGTGACTGCAACGCAAAAAGGAGAGCCAGGGACCGAAGTCCCTTGGCTCTCAATGCCGATGACGCACCTTTCTTTACTGCTGATTTCCCTGAACCTGGTCGGTTGCGACCGGGAACAGGTATCCGAAGAGGCCGTTGGTGCCCTGGTTGGGGCCGGCCGTGAAGTACAGCTCCGACGCCGGAGCCTCGTCCGGGTCGTAGCTGTTCGGTGTTGCGCTGTTGGCAAAGCTGATCGACCATATGCCGTTGATCGAGAGCGGCTTTCCGTTCACATCCTGGAGCAAGCCCTCGAACTTGCCCGTGTCGAGGTCGTAGGCCGAGATGAAGCCCGCCGACTGCGTGGTTCCGCCGGCGGAGAAGTTCGAGACCAGCAGCCGATGGCTGAACTTACCGAAGTCCAGCGGCGCCAGTGCAACGCCCCACGGCGCGTTCAGCCAGTCGCCGTGCTCGAGCCTGCGCAGCAGCTTGCCCTTTGAAGAGTAGATATCGACGAAGCCAAGCCCAGGCCCCGGCGTCTCAAACGGATCGCCGGCAAAGTGCAGCGCATACGTGACGACGATGTCGTTGCCGATCGCCTGCACGTTGAAGGGAACGTAGTTGCGCGGCAGACGCTCGTCCGTAAAGGGCTTCTCGTTGCCGCCAAAGAAATCGTCGAAGTCATGATCGTGGTCGCGGACGGCCTTCAGCTGCACTGGCTGAAAGCTGCTGTCGAAGACGTCGATACGCCCCTTGAGGAAGTTGGCGACGTAGAGATAGCGCTTGTCGTCGATGAAGGCCGAGGTAAGTCCCGTAAAGCTCTCGGAGCCGTCCTTCGTGTGAACCACAGTAACTGCATTGGTGGATGGGCCGGGAACGTTAGGCGTGTTGCCCACGGTCGGGTTCCACGCTGCAATGCTGCCGTCGAGCGTGGCGAAGATAAACGCCGCAGTCTTGCCCGGAGCGGCAGGAAAGTCGGTCGTGTTGCTGTTGGGAATCACCCCCGTCGGAGTGCCGTTGGGGAAGGTTGGATCGTTGGGGTCGTTCTTCGGGATCTTGACCACGAGCCCCTGCTTGGCTCCGGCCCCGTTGTAGAGGGTCGCTACTCCAGTGCCCTCGTCGGAGACCCACCAGAAGCTGCCCGCGCTGCGGGCCAGGCCCCAGCCGTTGATAAGTTGTGGATCAGGTGATTCGGCGGCGCCGGGAACGTTGGCGTCGAGGTTGACCTGCTCGTAGCGCTGTGCAAAGGCGGCGGACGATAACGATAAAGCAAGCGTTATGCCTGCTGCCATTCTCGGAGATACGTTCATTGTGTTGCTCCTTATGCTGGTTTGCCCCGCGGGCCCAGGGAGCGCCGCGCCGCAGGATGTGCCGCTGCGGCGCTCGGAACCAACAGCAGACGGGGAGGGCTGCGCTGAATCCTCGGTCAGCGTAGGTCGCGCAACGAGGCAACGTGTCAGGGCGTTGTCATCGCAAGGTCAAAAAAGATTAAGGTGTGACGAAGATGCGAAAATAGGGATAAATGCTGCAACTGATCTCGGCCGGCAAACGCTTCGGCCAAAAACTGCTATTTGAAGACGTGAACTGGCTGATTACGCCGGACGAGCGCACCGGCCTCGTCGGCGGCAACGGCACGGGCAAGTCGACGCTGCTCAAAGTCCTCGGCGGCATCGAGTCGCTGGACTACGGCGAGCTGACGCGCGTGCGCGGCACCACGATCGGCTACCTGCCGCAGGACGGCCTCGCGATGCGTGGTAAGACAGTCTTCGAAGAGTGCCTGTCGGTGTTCGATCACTTGTACGCGCTCGAGAAGGAGTCCATCGAGCTGACACACACGCTCTCCGAGGCCGATCCGAAGTCGAAGGAGTACTTAGCAGCTGCGGAGCGCTACTCCGACATCGCCGACCAGCTTCACGTTCACGACATCTACACGCTCGACTCGCAGGTGGGAGCCGTGCTCGGCGGCCTTGGCTTCACGAAGGAAGACTGGGAGCGCAAGACGGAGGAGTTCTCCGGCGGCTGGCAGATGCGCATCGCGCTCGCAAAGCTGCTGCTGCAGAAGCCCTCACTGCTGCTGCTCGACGAGCCCACCAACCACCTGGACCTCGAGAGCCGCAACTGGCTCGAGCAGTACCTGCACGACTACCCCAACGCCTTCATCCTCATCTCGCACGACCGCTACTTCCTCGACGTCACGGTCAACAAGACCGTCGAGATCTGGAACAAGCGCATGCACACGTATCACGGCAACTATGAGAAGTACGTGCAGCAGAAGGAAGAGCGACGCACACAGCTGATGAACGCGTACAAGAACCAGCGCGAGCGCATCGAGGCGCTTGAGGCCTTCATCAATCGCTTCCGCTACCAGGCCACCAAGGCCAAGCAAGTGCAGTCGCGCATCAAGGAGCTCGAAAAGATCGAGCGCATCGAGGTCCCCGAGGAAGAGTCGACGATCCACTTCACCATCCCGCAGCCACCCGCCTCGGGCCGCACCGTCATCGAGGCGCACAACCTCACGAAGGTCTATCCCACGCCCGACGGCAAGCAGAAGACCATCCTCGACAACCTCAACTTCACCATCGAGCGCGGTGACCGCATCGCTCTTGTCGGCGCGAACGGCGCGGGCAAATCGACGCTCATCCGCCTCCTCAGCGAACAGGAGGCTCCCACCTCGGGAGCCGTGCGCTACGGCCACAACGCGCTCGTCGACTTCTTCGCGCAGGACCAGTACAAGGTCCTCGACCCCAACGCCGTCATGCTCGACGACATCGCCGGCGCCGCCCCCAAAGTCCCCGTGGTCGAACTACGCTCGCTCCTCGGCTGCTTCATGTTCTCCGGCGACGACGTCTTCAAGAAGCTCGGCGTGCTCTCCGGTGGCGAGCGCAACCGCTACGCCATGGCGAAGATGCTCGTCTCGCCTTCGAACATGCTGCTGCTCGACGAGCCGACCAACCACCTCGACCTCCGCGCGAAGGACGTGCTGCTCGACGCCATCCGCAACTTCACCGGCACGGTCCTCTTCGTCTCGCACGACCGCTACTTCATCGACGGCCTCGCCACACGCGTCTTCGAGGTCGAAGACAGGCGCGTCCACATCTACCCCGGCAACTACGAGGACTACCTCTGGCGCAAACAGGGCGGCCCCGAGAAGGTAAAAGCCTCCCTCACCGCCGACCTCAAAGCTCCGCCCGCTCCCGCGCCCATCGTCGAAGCCCCACCTGTCGTTGAAGTCCCCGCCGTGGCCTCCGCTCCGACCAAGCGCGTCAATCCCATCAAGCTCAAACAGATGGAAGACCGCCTCAAGTTCGCCGAAGAAGAGATCCCACGCCTGGAATCAGAGATTGCCGCAGCTGAGGAGCGTTTGGGTAACTTCACCTCTGCGGAGCAATCGCAAAAAGACGCCGAGACACTCGATCGCCTGCGCGGCGAGCGCACGACCTTGTTAGCCGAGTGGGAAGAACTGGCAATGGCGTTGGAAGAGCAGCGGGCGTGAGTTTGAACAGCGCTCTTCAGGGAGCTATAAGCAAGACTTCGCGGTACCGATCGGTCCTCGGTAAGAGCGCTAGACACTCATTGAGAATAAGTCGTCAATCTTCGGTTTGCCGACCAACCGAGAGTGACTCGAAACGAAACGCCTGACTCCGCGAGCCAGGCGTGCACCTCAGTCCGCGACCATCAACTCCCCCGGCACAATGGGACGCGTCCGCGGCAGCGCCCCGCGATATGCCGCCAGCCCCATCAGCAGCAGCGCACCCACAAACACACACAGCTTCACGATGTTCGCCGTTCGTGTCGGTGGCAGTATCTGCCATAGTGCCAGCAGCAGCGTCTGCGCTACCGTCACCGCCCAAACCGAGCCGTAGAAGTACCGCCTCTCCGTGCCTTCGCCCTTGGTCGAGCGCCCCACACGCGGCAACGCGCCTGCGGCTCCCAGCAGTAGAACCGCTCCGCACACTGGCAGGTAGGCATAGTGGTAAATCTGCTTCATGTACCACGATCCGGTCGCCGCCGCGATCGCTAGCCCACTCAGGTTAAGCAGCGCAAAACTCAGCACCGCGTTCCACGCGAACGTATAGCACACCCGCCGGTAGAGCGGATTCGGCTTGGCCTCATCAAAGCGCAGGATGTATGGCCGTGGCTCCACGCCCGGCAACCGCCCAGACAAACCGGCCACGCCCGTTCCGGCCAGCACCACCGCCAGCCACGCCAGATTCCCCCCGCCAAACCCACGCGCAAACAGCGTAAAGGTCAAAGGGCCGGGTACCAGAAAAAAAACCCAGATCCATATAGGCCAGTGCGCCAATCGATAGAGATTAGTATTCCGCTCCCTTATCCTCCGCGCATGGGCATACTCCACCTTGCCGCTGTATCGCATACGCGGGAGTCTCGCAGAGCTGCCGCGAGCAAGTCAATCCGCAGGGCCCAGCGTTTATCGCTGATCATGAGCGGGATACGGGCAAATCCGGAAGTAATTCTCAATTGGCGATAACAAGGCCAAAACACGCATTGAGCGCCACTTGGGTCTAGCTCCAGAATAGGTACCGAAAACGCCGCCGCATTCCGCGATGCGACACTTCCAGATTATTGGCGCCTAGCCAACATTTCGTTATGAATCCTTGTGCAGTTTCGAGTGTCGTGTCTCGGGAGCCATTTCCCCTCGAAAGACGAATCGCGCTGTTCCGTTGCTCAGTTTTCTTTCACTTTCCTATGGGCAGCAGAAGTTCAACTTACTTTGCGTCTCCGACTGGCGCGAGCTGAGTTCTTGTTCCAGGCTTCGCTCCCATGCCGTCATTATCGAATGGCATCACCGCATGCGCACATACGCCGGGAACTTCGAGCGGTCACGCCTTGAGACTTTCCGTCATGTCAAGACGGAATCTATTGGTTGCAGGAATTCCGGGACCTCGTCGGCACCAATCGCTTCCAGCAGATTGATTTCTATCGTTCGGGCCAATGCTAGCAGCGGGAGCGCATTGACGTGGTCGCCAAACGGGTCTTCCAGTTCGTCCCCGAGTGCATCCAGGCCGAAAAACGCGTATGCTACGAGGCCCGTGAACAACGGTGTTGCCCATCCCATCGTGCCCGCGAGCCCGAATGGCAGGAGGAAGCAATATGCGTAAGCGGTTCGATGAATCAGTAGAGTGTAGGTGAACGGCGTCGGTGTTGAGCGTATGCGTTCGCACGCCACCTGGAAGTCCGTGAACGCTGTCAGCCTTTCTTCCAACAGCTTATAAACTGGTTCACCGATAACACCTTTCTCAAGCTGCGCAGCCACACGAAGGCCGAGTCTGCGCAGGATGTGGTCGGGAACATTGCGTGTGTTTGGAATCTCCGCAGACAAAGGACTCGGTCGCGGTGCCTTGCGTAGTACATACATGAGCTCATAGGTGTATGTAATAGCGTCGCGCACCAGCGCTTCAAGGTCCGTTTGATGGATTTTCGGCAAACTGACACAGATACGAGCGAACGAACGCATTTCGCCTATCATCCCGCCAAGCTGACGTCGGGCCTCCCACCAGCGGTCGTAGCACGCGCTGTTGCGAAAGCCCAGAAAGATAGACAGGGCCACGCCAAGCAGTGTGAACGGCGCGACTGTCCATCCCCGAAGTACCACGGCATAGCGACTGTCCACCCACGTCACGAGGCAGGACCACAGCAATATACTGACGATCTGAGGCGCAATGCGGCGTAGTATCGACAGTCGCCACATGCCGATCAGCTCCCAGAAAGTTGGCCTATCCCGAACGATCACCGAAGACTCCTCAATCGACTATAGCCAACTTGAGGGTTAGAAAAGCAAAGCTGCCCACGGCAGTCGGAGACTTGCGTGTATTGAAATCCTCAATCAGTTACGGCTCAATAATTGAGTACAGGAAGCCAGAGTATTCAGGAAGTCCCTGTCCAGCCAGATAGACATGGGCGCGATAAGGCGGGTGGAAACGAGCTTCGGCTGGCGCTACAGGCCAAAGGGTTAAAAATCCTGCCGAAGCGGATTTGCCGAATCGCAAGATAAGTCCTCAAAAACGATAGGACCCTATCAGGGCTGCCCCGGCCAGAGACACGTGGGGAGATCCGGGGTCGTATCTTCCGGGGCAGTTTTGATAGGGTCGTTTGAAGGAAGCCGCTGGCGTTTGCGGGGGATGCGGTCAGGCTATGGGAATTGAATCGACTTTCGCAGGCAACATGTTGAACGAATTAGAGTTAGCAAAATAGGCCGAAAGTCGATTCAGGACGCTTTGGCAGCCCATGATGTCCGGAGTATCGCACGCGTAGCGTCCGCCGCGCCAGCAGCTTCGTTCAAACGTTCTTATCGTCCCTCACGCAACCGAGCCGCCAGCTTCTCCGGCAATCCCGCCATCAGAATCCGTCCCTGCGCCGCCGTCAGGTCATAGGGCACGCGGCGGAAGATCACTTCGTTTGCAATGGTGTCATAGATCGCGAACGCCGCGCGCCAGTCGCAATCCCGAGGCTGCCCGATCGAGCCCGGATTGATCAGGTGGCGCGTGCTCTCCGGCAACGACAGCGTCCAGCTCTCGGCCTCGTTGCGCGTCTTGTACTGCGGACGAAGCTCGTGCCAATCCGGATCGCGCTGCGCGAAGCCTCCCTGCAGATGCGTGTGGCCGATGAACGTGATCGTCGTGCCGATCTGATGCAGCGGAGCCCACGCATCCCTCATCGTCAGGATGTACTGGTCCTCGTTCAGCGGCGAGCCATGCGCCAGCGTCACACTAGGCATCTCCGCCGGCGTGATGGGGCCCGCGGGAACCGCGGCCAGCCACTCACGATTTGCGGCCGTCATCTCGTCGCGCGTCCACATTGCCGCCGCACGCGCCACCGGGTTGAACCCCAGCGCCGAGGCGAGCCCGCAGCACACGCGATCGTGATTGCCACGCACGTTGATCTGCGCGCGCTCGCGCACGATGTCGATGACCTCGTTGGGGCTGGCGCCGTAGCCGACCACGTCGCCCAGGTTCCAAACCGTGTCGTACTCACCCGCCGCGTCCAGCGCGGCGTTGAGCGCCTCCAAGTTACCGTGAATGTCAGAGAGAATCAGGGCTCGCATGCGGTCCATCTGGCCTGCCGGCCCGTCGATAAGTCTACTTGCGTTTCGCGTTTCACGCGAGTGTGGCCAGCGGCCGCGTCCGGTCCGTCTGCATCGTAGGAGCCGACGCCAGCAGCCGGCGCGTGTATGCATGCTGCGGCGAGCAAAACAACTGCGCCGCCGGCGCCTGCTCCACGATGTGCCCGTGCTGCATCACCGCCACCCGATCCGCAACCTGCGACACCACCGCAAGATCGTGCGAGATAAACAGCATCGACAGATTGTGGCTCGCGCGCAGGCGGTTCAGCAGCGCAAGAATCTGCGCCTGCACCGTCACATCCAGCGCCGTCGTCGGCTCGTCCGCGATCAGCAGCCGAGGCCGGTTCACGATCGCCATCGCAATCAAAATCCGCTGCCGCTGCCCACCCGAGAACTGGTGCGGATAGTCGGAGAACCGCCTCTCAGGCTCCGGCAGCGCGACCTCGCGCATCGCCTCTACCACGCGCTCCCGCACGTCGCGCCCAGACAGCTCAGGATGGTGCGCCCGCACCGCCTCCGCGATCTGCGCACCCACCGGCATCACCGGATTCAGCGCCGTCATTGGCTCCTGAAAGATCATCGCCATGCTCCGCCCGCGATGCCTTCGCATGGCCTCCTCCGGCAGCGCAAGCAGGTCCTCCCCCGAAAAGCGGATGCGGCCGCTGACCGTAGCCGTCGGCGGCAACAGTCGAAGCACAGCCAGCGACGCCGCCGACTTGCCCGAGCCCGATTCACCCACCAGCCCCAGCGTCTCGCCCTCGTTGATGTGGAAGGAGATGCCCTCAACTGCCGGCCTGCCCTGAAAGGCAACCGACAGGCCTTCTACATCAAGCAAAGCAGAGTTCGGCATGGAGGACATTGACTGCAATACTAACGAATTCAGTCCCCGCCCCGACACCGGCGGCGACGCTACGCTGTCCCGGCGCGCGCTGCGTCTAAACTCGTGACGTATATGAAAACGACGATTCTCTTCGGCGGAACGCTCGCAGCTCTCCTCGCAGCAGGCACTTCCCGGGCCCAGACTCACAAGGTCACCTCGCCCGACACGGTAGTGCGCGCCGTCGGCGTCTACGAGTGGACGGGCGACCTCACCAAGCCCACTGGCAGCCGCCTGGTGCCGGTGACGGTCTTCATCGACGGCCAGTTGCAGGACGCCGGAGTCTACCTTCCCCGCCCGGTCCCCTTCGCCCTCGTCTCCGGCAACGTGTACGAGCTCGAAGATGCCGGGCTCGCCAAAGGACTGGTTGAGCTCGAGTCGGCCGTGAAGACGACGCTTCCCGACGGCGCGCCCGGCCCGGCCTTCGACGAGGGCTGGACGGGCTACGGCAGCTACAAGCCTCCCGCCGCGCAGCACAGAAGCACCGCCGCCACGCTCAAGCCCTCGAAGAACCTGCCCGTCATCACCAGCTCGAAGAACGACTCCGACCGGCCGCACTTCAGCAACGGTAGCGGCGACACCAACAAGCCCGCAAGCTCTACCGGAGCGAATTCGCCAACCGACACGTCGAAGAAGACCGACACATCCTCCACTACCGAAGACACCGACCGCCCGACAATGAAGCGCCGAGACACAAGCGATGCCTCGACAGACGGAGCCTCCAGCCAGACCCCTTCTACGACCTCTTCTGACGACGAGGCCGACCGCCCCACCCTTAAGCGCCGCTCCCCTGAAGACGAAAAGGCCGCCGCGAAGGAGCGTAAGAAGAACGACGTCGCCACCGTCACGGCCGCCGGCTCGCTCAATGACGATCCCGACCGTCCCACGCTGCATCACGGCAATGCCGGCGAGGGCAGCTCCGCCGATATGCCGAAGCTCCTCGGCATCCCCAAAGACCTGCACCAGATGGTCGCCGTCTCCGATGCCAAGAATCGCGCGCCGCACCCCTTCGCGCGGCCATGGGAGAGCACCGACGAACGCGCCACTGTCCTCGCAAAGATGCAGGCCTTCGCCCGCGCTAAACTCGCTGACTACGGCATCGTGCCGGGCATCACGCCTCCGTCCGCCATCGCATCCACCGGCACTGTTCCCACCACAACCATCACTCCCAGCGCCAACACCGACGGCGGACCTCCCACATTGAAGCGTGGAGTTCCAACCGCCGCGAAGACCGCTCCTGAGCCGACCGCGCCCGCTACGAAGACCCCCACTGCAAGCGCGAAACCCTCCTCGACCTCCACTGCAAAAGGACGCCGCGCCCCCGCGAAGGGACCCGCTCCCGTCACGCTCGCCAACGAAGAGTTGAAGGGCTATCTTCTCAGCTACGGCGGCGCCCCCACCTACGTCTACATGGCCCACACTGTGGAGCACGACTCCGTAATGCGCTACGTCACCGTCGTCGCGCAGGCCGACGCCATGGGCGAGGTGAAGGTCGCCATGGCAAGCGTCACCGACGCCGCGCACCTCGACCGCACACCCTGGATGCGCCTCATCGACGCCGTCGACGTCGAGGCGAGCAATCGCGCCAGCCTGCTCTTCGAGCTTCGCGGACAGTCCTCACGCCAGTTCGCGCTCTACCGCGTCATCGCAACCAAGCCGGAGCAGATCTTTGCGACGGGAAGTCCGCTGTAATCGTCGGGAGGTCAATGCCTTCCATTCGAGGCCTTGGCAGCTCTCCTGAAAGTTCCATTGCCCCCGCTGTCTCCCAGCAGAGACTCGACCATCAGAGTCGTCAGAATCTCAGCCGGCGCCGTGGGAAAAGCCGGACACGTGAGCTTCAGACTCACGATGCCATGAAGCCCCGCCCAGATCGTCTCGGCGAACTCAACCGCCGTCGCAGCGCGGGCAGGCTTGCCCACCTTCGGCAGCCGCCGGCCGGCGCGCATCACTGCCTCCGCCGCCTCCACCAGCAGCCCGTAGGCACGCGCTCCCGGATCGTCCGCCGCGGGACGCGCGAGAACGGCTGCGAGATACGCAGGGTCCTCCATGAAGATCAGTGAGTAGGTCTGCGGATTCTCCAGCCCAAACCGCACATACGCCTCGCACAAGGCACGAAGTCGCGAGGCCGCATCGCTCGGTTTCGCCGCGACCGCAGCAGACAGCGCGGCAAACAGATCGGCATACCCAGCCCGACTCACCTCGTGGGCAATCTCGTCGCGATTGCGGAAGTGCAGGTAGATCGCGGCCGGAGAGTAGCCGATCCGCTCGGCGAGCTTGCGCATCGTCAGTGCGCCAAAGCCCTCGTCGGTAATGATCTTCCGCGAAACGGTAAGAATCTCCTGGCGAAGGTTCTCACGTGCCTGTTCGCGGCGTTCCTGCGATCTCGTCACTTCTCCCTTGACAGGCATAGAAGGAAGTATAAACTGAACAGTGTTTAGTGAACATTGTTCATATTTATGAACTCCGTTCACAAAAGAGGCCCAAAGGAGAGCCCTCATGGGAAAGACAGCTTTGTTCGGAGCCGCCGGAGCCATCGGCAAGACCCTCGCCGACACACTCCACCAGCGCGGCCAGGAGTACCGCGTCGTAGGCCGCGACCGCGCACGCCTCGAAGAGGCCTTCGGTGGCCCAGTCGATTCCAGGGCACCGAAGCCCGAGATCGTCACCTGGGACCCCGACGACTCAGCCTCTGTGCGTGCCGCAGCGCGCGGCATCGACACCCTCATCTACCTCGTCGGCGTCCCCTATCACCGCTTCGACCTGCATCCGGTCATCATGCAGAAGACGCTCGACGGCGCTATCGCTGAAGATGTCCGCCGCATCCTCCTCATCGGAACCGTCTATCCCTACGGTCTGCCGCAGACCGCGAAGGTCACCGAAGGCCATCCGCGCAATCCCACCACCTTCAAAGGCAAGAAGCGCAAGGAGCAGGAGGACGTTCTGCTCGCCGCCGACGCCGCCGGAAAGATCGAAGGCGTGGTGCTGCGGCTTCCGGACTTCTACGGCCCGGGCGTGAACAAAAGTTTTCTCGATGGTGCCTTCCATGCTGCCGCGCACGGCGGCACCGCCAACATGATCGGCCCCATCGACCCGCCCCACGAGTTCGTCTTCGTCCCCGACGTCGGCCCCGTCGCGCTCGACCTCGCCGCGAAGCCCGAGGCGCGCGGACGCTGGTGGAACCTCGCCGGCGCGGGCGCCACCACGCAGCGCCAAATGGCCGAGATGGCCTTCGCCATCACCGGGCGCAAGCCGAAGATCCGCGTTGCCGGCAAGACCCTGCTGCGCGTGATGGGCCTCTTCAACCCGCTGATGCGCGAGATGGTGGAGATGCACTACCTGCTGACCACGCCCGTGCTGCTCGACGACTCTACACTCACAAACCTTCTCGGCCCACTCAGCAAGACTCCCCACCCCGAAGGTGTCCGTCGCAGCGTGGAGTACCTTCAGCGGCAGCCGTAGCCGCCTCGCGCAAGCTACTCCTTCTTCTCTCCGTTTTCGCCACCTCAGTGCGCATCCGCCACCGTGTCGTCGCGCGCAATCGCCCTCCGATAGCTCTCAATCGCATTGTCGTAGTCGCCCTTGGCGAAGAGCTGATCCGCCGAAGCCACCAGCGACTCCGCAGACTCGTTCAGCAGAGGCATCTTCTTCTTTCCGCTATTATTCGACTCGAATAATAGCAAGGATGACCAGCGCGACAAACAGCCCAACGATCACGCCCAGCACGCCCAGGATGACATTCCTCACGCGGTGCGAACTCTTCTTAGACGGCTCGATGCTTTGGGCGAACGCCACCGGCTGTCTCGCAGCGGGCGGAGGAGGAGGAGGCGCCTTGATCACATCAGCCGCAGCCGCCAGAGTGGCTGCCGTCTCGCGCTCGCGCCGAGCCCGCTCCTCACGCTTCAACTCCGCGCGGCGCTGCTCCTCGCGAGCCTCCTCCTCGTGCCTGCGCTGCTCCTCAGCCACGCTGCTCGCGGTGGCTCCGGCCGCGCAACTGGAACCGCAGCCGCCTGTGGCACAGCCTTCACCTCAGGCTTCGGCTCAACGACAGCAGCCCGCGCCCGCCGCTGCACCTCAAACAACAATCCATTCGGCGAGCGCAGCAGCCGCTGCTGGCACAGGCTCTGCGCCGCTCCCGAGAACGGGTCCTTATTCGACTGCCGCGCTCCCTCGCACGCATTCAGCACCGCCAGCCGCAGACAGTCATGATCGCGCAGCACGTTGCCCAGAAGCTGCCCCGGGATCGGATCGTTCATCCCCTGCGGACTCTCGAAGTGCAACACGCCATCGCCCGCAACCTCGTCGAAGCCACCATGCCCGATGAAGTGCAGGATGTGGACGGCTCGCCGCGCGCCCGCCGTCGCAGCGCATCCAGCGTCGCGCACGGCAGCCGCTCCAGCACAATCCACCCCGCCGCCTCCAGCGGCCCAAGCGTCTGCTTCAGCCGCTCCCACTCGCCCTCTGCGTCCAGCGCCGGCAGGTTGCGCGGCCCCGAGATCACCACCAGCACCCGCAGCGGAAGCTTCGCCCGCAGTGGCCCCACCGCCTGCGGCAGATCGAGGTACCGAACCATCGGCGTCGTCGTCGAGGTAGCCAGAAAATGATCCTGCTCCTGGTCGTACAGAAACTCCCACGGCAGCTCCGCCAGCTCAGGCACTCCCTTCAGCCGCAGCCGTATGCGCAGCCCATGCCCGCGCTCGCGCGCGTGGTCGATGCTCGAACGAAGCTGCCCCAGCAGTTCGCCCGTAAAGACGGAGCGAAACAACTGATCGCCAAACGCTTCGCCGCATCCACATCCGGAGCATCCGCGCGCGCCGCGTGATGCGCCGCACCTGCCCAATGCGGCTGTAAAAATTCGACAGCTCCACATGCGTGAACGGCAGCGCGAACTCTCCTCTTCCCTCCCCCGCCGGCGACCCCAGCAGTTGGATCACGTAGCGCTCGCCCGAAGGTTGAATCACAATCTCGAAGTCGTCATAGTGGCGGAGCATGACTCCTCCTCCCTCGGGTTCCCACTGTCTACGGCCGTGTAGTTCGCGCTCGCGCGAGTCCACTTCAGGTTGATCCTGAAGTTCGCCTCCGTCGCTGCCTTGGCAATCACCGCGCCCGTCTCGGCGTTCAGCTTTACTCCGAACTCGACCGCAACCTCGTCGGGAGGGCTGGCGAGTGAGGTGAGCCGCGCGAGCAGCCCCTCCGCTGCCCAGCGCACGCGATCCAGCGCCGACTCGAACGTCTCATTCGCCTTGACCACCATCTCCGACGAAGCGACAGTCCCACCGCGCATGATGCGCGAACTGTCGATGGACTCGTCGTCCACCTCGGCGACGATCGAGCTTCCATCCGGAAGAACGAACTTTGCCAGACGGGCCATACAACCCCTCCCCCTACTCCCTAAAGCGGGGCCCGGAGCCGAAACGTGCCAGCAAGTCGCGGCACGCTAACGGAGAAGTGAGGATGAGAGTACGCCCGAAACCCGCACGGCGTAAGGCGGTTCGCAGATACCGTCTATTTGCTCTTGCTGCGACTTCAAACATCGGCACTAGAAGATAATCTGCATCCTCGCGCCGAGAAGAGTCGTCGTGTACGCTTTCGTTGCGTAGGTAGGATGGATGGAGACCTCAAGATCCGGGCCAATGTTTACGCTTTGAGTGAGACGGAGGCGATAAAACGATTCGAACACGCTTTCATGACGTTTCCCCTGACTGGCTACGCTATAGTTGAACGCCATTGCGAACAGGTCTCCTCGACGTCCGAACGGACGCACCCGAGCCAGACCGATTCCCATGATCTGTTTGATAGCGGTCCCGGTGCTGGTGCTGACGCCAAACCTTCCGAACGGGGTCCAGCCATTGGAAAGTTCGTGGTCGAACCCAATGCCGCCTCCATAGCCGCTCCCGTTGTTTTTGGTGTCATCTCGCCACATGCCGATACGATAATGCCGGTACGTTTCACCCAGTGATCCTGATCTCCACCCCACCTCAACACCTTCCGCATACTTTCGATCGACCAGCGTCTCTATGTTTCTCTGTTGAGCTCCCTCCGTGTCCACGGTAATAGCATGAATGTAAACATGCCGGGTAGCTTGAAATTCAACCGCGCCGCCACCTGCATAGGTCCCATCCGAAGCAACTGCCAGATTGCCGTCGTTCGCCCCGTTTAAGAACTGTGTTCGTTCGTCGTTGTTGAACATGCTGAGACTCACAAACTCATTGGGATGGATCTTGCCCACATAAAAGGAAAGCCTCTTCCTCAGGAAATCCTGACGCCAGTAGAGGACGTTCAAGGTGATAGGCTCTTGCGGACCCCCGCCCTGCAGACAGTTCAGATACAGGCCTGAGCCAAGCCTGTCGCTGAGATTGAATTGCTGACTGATGCCGATGTTTGTGCCGGAACGCACGAGCAGGCTGATCGATCCGGCGGTGCTTCCATGATCGTACACAGACCATGCCCCCGTGAAATCGAGCCGTCCGCTGAGCTGGTTGTGCCTTGTACCGTCCGGCGTAATCGTCGCGTAGTGATTCAGAAACGTATAGGTTGCGCCAAACTTCAGGCGCTCGGATTGAACAACACGGTCAGTGAGCTTATCTACCGGCTGAAGGAACGGCGCCACGGGATCAGGCCGGATAAGCGGATCGGCCGGAATCTTCGACAACGCGGCTGCGTCTACGTCAAGCTGCTGTCTCAACTCGTCGGGCTCCCGCTTCACCGCAGCCGGCTCCTCGACTTGAGATGCTTGACTCGATTGAGGGGATTGGGCAGTGCTAATGTTGCGGTTCTGACCAGCGGCGAACAGGCTGGATGCGAGCAAAAGAAGGAGTGACCAGCTTCTCAAATACCTGCCTCCTTATTGCGACGTATCTTTTGCGTTGCCATTGGCGGGCTATCATCCCCTAATCATTGGACTATCCTTCCTTAAACTTGTTGCGTTGTCGCAGTAACACTTATCGAGGATCGATAAGCCCTGATAGAAAATCGGCTTGGGAATTCCGCGATATAACCGAGCGCCCTTCGGCGATCAGCTCGGGGCCGCGACGCCGAACTGCTTGGCTATGAGGCAGGTGCCGAGGCTCTTCCCCCTTTGGGAGAAGATATGGCCGGGAGCGGCGACGAAGCTAGTCGGCCCGCTTGCTGCTCGCTCGTTGGGGCTTCGGTTTGCTCCTGGCTTTGGCCTTGAGATTGAGATTGAGCGCCACTGCAGCGCGGATGAGATCCTTCAAGGCCGTCTCATCGACCTTGTCGCCTTCGTGGATGTCGATGGCGCGCCTGACCTTCCCCTCGAGGCTTGAGTTGAATAGACCGGAAGAGTCCTTCAACGCAGCTCCCTTGGCAAATGTCATCTTGACGACGTTCTTGTACGTCTCTCCCGTGCAGATGATGCCGTCGTGGGACCAGACGGGAGTCCCCGGCGATCTCGGCTTGACCCACTTCAACTCTTCGACGATCTCAGGGTCTGCCTTGTGGATGATCTCGCGCACCTTCGCGAGCGTCTTCCCGCGCCAGTCCCCAAGTTCGTTGATCTTCGCATCGATGAATGCAGAGGCAGATTCCGCGGGAACGGGCCTTTTCATGGACAGCTCCAACTTTCGCACCTAATTTAGCTGCGCTCAGCGTAATCTGCAACCTCCGCAAGGATCCGGCCGTATATATATTGTTAATGACAAACGGGCTCAATCCGATTATCCCAGTCGTTCATATCAACGAGCGCATGATCGCCGATGCACTCATCGAGGCTGGAGTAGTAACGGGAAGCGGCTTATTTAAGAGGGCCTCCCTAATCGGGAGGCCCCTCTATGCGTTCACTTACAGCCGCCCGAATCGGCCAGCCTTCAAATCAGTCACCGCCTGCATGATCTCCTCGCGCGTATTCATCACAAACGGACCATAGCTCGCAATCGGCTCGTTGATCGGCTCGCCGCTCAACAACACAAGCTGCGAGTCCTCCTTCGCCTCGATCGTCACCGCCTCGCCCTCGCGGCCCAGCGTCGCAATCTTCGCCTCGCCGCTCAGCTTTGCCGAGCCATTCACCGTCACATCGCCCTTGCGCAGAACGACCGCCGTGTTGTGGCCCTCCGGCACCGTCAGCTCAACCTTCTCTCCCGCTTTCAGGATCACATCCCAGACGTTCAACGGGGTAAACGTCTTCGCCGCGCCTTTCGCTGGAGCCAGCTCTTCTCCGTTCAACTCGCCCGCGATCACGCGCACATGCCCTCCGCCGGCAAGCTTCACCACCGGAATCTGCGCGCTCGTGATCGCCTGGTAGCCCGGCTTCGACATCTTGTCCTTCGCCGGCAGGTTCACCCAAAGCTGGATCATCTCGAAGACGCCGCCGTTCTTCGTGAACTCGGCCTCATGCATCTCCTCGTGCAGCACGCCCGAGGCAGCCGTCATCCACTGCACGTCGCCGGGAACGATCGTTCCCGCATTTCCCGACGAGTCGCGGTGGCTCACCGAGCCCTGGTACGCAATCGTCACCGTCTCAAACCCGCGGTGCGGATGCTCGCCCACGCCGCGCGGCGCAGTCGCCGGCTTGAAGTACTGCGGCCCCGCGTAGTCCAGCATCAGGAACGGCGAAACCTCCAGTTGAAGCCCGTTCGAAGGGAAGAGATTGCGCACAGGGAAGCCATCTCCAACCCAGTGGCTCGATCCCGGACCGTAGGTTCCCAGTACCTTTTTCTGCGTTGTGGTTGCGATGGTCGTTGCGATGGTCATTGCCTGTTACTCCTCTCGGCGCCCATCGGCGCCTGTGTCCTGCGGTAGTGCGTTGAAGTTCTGCTCCGCCGTGCGGCCAAGGCTGCGCAGCAGAGGAAGGAGCATGGTGCGCTCTCCTTCTGTGAATCGCTTGAGCGCCTGCTCCATCGCGTCGCGGTGGCAGGCAAAGGCGCGCTCGATCAGCTCACGGCCCTCAGGCGTCAGCTCGATAATCCGTGCGCGCCGATCGCGCGCATCGTCCCGGCGTACCACCAGGCCGCGCGCAGCCAGCCGGTCGACCGCCGCCGTCATCGAGCCGCTCGTCAGCAGAACCTTCTCCCCAATTTGCTTCACCGTCAGCGGGCCCTTGTGCAGCAGCGCCTCCAGCACGCCAAAGTCCGTCGCGACCATCCCAAACTGTCCGATGTTGCGAATCGCGTGCGCCTCCACGGCCCTCCAGGCCTTCCATAGAACAACCCAGAGGTGAACGGCGCTGGTGTCGGTCTGTTTCGTCTCACTCATATCGCGATATAAAGATGCTTGACATCAAGATAAAGATTCAAACGGCCCGCTCGCCCCTCTCGAGGGCGCCAGCCAAAACAAGGGCACCAACCGGCAAGGCCCCGGCGGGCACGACGTACAAGCGGCGGGAGCCGACGGGCTATCCGGAGATGATCGGCGCGATGTTCTGGACGGTCTACGCGGACCGGATGGGGAACTACAACTTCTCGAGCTGGGTGGGGCGCTGCTGCATGGTACCCCTCCCCCCTCAAAGTAGACAAAGTCTTGATTTTGCGTGGGTTAGGTCAGTGGGTACGGCGCGGAGGGGCTTGGCACGGATTTTTCGAAGTAATCTCGGGCAAATTTCGGAGCATGCGTTGGGACAGGAGCGCAGGCATGCATTGGATATCGATTCTGGGGTTCATCGTGGTTGCGCCGCTGGGAGTTTATTTGTGGACCGTTCCCAGTTCCGAGTTCTTCGAATATCAGCGGAAGCTGTGGAATTGGTTAAGGTCAAGCTGAGATGAGAGAGAGTGGTGGCAGCCCAGTCAACCGCAGATCCTTCGACTGCGTGGTTCGCGTTCGCGAATCACTTCGCTCAGGATGACACTTTCGATCGGAGTGGAGAAAGCGGTTCGAGCTTTCGCTCGAACGAACCCACATCTCAAAATCGAGATGTGGGGCACCCGGCAAAGAGGCGTCGTTACTTCGGCGGTTCTGCTCCGGATTGTTCGCTGACCATGTACTGGGCGTACCAGTCGGACCAGTTCTCGTCATACTTGCCGCCGGTTCGTTTTTCGTGCTCGCCGTGAGCTGCACCTGCGCGGCGGAGGGCGGCAGCAAGGTCGGTGACTGAGGCGAAGCTGGTCACGCCGGAGTCGATGCGGCCGGGGAGGCGAGTGGTGATCTCCTGGAAGAACCAGCCGTTGCCGTCTGGATCACGGAAGGAGGCGAAGGAGCGGTAGCTGCGATGCTCAGGATTCGGGCCGCTGACCCGGATCCGCCCGAAGAGGTAGGGCTCGTCCGTGCCGCCGTACCCGACAGCGGCGCCGTGGAAGATCTCGCTTACCTGGACGCCGCGACTGTTCAGTTCGGCACATGCGGCCTCGATGTCGGAGACGATGAGGTACAGGCCCTGCGCTGAGCCGGGTGGTGCGGCGGTGACGTTCTTGCCGAAGATGATCGAGCATCCGGAGCCAGGTGGGGTGAACTGGATGACGCGGAAGTCGTCACCGGCGGCGAAGTCGGCGTCGAGCCGCCACCCGAGCCTGCCATAGAACTCCTTCGCGCGGTCGACATCCGAGACGGGGATGACTATAACCTCGAGCTTCGTCGGTGAAGGGGAGAACGGAAGAGACGAGGGAGTGGCTTCAGGTTGTGGCATGGCTTGTGCGCTCCTTGAAGTATGGCCCGTTTACACAATCCGATGATGCGACGTGCGATTCAACCTTCGCCATTATGCCAGAGCAAGGGAGCAATTCGATTACAGTACGGCTGCTTTCTGGATTTCCTCCGCTGACAGGAACCGCTGGCAGCGTAAACGCTGGGCCGGGCTAGCTGGTGAGAATCTGTTCCAACCGCTGGAGGTTGGAACGCTCGCCCATCACGATCAGAAAGTCGCCAGCCGAGATCTCAAACTCAGGCGGCGGATTGAACGTCGTCACGCCACCCTTCTTTCGAATCGCGAGCACGATCACGCCCGACGTTCGCAACTCCAGTAACTGCCCCAAGGTCTTGCGGGTAAGTTCTGCGTTTGGAGTGACGCAGACCTGCTCCATTCTGAGCTCTGGCCCGATGTTACTTCTCCCGAAGTCCATGAACTCCACCACGTGGGGCCTTAGCAACGAATCGGCCAGCTGACGTCCCGTCATTGAATACGGAGTGAACACCGTATCGGCTCCCGCGCGCCGCAGCTTCTCCTCAGATTCTTCCTCGGAAGCCCGCGTGACAACGGTCAGCTTCGGATTGAATGTCTTCGCCGAGAGAATGATGAAGAGATTCTCGGCGTCCGAGGGCAAGGCAGCAATCAGGCCCTTTGCTCGCAGTACGCCCGCTTCGCGAAGGCTGTCGTCACGCGTGGCATCAGCAACAATCCCGAGCATTCCCGAGCTCGTCGCCTTCTCGATGCGCTGCTCGCTGCGGTCGATCACCAGAAAAGGAACGTTGGCCCGCTGAAATTCATACGCGGCGTTTCGGCCTACGCGCCCAAAGCCGCAGATGATGAAGTGGTCGTGCAGTTGTTCGATCATGCGTCTCTTTCTGCGTTTGCCATATCGGTCCTGCAACTCGAGTTCGATAATAGTCTGCGTCATGGCGCCAATCGCAAGGAACATCGCACTTACGCCAAACAGGATGAGGAACGAGTTGAAGACGCGGCCGGCACGGCTGAGACCCCGAATCTCCGCATAGCCCACGGTGGTTATCGTCGTGAGCGTCATGTAGAAGGCATCGAACCAGGAATAGGCTTCGATGAGCACAAACCCAATTGTGCCGACGACGAAAATGAAGGCCACCAATCCGACGATCAAAAGGACGCGGTGAAGCAGACGTCTTTGCATCGAGATCTTCCCTGTCGATATAGAGGGCCTGAATCAGTTCACCGCATCAGACGAAATCTCAGCCTGCTCTGGCAGCAACGCACGCCATATGGCGAGCCATTTGCCGTCTCTCCGTGCGAAGACGAAGATGTCATGCCCCCGCTCGGTATACTCCTGCCCATTCAACACGTAGGTCATCGTCCACTTGTATTGTGCTGTCGCAGTTTCACCGGCTACATCTATCTGAGGTTCATCCAGCAGGACGCTCTTCACCTCAGCCTGATTGACGAAGTCGTGATAGCTCTGGACGGCGGAGTCGCGACCCTTGCCGAGAAAGACGAAACCAGGGCCGCGCATCACGATCTCCTCGGCGAAACACTCGTTCAGGGCGGCCGTCATGGCCTCGCCTCGCAGCTTGCTCCACGCGCCGTTGATCCGGGCGAGCACGTCACGAATCTCTGCCTGCTCTTTCGCGATAAGTGGCCGATCGGTCATGGCTGTTTCTCGATCAAGCTTGCCTGCTCAGCAGTTCTGGTACTTCCAGTTGCGCTGCTTGCCTTCGGCGATCCATTCGATTGCCTGCACAATGCGCTTTTCTTTGGTCTCGGCGCGCTTGGCTTCGGTGATCCATTCGGCGTACTCGCGCTGGCAGGAGGGGCTGAAGTCGTTCCAGACTTTTTGCGCGGCCTTGTTCTTTTTGAGTGCGGCGGCTAATTCGGTGGGGGTCTCGGGGGCGGCGCGGGCGGCTTTTTTGGGGCGCTGCATGGTCCTGGCGCCGTCGTCGATGAAGGCTGCGGCCTGCTTGCAGTACGCGGTGAGCGTCTTGTTCGGCGGGAGGTCTTTGAGGCTGGTGATCTTGCCGATCGAGCCCATGCCGTTTTCGTCGATGCCCTGCTCCTTGAACCAGGCCTTCATGGCTCCGCCGAAGAGGCCGAAGCTGCAGTGCTGCTTGAAGGCGGCGAGGTTGCCGAACATCTGGCGCTTGTAGGTGAAGAAGGGCATTGACCATTTGATGCTCTCCTCGACGTCGGGAACGGCCTTGTGGACCAGCTCGCGCAGGTGCGTGAGGATGGGCTGGGCGAAGGGGGCGGACTTGTTGATGTAGGCGTCGATGCGCGGGTCGAAGTTGTCGGCTTTCATGGTGGCAGAAGTTTACAGGAGTTTGCAGGTTGTCAGTTGCAGGTTGTTAGTTGAAATGCGCGTGGCGGGCTCGGTGGCAGCACGAGTGAACTACTGAGATTCTTCGCCTCCGGCTCAGAATGACGGCGTGGAGATACGGGAAATGGCATCTAAACAACCTGCAACCTGCAACCTGCAACCTGCAACCTGCAACCTGCAACCTGCAACCTGCAACCTGCAACCTGCAAC
>NZ_JQKI01000001.1:248086-539959 GCF_000745965.1 Edaphobacter aggregans DSM 19364 | reverse complement strand
CAACCTGCAACCTGCAACCTGCAACCTGCAACCTGCAACCTGCAACCTGCAACCTGCAACCTGCAACCTGCAACTACACCGTGTCGCCGGGCTTCGCCTTGGACGCGATGGGATCGGGCTTGATGGGGTACGGCGGGCCGTTGGCGAGGACCTTTTCGAGCTCGGCATCGTAGCCATAGATGTCGTCGAAGAAGTGGACGTGGCCGTCTTCCTCGGCCTCGGCGGTCATGTAGAAGATGACGATGGGGATGGGGGTTTTGAGGTTGACCTGGTGGTTGTCAGGGCCGGCGGTCATGGCCTCGCGCACCTCTTCGAGCGTCCAGTCCTGACCGTTCTTGAATTGCTGGTCTTTGAGGAGCCAGGCGGCAAGTTCGTCGGGCTGCTGGACGCGGACGCAGCCGTGGGAGAAGTCGCGGCGCGTGCGGTTGAAGAGTTCGGTGGCGGGCGTGGAGTGCAGGTAGATGTCGTACTGGTTGGGGAACATGAACTTCACCAGGCCGAGGGAGTTTTTGGGGCCGGGCTTCTCGCGCACCATCACGCCGCCCTGCGCGACCAGCCTTGCGGTGTAGGGGACGTGCTGGCCCTTGGCATTGACGGTCTCGAAGTTCTTGCTCTCGAGGTAGGAGTGGTTGGCCTCGATGTGCGGGACGAGCTCGTTGCGCGCGATGTCGACGGGCACATTCCAGTAGGGCCGGAAGATGAGGTACTTCATCATGTGCGCGAAGACGGGCGTCTGGTGCTGGCCCATGACTTTGCCGACGACGACCCGCATGGTGAAGTCGAGCTTGTGTTCGGGGGTGTAGCCGCGCAGGACGAACTCCGGCAGGTTAACCATGAGGCGCGGGTTGACGTAGGGCTCGGGCAGCCAGCGCCAGCGCTCGAGCGTGTCCTGGAGCTGCTGGACACGCTCGTTGAGGGGGACGTTGAGCGAGGCGACGGTCTGCGGAGTGAGCTTGCCGTCTTCGGCGAGGCCATGGCGGTGCTGGTAGCTCCTGACGCCTTCGGAGAGCTGTTTGGTCAAGAGCTTTGGCGGTTGCTGCGTGGAGCCGATCGCTTCCGTTTCGCCTTCAAGGTCGCCTTCGAGCTGGAGGCGCGCGCGAAGCTGCGGCGCAGCAGCGTAGGGCTGGCCGACTAAGACCGGCCTCTCGACCATCGGCAGCGGATCGTCGCCCTGCTGTTGCTGCTGCTTTGCGAGGTCGAGGTAGCGGGCGAGCGCCTGCTCGGTGCGGCGGTATATCTCGGAGTCGGGCTGGACCTTGCGGAGCAGCGCGGGGACGTCGGTGACGTCGACGGCGTGGTCGGAGACAAACTCGGCGAGGTCGTACTTCTTGTCGGCGACGTTGATGTCGAAGCGGAAGTGCTGCGGATTGACGCGGCCGATGCGGAGGTCGGAGATGAAGCGCATGACGCAGACGGTCATGGCGACGTCGAACTGCGCGACGGCCTCCTCCTCTTTGGGGGAGAGCATCTGGATGCGATCGTCCCAGCGCGAGCTGTCGTAGTCCTCGGGGTTGAGGCCCCTGGCCGCGGCATCGGCGAAGGCCTGGATGAAGCCGAGCGCGGCGGGCGCGGGCTTGCCGTCGCGCGTCCAGGCGATCTCGTAGTTGCGGTCATCGTAGAAGGTCTGGATGAGGGGCTGGTAGTCGGAGACGTCGGGCCAGCGGAGGAAGGCTAGTCGCTTTGCGGCGACCAGCGGCTCAAGATTGTCAGAGTAGTCGGTGGTGTTGGGAGCCGAGGTGGTCTTGCGATGATGGCGGCATCCGCTGGCGGACAAAAGCAGGGCGAGGGCACACGCGGTGCCGACAGACCGTAGAGAAACCTTGTTCATTTCAGAATGGACCGTCCTTGGCGGGCTGCCCGACGAACTCAGCAAAGGCGTAGGCTCCCATTATGCAGCATTGGCGTGCAGAATCAAGCATCTGGCCGGAATTTGAAACTAAAGCTGTGCGGCAGGAACTAAAGCTGGTGCGCAATTGCGGGCAGCACGGTTACGCAGAGGATCGCCTGGGTGACGAGGATGAGGCCGGAGAGCGCGAGGAAGAGCTTGCGGTAGCGCGACTCCAGCACGTCGGCGAAGACGCCGCCGAGGAAGGTGAAGAGGAACGGCAGCGCCCACAGCCAGGGCTGCGTTACGGCCTGCGTGGTGACGATGGGCATGATCGCCAGCGTCATCACCAGCGGCGTCGTGTTGCCGAAGTAGCGGCAGCGGCGGACTCCGAGATAGAGGACCGCCGCCACGGCAAACGCGACCAGCGTGGGAGCATTGGCGGGATCGGTGACGAACGCGCGCGCCTCGTGGAGCGAGAACCAGAAGCGTGCGCTGCCTCCAGTGAAGACGTAGCGAAACGCAGACAGCCGGAACGCGTAGGAGGCGAAGACGACGAAGATCGCTCCCAGCGCGGAGAAGATGAGGATCTGCATCACGTAGCTGCGGCGGCGTTCGGCGAGATACATCATCAGGATGACGGCGGCGAGGAAGCCGAGTATCGCCGCAAGAAGATGCGCGGCGGCGGTGAGGCCGAGCGCGAGCATGAGCAGCACGATGCGCGGACGCCATTTGCGCCGCGGCCCCTGCATGGCGTGCGCGACTCCGATGGCCGTGTAGACCAGGCCGTAGAGTCCCCACATCGCGAGGACATCGTTGTTGGGCACGACAGCGTAGCGGACGATTGCGGGCGAGAAGCAGTAGAGGCCCAGCGCGAAAAAGCCGCCCTCGTTGCCGAAGAGTCGGCGCGCGACCCACCACAGTCCTGCGCCCAGCCACAGCGCGAAGAAGACGAAGGGGAGGTGCAGGAGATATTTGACGTTCGTCAACTCGTGGCGCGCCTCCCACGTGGAGCCGTTGATCGAGGTGGAGGCGTAGAGGCGGTTCTCGGGGCTGCGGAGCTTGTCGGCGGCGAGCAGGACGACGCGCTGCGCGGTGAGCGGGAGACCCGCCACGCGGTAGGCAAAAGTCCCGTCGCCGTGCAGATTGCCGCAGGAGGTGAAGTAGCCGGCCAGCGGCGAGGGCTTCTCCCACATCTCGCGTCCGCAGCGGGCGTAGCGGTAGTCGTCCGTGGAGAGCTGCTGGTGCGAGATGACCCAGAGACACTGGCCCAGAAAGAGGACGAGCAGCAGGGCGGCGAGCCGCTGGGGCCAGCCAGCTTTAAATGCAGGGAGATTCAATCCACGTCCGCCTTCATCGAGCGATTGCCACCGGGCATCTCTTCTATCGTATCGTGAGAGGTATGCAGTCGCTTACTTTTACCCCCGGACGCGCCTTTCTCTCCTCAGACTCTCCAACGGCGCCGCCGTGGACGGTGGTCTTCGAAGACGAGGGCGTCGCGGGATACTTCTACGCCTGCGACCGCACCAGCACCACGCACGAGGACAGCATTCTGGACGCGATGCTGATCTACAACGTCGCCGCGCTGGAGAAGAGCGACGCCGAGCTGAAGCGGCCGGAGCCTGAGCGCATAGCCGCGGTCGAGTGGTCGCGCGACGGCATGCAGGCGGTGCTGTATCTCGACGGAACGGCGCAGGCGTTGTACGACTTCAGAGAGCGCGCCGGATACTGCCGCTTGAACTTTCCCAACTTTCTTGAAGCCCAGGGCGACACATGGCGCAAGTCCACGCATGCGTGGTCGGAGGCGTTGATTCAGCGCTTTGAGACGGAGCTGTACGGGATGGCGTCGGGCTCGGCGGAGTCGAACGGGTAAGCTGTCCCTGCTCTCTTACCGCAGATCCTTCGACTCCGCTGCGCTTCGCTCAGGATGACACTTTTTCAAGTGGCGGCATAGAGGAACGCGGTTCGAGCTGCCGCTCGAATGCCCACATCTCAGAATCGAGATGTGGGGCACCCGAATCGTGGTAGGTCAGAAGACCAGCTCCATGAAGACGTTCGCTCGCACATACGGCGACTGCCTGGGCGGAAGGCGCTGGAAGCCGAGCGACGCGTACAGGTGAATCGCGTTGGCGAGCCTGCTGTTGGTCTCGAGGTAGAGGCGCCGCGCTCCGAGATCGCGAGCCTTCTGGATGGTGTAGCCGAGAACACTGCGGCCGATGCCGCGGTTCTGCCACTCTTCGGCGACGGCCATCTTGGCCACCTCGTAGACGCCGGGCTCCATCGGGACGAGTGCGCAGCAGCCGATGGGCGTGCCACAGGCGGTGGCGAAGAAGATGTGGCCGCCCTGCGCGAGCACGTGGCCTTCGGGGTCGCCGAGGATCTCGTGGTCGTGCTCTTCGAGTCCGAAGTACTTCTCGATCCAGGCCTCGTTGAGGAGGCGGAAGGCTTCGGCGTCGCCGTGCCGGTAGGGCCGCAGCTTGATGGATGCTTCAGGCATGGCGTTCTGATTGGATGGTACGTCGGCAAAGGCCAGGGTGGAGGGCATGGGAAGCTCCTTTGTGAACCCAGCGTAGGGCGGTGCAAGCCATATGTCCAATATCTTGTTTGTCCGGATTATGATGTTTGGCATATGGATCGCGATATCGAGCTGCGCCACCTTCGCTACTTCGTCGCCGTCGCAGAAGAGCTGCACTTCGGCCGCGCCGCCGAGCGGCTGCACCTGGCGCAGCCTCCGCTATCGCAGCAGATTCGCAAGCTCGAAGAGATCCTGGGCCATCCACTATTTGTGCGGACCTCGCGCGCCGTGCGGCTGACCGCTGCGGGCGAGGTCTTCCTGGAGCGCGCGCGGCGCACGCTGCGCAACGTGCAGGAGGACATGGAGGAGGCGCGCAGCATCGGTCGCGGCGACGAGGGAACGCTTCGCGTGGGATTCATCGGATCGGGCATGCTGACGCCGCTGCCCGCGATGCTGGGGAGGTACAGGCGGCTCTACCCACGCGTGCAACTGCTGCTCTCGGAGTCCTATACGGCGAACATTGCGGCGTCGGTCGGCCGAGGGACACTCGACGCCGGCTTTCTGCGCGACGGTGGTCCTATCGATGGTCTGCATGTGGAGTCGGTCTTCTCCGAGCCTTACGTCGCCGTGCTTCCCTCGCGGCATCGCCTGGCAGGCAAGAGCATGATCTCTCCCGCCGACCTTCGCGACGAGCCGTTCGTCTTCTTCACGCCGATGGCGGGCAAGCTGGCCTACGACAAGACGATGTGGCTCTTCGAGGAGCATGGCTTCCGTCCGCAGGTCGTGCAGGAGGCGCCGCAGTGGCTGACGATTCTGCGTTTGGTGGCTGCGGGGCTCGGCGTCTCCGTGGGGCCGGCGTGCACGCGGCAGATCGCCGTGCCCAACATCGTGAGCCCTGGGCTGCGCGGGTCGCACGTTACGAGCGATCTGGAACTGGCGTATCGCGAAGGCGAGGATCGCGCGGTGGTGGCGGCGTTCGCTGCGGTTGCGCGAGAGAGCTTCTCGAGCGCCGGCCGATCTAGCCGAGGAAAAGCTTCTCGACGTCGAGCCAGTCGTTGACGCGCTTGAAGCCCTTGACGGCGATGTTGTGCGGCGAGGTGAAGAGGATGCCCTCGCCCTGAAAGCGGCGCAGCTGGCGCGGATTGTCGTCGATGAGATAGTCGGCGCGAAGAATACTCTTGTCGCCGCAGTAGACGATGTTCGACGGCGGAATGAAGGGGAAGTGATTCGCGAGCCAGCGGAACTTCTGCTGAAACGACGTCGGGAACTCCATGGCCGCCGTCGCGATGAATACGTCGTAGTTCATCATCAGGCGGCGCATGACGCGCTGCGACTCCGGCATGACGGCGAGGCCCTCGAAAAAATCCTCCGAGCGCAGATAGCTGTCGAGCGCGCTGTGGCGATCCGATGAGACGACGTCCCAGAGCCACTTGCCCTGCAGGTCGGCCAGGGTCAGATTCTCGTTGTGGTCGCGGTTGTAGCGCAGCAGGTGCTCGGCGAGTGCATCTGCCATCACCTCATCCATGTCGACACAGATTCTCTTCACAGCGACGCCTTCACGATGGAGGCGGCGATGCTCTCTTCTTTCTGTGCCTGTTTCTTCTGCGGTGCATCGCGAGCTGGGTCCCAATACAGCAGGCGGCCGCAGCTCTCGCAGGTGAACATGGTCTCGTCGTTCGAGCGTTCGCGCAGGTCGTTCCAGCGCTGCGGTCGCACCAACATCTGGCAGGCGGAGCACTTCTGATCGACGCCTTCCGACAGCGCGGTGCCGCGCGACTTCGCGATGCGGTCGTACATCGACAGCGCATTCTCGCCGATCTGCGGGCGAAGCTCGGCACGTTTGGCCTCGACCTCGGCCAGCAGGGCGCCGTTGCGCTCGAGCGCCGCGGTCGTGCTGGCGGCGGCCTCAGCGTGACGCCGCGCGAAGTTGGCGACAGTCTCCTCGGCGGCGATCTTCTTTGCCTCGAGCTGCTCGGTGCGCTCCATGCTCTCGAGCTCGGCGTCTTCGAGGCGGCTGACCTCGGTCTCGGCGAAGGTGATCTCGTGCTCGAGCGCCGTGGCCTGAGCGGTAGTGGTGACGACGTCCATCTGCTTGCGCAGGCGCGCGGCCTTCTGGTGGTGGTCCTTGATGTCGAGCTCCTGCCGGCGGCGCAGCGTCTCTTCCTTGGCGAGGCTCTCGGCGATCGCGGCCAGCTCCTTCTTGGCCGCCTGGAGTTCGGCGTCGAGTTGGGCGACGCGCTTCGGCAGCGCGGCCATCTCCTCGGCCAGACGGCGTGCTTCCACGTCGAGCCCCTGCAGCACAATCATCTTTTCGAGATCCGGATGCATTGCAACTCTCCTTCCAAACTGTCCGGCGAAGGCAAAATATGTCTGCAACACCGGAAAAATCGAAGTCTAGCACGCCACCACTGCCCGAACCAGCCGAGGAACTTCGCCCACGCAAATGCATTGAGAACGCACGACCGATGGAGGATAATGGGGAGCATTGCGAGGCGCTCGCCGGAGTACGCAACGGCAAGAAGCGGCGCCCGATGTTGTATTTGCCCACGAGGCATCCTTCCTGCATCCATCTCCCTGAGGACTGGTGTGACATGCAACTCTGGAACGATTATGAAGGACAAACGATCGCTGAAGCCTACCCCCTGAACAAGCTGATCCGCCCCGAGGGCCGCAGCGCGTTCTTTCTGACCACGAACGGCACGGGAACTCCCGCGATGGTGCGCGTCATCGAGGCGCACTTCGATGAGTCGGAGATCCTGAACCGCTGGCGCGCGGTTTCGGAGATAAAGCAGGAAAACCTGGTGGCGATGCGGAAGTTCGGCGAGACGGAGCTGGACGGCACACCGCTGGTGTACGCCGTGATGGAGCCGACCGAGATTAGCCTGGCCGAGCTGCTCGAGAATCGCACGCTCACGGTGGACGAGGCCAAGCAGCTTGCCGCCAGCCTGGTGGCGGCGCTGACAGCGCTGCACGAGCGTGGGCTGATCCACGAGCACATCGATCCGGCGAACATCCTCGCGGCAGGCGAGGTGGTGAAGCTGCGCAGCGACTGCGTGCGCCAGGCCATCGCCGATCCTGAGAGCGGCCTGGGGACCGTGGCGGAACAGAAGGCTCGCGACGCGCACGCGCTGGCCGTGCTGCTGCTGCAGGCGCTCACCGGGAGGCGCAGCCTTCAGGGCTCGGCCACGCTGCTGCCGCCGCCGTTCGACGGGATCATCCGCAACGGGCTGAGCGGCAAGTGGGGGCTGGCAGAGATGGCCACCGCCCTCGGGCCGGTGAAGCCCGCGCAGGTGGCCGCGGCAGTCCCGAACGCCCAGGCCGTGGCGACACAGCCGAGCGCAAGCAAGCCCGCAGATGCTCCATCCGTGATGCCTGCCGCCACCCCGGCTACAAAGCCTGCCGTAGCACCTGAGACGCGACCTGCTGCGGCTCCCGAGGCAAAGACTCCCGTAAGCTCACGTGCGGCAGCTGCGCCGAAATCTAACGCTGAGCCCGCGGCCGCTCCGGTGCCGAGGCCCGTGGCAGCCGCGCCGACGCCGCAGCCGATCGCCCCGGCGCACGCTCCCGATGTGAGGCACCGCATCGTGAGGCCGGTAGAGCCGGCCCCGCGCCACACGCGGCTCTTCTGGATTGCTGGAGCAGTCGGTGTCGTGCTGCTGTTGCTCTTCTGGCGGATGATGCACAGCGAGTCGGCCAACGGAGCGAAGGCAGCCGCGCACCCGATCACAACGCTGGGACCGGCCAAGACCGGCGAGGGTCCGACCACGCCGCCCGATATTCCAACCCCTGCGGCAAAGCCGACAGCCGCCGTCGCCGCCGCAACCGTGCATGCTCCTGTCACGGGACGAACGCAGTGGCGCGTGGTGGCCTACACCTTCAACCGCGAGAGCCAGGCCCAGCAGAGGGCGGAGTCGCTGGCGAAGCGCAACCCGTCGCTGGCCCCGGAGGTCTTCACCCCCAACGGACACGCGCCCTACCTCGTCACGGTGGGCGGCCCCATGACGCGCGAGCAGGCCGAGGCCTTCAAAAGGAAGGCCATCAGCGCCGGGCTTCCCCATGACGTCTACGCGCAGAACTACTCACGCTGATCGCTATGTGGGAAAAACACTGCACCACCTTCGAGGCAGCTCGAGAAAAGCGGTAAAAAACTGAATCTCGCCATTTTGAGGGGAATCGAACTATCTAACCCATGGCCTCGACGACCCTCGAACTCCCCGGCGCGCAGCTCCCCGAGGCGCCCAAAGCAGATTCGCACTCCCACGTTGGATGGCGCCCACGCGTCAATCCGTGGGTCGTCGCCATGACGGTGACGCTGGCGACGTTCATGGAGGTGCTTGACTCCTCGATCGCCAACGTCGCTCTGCCGCACATCGCAGGCGGCCTGGGCGCCACGCAGGACGAGGCGACCTGGGTGCTGACCGCGTACCTCGTCGCGAACGCCGTGATCCTGCCGGCGGGAGCGTACATGACGAGCTTCATCGGGCGCAAGAAGTTCTACATGATCTGCGTCGTGCTGTTCGGCGTCAGCTCGGCGCTCTGCGGTCTCGCGCCATCGCTTCCGCTGTTGGTCTTCTTCCGCATCCTGCAGGGCATCGGCGGCGGCGGGCTTGCACCGTCGGAGCAGGCGATCCTCGCCGACACCTTCCCGCCGGAGAAGCGCGGACAGGCCTTCGCGATGTACGGACTCGCCGTGGTGGTTGCCCCGGCCATCGGTCCCACGCTGGGCGGCTACATCACGGACAACTTTGACTGGCGCTGGATCTTCTTCCTCAACGTGCCCATCTGCTTGCTCTCGCTGTTCCTCACCTCGCGCATCGTCGAAGATCCGCCGTGGGTGCACGACCAGGTGAAACAGTCGCAGAAGGGCGGCATCAAGCTCGACGTGCTGGGCTTTGGCCTGCTGGGCCTCACCTTCGGCTCGCTCGAGTTCATCCTCGATAAGGGCCAGGAGGATGACTGGTTCTCCTCGCCGGTCATCACCTTCTTCTTCGTCGCGATGATCGTCGCCTTCGTCTTCATGATCTGGTGGGAGCTGCGGCAGCTTCGTACAGGCCATCGGCCAATCGTTAATCTGACGCTGTTCAAGCGCGCGAACTTCTCCATCGGCTTCATCCTGATGTTCGTGCTGGGCTTCTCGTTGTATGGCACCACGGTGCTCATCCCGCAGTTTGTTCAGACGCTGCTGGGCTACACCGCACAGCTCGCCGGAATGGTGCTGTCACCCGCCGGTCTGATGATGATGGCGATGATGCCCGTGGTCGGCTTCCTTTCGAGCAAGGTGGACCCGCGCAAGCTGATGGGCTACGGCTTCTTCATGCTCACCACGTCGCTGATCGTGATGCACACGATGGATCTGCAGATCAGCTACGGACGCCTGGTCTTCCTGCGCGTCTTTCAGGCCTCGGGACTCGCCTTCCTGTTCATCCCGATCAACATGATCGCGTACATCGGTGTGAAGCGGTCGGAGAGCAACGACGTTTCCGGCCTCACCAATCTCGCGCGCAACATCGGCGGCTCGTGCGGAACGGCCTTCGTCGCCACCATGCTGACGCGGCGCACTGCGGCGCACGAGACCAACATGGTCCGCAACCTCACGACCGGCAACTTCGCATTTGTCGACCAGGTGAAGCATCTCAAAGAGATGTTCGGCGGCGGGCACGGTGGAGGCAACCCGTTCATCGGCACCGGCTCACACACCGCGCAGGCGTACATCTACAACCAGATGCATCGCCAGGCAAGCATGCTCGCGTACCTCGACATTATCCAGTACCTCGCGATCTTCTGCGCGTGCATGCTGCCGCTGATCTTCTTCATCCCAAAGCCGCCGAAGAACGCCAGCTCTTCGGCAGGCCACTAGCACAGTCGCTACTGCCCGGTTGCTGCGTCGAGGTTCGGCTTGTCCAGTCCGCGCAGCGTGCCGCCCATCTTTCCCTGCGCGTCGAAGACGATCACTTCGTTGCTGCCCTGCTTGAGGAACAGTGCGGGGGTGTAGAGCGTGCGCTGCGGTCCGATGTTCCATATGCGGCCGAGCGCAAGGCCGTTGAGCCACAGTTGACCCTTGGTGAAAGCTCCGGTGTCGAGGAAGGTGTCTCCTTGCGAGGAGATGTCGAATCCGCCGCGATAGAAGCACGGACCCTCGCAAGTCTTCTTCGCAAACGTCAGCTTGTCGACGTGCGTCATGGGGAGCGGATAGATCTCCCATCCGAGCAGCGGCCTGCCAGCAAGCGTGACCTGCTTCGTAATGCCAGCGCGCTCGCCGCCGATCGTCCTGCCGAAGTTCACGCGGCCTGTGTTCTCGACCAGGATATCGAGCTGCGCCCCCGCCTTCGCATCGAGCCTGATGCGGTCCTGATTGAGCCGGCGGTCGATCGTGCCCGCGAGCCTCTTGTTCAGGTACACCTGCGCGTAACTGTGCAGCTGGTCGAGCACCAGCTCGCCCTTAGCATCGACCTTCAGATGCGTGCGGTAGAGAATCCATCCGTAGGCCTGGCCGATGTCTTCCATGCTCTGCACATTTTCCGAGCTGATGGCGAGCGGCAGGTTGTCCCACAGCGATGCGGCCTCGGGCAGCGTGATCTCGGGCGCGGTGATGGCTGCAGGCACAGAGGGAACCGAAGGTGGCGTTTTGCCTGTCGCCTTCGCGATGATGTCGCGCATGGCGAAGTACTTCGGCGTGGGCCTGCCGCTCTCGTCGAGCGCGGAGTCGTAGTCGTAGCTCGTCACGTCGGGCTCGTAGTTCTTGCCGTTCGAATTCGCACCGTTCATCCAGCCGAAGCTGGTGCCGCCGTGAAACATGTAGATGCTCACCGAGTAGCCCTGCTCGAGCATCCACTTGAAGTTGGCAAGCTGCGCCTCCGTGTTGGTGTGCGCATGCTTGCCTCCCCAGTGATCGAACCATCCCGCCCAGTACTCGCTGTTGAGGAACGGCCCGTTGGGACGATACTTCTTCAGTGTCGCGAACGCCTTCTGCGCGTCTCCGTTCTTCTCGCCGCCAAAGTTGATGCCGACCGGCAGATCGGGCAGCGAACCATCGGGAACCTGCTCGGGCCCGTCGGCCGTGTAGAGCTGCGACTTGGTGAAACCGGCATCGACGAGCATCTGATGAATCTGCCGCATATACGCTTGATCGTGGCCGAAGGAGCCGTACTCGTTCTCGACCTGCGTCAGGATGATCGGCCCGCCGTTGCCGATCTGGAGCGGCGCGAGTTCGCGGCCGAGGCGCGCGAGCCAAAGCGCGGCGGCCTGCATGAACTTCGCGTCGGTGGTGCGCACAGCGATGTCGTGGTCCCTGAGCAACCACGCCGGATAGCCGCCCCACTCCCACTCGGCGCAGACGTAGGGGCCGGGGCGAAGGATGACGTAGAGGCCCTCCTGCTGGGCCTCGCGGATGAACTCCGCGACATCGTTGTTGCCGGAGAAGTCGTAGACGCCGGGCCGCGTCTCATGCAGGTTCCAGAAGACGTACGTCGTGATGGTGTTCAGGCCCATCGCCTTCGCCATGCGAAAGCGGTCGCGCCAGTAGGCCCGCGGGATGCGCGGATAGTGCATCTCCCCGGAGATCACCTGGAAGGGTTTGCCATTGAGTGTGAATTTTCCATCGGCGGCGGCGAAGGTATGTGCGCTCGCCTGTGCCTTCAGAGAAGGAGACACTGCAAGGCAAAGCCCCAGTAACGATGTCAAAACGATGTAATTTCTTCGCACTTCAATCCTCAAAACGATCGATGAACATAGGCATAGATCGCTGTAAATTACAGCACACTCTACGTTTCTTCGCAGCAGGCGTTCGGCATGGCGGCGAAGAATCCCTGGCGGGAGGCGCTCATCCAATAATGACGGGTCGTGAACGGTCACGGTCAAAGGAAACCTATGACAGAAGTCCATCCCATTGAACACAATCGCGTCCCGTCTTCGAGCAAAGTCGTAAGATCCTTTGTGCAGATTGCGGAGATCGAGGTCTCGCCAGGAGTTTGGGAGATTCCCGCATCGTCCGAGGTCAGTCTCGGTTTGTCGCTTAGCGACACCTCGGCGACTTGGTTCGAATCGGCGACGTTGCGGAACGGCACCGTCGCAGCGGGAAACACCAGCATCTGCCGTGTGGAGGAGTCTCGCAAATTTGAGATCAAGTCAGACGCGAAATTTGCACTCTTTTTCCTTCGGCCGGAGGCGTTCGCGCAAGACGAAGGCGCTAGTCGGAATATTCAGCCACACGATCTTCTCGAAGACGGTTCGCTTCGCGCCCTGCTCGGCGTTCTTCTCACTGAGCAGCGAAGCCACTTTGAAAGCGGTCTGCTCTTTCTCGACAGTATGACCAAAACCCTGGCCGAATATCTGAGGAGCAGGTACTCCACCATGCTCTCGACACGATCTCACAAAGGCGGTCTTGGGCGCTCGGCTCTTCGTCGCTGCATCGATTACATCGATGCTCACATTCACCATGACCTCCGGTTGGAGGATCTTGCTCGCGAGAGTGGCGTAAGTACGTCTCACCTCATCCGCAGCTTTCGCACTAGCACCGGAAAGACGCCGTATCAATTCGTTCTCGAACGCCGCGTGGAACAGGCGAAGGGGATGATGCACGACTCCCGGCTCGGGCTAACCGAGATAGCGCTTGCTACCGGTTTTGCCAATCAGCATCATCTGTCGCGTGTGTTTCGTAAGACTGCCGGTCTCACACCAAGTCAATTTCGTCTTGCACTGAGGTAAGCGGGATCTGCAAAATCTGCGCCTCGACCACATGTGTTTCGAAGGTCGAGGCGCAGGCTAGATCCCTACCACCGTCGTGCGGTCCTTGAGTTCCTGCAGGACCTCGCCGCCATCGCTTGAACTCGCCTGCGGGAAGTACATGTCCTGCTTCAGCGCCTCCTGCATCAGCTGGATGTACTCCTGCGGATCGGCGTCGGTGGTTACGGTCTGCGGTGAATCCACGTCGACCTCCTGTGCGAGCCGGTCGAAGAGGACTTGGTGATAGTAGACCGAAAAGCTGAGAAAGCGGCTTGGTTTATCCGTCCGGTTGTGAAACGCGTGCAGCCGGTTGATGGGAACGATCAGCGTCTCGCCGGGGCCGCATCGCACCCACTCCTCCTCCCCCGCTTCGTCGATGGCCACGAAGTCCGTGCGGCCCTGCACGACATAGAACACCTCGGCGTACGGATGGCTATGAATCGGAATGCCGTTCCCCGGAGCCAGATCCATCTCATACATGCTGGTCATGTATCCGGTGTCCTCTCCCATCGCCTTCCAGGTCAGGCGCGCATTGCCAATCTGTACAGTCTTTCCTTCTCTCGGTCCGAGTTTACGGACGCTTTTGCTCGGGATGATCGATTGAACTTTCATTGTTGTTCTCCTCACAGTTCTAGGCCCATTGTTGTGCCTGTTGTGAGTAGACCAACGATCGTCCTTCGCCTTGTATCTCTTCCTCGCGAACTGTATCCGGAATTGCAGCGAAGCTTGCCAACGAACAGATCCTGGCTCGTCAGCAGCCAAAGGAAGAGCCATCCTCAGGCGAGAGGATGGCTGCAAGGAACAGCGGCCTTCAGTTGTTGAAAGAGTTCCGGATTACATTTGCCTCCGTTGTTTTGGAACTTACTGTCGCTTAGAACTTCACGAGAAACGCAAGCGTCATGCGGTTCTCGCTCTTGCGCAGGTCGGGAGTCCATCCTTCAACAATCGAGCCCGGCGCGCCGAAGGTATTTCCTCCCGGAGGCGTCACGCCTCCCGGTCCGCTGAAGTAGGGAACGTTCGCCGCGCGGTGGTTGTACTCGAGCCTGTAGGTGAAGTACTGGCTCGGCATGTAGTCCGCAGTCCACGACACGTCCCACGCCTTGTACTGATCACCGGGGTTCTCCGTGAAGTAGGGCGTTCCCGACGCAGCCGTCGCGCCATTGATGGGCGGCAGCAGCACGAGGTAGCGGCCGGCGTTGTTGATGCGGCCGCCGCCGATGGTCATGGCGTAGCGGTCATGATCGAACCAGAAGCGGTTATAGGCCATGAAGCCGACGAAGCTCTGTTTGGGGCTGCCGTCCTTTCCGGTGCCGAAGCAGCTCACGCCGCCGCCGGTCTCGCAGCCAAGGTCACCGGTCAGCGACATGGCCATCTTGCTCAGGCGCGAGGTCGGGCGGTCGTAGTACTTGAACTGGATGCTGTCGTCGGTGTGGTACCGCGTGCGTTTCGGAACGCCGAGAGCGTCACGCCCAAACGCGTACTGGTTGCCGACGATCGACCACTTGCCGTTCGGGCGCCAGAGGATCTGCCCGCCAAAGCCGGGACGGCTGTTGAAGCGGCCGTACGACTGCCAGCCGTTAATGAACCAGGGCTCGATCTTCAGCTTGGCCGTGGGGAACCACTGCACGCGCACGCCGTTGAAGAACCACGGCGTATTCGACGAGACGTACGACGGCTGATAGGCCCAGTTGTCGAACTGATAGTAGGAGAACAGGCCGACGTAGGACATGAAGATGCCCGCGTCGACGTTGATGCCGTGCTGCACATTGAAGTGGTAGCCGCCATAGGCCTCCGAGACATAGCGGTAGGCGTTATCGAGATTCCACTGTCCGCGCGCGGGGCTGGCGTCGTTGCGCGGAGTGGTCTGCGAGTACATGCCGAACTGCGTCATCAGGCGCGCGCGCACGTTGTCGTAGTGAAAATCGCCGCCCACGCCGAACTGCGTCAACTGCACCTCGTTGGAGCGAAAGACCTCGCTCGATCCGCTGATGGTGTCGTCCTTCGGATGGCGGAAGTCATAGGTGTAGTTGGCGTCGACGCGGATCTCCGGCGTAAAGAACGCCGTCGCGTAGGGCGTGTCCTTGGTGCGCGCGTTGCCGGTCAGCCACGTAAAGTCGGCAAATGCAAACGGCTCGGAGTGAGGATTGTTCGGGTCGTTGTTTGTTTGAACAGGCGCCGTAGCCACTGCCGAGACCTCGGGTCCGGCGCCTGACGAGCTCGACGCGGAGGATGGTACGACTGCATGCGCCGCGACCTGCGGCTGCGCAGGCCCCGCTGCAGCCGGTGTGGCAGACGGCTGAGAAGCCGCTGTTGCGGTCTGCGCCCCGGTACGTGCCTGCTTCAGCGCAAGCAGCTGCTTCTGAATCTCCTCAAGCGTCTGCTGCAACGCGTCGATCCGCTGGTCCGTCGTCGCTGCTGCCGCCGCTGCTTTTGTTGCTGCGTCAGCGGGCCCGGTCTCTGCACCTTGCGCAAACGCGCGTCCGCCTCCCAGCAAGACACCAAACAATACCGCAGCCCCCGACAACGAGGCCGCGATTCTACAAACTATATGATTTTTCACTATTCTTCTCGCTTCCTGGCGATTCCGCCCACGCGTCTTCATGGCCGCGGGGCGGTCGTACTGAGGCCATGCTAGGGAACGGACGATAACGAAACCGTGAGGAAGTCGTAAAGAAGGCATAAAGGGGCGCGAGGCGAGCCGGTGAGTCATCGAAGATTCTCCTTCGTCAACTCCTTAGAGCCGCTTCCGGCCGGATTGCTGTCACATATCGGATAGTTTTCAGCCAACCCTTTGATGACCTGGTTCAAGGACGCCTCTTCGCTGACGGCCGGCGCGCACTCGGGTATGCTGTCTGGCAGACAAACCCCGAGGACCGCGGCCTGACCGAGACGCAAGCGAATCTGCAGCAGCAGAACATCGACGTCTATCGCACCGACGCGATGATCGACCAGTACTCGCTCTACCGGCTCCTTCCGGCCGAACGCATCTTCTTCGCCAAGTACTACAAGCCCGGCGACTCTGTGCTCGACCATGCCTGCGGCGCCGGCCGCACCACGCTGCGGTTGCACGAAATCGGCTTCCGCGTCAAAGGCATCGACACCTCAGAAAACCTCATCCACGTCGCGCAGAGACGCTTCCCCTACATCCCGTTCGAGGTTGGAAGCTACTGCGAGATCGAGGAACCGGATCAGTCCTATGACCACGTCCTCATCTCGTTCAACAGCCTGGACTGCGCCTGGCCGGAGCACCGGCGCGTCGACGCCCTGCGCGAGTGCCGCGTGCTGAAGCCCGCCGGCACGCTCATATTCTCCTGGCACAACATTAAGGCGTTCCACATCTCGCCCGTCTACCTGCAGCGCGAGAACCTCGCCGGCACGGCCGCCGCGTTTCGCGACCAGGCCTACGTGCGCTGCGACTCCTGCGCGACCTACTTCGCCGCGCCGGACTACGTCATCGACCAGACCGAGAAGGTCGGCTTCCGGTATCTCGAACAGATCGGCGTTCGCAAAATCACAAATCCCATGCTGAATCGCTACGTCTCGCCCTACGTTTACTACGCCTTCCGCAAGGTCTAACGGCCTTCGTTCAGTACAAGCAAAACGGCCTCAAGACATTTCGTCCGAGGCCGTTCTGCTTTCGCTTGATGCGATGCTACACAGGCAGCGGGTTGCGCTCCGTGAACTGCGTCTGGTGCCAGTACGGATACGCGCGCGCAAGCTCGCTCGCCGCGTCCAGTTTCTTGACGTGCTCGGCGTCGAGCTTCCAGCCCACTGCGGCAAGGTTCGCCTTCAGCTGCTCCTCGTTGCGCGCGCCGATCACCAGCGTCGACACAGTCGGGCGGCCCAGCAGCCAGTTGAGCGCGATCTGCGGAATCGTCTTGCCCGTATCCTTCGCAACCTCATCGAGCGCGTCGACGACCCTGTAGACGTACTCCATCTCCGGCAGCGGGCCGGCGTCATGCGCCACCTTCGACTGCAGTCGGCTGTCCTTCGGCAGCGGCTGGCCACGGCGAATCTTGCCCGTCAGCCGTCCCCAGCCCAGCGGCGACCACACCAGCGCGCCCACGCCCTGGTCCAGCGCCAGGGGCATCAACTCCCACTCGTAGTCGCGCCCCACCAGCGAGTAGTACACCTGGTGCCCGACGTAGCGCGCCCAGCCGTAGCGCTCGCTCACGCTCAGCGACTTCATCAGGTGCCAGCCCGAAAAGTTCGAGCACGCAATGTAGCGCACCTTACCCTCGCGCACAAACTTGTCCAGCGTGTTCAGCGTCTCGTCCACCGGGGTCATCGCGTCAAACGCATGCATGTGGTAGACGTCGACGTAGTCCGTCCCCAGGCGCTTCAGGCTGCCGTGCAGCTGCTGAATCATATGGTAGCGGCTCGACCCCGTATTGTTCGGCCCCTCGCCAAAGCGGAACGTCGTCTTCGTCGAGATCAGCACGCCCTCGCGCTTGTGGTGCGAGAGCGCCTTGCCCAGCGCCTCTTCGCTCGATCCGTTCGAGTACACATCCGCGGTATCGAAGAAGTTCAGCCCCGCATCCATGCAGATGCCGACGATGCGATCGGCCTCCTCCTGCGAGGTCTCGGACCACGCCTTGAAGAACTCGTTGTTCGCGCCAAACGTTCCCGCACCGAAGCAGAGCTCCGGCACCTTCAATCCTGATCTGCCAAGCAGTCTATATTCCATACGGTTTAGGATGCTCCCGCAGACGGAATCGCTTCAACTCTTGAGCCGTCAGCCCTAATCGAACAGCGAAAAATTAATCTCGCACTTGCAGGAATGCGGTCCCTCGCCCCCGTTCACTCCGTCCCCCTCAAGGCTTGGGCGCCGGTATCGTCACGTCGCGCACAATCTTCCAGCCCTGCGGTGTCTTCTCGAAGACCACCAGGTAGGACCCGCTTGCATCGCCTCCGCCCGCGGTCGTGCGCGCCAGGTGAAACCTTCCCGTAGCCGTGGCGAAGCGGTCGTCCAGCGGCTGCACCTCGACATCGCTGTAGGTCAGCGTGCCCATCTTCTCCCGCGTGGAGAAGACCGTGCGGTACTTCTCCAGCATCTGCGCATAGCCTCGGCTGATCTTCGAACCGATAAACAGTATGTCCGGCGAATCCTTATATGCCGTCGCAAACTGAGTCAGGTCGCCGCGATTCCAATCCGCGGCCTGCTTGTCGAACGATGCACGAATCTCCGCCTCAGCGGATGAGTTCGTTTGGCCAAAGACACAGGCAGGCGAGCCAGCCAGAACCAGCACAAGAGCTGCCGTCGTAAATCGATGTGAGATCAAAGTGTGCCTCCTCAGTTGTATGAGCCCTATCACGCAGTTGTGTTATCAGTGTTCCATGAAAATCCTGTTCAGCCTGGTGCTGTTCTGCGGCTCGTTTGCCTTCGCGGCTCCGAATCCATCTCCATCGGACTACAACGTCAACGTCCACGTTATTGAATCGAAGACACGCTTCTATCTGGGAGCGAAGGATCTAGGGTACCTGCGTCAACGAATCGTAGGAGTTATTGCCGGCTATAAATCTGAGCTGGAGGCTCCCGTTCGAGGTGGTGTTCTTGCCCTCGGCGACTACAAGGCCAGGCTCACCGAGAGGCAGGGAAACGGATATGACATCTTCCGGAGTTATACGTTCCTCCTGCCGGACGGAAAGACGCGAGACTTCGATCTGACCGGTATTCTGCAATAGTCGCACGACCGGTTTGGATCCCATTACTTCGCTGCAAACTCGCGCTCCACCGGAAGCCCCTTCGTCAACGCAGCAATCGCACGCCGCAATCCAGCGATGTCTTCCTCGAAGTTCCACGCGCTGATGCGCGCCAACGCATTGCGTCCCATACGCTCCGCCTCGCCCGGCACCGAGATCACACGGTCCAGAGCCTCCGTCAGCGCGGCGATATCTCCCACCGGATACACGTAGCCCTCAACTCCGTTCGTCACGAGGTCCGGATGCGCGCCGACATCGTCGGTCATGATCACCGGCCGCGCAGCATTCATCACCTCATTCACAATCAGCCCCCACGGCTCATGGCGGGCGGGCAACACGAAGACCGTCGCCAGATCGAAGAACCGCGGCAGCTCCGACTGATTGCGAAAGCCGCAGAACCGAACGTCTTCAAGCCCAGCAGCCGACCGCCCCAGCTCCGCACGGGCCTCACCATCGCCGACGATCACTAAATAAGGACCCGCGCTGCTGCGCTCGATGAGGCGCCTGTACGCCTCCAGCAGATGATCCGCATGCTTGCGATACTGCAGCTTTGAGGCGAACAGAATCACAGGCCGCCCGGCCTCCATCTTCAACTCCGCCAGAAGCTCGCCTCGGCGCGACGCGGCCTCCTCACTGCGCCTCCGAAAGAAATCATTATCGACCGCATAAGGCATTCGAAACAGCGGAACCGAGTCGCCCACCGAAGCCCGCCAGTACCCCTCATTCAGAGTCCCAATAGTCAGCACGCCGTCGATCATCTGACGAAGCCCCGCGAAGAACAGCCTCTTCGCGAAACGCTTCGCACCACCCCGCGGACGGTCAATCAACGTCGAGTCAGACCGCATCAACACCGGAATCCCCAGCGCCTTGGCCGCCACCATCGCCACCATCGAGTTCACCATCGCGTAGCCGTGCACCCACAGCAGATCGTAAGGCGCCTCGCCGCCCCGGCCGCGCAGCCTGCTGAAGATCCCGTAGTTCAAAGGTGCCGCGAACGTCTGCGTCCCCGTGTCGCGCAGCGCAGGTAGAATCTCGTACTTGTAGCCATCGAGCAGGGGTAGGTCCCACTTCAGATCCACGCCAAAGCCATCGTCCTTATAGCCGCGCACCGAAAAATCCGAGCCGTACAGCACCGTCAGGTCGATGTCGGGCTCAGCGGCGATCCGTCGCAGCAGCGGCACCTGGTATTGAATGGGATGGCTGACAAGATAAGCGAGTCGAACGGGCCGTTTCACTTCAGCCATGATACTACCGCGCCCACGCGCCACGGCTCACTCCACCGGCTTGTCCACCTGCGACTGATACACCTCTTCCACACGCTCCACCGTATCAATCTCGCTCACCGGCTTGTCGTCGCGAATCCTCACAATGCGCGGAAACCGGAGCGCGAATCCACTCGCATGGCGATCGCTGCGCATGATGTTGTTGAAGGCCACCTCGAGCACACGCAGCGGCTCCACCGTGCGAGAGAAGCCGCGGTCCTCGAGCGTATGCTCCATCATCCAAGCGCTCAGCTCCGCAATCTCCGCATCCGTCAACCCCGAATAAGCCTTGCCCACATTCAGCAGCTCGCCGTCAGCTCCGCGTACAGCAAACGTGTAGTCGCTCAGAATTCCCGCGCGCTTGCCGTGCCCGAACTCCGCTCCCGTCACCACCACATCCAGCGTCGCCAGCTCGCGCTTCAACTTCAGCCACGCCAGCCCGCGACGGCCCGGCTGATACTGCGACTCCGCCGCCTTCAGCATCACGCCCTCGTTCGCCCGCGCGCGAGCCTCCGCATAAGCGCGATCAATGTCGTCCGCACTCTCCACCAGCCGCGAAGGCGACAGCAACAGACGCTCCACGGCTTCACCCTCCGGCTCCGCAAAGATCAACCCCTGCGCGCCCTTCTTTCGCTCGTCGACCGCAAGCGGCGAGCGCACCACCTCCACCAGCCTCTCCGCCACCGCCTCCAGCCGGTTGCGCCGTTCGCGCAGCGGAAGCTCCACCAGAAGCTCGCCCGCATACATCAGATCGAACGCCATAAAGATCACCGGCACCTGCTCACGCCACGCATTCGAGACACGCTTCCGCCCGATCCTCTGCCCCAGCACCGCAAAAGGCAGCGCACGGCTCTCTTTCAAATCCCACCCAAGAATCTCGCCGTCAAAGATCAGGGGACCCACCCCCGCTTCGTTCACGCGAGCGAATGCCTCCTCCAACTCCGGATAGCTCTCCGTGATCTCCTCGCGATTGCGCGAGTAGATCGCCACCCTCCCAGGCTGCTCCGGATCGCCACAATGCAGTTGCGCCCGCATGCCGTCGTACTTGTCCTCGAGAAACGCCGCGATGTGCGCCGTCTCCACACCCTCCTCCGGAACTCCCGCAAACCGTTCCACCGCCTCCTCCGGCGAATCCACAGGCGAGGCCAGCATGAACCCCAGCGGATGAAACAGCCGCATCCGCGCCTCCTTCAGGGTCCCCGCAAACGCCCGCTGCGTCGCAGACGCCAGGTCCGCCTCGAGCATCACCGCATTGCGAACCTCCGCCACCGGCACATCCGCCGCAACCGCAATCGCCTCCTCCACCAAACTCTGCTTCACCCCAATCCGCATGTCGCCGATCATCAGCTTCAGCAGATACTTCGCCTCAAGCGGCGTCGCCCTCTCCAGCAGCCCCTCCACCAGCGCCGAGCGCACCGCCGTCGTACGCGCCGCAGCCATCGCCGCAAACGCATCCGCAATCTCCGCAAGCGTCAGCGGAGTCCCAGAACCGTGTGCCACAGAATCGGGTGCCCCATATCTGGCGGCCTCATCGCCAGATGTGGGTTCCGTCCGCGCCGAAGAATCCCGCGCCGCCATCAACTCGAACCCCGCCGCGCCCAAATCACCATGCTTGCGATAAGCCGCCGTCAGCTCCACCTGCGTCGCCCCACTCACCGCCAGCAACGCCCGGCTCAGCAGAGCCCCGCCCGCATTCAGCTTCCGCTGATCCGCCTCGGCAAACGGCGTCCCCGCGAGATACAGCGCAAACCGCCCCACGTCCTGATGATCCGAGACTGCGGCGCCACCATCCGACTCCGCCTCGTGCACCCTGCGAATCGCCTCCGCAATCGCCGCGCGCTTCTTCAACCGGCTCGACTCACCCGCCAGCGCCTCGGCCAGCTTCGCGACATCTCGAAACAGAGCCATCCTGAGAAATGACCTCGCATTTACATCCTGATGGATGCAGAAAGCCTTGCCCGCATCTAAAATCTCTTGCAGTCTGCAAGCGGCCCCAATCTATCTCCCAGGAGGACACGTGGGAAAGCGCTACAACAACATTCTCGAAACCGTCGGCCACACTCCCGCCGTCAAGATCAACAAGCTCGCGCCCGAGGGCGTCAACCTCTACGTCAAGGTCGAGGCCTTCAACCCTCTCGGCTCCGTCAAGGACCGCCTCGCCCTCGGCGTCATCGAGGACGCCGAACGCACCGGCACGCTCAAGCCCGGCCAGACCGTCATCGAGTTCACCAGCGGCAACACCGGCATCGGCCTCGCCATGGTCTGCGCGCAAAAAGGCTACCCGCTAGTCCTCATCATGCCCGAGACCTTCTCCATCGAGCGCCGCCGCCTGATGCGCTTCCTCGGCGCCAAGGTCATCCTCACGCCCGCCGCCAGCCGCGCCACCGGCTCCGCCGCCAAGGCCATCGAGCTCGCCCAGACGCATGGCTGGTTCCTCACCCGCCAGTTCACCAACGAGGCCAACGCCGACTTCCACTCCAAGACCACCGCCGTCGAGATCCTCGACGACTTCCGCGACCAGCCCCTCGACTATTGGGTCACCGGCTTCGGCACCGGAGGCACGCTCAAGGGCGTCGCCCGCGTGCTCGCGAAAGAGAGCCCCAAGACAAAGATCATCGTCTGCGAGCCCGCCGACGCACCCATGGTCACGAGCGGCCAGCCGCAGCCGCGCGACGAAAACGGCGACCCGCTCAGCGGTCACCCCGCATGGAAGCCGCACCCCCAGCAGGGCTGGAGCCCGGACTTCATCCCCAAGCTCGCCGGCGACGCGCTGGCCGAAAACAAGATCGACCAGGTCCTCACCGTCGAGAACACCGAAGCCATGAAGTGGAGCAAGGAGCTCGCCCGCCAGGAGGGCATCTTCGTCGGCATCACCTCCGGCGGAACCTTCGCCGGAGCCCTGAAGGTCGCCGCTAAAGCGCCGAAGGGATCAACCATCCTCTGCATGCTGCCCGACACCGGCGAGCGCTACCTCTCCACACCACTCTTCGCCGACGTAGGCGTCGACATGAACGACGAGGAGATCGCCATCTCACGCTCCACGCCCAGCGCCTGGCTCGAACCAGCGAAGGTGTAGCTTTCCCGAGTAGTCATTCCGAGCGAAGCCGAGGAATCTGCTTTTCTCCCGCGCAGCCAACACCGCTCGAATCGCCAAAAATCGGGTGCCCCACATCTCGATTCTGAGATGTGGGCATTCGAGCGAAGCTCGAACCGCTTGACTCCGTGAATTGGTCTAGCGGCCGTTCGACCGAAAGTCGCCAGTCCGCTTTTCTGAATTGATCGAGACTAGAAAGTCACTACAGCGAAATACGGTCACACCGTTCGTTGACGATCGACCATCAGTCGAAGTCTTGTCCGTTCTTTGGCAGTCTGTCTGAAATCCGATGCACAAGGTTCTCGTTCAACGCAAACCGCCCTCCTGCTCGGTTGGAGTCCAGATCGTGCCATTCGTATATGTCAGTGGCATCGGGTTGAAGCACGAGGGGCAGCCAGCCACGCGTAAATTCTCCCGCCTGCTCTGCAGCCGCCGCCGTTGAATAGTGCGACTCAAAATCCTCCTCGCAACCGATGGAAAATATGCAACCTAGTACCGCCGCAACAACGATCTGTTACCGCCTGTGGCTCACGGTTCGTACTTTACCCCACCCGCATCCACACCAACAGGAGTAACATCTAAAGAGAGATGCGATTCGCAGCCGAAATCCCGGTGCGCTTTCCCGGTATGGCCCCCCGGCCCGGCGTGACGCCCAGCCGTCACGACTTCGCCTAGCTGCGCCCGACTTCGCCCTCTCCCTTTTCGAAATCCCCTTTCTACGCATAGATTTAGGAGCACCCATGTTCGACCGCCTCGACCAGATGGAAGCGCGCTACGAAGAGCTCGGCCAGCAGCTCGCCGATCCCGCGCTCGTCACAGACCAGAAGAAGTTCTCCGCCACCGCCAAGGCCCACCGCGACATCGAGCCCGTCGTCGAAAAGTTCCGCGAGTACAAGCAGGTGAAGCAGGGCGTCGCCGACGCCAAGTCCATGCTCGCCGAGGACGACGCCGACATCCGCGAGATGGCCCAGGCCGAGCTCCTTACCCTCGAGCCGCGCCTCGCCGAGATCGAGGAAGAGCTGAAGGTCATGCTCCTGCCAAAGGATCCCAACGACGACAAGAACATCATCATCGAGCTGCGCGCCGGAACCGGCGGCGACGAGGCCGCCATCTTCGTCTCCGAGATGTTCCGCACCTACCTGCGCTTCGCCGAGCAGCACAAGTGGAAGGTACAGATCCTCTCCTCTTCAGAGACCGGCATCGGCGGCGGCATGAAGGAAGTCACCGCCATCTTCGAAGGAGACAAGGTCTACTCGCAGATGAAGTACGAGTCCGGCGTCCACCGCGTGCAGCGCGTGCCGGCCACCGAGACCCAGGGCCGCGTCCACACCTCCGCCATCACCGTCGCCGTGCTCCCCGAGGCCGAGGAAGTCGACATCAAGATCGAAGCCAAGGACCTGCGCGTCGACACCTTCTGCTCCTCCGGCCCCGGCGGACAGTCCGTCAACACGACCTACTCGGCGGTGCGCATCACCCACATCCCGACCAACACCGTCGTCTCGTGCCAGGACGAAAAATCGCAGATCAAGAACCGCGAGAAGGCCATGCGCGTCCTCCGCGCCCGCCTCTACGAGGTCGAGGAAGAGCGCATCCACCAGGAGCAGGCCAAGGACCGCAAGCAGCAGGTCGGCACCGGCGACCGCTCCGAAAAGATCCGCACCTACAACTTCCCGCAGAACCGCCTCACCGACCACCGCATCGGCCTCACCACCCACCAGCTCAACATGGTGATGGAAGGCATGCTGCAGCCCACCATCGACGCGCTCATCGCACACGACATCGCCGAGAAGATGAAGGCCGAGACCACTGCCGCTTGATGTAGTTTGCAGTTGCAGGTTAGCAGTTGTTTTTCCACTCACAACCTGCAACTAGCAACCTTCAACTGCTCTTCGCCAGCCTGATGTCCATCTGGTAGAAACGAAACGTGCGATCGTCGCCCGCGACCGCACTGTATCGGTCCAGCGCGTCATCGATAAAAGTTGACTTCGCCTCCTCGGGAAGCCGCCGCGTCCACTCAACGAAAGTCACCGAACCGAACGTGTGAAACCCTGCGCGTGAACCGAAGTCCCACGCCTTGTCCTTCACGTCCATGCTCACCGCGCGTAACCCGCACTCTGCGGCCAACGCCGAATACTCCTCTGCCGTCAGGTGCAGATACGGGTTCCGATAGCCATCGAAGTAGGTGCACCACTTCGCTGACTTCCTCGTCTCCTCCAGCACATCCTCCAGGCTCTTGCGCTCGCCCTTCGGGACCAGCCGCAACTGCGCCGCGCCTCCCGGCTTCATCGCGGTGTGAATCGCCCGCAGAGCCACCTCCTGCTCCGGAATCCAGTGCAGCGCGTTGAACGAGACCACCAGATCGAACTCGTCTCTGAATCCAATCCTGCGAATGTCACACACCTCGAAGCTCAGGTTCGGCCACACCGCCGCGCCATAACGCTCCTTTGCAAACGCAATCATCTCGCCAGAGGCATCCACGCCCACCACCCTGCCCTCAGGAACGCGCGCTGCGATCTCAGCCGTCACGTTGCCGGTCCCGCAGCCAAGATCCAGAACGCTCTTCGCGTCCCCTAGGTCCAGCAATGACAGCACCTCCGCAGCCATCGCATGCTGCAGTTCAGAGATCCTCGCATACTCCGGCGCGTTCCATTCCGTCACGAAAGCACCCCCACCCCACAGACTGTTGCGCAGGAATCCTAGCATCCCACAGAGTTCGCGCGGGAGCACTTGGCACAATCACCAACTCTCAGCGAGAATTCCCCGCAGGCTACTTTTTCAGGAGCACCGGTGCGGTCGCATCTCGTCATCTCCGTCGTTCTCGCAGCTCTCGTCCCCTCCAGCGGCATCGCGCAGCAGCCCGCCAGCACACCCGCTGCGCCCGCAACTCCGCCACTTCAGGAGATCCTCCTCCACCTCCAGGACAACCTCTGGGACTACCTCACCAACCTCCCCGACATCTTTGCCGACGAGCGCGTCGTCTCCGAACTCAAGCAGGAGGGCGCGCGCGGCGTCAAAACCACCACCGACTCCGTCTTCCGCCTCGTCCGCTCCCACAACGTCGGCGAGGCCCACACCTTCACCGAGACCCGCGAGATCAAGTCCGTCAACAAAAAAGCCGCAAAGGGCGAAGACATCCACGGCCCCGCTCTCTTCAGCGGAGCCTTCTCGACCGCTGTCAACGTCGTCTCGCTCGAGATGTCGCGCTGCTTCGACTACACCCTTCAGCCTACCGGCGTGCTCAACAAGACTCCCGCCATCGTCATCGACTACGCCCTCAAGCCCGACCTCACCCCCGACGACGGCTGCCCCGGCCCCGACAAACAATCCGGCCGCGCCTTCATCGACTCCGCCACCTTCCACCCGCTGCGCGTCGAGATGACCATCCCCAACCACAAGGACAACAACGGCCGCCGCGTCCTCTGGACCTGGTCCATCGACTACGCCCCTATCCCCTTTGACGCGAAACAGTTCTGGCTGCCCCGCACCATCACCTCCCGCGCCGACGCCCACGACGCCTCCGGCACCTGGTTCTTCACCGCCACCTACACCAACTACCACAAGCTCAGCGTCAGCTCCCGCATCATCCCCGACGTCGGCGGCAATCCTCCGCCGAAATAGCAGCGGGCATCTCGCAGAACACCTTGCAGTCTCACTATGTTGTCAGCGAGAATGCCGCACCCAGGATTTCAAAGGAAAGATCTGTGCGCTCGTCCTCTCTGCCTGCCGTTACCCTCTGGTCTGTTGTGCTGCTGGCACCCTCGTTTGCCCAGCAAGCCGCTCCGCTGCCGATTCCTGAGATCCTCAATCGCCTGCAGGCCAACGTCTCCACCTACCTCTCCTCCGTTCAAGCTTCTTCTGCGACGAGCACGTCGACTCCAATCTCGTTGAGCCCGGAGACGCCAGGATTACTACCGCAACTGACTCCATCTTCCGCATCCGCCGCACCGGCGAAGGCAACGCGACCGAGCTCCTCGAGAGCCGCGAGGTCAAATCCGTCAATCACAAGGCCGCCCAGGGCGAGAACATCGCCGGCCCCGCCGTCTTTCGCGGAGCCTTCACCAACGGCGTCCGCATCGTCTCGTCCGACTTCGCCGTCTGCTACACCTTCGAGCGCGCCCCCGACGAGAACACCGGCGGTGTCCCGGCCATCGTCCTCACCTACAAGACTCTGACCGAATCCCTCCTCGACAGAAGCTGCCCGACGATTCAGAGAGGCCGGGTCTTCATCGACCCCGGAAACTTTCACCTGCTGCGCGTCGAAGCCAGCATCCCCGACCACGAGATCACGCGCGGCGTCATCGGCCTCTGGACCTGGTCCATCGACTACGCCCCCGTCGTGCTCGACGGAAGAACCTTCTGGATGCCGAAGACTATCGAGTCCCAGGCCATACCCGACGACCATCGCGTCGCATGGTCCTTCGGCGCGCGCTACGGCAACTACCACAAGCTCGAAGTAACCTCACACATCATCACCGACCTCGACAGTCTTCACTCCACTCCTACCCAGTAGTCTCGCGTTTGACAAACCGGCCGAGTGCCGGGTGCCGGGTGCCCCACATCTCGATTTTGGAGATGTGGGACATTCGAGCAAAGCTCGAACCGTTTTTGAGAGAATCACATAGACAACCGACGCTCCTCCCAAGGACCAACGCCCAATGCTCCAAACCGCGCTGCGCCGCATCGCCACCCTCGCACTGCTCATCCTCACCGCATCCCTCTCCCACGCCCAACAAACCCCGCCCCTCGCCGGCATAGCCCACGTCGCCATCCGCGTCCGCTCCCTCGACGCAGCCCGCGACTTCTACAACAAGCTCGGCTTCGAAGAGGCCTTCACCCTCACCGACAAGGACGGCAAGGTCAACGAGAGCTTTATCAAGCTCAACGACCGCCAGTTCCTCGAGCTCTACCCCGCAAACCCCGACAACCCCAAGCAGGCCTCCGTCGGCTTCCTCCACGTTTGCTTCGAGGGCGACGACCTCCAGGCAATCCACGACGACTACGTCGCCCACGGCCTCACTCCCACGCCGGTCCGCAAGGCCGGAGCCGGCAACCTCCTCTTCACCCTAGCCGGCCCCATCGACGCCGCCGGCGCCGCGCAGAACATCGAGTACACCCAGTACATGCCCGGCTCGCGCCACTACGAGGACCGCGGCAAGCACATCAACTCCGACCGAGTCGCCGACACTCTCATCGGCGTCTCCCTCGCCATGAAGGACCCCGCCGCCGCGCGCGACTTCTACCTCAACCAGCTCTCCTTCAAATCCATCGCCGGCGACCCATTGTTCCTCCACATGCCCGGCGACTCCGGCCAGGAGATTGAGATCGCCACCGCCACCTCGCTCGGAACCAAAGCCCGCCTCACCATGCGCACCGCCAACCTCTCCAAAGCCGCACGCCTGCTCCACAAACAGCAGATCAACGCCATCAAATCCAAAGAAACCCTCACCATCTCCGACCCCGACGGCAACATCATCATGATCCGCGGTGAGTAGAGCTGTGGGGACGCATGTGAGGTTTGTTTGGTGTTGAGTTTTTGAAATGTCTCCCAGGCTGAACGCTCTACGCGGTTGTGTAGCAGCTTTCCGTCTTCGCGCACACTCCAAACCGCGATTCCGGTTATTCTGATTGGCTGTTGATCTGGCGTTGTTCCCATCATGCCGTTGTTCTTGCCCGTGAGACACCAGAGTGTCGTTACACGGCTTCCACTTTCATTTTGGAATATCTCGAGAACCTCAAAGTTCAGGTCGTTGATCTTAGACAAGAATTCCCATGCCCACGCGATAAACTTCTCCCGCCCCTTGACCTCGACGCCTCCAGTCGTGATGATTGCGTCCTCGGTAACGAAATCCGCGATAGCGTCTGGGTTTCTAGACTTCCAGACCGCCGTCCAAAACTCCTCCACAATCTTTACTGAATTCATGTTGCTTCCTTGCCGAATAAATTCCTGAGTGATTCTCTCCATAGAAGGAAGGAATGCCTCCGAATTGACACCGATTTCGATGACGGGAATGTCACATGCGATTCTGACCTGTCCATTTCTCAACTACTCGTACATCACAGATGCCGGTGCCCGTCCTTCGCGGCTCCCTCGCGAAAGCTAAACTATCCCTCAACGCTCCAATCACTAAGCACCATCCATTCACCGCTGCCCCATGACCGCCACCGAAGCCTTCCAACTCGCCACGCAGCAACTCGCCGCCGACCCACACCTCCGCGACTCCGCCCGCCGCGACGCCGAGCTTCTCCTCCTCCACACCCTGACCATCACCAAAGCCGCGCTACTCGCCAACCCCACACGCGCCCTCACCACCGAGCAGCAGAACCTCTACGCATCCACCATCGCCCGCCGCCTCCGCCACGAGCCCATCCAGTACATCACCGGCACCCAGGAGTTCTTCGGCCTCTCCCTCCGCGTCACCCCCGCCGTCCTCATCCCGCGCCCCGAGACCGAGCACCTCGTCGAGGCAGTTCTCCAGCGCCTCCCCCACGACCGCCCGCTCGCCATCGCCGACATCGGCACCGGCTCCGGAGCCATCGCCATCGCGCTCGCCGCGCACCTCCCTCAGACCCACGTCACCGCTCTCGATCTATCCGCCGAGGCTCTCCGTGTCGCCCAATCGAACGCCGCTGAACATGGCCTCGCCCACCGCATCAGCTTTCTCCTCTCCGACCGCCTCACCGCCATCCCACCCCCCGAGCGCGCCCAGCACTTCGACGCCATCGTCAGCAACCCTCCCTACGTCCCCACCGCCGATGCCGCCTCGCTCCACCCCCAGGTCCGCGAGCACGAGCCCGCCCTCGCCCTCTTCGCCGGCCCCGACGGTCTCGACCTCTATCGCCTCCTCATCCCGCAGGCCCGTCGCGCGCTCAAACCCGGCGGCCTCCTCGCCCTCGAGATCGGCCACGGCCAGCGAGACGACCTCGCCCGCCTCCTCGCCGGCTGGGTCGACATCACCTTCGTCGACGACCTCCAGGGCATCCCCCGCGTCGCCCTCGCCCGCAGGTAACCCGCCCGTAACCCCATCGGACAATCGTTTTTCTCGTGCACTCTTCACCCTGAAGGCCTCCCAGGACCCCTCCATGTGGTCCTACCGGGCTCTCCCTTGGTTACTCCCCTTTTTTCAAAAGAAGAACCATTTCTGTTGACAGTCCAGAAATCGCATCCATATAGTCCTTTCGCGTCCGCAAGGCCCCTTCGGCCTGTCGTGAAAAGTGGGCTTTTACTGACGCAAAACGTTTCGCTTCGAGGCCTCTTCCATGCTGAATACATTCATAAGTGGACTGTCCAATAAGACCAGACTGCTCCTGGCAGCCATCCCCATCCTCCTCTCTGTGGCGCTACCCGCAAACCTTCACGCTCAGGCCGCCGGCACCGCCAGCGTCTCGGGCTCCGTAACCGACGCCACCGGAGCCGCCGTACCCGGCGCCACCGTCACTCTCACGCAAACCGCCACCGGCGTCACCCGTGCCACCACCACCGACGGCCAGGGCCTCTACGCCCTTCCGAACGTCGCCGTGGGACCGTATTCTCTCTCCGTCGCCGCGCAGGGCTTCCAGACCTTCACCCAGACCGGCGTCCTTGAGGTCGGCAACAACATCTCCGTCGATCCCCACCTCAGTGTCGGCTCCGCTAGCGAGCACGTCGAGGTCCAGGCCTCCGGCGTCGCGCTCGAGACCGAGACCAGCTCCTTCAAGCAGGTCATCGATCAGGCACGTATCACAGAGTTACCGCTAAACGGCCGCCAGGCCACCCAGCTCGTCCTCGTCTCCGGCGGAGCCGTCACCGCGCCCTCCGGCGACATGGTCGGCTCCAAGAACTACTACAGCTCCACCGTCATCGCCGTCGCCGGAAGCCAGGGCAACTACAACAACTACGTCCTCGACGGCGGATACCACACCGACAACTTCACCAACGTCAACCTGCCCTATCCCTTCCCCGACGCGCTCCACGAGTTCTCCGTCGAGTCCAACTCCCTGCCCGCGCGCAACGGAATCCACCCCGGATCGCTCGTCAACGTCGTCACCAACTCCGGAACCAACCAGTGGCACGGAACCGTCTTCGACTTCGTCCGCAATAACGTCATCAACGCAACCAACTTCTTCTCCACCTCCAAGGACACCGTCAAGCGCAACCAGTTCGGCGGAACCTTCGGCGGACGCATCATCACCGACAAGCTCTTCTTCTTCGGCGGCTACCAGGGCACCCGCGAGCACAAGACCAGCTCCGCGACCGGCTACTGCGTGCCCACGCCCGCCATGCTCGCCGGTGACTTCAGCCAGATGCCCACCAGCGGCAACTGCGCCCGCAGCTCGATCGCTTTCAAGGACCCGTTCGCCAGCGCCACCGGTGCCACCGTACCTATACCCAGCCGCAAGCTGAACCCCGCAACCTACAGCCCCGCCGCCCTCAACCTGGTCAACTACCTCCCGCTCTCACAGGCTGACGCCGTCGGTCGCGTCAATGTCGCGCTTCCCGGCAACAACTCCGAAGACCAGTACATCGGCCGCGTCGACTACACCTGGAGCCAGCGCCACTCCATCTTCGGCCGCTACTACATCACCGACTACAACCTGCCCGCCTACTACTCGCCCACCAACATCCTGCTCACCACGCTGCCCGGCAACGACGAGCGCGTGCAGAGCTTCACCCTCGGCGACACCTTCATCTTCTCCCAGCACCTGGTCAACACCTTCCACGGCACCTACTCCCGTCGCCGAGATGACCGCGGACCGACAGCCGGCGGCATCAACGCCACCACGATCGGCGTCAACAACTTCGTCTATGCCCCCGTCGACCTCCGCATCCAGATGAACAGCGGCTTCGCGACCGGCTGCGGAACCTGCACCCCCGGCCACTTCAACGTCAACACCGAGCACTTCGCCGACGACGTCGACTGGCTCATCGGCAAGCACCAGATCGCCTTCGGCGGCGAGTTCATCCGAACCGGCGACAACACCCGCACCGGCTACCTCTTCAACGGAAGCTACTCCTTCGGCGGACAGGCCTCCGGCGAGACCCTCGCCGACTTCCTCACCGGTCAGATGACCACCTTCGGAACCTCCTTCGCCTTCAGCCAGAGCCGAACCCAGGACACCAACTATCGCCAGAGCATCTTCGGCCTCTACGCCCAGGACACCTGGCACATCACCCCCACCCTCACCGTCAACTACGGCGTGCGCTGGGAGCCCAACCTCTACCAGGTCGACAAGTACGGCCGTGGCGCCACCTTCGATCAGGCCGCCTTCAACGCCAACAGGCGCTCCACCGTATTCCCCAACGCTCCCGCGGGCGCCTTCTTCTATGGCGACCCCGGGGTTCGAAAGTCCTTCACGAAGAATCAGCTCGGCAACGTCTCGCCGCGTGTTGCCTTCACCCTCGATCCCTTCGGCACCGGAAAGACCGTTCTGCGCGCTGGCGGAGCCCTGATGTACGACTCTCCGTCCCTCTACATGTCGCAGCGCGTCGCCTCCAATCCGCCCTTCGTCAATGAGATCGACCTCAACGGTCAGACCCCCTTCGACGAGCCCTGGCGCGGCTACCCCGGCGGAATTCCCTTCCCCGGAGTCTTCCCGCCCGATGCCTCAGCCACCTTCCCCACCAACACGCTCTGGGTCCTCCTCCAGCCAGAGATGAAGACCCCCGTCATCTACCAGTGGAACGCCAGCATTCAGCAGGACCTCGGCCATGGCTGGATGTTCTCCATCAACTACCTCGGCAACCAGCAGGCGCACCAGTGGCTCGGCAACGGCATCAACGCAGGCGTCTACATCCCCGGCAACTGGACCGGCCCCGGCTCCTGCCAGGGAATGCCGCAGATCACCGTAGGCAGCGCACTCTATCCTGCAAAGGTCGGCGATCCTTGCTCCTCCATCGGTAACCCCAACGCGCGCACACCCCTCACCCTGAAGAACAGTGCCAATGGACAAGGCTACAGCCCAACCATGACGCTGATCACGGATGGCGGAACCAGCACCTACAACGGCATGATCGCCGCCATCCAGCACCGCATGTCGAACAACTTCAGCTTCCTGTCCAACTACACCTGGTCCAAGTGCCTCGCCGTCGCCGACAACCCCGGTGACATCGCGGCCCCGGCCTTCCAGCACACCCTCAACCCGCGCCTCGATCGCGGCCCCTGCGGCTTCGACGTCCGACACATCTTCAACACCACCCTCGTCGCCTCCAGCCACTTCGCCTCCCTCACTGGATGGAAAGGCGCCATCGTCAACAACTGGCAGGCCGCTCCGCTCATCCGCATCCTGAGCGGCGCTGCCCTCAACGTCACCTCCGGCGTCGATAACTCCCGGACAGGCATCGGGCTCGACCGCCCGAACCTCATCCCTGGAGTCGACCCCTACACCCACAACAAGATCCAGCGCACGGGCGCGAACCTTGCCTACATCAACAAGGCCGCCTTCACCCAGAACGCCGTCGGGACCTACGGAACCCTGAGCCGCAACGCCTTCCGTACGCCCAGCTACTACAACGTCGACCTTGCGATCAGCCGCATCTTCCCCGTCCACGAACAGTTGAACTTCCAGCTCCGCATGGAAGCCTTCAACATCTTCAACCACCCCAACTTCACCGCCACAAGCGCGAGCGGAAGCTCCGCCTTCACCACCGCCTTCAACTCCGGGACCTTCGGCAACGTTACGGGAGCCGCCGACCCCCGCATCTTCCAACTGGCCGGAAAGTTCACCTTCTAAAACCCGCATCGAAGCATCAAAACCCATGGCTGCCGGAGACCCCGGCAGCCATTCTTCCATGCCCTCCCCCGCAAGTAACCCTCCCTCACCGGCAAGGCACACCCACCTCCCGCCAGCAGCCCCCCCGTGGTCCTACCGGTTCCCTCATCGACAACCCACCCAACAAAAAAGAAAAATCATTTCTGTTGACAGCCCTGAAAACTCATCCATAAGTCCTTGCCCGTTTCGAAGACCCTGCCGCCGAGCTGCCAAACGGGCGCGCCGGCACCCCGGTTATGGAAAATACGGAAACATCAGCAGAAACTCCTTCCGCGGCCCACCAACTACCAGTTCGACGCCCAGATCTCCCGCATCTTCCCCATCCACGAGGGCTTGGCCGCAACCCTCCGCCTCGAGGCCTTCAACGTCCTCAATCACCCCAACTTCAACATCCCCACCGGCGGAACCTCCGGAACCCCCGGCGGAACCACCGGCGGCGCAGCCGTCCTCACCTCATCCACCTTCGGCCAGATCCCCTCCACCGCTAATCATGCCCGCATCTTCCAGGGATCGGTCAAAATCACCTTCTAGAGCGGCCAGAATCACCTTCTAACCCGCGAAATCACCCTCTAAACCCCACCACTCCAACAAAACCAATGGCTGCCCGCAACCCGGCAGCCATTTTCTTTAAACCTTGATGAAACTTCTTCCGCCCCATTTCACGTCATACTAAACACCATGACAGCGCCTCAGTTACAGGAACACCTGCATGCGCTCGAAGAGCGTCTACTCCACCCCGACCGCGAGAAGGACCGGAAAGACCTGTCCTCCCTCCTCGCTTCCGACTTCCGTGAGTTCTGCACCTCCGGTCGCATCTTCGACCTGCATCAACTCACCAACGCCCTGTCGGCCAGCAAGCCGCGCCCCGCCACGATGAGCCACTTCTACGTCACTCCGCTCGGCGAAAACTCCGCCCTCGCCACTTACCACATCACCACAAACAACTCCACCTCCCACCACTCCTCCATCTGGGTCCACCGCGACGGCCGCTGGCAGATGCTCTTCCACCAGGGAACCATAGCCGCATAAAGCGAGTGGTTAGTGATTAGTGGTTAGTGACTGGACCGTCCCAAACTAACCACTAACCACTAACAACTGCCTCACGAAGGCTCCCGCCCCCGCTCCTCCCACTCCCGCTCACGATAAGGACGATCCTTCTCCTCCCCCTTCTCCCTGAGCTTCCGCCGCCACTCCTCTTCCTTCCGCTCTTCGCGCCCATCGCTCATCTCGCTCCCTCCGCTAAAACAAAGTGGAACAGCCGGCTCGGCCCGTCCTCCGGCAGCAGGTAGAGGTCCTTACCCTCGATCGCCATCCCCTCTTCTGTGTACAGGCGTCCGTGATCGGTCACGCCCGCGCGCAAGCTGCGAACCTTCTTCATCGAAGGCCACGCATACCAGTCCACCGACCCCGTCTTCCACGTCAGCTTTCCCGACGCCACCAGCATCCCGCCTGCAAACTTGAGGTCCTGGTACTGATTCAGGGAGTGATTCTTGATCACCCTCGTCTGCCTCCCCTCGTGGTCGAAGACATAGAACCTGCGGCTCCCCCAGTTCCCCGCAACCAGCCCATCCGGAGTCACCGCCACGCAGCCCAGGTGGTCCTTCACCGAAATCCTTCGCTTCACCGCGAGCGTCCGCTTGTCCAGCTCCAGCAGCACCGCCGAACTGTTCGGCCTGTACTTCGCCACCGGAACCCACAGCGAGTCGCCGCTCACCGACAGCCCTCCCGGATGAAAGTCCTTCCCTTGGGTCACATCCACCTGGCGCTCAAACTTATGCGTCGCCCGATTGAACTGGTGCACATATCCTCGCTTGTGCTCGGTATCCACCGACGTCACCCAGATGTGCTCCTTGTCGAGTGCGATCCCCTGAACGTGATACAGCGTCCCCTGCATCGCCTGCACGTCCTCAAGCCGCGCCCCCTCCACGCCCTTCACCGCTGGCCACGCAACCTGCGAAGTCCACACCACCACCACACTTAATAGCAGCGTCCACAATCGAACCATTTGTTCATCCCATCACGAAACGGCCACTGCTTTTTTCTCCTCGTGGTAATCCTGCTCCGTATTGATCCCCCACAGAGCAGCCTTATCCACGAACCCACCCTCAGCCAGCCCATCCACGACCGTCATCGCCGTCAGCATCGAGTGGTCCTGATTGTTGTACTTGTGCATCCCGTTCCGCCCCACCAGAAACAGATTCTCAAAGCCGTCCGTAAACTCCCTCAGCTCATCGAAGCGATCATACGTCCCGAAGTACGCCGGATACGTCTTCGGAACCCGCACCACATGCGCGTCGCACACATCCTCCGCATTCAAGATCCCGATCTTCTCCACCTCGCCAATCGCGAACCGCTTCAGCTCATCATCCGGCATCGTCCAAAGCGCATCCGTCTCGTAGCAAAAGTACTCCAACCCAATCCAAACCTTCGACGGATCATGCACCAGGTGGGGGCTCCAGTTGTTGAAGATTTGTAACCGTCCCAGTTGCACATCCGGCTCCTGCACATAGATCCACGTGTCCTTCAGCAGCCCTCCATCCGCCTCTTTCACCTTCAACCGATCCACCAGCAGCCCCACCGTGATGAAGTCGCGATACTCCAGCCCCTCGCTCACCTGCCTCACGTTCGCCGGAACCTCAGCGTCCATCGCCCGCACCAGATCCTTCATCGGCATCGTCGAGAAGAAGTAGTCCCCCGCAAACCTCTCCCGCTCCCCGAGCGCATTCACCGCCTCAATCGCGACCACGCGATCCCCGTCACAGCACACGCGATCCACCTTCCACTCGCAGTGCACCTCGCCCCCGCCCCCGACCACCAGCCCCGCCACATGCTCCCAGAGTTGCCCCGGCCCGAGCTTCGGATACATAAACCGCTCGATCAGACTCGTATCCGTGCCCTTCTGCGCAACATCGTTCTTCGCCGAGCCCTTGCCTCTCAGCGTCTTCTTCACAAAGTGCTTCACCGCCGTCGTCAGGCTCAGACCCTTGATCCTCTGCGCTCCCCACTCCGCCGAGATCGCCTCGCACCTCGTCCCCCAAACCTTCTCCGTGTAGCTCTTGAAGAACGTCCGATACAGCTCGCGTCCGAATCGATTGATCAGAAAGTCCTCAAGGCTCTTCTCCGGCGTGATCTGCCGCACGCGCGACCACAGATAGCTCAGCCCCACCTTCGCCGTCCGCACCGCCCCCAGGTTCCCCAGCGTCCTCCCCGACAGCGCAATCGGATAATCGAAAAATCTCCGCAGATAATAGATCCTGCTCTTCCGCGGCCGTATCAGCATCACCAGATCCGGATCGGCCGGCTCCTCCGCGATCATCGGCTCCACATGCCCCGGCCCGTACAGAGCGTCGAGGTCCTCAAGCTCCTCCGCGCCCTCATCCGCGTCTTCCGCCAGTGGCCCCATCCCGCGCAGCGGAGGATGCTCCGGCAGGTCCACCGGAACCTCCACCACTCTCTGCTTGCCCTGATAGCAGATCGTCGTCTCGCTGTCTGTCTCCTCCGGAGGCACGCCCTCGGCCACCGGTGGCATCAGGTCGATCCACCACTGCATCACGCGATCGCTCTTTGAAAAGAAACGGTGCCCGCCAATATCCATGCGGTTGCCCTTGTACCGAACCGTCCGCGAGATACCGCCGATCTCCCGCGTCGCCTCCAGTACAACAGGCTGAATGTCCGTGCGACGCAGCAACTCCAGCGCCGCCGTCAGGCCCGCCGGCCCTGCTCCAATAATGATGGCTCTCTTCATACAAAAAGAGCGGGGCACAGTTCACACCCCGCTACTTCATTAGACGACACTCACCGTCAGAAGTTCACCGGAAGCGCACCTTCACCACATCTCCGCCAAAACCCTCACCCACCGGCGTCACCTCCACCGCCTCCTCCCGGAAGGCCTCATCCGTCCAGCTCCACCCCGAGTGGAACGTCGCAAACACGTGCTCCCCCGGCGTCTTCCGCAGCTCGTCGTACGACACAATTGGCTGATTCGAAAAGCGCTTCGTGTGAATCGCCGTCAGGTAGTGCGTATCGTGATCGCGGCGCCTCATCTCCTCCTCCAGCGAGTACACTAGCACCAGCCGCGACCTCAGCTCCGCATCCGGTTTCATACTCACTGGCAAACTCCCACTGCCCGACATCCTGAAAATAAATTCTGCGATCGGCCACCGCGGCCTTCACCTGCTCGCTCAGTTTCAGCGCCTCCAGCTGCGCGCGTCCATCCGCGGCCGACTCCCTCACCCGCCCCGCATTCACCACCACAATCCCCACCAGCAGCGCAGCCAGCACGCTGTAGAACACGCCCGTCTTCCGCACCGGAACGCTCAGCGCCATTGCAATCAGCGTCGCCATCCCGACGATGGCTCCGACCGAGTGCCTCACCTCCAGCGCATGCGTCACCAGCCGCCCCAGCACAAACGCAAACGTCGGCATCATCGTCAGCAGCAGCAGCGCACCCTCCGCCGCTGGCACCTTCACCTGGCCCAGCCGCACCGCCCGGATGCAACCCCACATCACCAGCACCGCCGCCACAACCAGCACGCCCGCCACCACCCTCTGCACCGCATTCGGATACTTCGCATACTCCAGCAGCATCTGCCGATACGGCTGTATCAGCATGTGGGCTGAGATCTCCGCCGCATAGTAGTGCTTCTTGAACTCGCTCGACGCCTTCACATAAAGCAGCGACGCCGCAATCGTCGCCATCCCCACGCCGATCGCCGCCGCCATCCCCCAGTTCACGGCCCGATACTAACAAACGCGCCCAGAGCATCCCCGAGCATCCAAAAGAAAAAGGGCCGGCGAACCGGCCCTCTAACCATCTGCATTTCAACTACACCGCAACTCTCTCCGCCACGTTGAACGCGAGCGCGCCATCCTTTCCCGCCTCCACCACCACATGGTCGCCGTGCAGCACCTCGCCGTTCAGGATCTTCACCGCCAGCTTATCCTGCACCAGTCGCTGGATCGCCCTCTTCAGCGGCCTCGCGCCATACGCGCGATCGTACCCAGCCTTGAAGATCGTCTTCCGCGCCGCACCCGTCAGCTCCAGAGTTATGCGACGATCCGCCAGCAGCTTGTCCAGATCCTTTAGCCGCAGATCCACAATATGCGTCAGCTGCTCATCATTCAGCGGATGGAACACCACAATGTCGTCCACGCGGTTCAGAAACTCCGGACGAAACGTCTGCTTCAGAGCATCGATCACCCGCTCCCTCGCCTCTTCGAATCCATCCTCGCCCTGCGCCCACGCGCTCGTCAGCTTGTCCGCGCCCGTGTTCGACGTCATGATCAGCACCGTGTTCTTGAAGTCCACCGTGCGACCCTTCGAGTCCGTCAGCCTTCCATCATCCATCATCTGCAGCAGCACGTTGAACACATCCGGATGCGCCTTCTCGATCTCGTCAAACAAAATCACCGAGTAAGGCCGCCGCCGCACCGCCTCCGTCAGCTGCCCGCCCTCGTCATACCCCACATACCCCGGAGGCGCGCCGATCAGCCGAGACACAGCATGCTTCTCCATGTACTCGCTCATATCGATCCGCACCATCGCCTGCTCATCATCAAACAAAAACTCCGCCAGCGCCCGAGCCGTCTCCGTCTTACCAACGCCCGTAGGCCCCAGGAAGATGAACGACCCAATCGGCCGCTTCGGATCACTCAGACCAGCACGCGATCTGCGAATCGCATTCGCCACAGCAGCAAGCGCCTCGTCCTGCCCAACCACGCGCTCCCGCAGACGATCCTCCATCTCGACCAGCTTCTTCGTCTCGCCCTCCAGCATCTTCGACACCGGAATCCCCGTCCACTTCGAGACGATCGTCGCAATGTCCTCCTCGTCGACCTCCTCCTTCAGCATCCGCCGAGATTTGGGTGCCCCATGACCTGCCCTGAGCGCAGTCGAATGGGTCGATTCTGAGACATGGGTTTCTGCCTCAGCGGCATCCTCCGCCACCGCAGCATCCTGCAGCGCCGTCAACTCCTTCAGCTCCGCCTCCAGCTTCGGAATCTCGCCATACTGCAGCTCCGCCGCCCGCTGCAGATTGCCCTTCCGCGTCTCCTCCTGCATCTCGAAGCGCAGCCGATCCAGCTGCTCCTTCAGCTCCGCAATGCGCCCGATCGCGCCGCGCTCCTTCTGCCACCGAGCACGCAGCCCCGCCGCCTGCTCCTTGATCTCCGCAAGCTCCCGCTCCACAGCCTCCAGCCGCTCCTTGGAGTTCGGATCCTTCTCCCGCTGCAATGCGGCGCGCTCAATCTCGAGCGATGTAGCCCGCCGCTCCAGATCGTCAATCTCCACCGGCACCGACCCAATCTGAATCGCCAGCGCCGCCGCCGCCTCATCCACCAGATCGATCGCCTTGTCCGGCAAAAACCGATCCGAGATATACCGGTGCGACAACGTAGCCGCCGCCACAATCGCCGAGTCCTTGATCCGCACCTTGTGGTGCGCCTCGTACTTCTCCTTCAGCCCGCGCAGAATCGCAATCGTATCCTCCACGTTCGGCTCGCCCACATACACCACCTGAAAACGCCGCTCCAGCGCCGCGTCCTTCTCGATGTACTTGCGATACTCATTCAGCGTCGTCGCTCCAATCGCCCGCAGCTCGCCGCGAGCCAGCGCCGGCTTCAGCATGTTGCTCGCGTCCATCGCGCCTTCCGCTGCCCCAGCTCCAACCAGCGTATGTAACTCATCGATGAACAAAATAATCTCGCCGTTCGAGCTCTCGATCTCCTTCAGCAGCGCCTTCAGCCTCTCCTCAAACTCGCCGCGAAACTTTGCCCCGGCAACCATCGAAGCCAGGTCCAGCGCCACCACGCGCTTGTCCTTCAGGATCTCCGGAACATCGCCCTGCACAATCCTCCGCGCCAGACCCTCCACAATCGCCGTCTTACCCACGCCCGGCTCGCCAATCAGCACCGGATTATTCTTCGTCCTTCGCGAAAGAACCTGAATCACGCGACGAATCTCATCATCACGCCCGATCACCGGGTCCAGCTTGCCCTTCCGAGCCAGCTCCGTCAGGTCCTTCGCATACTTCTCGAGCGCCTGAAACTTGCCCTCAGGATTCTGATCCGTCACTCTCTGCGCCCCGCGAACCTCCGCCAGCGCCTTCAGAATCGACTCATGCGTCGCGCCAAACGACGTCAGCGCACTCGCCACCGCATCGCCCTTCGCCTTCGCCAACGCCAGCAGCAGATGCTCGGTCGAGACGTACTCATCCTTGAAGTTGTCCGCCTCTTTGAACGCCTGCTCCAGCACTTTTTGCGTCGCATTTGCAAGCCCAGGCTGCGCACCGCCCTGCACCTTCGGCAGCTTCTGAATCGCAGCATTCACCCCACTCAAAAGCTGCTGCACCGGCACCCCAATCTTCTCGAGCACCGGAATCACCAAACCCTCGCGGTCCTCCAGCAGCGCCGCCATCAAATGCAGCGGCAACACCTCCGGATTCCCATTCTCGGAGGCATACGAAACCGCACCCTGCACCGCCTCCTGAGACTTCACCGTCAACTTCTCCCACTTGATCGCCATTCAACTCCCCCTCACAAAACACACATGGAGACCCGTCTCCAAATCCTAATCCTCGACCCCGGCGTCGTCATACAACCCCGTCGTCATACAACCCCGGCGCCGTCATACAACCCTGGGGTCGTCATACACCCTGGCGTCGTCATACACCCTGGCGTCGTCATACACCTGGCGTCGTCATTCTGAGCCGAAGGCGAAGAACCCCCGCATTTCACACCGCCTGTACTGCCACCAAACCTCATCTCACACAACCACCTTCCACCAAACGTCATCTCGATCGGAGCGCGCAGCGCGTAGTGGAGAGGCCCCTGTATTTCGTACGTCAGTCTCGCCCTGCCCCTCTGAGGGTCGCCGCTCGCTGCGGGTACCCATTCATGCTGCTTCATCGCCAGGTGCCCGTTCATTCCGCGATCTCATCGCGGCATGAACGGGACATTCGAACGAACCTCGAACCGCATCTAGGTACGCGTCATGAGTGGAACATTCGAGCAAAACTCGAACCGCTTCTAGGTACGCCAAGCCTTCAGAGTGTGCTGAAAAACCCGTCCTGCTTAAGGGCACGGCTTCAGCCGTGCCGTAATTGCCCTGTCTGAATGCGGCTTAGCCGCTGAGGTCGCGTTTTCCCCCGCGAGCCACTTTTTCAGCACCCTCTTCAGGCTTGGCCCTCTCCAGCCCCCAACAAAGAGGGGCTTCAGCCCCTGGGGTATGTCTCTCAAACCCGCCAAAACAGAAAGAGCGGGAGACTGGTTCATCCCCCGCCCCGCACAACAGCGGTGCAAAAAACCCATTACGCCGCCTCGATCTGCTTCGGCCTCTGGCCCTCCGCCTTCGCACCCGTACCGATGCCGATCTTCACCTGCTTCGGCTTCGCCTCGGCCTTCTTGTTCAGCGTGATCGTCAGAACGCCCGAGTCATAGTTCGCCGAGATCGACTCCGGGTCCACCGTCTGCGGTAACGTAAAGCTGCGCACAAAGCTGCCGTAGCGGCGCTCGATCCGATGGAAGTTCTCCTCCTTCTCCTCGCTCTCAAACTTGCGCTCGCCTTTCACCGTCAGGGTGTTGTTCTCCACCCGGACGTCCAGATCCTCCTGCTTGATCCCCGGAACCTCGACCTTCATTACGACCTTGTGCGGGTCCTCGTACACATCCACCGCAGGAATGAAGTTCCCAGCCGAAAGCGACTCATCGCGCTGGCCCGACGGCCAGGAGAAGTCCTGAAAGATCGTGTTCAACCGGTTCTGCAGCAGCGCCATGTCGCTCAACGGGCTGCGGAACGGAGTAAATCGAGTGATAGCCATATCAACTTCCTCCAAGAATCAGGTATTTGTCGCCGGTCTATCCAACCGAGCTACTCATAAGACGCAGGAAGGTTATAAAAGGTTGCAGATAATCTGACAATAACTAACTAAGGTTTCTGCATCACGCCCGTCATTCTGAGCACAGCGAAGAATCGCAGTAGTTCCTCCGAGGCGCCAATCTCTGCCGGGTGCCGGGTGCCCCATTCATGACGCAGCCGGGTGCCCCACATCTCGATTCTGAGATGTGGGTTCATTCGCGCGAGGGCGCGAACCGCCTGGGTACGCCAGGCCTTCAGGCCTGGCTCTCTCCAAGCTCCAACATCAGGGGCTTCAGAAGGCGCTGGAAAACCCTGTTTTGCTTAGGGGCACGGCTTCAGCCGCGCCGTAACTGCCCTATTATGAGTGCTGCTTTAGCCGCTGAGGTCACGCTTTTCGCTCGCGAGGCACTATTTCAGCACCCTCTCTTCAGCCCTTGGGTATGCCTTCGCTTTGCCAAGCCCCCAAAATCTCGAAACTCCCCATAAATCGTTCCCCATCAAATAAATACATCCACCCACCAGGTTGCCGATTAATTCCCTCCCGCCTGCTATCCTTAAAAAATCATCTGGAAGAACAACGAACATCCTGAAGAATCAAGACCTTGCAGGACGCTCTCCCACCAAATCAATACTTTGCGCCAGAAGTACCCACCTAAGGTTTCTGGATCGAAGACTTTGCGCAATTTACAGGGGAGGGGAAGGCTAACCCGTTTGAGGGATTCCGCCACCCCGCCCCGCCGCGGTAGGCTCATCTCTCCGGCACGTAAATCAAGCCAGAACAGGAGATAGCGAGACCCCGCCCGAGCCGCCGCCCTCGGATGTGCGGACCCCGTCCAGCCCACCCGAACCTCCACCCCCACCTCCACAACCCCGGTCACCACTCCCGCCCCCAACACCACCACCGGAACCCTCACCACCGCCGCCTCCGACGGATCGACCTACGGCGGACGCCAGCCCATCGCCGGCTCCCACGTCTAACTCTTCGCCGCCAACACCACCGCCTGGGGAGACCCCAGCATCCCCCTCCTCCGCGCCTCCGCCCCCCGGAGTCCAAATCGACGCCAACGGAACCTACGTCACCACCTCCAGCTCCGGAACCTTCAACCTCACCGGACACTACCAGTGCACCCCCGGCCAGCAGGTCTATATCTACGCCTCCGGCGGCAACCCCGGCATCCCTGCCGCCACCAACGCCGCCATCGGGATGCTCGCCGTCCTCGGAGCCTGCCCCTCCGACGGAACCTTCGCCGGCCACCTCTCCAGCTTCATCATCAATGAAGTCACCACCGTCGCCGCCGCCTACTCCCTCGCCGGCTTCATGACCGACCCCACGCACGTCAGCTCCGGCCCCTCCGCCAACGCCCGGCAGGGCCTCGCCAACGCCTTCTCGACCGTCACCAACCTCGTCGATCTCACCACCGGAACCGCGCTCCCCGGCAACGAGGACGGCAACGGCTTCTCCGCGCAGGCCAAGCTCAACGCCCTCGCCAACCTGCTCGCTCCCTGCGTCAACTCGAGCAGTCTCGGCTTCGCCTGCCAAACCCTCTTCTCCAACACCCGAACCTCCCCCACCGCGCCGCCCCCAGCCAACACCGTCGCCGCGCTCCTCGCAATCGCGCAGCACCCCGTACAGAACGTCATCCAGCTCTTCGGCCTCACCGCCGCCGCCCCGCCCTACCAGCCCACCCTCTCCTCCGTCCCCAACGACTGGACCCTCGCCATCACCTTCTTCTCCGACAACATGCCCGGCCCCTACTATCCCGCCTTCGACTCGCAGGGCAACCTCTAGGTCCCCGGCTACGCCAGCAACAACCTCACCAGATTTTCCCCCACCGGCAGGGTCACCGAAGCCTACGGTGGCCCCAACCAGCCCTTCGCCGTCGCAATCGACGCCAGCGACGATCCTTGGGTCGTCAACTTCGCCCCCAGCGGAGCCTCCACCGTCTCCGTCTTCCGCAACGACGGAACCCCCATCACCTCCACGCCCTACCCCTGCGCCGCCACCTGCTTCTTCCCAGCCTTCGACTCCAACGGCAACCTCTGGATCTCCAGCGCCAGCCGCACTACCGTCCTCGCCTCCAACGGCTCGAAGGCCGCCGCCTTCGCCACCGACGCCTACACCTCCGGCCTCGCGCTCGACTCCTCCAACCGCGCCTGGACCCTCGGCCACAGCCGCGCCCTCTACCGACTCACACTGCCCGCGGCGACCACGCAGCTCTCTCAGCCTCTTACCACCGCCGCCGGCAACGACCTCACCCCCGTCGCCATCGACTCCGGGAACAACATCTGGTTCGCCAGCAGCCGCTCCAGCGTCCTCGGCAAGCTCGACCCCAACGGCGCGCTCCTCTCCCCCTCCACCGGCTTCACCGGAGGCGGCCTCAGCGGCCCCGCCGGGATCGCCATCGACGGCGCCAACCGCGTCTGGGTCGCCAATCGCGACGGCAACTCTCTCTCCGCCTTCGCGAGCGACGAACCCCGCTCTCCCCCTCCACCGGCTACCGCGCCGATAACGTCAGCGGCCCTCGCGGAATCGCCATTGACGCCTCCGGCAACGTCTGGGTCGCCAACTTCACCTACAACTCCGTCACCGAGTTCGTCGGAGCCGCCACCCCCGCCGCCACGCCCATCAACCCCACCAACCACGGCCAGCGCCCCTGAGCCTCAGTAGCTCCCTGAGCCCGAGCTCACGTAAGGTCCAAAGCTCCCCACTACCCTTCCTGACTCATCCGCGTTCGTCGTCAGGAAGACACGAAAATCTCTCGCCGACCTCCTTCACTCGCACCACCACATGGCCGTTCGAACTCTTGAAGTTGATGGCAAAGGGATTGCTCTAAGGACGCCGCGTGTCGTTCTGCGCAAAACCCTTCTCAAGCTCGCGCCGTATCTCGGGAGTGTCTTCCTGCACACCGCATCGTTCAAACCTGACTGGCGAGTCCTTGGTTACGTATTGATCCCTTGAGTCATTTCCGATGGCAAACACGATGTATCGTCTTCCGGGAACCAGGTGTTCGTCTTCGCTGGACGACGAAGCATAGTAATTAAGGGTACTTACGATCGCGCCAGGCAGCCAGGGAGCGGACTCCTTGAGTGAACTGACAACCCGTACCTTTGCCACCTCGCGATGGAACTCGCCATAGTCCTCGTGAACCTTCACGATCTTTGTCGAAAGTACCTCGACGGCCAGAACATAGCGAGTGTCCCGCGCCTGCGCCCACGCAGGAATGTCGCAGGGTTTTTCCGGCAAAGGGCTTTGCTTCAGTTCGTCTTCTTTGTAGAGATGCCACTCTTTGGCCGCAGGCAGTAGATCTTCAAGCTCTGCACATGGGTTGAACCGGGTAAAGCAGGAAAAGTCATACGAGGTCAGACGCTCGATCTCGGCCGGTGGAGTATGAGTGGAATATATGAGTGGAATAGTAGACAGACCCTATCTGGCAGTTGGGCTTGCAGCCCCCAGGCCTCCCCACTTTGTAGTACGGGTGTTGGGCGAGTTCCTCCTCGGAGCCCATAAAAACCCTCCAATTCTCTAGTGTCCGATGAAGTCTCTGGTAACTTCCAGCACCAACAGAGAGACTCCTGTCGAAATCGTTTTCCCTTCGCATCCTTCTGCTAGGGACACTGATGCCGATCGAAGCGCTTTCCCTCCAGATGGTCCCGTCGTGAACCGTGAAGGAGGCTCTAACCGCTGAGTCGCGTCCGCCGAACCACTGATAGAGATTGAATCGGTCGTGCATGAGAAGCCAATCAAGCCAGGCATGGCGTGGAACCCGGGGTTGTAACGGGCGATGCTGTCCATCTCGATCTCGTACTTGCAGCTTTCAGCAGTGCAGCTTCCATCGTAGTGGCCCCACGCACCCCAGCGGTGCATCAGCCGCTGCGCATCGGCCCATGTGCTCTGGTAGAGGCGAATCTGGTGCATATCCGCCAACAGCCGCTCAGCGCGCCAACGCAGCATTCGCTGTTGTATCTGCACCGCGAGAAACGTGAGGAGCACCAGAGACAGGACCACCCCACCTGCAAAGAGGACAAAGCGTACAGCCCACTTTCGAAACATCATCTTGAGTTAGACACCAAGGACAGTGAGTGTGCTCCCGGCTTGACCCAATAGTGCGTTAGGCATTCCTACAGAAGCTCAACGATTTCGGCGAGTCCTCGCGATTTGTCTGTCGACCCCCGTGCTAGCCTGACCCCATGCGTGAGGTCACTGTCTTCGTCGGCGGATCCGTCGGCTCCGACCCCTACTCTCCCGGAACATGGTCAGGCTCATCGGCGTTTCTGCTCAACGCCATGAAGAACGCGGACCTGCTCGACAAGGCCGTCGGTATCCGCCTGCCCAAGCTCCAAAACTACGCTCTGCTCGCGAAAAACTTCACCCGCAACCGCGCCGTCTGGCGCAAGCACTTCTACTTCGACCGCGCCTACCGCAAGGCCCTGACCAACGCGGCAAAGGCCGTCCCCGCAACCAGTCCCGTGCTCCTGCAGATCGACCACATGTTCTCACTGCCCACCGCCTTCCCCGGCCGCAGGTGCGTCTCCTACCTCGACGGCAATCTCGCCGAGCTCGTCGCCAGCGGCTTCGGAACCGAAGGCGTCTCGCGCCGCCGCATCGACCAGGCGCTCGAATGCGAGATCGACGTTGCGCAGAAGATGACCGCCATCTTCACCTTCAGCGAGTACCTCCGCCACTCCTTCATCCGCAACTACAGCATCGCCCCTGAGCGCGTCCACAACATCGGCGGCGGCATCAACCTCACCGATCTCCCCGAGCCCGCGCACAACAAGGACTACCGCGGCAGCCGCATCCTCTTCATCGGCTCCGAGTTCACACGCAAGGGCGGCCCGCAGCTCCTCCAGGCCTTCCGCATCGTCCGCCAGTCCATCCCCTCCGCCGAGCTGCACATCGTCGGCCCCGCCCAGAACAGCAGTCAGCTGAGCGACCTCCCCCCCGGAGCCTTCGCCCACGGCCATCTCACGAAGAACGACCCGGCGCAGCGCCTCCGCCTCGAGTCGCTCTTCCGCGACGCCACCCTCTTCGCCCTGCCCTCGCTCTACGAGCCCTTCGGCATCGAGCCGCTCGAGGCCATGCTCTACCAGCTCCCCGCCGTCGTCACCAACGCCTGGGCGCTCCGCGAGTTCGTCACCCCCGGCGTCAACGGCGACCTCGTCGAGAAGGGCTCCGTCGAAGACCTCGCGACCAAACTCACCCAGCTGCTCTCCAGCCCCGACCGCCTCGCCGCGATGGGCCAGCGAGGACGCGAACTCGTCCTCTCCCGCTACACCTGGCCGTCGGTCGTCGACCGCATGGCCGAGGTCATCCGCAAGTTATAAGATTCTCCCTCCAAAAACAGAACGGGGACCCCGAAGGGTCCCCGTCCGAATTACATCTTCGAAGTGACTAAGCGGCTATGCCGGATGCCATCGTGCGGCGGCGGCTGTAGACCACACCCGCCAACGCACCCGCACCCGTGACCAGCAGCACCCACGTCCCCGGCTCCGGAACAGGGCTCGAGCCCGGAACGCTGACGATGAACTCCTGCGTGGCGAACGTCTCAAGCCCGGCCTCGTCGAACAGATCTAGCGCAACGAAGTTGCCGCCGTAGACACCGGGGGCGATAACCCCGGGCAGCGTCAGAGTAAACAGCGTGCCCGTAAAGCTCTCACCCGGATTCAGCGCCAGGGGGAAGTTGTTGAAGAAGGAGCTGTCGTCGATATTGAGAACAGTGAACGGGCTGGTGCCCGGGATGGTGAAGGTATCGCTGATCAGCGACACCGCTCCGCTATTGCTCGCCAACACCGAAACCGTAGCCTCAAACGTCAGCGTCGATCCCCCCGAACCCGTCTGCACCGGGCTGGTCAGGGCAAAGTTGATGGTATCTGCGTGGGCCGCCACCGGCAGCGCAACCACCGCTGCCAGCAGAAGAGTAAAGAGAGAAAGGGCCGATTTCTTCATTGTTTCCTCGTTTCCAGGTAAATAGTCGTTTTCACAAAATTTCTATTTGCCGCTCGGAATCACTGTGCGGATGTTGCTGCTGAACGTGCCGCCTGTGTAGGTGCCCGTAATCCGTTCCACCGCTGCAGAACCGAGAGCCCCCGCCGACGCCGGGAAGACAACCACAACCGAAGCCGATGCTCCCGGTTGAATATCTCCCAACGCCGCAGGCAGCGGCGAACCGCTGGTGCTGCCGATAATTGCTCCCGTAATAGTTACATTCTGCGCCGTGCCCGTGCCGTTGTTCTTCACCGTCACCGTCGCCTGATAGCCGCCAGCGACCCCAGTCAAGGCCGACGACAGCGCCAGCTGCACCGTTCCTGTAACCGGAGGAACCGTGAAGTACGCCACCGCGGGATCGTGATCGCTGATCCGCGTCGGACTCGTCGCATCGTTCAGGTTCACCAGCGGCCAGTCCGAGTCGATGTGCGCGTACACCAGCCGCGTGTTCCTCGGAAGCAGGTCCTGCGTCACGATCACGTGATCCAGAACCTGCGCGTTGCCGACTTCCACGTAGCTCTGGCGCTGATCCGCCGGAAGCAGCGTCACCAGATCGACCAGCGGAGGATTCGCAAGCCCCGCCACCGGAGGCGTCACCACCTGCGATGCCGGAACCGGAGTGCCCTTCGTCACCCCAAGGACATCGACAAAGCCATCCGAGAACTCGAAGCCGTTGTAGTCGCCCACCGTCACCACGTGCTCGCCCGCCGCCTGATAACCCTGGATCAGGTTCGCCAGGTACTCGGCCTGCGCCTCGCGCTTCAGCCGCACCGTCGCGCCCGTGCTCGTCGGATCATCCACGTTGATCAGCGACCGCTGATGCACCGAGATCACCGTCACCGGATAGTCCGGAGCCGTGCCCCCGCGCTTGATCCCAGCATGCAGCACCAGCGGCGTGCGGTCGTTCAGAGTCGCCTGGTTGCCCACCGAGTTCGTGAACGTCGTCGTCAGCCCAAGCTGCTCCACCTTCACCGTGTTCACGCGCGTCGACTTCACCAGGAAGCCCGTGTTGATCGCCGTGCCGTCGTTTGCCAGGAAGAGATACGGCACATACAGCGGATCCGCCTGTCCCGCCACCACCGCATCCGCGCTGATCTTATTCGCCAGATCCGTCAGCACCGCCAGGTTCTCGATCTCCTGCGTACCGATGATGTCCGGCATGTTCAGCACATTGCGGATCGCCAGCGAAGCCTTCGTCAGCCTGCGCTGATACGCCGCCGTCGTCACCGTCACCGCCGAGCTGCCCGGATTATCCTGGTCCGACTTGTCGTTGTAGAACCGCTCCATGTTGAAGCTGGCGATCGTGAACTCATTGCCCGCCTCCATCGGAGCCGCCTGCACCGTCATCCCGCCCGTCACCGTCGGATGGTTCGCAGCGTCCAGGATGATCTCCGGGCCGCCGAACGAGAAGTCCATCACGCCCGCAAGCCCCGTCACCGTCGTGTTGCTCGTCAGGTTGATCGGCGTGCCGCTAAACGTCTTCGAGTCGATCTGCAGCAGCTCGGGGTTCGAGTCCCACACCGTAACGCCCGCCGGAATCTGCCCGAACGTCGTATCCGTCACCGCAACGCCGGGCTCGCGGAACGGCCGCGCCACTCCCGTCACCACGCCGTAGAAGCGCCCATTCGATGTGTTGATCTCTGCAGCCTCGCTCAGCGAAGCATCCGTTCCGCTCGTCGTCGTCAGCGAATCGATCGCCACACGCGTGCCCTCAAGCCGCGAGAACTGGAAGATGCCGCCCGAGGGCGAGTCCATCGCCGTCGTAATCGTCACCGGCGCCGGCAGCGCATTGCCCGTCGACAGCAGCGTATACGTCAGCGGCCCGTCCAGCTCCGTCCCCGGAGTAAGCCCGGTCGCCGGGAACGTGCCCACCGTACCCGTCACCTGCACCTCGTTGCCCAGGGCGATAAACGAAGGCTTCGCCGTCGAGCTCGTGAACACCAGAATGCCTTGCGGAGTCGCCGGGTTCGTCGTCGCGTCCTTCGCCTCGATATAGAAGCCGTTCGACTTCACCCCGATCACGATGCCGCTCGTGGTCACTACCTTGCCCACGAACGCCGAAGGCTTCGTCGCCTGGATCGCCTGGATCGTCTCCGTTGGAGGAGGCACCACCACCGCCAGCGAGATCGTCGTCGCCGCCGTCCTCGCCTGCGAGTCCATCGCCACCGCCGGCAGCGAGAACGCGCCACTCGTCGAAGGCGTCACCATGGTCGAATAAATGTTGTCGCCAGCCGTCACGTCGCCGTTGTTTCCGTCATCCACCAGCGGCTGCGTCGAAGACCCGCCGATCGCGCTCAGGTCCGCCATCACCGTAACGCCCGTGCTCGAAGGATTCGTCCCCGGCGTCACCGTCACCGTCAGCAGCGTCGAGTTGCCCAGGTTTACCGTCGCAGGCGTCGCCAGACCTGCCGCTGTCAGCGGCCCCGGACCAATCTGGTTGCACGCCTGAAGCTGGCTCGTGGTGTTGCGCGGATTCGGCGCGCCCGTCGAAAAATCCGTCGAGTTGTTGTTGTTGTCGATGCAGAGATTCGTGCGCAGCGCCGCCGTCGTGTTCGACAGCGTCGCCGTCGGAGCAGTCTCCGAGCAGTTCGCCGCACCGAATCCCACAAAATCCACCACGCCCGTCGTCGGGCACGCGCCGCTCAGCGCCGTCGTCGCACTCACCAGCGCCACCTTGCCCGCCGTCGCGCTCATCGCAATCGTGCCCGTCGCATCCGGCGTCGGCAGCGGAGTCGTGCCGGCCGAACCCTGCGACTCCTGAACCAGCAGAAACTGACCCGGCGCAAGCGTAATGCCGGGAAGATTCGTCACCTGCCACGAAGTCCCCGCCGAGCTCGCATACTGCACGCTGTACCCGGCAACGCTCAACGGTGTCGGCGTCGGATTGAACAGCTCAATGAAGTCGTTCGTCAGCGTCGCGCCCGAGTTGCCGCCGCCGCCATACACTTGCGAGATCACAACATGATTTGAGGTCTGCGCCACCGCAGGCGCAGAAAACAGGGCAAGGGCCGCAACCGCAGACACAAAGGCCGAGAGCGTACGACGAAAGTTGTAAAGGGACATGGGAGCGATACTACCGGAGTTCGGAGAAATCTCACGGTAAAAAATCTGCTAATTCATTGAAATGCGATATGTTGCACCAAAGCGCACCTTCATTTCCCACATGCAAACGACGTGCCAATTTCACTCGTGCGTTAACAAACAAGTCATTCCGAGCGGAGCAGGACGCACGCACCCCACCGAAACGTCATTCCGACCCGAGCAGGATAGCTTCACCGTCCTGCGCAGTGGAGAAACCCCTGTATTCCGACGAGCACCACCCACCCCAAACATCCAAAGCAGCCGAAGCCGGGTGCCGGGTGCCCCACATCTCGACTCTGAGATGTGGGTTCATTCGAGCGAAGCTCGAACCCGCCTTGCTTAAGGGCACGGCTTCAGAGCCTGCCCTGAGTGCCGTAAACGTTCCTGTCAGGAATGCGGCTTCAGCCGCTGAGGTACCGCTTTCTCTTCGCGAGCCCCTCCAGCACCGGCCCAAGCCCATTGTCCTTCTACCCCACTCGGCAAACCAGACACTTCAGATAACTCGTCTCCGGCAGCGTAAGCACCTCCGGATGATCCGGAGCCGCGCCCCTTACCTCCAGCACCTGCACCCTTCGCCGAGCATCCGCCGCAGCCGACCCCACAACCCCCGTAAACTCCTCCCGCCCCACATGGTGCGAGCACGAGCAGGTCACCAGCGTGCCGCCCGGATTCAGCATCTTCATCGCCCGCAGATTCATCTCCTTATACCCGCGCAGCGCCCCCTCCACCGCGCGCTTCGACTTCGCAAACGCCGGCGGGTCCAGCACGATCGTGTCGAACCTCTGCCCCGTCGCCTCATACTCGCGCAGCAGCTCAAACGCGTCCGCCTCGATCCAGTCCACGTCCGCCCGCAGCCCCCCATTCGCGATCTGATTCAGCTCCAGATTCCGATCCGCCACCTCTAGCGCCGCCCGGCTCACATCCACACCCGTCGCCCGCTCACACGTCTGCGCCAGATGCAGCGCAAACCCGCCCTGGTACGTGCAAACATCCAGAGCCACACCCCGAGCATGCCTGGCCGCCGCAGCATAGTTCAGCCGCTGATCCAGAAACGCCCCCGTCTTCTGCCCCGACCCCGCGTCGAAGTGAAACCGCACTCCATTGATGGTGAACACAGTCGTCACCGCCGACGCCTCCCCCCGCCGCACATACAAAGGCTCCGCCGAAGGAGCCGCCAGCTCCTCCAGCTCCCGGATCTTCGGATCCGGCCGCTCCAGAATCGTCCTCACCCCATCGCCCAACCTCGCGCCGATCACCCCCGCCAGTACCGCGCGCAGATCATCCTGCGCGGTCCCCTGCGCCAACAACTGCACGATCACAAGATCGTTGTACCGGTCCGCAATAATCCCCGGAAGCCCATCCGCCTCCGCAAAGACCAGCCGGCACGAATCATTCTCCTTCGACCACGGAGCCAGCTCCTCCCGCAACGCCAGCGCCGCGCGCAGCCGCTCGGCCACCTCGGCCAGATAAGCCTCACGCCCCAGCCGAGCCTCACTCCCCACCATCCGCACTACAATCTGCGACGCCGAACTATACAGCCCCGACCCCAGCGGAATCCCCCGCCAATCCACCACCGTCACCAGCGCCCCGGCGGCGATCTCCGTCTCCCCCTCGCCCGGCACCAGCTCCTCCGCATCCGACCGGTACACCCAGAGATGCCCCGCCCGCAGCCGCTCCGCCGCCCGCCGCGCAATCACCACCGCCGGCCCATGCGCCTGCCCCGCACTCACCCGCGGAGTTCGTTCTCTCTGTTCTCGCGCCATCTCTCCATGTTACGGGCATTCCTCCCCGAACCGTCATTCTGAGCCGAAGGCGAAGAACCCCCGCATTTCTCCTGGAGCACCACTACCCCTCTGAGAGCCGCCATTCGAGCGAACCTCGAACCGCCGGGTGCCCCACATCTCGATTCTGAGATGTGGGTTCATTCGAGCGAAGCTCGAACCGATCTTCGCCAATGCCACCACTCATGAAGTGTCATCCTGAGCGAAGCGCGTAGCGCGCAGTCGAAGGATCTGCGGTTCGCCGGGTGCAGGTGCCCCATTCATGACGCGGCCTTATCGCGGCATGAGTGGGTTCATTCGAGCAAAGCTCGAACCGTCTAGCTTAAGGGCACGGCTTCAGCCGCTGAGGTACGTCTTCCTGTGCTTGGTTTAGTTGGGGCGCGATTTTGATATCGTCGAAACCATGCTTGCTCCGATTCTCTTGGTATCCTCTGGCTCGTTTCAGCAGTTCGGCCAACTTGATATGTCTAAAGGCGCGGCTCTTTACCACGCGTGTCAGACCGCCATTCGAGTCCACGAGCATCCTGCTGCTGCAGCAACGACTGACGACCACTACTTTGCCGGAACCTGCGATATATACTTCGGTGGTTTCGTAGATGCAGCGCTTATGTCGCACTCGATATGCGCTACTGGAGTGAGCATCGGAACCATGATCAAAACCTACGTTGCCTACATGGGCAACAACACCAAATTTCTCGATCAACACAAAGCCATTGGTGTCCTTGCCGCCTTACGCGACGCCTATCCGTGCGCTGCTAAGAAGTGAGCGAACTGTCGCCGAAACGCCCATTCATGACGCAGCCTCATCGCGGCATGAGTGCGTCCCTGCGGAGCGGAAGCTCGAACCGCCTCTAGGTACGCCAAGCCTTCAGGCTTGGCTCTCTCTCTGGCCATCCTGAAAAGGGGCTTCAGCCCCTGGGGTGCCGTGTCAACCCCCTCTCTCCAGCCAACGACTCACAAAATGCACAAAACAAACAGCTTACACTAAAAAGTAATTCCAAAAAATGCGCCGATCAATTACCTCCAGTTCCCTACAATATAAGTAGTGGCAAAAAAGAAAGCCCCGGGAGATTCTCCGGGGCTTGCATGTTGCGAGGAAGTACCAGGCTAAAGTATCTGTTTCTAAAACTTTGCACAAAAAGTACGGGGGGGGGGACCCTCAGGGCCGCTGGTTCAGAGCATTGTTCTGGATTGCCACCGAAGCCGGCGTCACCACCGGAGCCGCCGCGCCCACAATCTCCGTGATCATCCCGGTCCCGGCCGTCGAGGTCCCCAGGTTCGCGACCCAGACGTTGCCCGACTTGTCGATCGCCACGCGCACCGGGTTTGCCATCGCCGCGCTCCCGTAGCCGCTGCCGCCCGACTGCGCCCTGCCAGTCGACAGAAACTCCGACACGCTGCTCGTGCCCGAGTTCACCAGCCACACGCTGCCCAGTCCGTCCACCGCCAGGTCGATCGGCGAGCTCAGCCCCGCACCGAAGTAAGGGCTGCCAAACACCGCCGTGCCGTTGCTGGTCAACCGGCTCAAACTGTGGCCCGTGCGGTTCGCCACCCACGCGCCGCCCGTCGAGTCCACCGCAACCGCAAACGGATCCGTAATCCCCGCCCCACTGTACGGCGAGCCGGGAATCTGCGCCCCGTTGTTGTCGAGCACGATCACCGTGTTGCTGTTGCTGTCCGCAATCCACGCGTTGCCCGAGGTGTCCAGCGCCAGGGCCGTCGCCGCCGACGAATCGCCCAGGCTGAACCCCGCGCCCGGCGAAAGCGCCGCGCCGTTCGCGCTCAGCTTGCTCGCCGTCGGCCCGTTGTTCAGCGTCCACAGGTTGCCGTAGCCGTCGAACGCCATCGGCCCCGGCCCCTGCACTCCGCCGCCCGTAAACGGATTGCCCACCCGCGTGCCCGAGCTGCTCAGCTCCGAGACGTTCGAGTAGAGTGTGCTCGTCACCCACGGCTCGTCATACGGATCGAGCGCCATGCGGTTGTACGTCACCCCCTGCTGCGGGAACGTCGCCAGCAGACCGCCCGTGTTCAGAATGCTCACCGTGCTCGAGTTGGCATCGCCGCTCCCCATGCTCAGCACCCACGCGTTGCCCTGCGAATCGATCGCCAGGTCGCTCGGCAGCGTGAACGCCGGCGAGACGTAGTTGATCGCAAGCGTCCAGTCCGGCGGTGCAATCGTCAGCAGCGGCTGATAGGTTCCCGTCGGCGAAAACGCGCTGAACAGCGTCCCGACGTTGTGTCCCGGATTGCGCGCGATATCCAACGCCGCCGTAATCGTGTTCGTCGGAGTGCTTCCTCCCGAAGGAGTCGCCGCCGTAAACAGCCGCCCGCAGCCCGCCGACGCCGCCGTGCTGCCGTTCGAGTTCACGCACGACGCAAGGATCGCCCCCAGCGTCCCGATCTCCGCCGATGGAACTGTAGCGATGTTCGCCGCCACCCCCGGAGTCTTCCCCGTGTGGATGTCCACCAGCGCCTGCGCCGTCGTGAACGCATTCGCCAGCCCCTGCGCGTTCGCCGGGCTGGTGCCGATGTGCGCGTAGTCCGTCATGAACGGCGCCAGCGCCCACACCGCCGCCACCGTCGTCAGCTCATTAATCACAAAGGAGCTCGAGGCCGTCATGTCGCCGCAGTTGCCCAGCAGCCCCATCAGCGCCAGCGCCGAGTTATTCGTCCCCGCCGGCAGCCCCGGATTGCCACCCGTAATCACCAGATAAACCGGCGTCGACGCCGAAGGACACGTATACGCGCCGGTAAAGTTGAAGTGCCCGTTCGCATCCGAGGTCACAGTCCGGTTGAAGAGCGTAGCCGCTGTCGCCGCATACCCGCTCGTGCTCGGCGTGTAGAGTTGGATGTTCGCCCCCGAGACCGGCTGGCCCCCGCCCATGATCACCCCGTTGAACTCCTGGCCGCTCAAAGCCGACGGCGACGAGATCTTCCCCATCCCGCAGCCGGTCGTTCCCAGAACACAGACTGCCGCTGCGGCCGCAAGCACCGCAGACCGCAGACCTTGATGTTGATCTCGCAAAAACATAGACATAGCTCTCCTCACACTGCTGCAACCACGATTTGAAGTTGCTTCCGTTTCGGCAACAATGACCCTAAAGTTGCAACACGGTTGATATCCTCAGGACTGAGGATTGCGTGCACACCGCTGACGTCGTAGTTCTGGGAGCAGGCGCCGCCGGGCTGATGTGCGCCATCGAGGCGGGCCGCCGCGGCCGACGCGCCGTCGTCCTCGACCACGCCGACCGCATCGGCAAAAAGATCCTCATCTCCGGCGGAGGCCGCTGCAACTTCACCAACGTGAATGCGCGCGCCGAGAACTTCCTCTCCGCGAACCCCCACTTCGCCAAATCAGCCCTCGCCCGCTTCACCCCCGCCGACATCATCGCCCTGGTCGAAAAGCACGGCATCCCCTACCACGAGAAGACCCTCGGCCAGCTCTTCTGCGACCACTCCGCCCAGCAGATCGTCACCATGCTCGAGCGCGAGTGCCGCGACGCCGGCGTCCGCATCCTCTCCGCCACCACCATCCACTCCGTCACGAACTCCGGCGCCGCCGCTCGCTTCCTCGTCGAGACCACCGCTGGCACGTTCCGCACCAACTCCGTCGTCGTCGCCACCGGCGGCCTCTCCATCCCCAAGATGGGCGCGACCGATCTCGGCTACCGCATCGCCAGCCAGTTCGGCCTCAACATCATCCCCTGCCGCCCCGCCTTGGTCCCCCTCCTCTTCAATAATGAAGATAGCCAACGCTGGTGCGACCTCACCGGCGTCTCGACCGAAGTGATCGCGGCAACCGACGGGAAGCACCCCACACGCTTCCGCGAGAAGATGCTCATCACGCACCGCGGCCTCAGCGGCCCAGCGATCCTGCAGGCCTCCTCCTACTGGCAGCCTGGAGGCACCGTCGAGCTCGACCTCGCACCAGGCTCCGAGATCATCGCCCCGCTGCTCGCCCGCAATGCGAGACGCGATCCAGCGTCTGCGCTCAACGCCCTACGCGCCGCCCTGCCCACACGCATGGCCGAGCGCTGGCTCGCGCTCACGCCGCCCGCCGACTGGACCAACGCCTCGCTCACCCGCTTCGAGTGCGACCTGCACGCCTGGCACATCCCCCCCGCCGGCACCGAAGGCTACGCCAAGGCCGAGGTCACTGCCGGAGGCGTCGACACCGGCGAGCTGGACGCGAAGACCATGGAGAGCCGCCGGGTGCCCGGCCTCCACTTCATCGGCGAGGTCGTCGACGTGACCGGCTGGCTCGGCGGCTACAACTTCCAGTGGGCCTGGGCCTCAGGAGCCAGCGCCGGCCGCGCCGTCTAACGTTCGCTGTCTCGCCCATAAGTTGTCAGCCCGACCGGCCCATGAGTTGTCATCCTAACCAGGCCCATGAAATTGTCATCCTAACCAGGCCCATGAAATTGTCATCCCGACCGGAGCGCGCAGCGCGTAGCGGAGGGACCTGCTTCTCAACCACGAACGCCAACCGCACTACTGCACTACCAGCGTCAGATTCACCGTCCGTGTAAGCCCCGCGGCTGTCGCAGTCACAACGATGTTGTAGCTCCCCGCAGGCGTCGGCGTACCCGAACCTCCCGAGCCCGGGCTGCCGGAGGAGGGAATCAGCCGCCCCGAGCCGCATCCGCCTGCAACCAGCAGCACACAAAGCACCGCAACTGCCGCCATCCGCCTGCGCCGCACAGTAATCAGCCCGAAGGGCGCCAGCAGCGCGGCCCACATGATTCGCCCGTGCCACGGCGCCAAAGAAGCCGAGCCCGCAACCCCGGTCAGCACCGTCACCGAGACCGTCGTCGAGTTACCGTCCACCGCCACGCTCGACGGCGCAACCTTGCATGTCGAATTTGCCGGAGCCCCCGTGCACGCCAAGCTCACCGTAGTTCCCGCAACCGCAGGCCCGGAGCGCAGCAGCAGAGGAAAGACCGCGCTCTGGCCGCTCGTCACCGTCACCGCCGACGGTCCGTTGGGGGCCAGCGAATAGTCCACCCCGACCCGCTCAGCGACAGCGCCTGCGGAGAGTTGTTCGCGTTGTCCGCAATCGTCAGCGCGCCCGAGCGCGAACCCCCAACCACGGGACGGAAGGCGATCTGCATCGTGCAGGCATCGCTGATCGCGAGTCTGTCGCCGCACGTGCTGCTGCCCGGAACTACCGCGAAGTCGCCGCTCACCGCTACCGTCGCGATCGCCAGAGGAAGGCCGCCGTTGTTCGTCAGGGTCACGGTCTGCGTGGCCGAGCTCAGCCCCACGCCCGTCGCCGGAAAGCTCAACCCAAACAGCGGCGACAGCGATACGCCCGGCGGCGCCACCCCCGTCCCGCTCAGCGCGACGCTCTGCGAGCGGAACTCGTCCGCAACCGTCAACACGCCCGGCGGCGGTCCCACACTCTTCGGCTGAAAGACCACGCTGATCCCGCAGCTCGCATGCGCAGCCAGCGAGTTGCCGCAAGAGTTCACCGCCACAAAATCGCCGCTCGCAATCTGCGCCGAGATCAGCGTCAGCGCAACGTCGCCCGCATTGGTCAGGGTCACCTGCTGGGCCGCGCTCGACGTACCAAGCTGCTGCGCCGCAAAGCTGAGGCTCGCGGGCGCAAGCGTATCCGTCGCCGGAAGCACCGCAGTGCTGTTCAGCTGAGCCGTCAGCGTATCGGCGCCGGCCGCGATCGTGAAGCTTCCCGTACGCGTGCCCGAAGCCGTTGGCGCAAAGACGATCGCAACAGTGCAGCCGGTGTTCGCCGCAAGCGTCGCGCCGCAGGTGTTGGCCGAGATCCTGAAGTCTCCCGTCACCGCAGCGGCACCAAGGCTCAGCGACGCGCCGCCCGTGTTCGAGACCGTAATGTTCTGCGCGGCGCTCGTCGCGTTCACCGCCGTCGACGGAAAGCTGAGCACCACTGGCGTCAGCACCACCGCGCCCGCAGCCGTCGCCGTGCCGCTCAACGCAACCGTCCCCTGCCCGCCCGCAACGTTGCCGGAGATGGTCATCGTCGCGCTGCGGTTCCCCGTCGCGACCGGAGCGAAGGTCACCTGCACCATGCAGCTCTGGCCCACGGCAATCGGCGCGCCGACGCAGTTGTCGGTCTCCGCAAACTCGCTCTCGGGCCCGAGCGGCGTCGATGCCTGGCTGATCGCAATCTGGCTGATCGTGAGCGCAGCACTCCCTGTATTTGTAACCGTCACCGGCTGCGGCGCGCTCGCCGTCGCCACCGCCTGGCTCGCAAATGTAAGCACCGAAGGAGACAGCGAGATCGCAGGCTGCGCCGGTGTCGCAGCCGTCAGCAGCGGAATCTGCCACACGCCGCGCCCGTACGTCGCTGCGCGCAGCTCGCCCGCGCGCCCGTCGCCGGTAGGCAGCGCCGAACCCACAACCAGCTGCGTCACCGGAGCGTTCGGAAGCCCGTGCCGTACACGCTCCAGCAGTTCGCCGTCTCGCATGTCGTCACCTGCGTCGTCACGTAGACGCCCGTATCCATCGCGACATACACCGTGTTCGCATCGTTCGGATCGATCACGACGCTGTTCGCCGGTGCCGGCGGAAGGTTCCGCGTGATGTTCGTCCAGTGCGCTCCCGCATCCACCGAGCGATACACATGCGCGCTGTTAAATCCCCATCACCGTCACGTACACGGTGCGGCCCGTCCCATCGTGCGGGTCCACCGCAATCGACGAAAGATCGTAGCCGTTCGGATTGAACGTGCTCGTCAGGCCGTTCGTCGTCACCGGCGAGGCAGTCATATCGCTCCACGCGCTCGCGCTCGTCACCGTGCCCGCGGCCTGCGTGACGAACAGGTGACCGCCCGCGCTGCCGCCGCCGTCCAGCGCCCCCGCCATCCCCGCGTAGATCACCTGCGCACCGGCGTTCTGCGCGCTGGTCGCATTTGAAGCAGGTCCGCCCGCCGCCAGCGAGCGAATTACGGGATTCGTCGTCGCGCACGCCGGACTCTGCGATCCTCCAAGCATCTGGCTGATCGCGTTCGCCCCGGACCACAGCGCTCCGCTCGCGCCCGGCCCGCGCCACATACGGCACGTCCCCACCATCACATTCGAAGACCGCGCAGGATCGAGCAGCCACGGCGTGTCGATCAGCGAGAGATCGCGCGAGGTCTCGGCAGGCCCGATCGTCGGCGCACCGGCAAAGTCGGCGGCCGTGCACGCGCCACCGTTCGCGCAGCGACGTATGCTCACCCCCGCCGCCGTCGTGATGTACCACAGCGCCGGATTCGCTGGATCGATCGCCACGCCGCCGCCCTCACCCGCCGAAAGCTGCGGCCACGCTGCGGTCGCGCTCGTGGCCGTCGTTGTCGCAGCGGTCCCGTTCGCTCCCATCCCCACCACCAGCGTCGCCGCATCGCTGGGATGCTGCGCGATACTCACTACCTCAGCCAGCGAGCCCAGGCAGGCCGCCGTTCAAATTGTCGAAGTGCGCAGCGTTGTCGGCCGAGCATGGCGTCGCCTGCTGGTTCACGCCGTCGCTCGAGCGCCACACACCGCCGTCGTTGCCCACGAAGAGAAGTGGCTGCCCCGTCGTGGCCAGCGCCGCCAGAGCATGCTGCGCGGGAGCCACCTTCGCCGGAGCGCCGCAACCGTTCAAAGCATTGGTCGTGTTGCGCAGCGTCGCGCAGCCGCCCGAGAGCGCGCACCGATAGAGATCCACCGTCCCCGCAAACACCAGCGTGTCGCCCCAGGAGGCGACCGCCGCTAGCGCAAGGTTGTAGTCGCCCTGCGCAATCGTCGTGCTTCCCGCGCCCACCTCGAGCGACGTTCCACCAAGCCGCTGCGCAAACTGAACGCCGCCCGCGCAGCCGCTGCCTGTGTTCGCGCACGCATCGCGCCACAGCCCCTGATCCCTGTTGCTGCTATCGACGGTCAAGGCAAACATGTCACCGCTCGCCGGCTCCACCGCGAGCGCCCCGCGAGAGATCGGGCAGCCGCTGTTGCCGACGGTGTCCGTGTTCGCCGGGCACGCGCTCGTCGTCAGCCCCGTTCCCGGCTGCTGCGCCAGCCGCGTCCACGTGATGCCGTCGGCCGACTCGTAGTAGCCGTGAAACCGTAGCGCCGCGTGGAAGCGCTTGCGCACGGGATTCCACACCACCGCCGTCGCCGCGTTGCCGCCCTGACCGCCCGACAGCAGCGGACGCTGCACGATCTGCGCGCCGTCCATCACCGTGCTCATCTGCCACGTCACGCCCGCGTCAGTCGAGTAGTACAGCCCCATCACGCTCGCCTGCGTATCCGCCGCTCCCACCACCGCGCCCTCGGCCGAGTGCGAGACAGCCGCCACCACCGTTCCTGGCGACGCCGTGCTCCATGCAAAGCCTGCAAAGCTCAGCCCCGTAAAACGATGATTGCCGTTCGCGCCGTCCTGCGAGTTGCGGATCAGCGTCCACGTCAGCCCTCCATCGGCCGACCGCAGCAGCCCCTCGCCGTAGAAGGAGTCGGTCGCATCGTTCGGGTCGCCCGTGCCCGCCAGCACCACGCTGCCCTCGACGCTTACGGCGCCGATGCTCAGCGACGGGATCGCCGCCGTGCCCGCATTCGCGCTGAAGACTGGCAGCGTATCGGTCAGCGGCGCAAAGCTCACCGCCGCCGCCGGACCCGCCGCGTTGGTCGACTTCCACACGCCCCCACCCGTCGTTCCCAGGTACACCGTGTTGCCGCTCGCGTCCGTCGAGTCGATCGCGATCGCGGTCACGCGCCCCGTCACCTTGCCGTAGGCCGCGCTCAGCACCTGCGCCGGGCCCAACGGCTGCCACGCCGTATCGAGACTCGTAAGCCGGGGCGACAAAGCCTGCGGCGAGAAGACACCGCGAGCCTGCGCGATGCGTTGCCCGATACCCTGAGCAACCGTCTGCTGCGAGGCAAGCGCCGCATGCTGCCCCCACGCCGCCTCCATCGCCTGCGCGCCGCCCCCACTGCCGTCTGCCGAGCGGCCCGCAAGAAACCGCCGCGCCCGAAGCTCAGGCGAAGCCGAAGCACCGCTCGCCGAAGCGTCCGTCGACTCAGCAGGAAGCGCCGGCCGAACCTGCGCCTTCGCGACCATCAGCGACGCCGGCCACAACAGGAAGCCGAGCACCAATGTGCCCGCAAGCCCGCGAACGCCGTACCACCGCTGATCGAGTTGTAAGGATTCCCCTGGCCCCATAGGCGCGCCGACTGCTCTACTTGCAGACACCTGCTCTCGATGCTGCAAGCAGGTGGGCGCGAAGTCAATGCCGCAGAAGGGGAGAACCCCGAGAAATAATCAGATCAGGATGAGAGTTTTCTTATAGTTTGAGGGCTCTCCGCAGCAAGAGCCAGATCAGCAGCGTGAACCTGAATCAGCAGCGCATGATCTTCGGCGAATCGATCGACCGCGTTGCATTCCTCGTATCGATCACCAGCCGCGACTGCTCGACGATCTCGCCGAAGTTGTACAGCGAGTGGTCCGTAGCGATCAGCACGCAGTCGAACCGCCCGAGATTCTCAAGCGGCGTCGAGCGCCGGCGCAGGTCGTAGTGGCGTCCGCGCCCCACCTCGGGGAAGAAGGGATCGTTGTACTCCACGGTCGCTCCCTCGCGCTCCAGCAGATCGATGATCGTCAGCGACGGCGATTCGCGCAGGTCGTCCACATCGCGCTTGTAGGCCACGCCCAGCACCAGTACGTTCGCCCCGCGCAGCCCGGCTCCCTGGCGCTCGAGCGCGCGCTGGGTGGACTGCACGACGTAGCGCGGCATGTCCTCATTCACCTCGCCGGCCAGTTCGATGAACTTCGCCTGAATGCCGAACTGCTGCGCCTTCCAGTTCAGGTAAAACGGATCGACCGGGATGCAGTGACCGCCCACGCCTGGCCCCGGATAGAACGCCTGGAAACCAAAGGGCTTGGTGCCTGCCGCCTCGATCACCTCCCAGATGTCGATGCCCATCTTCAGGCAGATTTGCTTCAGCTCGTTGACCAGCGCGATATTCACCGAGCGGTAGATGTTCTCGAGCAGCTTCGTCATCTCCGCCGCCGCCGGCGAAGACACCGACACCGTCTTGCGAAACACGCTTCCGTAGAGAGCCGAGGCCGCCGCCGTAGCGCGCGCATCCACCCCGCCGATCACCTTCGGAATATCGCGCCGCGGCGTAATCAGGTTGCCCGGATCCTCGCGCTCCGGCGAGAAGGCCACCATCACGCCGTCCAGATCCCGCGAGGCATCCGATGCCTCTCCGCGCAGCGCTTGGACGCCCTTCGCCCGTCCATGGCGATTGATCGTCTCGACGATGATCTCCTCGGTCGTCCCCGGATACGTCGTGCTCTCGAGCACCACCAGCTGGCCCGCGCGCAGATGCGGCGCGATCGCCTCGATCGTCGAGACCACGTAGCTCATATCGGGCGTATGGTCCGGATTCAGCGGCGTGGGTACGCAGATCAGCACCGCGTCCATGCCCGCAATCTCGGAAAAATCCGCAGTCGCGCGGAAGCCGCTGCGCTGCGCCGCGCGAATATGCTCGGTCTCGATGCGATGAATGTACGACGCGCCGCGGTTGAGGCTCTCTACCTTGTTCAGGTCGATGTCGAAGCCCGTCACTCGGAAGCGCTCCTCGCTAAACAACAGCGTCAGCGGCAGCCCAACATATCCCAGGCCAATGATCCCCACTCGCGCCGTACGGCGCTCCACTGCCTGCATCCACTGCCCCAGTTCAAATCCACTTGCAACCTGCGGCGATTCAACGAATTTTGTCGACGTCACTCTTCTCTTCCTGACCAGCAAATTCGTCGCGATTCCATGCGACGGTGCGGCGCAAACCTTCGTCGAAGCCAATCCGCGGCACATACCCCAGCGCTTCGGTGGCTGCTTGAATATCAGCCAGGGAGTCGCGGACGTCCCCTTCCCGTTCGGGCCCGTATATAGGTGGATGCGCAAAACCGAGTAAAGTTGCGAGCAGCCCGTAGGTTTTGTTGAGCGTATGTCGTTCACCGCACGCGATATTGAACACGCGACCCGCGACAGAAGTTGCGGGAGCCTCGATGGCAAGCAGGTTTGCGCTCACCACATTGTCCACATGTGTGAAGTCCCGGCCCTGCTCGCCGTCGCCGAAGATTGTTGGTCGATTACCGCGCATCATCATCAGGATGAACCGGGCCATCACCCCCGAGTAAGGCGAGTCCGGAACCTGCCGCGCCCCGAAGATGTTGAAGTACCGCAGGCACACCGTCTCCAGGCCATACACCCTCCAGTACGCCTGCATGTACAACTCGCCCGTCAGCTTCTGCACCGCATACGGCGACAGCGGCTGCGGAGCCATCGTCTCCACACGCGGGAACCCAGGTTGATTCCCATACGCCGACGATGAAGCCGCATACACCACGCGCTTCACCCCCGCCAGCCTTGCTCCTTCCAGAACGTTGAATGTGCCGCCGATGTTCGTCTCGTGGCTCGGCCTAGGCTCCTTCACGCTGCGCGGTACGCTGGGCAGCGCTCCCTGGTGCAGCACGTAGTCCATCCCCTCGCAGGCCTGCCGCACAGCGTCCGCATCGGTCAGGTCCACCTCGTAGAGGTCCACACGGTCCAGAATCCCGGCCAGATTCCTCCTCAGGCCCGTCTCGAAGTTATCGAGCACACGAACCTGGTCGCCGCGAGCCACCAGCGCATGGGCCAGATGCGAGCCGATAAATCCCGCTCCTCCAGTAATAAGGTAGTTCGCCAAAATGTTGGTACAGGTCCTCTTAGGTGTTCTTGTCGCTAATTATTTTACGCTCGCGAGCCAGCGAAAGGCGCAGAAAGATCAGCGGCCCTCAACGACCACCCCTACCGCATCGGGGGCCGCTCCGGCACAGCCCTACTGCACACGAAGGCCGTGCACGCTCACCGTGCACTGGGTGCAGGTTCTATCCGTAGCAGCCTTTTGCTCGTCAGCGATCCGCTTCGCCTCGACGTCGCGATGCTGGTCGGAAAGGAAGTCGCGATAGGTCTCCAGTGCATGCAGCATCAACGGATGCGAGGGAGGAAGCTGCAGCCGCAGGATCCGTATTCCCTCGCGAAGATCCTCGTCGGCCGCCTCGCCTTCGCCGGTCTTTCCTTCTATGAAGCCTAGCGCCACGTGCGCCTGTCCGGCAGGAAATGACTCCGGAGCAAACGACGCGCGAACGATCTTCATCGCCTCACGCGCCGCCTTCAAACCGTCCTCGCAGTGCGAGGTCAGGCAGCTCGCATAGGCGTAGCTGATCAGGATGGATCCCTTTTCATTACTGTTTGCGCTGCCAAGCGTCTCAAACGCCTTCACGGCAAGCGACGAGTGCCGCAACGCCTGCTTGTTTCTGCCCATCGCAAGATACACATCGGCCAGATAGCCCTGCGCGCGCGCAATCAGCAGCGGATCGCCGAGCTCTTCCATAACCGCCAACGAGCGCTTGTTGCAGTTCTCAGCTACATCGTAGCGTTGGGTCAGCGCATACAACAACCCCAGGTTGCCCAAGGTGATCCCATAGGCCTTCCGCCCTGCCGTCACCGGCTCCAGCAGGCTAAGCGCCCGCGTATACGCCGCCTCCGCGTCCGCGAACTCGCCCAGGTCCTGGTAGTCCGACCCCATCTGCGCCCACAGTCCTCCCATCTGCACCGGCGTCAGCTTCAGCCGGGCTGCATCCGCGATCAGCGCGCGATTACGCGCAATGTGCGCGGCCGGGGACATCGCCTCCTCGCCCTGCTGTGCCTTCAGAGGAGCCGGAGGATAGCAGATAGCGAGAAGAAGCACTGCGAAGGCAGGAACATAGGCCCAGGCCCGGGGCTGCCTTCGTCCGCAGGAGCGTAAGACGGAAGAGCATGCCATGGATCACCTCACAAAGGTGAGCATCACTGGCTTGGACTACGCTCCCGCTCGCTTCGGGTTCCCCTTATGTGACGAACCACCACCGGGCAGTGGTGAACGGCAAATCACTCTTCGCCGGTGCTGACGCGCCTACCCAACGTCGGCCATGCGGACGGCCTTCCTCAGCCGCCCGTCGTGCAGATGGAACCGCTCGCCGCGCCACACCACCGTATCGTCGGCGAAGCTCCACGCCCAGAAGCCCAGCGCGAAGAGATCGCGCAGCGGCAGCAGCCACAGGTCCCGCAGCACCTGCCCGTCCCGCAGCACGCCAACCCCAACCGACAGCGCAACGGCCACGCGCGCCAGCGCCGCAAGGCTCAGCAGCGTAAAGCTCCACAGCGCAAAGCCGCTCGCCACGCAGGTAAGGATCGCCCACGGCAGGCAGAACGTGATGCCCAGCCCCATATACCCTAGCCGCCGCGAGTCGCGCGTCGAGCGCGCCCACCTCAGCTGGTGCTCCGCAAATCCACGAAAGTCATACGCCGGAACCGCCGTCTCCACCACCTCGTCAGCAAGCTCCACACGGTAGCCCGCCCGCGCGATCCGCGCCCCCATCTCGTAGTCGTCCGCCAGATACTCCACCAGTGGCTCCAACCCACCGGCACTCGCGAGCACCGTCTTCGTCGTCGCCAGCGTCGAGCCCAGCCCGAACCGTATCCCGCCCTCGAGCTTTCGCGCCGTCACCACCCCCGCAAAGAAGTCCGTCGAGATGCCCAGCGCCTCCAGCCGTGACCACACCCCCGGCCGCTCCGCCGGCGTCCTTCCAATGTACGGAGCCGTCACCAGCCCCACATGCCTCCCCTTCGCGTCGGGAGCACCACCAAAGCAGCTCATGATGCGCGTCAGATAATGCGGCGAGACCAGGATATCGCTGTCGTTGATCAGCACGTGCTCGTACCGCGCCTCAGGCAGCATCTGCACCAGATTGCTCACCTTGCCGCTGGTCCCCAGCCGTTCGCGGCACTCCACCAGCCGCATCGGGCAGTCAGGAAACTCTGCCTTCAGCCGCTCGATCTCCGCCACCGCCGGATCATCCATGCTCGAGACCCCAAAGACGATCTCGAACCGCCCCGCATACTTCTGTGTGCAATGGCTCACCAGCCCTGCGTGCATCCTCTGGTCCACGCCCTTCACCGGCTTCAGGATCGAGACATCCGGAGCGAACTCGCCGTGCCCCCCACGCCCGCGCCACGTATGACTGAAATCTCGCGCCCCCCAAAGCGCAAGGACCATGTATGCGATCCCAGCCAGCGCCAGCAGCGCCGTTATCCCCTCAATCCAGATTGCCAGCACCTCTTTAGTCTAACGTGGCAGACGGAAACCAGGTCCGACGGTCTGCCTCGCAGACAGGAAACCACGGGCCGAAGACCTGTTCGATACCAGCCCGGGGCAACGCTCCAGGAACCGAATAAACCAAAGAGCTGGAGGGCCAAAGGCCCGACCTACTCATACCGCAGCGCATCTATCGGATTCAGATTCGCCGCCTTCCAAGCCGGATAGATTCCAAACACCAGCCCGATCCCGCACGAGCAAAGGAATGCCGCAAACACCCACAGCGCCGAGACCTCCGACGACAGCACGTAGCGGAGCCCCATCGCCAGTCCGCTGCCCAGCAGAATCCCGATCACGCCTCCCAGCGCACACAGGGTAATCGCCTCCAGCGTGAACTGCATCAGGATCACCTTCTTCGTCGCCCCGATCGCCTTCCTCACGCCGATCTCCCGCGTTCGCTCCGTCACACTCACCAGCATGATGTTCATCACGCCCACCCCGCCCACCATCAGTCCCACCGCCGACAGCCCGAACATCAGCAGAAACAGCGAGCCCGTAATCTGCTGCCACAGCCGCGTAATCGAGTCCGCCCCAAAGATCGCAAAGTTGTCCTCCGCCTCGTTCCGAACCTTCCTGCGCCGCCGCAGCAGGTCCGTAATCGAATCGATCACCGCGTTCTTGTTCTTCTGATCGTCGAACTTCACGCTGATCCAGTAGTCCAACACCTCCGGATGCAGCTTGTGAAAAGTCGTAATCGGGAAGTACGCAAAGTTGTCCTCAGGATTCTTCCCTCCGCCAAACGCCGCCTTCTGCTTCTCCAGCGTGCCCACCACCGTGAACGTCAACCCCTCGATCTGCACCTCTTTCCCGATCGGGCTCTCCGACCCGAAGAGGTCCTCGGCCGTGTCATGCCCCAGCACCACCACGTTCGCCGTGCGCTCCTGGTCCTGCTCCGTGAAGTAGCGCCCCTCGTGGATGTCCCAGTCGTACACGTCCTTCGACGACGTCGTGTCGCCCTCCAGCGACACGCTCTCCACCTTGTGTTTGCCGTACTTCGCCGTCACCGACCCCGCGTTGAACTGAAAGTTCTGATACCGCAGCGAGGGCGACACCGCCACCACGTGCGGAAGCTTCGCCATCGCCTCGGCGTCCTCCATCGTCAGCTGCTTGCGCGTCAGCATCTCCGTCGTCGGCCGAACCCCGATCACCGGAAACCGAAACACCCAAAGCACGTTGGTCCCCATCGCCTCCACCATGCCCGAGACCTGCGAGTTCAGCCCGTTGATCACCGACGAGATCGCAATCACCGTAATCACACCGATCACGATACCCAGAATCGTCAACCCCGAGCGCAGCTTGTTGGCGCGCAGCTGATCGAACGCCATCTTCACCGCTTCTCTCTGATCGCCAACCGTCATCGCTCTCTCGCTCTTTCGCTTTCTACTCCCGACTCCCTATTCCCTACTCCCTGCCTCTACAACTCAGACCGCAAAGCCACAATCGGATCCAGATCCGCAGCCTTCCGCGCCGGATACACCCCAAAGAAGATCCCCACGCTCGCCGCGACCACCAGCCCCGCAAAAATGCTCCAGATCGCAATCGACGAAGGGAAGCCCAGCAGTACCGTGACGATCTGCGCCACGCCCATGCCTCCAATCACGCCAATCGCTCCGCCCACCAGCGCCATCATGCCCGACTCGATCAGAAACTGCAGCAGAATATCGCCGCGCCGCGCCCCCAGCGCCTTGCGCACGCCAATCTCTCGCGTCCGCTCCGTCACGCTCACCAGCATGATGTTCATGATCACGATGCCGCCCACCACCAGCGATATCCCCGCAATCGCCACCGCGACCGCCTCAAAACCCGAGCTGATGCTCTTCCACAGCCCCACAAACGTGTCGCTGGTCTCGAGCGTAAAGCTGTCCGGAGCCCCCGGAGCGTCGTGCCGCTGCGACCGCAGCAGCACTCGCCCCTCATCGCTCGCCGTCTCCAACGCCTCTGCGCCCGTCCCCGCCTTCGCATAAATGGTCAGGCTCTTCGCCGTCCCATACGTCTTCTGAAACGCCGACAGCGGAACCGCAACCCAGTTATCCTGGCTCTGCCCCAGCGTCTTGCCCTGCTTCTCGCCCAGGCCGATGATCGTATACGGCACTCCGTCCACGCGGATCTCCTTGCCGATCGGGTCCTCGCCCTTCAGCAGGTTCTCCTGAATGTCCGACCCCACCAGCGCCACGCGCGACGCGTGCTCATCGTCGGTCGGAGTAAACCCGCGCCCCTGCACGATATTCAGGTTCTGCATCTCCGGCATCGCCCACGTCTGCCCGCGAATCATCGTGTCCTTCGAGGACTGCGTCCCATACACGATCTTGCCCGTCTGCGTCTGCTGCGCCCCAATCTGCTCGCAGCGCCGGCAGTGCTCCGCGACGTAGTTGTAGTCAGCGAGCAGTATGTTCTTGCGCTTCTGAAACGCCCGATACTGCTCGTAGCTGGTAATGATCTGGGGCTGCTTGCTCATCGTGAACACATCGGCGCCGTACTTGTTCACCTTGCTGGCCACATACACGTTCGCGCCGTTCACCAGCGTCACGACCGCAATCACGCTCGCCACGCCGATCACGACGCCCAGCAGCGTCAGGATCGTACGCAGCTTGTTCGCCCAAAGCGACTGAAGCGCGATCTTGAGAGCTTCCTTGAATTCCATATCGTTCCAGCAACTTACACACAACTCTGATCAGTGGATGGCATGAGACTACCAGCCTCCCCCATCCAAAGCGAGACTATCCGTCCCATCCCATACGCATTTCGCCGCCGAACCGTTCCCGAACCGCGAAACCGCCTACTGCCTCCGGTACACCATCGGTTTCGTCTTGTCCCAGTACGTCATCTCCAGCGTGTCGCCCTTCACCCTCAGCGCCTCGCCCTTGAACGGAACCGTCGTAATCACGTCGCCGTTGATCTCCAGCGTGAATGTGTTGTGCGCCGAATTCAGCGCCAGCGGCGGCGAATCAAAGTGATACACCACAATGTGCACCACCGCCGACCTCGGATTCGTCGTGTTGGGAAAGATCGCCATGCCATCGGAGTCCGTTCGCGCCGTCGCCTCGCCGTTCGAGGCCGTCAGTCGAACGTCAAGATTCGGCACCGGCCGCCCGTTCCTTCCCATGACCCAAATCCGCACATCCGGCGTCCGCTCCATCGTAGTCTCCAGCACCTTCAGCGGAGGCCCCTCAGGCACCTTCGTATCCAGCACGACCTTGTCGCCCGCCACACGCCACTTGCCCGTGGCCGTATAGTCCGCCGCACCATAAGCCAGCATGTACTCGAAGGTGCCGCCGGGCTTCAACACCAGCTCCGATCCCATCTCACGCGCATTCTCCAAAACATAGTGACCGGCGAAGCGATCTGCAGCGCCGGTCCACATCACCAGGGAAAGTAAGAGCGCAATAACGTTCATTCCGCCGGCTCCTCAACAGCCAGCACAAATCATCTCAAACCTTCAACGATCCTGCCCGACAACCGGCGGCCTCCGGACCGGAGGATGGTTCCTCGCCAGGCATGCCGCCAAAGCCTGTTTCGCCTGGTCCAGCTGTGTCTGGGCACTTGCAACCACCTGCTCCTGTTCATTGATCTCCTGCAACAGCTCAGGCTTCTGCGACGCTGAAGCCTGCGCATACTCCGTTTGCAGATTCGTCAGCTGAGTCTTCGCGCCCTGCAGTCTCGTCGTCGCCGTGCCGACCGCCTGACGCTCGTCCGCGCACACCACTGTAGCGATTTTGATTGCGGCGGAGGGCACAAATCTCGTCTTCGCGATATGATGTCGTGACAGAAATCCCCGCTGTCCCGTCTGGACGCCACCGGCTCCGGACAAATACGTTTCCAGGCCCCAGAAATGGCAGTTCTTCCTGAGGAGGGACGCATCGCAGACCGCTGGGCGGCTGGGCCAGCTTCAAGTTTCTGTTCCCCGGCGGCAACGGCATCCTACCCTCGACGTTTTTCCGCCATCCACTCGCTGCGCTACACTTAAACCTGCAGGCGGCCGGATGATCGCTGCCGCTCGCCGCGCAAGCGGTCGAGCGGGGGAGGAAAGTCCGAACTCCGCAGGGCAGTGTGCCGGATAACGTCCGGGACGGATGCTTCAAGGCATCCGGACGGCCAGTGCAACAGAAAACATACCGCCTCACCGAGCGCAAGCGAGGAGGGGTAAGGGTGAAAAGGTGCGGTAAGAGCGCACCGCGCGACTGGTAACAGGCGCGGCATGGTAAACCCCACACGGAGCAAGACCAAATAGGCAGGGATTCAGCCGCCACTCTCCAGGCGGCCGAGGCGTATCGGCCCGATGCGCCCAGGCGGAGAGTCCGGAGAGCGAAAGCTCGAAGGAAGCCGAAACCTGCGGGTAGGTTGCTAAAGCGCCGCAGTAATGCGTCGCGTAGAGGAATGATCATCTAAAACAGAATTCGGCTTACGGGCCGTCTGCAAGGAAATGACAATGGCCCCGGGAATCGCAAACACGATTTCCGGGGCCATCAAAGTTTTTTCTTGAAATTCGACAACGACGCCCTGAAAATGATCCAACTGCCACCACGAACCTAACGAAACAGGTGCCCTTATGCCTACATCGAGCGAAGAGCCGACCTGCCTGGGGAATGCATCTTGCTGCGATACCAAGTCTTACCTGCCACACTGATCGTCTTTCTGCTAACGGCCTGCAGTAGCGGAAATCAAACAACCCCGACCCCGGCTGCGCCTGTATTTACCAGCGCGCCAGTTACGCAGGCTGTTGAGGCATCGCCTTACACCTACCAGGTCGCGGCAACCGGCACTGCGGTTACCTTCTCTTTGACCAGCGCACCAACCGGCGCGACGTTCAGCGGAAATACGATCTCGTGGACACCCACTGCGCAACAATCCCGGGTTTCGAACAGCTTCACCGTGACTGCGACCGCCTCAGGCGCAGCATCGGCGACACAGTCCTGGGCGGTGACGCCATCCGGTACCATCCGCATCAGCCGCATCGACACCTTGTGGAATCAAAGCGGCTCAACAAATGCTCCCTTCGACTTGAGTCGCCTGAACTCTTTCGTTGCAGCTCTCGTGCCGCAACCGGATGGCTCCTTCAAGGCCTTCTCCGGAACCGGCGGAACGAATGGAACCTTCGAGATTCCCAATGTCCCCGCTGGATACTACTGGTTGAAGCTTGGACCTCGCGACACGTACTGGACGAGCAGCAGCACCTTCGACATGGGCAGCGACATCTTTGTTCCAGTCTCCGGTGCCACTAGTCCGACCACCTCCACCACGTACATCAATTTCAACTTCACGTCCTTGGAGGCGACGGCTGCACCCGGTTTGTTGCAAATCGATGCGTTCGGAACGAGAGTGCCGTTCTATTCGGCTTCGACGAATCCAGGTTCCACCACATTCTTCGGAGGATTTGGGATTGGCAGCAACCTTGATTTTTCCGTGATAAAGAATGGGTTCGTGAGGCAGTACGAACCGGCTGCGTTTGGATCCATCAACGGATACGTATTGGGTCCTGCGCTTACGCTGTCGAATCTGTCCTTAACCACCGGCGGACACAATACGATCAGCGGAGCACTGAATCCCACGGTTCCAGCATCGATTAATCTCAGCCTCAAAGGTTCCGCGTGGCCGCCCCTGTTCGATCACATTGCACCAACGGCGCCGACCGCTGTGGGAGGCGGCTTCTACCTCTCCGTACTACCCTATATCTCCGCCGACGGCCCAAACGTGTCGCTCTCAAACCCGATCGATCTCATCTGGACCAAGGCGAACAGCAGTATCTCTATCTTCAGCATCTTCAGCTCACCCTCCTGCTCCACGCTTCCGCCTTTCTTTACGAGTCTGCCTTTGACAACCGATGTGGAAGCCGGGACCGTGCAATACAGCGATCCATTCCCCACCACCTGGAGACGTATCTTCCGCGTCTGCCAGAGCGCTTCGGTGGCTGTTCCGGCGCCCGGAGGCACAACCCAGAGCGTCACTTTGACCAATAGTCAGACCACATCGCTGCCAACCGCAACAGTCAAACCGCTGATCTCACCGGTGCAGAACCCGAAGATCAACGGCGCCGACCTCTTCACTGCCGGCACAATCAACGGCACAGCAGTCACACTCAGTTGGGAGCCGCCCGCGATTGGCACCCCGTTCGGCTATACCGTGGCCATCATGAGCACGACATCGCCGTTGCCGATTGGCACACCGCCGAGCACATTGCCGATTGGCACATCGCCGACTGGCACATTGCCGATTGGCACAGTTGGCACAATTGGCACAGTTGGCACAGTCGCGTATTTTCCCTTAACAACGTTGGGCACGGCAAAGACCTCGATGACAATACCGCCCGATCTGCTGCGGTCCGGTCAGACTTACTTATTTGTCATTACGTCACTGGTTGATGGAAAGGCCAACATGGAAACAAGCCCGCATCGCTCCTCGCTTCCCATCGCAAATGCTCAATTGTTATCGGCCCCGATAACCATTCAATAGAACTAAAAGAGAATTCAAATTTATTGGATAGCGTAGCCCGATGCGCCAAGCGAAGAGGCTCCCCAACTAAGCCCGCACCACCCAGAACGGCTCCGCGCTCGCCACAAACTCCACCGGAACATCCGGCACCATCGGCCTCAGCCGGTCCGCGCAGTACTTCATCCCCGCCTGCTCCGAAGCCACATGATTGACGACGATGAGCGCCTTCTTCAGTCCTGACGCCACCTGGTCCTGCACATACTCCACCAGCTCCCACTCGCGGGTCTCGCCACAGATCACCACGTCCACATCCGGCCGCGCCGCCACCTTGATCACATTCGGCATCAGGCTCGCATAGCCCCAGTTCGCCACCACGCGCCTCACCGGCATCTTCGCATCGCCCACCACGCGCATCGAGTGCGCATTCAGCCGCTTCACCATCGTCTCTACCAGCCCGCCCAGCGTCGTCGCATCGAACACAAACTCGTGCGAGCCCTCGCTCACCGCATTCTTCTCCCACCCCAGCTCCCGCATCATCCCGGCGTTGATGCCATCCGGCGTCATCCTGTGCCAGTGGTCGTGAAAGCGAAAGACTGCGACATCATGCTCCGCGATAAACCTCCGCTTGAACTCATACGTTGGATCGCCCTCCAACTCCTTCGTCGTGTCCATGTGCGACCAGAACGTCGGCTCGTGCGTCACGATCATGTTTCTCCCCGCCGCGACTGCACGTTGCATCACCTCCTGCGTCGCCATCATCGTCGTCGCGATCCCCTTCACCCGCACCTCCGGCGACCCGGCAACAATCCGGTCCACCGTCTCCGTCATCCACGGAATCCCCACCTTGCCCTTGATGCGCTCCACTACCTCACCGGCAGTCAAAGCGCCCCCAGCCTGAGCGAAACCATGCACTCGCGAGGCCGCAGTCAGCGCAGCCCCTCCCACCACCAGCGAACGACGCGTCATCGACATGCACACCATTCTGCCAAAGGAAGCAGCATGCAGGTCTAAGGAACCTTCGTGTCGTTCGCTGCGTCGCCGCCCCTGCTGTACCCCGGATGCACCCCCGGCGTCAGTCCCTGCTGCTCCGCAATGCGCGACAGCATCGCCGCCAGGCTCGCGCGCTCCTCTTCACTCAAACTCACAAGCAGCGAGCGATGATGCTCACGCGCCACCTGCCCGATCACCCCCAAAGCCGACTCGCCGTTCTTCGTAAGATGAAGCGCATAGAAACGCCGGTCCGTCTCAGAAGGCCGCCTCTCAATCAGCTTCCGCTCCTCCAGATCGTCCAGGACCCCCACCAGACGGCTCGCATGCATCCTCAGCCGCTTCGCCAACTCCTGCTGCGAGAGCCCCGGCGAATGGGACAGCAGCCGCAGAATACCCGCATCGTGCGGCGTAAGCCCATGTGGCTTCAACGCCTCGCCAAACCGCGAAGCCGCATGCGCCCCCACCTGCGCGATCAGGAACCCCGCCGAATCACCCCTAGGACCGCCCTGCTTCCGCATGATGTCAATTCTTTCATGAATCCAATCATTGACAAGCATAATCATTAACAATTGTAATTATCGACCCAAGGAGGAAACTCCAATGACCTCGACCCTCGAGCAGACTCCCACACTCCGATTCCGCGGCCCCCACCTCGGACTCGTCGCCCTTGCCTTCGTCGCGCTCTTCGTCGCTGCACTCTTTCCTGTCACCGCATTCGGAGGAACCCCGTACTTCCCCGGCCCCGCCGCCACCATCGCCCAGATGGTCGACTTCTTCTCCCGCCGCCAGTCCGGAGTCCTTCTCTGCGCCTTCCTCCAGTTCGGCTCCGCCATCCCGCTCGGCATCTTCACCGCGACCGTCGTCAGCCAGCTCCGCTTCCTCGGCGTCCGCGCCGCCGGCACGCACATCGCCCTCTTCGGAGGCTTCCTCACCGCGACCAACATCATGATCACCTCCTCCATCCTCTGGGCGATGACCTACCCCGGCGTCGCGGACGACCCCGCGCTCACCCAGGCGCTCTACCGCATCTCCTTCGGCCTCGGAGGCCCCGGTTTCTCGGTCCCCTTCGGCATCCTGCTCGCAGGAGTCTCCGTCACCGCGGCCTTCCACCGCCTGCTGCCGAAGTGGCTCGTCGTCGCGGGGCTCGTCCTCGCCATCATCGGCGAACTCAGCTGGTTCCAAATGATCAACATCAAGCTCCTCCCCCTCATCCCGCTCACCCGCTTCCCCGGATACCTCTGGATGATCGCCGCCGGCTTCGCATTGCCGCGACGCAGGCTGGTCAAAGCCTCCGCATAAGGGACAAAGAATTGCACTCGACTCCCGCATTCGCGGGCCCCAATGGCCGACGGGCGTCGGATATCTTTGCGTCTGTTAGTCAGTGCACCTGCCGTGAATATTCGCATCCCAAACTCGCCCTCACCATCCAATATCAACAACTCTTTACACGTCTACATAAGATGAGCACAACCACCGCCCAACCCGCAGCCCCGCCGATCGACCCCGAACTCCCAGCGCCGCTCTCCATGCGCGACGTCCTCGGCTACCCCATGCTGCGCCGTCTCTGGTACGCCCAGATCGTCTCCGTCTTCGGCGACTTCCTCGCCCTCTTCGCCGTCATCGGAGTCCTCACCTTCTCGCTCCACGCCACCGCCCAGCAGGTCACCGGCGTGCAGATCGCCTACATGCTCCCCATCGCCGTCCTCGGCATCCTCGCCGGAGTCTTCGTCGACCGCTGGCCGCTCAAGCCCACCATGGTTGCAAGCGACTCCATCCGCGCCGCGCTCGTTCTCCTGCTCATCGTCGCGCGCCAGCCCTGGCACTTCTATGCCATCCTCGCCGCCATCTCCGTCGTCTCCAGCTTCTTCTCGCCCGCCCAGGGAGTCGCCATCCGCTCCGCCGTCCCACTCCACGGCCTCCGCTCCGCCAACGCTCTCATGCAGCAGGTTATGTTTGGAATGCGCATCGTCGGCCCGGCTATCGCGTCCTTCATGGTCGCCTCCTTCGGCCCCACCAGCTGCTACCTCCTCGACTCCGCCAGCTTCGTCGGCTCCGCTCTGCTCATCGCCTCGCTCACCTTCGTCGCCACTACACGACCCGCAACCGCGCAATCTCCCGATCAAGCCGCCGCTCCGCAGAACACCTCCACTCTCGGCCAGATCTGGCTCGACATGAAGCAGGGCGTCGACTTCATCCTCCATCACGCGGCTCTGCTCTTCGTCATCCTCGCGATGGCCGCGGGAATGTTCGTCATCGGCTGCTTCGGCCCGCTCATCGCCGTCTACGTGCGCGACTCGCTCCACGCCTCCACCCGAGCCTTTGGCGTCGTCGCCGCCATGATCGGCCTCGGCATGCTCATCGGCATCAACGGCCTTAACACCTTCGGCAAGCGCCTCTCCAACACCCTGCAGGTCTACTCCGGCCTCTGCGGAATCGCCGCCGGCCTCATCCTTCTCACCGCGCTCACCCAGATCTGGTCCACCGTCCTTGGCAATCTCATCATCGGCTTCTCGGTCGCCGGAATCATCGTGCCCTCGCAGACCCTCTTCCAGCAGGCCACCCCGCCCGAGCTGATGGGCCGCGTCGGCTCCACCTTCATGTCCATCGTCTTCGCCGCCCAGATCGCCGGCCTTATCCTCTCCGGCCTCCTCACCCATTACATCGGAGTCCGCCAGGTCTTCGCCCTCTGCGCCGCCCTCGTCCTCCTCCTCGCCGCCGCAGGCAAGCTCTGGATGGAGCCGAAGCCCGCGAAGGCTATCCCTGTCTAGTCCAGAAATCGGGTGCCCCACAACCTGCCCTGAGCGAAGTCGAACGGGTCTCGATTCTGAGATGTGGGATCATTCGAGCTCGAACGCTTTCCGGTGGGTAATCGCAGAGGCATCATTTCGAACGGGGTGGAGAAACCTGTTTCTTTATCGATACTTCGCGCTCGTCCGGCGCGCGCAGCCTACTGCTTCGACTCCAACGCCTTCGCCCGCTGCGCATCCAGCTCCGCCTGCGACTCCGGGCTCAGGTGCGACGGCGTGATATTGATCCTTACCGAGCGCACCGTCCCATTGAACGCAAACGGGCTCTCATACGCCGCGCTCACCGGCGTACCCAGATCCGTTCCGACATCCGCGCCCTCGTCGAGGGCGACAAGCATTCCGTTTGTGCTCTCTATTTTTCCTTCACCCACTTGTTCGCCATTGATAAACAGGCGGGCCGTTCCCCCCGATCCCAGCTTCTCGCCCTCCCGCACAAACTCCATCCGCAGCGTCGCCTTGCCCGGCGACAGCGCCTTCGTCGCTGTGACCGTGAACTCCTTCAAGCCAACCCAGTTGTACGTGTACGCAGGCTTGCCATCCTTCACGTAGAGAGACCAGCCGCTGAAGCGCCCGCCTTGCGCCATCACGACACCGTTCGCCGTCCCGTTCGGAACCTCGATCTCCGCCGTAACCGTGTGCGTCGTGTTCTTCGTATTGATGAAGGCGTTCTCCGAGATGCCGCTCATCCCTGCGTACACCGTCAGCGCAGTCCGGTCACCCATCAGGTCAGGCCGTCCCGCCGTCACAGAATCGAACCGCTCGATCGTCCGGTCGTCGATCGGCAGCACATGATTCGCAACTGCCTCTTTGATAAAGAGAGCCTGCATCTCCTTCAGCTTCGCCGGCTGCGACGCCGCAAGATCCTTCGTCAGGCTGAAGTCATCCGTCACCTGGTACAGCTCCCACTTGTCGTTCTCCAGAGTCGCGCGCGGCTTCGGCTCCCACGGAGCCTTATGCACCGTCCCCGCAAGCCAGCCGTCGTGATAGATCGCGCGATTGCCCGCCATCTCAAAGTACTGCGTCGTGTGCCGCGACGGAGCCTTCGCATCCGCAAAGGTATACACCATGCTCACGCCTTCGATCGGAGTCTGCTTGATTCCATCCACCTCGCTCGGCTGCGGCACCTTCACCACCTCGAGAACCGTAGGAACAACATCGATGACATGCCCGAACTGCGACCTCACCTCGTTCTTCGCTTGAATCCCCTGAGGCCACGAGACCACCATCCCATTCCGCGTCCCGCCAAAGCTCGACGCCACCTGCTTGGTCCACGTAAACGGAGTATCGCCCGCAACCGCCCACCCCGCAGCATAGTGGTTATACGACTTCGGCCCACCCAGCTCATCCAGATGCTTCAGAATCTCCGGAACCTGCTCATTCACGCCGTTGAAGTACGTGTTCTCGTTGAACAGGCCGTTCGCGCCGCCCTCCGCGCTCGCTCCGTTATCCCCGACGATGTAGAAGATCAACGTATTGTCCAGCTGGCCCATGTCCTTGATCGCATCAATCATGCGGCCAATCTCGTGATCCGTATACTCTCCGAAGCCCGCGAAGATCTCCATCTCGCGAGCGAACAGCTTCTTCTCATCCGGCGATAACGTGTCCCAGTCCTTGATGAACTCAGGCTTCGGAGCGAGCTTCGTCCCCGCAGGCACCACGCCCAGCTGAATCTGCCGCGCCAGCGTCTCCTCGCGCAGCTTGTCCCACCCCTGGTCAAACTTTCCCTTGTACTTATCCGACCACTCCTTCGGCACATGATGCGGAGCATGCGTCGCGCCCGGGGCAAAGTAGATAAAGAACGGCTTGTCCGGAGTCAGCGACTTCTCATACTGGATCCACGAGATCGCATGATTCGTCATGTCGTTCATGAAGTGATAGCCCGGTGTGTGCGGGACCTCAATCTTCGTCAAGTCCTCATAAACACTCGGATCCCACTGGTTCGTCTCGCCGCCCATAAAGCCATAAAACTTGTCGAAGCCCTGCCGCGTAGGCCACCGATCCGTCGGTCCCGAAGGACTTATCTCCCACGTAGCCGTCTCATGGTTCTTGCCAAACTGCGCCGTCGAGTAGCCGTTATACCGCAGCATCTTCGCAATCGGCGCCGCGTAGTCCGGCGTCATGCCGGTGTTGCCCGGAAACGATGTCGCAATCTCCGCGATCGCGCCCATGTTCACCATGTGAGAATTGCGCCCGCTCATCAACGCGGCCCGAGTCGGCGAACACAGCGCCGTCGTATGAAAGTTGTTATAGCGAAGCCCATTCGCAGCCAGCTGCTCAATCGTAGGCATATGAATCGGCCCGCCAAACGCGCTCGACTGCCCGAACCCCATGTCGTCGATCAGGATGATCAGCACATTCGGCGCACCCTGCGGAGCGGTGATATCAAATCGTGCGGGAAGCTTCGCCTGCCGCGCATCGAGCGTGGTAATCGTAGCCGGCACAGGCTGCTTGATCGGCAGAGTCTTCCGGTCCGCCTCCGTCGGATGCATCACCGGAGGAGGAGCCGCTTTGGTCTGCGCCAACACCATCGTCCCAACGACGAACAGCTGCAGCCCAAGCCATAAGACTCGCAAATACGTTCTACCGAAGAAGCTGGTTGACCGGCTCATCGAAACACCTCGCTTGGATTTGCGTTGATGGCCCTCGAGTCCGCAAACACTTCGATCCAATGGACGGATCCAGCGAGCCAGCTCGTTTCATTGCCTGCATCGTCTCCGGTCAGACCCCAACCCGATGTGCCCGTACTCTCGCTCTTGCGTCCCCTCAGTCTCCACTACCCGCAAATTCACCACAACTGGGGAAACCACTAGTTTTGCAGCCCATTCAGAGCCGCCAGCCCGGCACTTTTTCAGCACTCTACTTCCACCCGTTGCCCATTTTTTTGCTGCACAATGGAACTGCTGCAAGCCGCCGAAGTCCTTGAGGACGCTCATGAAGGCCCCCGTCTCCCTCCCGCTCGCCGCACTTCTCCTCTCCTCATCCCTGCTTGCCCAGAGCACCATGCAGATGTCGCACGACGACCATCGTCCCGTCCCCCTCATCCAAGGACTCGGCAACTCCAGCCACACCATACGCACCTCAGGCCCCGAGGCGCAGAAATACTTCAACCAAGGGCTCGACTACATCTGGGCCTTCAACCACGACGAAGCCCGCCGCTCCTTCCAGCGAGCTGCTACCCTCGACCCCGCCGCCGCCATGCCGCTCTGGGGAGTCGCCCTCGCCGTCGGCCCCAACTACAACGACATCGACATCGGCCATCAGCGCGCCCAGCAGGCCATCGACGCTCTGTCCAAAGCGAAGCCACTCGCCAAAACACCCGTCGAGCGTGACTACATCGCCGCTCTCTCCACGCGCTACACCGGCACCGGCGACAAAATCGTCGTCCGCGGCCCCGAGTACGCCGAAGCGATGAAGTCCCTCGCCGCAAAGTACCCCAACGACCTCGACGCCGCGACCCTCTACGCCGAGGCGCTCATGGACCTCAACCCGTGGAAGCTCTGGAATCCCGACGGCTCCCCCGCTCCGCACACCAACGAGATCCTCTCCACGCTCCGGGCCGTCCTGAAGAAGGACCCGAGCCACGTCGGCGCCAACCATCTCTTCATCCACGCCACCGAGTCCTCGCCCAACCCGGAGATCGCGCTCGCCTCAGCAAAGTTCCTCGAAGACGCCACGCCCGCAGCCGGCCATCTCGTCCACATGCCCGCGCACACCTATCAGCGCACCGGCAACTTCAAGGGCTCCGAGCTCGCCAACAAGCGCGCCGTCGCCGCTGACCAGGCCTACTTCCAGTCGCAGCACATCGAGCAGGTCACGAACATGTACTACAACATGTACTACGTTCACAACATCCACTTCCTCGCCGCTGCCTGCGCCATGGAAGGCGACAACGCCTGCACCCAGAAGGCCTCGGCAGAACTCGTCGCAAAGGTTCTTCCCGCAACCAAAGAGCACCCCGAGACCGAGTGGTTCACCCCAACCCAACCCTGGATGCTCGTCCGCTTCCACCAGTGGTCCACCATCCTCGCCTCGCCCATGCCCGAGCCGCGCCTCAAGACCCTCACCGCCTTCTGGCACTACGCCCGCGGCAACGCCTTCGCCGCGCAACACAAGCTCGACGAAGCCAAAAAAGAGCGCGACTTACTCGCCCAGCACCTCAACACGCTCCCCGCCGACGCCATCCCCGACTTTCTCAATCCCGCAAAGTCTGCCTTCCAGCTAGCTCTCGACGTGCTCGACGCCCGCATCCTCGAAGCGCAGGGCAAGCTCCCCCAGGCCATCGCCGTCTGGCAGAAGGCCGTCGCCCTCAACGACTCCTTCACCTATAACGAGCCCGCCGACTGGTACTACCCCGTCCGCGAATCTCTCGGCGGAGCCTATCTCCGCAACCATCAGCCCGCCGAAGCCGAGGCCGTCTTCGCCCGCGAGCTCGAAATCGACCCAGGCAGCGGCCGCGCCCTCTACGGCCTATGGCAGGCTCAGCTCGCACAGAAGAAGACCGCCGAAGCCGCAAAGTCAGAAGCCAGCTTCAAAGAAGCCTGGAAGCACGCCGACACAAAACTCAGCATCGCCACGCTCTAATCCCTCACCCACCCCTCAACATCCATCGACGGGTGCCCCATTCAGGACGCGGATCATCGCGGCATGAGTGGGATCATTCGAGCGAAGCTCCAACCATTCTGTTGAAGGAATCCTCGTCCTCACGCTCGAGAAAATCAATTGGAACGGTCCAGACTCATCCCTCGAGAATCGTAAACACCGCCGCCTCTTCCTGCTTCTCGCTCGTCCCCGCGAACGGCTTCTTCATCCTTCGCCACATCTCCCCCACCCGGTCCGACGCAAAGAAGATTTGCCCCGCCGTCAGCGGCCCCAGCACGCGATGGTTCCCCACCGCCGCCAGCCCCATCGACGCGATGCACCCGCACTGCGAGCAGTCCGGCTCACCCCCGAATTGGCACGGCGTAATCTTCGTCTTCAGATCCGCCGAGATCGTATGCGTCGTCCGCGCAAAGACGCACGCCTCCGGGCTCCGCGGTGGAGTCAGCATCTCGTTGATCAGCGACTCATGCATATCCAGAATCGGATACAGCAGCCGCAGCCGCCGCAGGTCCTCCACCACAAAGCGCCTCTGCTCCGCCGTCAGCAGCTCCTCGCCCGTCGCTCCCACCTGCGGAGTAAACAGGCTGAACCAAATCTTATTGATCTCCGGCCTCTCGCTCCAGAAACGCACAAACTCCTCGATGTATCCAGGGCGCGCCGCAATCTGCCCCGTAATCGTCGAGTGAATCGTCACCTTCGCCCCCGCGATGCTCTTCAGAATCCGCTCATACGTCGCCGGCTTTCGCCGCTCGTCATGCTCCGGCTGCAAGCCATCGATCGACACCACGACATTCAGCCGCTTAAACCTGCTCCACTCCGCCGGAATCGTACGAAACGCGCTGGTCACCACCTGCGTATGCACGCCGCGTGCTTCCAGCTCCGGCAGCAGCCGCTCCACCTCGCGATACCGCACCAGCGGATCGCCTCCCACCAGCGACACGTGCAGCGGCTTCTCCGCATCCACGATCGCCAGAATCTTTCCCACCAGCTCATCGCCCTTGAAGTCCGAGAGCTCGCGTAGACTCCCCTCGCCGCCCAGGTGCGCCGCGTCAAACGCATAGCACCCAGGGCAACGCAGCGGACACTCCTTTGTGATCTCAATCGAAAGCGAGGGCTTATAGCCGGAGAGAATCCTCCCCCATGCTCGCACTACCTCACCTGTATTCATCCCACCTCGCCTTCACATCCTGTTAGATGCAATCGACAGACTCTAAAGCCCTCAAACTCCCCAAATGGAGTAATTAAAAGAAGTGCAGCAAGCTTTGCGCTACTTTCCCTTCCCCTCCACCAGCCCATCCACACAACCCGTCGGAGCATTCACCGGATTGCACCGCGCCGCCACCCCACCCGGCAACCCCACTATATACCCCGTCCACTTCGCAGGCTCGCTCACGGGAAAATCCGTGCTCACCATCTGCGCCCCGCTCTTCAGCGTCTCGTCCCTCCGAGCCGTATCGTTCGTCCGTCCCTGATCCGTGTTGAAGTCCGCGCGCGTCCGTACCAGGTAGCCCTTCTTCACCAGCGCAGCAATCTCATCCGCCTTACCCTGATCCTGTTCAACAAACCCAGCCTCCGGCCCACCCGGCCGCCCGTTCACAAACAGCACGCGCCCCTTCATCATCGCGTGGCCCTCCAGATACCCCGGAGCCGACTTCCTGTTGTACAGCAGAAACACCACCTTGCCCCGAGCGTCGGCCAGCGTCGGCCACCTCCCCGCCAGCACCGCCTCCTCCAGCGTCGCCGCGCCCCCGCGCACCTTATCCGGAGTAACAATCTCGCTCTCCCGGAACACCGACCGTATCTCCGCGTCCATCGCATCCCACGTCGGAGCCGTCCACGGCTCCGCCGTCACCGCTCCCGGAAGCTGGCTCACCCTCCCCTGCTTGTCCTCGATCAGAAAGAACACCGGAACATGCCCCTTGTGCGCCTTCGACCACGCGCGCACCTCCTTCAGGCACTCCGTAAACAGAACGCAGCTGCTCCGCTGATTCAGATCCCCCAGGTGCAGCGTCTTGAACCCCGGCTTCATCCATTCGTGCTTCGGATCGAACTCCGTATCCGCCGGCAGCCCCGCCTCCTTCGTCAGCTCCACGATCTTCGGGTGCGCAAACCTCCCGCCCGCGGGGTCCTGCACGATGTCCAGCTCCAGCTGCCGCACGCCCGCGTTCAACTGCTCGGTCAGCGTCTGGTGGTGATACTCCAGCCCGTGATACGCCTTCGCGTAGTGCTCCTCAAAGTACTTCCCCTCGCTCGGAGCAAACCCCATGTTGTAGCTGTTGTGCGTCCCCACCACCTGAATCTGGTTCAGATGAACCACCTTGTCCTGTTCGGTCCTGCTCTGAGCACTCCGGCTCTGCGCCAACAAAGGCATCGAACACAACACCACAACAGCCACAACAGCACGCATCCTCAACACCCGACCTCGCAAAAATACTGGCAGTCCCCCCACCATACCCTCCTCCCCGCAAACCCGCCGCAGTCATTCGACCTATTACCCGCCGCCATCGGCTATCATCTTCCCCAGGCCTTCTCCAGCACGGAAACAGGACCACCCACTTCACGCGCCAGGAGCCTCACCAATGAGCCGTATCCTCGTCATCGGTAGCGACAACCCCGTCACCCACTCCATCGGAGACATCCTCGCCGCCTCCGGTCTCCCCATCGAATATGCAGCCGGTCCCGTCGGCGCTCTGCAGCGCATGCGCATGCAGTCCTTCGCCATCGCCATCACCAGCCCCGGCACCACCCTCGAAGAAGACCTCGCCCTGCTCGACGAGATGCGCCACATCCGGCCCGCCATCAAGTGCATCTCCCTCGCCCCCAGCAGCACGCCCGACGAGGTCATCGCCGCACTCCGCGCCCACGTCTTCGCCTGCTTCACCGCCCCCTTCGACCCCGAATCCATCGCCGCCATCGCCCGCGACGCCGCCTCCAGCGACCCCCGGGAGGACGACATTCAGGTCCTCTCCGCCCGCCCCGGCTGGGTCTCCGTCCGCGCCAACTGCCAGATCCTCACCGCCGAGCGCCTCATGACCTTCGCCCGCGAGCTCAGCACCCAGATGGAGGAAGACATGCGCCAGGAGCTCCTCCACGGACTCCGCGAGATACTCCTCAACGCCATCGAGCACGGCGCCGCGTTCAACTCCCAGCAGAGGATCGACGTCACCGCCATCCGCACCAGCCGCGCCTTCGTCTTCTACGTCCGCGACCCAGGCTCCGGTTTCCGTCAGGAATCCCTCAGCCCCAACATCATCGCCCAACCCGGCTCCGATCCCATCGAACACATCCAAAAACGCGAAGAGGAGGGCCTCCGCCCCGGCGGCTTCGGACTCCTCCTCGCCAAAGGGACCGTCGACGAACTCCTCTACAACGAGATCGGCAACGAAGTCCTGCTCATCAAACACCTCGACCGCACTCCCGAAGTGCAAATCACCGAAGCGCAAAGTACCAAATCGCAAGGCCACGAAGCTCAAGGTCAGGCCCAGGTGCACTAAAACCGACAGCCGTCCTAAAAATCATTCACACGTTAGCGCTGAAGAAAGATTTAGATTGGCAAGCGTATGCCAAATCTCTTCCTGCGCGCTGCATCCCTCCTCACGCTCGCCACGGCCCCGTTCCTCCACGCCCCCCTTTACGCCCAGACCGCCTCCGACATCGACCCCATGCTCGGCGCCGACAAGGGCGGAAACGTCTTCGTCGGCCCCACCCTCCCCTTCGGCATGGCCAAGCCCGGCCCCGACTACGGCACCAACGAGAGCAACGCCGGATGGGAGGCCCACGGCGACCTCCACGGCTTCTCCCAACTCCACGTCTCCGGAACCGGCGGCGGCCCCAAGTACGGCAACATTCTCGTCCAGCCCCAACTCGGCCCCGCCGACCCCACCCACGCCTCCTCGCCCCGCGCCGACGAGCACGCCGAGGTCGGCTATTACTCCGTGAAGCTCGCCGCGTCCGGCATCAAGGCTGAACTAACCACCGCCCGCCGCACGCCCGTCTACCGCTTCACATATCCCGAAGGCAAAGACCGCACCCTCCTCCTCGACGTCGGCCACATGCTGATGAAGATCCACGACTCACCTCATCGCTACAACGAGGGCCAGGTCCTCTACTCGACCGACGTACACATCCTCTCCCCCACCGAGATCGCCGGCGTCCAGTCCTCCGTCATGGGCTGGAACATCCAGACCGTCCCCATGCGCGTCTTCTTCTACCTCATCGCCGACACCCCCGCCATCTCCAGCGGCACATGGGAGGACGGCAAAGCCCCTGTCCCCGGCAGCAAGCGCGCCCGCTACTCCATGCCCTACACGCTCGTCACCATGCCGCACCCCGCGCCTTTCGTGAGCACCGGGGCCTACCTCACCTTCGCCCCCGGCGCAAAGCCCGTCACCTTTAAGATCGGCCTCTCCTTCATCTCCATCGAACAAGCCAAACAAAACGCCCTCACCGAAGTCCCCGGCTTCGACTTCGACGCCACCCGCAAAGCCGCAGTCGCCGCATGGAACAAAGAGCTCTCCACCATCAAGATCACCGGAGGCACGCCCGACGAACGCCAGCAGTTCTCCACCGGCCTCTATCACTCGATGTTGATGCCCGTCGATCGCACCGGCGAAAACCCCCTCTGGCAATCCACCGCCCCCACCTACGACGACTTCTACTGCATCTGGGACACCTTCCGCTCCTCCACCCCGCTCCTCACCCTCGTAGCCCCGCAGCGCGTGACTGAAATCCTTCAGGCGCTCATGGACATCCAGGACCACGACGGCTTCTTCCCCGACGGCCGCGCCGGAAACTACTCCGGCCGAACCCAGGGCGGCTCCGACGCCGAGATGATGTTCGCCGACGCCTACGTCAAGCACCTCCCCGGCCTCGACTGGGAGCGCGTCTACAAAGCCCTCCGCTACGACGCCGGCGCCGACTCCCCCGAGCCCATGCGCTTCGGCCGCGGCGACATGGCTGACTACAAATCCCTCGGCTACCTCTCCATCGAGAACAGCGACCCCATCGGCGGCCCCGACCGTCCCGGCTCCCGCTCCATGGAGTACTACGCCAACGACTACGCCGTCGCCGTCATGGCCCGCGGCCTCGGCCACACCGCCGACGCAAAACTCTTCTCCGACCGCGCCAGCAACTGGAAAAAACTCTGGCGCGCCGACGCCGTCGACCACACCGAAGACGGCGACATCACCGGCTTCATCTGGATGAAGCACGACGACGGCTCCTGGAAAGAGCCCTTCAACCCCCACCTCGTCGGCACGTGGTATCAAGACAACTTCTACGAGGCCGGAACCTGGACCTACTCCCTCTACGTCCCCCAGGACATCCGCTCCCTTATCGCGCAGATCGGCGGCAAGGACCTCTTCAAAAAGCGCCTCGACCTCTTCTTCGCTCCCGTCTTCGATCCCAACAGCCAGCACAGCCGCTACCGCTACGACGTAGGCAACGAGCCCGGCTTCCTCTCGCCTTACCTCTACAACTGGATCGGCGAACAATCGAGCACCGCCAAAACCATCCGCACCATATTGCCCAAGAGCTACCACACCGGCCTCGCCGGCCTCCCCGGCAACGACGACTCCGGAGCCATGGGCTCCTTCCTCGTCTTCAACCAGATGGGCTTCTTCCCCGTAGCCGCGCAGAACGTCTACCTCATCGGCTCCCCTACTTTCCCCCGCTCCACCCTCACCCTCGCCAACGGCAAGACCTTCTCCGTAGTCGCCGAGAACACCTCACCCACCAACCTCTACATCGCCAGCGCCACCTGGAACGGCAAACCCTACACACGCTCCTGGTTCACCCACGACCAACTCATGGCCGGCGGCGAACTCCACCTCACCATGACCAGCCAACCCACCCACTGGGACACCGGAGCCCCACCCCCCTCCATGTCCGACAAGCAGCCATAGCCGGATGCACTCTCACAAACCAGCTGCACAACACAAACCTCCTATTGAGGACCGCCTCAGCCAGCCTCAACGCCTCGCTTGAATCGCCTCGTATACTCCCCGGCAGTGATCCCAATCACGCGAAGAAACGTTCGCCGCATCGACTCCGCCGACTGAAAGCCGCACGCATCCGCAACCTGCTTCAGTCCCATCGAAGAGCTGTCGATCATCTGCTGCGCCGCCTCCACGCGCATTCGATCCACGAACTGCCCCGGATTCATCTTTGTCTCACGCAGACACACTCTCGTGAAGTGGCGAGCACTCATCCCAATCTGCTCCGCCAGCCTCTCCACCGTAAGATTTTCCCGCAGATGCTCGAGCATCCACACATGCAGCTCCCTCAGCGGCTGCGAGTTCAACGCCTGGTGCGACAACATATGGCTGTACTGCGCCTGCCCTCCCGGACGAACCAGAAACATCACAAGCTTGCGCGCAACCTCCAGCGCCACCTTGTGACCGTGGTCCTCTTCCACCAGCGCAATCGATAGATCAATACCCGCAGTAATTCCCGCCGACGTATAAATCGCGCCGTCCCGCAGATAGATCGGATCCGGCTTCACGATCACCTTCGGAAACTCGCGCGCCAGCCGGTCGCAAAAATCCCAATGCGTCACTGCCTCCTTCGCATCCAGAAGCCCCGCCGCGGCGAGTTGAAACGCACCCGTACAGATCGCCGCAACGCGCCGCGAACAGCCCGCCGCCTCCGCAATCCACGCGAGGTAAGAGCTGTCATAGATTCCGCTCTCCGCTCCCGGTCCTCCCGCCACCACCAGCGTGTCGATCGGTCCCTTCAGCTCCTTCAGCGGAACAGCATTCGTAAACGCCACGTTGCGGCTGGTCGCAAGCGATCTGCTGCCGTCCCACGAACCCACCACCACCTCGTAGCCCGCAACGCTCGCAAACACCTCAAGCGGTCCAGCCACATCGAGCACCTGCACGGGAGGAGGGCCAGTAATGACAACCTTGCGCATGGAAAAAGGCTACAAGATCAGACTTCACGATGTCCTGATTTGTGGCATCCGCGTCGTGGCGTTCCCTCCCGCATCGCCCTACCTTCAATTCAGGAATGCGGTACAAGAATTTCACCGTATCGGAAGGGAACTCAAAATGGCTAACGAAACATCGAAATCCAGTCTCATCGACGAGACCTGCAACACGTGCAACAACGAGGTCGGCTCCGACGCTCCGGTTACGTTTCGCCGCCCCAAAGTATCAATTCATCTCCCCTCATCCCAGGTGCAGTACCAGAAGGTCCAGGCAAGAGTACCCGACAGCAAACTGACACGCGAAGCCACCGGCCTTCTCCGCGAGTTCAGCACACCTCTTCTCTTCAACCACTCCCATCGCGTCTTCTTCTGGGCCGATGAGATGGGACGCCGGTCGGGACAGAGCTACGACTCTGAGCTCCTCTTCATCTGCGCGGCCTTTCACGATCTCGGTCTTTTGAAGAGGTTCAGCAGCGAAGCAGATCGTTTCGAGGTCGACGGCGCCAACGCCGTTCGCCAGTTCCTCGAGCACCACAACGTCCCCAGCACCCGCATTCAGACCGCATGGGACGCAATCGCACTGCATACCACTCCCGGCATCGCACCCTACAAACCGCTTGAGGTTGAGCTTCTCTATAACGGGGTCGGACTCGATGTCCTCGGCATCGGATATCACGACTTCCCACAAGACCTCCGCACCAGAATCGTCGCCCAGTACCCGCGCACCGACTTCAAGCAGGGCATCGCAAAAGCATTTCTCGGTGGATTCGAGCACAAGACCCAAACCGCCGAAGCAACCTGCAACGAAGACATCTGCTCGCACTTTCTCCGCAACTACAAACGCAGCAACTTCTACGATCAGATCCAGAACTCACCCTTCGAAAACTCCTGAACCGTCGCTCGGTGTCTCATCGAGCCCATCGCCGGATGTCCCACCCATGCAGTGTCACCGCATGAGTGGGACCTTCCAGCGAAGCTCCCGCACCCCGCTCCTCTCCCCGGCTCGATCCGTCACCCTTCCCGGATGACGCCCGTACAACATCCTCACCGCAGGCCGCATCTGCCGTGACCCTGCTCCCCTCCTTGTGACCGCCATCACAATCACCCGTGACCGCCCCGACATCCAATCCCCCACCGCTGTCCTATCCTCAATGGCATCGCGAACCAGCGAGAGGAGTACCGCCATGCCAGTCATCCAGACCGAAGTCGCCCTCACCCTCGACAACATCGTCGTCGCCACCGACTTCACCCCCGAATCCGAGAAGGCCCTCTCCTACGCCCGCGCACTCGCCCACCAGTTCGCCACCAGAATCACCCTCGCCCACGTCATCGACCTCTCCGCCGCAACACCGCTCCCCGACGCCATCGTCGGACTCCCTCTCGACAAGCTGCGCCACGACAGCGCCGAGAACATAAAGCGCACCCTCTTCGATCTCGGCATGGAAGGCGTCACCGCGCAGGGCAAGACCCTCGAAGCCCACAACCCCACCAGCGCCATCGTCGATCTCTCGCACAAACTCGACGCCGACCTCATCATCGTCGGAACCCACGCGCGCCACGGCCTCAGCAAGCTCATCCTCGGCTCCTGCTCCAAAGGCATCATTCACAGCGCCAGGTGCCCCGTCCTCACCATCGGCCCCAACGCCGACCCCGACCCCGTCGACCTCGCCTTCCGCTCCATCGTCTTCGCCACAGACCTCAAGCACGACGCCGTCGAAAAAGCCTCCGTCGCCCTCGCCTTTGCCAAAAAGACCATCGCCAACGTCCGCATCTGCCACGTCATCGAAGACCACGCCGAGTTCTTCGCCGACGCCTTCCGACAGCACGCGCGCGCCGAGTACGCCCTCGCGCGCCTCATCCCCGAAGCCAGCTACACCTGGTGCTCCCCCAAGTCCTCCGCCCTCTTCGGCAACGTCGACCGCGAGATCCTCCGCCTCGCCAGAGCCAACCAGACCGACCTCATCGTCCTCGGCGCGCATCGCAACTCCCCATTCCTCAGCCGATTCTGGGACGGCGTCGTCGAAGACGTCATCCGCCAGGCGCCCTGCCCCGTCCTCACCATCTGCACCGGTTAGCAACTATTGGTCGAGGAGGCCCGGAAGCTCCCCCTAACACGCCCCAACAGGAGATAATGGTTGGCACCGCCGGTTTAGCCGGAGTTGCCATGGGTCTCGAACGCCAACCGCGCCGCGCCTCCTCCAGCTGCGCCAGCTGTGAGTACCGCTCCCTGCGGATGTTCTGCAACCTCTCACCCGAGCAGCTCTACGACCTTGACTCCATCGGTGTGCAATGGCGCCTCCCCAAAGGTGCCATCTTCTTTCAGGAAGAGGACCCCAGCGACCACGTCGCCGTCCTCTGCGACGGCCAGGTCAAGCTCTCCTGCACCTCCGCCGAGGGCAAGACCCTCATCCTCAAGATCGCCGGCCCAGGCGACGTCCTCGGCCTCGGAGCCGCCATCGCCGGAAGCCCCTACGAGGTCACCGCCGAGGCCATCCAGCCCACCCTCGTCAAAAACATCCGCCGTGACGACTTCATCGCCTTCCTCGAGCGCCACGGCGAAGCCAGCATGCACGCCACTCGCTCTCTCTCCGACGAGTACAAAGCCGCCTTCGACGAAGCCCGCCGCCTCGCCCTCTCCCCCTCAGCCGCCGGACGCCTCGCCTCCGTCCTTCTCCAGTGGGGCCGCAGCGCCTGCTGCGGCAAACCGGAGATCAAGTTCACCATGGCCCTCACCCACGAAGAGCTCGCCAGCCTCGCCGGAACCTCCCGCGAGACCGTCACCCGCGTCCTCAGCCGCCTCCAGCGCGAAAACCTCATCCACATCCACGGAACCTCCATCACCATCCTCGCCCCAGAAAAACTAGCCCAGCTCTCCTGACCCCCGCAATCCCAGGCCTTCCCTGGAATACGTCATCTCCACCGAAGCGCCACACGCCAAAGAAAACGTCATCTCCACCGAAGCGCGAAGCGCGCAGTGGAGAGAACCCTGTATTTCTGCCGTTGCGTTGGCTTGCCGTTGCCCTTTGCCCTTGCTTTTGCTTTTGCCTTTGCCTTTGCCCTTGCCCTTGCCCTTGCCCTTGCCCTTGCCCTTGCCCTTGCCCTTGCCCTTGCCCGTCATTCTGAGCGAAGCGAAGACCCCCCGCATTTGCATTTGTTGTTGCCGTTGCCGTTGCATTTGCTGTTGCCGTTGCATTTGCTGTTGCATTTGCATTTGCATTTGCATTTGCTGTTGCTGTTGCTGTTGCTGTTGCTGTTGCTGTTGCCGTTGCTCTTGCCGGTGCTTCTGAGGTAGGCCCGGGCTTTAGCCCGGGCATCTATCAGCCGCGCCCCGAAGGCGCAACCGCACTGCCGTAGGCCGGAGCGAAGCCCGAAGGGCGCAGCGACCCCAAATCCCGAGGAAGCCCAAACCGTGTCAACCCCTCAACTCCTCAAGACCCCACCCCACCCAACCGAAACAAAACAAACCCCTTACTTCCCAACAAATAAACCCACCCACACTGTCATTTCAATTTCCCTCAATTCGCTACAATAGAAGTAGATCGGAAAAAGAAGGGCCGGGCCCCAAACCCGGCTCTAACTCTTTCCCCATCAAGATTTTGCACCGAAAATACCCCGTATTTTCAATACTTTGCACCCAAAGTACCAACCTAAAGTATCTCGGATGAAGACCTTGCACAAAATACCGGGAGGGGGAGGAAGATGAGCCAGACAGCACTCGAAACCGCCGGGCCCGTCATCACGCCCGAGCCCCTCAAAGCGGCCTCGAAGACCCTCTTCCGCGTCCTCGCCGCCATCAGCTTCTGCCACCTCCTCAACGATATGGTGCAGTCGCTGCTCCCGGCCATCTATCCCATCCTCAAAACCGAGTTCCACCTCGACTTCACCCATCTCGGCCTCCTCACCCTCACCTACCAGGTCGTCGCCTCGCTCCTGCAACCCGTCATCGGCCAGTACACCGACAACTACCCCAAGCCCTACGCCCTCGCCACCGGGATGACCTTCACCCTCATCGGCCTGCTCCTGCTCGCCGTCGCCCCAACGTTCCATTGGCTGCTCTTCGCCTCCTGCCTCATCGGCATCGGCTCCGCGATCTTCCACCCCGAAAGCTCCCGCATCGCCCGCATGGCCTCCGGGGGCAAGCATGGCTTCGCCCAGTCCTTCTTCCAGGTCGGAGGAAACTCCGGCTCCGCCATCGGCCCCCTCCTCGCCGCCTTCATCGTCCTCCCTCTGGGACAAAAAGGAATGGCCTGGTTCGCCCTCCCCGCCATCGTCGGAATCGCCATCCTCCTCCGCGTCGGCCGCTGGTACAAGGCCCGCCACGCCGAAGCCAGCAAGCGGCCCGAGCGCCACCAGACCCATCACCTCTCCCGGGCCCGTGTCGCCGGCTCTATCGCAATCCTCGTCGCGCTCATCTTCTCGAAGTACTTCTACCTCGCCAGCCTCTCCAGCTACTACACCTTCTATCTGATCCAGCGCTTCCACACCACCGTCCAGCTCTCGCAGATCATGCTCTTCGTCTTCCTCGCCGCCGTCGCCGCCGGAACCCTCATCGGCGGCTCCGCTGGAGACCGCTACGGACGCAAGCTCGTCATCTGGATCTCCATCCTCGGAGTCCTCCCCTTCACCCTCGCGCTCCCCTACGCGAACCTCTTCTGGACCGGCGTCCTCTCCGTCGTCATCGGCTTCATCATCGCCTCCGCCTTCTCCGCCATCCTCGTCTACGCGCAGGAGCTCCTCCCCGGCCGCGTCGGCATGATCTCCGGCCTCTTCTTCGGAGTCGCCTTCGGCATGGGAGGCATCGGAGCCGCCGTCCTCGGCAAGCTCGCCGATGCCACCAGCATCATCACCGTCTACCACGTCTGCGCCTGGCTCCCCGCCATCGGCCTGCTCACCGGCTTCCTCCCCAACATCGAAGCCCCAAAGCACAAACCGCACCCGGCCACCGCATAAGACACAAACCGCCCCCGCGCCAAGCGTCAACAACGCTAGGTCCGATGTCTCATGCGCGCGTCAGGCAAAGCTCTGTACCATGTTCCGCGTCACTGATCCCCATCGCCAGGAGCACGCACCATGCAGAACCCCACCCGCAGAGGCATCCTCAAAAACGCCGCCAAAGCAGCCGTAGCAGCCGGCGGAGTCCTCGCCACCCAAAGCAGCATCCAGACCGCCTCCGCCCAGACCTCCGCAAAGCTCGCAAAAAAGGACGCCACCGGAAAGTCCCAGACGCAGTTCCCCTTCACCTCCGTCGTCTCCTACGGCAACCTCCTCTTCGTCTCCGGAATCGGCTGCCGCGTGCCCGGCACCATCGAAGAGAACACCAAGTGGGTCCTCGACGAGCTCGAAAAGAACCTCACCGCCGCCGGCTCCTCGCTCGAAAAGGTCCTCAAGGTCAACATCTTCATGGAAGACATCAAGCAATTCGACCGTATGAACGCCGTCTACAAATCACGCAAGTGGGGCGCAATCTTCCCCGCGCGCAACACCACCCAACCCGCCGCCCTCCCCGCCGGCGACTACGGCCTCGCCATCGACTGCATCGCCTACGTCTAGCGCCCGTCGCATACGAAAAAAAAGCGCGCCCGTCTCGGAGGGGAGAGACGGGCGCAGCGGCAAGAATCCATGCAGCCGCAAGAAACTAGATCGCAGCGATGCCGTTGAACCCGACCGACTTCGGAAGATCGCCCGCCTGGCCGAGGTTGGTCAGCGTTCCATCCTGCTCGATGCGGAAGATGCCCACGTTTCCACTCCCCGAGTCAATCGAGTAGAGGTATCTGCCGTCCGCCGTGACCGCGATGTCCAGATTGATGCTGCCAGGAGGATTGTTGCCCACCACTGTCGCGCCGATCGGAGTCAGCGTTCCATCCTTCGCGATGTTGTATCCCGAGATCGAACTGCTGGCCGAGTTCGACGTGTACACCCGCGTACCGTCCGGCGTAATCGCATTCCAGCAGTTGCCGTTCCCAAACGCCGGAACGCTCTGGCTCACCGCCGTCAGCTTGCCATCCGCACCGACGCTGTAAGAAGAGGTCGCCGAAGCGTTCGAGCCGCCCGCAGGGCCAGTCTCCGACACGACGGCCTTCCCGTTCGGAGCAAACGCCAGCGAGAAGGTCCCCGGCGCCGGGTTGGCGTTCAATACGATCGGCCCCAGCGTCCCATCCGGCTGAACCCGAAAGGCATCGATCGTGTTAGCGACCCGCTCCGTCACGAGCAGAAACTGCCCGTCCGGGCTGAACGCAAGCGAAGCTCCGCCGGTCGCGTTGCCCGACAAGAAAGCCGTCGAGTTCTTGATCTGCTGAAGCTGTCCGCCGAAGCCGAGATGAAATCCGACCAGGCTTCCCGATCCGCCCGAGTTCAGCACGTAGACGAGATTATTGAACTGCGCCACCGCAACCGGCTGGCTTCCGCCCGAAGGAGCCTTCTCAATCAGAGCAAGATTCGAGCGCAGCACCTTGAAGACCGAGACCGTTCCGCTGCCCGCATTGGCCACAAACAAGAGCGAGTGGTCCTGGCTGAACGTCAACGAGCCCTGCGACTCCAGCGGATCGGTCGTGCCTCCGCTGCCGCGGCCGCCGGTATTATAACGATTGGCTTCGGTGAGAGATCCGTTCGCGGCGCGGTCGAAGGCGATCACCTCATTCTTGTCCGCGTCGTTCGTCATGATGAAGACAGCTCCGCTGCTGCGATTTGCCGACTGGCCAGATGTCAGATCGGCAGACTGCGCAGAGGAGTTGTTCGGCGTGAAGGCACTGATTCCCAGAACAGCCATCGAGAGGATCAGAGGACGTCTAAATCGGTTCTTCATAGAGCTACTCCTTAGGGAGGTGCAGAGTCGCACGAAGGGGCGGCCGCGTCCAAAGGACCGGTGGGTCATCGTCGACGGTCATCGAGTTCGCCCAGCCGTTTGAGGCCGCGGCGTAACGAAAGGTCACAGCCTCTTTGTCAAAAATAAGTAAAGCCGACCCACCGAGCCGCGCGGAGTCCAATAGAAACAGAGCGCCTTTTCGCTGTTGACAAGCGCCCCCTCTCCCTATACTTTGCATTGTAAAGTGACTCGTCCATGAACGAACTCTACAGAGCGCTCGGCGACATCAACTGCATTCGCAAGCAGATGGCAAGCGCCACGGAGTTCCGCGGCTACGGCCCCGCAACCCTCGCCACCACGAGTGCCTTCGCCGTTCTCGCCGCGTTCGTTCAGCAGCGCTTTGTGTCGGACGCGGCCAGTCATCGTTCCGCATATCTCGTCATCTGGATCTCGACCGCAGCCTTGTGCTGCGCCTTGACTGGCGCGCAGATGTTCACACGCTCGCGGCGTATTCACTCAGCCCTCTCCGATGAGATGATCCGCATGGCCGTCGAGCAGTTCCTGCCATCGCTCGGCGCCGGACTGCTCCTTACCCTCGTACTCACGCACTACGTTCCTCACAGCGCGTGGATGCTTCCCGGAATGTGGCAGATCGTCTTCAGCCTGGGAATCTTCTCGTCGTGCCGCTTCTTACCCCGGCCCATGATTGCGGCCGGCACCTGGTATCTGCTCACCGGCCTCGCCTGCATCGCGATCGGCGGACCGCGTGCTCTCTCTCCCTGGGCCATGGGGGTTCCCTATGGAGTGGGCCAGCTGCTCGTCGCTGCGATCCTGCTCTTCTCTACGCTGGAGGCACCCGATGAAGCCTAAGCCTAAGCCCTCATCCACTGAAGGCCGCTTTGCCTACGAGGGGCTCGACCGCGTCATTCATGAACGCGCGCGCCTCAGCATCCTAACCTCTCTGGTCACCAATCCCAGGGGACTGACCTTCAACGACCTCAAGCAGCTATGCGCACTCACCGACGGCAACCTGAGCCGGCATCTCGACGTCCTCGAAAAAGGAACGCTCGTCGAAATCGTGAAAGGACACGACCGCAACCGTCCGCAGACGGTCTGCCGAATCACATCCTCAGGGCGCAAACGCTACCTCGAGTACCTCTCTACGCTCGAACAGGTAATCCGCGATGCCGCGAAGCAGGTGGAAGACGAACCCGCATCACCACTCACTCGCCGCCTCACACCTTCGAGGGTATGAATATTTTTTTGGCCACTAACTTTGCAATGCAAAGTAATCTGCTTCACGAAAGGAAAGCCTGGTGAATCACTCATCGATACTGCCATCGAACCTGCAGGAACAAATTAAGCCGAGGTCCATGGGCGTCAAGCTTATCGTCGTCTGCGTGCTGGCCATGTTCATGGTTATCCCGTCGTTCTTCGTCACCGAACTTGTAAGCGACAGAACCCATAGCGCCGCCGAGGTCACCAAAGAGATAAGCAGCCACGTCGGCGGCCCGCAGACGTTCCTCGGTCCGACTCTCGCCATCCCTTACACCGTTCCACCACGCACGCCCTCCGAGTTCGCGAGGCGAGGCATCTATCTGGTCTCGCCCGCACAGGCCTCCGCTGTTGTGAAGACCACGACCGAAGAACGTCGCCGCTCGCTCTTTCGCGTACCGGTATTCCAGGCCGATCTGAAACTCGATGCCGCCTTCGACCTCAAGGGAGTGCCTGCTGCAGCACCACTTGGTGCGGAACTTGACTGGGGCCAGGCAGAGATCGTCGTTGGCGTAAGCGATCCGCGCGGTGCATTGTCCGACGCCACACTGGCGACGGACAACAGGACCTCGACCCTCGTACCGGCTCAGTTGGCCCAGAACCTCGTCATCGGTGGAGACGAGAACCATCAGGAGAAGCTGGTCCTGTTCGGAGCGAAGGTCGGCGACATCGCCAGACCGGATGCGGCCTTCCACGCTACATCCACACTCCGGTTCTCCGGAGCGGAGCGCATCGCCGTGCTCGCCTACGGCAAGACAACGCGTCTCACTGCACGGGGCGACTGGCGCAGTCCGGGCTTCGGAGGCGGAATCCTCCCCACCAGCCGCACCATCTACAACAACGGTTACAGCGCAGATTGGACCGTGCCCTTTATCGCCCGCGGTATCCGAGCCGAAGGTCCTGCCGACTCCTTTGCCGGGCTCAACACAACTGCGCTCGGAGTCTCCTTCATCGAGGTCGCTGACCCCTATCAGTCCGTCAGCCGCTCGCTCAAATACGTACTCCTCTTCCTCGGCCTCGTCTTCCTCACTTACTTCGTCTTCGAGGCCACGACCGGCAAGCGTGTTCACCCTGCACAGTACATCCTCGTGGGAATCGCGCAGATCATCTTCTATCTGCTCCTTCTCTCCCTGGTGGAGAGAATCGGGTTCGGCCTCGGCTTCCTCCTCGCAGGCGCGGCCACGGTCACTCTGCTCTCGACCAATGCCGCATGGGTCTTCTCCAGCCGGCTGCAGGGCTTACGCGCCTTCTTCGTCTTCACTCTACTCTACGGGCTCATCTATATGTTGTTGCGGCTCGAGGACAACGCGCTGCTCGTCGGGGCGGTCGCAAGCTTCCTGGCACTCGCAGCCGTCATGTACTTCACCCGCGCAATCGACTGGTACAGCGCTCTTCCTGGAGCGAGCACCTCACCGCAACCCGCAGTGCCTCCGCCGCCTCCGAGCAGGACGGCTTAAGCATTGGTAGCCGGGCGATGCGTCGCAGTTTACTCCCGCATCGCCCGCCTCCAATGCTGAAATGCAATAAACGGCCTTCCTCCACGATGACTCCCTCTTCGCCTCCACTCCGCTGATCGCATCGCGATTTACAATCGCCAGAGCATGATCGCTCACCTGCGCGGCCGCCTCCTCTCGAAGTCCCCCAACCAGGCCATCGTCGAATGCAGCGGCGTCGGCTACGACGTGGCCATCTCCGTCGCCACCTTCTCCGAACTCCCCGCCGAGAACGCCGAAGCCACGCTCCACATCCACACCCACGTCCGCGAGGACCAGATCGCCCTCTTCGGCTTCGCCGCCCCCCAGGAGAAGCGCCTCTTCGAGCGCCTCCTCACCATCTCCGGCATCGGCCCCAAGCTTGCCATCACCGTCCTCAGCGGCATCTCGTCCGACCGCCTCGTCGCCGCCATTCGCGGTGGCGACCACGCCACCCTCACCAGAATCCCCGGCATCGGCAAGAAGACCGCCGAGCGCGTCGTCCTCGAGCTCAAGGACAAGCTCGACGATATGGCCGTCCCGGAACTCGCCGGCGCAGCCGGCGGGCGACATCACGGCCCCGCCGCCGACGACGCCCTCTCCGCACTCGTCAACCTCGGCTACCCCCGCCCCGTCGCCCAGAAGGCCATCGAGACCGCGATCGACAAGAACCCCTCCGCAGCCGGAGACTTCGAGACCCTCTTCCGCGCCGCAATGGCAGCCATCCGCTAGCCGCCCACGATCCTCCCCACAATCCTTAATATCTGCACATTTCAGGTCATCTCGATGGCCAGGTAGTTGCACTCCTACCTGCACGGAAGCGTGAACGAGCGGGTGGAAGGATCAGAAACTCCCCTCGCCGGGCATTCCTTTCCCAATTTGGGTACCTTCTTACATGATTACTATTGCTTTATCACCATGGTTACCATATAACTCGCGGTACTGCATAACTTAGCAGCCTCGGATCACTTTTCTCCCGGGGATCCTTACTACCGAGCTGGGCAAGGCAAGCGTTATCGGACATAGGTTCGCACTTCGCGGCTCGCACGAAATGGAGAACCCGATGAGCAGCATCTCCGCCTTCTTCCTCGCCATCCTGCATTTCCTCGCACTTACTTGGGCAACGATCCATCCTGCCGTTCCCCCGAACCATCATTCCCCCGCGGTTCGAGTCCTGACCACCCAGGTTCGATATCAACAGTCGCTCCCGAGCGACGACCAGTCCAACGTCGTCGATGCCTCCGTGCGAGCCTCTGACACCGGCTACTGGCACACGAGCGGCAGCCAGATCCTGAACAGCCGCGGCCTCACCGTGCGGATCCAGGGCATCAACTGGTACGGCTTTGAGACCGTCCGCGAGATCCCCGGCGGCCTCACCCTGCAGGACTACCGCACCATCCTCGACACCATCCGCCGCAGCGGCTTCAACACTGTCCGCATCCCGCTCTCCAACCAGATGCTCGAGCAGCCCATCGTCCCCTCCAGCATCGGCTTCATCAACGAGCGCGGCCCCATCAACGAGCCCCTGCGCGGACTGAACTCCCTCGAGATCCTCGACCGCATCATCGAACACGCCGGTTCGCTCGGCCTGAAGGTGATCCTCGACAACCACCGCTCCGAGGCCGGCAACTCCGCCGAGCAGAGCGGCCTCTGGTACACCCCCGACTTTCCCGAGACGATGTGGATCGCCGACTGGCAGCGCCTCGCCCATCGCTACGCCAACAACACCACCGTCATCGGCTTCGACCTCCGCAACGAGCCCCACAACGCAGCCGGCGGCGGCGCATGCTGGGACTGCGGTGGCGACCGCGACTGGCATCTCGCCGCCCAGCGCGCCGGCGACGCCGTCCTCGCCATCAACCCCCGCCTGCTGATCTTCGTCGAAGGCGTCGACGCCGTCGATGGCGACTTCTACTGGTGGGGCGGAAACCTCGAGGGAGTGAGCCGTTCGCCCGTGCGCCTCTCCGTCCCCAATCAGCTCGTCTACTCGCCCCACACCTACGGGCCCAACGAGTACCGCCAGCGCTGGTTCAACGCATCGACCACCCCTGCCAGCCTCGAGGCCGTGTGGACGCGCCACTGGGCCTTCATCAGCCAGCGCGGCATCGCTCCCATCTGGGTCGGGGAGTTCGGAACCGGCAACCGCATCGACGACATTACCGGCGCCGCTCCCGGATCGCAGGCCCAGTGGTTCCAGTCTCTGGTCGCCTTCCTCGGCCGCAATCCCGAGATCAGCTGGACGTCGTGGGCGCTCAACGGCGAGGACAACAACGGCCTGCTCGACGCCGGCTACGAAGCGCCCGCCAACGCGCTCAAGATGCAGACCCTCGCCAGCCTGATGTCGACAACGCCCGCCACAGGAACGGTCGCACAGATCAACTCACCGGCATACGGCCGGACCAGACAGTAAAGGTTGCTGAAGTCCATCCTGCTTAAGGGCATGGCTTCAGAGCCTGTCGAGAGCACGGCTTCAGAGCCTGCTGAAAACTCGCCGCTTTGAAGAGGCGCGGCTTTCGTCGCGCCCTTCATTTCTCCTACAAAAGTGTCATCCTGAGGAGCGAAGCGGAGTCGAAGGACCTGCATTTTGTCCTTGCAGCTACAACACCGCTCGGATTCACAACTCATCACGCATCCGGCCGCACCGCCGCACTCAATCGCAGAGCCATCATCGCTGCGCGCAGCAGCGGCCCTTCGCAGATTACCATCCAACAACCACGAAGGCCGCACGCCATGATCGGCAGTACGGCCTCTCTCCTTAATTGGGAATCGCTTTGCCATGGACTCAGTTTCCCTGCATCTGCATCTGATGCACCTTGTAGTCGTTCTCGACACTGAGGCGTCTTATAACCGTAAGCCCGTTGCGGCCAAGTAGAAACGTGGTGCCTGTTTCATTGTTCGTCGCCCGATGTCTCACGTCCTTGACTGTGGCGAGTTGAGTCGGAGCAGAAGCGGCGATATCGATCACCTGGTAGTCACGCCCAACTGCAGAGACGTACTTGTAGGGTTGGCTCGTGACGAGAAGACCGCTCTCTCCCAAGGTCTCAGCCGGGCCGAGATCTGTCACCGTCGAGATCACCCGAAACACCGGCCTCTTGGCCTTCCGTAGATCGAGCACGGCTTCCTTCTGACCGTCACGAAAATACACGAGTTCAGCATTGTTGCCGAGAGGACGAACGAAATCAAAAGCGCCCTCTGCTGCCAAAGGCGTGCTTACTACCAGCTTGATGCGAGCCGGATCCGTAACATCGAAGACGGATAGGCGAGCGCCTTGCTGCTGCTCGACATAAAGATACGTGCTTCCTGCATTGTCGGAGTGAAGAAAGAGTGAGTTGCCCGGTGCCTGCGCCTGCTCCGGTAGATCACGGGCCTCCATGACTACCAGTTCCTTCGACCTCGAGTGGATCTCTGCCTCTGCTGTTGATGTTAGGACTGCTGCTGCGGCAACTAAGCCAAGCGCAAGTGTGGATTTGATGATGGGGTTCATTGTGTTTCTCCTTTTCGAAATCCAGTTTTGCTCCGCTGAGGCCGTCATGTCCAAGTAGTAAAAGTGATGCGGTATAAGCGTGGGATTCTTCGGAATCGATGTCGAAACCCTGCTTATATGGCATAAGGATTTGCGAATTCCGTTGGCGCAAGTTTCGTCCTAATGTCGAAACATGGCTACACGGAAAGAACCAATCACGACAATCGCAATCATCGGTGGAGGGGTAAGTGGAACCCTCACGGCTTTTCACCTGGTTCGGCAGGGAACGCCGGCACGTGTAATTCTCATCGACCAGCGACCTGACTTCGGGCTTGGCCTGGCGTATTCAACTCCGAGCCTCCGCCACCTGCTGAATGTTCCCGCGGGGAAGATCAGCGCACTGCCCGATCAACCAGACCACTTCCTCAATTGGCTTCGCAGGAATCATGACCCGGCTGCAACGGAGAAAACCTTCGCTCCACGAGCGGTATTTGGACAGTACATCCAATCTCTCCTGAAATCGGCGAGCCAGCTCGAACAGGAGATCGCAACAGTCGTTGATGTCCGTCAGCAAGACTCCGGGGCCGTGCTTACGTTGGATAACGGATGCGAGCTACGGGCCGACCTCATCGTTCTGGCAACTGGAAACTTCGATCCAGCTCCTCTTCCGGAAATCACGAAGGCCGCGTCCGATTCGGGTTTGTATCGCCACAATGCATGGGCGGCGGAAACTTACGAGGGATTGGATCCCGACGCGCCTGTTGCTCTTATCGGAACAGGTCTGACCGGGGTCGATGTCGTGCTGAGACTGCGTGAACTCGGACATCGTGGAAGGATCATTGCCGTGTCTCGTCACGGCATCTTTCCGAATCGGCATGACGACTACACACTCCTGAGTTCAAGTGCAATCCCATCGGATACACCCGCCACCTGCGTCGCGTACCTCCGCGCTCTTCACACTGCAATTCGTCGAGGTGCGGAGTGGAGAGCCGCTATCGATAGCCTCCGTGAAACGACCAACGAACTGTGGCTCCGTCTCCCGATCGGGGAAAGGAAGCGCTTTCGTCGCCACCTGCAGCGCAGATGGGATGTGGTACGCCACCGCATGGCGCCGCCGATTGCCGACATCATTGAGTCCGAGCTTCGGAACGGCACTCTCGAGATCCGCGAAGGCCATCTGAAGACCGTCGATGCCTCCCCTCGAGGCGCGCACATAACTCTTCGCGCACATGATGACAGTGAGAGCTTCTATGCAGATCGAGTCATCAACTGCACTGGACCGAGCATGAACTACCGCCGCGTCCCTTCCACTCTTCTCCAAAATCTGTTCAAGAGAGGACTCGTAACCTCCGGTCCTTTAGGTACTGGATTCCATTGCTCGCATGACGGAGCGGTCATCGACGCTGGTGGTCACGCTTCAGAAATCATCTTCAATCTCGGCCCTGGCCGGCAAGGCGACCTTATTGAGTGCATCGCGGTTCCTGAAATCCGTCAGCAGGCCGTTGAGCTTGCCTCGACACTCGTTGATCGCATGAGGTCGCAATACGTACTCCCTGAAAAGACGGCGACAGGATCTGCAACACCGGAGTTAACCGGAGAGTGGGTAACAGCATGACCACCGCAACGGTCACCAACGTCAGAGGCACTGAGCGGGCGGTGACACCGTGGCTGGCATCCACTGGTTGGGCTATTGTTCTTGGAGCAGCTAGCGGCTCGGCCTGTGTTGCAATAAGGCTCTTCTTTCGCCTTCTTCAGTGGGTCTTTGTTCAGCAGACGGGAATGTTACCGATCGCGGCAGCAACGCTGCCGCCCGCGCGTCGTATCTTGACCCCGATCATCGGAGCGGCGTTAGCAACCCTTGTGGTCTGGATGATGCGGAAGTGGGCACCGGACTTGCACTTTGAAGAATATGTGGAAGCCGTTCGTCTCAGAAATGGCCGAATTCCTCTTCTTTCGACACTTTGGCGGACTGCCGCCTCTGCCTTTTCCGTAGCCACCGGCGCGGCGATCGGGCGAGAAGGATCGATGATCCAATTCGCTGCTGCAATCTCCTCATGGGTGGGAGAGCGATCTCCCCTACGGAATCTGTCGTTGTCGCGGCAGGTAGCCTATGGCGCTGCAGCCGCGGTAGCGGCAGCCTATCAAGCACCGATCGCCGGAATATTCTTCGTCACAGAGATCCTCCTGGGTGAGTGGGCCTGGTGCGACATTCCTCAACTGCTCTTGGCCTCAAGCACTGGTTGGCTCATTAGCCGCTTCGTACTGGGTGCTGGCCCTCTCTTCCCGGTAAGGGGATCACTGCTGATGACGCACGATCTGCTTTGGGTTCTCCCACTGGCTCTTGTTCTGGGCGCCGTTGGCCCGGCCTATCAGAAGCTTCTTCATTTCTCCGCAGCAGCGAAACGTCTGCCCTTCGCACTTCTGTGGAGTGGCCTCGCAGTGGGTGTTCTCGCTCTGATCGAGCCTAAGGTCTGGGGAAACGGCGACGCCGCTCTCCTGAGAATTCTGCAGAACAAAACGATGCTCCTTGGAATCTTCAGTGTGTTTACCTTTCGCCTGGTCGCTACAACCTTCTGCGTGGGAACAGGCACGGTGGGAGGAGTTTTCACGCCTACACTGTTCGCCGGTGCTGCCCTCGGTCTCGCGACAGGTCACTTACTGCACACTCCGGAGCCGTCGATATTGGCTATCTGCGGCATGGGACTACTGATGGCTGCTGTGACGCACGCTCCATTAATGGCAGCTCTGATGGCGGTAGAACTTACCGGGCAATGGCATCTCCTGCCGATCATTCTGCCCTGCAATCTGCTCGCCTCGTTGATTGCTCGTACGATCTCGCGTGAGTCCCTATACGCCATTGCCAGTCCGGAGCCAGCGCAATGAAAGATAGGTCGCGACATACAAAACTGTGATCATCAAACAGGCGTGAACCTTTGGACTTTCAAGGGAGACAGGAGACGGATAGGTCATGATAGAGAATTTCCGCATTCGAGTATTCAGGGCGGTCGCACAGCATCTGAACTTCAGCCGGGCCGCAGAAGAACTGTTGCTCACGCAACCCGCAATCACCCAGCAGATCAAGGCGCTTGAGGATGAGTTCGGCGTACCTCTATTCGATCGCGGCGGTGGACATATCACGCTGACAGCCTGCGGAAAGACGCTGCTGCCCTTTGCAGAGAGAATGAAGGAACTCTCTGACGAAGCGTTTGCCGCGGTGGCCGAGGCATTTGGACAACATGCGGGCGAACTCGCTCTGGGAGCCTCCCAGACCATCGGTCAATACCTCCTGCCAACGTTCGTAGCTGGATTTCGGAGGACAAACCCTAAGGTCAAAGTCACGGCTCGCAGCGGGAATACAGATGAGATGCTCGAAGCCCTCCTCGCGCGAGAGATTCAGCTCGCTCTCATCGAAGGCCCGGAAAAGCGTAAAGACCTCCATATAGAACCGTTCATGGACGATCACATGGTGCTGGTTGTCCCCGCAACTCATGGATGGGCCAATCACGATATCACGGTAGAGGATCTGAAGAGCGAACCTTTGCTCATGCGCGAATTTGGCTCCGGCTCAAGAAGAGTGGTGGAGCAAGCGCTTTCGAAGACCGGAGTGAAGACGAAGGATCTGACGATCAGCATGGAACTCGACTCGACCGAAGGTCTGTTGAACGCGGTGGAAGCCGGTCTTGGAATCACCTTCGTCTCGAGGTGGGCAGTCCGATATCAACTCTCGCTTGGAACGCTAAAGATCGCTAGAGTACACGGGTTGAAGCTGTCAAGGCGATTCTCGATGGCATATCCTGCCGGTCCAGAACCAACAGGTATCGTCGGAATCTTCCGGACATTCTTGCTCTCTCAAGCGACGGAAATGGCGCCAAAAAGGATAGCCAGAACAAATGCCTTATAGTTGCTACTGAGTCCAGCCATCAGGAGCATTGGACCAACAGCCTTGGTCTCCGCGGATACGACCTCCCTGGCTCTTCGCCGGTGGCTACCTCACTACGGCTTTGCTTCTTCTCGCTCTCGTCTTCCTCCTTCGCAGATTGACCCGGTAACACTGTCCTCGTCGAACGAGTCGAACTCCGCCTGATTCCCATCCAAAAGGCGTATACATAAATGGGAACCACCATGAGCGAGCAAAAGCACGAACGACTCAAAGTCACCGTCGCCGTCACCGGAGGCATCGCCGCCTACAAGGCCGTCGAGGTCGTCCGCCAGCTCCAGGACTCCGGCCTCGACCCCCACGTCATCATGACGCGCGCCGCCGAGGAGTTCATCCGCCCCCTCACCTTCGCCGCCATCACCGGCCACAAGGTCATCTCCTCGCTCTGGAGCGAAGACGCCGGAGCGCAGGGCGCCAGCGAGATGCCCAGCACCGAGCACAGCAGCGTCGAGCACATACGGGAGGCCCAGACCACGGCCGCCCTCATCGTCGCGCCCGCCACGGCCGACGTCCTCGCCAAATTCGCCCACGGCATCGCTGACGACTTCCTCACGACGATGTACCTCGCCACCACCGCGCCCGTCATCGTCGCGCCCGCCATGAACGTCGTCATGTTGCAGCACCCAGCCACGCAGGCCAACCTCGAGACTCTCCGCCAGCGCGGCGTCCGCATCGTCGAGCCCGGCTCCGGCTACCTCGCCTGCGGCATGGTCGGCGGAGGCCGCCTCGCCGAAGAATCCTCCATCGTAGCCGCCGTCGCCGAAGCCCTCTCCCCCACGCCAGACCTCGCCGGCGAGACCATCCTCATCACCGCCGGAGGAACCCGCGAGCCCATCGACCCCGTCCGCTTCATCGGCAACCGCTCCTCCGGCAAGATGGGCTACGCCCTCGCCGCCGAGGCCGCGCGCCGCGGAGCCCGCGTCCTCCTCATCTCCGCCCCCACCGCGCTTCCCGCGCCCCCCGCCTGCCAGCTCGTCCCCGTCACCACCGCCGACGAGATGCGCTCCGCCGTCCTCGCGCGCCTGCCCGAAGCGACCATCGTCATCATGGCCGCCGCCGTCAGCGACTACCGCGTCGCCAACGCCGCCCCACAAAAGCTCCGCCGCGAAGGCCCCCGCACCCTCACCCTCGAGCCCACCCAGGACATCCTCCACGAGATCGCCAAGCGCCGAACCCCCAACACCCTCATCATCGGCTTCGCCGCCGAGACCGAGGACGCCGTCGCCAGCGGCCGCGCCAAGCTCTCCCGCAAAGGCGCCGACGCCATCGTCGCCAACGACGTCTCCGGTACCGCCACCGGCTTCGACTCCGACCAGAACGCCGGCTGGTTCCTCACCCCCACCGAAACCCTCGAGATCCCCCGCGCCCCCAAAACCCGCATGGCCGCCATCATCCTCGACCAAACCCTCCGCCTCCGCACAACCCACCACGCCCCCACCCAAGAACTGTCATCCTGAGCGGAGCGCAGCGAATTCGAAGGACCTGCATTCTTCCGGACCGCCACAAGAACCGGGTGCCCCACATCTCGATTCTGAGATGTGGGTTCGCAGGATGCCCGCGCAGCAAACCCAGTGTCAGAGAAGATGAGGGCGTCATTCCAAGCGAAGCCGGAGTCCCTTAATAAGGCGTCATTCCGAGCGAAGCCCCGAAGGGGCGCAGTCGAGGAACCCCCGCATTTTTTCCGGACCGCCACAAAAGCTTCGCGAAAACGCCGGGTGCCGGGTGCCCCACATCTCGATTCTGAGATGTGGGTTCGCAGGATGCCCGCGCAGCAAACCCAGTGTCAGAGAAGATGAGGGCGTCATTCCAAGCGAAGCCGGAGTCCCTTAATTGAGGCATCATTCCGAGCGAAGCCCCGAAGGGGCGCAGTCAAGGAACCCCCGCATTTTGCCCGAACCACCACAAAACCCTCGCGAAAGCCCAAAAACCATTGTCAAGCCCCCCACGCCCACCAAAAACTCCCCTCAACCACCCCCAACCCACCTGAAATAAGCCACTTCCACCATCACAAATAAATCCGCGAAAAGCGCCAATCAATTACCCCCAATTCGCTAAACTGGAAGTAATAGAAAAACAGAAAGATAGGGCCGGCAGATCAGCCGGTCCTATCCCTTTTCGATTCAAGATTTTGACCTATAAACCGCCTGCTTTCAATATTTTAGCCCGCTTAAATCGCGCAAAATACTGAAACTAAATAACTAACGGAGATTAAGGGGAGGGGGGTGCCCCTCCTCCCGGATCAAGACCAGGCTAGAAGTTGAACCTCCCCGAGAGCTGCATCGTCCTCGGCCCGCGGTCGCCCGTCAGGTTGCCGAACGTCGGAGACGTCTGCGCCCCTCCAGCCACAGTTGTCGCATCGAACCGCACAGTCGTATCGACCTTGTTGAACGACGCGTGGTTGAAGACGTTGTAAGCCTCCGCGCGAATCTGGAACATCATCCCCTCGTGGACCGGGAAGTTCTTGTTCACGGCCATGTCGAAGTTGTTCGTTCCCGGCCCGCGGAAGACCGTCGACCGCGTGATTCCCGGCGTATCCTCCGTCGGAATCTGCCGCGGCGTAGGCATCACGAACGCCGACGCGTTGAAGTAGCGCGTCACCGTGCGGTCGCCCTTGGCCAGCTTCGGATCGACGTTCACGATCGCCCGCGCGCCGTCGCCGCCGCCCGTAAGGTTCACGCCACCCGTGTTGAGCGTAATCGTCTGCGGAGCGCCGCTGATGAACTCCGCGATGCCCGAGTACTGCCAGTTGTCCAGCAGGAACCGCGTCGCGAAGTTCGAGAAGTGCGAGCTTCCCCTCGGAAGGTCCCAGCTCCAGTGCGCGACGAAGTTGTTGGTGCGGTCGAAGCTCGCCAGACCCCAGTTCCACCAGCGATGCGGCTGATACACGCCCACCGCTCCGTTGACGCTATCGTTGTCCGTCATCACCTTCGACCACGTATACACCACGCCGAACTGCAAGCCCTTCGCGAACCGCCGCGTGATCTGCATCTGCAGCGAGTGATACGCCGACGTTCCCGAGTACGACCGCAGGTTCACGTTCGAGAACCCCGGAGTCGGACGGAAAAAGTTGTCGCTCAGCGGAACCGGCTGGCAGTAAAGCAGCGCAGCCGAGGCCACCTTCGCCGGGCAGTCCGCCGCCTTGTGCCCCAGAATCGGCGTGAACGTCGTGTTCTGCGACGGATCGACGTTCGCCGGATTGAACTGCGAAAGATACGGAACAGTATTCAAATCGAGCTGCTCGTTCAGGTGACGTCCAAAGGTCCCGACGTAAGACACGTCCACCACCGTCTGGAACCCAACCGCCTGCTGCACGCCCAGCATCGTGTTGAACATCGTCTCGATCGGACGGTTGAACTGCAGAATGCGCGTCGCCTGCGGGCTGATCAGCGTCGTTCCGCTCGAGCACGCCGAGCCGCTGCAGTTGTTCGAAAACTGCCGCGCGTCACCGTAGTTCTGCACCGGGTTGTAGACCAGCGGAGCGATCAGCGAGTAGTCGCCCACCGTGCCGCCGCCCTCACGCGTGTTGTAAAACAGGCCCGCGCCGCCGCGTATCGCCGTCTTGCCGTCGCCGCGCATATCCCACGCGAAGCCCACGCGCGGAGCTACTAGCAGGCCGTTGCTCTCGCGCAGCGACCACGGATAGTTCGGGTCCGTGTTCACCACCACGCCGTTCGAATAGTTGCCCGAGTTCGGAACGAACTGACCGATGTACACCGCGGGCAGATACGGATTGGTCGCCGATCCTGGCGGTCCAGCGATCGCAGGGTTGATGATCGCCGCTCGGCCCTTGGGCCCGGCGATCGGCTGATAGAGCTGCGGCACCTTGCTCGGGTCGTAGCGGCTCTGCACAAAGCCCGCGCCCTGGCCCTTGTTCAGAACCGTCGGGATGTCGTAGGTGAACCGCAGGCCGTAGTCGAGCGTGAACCGCGGAACCACCTTCCAGCTGTCCTGCAGGTACCACTCCACCACGTACCACTGCGGGTTGTAGTCCACCGTGTTCGAGCCCTCGGTGTACGAGTTATAGGTACCCAGGATGCCGTTAGCGTAGGCATAGCCGGTATCAACCGGATTCGAATTATTCGTGTCGAAGCTGAACTGCCCATCGAACGTGCTGCCGATGTGGCGCTGCAGATAGTTGCCCTTCTGGAAGTAGAAGCCGGCCTTCGACGTGTGGCGGTTCCACACCTTCGTGATCGAGTCCTGCACCTGCCACGACCGCGTGTCGTTCGACAGCGGGAAGCGGTTGTCGAAGAGAATCTGCGGGCTGTTGACGACCTGGAAGCCCGCGCTGCCGCCCCAGCTTGCGCGCGGAACCAGGTTCAGCGGATTGTACGTCGGGTTGTACTGACCCATATTCATCCCCAGCTTGTCGCGCTGGAACTTCGCGAGGTCGCCGTCGTTCGAGAACCGCGAGGTCTCGTTCCAGCTCGCAAACCCGATGTTCAACTCGTTGATCAGATTCGGGCTGGGAATAAACGTCAGGTTCAGGCTGGCGTTCTTGCCCGGCGTCGAGTACACAAACGGAACGCCCCACTGCATCGCCGCATTCACCGAGGCGACGTTCGCTCCATTCTGCTCCGTCGTCGTCCGCATGCCGCGGAAGTATGCGTGCAACTTCTGCGAGATGTTGTAGTCCACGCGAAGCACCTGCTGGTTCACCGGCGTCTTCACCGAGCCCTGCGTGACGTAGTTGTACTTGCCACCGTTGGCATCCCCGAGATAAGTGGGATTACCTGTGGGAAGAATCGCCAGCAGTTTCTGGGTGTCGGGGTTAATGCGGCTGGGAGGGATGACAAGCGATGGGAAGCAGCCCGGATCGCCAGCCTTGGCGCAAGGAACCGTCGGGCTCACCTTCGTCGGGTCCTTGAGGAATGTGATCGGCTTGCCGCTCTTATCCACGCTGGCGGAGAAGTTGCCCTGCTTCTCCAAGGCCGTCGGCATCATCCAGTACAGTAGCGCGCCCGGTTTCGTCGTCGGCCAGTGCTCCTGCGACCAGAAGAAGAACATCTTGTCTTTGTTCGTATTGAACACGTGCGGAATGTAAGCCGGACCGCCGATGTTGTAGCCCACCGTGTTGTATCGCGTGCGCGGACGATCCACCAGCGTCTTGTTCTTGTTGAAGTAGTCGTTCGCGTTATACGCCTCGTTGCGGTTGTAGTAGTACACCGAACCGTGGAAGTTGCGCGTTCCCGACTTCGTCACCAGCTCAACGATCGACCCCGCAGCCTGTCCGTATTCCGCCTGGTAGTTGTTCAGCAGCACCTTCACTTCGCCGATCGAGTCGTAGTTCGCTCCCGTGTCGAGAATCGCGCCGCCGCGCGTGTTGCCCGTCGTGCCGTCGATCGAGAGCGAGTTGTAGTCGCTGCGAACGCCGTTGATGTTGCCGGCGTTCTGCTGGCCCAGCTGTCCGGTCGAAGGATCCTTCACCACACCCGGCAGCAGCCGAAGCATCGAGGTGACGTCGCGCGACTGCGTCATCAACGTCGTCAACTCCTTGGAGTCGACCACCGCAGACCGCTCGCTCGACTCCGTCTGGATCGGCGTCTGGTCTGCCTGCACGTCCACGCTCTCGGTCACCGCTCCGATCTCGAGCTGGATGTTGCCCGCCGCGAGGCGCTCGGAGGCGTGCAGCGTCAGGTTGCGCTTCTCATACTTCTTGAAGTTCGACATCGAGACCGAGACGGTGAACGTTCCCGGCTGCACCGCGACGAACACAAACTCGCCCGATCCCTCCGTCCTGTCGCCGCGGACCTCGCCCGTAGCCTGATTGGTCAGCGTCACGACAGCGCCCGGAATCGCGGCTCCCGTTGAATCGACGACGCGGCCGGAGATCTGTCCGCTGGAGGTCTGCGCCGGGCTGCCGAGCGCTAAACCGAAGATTATGTAAACGATTACACTTAGCCTCAAAAAAATCTTCATCTCTTACCACTCCCGCTCGCCACCGAACGCACAACGTCTCACGCCGGTCGTTACGAGCCATCCTGACTCTGGAACGATTGGCAGGCTGAATTGCCTGGTTTTATGGTCCGGCCCAAACTGTAGGTGTCGCTAAAAACGATTGTCAAGATGTTTCCCACAAAAGTGTCACTTTTGGGAAACATCGTTTCAATTAGCGAAATTTAGTCGCAAAACAGCCCATAATTGCTTCATCTACAGGAGGTTATCTCCATTTCACTAGCAAAAGACACGTTTTACGCAGGCATATTCGAGCACTGAAAAGGGCCTCAACTCGATGCCTCGAAAAGAGCAAGGCTCTTCAAGGCATCTACGCACGAGCTGGTGGATGATCCTGCAGGGTCAACCTATTTGAAATCCTGAATGTCTACTTCTCCCGATCGGCGCAAAACATTAACCCCAACCGTCGACGCATATCGCTCGAATGCGATGTCGATCACAACCGAATCTCGTATACGCAGGTTGCGCACTTCAACGCGCTCAAGGGCCGGCGGGAGAGCACTGTGATAGACGCGCAACCGTGAGTCCTTAGCCGAGATCGAGAGCCCCAGACAAGCCTGCAACGCCATGAAGACCGCTCCCGCGCTCCATGCCTGCGGAGCGCAAGCAACTGGATACAAGGTCGGTCCTATGCCTGGCCGGCGCGAAAAGCCACAGATCAGTTCGGGCAAACGGTGCAGATCAACGAACAGCGATAGATCCATCAGTCCTGACAGCACGCGCAATGCAACATCTTTCTGCTGGAGATGCTTCGCTCCGAAGGCGATCAAGGCATTATCGTGTGGCCATACCGAGCCATTGTGGTAGGACATCGGGTTGTAACGCTTCTCTTCCGTTGCAAGCGTGCGAATCCCCCATCCCGAAAACATGCCCGGCGAGAGTAAGGATTCATGGGTACGAATGATCTGCGAACTCGAGGCGATCCCTGAAAACACGCACTGTCCCGCATTCGAGCTGCGAACCCGGCACGGACGCTTCTTACCGTCCAATGCCAGGACAAACATGCCCAGTTCATCGGACCAGAACTCGGCGGAAAACTTACGACGGAGCTCTTCGGCCTGCAGCGTGAGACTCGCTGCAAGGTCAGGATGTCCAAGATGCTCGGCGACTGTAGCGATCTGATTCTTGGCCGCATAAACGTAAGCCTGAACTTCGCAGAGTGCGATGGGGCCATTTGCCAGCGTTCCGTCGCTATAAAAGACCGAGTCCTGCGAGTCTTTCCATCCCTGCTGCAGCAGTCCTGCATCGTTCTGTCGTGCATACTCTACAAACCCATCTCCGTCCAGATCTCCATAGTTGTCGATCCACTCCAGCGCAGCCTGGATATTTGGCCAGATACGGCGCAGAAACTCCGCGTCTGCCGTGCGCTCGTAATAGGCCGCAGCGAGGAGGACGAAGAGCGGCGTCGAATCGACGCTGCCGTAATACTGGCCAAATGGAACCTCGCGCAACTTTGCCATCTCCCCTTTACGTGTCTCGTGGAGGATCTTACCTGGTTCTGCATCTCGTTCTCGATCGAGGTGCGTCGCTTGTGTTGCCGCCAGATACGACAGGACTCCCTTCGCGACCTCGGGAGCGAGCCATAGCAGTTCCATCGCGGTAATAATTCCATCACGGCCAAACGGGGTACTGAACCACGGAACACCTGCATACGGATATGGACCAAAGTGTGTCCGGGATACCATCATGCTCAAGTCGGCTCGCGAACGATTGAGCCAGTCATTGAACTGCTCATTGGATGTGTAGATGTCGACGTCGGCCAGACAGGAAGCGTTCTTCTCGCTATGAATGCGCAGCAAAGCGTCATCGAAGAAGACCGCCTCTCTTCTGGTGCCATTGCATTCGCAGTAGACATTCAGCGTGAAGATCATCTCCTGCTCTGGCCTCAGGCGCACAGGCACCGTGATCCCTCCTGACGTGCCCGTGGCTGATGTCTCTGAGCAGTGGATTCTCGTGCGCCGCACAACATGATCGAGGCCCTCGTAAGCCAGCACAACCATGTTGCGCTCTGCCTCTTCGGTAAGATAGCGGCCGCGATGCGGACGCTTTTGTCCTCGAACTTCGAAGATATCCCTGAAGTCTGCTCCAAATGCGACCGAGAGATCCGTATCAACGAGATGGTGACCGAAGTTATTAATCGTGATCTGCTCCAGGCAGATACCGTCGCCAAGAAACTTGTTGCGGCTCAGATGCAAAGTGCCTCGCGGCAAGGAAATCTCAGGGGTCAGATCCATATCTGGATTTGTCAGATCGACCGCCACCATCACGTTGTCCTGGCCGGTAACGGAACTCAGCAGCAGAGGTTTGTGCCCTCCAATCAGAAGCTCCAACCGCGATAGATACCTTGTCTCCTGATGGAATAATCCCTGTTGTCCCAGTCCAACGGGCTGAAAGTCTCCATACCGGTCGAAGATCGCAAACGTATCGTTGTGCAGCAGGACCAGCGTGCGAGCATCGGCGAGCGAGGATTCGGCTCGAATATAAAACTGATTTTCGAATTCGATGACGTCAGCCTTCGGGTCATTCCTGGGCATGCTCCCTGCTCTCCTGCGAGTGCTCGGTTTACGCAGCTGAGGAGCCTATCTCTCCCGCCATGAGCTCGGATTCTCCGCTGCGAACCTTTTGGTAGAGGTTGATGTAATCCTGGCACATACGACGCGAACTGAACCTCTTTTCAAAGACTCGCCGGATCATCCGGCGATCCAGCATATCGATCCGTCTCACCGCATCTGCTGCTGCATCCAGGCTGTCGACGATGTAGCCCGTGATCTGATCGTCGACAACCTCAGGGACCGAACCCATTCGATAGGCAATTACCGGAGTACCGCATGCCATCGCTTCGATCATCACCAGACCGAACGGCTCCTGCCAATCGATCAAAAAAACCAGGCCGAGGGCATCTCCTAGAAATTCAGCCTTCTCGTGTTCGCCAATTTCGCCAAGATACTCGACCAGGCTGTGATCCAACAAACTTCGTATCTCGGAGTCGAAATAGTCCTTGTCTACAGTATCGATCTTTGCCGCAATCTTGAGCGGTATACCGACCCGCTTTGCTAACTCGATCGCCCGGTCAACACGCTTCTCCGGCGAGATGCGTCCCAGAAATGCAAGGTACTTTCCTTTGTCGTAACTGGGCGTATAGAGCCGCTCCGGCAATCCATGATGCACAGTCCCGACCCAGCTGGCCCAACTCATCGGCGCTCTTTGGGAGTCAGAGATCGAGACGATGTTCATGTCTGAAAACTCTCGAAAGAGTGGGTGAATATCTGTCAGGTCCAGCCGCCCGTGCAGCGTCGTCAACGCTGAAACACCCACACGGCGCGTTACCGGGAAGTGCAGATAGTCGATATGGAAGTGCAGCATTTCGAATTCGTTCGCTTCCTGGGCCACGGTTTCAAGCATGCGGATATGGTGCGCCAGCGGATCGACCACACCTTTGCCCTGAAGCCGAAGTGCTTTCTCACACACCGGGCGAAGGTCGGCCAGGGTCTCCGAATCGGCACTTGCATAGAGCGTTACCTCGTGTCCCTGACGAACCAACTCGTCTGTGAGGTAAGAAACAATGCGTTCCGTTCCTCCGTAGAGCGTGGGAGGTACGCTTTCATAAAGCGGCGCTATTTGGGCGATCTTCATAACGTCTCTCACGACTGGAATATTCTCGTGCATCCAGGGCAGAGCACCAGCTTCATACTCTTTCCACTCGCGCCTGGCTCGTTCACGATTTCATCAATCATTGCCGCCAGATGGTCCGGCAGCTACTGTGCCGGTGAGGACGTGGCGAGCGATCTGAAGCGAGCGTCCTTTGAGCGGAGTGGGCCTGGTTGCATTCGGTCGTACTTAGCCCAGATGCGCCATCGCGGAAAGCACTCGCGGCCGAAATCTCAGATATTCTCTGCGATCACGTGCATAAGCACCTATCGAGCCGGTGTTAGCAAAAAAGATGCCAGCAATTTCGCTCGAGTTGGCCGACGTGTTTTCGCTTCTGCGCCAGCGCCGTTCCTGGAGTCTCTGTGCGCGATGGGACGAGCCAAGCAGATATATCCTTGAGCACTACCAAAAACGCGGAGTAGGTTAATAACAGAAGCAGTTGCGGCGATTAAGGAACTTGTGGCTGAGTCTACCGAGCATCTTCATCATCATGAGGCGGTCCGGTGGACACCGAATCGGCTCCGGTAGCGGGCACGTTCACTTCCTCGACTGCGGTCGGTAAAGCGAAATAAAAGGTAGCGCCCGGTCCGGCGTTTGGTGCTGCCCACAGACCGCCGCCATGTGATTCTATGATCGAACGGCTGATCGCCAGCCCCATGCCGGAACCGTGCGGTTTGGTCGTAAAGAAGACATCGAAGATCTGATCCATCTTTTCGGCCGGAAGTCCTACGCCGGTGTCGCTGACTGAAATGAGCAATCGGCCGTCCTCGCCCAGTTGCGACTTCACCGTAAGGACGCCGCCTGTCTCCTTCATCGCCTCGATGCCGTTGAGCATGAGGTTCATGAGCACCTGCTGCAATTGCACACGGTCTGCCGTGACCTTGGGAAGATTGGCGGCGAGATCCGTGCGCATCGAAGCCGTATACCGGTTGGCCTCGCCCCGCAGCAGCGCGACCATCTCGCTGACAATATCGTTTACGTCGACCAACTCACGTTTTGGAAGGGACTGCTTGTACAACGACCGTAACCGCTCGATGATCTCGGCCGCGCGTCTTCCTTCCGTCACGATGCTTTTGGCTGCCTCGCGTATCTCGTCGAGATCGGGTCGGTCGCGCTTAAGCCATTGCAAGCAGGTATCAGCATTCGCGACGGTAGCAGCGATCGGCTGTTTGATCTCGTGCGCCAACGATGCGGTGAGCTCGCCCATCGTGGTTACGCGATGGATGTGAGCAAGGTCCGCCTGAAGCTGTTCGGCGCGTTTGCGATCTTCTATATCGGTTATCACTCCGTACCAGTTGAGGATCTTCCCTCGTTTATCGCGAAGCGGCACGATGCGTGCAAGAAACCAGCGATATACCCCATTCGCCGCAGCCCGGAACCGCAGCTCATATTCGAACGGCTCACCGCCGGCTAACGCCACGCGCCATCTTTCGAGAACTCGGTTGAGGTCGTCCGGATGAATCGCCTTCTGCCAGCCAGAGCCTGATGCCTGCTCTTGGGTCAAGCCGGTATATTCCACCCACCGTCTGTTAACGAACGTACGGTAGCCGTCGGGCTGAGAGATAAATGCCATTGCCGGAATGGTATCGATCGCCTCGCGAAACTTCTTTTCCTGTTCCTTCAGCTGCCGGACACGCAATCGATACAGCACCCAAAGCAGCGCCAGGAAAGCGGCCGCGCAAAGGGCGCGGAACCAGTTCGTCTGGTAATAGGCGGGCGCAATCGCGAATTCGAGCGTGCCACCCTGTTCATTCCACACTCCGCTGTTATTGGAAGCGGTGACATGAAAGCGGTAATTACGCGGGGGCAGATTCGAGTACTCTACCCGCCGCAGGTTAACCACTTCTCTCCAGTCCCTGTCCTGGCCCTCAAGCTTGAATCGGAAACGCACCCTCTCCGGCACCGCCAGGCTCAGCGCCGTGTAATCGATGGCGAGATTGCGGACATGCGGAGGCAGGCGCAAACCCTTCGCAGCATCGTACTGCTTCCCGTCGGCTGTGACTTGCTCGACGTGGACAGGAGGTGAGAGCGGGTTGAATGGAAGATGTTGCGGATCGAGGATACTGACGCCCTGCGGACTAAAAAACCAAATCTTTCCGTCCGGGGACTTTGTCACATTCGGGCCATGAACGCTACGCGTTCGACGGCCCACAACGCCGTCAGAGCTGTCGAAAACCGTAGCTTGGATCGTTCGCTTCGGATCACTCAGCCAGGCATCGAATTCGGAACGCACAATCCGCGCCAGGCCACAGGACATGCTCAACCAGAAAGAATGATTGTCATCTTCCATCGCCCACACAACGCTGTCGCAAGGCAGGCCGTTCTTGCTGGTAAGAGTTATGATGTGGCCGTCTTTCACCCGGCTCAAGCCGCCATCGGTAGCAGCCCACACAGCGCCGTCCGAACTCAATTTGAGACTGTTCACACGGCCATCGCCAAGCCCGTCACCGGAATTGTAGGAGGCACGGACCTCGCCATCCCTCAGGTAAGCTACTCCGCCATCGAAGAACCCAACCCACACGCCCCCTCTTGACCGATCAGGCGCCAAAGCGATCGGCCGGAACTGTTGCTTGAATCGCGACCACTGCGTGTGCTCAACGACACCATGGGGCGTCCAATGAACGAGTTCCTGAGCAGTGTTGAGTATCCAGAGACTTCCATGACCATCGCCGGCGATATCGCTTCCCACCGGGAAATTCGGAACGCGGGTGAATCGGCCACCGTCGGAATAGGACACACCGTCACCAGTCGAAATCCACAGTCGTTGCTGGTCATCCACACCCAGCAAATTAACAGCGCCTGAGAATCCGCAATTGGCGATGTCCGTTACCGATGTGCTGACCCTATGTTCTTGCTCTTCTGCTCGACGTCTTTGGCTTGGAGTATTTCGCCTGCCGTAAACGGTTATGTGTCCGGCCTGCCAACGATTCAACCCGTCTGCCGTGCCTATCCAAACACTTCCATCCGGAGTTGCTTGCACCGCCCAGGGAAAAGTTGAAAGACCTTGCTCTGTCGAAATCCTCGGGATTGCGAATGCTCGAAACCGATCGAGGCCATCAGCACTACTGACCCAGACATTGCCCTCCCGATCTTGAAATATCTTAAGGATGAAATTGTCGTCGAGAGTGGCGGCGACCTCGAACGTATCGATCCTCCCTTCGTGCAAGTGCAATAGACCTTCCTCAGTGCCGATCCACAAGCTTCCATCCCTGCTTCTGAAGAGGCGAGTAGGCCTCAACTGCGCGGCCCAACCCGGAAGTGGATAGTTCTGAATCTTTCCATCCACAAGCTGTTTTAGCCCGTCGTTCGTAGCCAGTAAGAGTACGCCATTGTTATCCTCTATCAGCGCGCGGATCTCAACTCTTCCGCCGGAAACGGTGTAATGGAGTGGAGCACCGGGCGACCACCGCCACAGTCCCGTTGCCGCGCCCGCCCACAAATCGCCTTTGTGGTCCTCATACAAGGCTGTGATTGATTCGCCAAAGCCACCCGATCCAACGCACTGAACCTTACTATGTCGGATCGTGCAGATCTTCGCGTTGCCGGGCTGGTAAACGCCGGACCAAATCGTTCCCTCGCGATCTTCCACAATGGAACCAACGATATCCCGACCAATATCTGGATACTGTGTGAGCTTGCCATCCTTCCAACTGGCAAGGCCCTTCTGCGTGCCGATCCACAGAGTACCGTCGCGGGAAACCAGCGTGGATCGGATCATATTGCTGGGAAGTTGCTCACCCACCGCCGGAGGCTGCCACGGAACGGTCCTCACACCATCGAAGCGGATCAAACCGCCTCTCGTGCCCAGCCACAAATAACCGTCAGGTGTCTGCTCGATCGAGGTGACTACACCTTGCGTGAATCCGTCCTGAATCTTCCAGGCCGTGTGTGCGTACTGATTGATATCGAGCGATGGATCTAAGGCGAAAGCCGACCGGCCGCAAATTATGCAGAGGCCAAGTGCGATAACAGACCATCGCTCCATGCGAGTGATTATCCCCTTTTCGGCCAGAAAATGCGGGGTTACCTCTAGAAATTCAGTCGCAGCCCAAACTGTACCAGCCGCGGCTGATTCAGCTGACTCGTGATGACACCAAAGTTGGGACCGCCAACAGCCGTCCCTGGATTGCCGAACTGCACACGGTTGGCAATGTTGAAGAACTCCGCGCGGAACTGCATCTGGATTCTGTCCGTGACTGGGATCAGCTTGAATACCGACACATCCCAGTTATTGATGGCCGCACCCCGAAGCGTTGTATCGGTCAACTCTGCCACATTCAGCACAGAGCACGCGCGCGCTCAACCGAACTCTACTTTCCGATGCAGAAGCTCGAGAAGATCAATCGCAGAATATCCTCCGTCGTCGTCGTTCCCGTCAGCGCGTCCAGCGATCCCAGAGCCTCGTACAGATCCAGCAGGATCATTTCGTCCGGCACCTCTGTTATCGCGGCCTCGCGCGCCCTTCCCAGCGCAGCCAGAGTCTTCGTGATCGCCTCTCTCTGACGCAGATTCGTCGCCAGCGCTGTCTCCTGCATCGGAGCGCCCTTCGTCGCCAGCTCCAGAATCGCCCGCCGCAGCTCTGCGATTCCCTCACCCGTGACTGCAGACGTGCGCACCACATGCGCGCCCATCGCCGGCACCGCCCCGGCTCCAAGATCAACCTTATTCGCCGCCACCAGCACTGGCCGCTCTCCCAGAGCCTCCAGCGTCGCTACGTCCTCCGCGTGAGCCTCCGCCGCCGTATCCACCACCAGTAACACCAGGTCTGCCTCCGCCATCGCCTCGCGCGACTTTGCGATGCCCATCGTCTCGGCCTCGTCGCTCGCCTCGCGCAGCCCCGCCGTATCGATCAACTCGACCGGAATCCCCTCCATCGACACTCGCTCCGTCACCAGGTCACGCGTCGTTCCCGGCATCGCCGTCACAATCGCGCGGTCGCGCTCCACCAGCCGGTTGAACAGCGACGACTTGCCGGCGTTCGGCCTCCCCACAATCGCCAGCCGCAGCCCATCGTGAACGATGCGCCCATACCCGAAGCCGCGTTCCAGCTCCTGCAACGGAGCTTCAATCTCCGCGATCCGCGCAACGATCTCGCCCACGGCCATCGTGTCGATATCGTCCTCCGCGAAGTCCACTCCCGCCTCGAGCCCCGCGATCAGCGCCACCAGCCTCTCTTTCGCAGGAGCCACGCGCCGCGACAGCGAACCTCCAAGCTGCTGTGCCGCCACCCGCGCCTGATGCAGCGTTGAGGCCTCGATCAGGTCGCGCACCGCCTCGGCCTGCGTCAGGTCCAGCCTGCCTGCGAGAAACGCGCGCTCCGTGAACTCCCCCGGCTCCGCCAGTCTCGCTCCGGCCGCAATACATCGGCGCATCACATAGTCCATTAGCACAGGCGAGCCGTGGCACGCGATCTCGACAACATCCTCTGCCGTATACGAGTGCGGTCTCTCGAAGAACGTCGCGATCACCTCATCCAGCGCATCGCCCGTCTCCTCATCCACCAGGTACCCGAACCGCGCCCTTCCCGCCGCCAGCGGCCGCGTCATCCGCAAAAGCCCCTCGGCAATCGCCCGCGCCCGCACGCCCGACAGCCGCACCACTCCTATCCCGCCGCGCCCAGGCGGAGTCGAGACCGCAACAATCGTTTCTGCATGAAGCTCCGCTGAACCCTGATCCATATCGAGAGAGGAGAGATACTTCCTCAGACTACAGCCATCCGCCAACCGCAGGGCTCGCACCAAACCATTCGCTCTCCCTCACGGAGTCCTCTTCAGAAACCAAGTGGTCAACCACTTAACATTCTGGATAGAATGGCCGCGTCGTAAAAACCAACTACACATATGCAATGAGGGAAAGATGCGCCTGAATTTTGTCCTCTCCGGATGCCTCCTGCTCGGTTCGCTCGGCGTAGCCGCGGCGCAGGAGAACTACTTCACCAACTGGCCGGCGGGAACCAGCCCGCAGGAGGTCGGCAAACAATTGGCCGACCACTTCGTCACCAGCCCTCACCAGTACACCAAGACCATCCACTACTCCGAGATCTGCACCTGGTACGGCGCTCTACGCTTCGCCGATCTGACCAACGACACCGCGCTCCGCGATCAACTCATCAAGAAGTTCGAGCCGCTGCTCCCCGGCGGTGCCGAGGCCGAGCGCCGCCCCCAGCGCCGTCACGTCGACGACTCCATCTTCGGCGTCGCTCCCCTCGAGATCGCCCGTCAAACCAAAGATCAGAAGTACCTCAAAGAAGGTCTCTGGTGGGCCGACCGCCAGTGGGAGAACCCGCAGCCCGACGGCCTCTCCGCCGAGACGCGCTTCTGGATCGACGACATGTACATGCTCACCATGCTCCAGCTCGAGGCCTACCGCGCAACCGGCGACAAGAAGTACCTCGACCGCGACGCCAAGGAGATGTCCGCCTACCTCGACAAGCTCCAGCAGCCCAACGGCCTCTTCTACCACGCTCCCGACGTGAAGTACTTCTGGGGACGCGGCGACGGCTGGGTCGCAGCCGGCATGGCCGAGATGCTCACCTCGCTTCCCGAAAACCACCCCGAGCGCGCACGCATCATGAAGGGCTACAAGCTCATGATGGAGTCCCTGCTCAAGTACCAGGGCAAGGACGGCATGTGGCGTGAGCTGATCGACAAGGACGATGCCTGGCCCGAGAGCTCCAGCTCCGCCATGTTCGCCTTCGCCATGATCACCGGCGTCAAGCACGGCTGGCTCGACGCGAAGACCTACGGCCCCGCCGCGCGCAAGGCATGGATCGCCGTCGTCGGCTACGTCGACCAGAACCACGACGTCACGCAGGTCTGCGAAGGCACCGGCAAGAAGGACTCACTCGAGTACTACTACCAGCGCAAGCGCCGCACCGGCGACTTCCACGGCCAGGCCCCCGTACTCTGGACCGCAGGAGCCCTGCTCGCAGCAGGCGTGAAGTAATCGTAGTCATTGGACACTTAAGCTTAGAAGGCAGAGAGAACATCACTCTCTGCCTTCTGCTTTTTTAACGACCCACACTCTCCATCGAGTTCGCTGCCGAGTAATTGAAGTCACCAAGGTAAACGGCATCCATCGCAAGCCCTTCGTTGTTTGGCAGCTTCGCATCGAGCACCACTGTCCCGTCGACGAGACTTCCACTCGCCACCGTCCTCCATCCGTAAAGGAAGTTGACCTTACCGGTAGGCATTGGACCTCCGTCGATGGCGCGCACAACGGCCTTCAGTCGAACCGTCGGTGTCTTCGAGTGATTCAACGGCTGGCTTGTGAACTCAACGTGCGCCCGCAACTTCGCCACCACCCGTGGGCTTGCATCAAAAACCACGCTGTGAAGCGGCAGGTGTCCTCTGCCGTGCTCCAGCGCGAACAGAACCGAAGCGCACAGAATGATCGACAAAACTCCTCCCCACAGCAGCGAAGCAGCTTGGAGACTTGCTTCCTCCAGGCTTCCAAACGATGGCACCCGCTGCCGGTCGTAGCCCGATGGAGCCACCGCAGGCGTAAGAGCAAGCTCACGATACCCACGTATGCGGATCGCTCCAAAGTCGGCCAGCAGATCAAGCCACAATCTCACATGGCGAACAAATCCGGTCTCATCCCGCAGACGATCGTGAAACAGTAGCAGCGCCTCATCGCCATGCGTTCGACGAAACTGCGCAGGATAGAGACGGAGCAGCAGACGATAGACCCGCTCATGCATAGTGCCCCTCCATAACCTTCTTGGCGCGGGCGACCCGCAGCAACTCCTCCAGTCGCTCCGCCTCAGACCGGACAAGCCTCCGACCCGCCCCACTCAACCTGTAGTGACGACGCCGCTCCGTGTTGGCTGCTTCGTTCACAAGCTCTTCAATCGCTCCCGCGTCCCGCAGCGTCTGAAGTGAGCTGTATAACGTACCCGGCCCCAGCCGCACGCGCCCGGCAGTCTGTTGCTCAACCGCGCGCATGATGCCGTAACCATGCAGCTCGCCGTCCGTCAGAGCAAGCAGGATCTGAAATGCCGCCGAGGGGAGAGGATCAAGTGTCTTTTTAGGCATAGTCGACCATCGATATAACGATTATCGACTATACATCGACTTGATATATCCAGGCAACAACAATTCTGCGACGCCATCCAGCAAATAGCCCCGGCTCAAAGCCGGGGCTAGCCCTCACCAATCAGCAATTTATAGTTACTTCCGCGGCAACGGCGAGATCCCCCAAAGCCTCAACGCCTCTTCCGCAATCACATCCGGCATCTCCTCCGGGAAGAAGAGCTTCGCCCCCTCAATCCGTCGCACTCCACGCGAACCAGGCAGTGTGCGATCCAGCCACTCCGCCCACTTCGCATCGAAGAAGATATCCGAAGTCGCCCAAACCATGTGCACCGGCTTACGGAACTCCTTAAGCTGCGGGCGAATCGGCACCAGCAGGTTCGGTTCAAACGCAAGCAGATACCGGCTGAACTGCTCCTTGCGATCCTGCGAGCGGACCAGCGGCTCAAAGTAAACGTCGATCGTCTCATCCGCGAGCTGCGCCGGACGCGTATACGCAACCCCAAGTCCCTTATCCGTGCGTGCGAAGCTCTTGTCCTTCACCTGCGGTGCGATGAACCTGTCCGCCACGCCCGGCTGCTTCGCCGACTGAATCAGAGGCACAAACGCCGCCGGCGGACTGTTCTCATCCACGTCGCAGTTCGTAAGCAGCAGCGTCCGCACCCGCGAGCCGTGCTTCGCCACAAAGAGCTGCGCGATCAGACCGCCCGAGTCGTTCGCCACCAGATCCACCTCATCAATCTTCAGGTGATCCAGCAGCGCGGCAAGCATCTCCACCTGCGCCGGCAACGAAACGTCCGCATCCGCCGGAGCATGCGTGTAACCCAGGCCCATAAAGTCCGCCGCAATGCAGCGACGGTACGGCGACAGCCGCTCCAGCGCGCCGCGCCACTGATAGCCGTTCAGCGGAAAGCCGTGCAGAAACAGCGCCACCGGCCCCTTACCGCGCTCGACATACGCCACGCGAGCCATCGGCAGATCAGCAAACCGGCGCATCCGATGGAACTCCCGGATATCGATGCTTCCGTCCGTGACCTTCGTGAGAGGGCTCGTCACCACGGCCCCGCCGCCCAGCCCCATCGCAACCTCAGACAGCAGCGACGCCCCTGCCACGCCAAACGTTCCTCGTAAAAACTCTCGTCTCATCATGTTCTCTCCCATCACAGATTGCTCTCGCAGCCAAACCTCGCGGCCACGAAAACAATTCTCCGCAACCACACGCACGCCGTCGCACACACGCCGCTGAGAAAGAGCACAATCTGCTGGAAAAAATTCCCGAGAACTATTCAGTCACTTCAAACGCCACACGCTCCGCAAAGATCCGCCGCATCTGCAGCGGCGAAAGCCCCGTAGCCCGCTGCATATGCCGCGCCAGATGGCTCTGATGCGTAAACCCCGCAGCCAGCGCAATCTCCGCAATGCTCTGTCCATCCCGCATCAGCAGCGACTTCGCGCGCTCCACCCTGCGCTCGATCACATACTGGTGCACAGCCGTTCCAATCGACTGACGAAACCCCGCCCTGAAGTGCGACGCACTCATCTCCGCCACCGCCGCGAGCCGCGTCAGCGAGAGCTCGTCGGAAAGATGCGCCTCAATAAACTCCAGCGTCCGCTTCAGCCGTCGCCCATCGAGCCCGCCGTACCGCCGCTCCTCCATCGCAACCGAACTATGCCCCGCCACCAGCCGCGACGCCGCCGACATCGCCAGCCCATCCAGATACAGCTGCCCCGAAGGCGAACCCAGCTCCAGCTCACTCTTCATCGCCCACGCCACGTTCTCCAGCTGACGATCCCGCACCATGAAGCGATTACGCAGCTCCACGCGCCGCGCGCCGAAGCCATTCTCCTCCGCAATCGCATCCAGCATCGCCGTCGGCAGACTCATCATCAGAGCGCGATCATTCTCGTCGTGCATCCGCCACACTGCGGGAACGCCCGCAGGAATCACATCGATATCCCCATGCACCGCCGAACCCGTGTGGCTCAATCCCGCCCGCACGCACGACATCCGCGCCGCTCTGCCGATATGGATCGACACCAGCGCATTCGGAAACTCCGGGACCTCCAGCACGCCGCTCGAGTCGCTGCGCAGCTGCACTGCAAATCCATCCGCCGTCCGCTGTTGCACATGCACACGGCCCTGCGACTGTTCGCTGATCCGGCTCACGCGACAACCTCCCGTGCTGCAGCACCTGCTGCACCTTACTCCCACGCAGATGCTCAAGACCCGTGCCGGTCGCACCGTTTCGTCACAAATCTGCTAACCAACGGTAACGGTTGCTCTTGAAGGCGGAGCCGCGGCCGCTCCATTCCCGCCGCGCAGCCCCGCCAGAATCTGCGTCAGAAAGTCGCTGGCCGCGCCCGGATTGCTCGGCAGAAACAGCGTGTTCGTCCCTCCGCGCGTACCAACATCCTTCAACGTATCGAAGTACTGGGTCAGCAGCACGAGCGCCATCACGTCCTCGGCCGTGGCTCCGGGCACCGACTCGCGGAAGTGCTCGATCGACGACCGCAGCCCGTCGATGATGGCCTGCCGTTCCGCCGCGATGCCCTGGCCCTGCAGCGCCTTCGACGCAGCCTCGGCCTCCGCCTGCTTCACCTTCAGAACCTTCTCGGCCTCGCCACGCGCCTGCGCCGCCACCTGCGCGCGCTGCGCCGCGTTGATGTCGTTCATCGCGGCCTTCACCTTCACGTCCGGAATGATGTCCGTCACCAGCGCCGTCAGGATGTTGAAGCCGAATCCCGACATGATCGAATCAAGCTCCGTCTTCACAGCAACCGAGATTCCCGACTGCTGTTCGAAGGTCTCGTCCAGCGTGAGCTTCGGCACGTGCCCGAGAATCGAGTTGAAGACAAACGACTCGATCTGCTTCTGCGGACTCGACAGCTTGTAAAACGCATCGAAGATCCTGTCATCCAGAACCTGGTACTGCACACTCACGGGAATCTGCACGAAGACGTTATAGCGCGTCTTGGTCTCGACAGAGAACTGCGCCTGCTTCACCTGCAGGTCAACGATAAAGGCATGTTCGGCAAACGGGATCAGCACCTGCAGCCCGGGACGCACGATGCGGTTGAACTTGCCGAACCGTTCCACGACTCCCGCCGTGTAGGTCCGCACGGTGAACAGTGTCTTGAGCACCATCACCAGAGCAAACAAGCAGAAGACGATCAGAGCAACCAGCAGAGAGGTATTCAGGATATCCATAGTCTCGCTACACAAATTCCCGTGCAGCGAGAATACATGAGCCTGCGGCCTTCCTCCTTGCGAATCGCACCGGCGTCATCACGATTCATCTGAGAGACATCTACCTTCCCCAATCCCGAGGCAGGCGAAAGTCCACGCGAACCGTCGTGGCCACATCGACCGGACGGCCGTTGACCAGATACGGCCGATAGCGCCACTTCATCACTGCATCCTCCGCAGCCGAGCGCAAGTGCCAGTCCCCCTCGAGCACACGCACGCGGCCCACAGTCCCGCTCTTCGAGATCAAAGCCTCCATCACAACGCGACCCTGGATGCCCTCCGCCTTCGCCGTAGTCGGATACGCCGGAACCCGCGACGCCACCAGGTTCGCCTCCATCGCAGCCGAAGGCACCCTGACCACATTGGCAGCGATCTCGGGTTCGGCCGCATCCTCGGAGCTGTCCTTCTTATTCCGGAAGTTGTCCTTCATATCAATGGAGCTGCTCTTCTTCGGACGGACCGCAACAGACTCCCGGTCCGTTCGCGCCTTCGGTTCAAGTTGCGCCGGCTCTTCCGTCGTGCCCGGTGTAGCTGCGACTTCGCTCGTTTCTGGCGCAGAGCCCGCGCTCGCCTGCGGCGCAGAACCCGAATTCGCGGCGCTCCCCGAGCTTCCGTTCGCAGCCGGGGCCGTCGAAGCTACGCCAGCATTTGAAGTAGCCCCGCCTGAAGTAGCTCCGCCGCTGGCACTCACCGGCGCAGGCGCAGGCGATTGAGCGCTCGTCTCCGCATTGCTGCTCTTCGGAGTGGCCTCGAGCTTCAGAACCCGCAGCTTCTCGACGGTCTCTTCGTACGTAGCCTGAAGCGATGGGCGAGCGCGCTCCCACACTCCGCGCACTGCATTCCCATGCGTAGCAGCATAGCCTCCGCCGCCCAGCACCACCAGCAGCAGCGCCGCCAGCGCAACGCGCCGCCCCGTCCCCCGCTCACTCTCCGCATAGCCCGCCAGCGGAACCGGGATCGACGGATCATCATCCTCCTCCGGAATCGCCAGGCCACGGCGCGAGAGCGTGTGAGGCGGCTGCGGCGCAAAGACCTCCGCCTCCGCCGATTCCGCGGGCCGTAGCGCACGCATCACCGTCGACGCCGCCGCAGCTCTTGCTTCAGGAGCCCACACCGGCCGCGTCCCGCTCCCCCGCAGCGGCTGCCAGTTGACGAACTGTTCGACACCGCCTTGTTCCTGCTTCTCCGGCTGCGCGACCGCGGCTTCAGAGGGTGCTGAAAGACCCGTCTTGCTTATGGGCACGGCTTCAGAACCTGCCCTGAACGGAGTCGAATGGGTGCCGTAACTGCCCTGTTTTGAATGCGGCTTTAGCCGCTGAGGTCGCGTTTTTCCCCCGCGAGCCACTTCTTCAGCTCCCTTTTCAGCCTCTGTGTGCACTTCGGGCTGCACGTCGGTCGCAGCGTCAGTGTGCACGCCGCGGTCAACGTCGATCTGCTCCTCGATCGCCCGGGCCGCAACCGCCCCTTCCTCAACCGCCTCCTCCGCAACCGCCTGTTCTTTGATCGCAGCCAGCTGCTCCCTCAGCTCGCGGCTCGTCTGTTCCAGCCGCGACAGCGCCTCTCCGATCGAATGCCGGGCCGCCCACGTCTCCGTAGTCTCCACTCGCCCCGCCGGTGCGTTGACTCGGGGCCCACTCGTCTCTGGCCGCCGCGTTCTCTCCGCCAACGGGACGACGGTGCCGTTCCTCCCTGGTTCCTTCCTTCCACCCCAGATCCTTCCACCCGCGATCAAACCATCCCCCGGTGGCTCGATCGCATCCGGCAGAAATGCAGGCGCCCCCACGTCGACTCCCGCCAGCATCTGCCGAAGCTCCCTGGCCGCCTCGCCCTCCTGCTCCGGCAACGACGCAACCGAAAGACTCGTCGCCCCTTCGACGAGGACGTCCAGCATCTCTTCGTCGTCCAGCGTCCCTTGCTCCCGCGCGCTCAACTCCCCCACCAGCGCCCAGAAATCCATCGCAAAATGCCGGTTCTGCCTCAGTGCCGTGATCAGATCCTTCAGATTCTCTGCTGCCCCGAAGGGAACCCGATGCATGTCACTTAGAGACCGTACCCGCTTCACCGACTGACCGTGCCGTTCGACCTTATCCATCTCGACCGTATTCATCTCCATTTCGACTCCGCTCCATCACACACTCCCTAATTACACACTCCCTAATTACACACTCCCTAATTACACACTCCCTAATTACACACTCCCCCATTAGTTGGATGCCCAATCACTCCCCGGGAGTCAGCCGGATCACGTATTGCATATCCATTGCAATATCAAGCACATCCATCGCCGGGAATACACTTCGGCACCCCCCCTGTGGAATACCGCCGCCAAATAATGTCAAGCCCCCGAAATCGAAAAAACCCCGTAAGCCATACAAAGCAAACCACTAACGGGAAATCAAAATCTGCCGATTAATTACCGTCCGCCTGATAACTGGAATCTGAATCTCTATAGATAGAGAGAAAAATCCCCGGCCAAAAGCCGGGGATCTCCTTTTGTACCTCCAGAACATCGAAGTACCAACCTAAGTCAAATCTTTCGAAGACTTTGCACAAATAAGTACCGGGGGAGGACCCAGCGAGCGTCCTAAAACTCGACCTCGAGACCCAACTGCACCTGCCGCTCCCGCGCCAGATTCGTCGCCGCCGCCGTGTAACCGCCGAACGGACGAACGTTCAACCCCTCGGCCGCGACCGCCGCCGCATCCTGAAACACCAGCGGAGTCACTCTCCCAACCGGCGTTCCCACCAGGAACGCCCTCTGCTCCACGCCGGAGTAGTTCACATGGTTGGCCACGTTGAACGCCTCGACGCCCCCCCGGACCCGCACCCGTTCGTTCACCCGAACCACGCGGCCCATCCGCATGTCCAGCCGCAGCGTGTTCCGCCCCACCGTGGGCAGGTACACCGCGCCGCCCGATCCGTTGATGATCTCGCGACCGCCCGCGAGCCGCGTGCCGCCGACGATCTCGTAGCTGTACGGCCGCCCGCTCGTCGCATAAAAGATGCCCGTGACCGTCCAGCCGTTCGCCGCCCGCTGGACCCACGGCTCCGTCGCTCGCACCCGTGGCTCCCACACCGCACTGGCAACAAACTTGTGCGGAAAGTTCAGCCGCGACAGCCCCTTGTCGTACTCGACCGTAAACGGATCGAGCTGCGAGTTCAGCCTCGGCGTCGCACCCGTGTTCTGGCCCTGATCGATCGCCTTCGACCACGTCCACGCCGCGCGAAACTCGAGCCCGCCGCGGCTGCGTCTCCGCGCCTCGAGCGCCACCGCGTGATAGCTCGCGGCGACGCCGGATGTCACCGCCGTCACCGTACCAAAGCTGTCGCTCACCCGCGCCGTATACACCGGCAGCACAAACGTCTCGCCGTCGCGAACCCCCGGCGCGCCCGTCCCGCCCTGAATCTGAAACGTCTTCGTCCCGGTGGACGGCGCGATGTCCACGTCCACCGAGCCCGGAAGCTGGCGATCGATGTTCATCAGATACGTCGCAGACGCCACAACGCCTGCGCCGACGCCGCGCTCGACAGCGAGGGTGCCCTGCTGAACCATCGGCGTGCGAAATCTCCGGCTGAACACTGTCGCCAGGGTCGTCGACGCGACCGCCGCCGGCGGAGCCGAGAGATACGTACACACATATCCAAAGCCCTGCCCGGCCACCTGCGGGCAGGTCGTGATCGTGCTCGGAGTGATCCGCACATGCGTCGCCGAAGAAGCCTGCGCCGTATTCTCCAGCGCGCTCCGCACCGTCGCGCCGGGCACACGGCCGTAGTAGACGCCGTATCCGATGCGAACCACGCCGCGCCCCGTCCCAAACGGAGCCCACGCCGCCCCCACACGCGGCCCGAAGTTGTTGCGGTCCTCCGGAAAGATGCTGGTCGCGCCGCGATCGCGGAACAACGCATCCAGCGCATCGTTTGGATGCTGCGGCAACGGCAGCAACTCATACTCGTACCGCAGGCCCGCGTGGACGGTGAGGTTGGCGCGCGGCCGCCAGGTGTCCTGGACGAAGCCAGCCCACTCCTGCGTGTTGAACGCAACCGCCTGCTGTCCAAAGCTCTGCGTGAACGACCGGAAGCAGAACAGGTGCACCGTCGCGTTGATCGAAGGGCAGCCACCGTTCGGGTACGCGTTCACGTTGAACGTGTAGTCCGTGATCCAGTCCACCAGGCCGCCCGCGCGGCCATTCGTCGCTCCGCTGTCGTACTGAAACGTTCCCGCGGTGTTATTCAGAGCGTCCACCTCATCGTGCACGACGCTGAAGTCCACGCCAGCCTGCAGCAGATGCCGCCCGAAGCTCCACGTCGCCGCATCGACCGCCTGCACTCTGCGCTCGTCCGGATAAGCCCTGCGCCCCACCCCCGCGGGAGTCCCGAACGCAAGCCCATTCGGCCCGATCGCGATCTCCGGTGCCAACCCCCCGGGCCCGATCGCAGGCTCCTGCGGCAGCGCAAGACGCGCCGACGGCGTCCACGTCCATCGACCCGCAACAGCATCGATCTTGGTATATCCGCTCCCCAGGCTCGCAACTCCGCGATCCACCACCGCAGCGCCGAGAAGCCCGGAGGGCACGGCCGACCTCGTCCGGTTGTACTGCGCGCTCGCGCGGTTCCGCGCCGAGATCTGCCAATCCAGCTTGGCGAAATTGATCGTCTGGTCGTCGCGCCGGTCCACCTCGCCGGTCAGACTGTCCAGATAGTTCAACGCCGCATTCACCTTCGCCGACGTCACACCGCGATTCGCCAGCAGCGCGCGCTGCGTCGCCGTCAGCGAGTAGAAGGCCAGTGTCGCCCGGAGTCGAGATCGCCGCATCCTCCCGGCGCTGCTGATCGAAGGCGTAGAAATAGAAGAGCGGTCGCGCACCAACGGCCCCCCACCGTCCCTCCAAACTGCTGCCGCAGGTCGTGCGGCTTCACGTAACCACTCGTGATCGCGCCGTCCCGATAGCGCGTCGCAATCGAAAACGGATTCGTCGCCGCCCACGCGCTCGTCCGCACCCGATAGAACACCGAGCCATGAAGATCGTTCGTGCCGCTCTTCGAGATCGTCGCGATCACCCCGCCGGCCCCGTGCCCATAGAGAGCGCTGTAGTTCTGCGTGCTCACGCGAAACTCCCGCACCGCCACCTGCGAGAAGGTGTACGCCGCCCCCGAGCGCCGCCACGACCCCGCACTGCGCCACGCTCCTCCGGGTTCGACGCCCGTCTCCTCTTCGCTCTCGCCGTCGTCAACGCTCTCGGCTCCCCGAGGCACCGCGTTGAAGCTCTGATCGTCGTCCATGCCGTCGACAGTCGTGCTGTTCTCGGTGACCGCGCGCCCGCGAAAGCTCAGCAGCCCCTCGCCCTGCTCGCCCACATTCGCCGCCGGAGTCAGCAGCGCAAGGCTCTGCCAGCGCTGTCCATTGATCGGCAGCGCATCCATCTCGGAACTGCTGATGACACCCGCGATCGCCGCACCCGAAGGCTGCTCGACTCCGGCAACTCCCTCGGAGGCATCGTCCGTAACCGTAACCATCGTGCGGACGCCCGCGACCTTCAGCCGTATCTCGAGCTCAGCGGTCCCTCCTGCCTCGACCGTCACACGATCGAGCGCGAGCGTCGCGAACCCCGGAGCGCTGATCGTGACCGCGTACGCCCCTGCCGGAAGATGCGCGAGAAGAAGATCGCCATGCGCTCCGCACTTCGCCGTGAAGACGAGCCCGCGCCCCGCATCCTCCACGCGCACAAGCGCGCCGGAGACGGCAGCCGCAGCCTGATCGGTCGCAACACCGCGAATGGCGCCGTCCACAGTGGTCTGGCCCCCTGCGCGCCGCAGAGCAGGCGCAAGCAGAAGCAAGACCAGCAACAGCCGGGTGGCACTCTCAGCGACCGCAGCGCCAGACGCGCCGCGTCTCCAGCGATCGAACATGCTCTCTCCGCGATACTCAGTCGGTTACTGCTCAGCACGACCACGGAAAGAGACGCGTGGAGACCGACTCGTCCAGGACTCGCCAGATGTGCGGGTCTTCGCTTCACCGGAGACGATTCGAGGACTTAGCCGCAGCTTAGCGGAGTTTGTCGCGTTAGAAAAGCCACGAACGTTGCAGAGAACCGCAAAAGAAAAGGGCGGCAGCCGAAGCCGCCGCCCTTCTATCCTTGCTGTTTGCCTGCTTAGAACATCAGCCGGATAGCCAGCTGCACCTGCCGCGGGCTGTAGGCGAAGTTCGAGTTGGAGTTCTGCGGCGTACCGGCAGCAGGGTTGAACTGCATCGTGTTTCCCGAGAGCGTGTAGCCTGTCGTGTTCACCGTGGTTACATTCTGGTGGTTCGCCAGGTTGAAGGCCTCACCGATCAGCTCGAGGTTGTACTTCTCAGCGAAGGTGAAGCTCTTCTGCGCGCGCATATCCAGCACCATCGTGCGAGGATACTGACGCGTGTTGCGGCCCAGCTGCGGAATGTAGGAGACGCCCGTAGCCGCCAGACCAGAGCCGTTGGACCGGTAGCAGCCGATACCGTTGGTCGCGCAACCCGGTGCCGAACCGAAGGCTTGGTTCGGAACAAAGCCGCTGGTGTTGAGCGAGAACGGGAAGCCCGACTGCGCCTGGAAGGACGGCTTGATGGACCAGCCGTTCGCCAGGTACTTCATCCAGGTGTTGTTGTTGACTCCAGGCACATTCACGATTGCCCAACCCACAAACCGATTGGGGATGTTGAAGTTCGAGTTACCGTAGTTCGCCAGCGCATCCGCATACGGGTCATACCAATTGTTGGTCGTCGGGTTGGTCGACTGGTTCTGGTTGTAGTCCAGAGCGTGCGCCCAGGTATAGTGCGCATCGAACTGAACCAGCTTGTAGGTGCGGTTCTGAACCTCGACCGTCATCGCGTTGTAGCTGGAGTTGATGTTGCTCACCACCTCGGTGGTCGCGCCGAAGTTCGGGTTCAGCAGTGCGCTCTTCGTAGCGCCCGCGGCAGTCGTCTGCACCGCACTGGCGTACACCTTGGTGGTCAACGGTCCACATGCAAGCGGACCGCACGTCGTCTGTCCCGCTGCCGGGATTACCGCCAGCGTGGACTGGTACGTCTTCGTCGGGTCGAGGTTCGTGTTCAGGAAGTTCGGCAACTCACGGCCCAGCGAGCCCACGTAGCTAACCGAGATGATGTTCGACTTGCCAAGATCGTGCTGCACCGCGAGATCGAACTCATGCGCGTACGGACTCTGGAAGTTCTTGTCGAAGTATTGCACTGCCGGCGCGGAGTTCGCAGCAACCGTAGGCGCGGTGGTCAGCGCGTTCGGGAACGACGGCCCCGTCTGGTTGGTCAGCGCATACTGCACCTGGCTGGCCGCCGACCCCGTGTTGTAGTACACGTTCAGCAGGATCGAGTTCGGGATACGGCCGAAGAACATGCCATAGCCTCCGCGAACAACGGTCTTGCCCTTTCCGAACGGGTCCCAGGCAAAGCCCAGCCGCGGCGCAATGTTGTTCTTGTCGCTAAACGTGTTCGCAACAGCAGGGAACGCCGGGTTGTAGAGGTTCTTGTAAGGCCCGGGGATCACCTCGTAGTCGTAGCGAAGACCCAGGTTCAGGGTCAGCTGCGGCGTGGCCTTCCAGTCGTCCTGAATAAAGAAGCCCAAGTCGGTCGTCGCCAGGTCGAACGTCGTCGGCCCGAAGCCCTGGTTATAGCCGCTGTAGCAAGGGAAGGTACCCTTCGCGGTGGTCCGGTTCGCATCGCAGACACCCTTCGAGCCGGCGGGACGCGCGATGTCCGAGAGGTAGTCCGTGTAGGTTGTGTAGTTGATCTGTGCATTGCTGTGGAACAGGTTGTTCTGCAGATCGTAGTTGTGCAGGATGTCCGCGCCAAAACGAATGGAGTGACGATCCACAATATACGAGGCGGTGTCGCCGATCTGCCACTTGCGCTCATCCGGATACTGCGGACGGTAGCCATAGTAGGGCGAGCCCAGCGTGAAGCCGTTCGCTCCGCCAAGCGCCACCTCAACAGGAGTGCCGCTGGCCGGCGTCAGGTACTGCGTCGTGTAGGCGGTCGGCTTCTGCGCCGTCTCGTAGTTCAGCTCGCGGCCGTAGCCGTAGCGGAGTTGGTTCGACAGGCGAGGCGTAAAGAGACTATCCAGTTTCGCCATGCCATAGTCCAGCTTTACGAAGTCGTTGCCGAAGCTGTCGATCGCGTAGGTATTGGTAGCCTGGGTCTGCACGCCGCCCGGGGAGTCCCACCGCAGGCGGTGGTAGAGGAAGCTGGCATGGTGCTTGCTGTTGATCTGCCAGTCGATCTTGGGAGTATTGATCACCTGGTTGCCCGTACGAGCGACGGGGCCGAGGTCCGTAAGCAGCGCCTGCAGGCCGCTGTTGTACAGGTTCGCCGCCGCGGTGCTCGTGATGCCGAGCCGATTCTGCAGCGTGGTCAGCGACGCTGCCGTGGGAGCGGCAAAGAACAGGCCCGGGTTGCCGGCCTTGGCCGTTCCGGGGAAGTTCCGCTTGTACTGGTCATACGCATAGAACCAGAAGAGCTTGTCCTTGATCAGCGGTCCGCCAACGCCGAAGCCCCAGTTCTTGCGCCAGTCCTTAGGCTTATAAGGTGCGGTGACGAAGGTGTTTGTCGCCGAGTTGAACGTGGTGTTGGTCGTGTACGGGTTGTACGCTCCCCATGCGTTGTCGCGGTCGTAAAAGTAGACCTCGCCGTGCAGGTTGTTGGTTCCGCTCTTGGTAACAGTGTTGACCACACCGCCTACCGCGCGGCCCAGGTCTGCGGCGTAGACGCCGGTGTTCACCTGGAACTCCGCCACCGCGACCTGCGAGGTGGAGTAGCCGACGCGTGTGCGGCCGCGCTCTTCGGCATAAAAGCCCTGGTTGTCGTCGATACCGTCGATCTGCACGTTGTTCAGCAGCGGGCTCATGGCGCGGAAGCTGATGAGGCCGAATCCGCTCGGCGAGTCTGCCGTCACGCCCGGGGTCAGCAGCGTAAGGCTGCTCCAGCGGCGTCCGTTGATCGGCAGGCTCTCGATCTCCTTGGTGTCCAGGTGACCGCCGTAGACGGGCGAGTCGAAGTTCAGCACCGGAGCGTCGGCGGTAATCTCGACGGTCTGCGAGGTAGAGCCGACGGCCAGGTGCGGGCTCACGGCCGTGACCTGGTTCAACTGAACGACGATGCTGTCAGTCCTGGATGAGTTGAATCCCGTCGCCGACACCGTCACTGTGTAGTTTCCCGGCTGCAATAGCCCAGCCTTGTAGAATCCGCTGGCGTCGGTCGTCAGCGAGACTTCCTTGCCGGTTCCAATATTGCGAACCAGGACCTGCGCTCCAGAAACGGCAGCATCGGTCGTATCGGTCACCGTACCGCTGATAGCTCCGTCGGTCGCAGACTGCGCATGGCCAGGCTGGCAGATTCCGCTGCACAATGCCGCAAGCCACGCGTACCGCATTAAATTCTTGATCTTCATATGAGGTCTCCTAAAAAAACTCAGGCAGGCGCGCCCTGTCGGACTCCGGCCCGTGGGTGTCTCTTCTTTATGTCAGTCAGAAAAAGCAGACTGGGACATCGCAGGGTTCTGCGATGAACGGCCCTTTATCGGAAGGGTACGGCCGGACCATCAGTCAATCAGTCGGTCCAGATCATGATGTCCGGTGTCTTCCCTCAAAATTCACACTCGCGCGTTTCCAGCGAGAGCAGCGGGATACACCGGTACAACGGCCCAATCTTTACTGTATTTACTTACCTTATAACTGAGCCTTGTAAACTGAATGTAAATATGTTCATCGATGAAGCGAAAATACGCGTGAAGGCCGGCGATGGCGGCAACGGCTGCATGGCCTTCCGGCGCGAGAAGTTTGTTCCGCGCGGCGGCCCCTCCGGCGGCGACGGCGGACACGGCGGAGACATCCTGATGTCCTCTTCGCTGAGCCACAACACCCTGGTCCACTTTCGCTTCAATCCGGAGCACAAATCCGGCCGCGGACAGCACGGCATGGGCTCCAACATGTCCGGTCACGCCGGCGATCCCGCCATCCTCCAGGTGCCTATCGGGACCCTCGTCTACGACGAAGACACCGGCGAGCTGCTCCATGACTTCACCCACCCCAACGAGACCATCGTGGTGGCCCGGGGAGGACGCGGTGGACGCGGCAACCAGCACTTCGCCACCAGCACCCACCAGGCTCCGCGCGAGCACGAGCTCGGCCGCGCCGGCGAAGAGAGGCACCTGCGCCTCGAACTCCGCCTGCTGGCCGACGCCGGACTGGTCGGCTATCCCAACGTCGGCAAATCGACCCTGATCTCGCGCCTCTCCGCTGCCCGGCCCAAGATCGCCAACTACGCCTTCACCACGCTCGAGCCCAACCTCGGCGTCGTCTCGGTCGGCGAGTATCCGCACCAGCAGTCCTTCACCATCGCCGACCTGCCCGGCCTCATCGAGGGCGCGCACCTCGGCGCCGGACTCGGCGTCCAGTTCCTCAAGCACATCGAGCGCACCAGCGTGATCGTCCACCTCGTCGACGTCTCCGACGCATCTGGACGTCCTGACCCGGTCGAGGACTTCAGGGTTATCACCGAGGAGTTGGCCAGCTTCGACAAGGCGCTCGCCAAACGCCCGACGATCCTCGTTGCGTCGAAGGCCGACGTCGCCAATCCGGACAAGCTGAAGAAGCTGACGGCGTTCGCGAAGCGCCGGAAGCTGCCGTTCTATCTCATCTCGGCCGTGACAGGCGAGGGAATCGACGCGCTGAAGTACGCGATCGCCGCCGCGGTCGCCGAGCACCGCCCGCTTTCGATCGAGACAGAGCCGGCCGAGCCCGTCAAACTGAAGCCCGCGTATCCTCCGCCGGCACCTTCGGCCCGCCGCAGCCGCCGCTGAACCCACTACTCTGACCGCAGCACGACTGATGGCTCCACCGCGGCAGCCTTGCGCGCCGGCAGCAGTGCCGCAATCCCTGCGACGACCGCTATCAGCGCCACCGCCGCAGTAAGGACGTACGGGTCAGACGGGGTGACACCGAAGAGCTGGCTACGCAGCAGGCGCGCCAGCAGGATGGATGTAGGAAGCGCGAAAGCAATGCCAAGGCCTGCCATCCGGAAAACGTCGCTGAAGACGAGCCGCGAGATCGACCACCGCGACGACCCCAGAGCGACGCGGATCCCGATCTCTTTGGTGCGCTGACCCGTCGTATACGCGACCACGCCGTACAGCCCGACGCCAGCCAGCACGGTGGCGAGCACTCCAAAGGTGACGGCAAGCATCTCGATCAACCGTTCGTTTTCGAGCCCCTCATCGATCTGCTGGTCCATCGTGCGCAGATTGTCGATCGCCAGCAGCGGATCGATGTCGCTGACTGCGCGACGTATCGACGCGAACATCGTCGCAGGCGCAAGCTGAGTGCGCACGTAGAAGTAGAGGGCACGATTCACATCGGAGCCGGTCGCCTGCTCCAGAGGCTGGAAGGTCGCTGGATGAATCTCTTCACGAATCCCCTGGTAGCTGAAGTCGCGCACGACCCCGACGATCTCGGTATCGAAGACCGGCTTTGAGGATGCGCCATCCATGAACCGCTGGCCCATCGCATTAGCCGCTGAGCCGAAGTACTTCTTCGCGAGAGTCTCATTTACGATCGCAACCTTCGGATGTGTAGCATTATCCTCTGGAGTGAAGTCGCGCCCGGCAATCAACCGGATGTGAAACGTTCCGAGAAACCCGGGGCTGATGTTCGTCTTGTCGATATTGATGTCCTCTTCCGGCGCGGCCTTGTAGCTCGCGAAGGTGAGGTTGCCGCCGTGGCCCTGATGTCCGAGCTGCGGAGTATTCGCCGCGGCCACACTCTCCACGCCTGCAAGCGCACCGAGGCTCTCGAGCATTCGCTGCCGCATCGCCGGGATACGAAGAGAGTCATAGCCGGCCAGCCGTGGCGCCATCCCGAAGCCGACGAGATGGTCGGTCCGGTAGCCCACATCGAACGACCGCAGCTGCTGCATGGTGCGAACGAACAGGCCCGCTCCGACCAGCAGCAGCAGGCTCAGACCAATCTGCGCTCCCACAACGAACCTGCGGAAGCCGAGCGCGCCTCCTGTGCTGGTAGAGAGCTGCGTTCGCAGCGCGCCGGTAAGGTCGGGCCGCAGCGCCTGGAGCGCGGGAGCGAGGCTGAACAGGACGCTGACTGCGATCGCAATCGCAAAGTTGAAGAGCAGCAGCCGAAGGTCGATCGACGAGGCAAACGGCCCGGATCCGTCGTCACTCCCCAATCGTCGCGCCAGCACGCGAATGGCGGCAGGAGCCAGCATCATGCCCGTGGCTCCTCCACCGAATCCGATCAGCAGTCCCTCAAGCAGAAGCTGGCGGAGGATGCGCGGTGCGCGCGCGCCCAGTGCGTAGCGCAGCGAAAACTCCCGCGCCCGCGCAGCCGCCCGCACCAGCAGTAGGCTCGCTACGTTGACTGCAGCGATCAGCAGCACCAGAAGCGCCATCGCCATCACGACGATCAACGGCGTCTGATAGTTCTCGCGGTTGTAGGAGAAGCCCCGCGCAGCCGGCTGCACCAGCAGACGGCTGTTGGTCAAAAACTCGTCAGTGAATCGCTTCGATCGCGTCCCCAGCGCCTTCAGCTCGTCTGCGCGCAGCGCATACCACAGCGGAGCGCTCACCGCCTGGGCCTGCCGCGCCGCCACGCCCTCCTTTAGGCGGCCGATGATGTTCATCCAGCGGTCAGTGTGATCAGTCAGCCGCCTGCCCTGGCCCGGGATCACCTGATCGATCATCGTCATAGGAACGAACATCGCGGGACTTTCGCCCCAGACCGCGCTGCGGAAGCCCGCGGCAGCGACCCCAATGATTCGGAACGGATGATTGTTCAGCGAGGTCGTCTCGCCAACCACCGACGGGTCGGAGTTCATGTGCGCGCGCCAGTAGTTGAAGCTGACGACGGCCACGGGGGCGGCGTCCTTCTGCTGATCCTCGGCCTGAGTGAAGACCCTTCCCAGCGCCGGTCGAACGCCCAGCATCGTGAAGTAGTCTCCGGTGACCAACTCGGCCTCGGCGAACTCCGAGGCCCCGTTGCGGGTAAGGTCGACGGTGGTCTTGGTCGTGCCGGCCAGAGCCTCGAAGGCCGAGTCCTTGTCGCGAAGGTCGCGATACATCGGGTAGGAGAAGTAGGACTCCTCGCCGCCGCCGTGGTTGCTGGTGTGCCCGTTCCATGCATGGCCGGTTCCCTGCAGGTATACCAGCCGCTCGGGCTCGCGCACCGGCAGGGCACGCAACAGCGCCTGGTCCAGCAACGAAAAGATGGCCGTATTGGCGCCGACACCGAGCGCAAGGGTGAGCACGGCAGTCAGCGTAAAGACCGGAGCGCGGCGCAACTGGCGTAGAGCGTAGCGGAGATCGTTCATGATGTTCTGCACGACGGACTCAACCTCGCGGCGACGGAATCACACACAAGGAAGTGCAGTTCGATCACCATCTCTGGAGTAACTGATTTCAGCAGTTTAGGCGCTACTGCAGGGCGCTGCCCTGTCCGCATTTGCAATGACGCGTCCGGAAATGAACAGTGACCCCCGCGGGGATTGCATATAGCCGACCACGGAATTTATCTTTCATATCCCTCTCGGAGAAGCCACCCAGCCTAAGTCAGTGGGTGGGATACCCTTAAGGGCACGAGGCCCTTCCCCCATGAATCGTTTACACATTCTGCTCTCTTTCGCCATCGTCCTTCTCTTTGCCGGTGCATCAAAGCCTGCCCGTGCCCAGATCGCCATCTACGCGGGCTACAGCGGAGCCAATGTCTCCGGCGCCTCGTCCGACTGGGCCTATGGTCCGCTCTTCGGCATATACAAGCAGACCGGCTACCCCCTCCACACAGTCAATATCGGAGGCGACCTTCGCGGCTCCTTCATCACCCGCAATGACTTCCACTACTACACCGGAGCGGCGGGTCCGCGCCTCGCCTTCAAGGTTCCCGTCCTCCCGCTTCGCCCTTATATCGAAGGCCTCATCGGTGTGGCGAGTTACAACAGCGGCAGCGGAGGGGATACAACAACACACTTCAACTACCAGGTCGCCGGAGGGCTGGACCTCACCATCTTTCCAAAGGTTGACTGGCGCATCGTCGACTTCGACTACAGCGCCGTCTCCGGCCAGAACGTCAATGCCAAGATCCTGACGACGGGCCTGGTCCTGCGGCTGTGGTAGCGTCGTAGCGTTGCTGCCATGCGCGTCGCCCTGTTCGGAGGCACCTTCGATCCACCTCACCGCGGTCACATCGGCATCGCCCGTGCCGCGGCGGACAACTTCGGCCTCGACACAGTTCTCTTCGCCCCCGCAGGACAACAGCCGCTCAAGACAACCACCACGGGGACGCCGTTTCCCGACCGGTTGGCGATGGTCGAGCTTGCCTGCGCGGACGACCCTCGCTTCACCGCCTCCACTCTCGACGCGCCGCGCCCCGACAGCAACCCCAACTACACCGTCGACACGCTGGCCACGCTGCGCAGCCAGTTGCCCGGGGCGACGCTCTACAACCTCGTCGGCGCCGATAGCTTCCTCAGCCTGCGCCACTGGCGCGAGCCGGAACGGCTGCTCGAGCTCGCCGAATGGATCGTCGCCAGCCGCCCCGGCTATCCGCTGAATGATCTTTCGAGCCTGCATCTCACCGCGGCCGAGCGTGCGCGCGTGCATCTGCTCGCGACGGTCGCCATGGACATCTCCGCAACCGTACTGCGCGAGAGGCTTGCCGTCGGAGACCGTTGCCGCGACCTGCTGCCACCCGAGATCCTGAGCTACATCCAGGCACACGGGCTCTATCGCTGACCGGCCCAACCCGCCGCGAGCCTTCTGCATCCGACCCCGCAACGCTGGCTTCCGCATAGACAACCGGCTACCATGGAAGCTTCAAGGAGACGCATGCCATCAACCGAAAGCAACCAGCTCTTGCTCGCCGCCACCGCCGCCGCCGAAGACAAGAAGGCTGAAGACATCCGCATCCTCGCTCTCGACCCCTCCGAGAGCGGCCTCACCGACTACTTCCTGATCTGCAACGGAACCAACGACCGCCAGAACCTCGCCATCTCCGACGAGATCGAGCTGCGCCTGAAGCGGCAGTTCGGCATCTACCCCAACTCCGTCGAGGGCCGCCGCCAGGCCGAGTGGATCCTGATGGACTACGTCGACTTCATCGTGCACATCTTCTCCCCGGAGAAGCGCGCCTTCTACGGCCTCGAGCGCCTGCGCAAGTCAGCCACCAGCCTCAGCGTAGAAGAGCTCAACGCAGAGCTGAAGGCAAAGGTCGCCGCCGCCCGCACCAGCAATCCAAAGAAGAAGACCGCCGCAAAGGCGGCTAAGAAGGCTGTAAAGGCGTACGTGAAGAAAGTATCGGCAAAGAAAGCGGCAAAGAAGACAGCGGCAAAGAAAGCTGCTCCGAAGAAGAAAGTCTCAAAGCGCTAATCGACAATACCGAATACGCTGAAATGCTGGCGTGAACAAAAAGAACGGGAGCCTTTGGCTCCCGTTTTCTTTATCGAATCGAACCGATTAGAAGACGATCTTCGCCCATAGGTACATCTGGCGTCCCTGCGACTGTGAGTCTCCGGCACCCTGACGGGCATTCGACTTGTCAAGGAAAGTTGCGCTGCCGATATCGATAACGCTCGTGTCCATTGGTCCAACGTTGTTGTGATTGCCGATGTTGTTGACCTCAGCACGAAGAATCAGACGTCCCCGCTCCAGGTGGAAGTAGGACAGACCAATTCCCTTTTCGACTGCGATGTTGTGGTACTGCAGACCCGGATTGGCGTAGCTATTACGGCCAATCTCCTGGTGCAAGTACTGGTTCTGGGGACCGTACGGCACCAACCAGTGAACAGAGCCTGGAGTTACAACGTTGAGATTGCCCGATCCATTCACCGCCTCCGCCACGTCATAGTAGACACCCGGTGTGCCGCCCACAAAGTAGCCGTCGATACCCGCGGTATTAAGCGGAGCCGCTTTGTTGCCCAGGATAGCGCGATCGTTGGTGGTGCTGCCGTCGCCATTGATATCGACACCCGGTGTGCCGAACGTCAGGTACGGTCCGCTCTGGAACTGTTCCACGCCGGAGATCGTCCAGTGGCGTGTCAGGGCTCCAAGCATCGCATTGGTAAACCCATTGTCAGAACGGAAGCCTGTCGGCGACCAGACATAGCTGATCGACAGGTAGTGGCGGTGATCGTACGACGATGGCCCCCAATCCTGTCCGCGCCCGCCCGGAGCGAGGTTGGCGGAGTAAGAGGTAGTTGAGTTAACCGTCGTGAAAATCTCGGAACCGTCATCCAGCGACTTGCTATAGGTATATGCTCCGCGGATCTGGAACCCGTGCGAGAAGCCGTGCGATGCCGAAACCTCCAGCCCGTTGTAGCTGGAGTCCGCATAGTTGCCGCGGACATTGATCTGTCCCCGCGTCGGGTTGAGACGAGCACCATTGGAGAAGTAGTTGTACTGCTGGTTCGCGTACAGCTTCCTCCCCAGCGTACCCACGTAGCGCACCGAAGTAATGATCTGCTTCGGAAGCTCGCGCTCCACGCCCAGATTGAACTGGTAGGTCAGCGGATTGACGATATTGTTCACCACACTCGTTACCGCAGAGGTAGGAAGCAGGGTGGGCGTAATCGATGGAATCAGCGACGTCGCGTTCGACAGTCCTCCGCCGGTCGTCGAGGTCAGCAGTCCGCCAACCGCGTTCGGTGCGCTCTGCGCCGAGTTGACCAGAATGTTGCTGAAGGTGCTGTCATAGAACACACCAAAACCACCACGGATCGAGGTCTTGCCGTCGCCAAAGTAACCGCCATAGTGCGGCGAGTAGGCAAAGCCCACGCGCGGAGCGATGTTGTTCTTATCGTTCTTGACCTTGTAGACGGCATCGATCGGTGCATACGGATTGTTCGGATCGATGCCAGGGTATTGCAGCGAGTTCAGAGGATTCGTCAGGTAATCGTAACGGATTCCCAGGTTGATCGTAAGGTCGGCATTCAGCTTGATGTCGTCCTGTGCAAACACGCCGCTGCGCCAGCCATGCGGATCGACCCGGGTCTCGCCAAAGGTCTTCGTCGCCTGACCGGAAGGGCCAAGCTGATTCTGCAGGAAGTTTCCAAGCGAGCTGACGTAGGTTCCGCCCTTCACAAAGCTAAGGGTTCCCTTTGCATTCTGCGAGACGATGTCCGTCTCAAGAATGCGACCGATGTCAAACCCGATACGGAACGTCTGCCGCCCCTTCGTTAAGCCGACCGTGTCCTGCAGCTGGTACAGATCTTCGTGACGACCCTGGGGGAAGTTCTGGTTCGGGCCTAGTGATGAAGTGGGCGAGATAAAGTTCGAGATAGTGATCGTCGGCAAGGCATACAGCGGATTCGCAAGCGTCTCCGCCGTAGGCGCGAACGTAAATCCGAGCCGGGCTTCGGAGACACGGAACTCATTCAGCAGGTTCGGGGTGAAGATATGGGTCCAGCCGCCCGCGCCCAACTCAACCGGGCCACCCTGCTCCGTATCGAATCCAACCAGGGCGCTGCCGTTGTTCTGAAAGTCAGGGCTGAAGGACTGGCGATCGTGAAGGTACCGGAAGTAGATGCTGTCCGCACTGCGGGGGTTGAAATCAATCCTGTACATCCACTGGGTATCAGGATTGCTGATCGCAGCATTCTGCCGCTGAAAGTGACCTGTTGTCACGATGCAGCCGGTTGCCGGGCAACCTGGCTGAGGACCGACGTTGATATTCGTAATTACGCCATCATTGTATGGAACATAGGTCGTCAGATAAGAACCATTGCTCAAGTACTGATTGAGAAGCTGAACCTGCGCTCCCCCAATCTTCTGCAGGGTGGCATAGCCATTCGCGTCAGGCAGCTCGAGGCGATCCGGCGTCTCCTTACCGTAGACGCGCTGCAGCTGCAGGCCGCCGAAGGCAAACAGCTTGTTCTTGATAATCGGACCACCCACAGTGAATCCGTAGCTATGCGTGTTCTGGCGTGCCTTGGGGTTCGGATCTCCGGGAGCGAGCGGCTTCAGCTGCCGCGTTACACCATCCAGAGCGTTCAGACCGGAGCCGGCATACCGCTCAAACACAGTACCGTGAAAGTCGTTGGTGCCGGCCTTGGTAACCATGTTGGCAACCGCGCCACCGGCTCGGCCATACTCGGCCGAGGCAGCACTCGTAATCACTGCCAGCGAGCTGTACATGTCGGGGATCTGTGGCTGAAATGCCTGGCCGCCGATTCCAACGTCGTTGATCTCCTGGCCGTCGAGCAGGAAGTTGTTGGCCCTCGGGCGGGCCCCATTCACCTGAATGTTCATTCCGTTGCTGAAGCCATTCTGGTTTACCAGCTGCACGCCGGGAAGGGTGGTCGCAAGCTCGAAGGGGTTCAGCGAAAACACGGGAAGCGCCCGTAGGTCGGTCTGATCAATCGTCCCCGTGAGCTGGCCATTCTCTGTATTCAGGGCTACCGAGCCGGCCTCCACTTCCACAGTCTGGCTTACGTCACCAAGCTGCAGGGTGGGGTCATAGGAAGTCACAACCGAGGCCCGCACCGCAATATCCTTAGCGTCAAACGCCTGAAAACCAGGAACCGTGACATGGACCCTGTATGTGCCGGGAGAAAGCGCATCCAACCGGTACGATCCCGTACTCTCTGACTTAACATTGCGAGTTTCACCGGTCTGCTGGTTCATCACCGTCAGGGTGGCATTCGGAACGACCGCGCCCGAAGGATCGCGAACGACTCCGGAAAGAATTCCCTTGCTGGTCTGCGCCAGACCCGCGCCAACCAAAGCAAAGAAGACGAACAACGTAACCACGAAATTCCTAAACCGCATAGCGCAACTCCTGAACATTTCGTTTCTTCGGGACCTGTGATCTTGGCCCTTTTGCGAAGCAAGGATCAGGCATACAGAGTCAGACATCGGCTCACCTGGGAAAGTGTTTCAAAGCATTCGGCCGCCTGCGGCGAGCCTACGCACTCATGGGGATCATTATCGGGGTTTGTCCGTGCAAGTCATTGGCCATTCACAAATTAGCGGAAACTTCCGCCGGAATTGCCCAAAACCGCGAAAATCGCCGCAAAATAAATAAGCGGAGAATATGAAATTATGTATTGCTGGGATGGCTTATCGAATTTTCGGGATTAAACGTTGATTTCATGAGATGAAGATCACCCTCGCTGGGATCGTTCCACGACGTTCCCGCACCAAATCCGATGCAACCGACCGCCTGCTCGCGGACTATACCGAGCGCACGGCCCGCTACGTCCCGTGCGACTCGCAGCTCTTCGAGTCCGAGGCGGCCTTCCTTGACTGGCTCGACCGCCAGCCCGGCCGTACTCCGGCCTACGCCGTCCTTCTCGACAGCCGCGGCAAGCAGCTCTCCTCCGAAGAACTCGCGTCCACCATCGGCCGCCTGCGCGACGAAGGCACTCAGCGACTCGTCTTCGCCATCGGCCCTGCTGACGGCTGGTCGCCTGAGACCCTCAGGCGCGCCGGCCTCGTGCTCTCGCTCGGCCGCATCACCCTGCCTCACCAGCTGGCGCGCGTCGTCCTGGCCGAACAGGTCTACCGCGCCTTCACCATCCTCGCCGGCCACCCCTACCACTCCGGACACTGAGCTTCTCCGTCTATCCTTATCTTCATGACCGAAACCCAGCGTCGCGGACTCATCGTGATCAACACTGGCCCGGGCAAGGGCAAGACCACCGCCGCGCTCGGTACCGCGCTGCGCGCCGCCGGTAACGGCATGCGCGTGCTCATCCTCCAGTTCCTCAAGGGCTCCTGGCACTACGGCGAACTCGACGCCATTGCCGCCCTCGGCTCCGCGCTGGGAACCCCCGAGGACCCCGCCATCGTCATCCGCCAGATGGGTCGCGGCTTCGTGAAGGTCGGCGGCGCCGAAACAGACCCCGAGGACCTGCGCCTCGTCGAGGATGCCTGGAACGATGCCGCCACAGCGATCCTCTCCGGAGACTGGGACCTCGTAATCCTCGACGAGATCAACTACGCCATCGGCTACAGGATGCTTGACCCCGAAAAGGTCGCCGACGTGCTTCGTCAGAAGCCCGAGATGGTCCACGTCATCCTCACTGGCCGCAACGCTCACCCCACGCTGGTCGAGCTCGCTGACACCGTCACCGAGATGCGCGAGGTCAAGCACGCCTATCAGAAGGGAGTCCTCGCCCAGCGCGGAATCGAGTTCTGATCACGCGCCTCTCTCGCGAAGCTGCAGCCGTCTCCGGATATCATTCCTCCGATGACTCTTTCGGCGCGCAGACTCACTCTTCTTCTCCTCCTCTCAACTCCGCTCCTCGCCCAGACCCCCTACTCGCTCGTCGACCCGCACATCGGCACCGCGCACGAAGGCCAGACCTCGCCCGCCGTCGGCGAACCCTTCGCCATGACCAACTTCATCCCCGAGACGCGCTCGACCGAGAAGAAGTGCATCGCGCCCTACTACTTCGCCGACACCAAGCTCACCGGCCTTCGCGCCAGCCACTGGATGAGCGGCTCCTGCACCCAGGACTACGGCTCCGTCACCCTGATGCCCACCTTCGGCGACCTCCAACCGCAGCCCGACGCCCGCGCAACGGCCTTCGCGCATACTGACGAGATCGCGCAGCCCGCCTTCTACTCCGTCAGGCTCCCCGCCTACAGCGAGACCGTGGAGATGACCGGCGGAGTTCGCGCCGGAATGCTGCGCGTCTCCTACTCGAAGGCCGGCACGGCAAACCTCATTATCGAGCCCAACGCGCGCATGAAAGACGGCTGGATCAAGGTCGATCTAGCGCACAAGGAGATCACCGGCTACAACCCCGCCTACCGCATCTACCAGGGCAACGGCAAACCCGCGGGCTTCAAAGGCTACTTCGTCATCCGCTTCAACAACGCGCCGGAGAGCAGCGGCACGTGGTGCGACGCAAAGACCACCAGCGACTCCGAGCTGAACGGTGAAGGGAAGTGCGAGCACATGGGAGCGTACCTCCGCTTTGACCTCTCCGCACCACGCACGCTCCTCTTCAAGACCGGAACGTCCTTCACCTCCATCGAAGCCGCGCGCCACAACCTCGACGCAGAGATCCCCGCATGGGACTTCGCCGCTCTTCGCGCAAAGACCACCAGCGCCTGGACCGCTGCGCTCGACGAGATCGCCATTCAGGGCGGATCGCCCGCCCAGCGCCGCGTCTTCTACACCGCGCTCTACCACGCCATGATGCTGCCCCGCATCGTCAGCGACGCCGACGGCTCCTACCCGCACTTCGCGAATGGAGGTCAGGTCGAGAAGATCGCCAAGGGCAACTACTACGACGACCTCTCCCTCTGGGACATCTACCGCGCCCAGCTTCCGCTTCTCACCCTGCTTGAGCCCGCGCGCGATCAGGAGATGATGCAGTCGCTCGTGCTCAAGGGCGAGCAGGGCGGCTACCTCCCCATCTTCCCCTCGTGGAACAGCTACACCTCCGAGATGATCGGCGACCACACCGGCATCGCCATCACCGACGCCTACGCGAAGGGCCTGCGCAACTTCGACGTCGCCTCCGCCTGGCGCCTCATCCGCCAGAACGCCTTCGACACGCCGCCCTACGAGCAGTACAAGGACGGCCTGGGCCGGCGCGCGCTCCAGTCCTACACCAAGTACGGCTACATCCCGCTCGAAGACCCCGTCGCCGAGGCCTTCCACCACGGCGAGCAGGTCTCGCGCACGCTCGAGTACTCCTTTGACGACGCCATCATCGCGCACCTCGCCTCAGCACTCGGCCACAGCGACGACGCAGCCACGCTCGCCAAACGTTCCGGCAACTGGAAGAACGTCATCGACCCCGAGACGAAGCTTGCGCGCGGCCGCCACCAGGACGGCACGTGGATCACGCCCTTCATCTACGACAAGTGGGTCAGCTACATCACTGAGTCCAACGCCTGGCAGTACACCTTCTACGTCCCGCACGACGTCGACGGCCTCATCCAAACACTCGGCGGCAACGCTGCCTTCATCGATAAACTCGACGGCCTCTTCAGCAATCATCTCTACGACCCCGGCAACGAGCCCGGCCACCACATCCCCTACCTCTACGACCAGGCCGGCGCCGCATGGAAGACGCAAGAGCGCATCGCATCGCTCATCGCCGTCTACAACGACACGCCCGCAGGTCTTCCCGGCAACGACGACGCCGGCCAGATGTCCGCCTGGTGGATCTTCTCCGCGCTCGGCTTCTACCCCGTCGCGCCCGGCATCCCCGAGTACTGGATCGGAACGCCGCTCTTTCCCTCGGCCACGCTCAACCTGCCCAACGGCGCAAAGTTCACCGTCGTCGCAAAGAACGCCGGCCCGCAAAACATCTACATCCAGTCCGCACAGCTCAACGGCAAGCCGCTCACCACGCCGCGCATCCCGCACGACGCCATCGTGAAGGGAGGCGTACTTGAGTTCACCATGGGCCCACAACCCAACCACAGCCTCTTCTCCACTGCCGCCCATTAATCTCAGCAGACCTAATCTCAGCAGGCGTAATCGCAGCGGTGCCCAAAAGAGAGAGTGTCATCCTGAGCGAAGCGCAGCGGAGTCGAAGAGCCTGCCCTGAGCTTGTCGAAGGATCTGCGGTTCGCACGTCTGCGGCAAGCCTATTCCCAGCAACGTCGCCTCCATGTATAACGTTGCTTTCAATGGGAGAATAGTTTCTGATGCCACGAGCCCGCTCCTCGCGCCGATCCTTCCTCAAGTCCTCCACGCTCGCCGCCGCATCCCTCGCCCTTCGCGGCTCGCACGCACTCGCGCAGGCCGCCACCCAGGCCGACGCGCACATTGAGGTCATCCCCGCCGAACCCATCGGAACCATCGCCCCCGAGCTCTACTCCCACTTCATCGAGCACCTCGGCGGAGTCATCTACGACGGCGTCTGGGTCGGCGAATCCTCGCGCATCCCCAACATCAACGGCATCCGCAAGGACTTCATCGACACCATGCGCGCCGTTCAGGCCCCCGTCCTGCGCTGGCCCGGCGGCTGCTTCGCCGACTCCTACGACTGGCGCGACGGTCTCGGCCCTCGCGGCAAACGCCCCGCCCGCAGCGCCTTCTGGAGCCAGCAGGACACCAACGCCTACGGCCTGCACGAGTTCATGCACACCTGTAGCGCCATCGGCGCGAAGCCCTATCTCGCCGCCAACATCCGCTCACTCCCCGCGCGCGACTTCTACCAGCTCATCGAATACTGCAACGCCCCCGCGGGCAGCGTGCCTTCGAACTCCGCCGCGCCCGCCGTGCCCAACACGCTCGCCGCCGAGCGCGCCGCCAACGGCGACCCCGCACCCTTCAACGTCGACTACTGGGGCGTCGGCAACGAGACCTGGGGCTGCGGCGGCAACCAGACCCCCGAGGAGTACGCCGCCGCCTATCGCCGCTTCACCGCATGGACCCCCGGCTACGACAACCATCACCTGCGCTTCGTCGCCGTCGGCCCCAACGGTGACGACGCCGACTGGACCCGCCGCCTCTTCGCCTCGCTGCGCTCCAACCCCGTGCACCCGCGCCTCTGGGGACTCTCCGTCCACTACTACACCTCCGGCAGCGCAACAAAGTTCGCTGCTGGTGATGCCTTGCAGTTCAATGACGCCGAGTACTACGACATGCTCGCCCGTGCCGGCTTCATGGAGAACATCATCACCGACCACTGGACCGCCATGGGCGACAACGCGCGCAACGTCCGCCTCGTCGTCGACGAGTGGGGAGCCTGGTACGGGAAGGGAACCGAGCTCGGCCCCGCCTACAACCTCTCCCAGCAGTCCACCATGCGCGACGCTCTGCTCTCCGGCATCACGCTCGACACCTTCCATCGCCACGCCGACAAGGTCGCCATGGCCAACGTCGCGCAGTCCATCAACTGCCTCCACTCGCTCATGCTCGCGCAGGAGGACAAGTTCACCGTCACCCCTGCCTTCCACGTCTTCCGCATGTACCTGCCGCACCGCGGCTCGCAGGCCGTGCGCGCACAGTTCACCGCAGACACCATTGACAACCCGCTCGCCGTCGCCGAGAGCCCCGTCGGAGGCAACAGCGCCGTCGGCTCCATCCGCAAGAAGACCACTCTCGCCGGCCTCAGCGGCTCCGCCTCCATCGCCGCCAACAGCAACGGCAAGACCCTCAACCTCACCGTCGTCAACCCGCACCTCACCCGCGCGATGACCACTGAGATCGCCGTCCGCGGAGCCACCATCGCCTCCGCAATAGGAACCGTCCTCAACGAAACCGACGTCCACGCCCACAACGACTTCGCGCATCCCCACGCCGTCCAGCCCCGCGCCGTCCCCACGCTGAATCCCGCCACAGGCAAGCTTGTGCACAACTTCACCCCCGCGAGCATCACAGCGCTCGAGATCACATTGGTCTAGGGCTAACGATCAGGACACTGATCTGTGCTCGATGAGTCACTCGGCGATTTGGCACTCACAGACACCGACTTGTACGGGATAATGTCCGGACCGCCGACCAACCACCCAGAACCCTGTCAATAGCGCATTGGCCTGTTATCGCCAATTGAGCCGCGGATCAGTCAACGTAAGCCGACTTGTCAGAACTGACCACGGAACCAAAATTACCGATCGCACGTATGTGCCAGAAACGAACACCCCTTTCATCTGCTGATGAGGAGCGGCTAGAGATTTGCCAGGAGGCAGAATTGATCCGATTTTTTTACGGCGTCGGTGGGGTTCTTGTATTGGTGGCAGTCGCTATTGGCGTTATGGGAACCCCAAGGTTACAGGCACAAGTTCCCTCGGTTCGGTCCACGCGAGATGTGATCTCGCGGCTGAAAAGCGAGGTTCCAGGTCTGATGCAACAGGGCGGAGTTCCTGGGATGTCGATCGCCTTGATCCGAGGTGGGAAGACGATCTGGCTGCATGGTTTCGGAGTGAAAGACAAGAAGACGGGAGAACCCGTCAGGACGGACACGGTCTTTGAAGCCGCTTCCCTGAGCAAACCCGTATTCACTTACGGCGTGCTGAAGTTGGTCGACCAGGGAAAGCTCGATCTCGACACTCCGTTGAGCTCTTATTTGGCAAAGCCCTACGTTCCAGACGAACGCGTAGGCCAGATCACGGCTCGATTGGTATTGAGTCATCGAACCGGCTTTCCGAATTGGCGGGGCGACGACGGCTCGCTTCCCATCTATTTCTCCCCCGGAGAACGTTTCAGCTACTCAGGTGAGGGATATATCTATCTGCAACACGTGGTCGAGCAGATTACCGGGAAACCGCTGGACGTTTATATGGACGAAGTTGTTTTCAAGCCGTTGGGGATGACGAACAGCAGCTATGTGTGGAGACCGAGCTTTGATTCCCTGACGGCTACGGGGTATGACTCCAAAGGAGGACCCGGTGAGCTAGAGAAGCCGAAGGAAGCCGGAGCAGCATCCAGCCTGAATACTACCGCCAGAGATTATGCCCTTTTCGTCGACGCAGTTCTGAATGGCAAAGGGCTTTCGTCCTCCGTGCTCCATCAGATGGAGACGCCTGAGATCGCGCTCGACCCGACTTGCAGGATTTGCGTTAAGCAAGAACCGAAAGAGCTGTCGAAGACGCTCTTCTGGGGTTTGGGATGGGGTATTCAGCGCGAACATAAGAGCGTCATGCTCTGGCATTGGGGCGATAACGGCGTCTTCAAAGCTTTTGTGATGGCCGACCCAGTAAGAAAGTCAGGCGTCGTGATGTTCGCAAATGGCGAAGATGCGCTGAACGTCGCAAAGCCGATCATCGACACAGCAATAGACACAGATTCCCTGGCATTCGCGTGGCTGAAATGAAGCAGCCCGGCTGAGCTAATAGCTATGGATCGATCCACGGTCGTGAGTGCGGCTAATTCTTCGATGAGCGATAAATTGCCTTTTTATAGAACTCAGTGGACGGTCTCTTCGCCTCAGCCAACTTCCCTGTACGCGATCGAGGTAGCACGTCGACAACCGGACGGTACATGGTGCTGGCTTATCGGCGACCCCTATACGGTTGGCAGGCAGAATACTGCCTGAAGCGATGGCCCCAACGCTGCGCTTTCCTTTCAGGCGTTGCTATATCTCCTGCGACACCTTCTTCGGTAAAAGAAAACTGCCATCGCCAGACAAAACTCTCGGCGACTTCCAGCATCGAAGCTGATGGGAAACTCGCGCGTACATGCTGTGGGACACACGTCACGTCTTAGATCACTGCATGAGACAACGAATGAACTCCTGACGGACCATCGTGAGCCGAATCGTCTCCACCGCCGCCATCCCGGCAGACGCCCCGTCTTCGCCCTCTCGCAGGGAGAGCTTCTATCGCCCTGAGCTCGACGCGCTTCGCTTTACTGCCTTTCTGCTGGTCTTCTTCTGTCACTATCCGCACTATCCTGAGAACCGCTACCTGACCCTGCTGTTCGGCATGGGGCGCAGCGGTGTCCTTCTCTTCTTCGTCCTCAGCGCCTACCTCATCACCGAATTGCTCCTTCGCGAGCGCGAGGCCACGGGAAAGGTCAACATCGGCCTCTTCTTTCTCCGGCGAGTCCTTCGTATTTGGCCGCTCTATTTTCTCGCCATCGCTCTCGGATACCTGGTCAACCCTCTCTTTCCCTCGACTCCTCTCTCGCCTCGCGCCCTTCCGTATCTCATGCTGCTTGCGGGCAATCTCTCCGTCGCGCGTCACGGATGGCTGCTCGGCCTCATCGGCCGCTCTGGAGCCTCTCTATCGAGGAGCAGTTCTATCTCGTCATTCCCTCCGTCGTACGTTCCTTCGGCATCGCAGGACTTCGCAACGTCGCGCTTCTCTCAATCGCGCTGGCCTACACGACTCTCGCCTGGCTGGGCCATCAGCCCGTCAGTCCCCTCGACCTGCCCTGGATCAACAGCTTTGTTCAGTTCCAGTTCTTCGCCGCCGGGACGCTGACTGCCATCATGCTGCACAAACGCACATGGTCGCCGTCATGGACCACACGGGCTTCGCTTCTCCTCGGCGGATTCGTCCTGTTCTACCTCGTGGACCTCACGTTTCATCCCTCAACATTGGGCACATCAGGTCCGCAGCTCTGCGCCGGCTACCTGGGTTTGCTCGCCGGCACACTTGCCATCTTTTTCGCCTTTCTCCGCGCGCCGGTTCGCCCTCCCCATGCGCTCGTCTACCTTGGCAGGATCTCCTTCGGCCTTTACGTCTTCCACTATTTCACCATCAACTTCGCCGTCCTCGGCTACAAGCGTCTGCAGCGCGCTGGAGTCCATTTCCCCTTCGTCCTGCTCGAGCCGCTCGTCCTTCTGGCCACCATCGGCGTCGCTGCGCTCTCCTATCATTTGTTCGAGCGGCCCATCCTCCGCCTGAAGGAGAAGTTCGCCTACATCAAGACCACGCCCGCCGCCTAGCCATGCTGACATAACCCTGTCAGCAGGCGCGCATTTACGATATCCCCATGGCGTCTGTCTCTCCGCACTACTCCCCCGAAGTTCTCAAATTCTTCCGCGGCCTCAAGCGCAACAACGACCGCGACTGGTTCAACGCTCGCAAGGCCGTCTACGAGCGCGAGGTCAAGGCCCCCACCATCGCGCTCGTCGCCGCGATCAACGAGGCCGTGCTGCGCTTCGCTCCCGAGAACGTCCAGCCTCCTCAGAAGGCCATGATGCGCATCTATCGCGACATTCGCTTCTCCTCCGACAAGCGCCCCTACAAGATCCACCAGGGTGTGTGGTGGGCGCGCCAAGGGCTCGAAAAGACATCAGGCGGCGGCTTCTACTTCGACGTCTCCAGCGAATGCGTCACCATCGCCGCAGGAGTCTTCATGCCCGAGCGCGAACAACTCCTCGCCATCCGCCGCCACCTCGACGAGCACCACCAGGAGATGCGCCGCATCCTCGCGCAGAAAAAACTCCGCTCGCTGATGACCGAGATCGACGGCCACAAACTCACGCGCGCACCCAAGGGCTTCGCCCCCGACTCCCCCGCGCTCGATCTTCTCCTCAACCGCGAATGGGGCGTCATCGCCAAACTTCCCGCCGAAGCCGCAACCCAGCCGACGCTGCTCAAAGAGATCGTGAAACGCTTCGAGGCGGCGGCTCCTCTGGTGGCCCTCCTCAACGCTCCGCTGGCCGCAAAGAAGCAGCGCAAGCCGCTCTTCTGATGCCCCAAAATGGCCAGTTTTCACCAAAAATTGGCTATTTTTTACCCGATGAACCACAAAAACCTAAAAAAACCGTAAAAAACCTGTGGAAACCGAACGAATCCGGTTGACAAAGCGCGCGGAAAAGACGAAGGTGAAATGCGGTACGGTTTCTCCGGACCCGCATGAACACTGGCGATTCGCGTATTGCTATCACGCACAGCGCACAGTCGGCAAGCTGGCCCCGGCAGGCAACCTGCTTCAACAAAAATAGAGAACGCACGAAGGAGCAACACACATGGCAAAAGGATTGACCAAGACAGCACTGGTTCGCCAGATGGCGGAGAAGCTCGAGCTCACCAACAAGCAGACCGCAGGCTTCCTCGACCTGCTGGCCGAGACGGCCGTCAAGGAGACCAAGAAGAACGGCGAGTTCACCATCCCCGGCATCGGTAAGCTCGTCAAGGCCGAGCGCAAGGCGCGCCTGGGCCGCAACCCCCAGACCGGAGAGACCATCAAGATCAAGGCCAAGACCGTCGTGAAGTTCCGCGTCGCCAAGGTCGCCAAGGACACCATCGCTCCCCCGAAGAAGTAGTTCGCACCGGGGTTGGTAGTCCTCCCCCACAAAGCCGCGGCACGCGCAACATCGCCGCGGCCGGTGCATTCGGTGAACTAAAGGGAAAGGCCCGCCATCACGGCGGGCTTTTACTTTCGGCGACACCGCCTTACTTCGCGAGCAGCTTTTCCACTTCGGGAACCGACTCCACCTCAGGAAAGACCGTCGAGTGTGTCAGCTTACGGAACTTCTTCGCCTCTTCCGCACGCGCTGCTTCGACTGATGCAACGATTTGCTCTGCCTGCGCGCCGAGGATCAGGCGCATCGGCAGCTCGTCCGAGTTCGCCAGCTTCACAATCAGTGCGGCGATGCGCTTGGGATCGCCCTCCTGCTTGCCCTCGATCGCACGCATCAGCTGGAACTTCGATCCGATGGTCTCCTGGTACTCAGGCAACAGTTCCATCTCATCGCGCCCTGCACGCTTCGCCCAGTTGGTACGGATTCCGCCCGGCTCCAGCGTGCACACCTTCACGCCGAACGGTGCAACCTCCATCGCCAAGGAGTCACTGAAGCCTCCCACCGCCCACTTGGCTGCGTGGTACGGCGAGTTGCCGGCCATGCCCAGCCGTCCGCCAACCGACGAGACCTGGAAGATATATCCGCTGCGCTGCTTTCGCATCACGGGAATCGCGGCGCGTGTCGTGTAGACAACGCCCCCGAAGCAGGTGTCGATTACAGCCTGAAAGTCTTCGCTGCTCATCTGTTCAAACGGAGCCAATTGCCCGTAGCCTGCATTGTTCACCAGCACATCCAGGCGTCCGAACGTATCGACGGCAAGCTTCACTGCCGCCTGCGCCTGAGCCTCGTTGCGAACGTCCAGCAGCACTGGCTTCACGCGCGATCCGTACTGTGCCACCAGCTCGTCCAGCTCCTCCAGTCGCCGTGCTCCTGCAACCGCGCTGTCGCCGGCAGCAAGCGCCGCCTCGGCGATATCGCGGCCCAACCCGTTTCCACTACCTGTAATCAGCCAAATCCTGGACATCGTTTTTGCCCCTCCACAACAATTGATACAATAATGAGCAAGTGGTTGCTCATTTATTTACGAATAGACAATTCCTACGAAATACGGTTGCTTGTCAGCGCACAGCGCGCCAGAACAGCGCGAATCCCCGCTCTGTCAGACCTCTGCGCTGTTTTGGGTACCGCGCCGCAAAGTCCAGCGTCGCCTCCTGCATCGCCGCCATCGTCGCCGCGCCGAATCCCTTCGGAGTTCCCTGCAGCGTCTCCCTGGCTTCGAGTTCGGCAAACATGGAATCGAGCGCTCCCCGGACCTCCGCTACTCTCTCTCTCGTCTCCACGGTCACTGCGTCAGAGAGAGTCAGCTGCACGGACACCTTCCGCCTGTGCGGCGACTCGATCGCCCACCCGAGAGAAGCCGACCACACGTGCCATGCCCTTTGTTCAAGGCTCGCCTTCTGCGGAAAATCGGCGTTCACTCGCGTGAAGACCTCCGACTTCAGCTCTACATACAGCTCGTTCAGCAGCTCATCCTTGTTTGCGAAGTACGTAAACAGAGTGCCCTCCGCCAGCCCTGCGCGCTTTGCGATCTTCGCCGTCGCCGCGCTGAGCCCGGACTCAGCGATCTCCCCCACCGCCGCATCGAGAATCGCCCTGCGCTTCTCCGGATCACGTCTCCGCGCCATCTTATCCGCTCCTTACACTGCTTCGGCAGGCTTCGGCACAAACGCCCGTGCTACCAGCGAAACTCCCAACGACACCAACACGCCCTGTATGATCAGCAGCGCGTTGTACCTCCACCCGAGTGCGGCAAACGACAGCACGACGCCCCACATATAGATCTCGCCCAGAAACCCCAACCCCCACGACGGCCGCGCCCCCGACTCCGGAACCCGCGCCCTGAGTGAAGGAACGATTCTCGGAACCGCCGCGCAGTACGCCCGATACGGCTCCCCCAGCTTCGCCTGAAGAAAAGCCTCCTCCGCAAGCATCAGCCGCAGCTGAACCAGCCCGATCGCCACGATCGTGAACAGCGCTCCGCTCGGCAGCATCAGCAGCGCCAGCGCGAACGTATGCAGAAACGTCCCCAGGTACAGCGGATTCCGCATATGCCGATAGGGCCCCGCCGCCACCACGCGGTCGCCGCGCATCGACGCATCCTGCACTACACCCGGGCTCAGATAAGCCGCTCCCCACGTCCGCAGCACCGCACCGGCCAGCGCAAACACCACCCCCAGCGCCAGCACTACGTCAGTCGACGCGCTGAAGCTCATCCACCCCGCGCGAGCCGGCCACGACGCCAGCCACTGCCACGTCCGCACCGTGTCCAGATGCAGCCAGCGGTTCCACGGAGCGACAAACCCAAGCACATAGACGACTGCGTGAATCAGATATCGAAGACGAAACTCGAGAGCAGATGCTTTCATTGCAGGCGCTGAGCGCAAAGATTCCTTTGTGTGAGTTCGTGTGGTGTCTGCTTCTAGTCTAGTGCGCCGTCTCGTTCTTGTGACCATGCCCGCCTGGACGCAGTTAGAATGTGCCCGTGAACCCTGCACACCGAAGCTGCCTTCTCGCCGCCGTGCTCCTCGTCCTTTGCTCCATCGGCGCGATGGAACCCTCCGCCACACCTCCAGCCGCACCCAACCTCGCCGATCTCGCTCCAGCCATCACCCCCACCGCCCGCCTCGACATCTCCTGGTGGGCCGAGCGCCACACACGCATCGTCGACGCCGTCCGCGCTCACACTGACGCACAGCTCCTCCTCCTCGGCGACTCCATCACCCAGAACTACGACAAGGCCAACCCACCCGACGAAGACTTCCTCCCCATCTGGAAGCAGTTCTACGAGCCTCGCCGCGCCCTCAACCTCGGCTTCAGCGGCGACACCACTGCCAACGTCCTCTGGCGTATCACCCACGGCGAGATCGATGGCCTCCGCCCCCGCGTCGCCATCATCCTCATCGGGACCAACAACACCGGCCACGCCCACCAGACCGCCGAGCAGACCGAGGCGGGCATCGACAACATCATCGCCACGCTCAGCCAGCGCCTTCCCCAGACCCGCCTTCTCCTCCTCGGAATCCTCCCCAGCGACATCTCGCCGGAAAAGACCGCCGCCGACCAGGCCGTGAACCAGTACCTCTCCGTCCGCTATGGCAAGAACACCGGCCGCAACGCCAACCTCGGCGTTAACCAGGAGCCCCGCGTCACCTTCCTCGGCATCAGCTCCGTCTTCATGACCTCACCCGGAGTCCTCAACACCGCCATCTTCTACGACCCCCGCCTTCCCACTCCCGGCAAGCCCCTCCACCCCGACACCGCAGGCCAGCGCCGCATGGCCGAAGCCATCGAGCCCACCCTCGCAAAGCTCATGGCCGACACGCCGCGCACAGCCAAAGATCCGCCCGGCAACCCTTCCGCCAATAGGCAGCCAGGTCACTCATACTGATCGTGCACCTTGGCCCAGTCCGGAAGCGAGTGATGCGGCCCATACTCCTCACGCCCCTTCGGCAGCACATCGAAGTAGCCGTAGACTCCCATGAACTGCTCACTGCCGCGCCCAAACGTTCCGTACGTACGGAAGATCTCGCCCTTCGCGTTCTTGTAGAACACGCTGTGCCCGGAAAGCGTATACGTCTCCGGCCCAATCCTGTGCTCGCGGAAGTTATAGATCGTCTTCCCCGCCTTCACCTCCTCCGGCCGGAAAGACACATGAAAGTCGTAATTGAAATCCGACTTGTACGACGACACCCAGATGAACTTCCACCCCATCCGCTTGCGCACCGCCTCGATCTCCTCAATCGGCGCCCGCGCCACCGCCACATACGACATGTCGTGATGCTCGAAGTGAGGCAGCAGCCCGTCCACATGATCGGACTCGAGCGAGCAGCCCTCACACTGCCACTCCTGCCCCGGCTCCATCATGAAGTGCTTCATAAACAACTGACTGTGCCCACCGAACAGGTCCTTGAGCGTCATATCGCCCTGCGGCCCCGTAAACGTGTAACTCTTCTCCACCTTCACCCACGGCAGCGCCCGTACCTCTGCGGCCAGTTCATCGCCGAGGCGCATGTACTGCTTCTCCTTCTTCATCAGCGCCAGCCGCTGACTCAACCATTCCTCCTCCGAGACCACGGGATGTCGCGAAACCGACTCCTCATTCCGCCGCCGCTCCTCCACAACCGCTGCCGCAACCTTCGGATCATCCATAACACTCATCGCCATCCCTCCTGACGACAAGCTAGGACGCCTCCACCGCATCCCTACGTTTACCCCCGGCGGACCCACTCGTCACAAAGAACCGGACCAGTTGCCCAAATGCTGCCTCATCGCAGGGTCGGATCGCTTGACCATTACAATCAGATCAGAAGCCGTTTATTTTCACCTTTCAATTGAGGCCCTCCTCGCATTCAAGGAAGATTCCATGCAGACCGAATTAGAGATCGACTTGAAACAGTCCGATCTGCTCCATTCCCTACTCCGCGAACTCCAAAAGTCGTTTATGCGCGGCACCTTTGCCACCGCCGGCTTCATCCTGGTCGGTATCGGCTGGCTTGTCACTGCGAAAGATTCCGCACCGTTTCTCAAGGACTATCCTCACTTCGCATGGATCGTTGCACTCGCGCCCATCCTGGGGGCCGTGCTGTATTGCTATGCCGCGTGGCTCGTTCACAGACGATCGCAAAATACAGTCGCCGCGCTTAGACGGTTCGACATCATGCCGTCGGAGATCTACGAAAGCACTATCGTCAGCCGCGGTCAGTTCTTCATCTTTTCCGGAGGAATTGTCCTTCTAAGCATGATCCTGGGAGGCTGCATCTACTTCGCGGCTCATTCCTCTCCCGATGAGGACGAAACCGACGAGGACGAAACCTTCATGCAGGTAGCCCTTCCGCACACAGAGATCCAGCTAATCCAGCCTCATTCACAGTTTTCAATTTTTTCCCCGAACATCCGGTTGTTTGATCCTCTCACTTAGACCCGATCGACAACCTCAGATATCCGTAGGATCTCCCAACTCATCATTCAGCCGGTAGGCTTCCCGGGCGAGCCGTTCTGCGATCCCGGCGACCACGATATCCCCTTTGCGATACACAACGGTCGCCATCTCATACTTCCCACTCGGCTTCAGCAGCGGCTGCATCGGCACCAATCGCTTTCCCCGCCAGAAGCCGAAAAGCACGCGCTCCTCCTCCGCTCGAATCAGAAGCACTGGACCATTGGCGAGATAGACAAGGTGCCCCCACTTGATCACCTCTTCAAAGAGACCAGTCTCTGTCACAGCAGTGCGCAACCGCTCGACGAAGGTACGCTGCCAGCCCCGAAGGCCGGCAACATAAGCGTCCGCATTTGACACGGCCAATTGTTTCTTCATGAATCACTGGATGATACCTGAGACTTTAGGAAGAGGAAATTCACTCAATTTGTGACTAATAAAGTTACAAATTACTCCGCCTTCGACCCCAGCATCTCCAGCAGAGCATCAAAGTCCTCAAGCCCCGAGTACTCGATAATCACCCTGCCCTTGCCCTTCTTGTCCTCGATCTTCACCTTCAGCCCCAGCGTACGCCGCAGCCGGTCCTCTGCCTCGCGAACATTCGGGTCCGCGGCCTGCTCCTGCGCCTGCTTATCCTTCTTCTCGCGAACCTCAGGATTGATCAGCCCCTGAACATAGTTCTCCGTCTGCCGCACTGACAGCGACAGCGCCATCACCTTCTGGGCTGCCGACGTAATCTGCTCCGGCGAATCCAGCGCCAGCAGCGCCCGCGCGTGCCCGAACGTCAACTCACCCGTCTCCACCTTCGCCTGCACGCCTTCCGGCAGCCGCAGCAGCCGCATGAAGTTCGCCACCGACGCGCGCTCCTTGCCCGTCTTCACCGCCATCTGCTCCTGCGTCAGCTTGAACTCGGTCGACAGCCGCTGATACGCCCGCGCCTGCTCCATCGGGTTCAGGTCCGTGCGCTGCAGGTTCTCGACGATGGTCATCTCCAGCACCTGCTCGTCGTTTACCTGCCGCACGATCGCCGGAATCGTCGTCTTGCCCGCCTTCCGCGAGGCCAGCCACCTCCGCTCGCCCGCGATCAGCTGATACCGCGACGGCTGCTGTCCCGGACCGCCCGAGGGCGAGGGAGGAAGCACACGAACGATCACCGGTTGCACGACACCTGTCGCCGTAATCGAAGCCGCCAGTTCCGCCAGCTGCGCCTCATCGAAGTGAGTCCGCGTCTGCCAGGGGTTGCGCTCAATGTGGTCCAGCGCGATCTCCAGCGGCTTGCCCGTCGGCTCGGCCGCAACCGCCGCAACGGAGGGAACGACCGCGGGAGCAGCGGCAGCGGGACGGGAGGGAAGCAGCGACTCAAGCCCCTTGCCCAGGGCACGGCGTTTTGTATCAGGTGTTGCGGTCGGCATAGTGCAAATCTCTTTCTAATTTGGAAGAAACAATCTCAATCAGACCTGGGAAACTTACTTCGACCAGAAGCGGGACTTCTTCTGCGGAGCCTGGAACGACTTCAGCGAGCTGGCCGCCGCGGCAGCCGCAGCCTTCCGCCGCTTCACCTCGGGCGACTCCAGGCCGTTGCGGCTCAGCAGCTCCAGCGCCAGCTCGCGGTAAGCCTCGGCCCCCCGCGACTTAGGATCATACAGGGCCACCGGCTTGCCGTGGCTCGGTGCCTCGGCCAGCCGAACGTTCCGCGGAATCGTGGTCTTCAGCAGCTTGTCCGTAAAGAAGCCCTTCAGGTTCTCCGTCACCTGCATCGCCAGGTTGGTGCGGTCGTCGTACATCGTCATCAGCACGCCTTCGAGCACCAGCCCCGGGTTGAACGCCCCCGTCACCTTGTCCAGCGTTGACATCAGCTCCGAGATGCCCTCCAAGGCAAAATACTCCGCCTGCATCGGCACCAGCAGCCCGTCGGAGGCGACCAGCGCATTCAGAGTTAACAGGTCCAGCGCCGGCGGACAGTCCAGCACGATAAAGCGGTACTGGCTGCGGACCGGCTCAATCGCGTCGCGCAGCCGAAACTCACGCTTCTCGGCCGAGATCAGCTCGATCGTCGCTCCAATCAGGTTCTTGCTCGAGGGAACCAGCTTCAGGTTCTCGATCTCCGTGGGCTGCACCGCCTCGGCCAGCGTGGTCGCACCCATCAGCAGGTCGTAGGTGCTCAGGCGGGGCTCCTCGCCCTCGGCCTGCCTCGTTAGACCCAGCCCTCCCGAGGAGTTGGCCTGCGGGTCGCAGTCGATCAGCAGCGTCGGGATGCCTTCAAGTGCGAGCGATGCAGCCAGATTGATCGCCGTGGTGGTCTTACCCACGCCGCCCTTCTGATTGACGACTGCGATGACCTTCGACTCGGGCTTGTCGGGCTTCGGGGACGGAGCAGACTCATCCGGAGCTGGCTTCGAACTGGCGGGCTCTTTGGACATCGTGTTGCCGGGACGTGGTTTATTCGTGGGATGAAGGGTAATCATTGCGCTTGAAAGAAGGTTATCGGGAGGGGACAGCGGTGGCAATGCTGTAATGCTGTGCAGAAGTACCCTGAGGCTGTGGAGAACGTGTGGAAACGCAAAACGCTCCACAATTTGAAGGGTTTCCGGGAGGTCCGTGTGGAAATCTTTGTTCCACGTGGAACATAGATCGGCAAGCGACGAGCCCTAAGGGGAAACACCGATCTGCACCGATGACACCGATCTTTCGCCGATTGGTTCCGCCCTTAGTTGATTGTTCCAATCTCCAACCGATGGTTCCACCCTTATGTTGATCGGTTCTACTCATGTTGACTGTTCCACGTGGAACACAGCCCTGATTCCCGGACGCCATCCCTGCCCCCACCCGGCCCTAACATAATGATGGCATTGGCGTTTCTATCCAAATCCCACGCCTTTAAATCGGTGCTGATTGTTGTTAAGCCTTAGCGAAACCCCTGTTCCACGTGGAACATTTCAGGACCGCAGCGCACGAAGCAGAACCCCGGAGTCGCTGCCGGGCAGTCGGATGGGAGTATCTGCCGCGAATCCAGCTGGAAACTCCGGGATAGACGTCGTCAGCAGGACGATCTGTCGCTCCGCACGCGGAGCCGCCGCCGCGAGCGCCGCCGCCATATTGTCGACTGCCCGCAGGGTCAACGTATGGAAACGCCGTCCGTCGGGCAGATCCTCCGCCCGTCCAGCCCAGACCTCAACGTTCCTCAGGTCGAGACTCCGGACCACCTCACGCAAAAAGGTCGCCTTCTTGTTCTGGGACTCGGCCAGGGTCACGGCGATCCGCGGATGCAGCAGCGCAATCGGAAGTCCCGGGAATCCAGCCCCGGAGCCCAGGTCGAGCAAGGCTTCGGGAAGAGGATCGCCCAGATGGGTTCCAGTGAAGAGGCTCTCGCCGAAGTGGCGCCGCACGATCTCCTCCGGCGAGCGGATCGCCGTGAGGTTCGTTCGGGCATTCCAGCGAAGCAGGAGATCGAGATAGGTGGAGAACTTCGAGGGAAGCCCTTCCTGGACAGTCAGATACGGCGTGAGAAGCTCCGCGATTGTGGATTCAGAGAGTGTAGGCATCGCCGACTCTCAGTATCGCAGAATGTTCCACGTGGAACATTCCCGGAGCAATCATCCCGGAGTGTTCCACGTGGAACACTGCCTATCTGGACTGAACCACCGAAGTATGGATGGCGCGAGGCTTCCAGGCCGTGGCCTCCGCGATGAAGCGCTCAAAGATCGCCCGGGAGGCCGCGCTGATCTCGTAGCTGCGCTCCGGATGCCACTGCACCCCGAGGACAAAGTGCGCCTTCGGGTCGTGCGGGTCCTGTCCGCCCTCAACCGCCTCAATCACGGCGTCCTGCGGGCAGCGCGCCGTCACGCGCAGGCCGTCGCCGGGAATTCCGATGGCCTGGTGGTGGCTGGAGTTGATGGGAAGCCGCAGGAAGCCATCCTCCTCGGGAGCCTCGTCCTTGGGGACGATCTCGCCCAGCAGGGACTGCGGGGCCACCGCCGCGGTGTGGGCCACGGCCACGGTCTTGCCCGCCGGATGATTCACCGGCATGGGAGCGAGGTCCTGCACCAAGGTTCCGCCGCGCCATACGTTTAGCGACTGCACCCCGAAACAGATCGCCAGGATCGGCTTATAGAGGTTGTGGGCGTCCTGAATCAGCAACTCGTCGACATTCTCGCGGCCCGGATCGGCGGGGTTGCACTCCGGGATGGGCTCGTGCCCGTACTTGTGCGGGTTGACGTCGGCCGGCGACCCGGGAAGCAGGACCCCGTGGCAGGTGTTAATAATGTCGGCGGTCTCGCGCGGCGAGGCGTCGAGCGGAATGGCGACAGGCTCGCCTCCGGCCCGGGTAATCGCCTCGGCATACTGGGGCCAGGCGCGCTGGTTGTACTCAAGGTTGCTCGTGGTGGGGACAGGAATGGCGATGCGCGGCTTCATGGTTGTGAGTCAATGATACGTCCAGACGTCTGGGGACGGAGCCGGAGGCCACCCAGTCCAAAGACGGCCAATGGGCCCGTTGGCATCTTATCGGACATGCCACAGCGAGGCGAAACCTCGCTGCGACTCTCGGTACGACGTTTTCCGGGAGGTCCCAATGAAACTTCACGTGCAGCTTCTATCAGTTGTGATGAGTGCGCTGACAGTCAGCGCGTGGGCGCAGTGTTCGAGCCCGAATCTAAAGCCGGTTTGGGAGGCGGAGAAGGGCCAGTTCCGATGCATCGATCCCACCCATCCGGGCGACTCGGCAAAGGACGAGACCGTTCAGCCAACCGGAGATAAGGAGACCTGCGCCGCGGCGCGCGACAACCTGCAGGCGGTGTGTCCTCCTTCGGGCGAAGGGAAGGCCTGCCGGAGCCAGGCGAAGTCGATCTACAACGCGTGCAAGCGCGGCAAGGGAGAGGCGGGATCGTCGAGCTCTCCAAGCTCTACGTCCTTTCCAGCAAAAACTACGGACTCGGCGACCTGCATGACGAACTTCCAGCAGCAGCAGCTGGCATGCAACTCGCGCAGGCTGCCGCCGCCGGCGCCGGGGCAGATGAGTCCTCCGGACACGTGCCTGCAGGATGCTATGGCGGAGCAGAGGAGGTGCCTGGCGAACAGCCGCTAAAGCTCTGCCGTGACTCCCTGGTGCGCAGGGTGATTTTTAAAATAGGTCTGGGTGATGACGGAGAGCAGGCGCTCGGTGAGGGCGTCGGCGTCGCGGGTGGTCAGGCCGGTAGTGGGGATGGGTTCGCCGACGATGATGGCCAGCGGGCGCGGGTGCAGGTGGTAGGTGTGCATCGGGAGCAGCTCGTAGGTTCCGATGAGGGTGATGGGGACCAACGGGACCTGCGCCTTGATAGCCATGTAGGCCGCTCCGGAGACGAAGGGCTGGGTCTGGCCGTGGGGGGTGCGGCCGCCTTCGGGGAAGATGACGAGCGGGAGGCCGTGTTTGAGGGTCTGGACGCCGCGGTTGAGGCTGGCGACGGCGTTGCGCGCGCTGGACTGGTCGACCGGGACCTGCCCGGAGTGGTGGAGGTACCAGCCGATGAAGGGGATCTTCCAGAGGCTCTGCTTGGCGAGGATGCGGAACTGGAAGGGGAGCCGCGCGAAGAGGACCGGGGTGTCGTAGTAACTAAGATGGTTCGCGGCGTAGACGGCGGTCTCGTGGATGTGGAGCTTCTCCTTGCCGATGAGGGTGATGGGGGAGAGGGAGAGGAGGAGCAGCGAGCGCGCCCAGAGGTGGGCGATGAAGTGCTGCTGGCGGCCGGACTTGTCCCACAGGCCGCAGAGCAGGGAGATGCAGCCGAAGAAGGTCGTGGAGATGGCGATGAGGGGGAGAAGGACGAGATAGGTGAGCCACCTGAAGAAGGCCGGGGCTGGCGGACCGGGGTGAGCCTCTGATGGAGCAGGGGTCAGGGCTGTCGATTGTGTCGGTTCAGGCACGCTTTGGCATCCTTGGACTTCAGTGGCGCTTCGAGCAAAAATGCGGGGGTTCCTCGCTCCGCTCGGAATGACGACTCCTCATTATCTGGCGACTAATTATCTGGCGACTCAATTATCTATGGCTTGGGCAGGGAATGAGGCTGCGCAGCTCGCCGATGAGGTAGAGGGAGCCGGTGGCGACGATGAGGCCGGTGGCCGGGGTGATGCGGCGGGCCTCGGTGAGGGCCTCGGCGACCGAGGGCGCCGTTTGGACGGGTATCTCGAGGTCGCTTGCGGCTGCGGTGAGCTCTTCGAGCGACGCGGCGCGGGGACTCGCGATGGGCGCGAAGAGGATGTGGTCGTGCGGGCGGTCCGGCGAGGAGGAGTCGAAGAGTGGGAGGAGGATCTGGGTCATCTCGCGGATGTCCTTGTCGCGGAGGCAGGAGAAGATGAGGGTGCGGGGGAGGTCGTCGGGAAGCTGCGCGAGGGCGGCGCGGAGGGTCCAGGCTCCGGCGGGGTTGTGGGCTACATCGAGCAGGATGGGGGCGGAGTTGGCGAGGGGGAGGAGTTCGAGTCGGCCGGGCCAGCTGGTGTTGCGAATGCCCTGTTCGATAGCTCCTGTTGGGATTTTGTAACTCTTTGGGTTACTTTTTTGTAAATTGTAACCCATTGGGTTACGTAACTCCTCCACCGCAGCGATGGCGAGGGCGATGTTGCGTTGTTGGTGCTGACCGATGAGTGGGGAGTTTACTGTGAGTGGATTGCCTGCGAGGGTGACGGTGTAGTGGTTGCGCGGGAGTAGCTGAGCGACCGTCTGTGGCACCTCAGGCGATATGCGGGGGTTCTTCGCCTTCGGCTCAGAATGACGGGGCTGAGGGGAAGGAATTGGTGTGGGGGGGATGTAGTTGGCGGCGCTGATGGCATGGAGGTCGAGGTCCACGGCGGCCTCGCCGATGGCCTGGTTGGCGTCGGGGTGCTGGGGCAGGGTGACGAGCGTGCCGTGGGGACGGAGGATGCCGGCTTTTTCGCGTGTGATCTCGGCGATGGTGTTGCCGAGGTACTCCTGGTGGTCGAGCGAGATGTCGGTGATGATCGAGAGCAGCGGATCGACGATGTTGGTGGCGTCGAGGCGTCCGCCGAGGCCGACCTCGAGGATGGCGATGTCGGCCTTCTGCTCGGCGAAGTAGAGGAAGGCGAGGGCGGTGAGGGTCTCGAAGAAGCTGGGGTGGTTGGGCAGGGACGGGCCGTCGCTGCCGAGCTGAGCTCGAGATACGAGGGCTTCGCCGGCGGTGTCGACCTGGAAGTAGAGCCGGGCGAAGTCGTCGTCGGAGATTGGGGCGCCATCGATCTGGATGCGCTCGTTGACGCGGGAGAGGTGCGGCGAGGTGTAGAGGCCGGTTCGGTAGCCAGCGGCCTGGAGGATGCTGGCGAGCGTGGCGGCGGTTGAGCCCTTGCCATTGGTCCCGGCGATCAGGAGGGAGGGAAAGGACTTCTGCGGGTCGCCGAGGGCCTGGGCGAGGATGCGCATGTGGTCGAGGTCGAACTTGCGGCGAGGGGCGAAGGAGGAGGGTTCGGGGGCCAGCTCGAGGCCTCGGGCGTAGAGGTGATCGACCGCTGCGGAGTAGGACATGGAGATATTTTAGGCGACCGCGCCACGACGGCGGGGTCGGTGGGGTCGGTGGGGTCGGGGGGCGAGGCGGTTCGGGATGGGAAGGCATAACGCCGACGGGGGAGGGAATGACCCGAAGGTGGGATATCGAGCGTGGTTCGATGGGCGGATAGTGTGGAAATGCTGCTGTTGAACGAGGCCTTGGGGGCTTGACGAATCCGGGCCTGTTGTGCCCCGGCGGCTTGTACGGCGCTGGAGCGAAAGGAGTTGGCCAATGAAGTTTGCTTTGATTCTGCCGTTTGTTCTGATTGCCGTAGCGCCGCTGGTGGGACGCTGGCGGGCGAATGTGTGGCTGAGCAAGAACGTAAAGCGGACCCGTACTCAGCAGGTGACGGCGGAGCTGGCAGAGAACCCAGCCCGCTAAAGAAGTAGAGTAAGCACAAGACGACAGGACCGCAGCGAAGAGCTGCGGTCCCTTTTTTTGATCAACGCGCGTGAGCTAGCGTGCCTGGCGGCGTGTGGGAGAGAAGGCGGGGCGAACGGCGGAGTGGCCGCCGAGGAGAGCGGCTCCGGAGAATTGGGGCTCGCCTCCCCAGTCCGGGAGGTTGAAGAGTCCGGCGGGGTGCGCGGCGGGCGTGGGGTCGGAGGCATGGTGCCGGCGCAGATCAGCGAGGACGATGGCGCGCATGGTCTCGCGTTCCGCAAATTCGCTGCGCTCCCAGTAGAGACGGAAGCCCTGTTGGCAGACGGTGCACTGAATGTCTTTTCTCTCTGTGGACGGTTTGAGCAAAACCTGCATGGAAACGCGTTCCGGATCTCGATTGGGATCGAGCCTTTCTCTGGAGTTCCCTCATGCTGGCCGGCCGAGTCCTGAATCCGGAAGATGAGAGAACTCTAAGGTATGGGTGGGTACGGACGGCGGCTATACAACGAAGGTGTCAGTCGCGGCAGGAATGGCAACGAACGTGTCTAGGAGTCGCACCTGTTTTCGTGCAAAGGGCTAGCTCCACGGCCCCTTGGAGTCACCGGAGAGGGCGCGGTCGAGGTAGGTGGCCGCGCTGATGAGCGCGAGATGGGTGAGGGCCTGGGGGAAGTTGCCGAGGTGGGTTCCGTTGAGGCCGATCTCCTCGGAGTAGAGGCCGAGGTGGTTGGCGTAGCCCAGCATCTTTTCAAAGAGCAGGCGCGCCTTGGTGGTCTGGTGCGAGCGGGCGAGCGCCTCGATGAACCAGAAGGAGCAGGCGGTGAAGGAGCCCTCGCCGCCGGGGATACCGTCGATCTGGCCCTGGTTGCGGTAGCGATAGACGAGCGTGTCGACGGTTAGCTCGCGCTCGATCGCATCGAGGGTGGAGAGCCAGCGCGGGTCGGAGGGGCTGATGAAGCGCATCATCGGCATCAGCAGCACGGAGGCGTCGAGGTCCTTGCCTCCCTTGTATTGCACGAAGGCCTTGCGCTCTTCGTCCCAGAAGTTGTTGTGGATGTCGTCGGAGATGGCGTCGCGGGCCTCCTCCATCCAGCCGAAGGGCCCGGCGAAGGAGCGTTTGCTGCCGAGGCGGACGGCGCGGTCGAAGGCGACCCAGCACATCAGGCGCGAGTGCAAGAAGTGCTTGCGGCCGCCACGAACCTCCCAGATGCCGTCGTCTTCGCGGTTCCAGTTATCGGCGAGCCAGCGCAGGACGCGCTTCTCGTTCTCCCAGTCGTCGTGGCTGGAGGCGTCGCCGTACTTGTTGGCGAGGTAGATGGCGTCCATCAGCTCGCCGTAGATGTCGAGCTGTAGCTGATCGTAAGCGGCGTTGCCGACGCGGACGGGTTTGGAGTCCATGTAGCCGCGAAGGTTATCGAGCACGGTCTCGGGCGTCTCCTGCGAGCCATCGATGCGGTAGAGCACCTGCAGCGGGCCAAGCGGAGAGTCGTAGTTAAGGCGGTCGTGAATCCAGCGCTGGAACTGCGCGGCCTCTTCGACGAAGCCGAGTCGCATCATGGCATAGAGGGTGAAGGAGGAGTCGCGCAGCCAGGTGTAGCGGTAGTCCCAGTTGCGCTCGCCTCCGATCTCCTCAGGCAGGGCGAAGGTGGGGGCGGCAACGATGGAGCCGTACTCGCGGTCGGTGAGCAGCTTGAGCAGCAGCGCGGAGCGATTGACCATCTCACGCCAACGGCCGGTGTAGTTGGACTGCGCGATCCAGGAGCGCCAGTAGTGCAGGGTGTCCTGGAACCAGGTCTCGAGGAGTGCCGCATCGAGCGGGGCGTGCGCCTCGGGGGAGTCCGGGCCGAGGACGAAGGTGGCGGTCTCGCCGGCCTTGAGGGTGAAGCTCTGCTTGACGTGGCCGTCGGTGTGTTCGAGTGGCACAGTGGCCTGAAGCGTTAGCGCCGGTTGATCGCCTTCTGGTTGGAAGACGACGCAGTGCTTTGTCTGGCGAGCGGTGTGGCGCGTGCGGGCGTAGTCGAAGCGCGGATGGCACTCGAGGCGGAACGTGATCTGACCTTGGATGACGTGGAGGCGGCGCACGATGCGGCTGGATTGGTTGTGCTTGAAGACCGGCATGAAGTCGGCTATCTCGGCGATGCCGTCCTCGGAGAGAAAGCGTGTGAGCAGGACGTTGGTGTCGGGAAGATAGAGCTGCTTGGTGTGGCTGTTCTTCAGGTCGGCCTGGATGCAGAAGAAGCCTCCCTGCGCGGGGTCGAGGAGTGCGGCAAAGACGCTGGGGCTGTCGAAGCGGGGATAGCAGAAGAAGTCGATCGATCCGGTAGCGCAGACGAGGGCGATGGAGGACATGTCTCCGATGACGCCGTAGTTTTCAATCGGTTGGAACTCCGCCGCTGCCTCTCCCATGTTTAGTGAGATGCAGCGGCGGGCCCTGCTGGGCGACGCGAATCGTGCGAGTGTCCGATTAGCGCTCGGCCGCCACGATTGCGATCGCGTTCAGACCTTCCAGGATCTCGGGCGGCAGTTTCAGGTTGGCGGCGGCGATGTTCTCGCGAAGGTGCGCGACCGAGGAGGTGCCGGGGATCAGCAGCATGTTGGGCGCGCGCTGGAGCAGCCATGCCAGTGCGACCTGCATGGGTGTGGCGTCGAGGGCCTTTGCAGCTGCGTCAAGCGTGGACGACTGCAATGGCGTGAAGCCACCGAGCGGGAAGAAGGGGACGTAGGCGATGCCCTGCGCAGCGAGCGCGGCGATGAAGCTGTCGTCACTGCGATTGGCGATGTTGTAGAAGTTCTGGATACCGACGACCGGGGCGATCTTTTGCGCTTCGGCGAGCTGCGCGGAGGTGACGTTCGAGAGGCCGAGGTGGCGGATGAGGCCCTGGCGCTGCAGCTCGGCGAGGACCGTAAAGGGCTCTTCGATCGAGCCGTCGGTCGGCGTTGTGAAGCCGCCTACGCGGAGGTTGACCACGTCCAGCGCGTCGAGTGAGAGGTTGCGGAGGTTGTCGTGCACGCCGCCGATGAGGCACTGGCGCGAGGAGTCCATGATCCACGAGCCATCGTGGCCGCGGCGAGCGCCGACCTTGGTGACGATAACGAGGTTGTCCTTGTACGGGTGCAGCGCTTCCTTGATGATCTGGTTGGTGACGTGCGGACCGTAGTAGTCGCTGGTGTCAATGTGGTTGATGCCGGTGGCGACGGCCTCCTGCAGAACGGCAACGGCAGCGGCGCGGTCTTTGGGCGGGCCGAAGGCGTGAGGGCCGGCCAGTTGCATGGCTCCGTAGCCGACGCGGTTGACACTGAAGTTCGTACCGGTAACAGTGAAGGTGCCGCCGAGATTTATTTGATCGCTCATGTTTCTTTAGATGAGCAAAGTTTTACCTCAGGAGTTCGCATTTGCCCAGGAGATCGAAACCGCAGCTGGAGCCGCGAAAATCGCCAGTTCAGGCACGCTCGAACGCGAGCGTGGAGGCGATCTGCGAGGCGACGATTCAGGTTTTGCTCAGCGTCGGCCAGCAGCGGCTGACGACGACAAAGGTCGCGGCGCGGGCCGGAGTCTCGGTCGGGACGCTGTACCAGTACTTCCCGAACAAGAGCTCGCTGCTGCAGGCGGTGGTGCGGAGGCACATGGAAAAAATAACGCGCGCGGTCGAGGCCGCGTGCGCTCAGCAAAGGGGTGCGGCGCTGGAGCAGATGGCGGATGTGCTCGTGGCGGAGTATCTGGCGGCCAAGCTGAGAGATGTTGAGGCTAGCAAGGCGATCTACTACGTGAGCGACGATGTGGGCGGGGCGGAGATTGTGCGGCATCTCACCCCGCGTGGAATGAAGGCGATCTCGGAGATGCTGGAGTCGTCCGGCGCGAGTTTCACTGAAGACGTGCACGTGATAGCGGCGACCGCGTTAGCGGCGATGTACGGGGTGAGCCGGACGATGCTGGAGGCGAGCAAGGCTCCGGGGACGCTCGAGGCCATGCGCGAGGGCCTGCAGGTGATGGTGCGGGCGTATGTGAACGCCTGCGCGGTGGCGTCAAGAGCGAGCAGCGCCAGGGCTGGAGCCTCAGAGCGCTAGCGGGAGAGCATTGTTGCGCTTAGCAGTTAAAACGAAGCTCCGCCGAGGAGGGCCGCACCGGAGAACTGCGGGAGTCCGGACCATTCTGGAATCGTGAACGGGGTCTCGGGATGTGCGACAACCGCGAGGTCTGCGTGATGTTCCCGAAGCTTGTCGTAGATGTCGGAAAGCCTGGCCTGGCGGTCCGCGATGCTGGTTCGCTCCCAGAAGAGGCGAAAGCCCATCAAGCAGACGGGGCAGTAGATGTCAGGGGACGATTCAGAGGGGGCGCACAAAACCTGCATAAGCACTCCTGATACGGAAAACAAAATTCTATTGCTGCGATTTCTGGGCCGCGTGGCGGTCCGGGGGCTCATGGAGGTAGATGCGGGCGCGACTGCAGAAGTTGGTGCGCAGCCCGTAAAGCAAATATGCTGGATAAATTGAACTATGAGCGAGCAGATTAAGGTACAGCTTCCAGATGGGTCGGTGCGCGAGGTTGTGCGCGGGACTACACCGTATGACGTTGCCATGAGCATCTCTCCGCGGCTGGCCGCCGCTGTCGTTGTGGCGCGGATTCGTCCGCTGGCCGTTCCTGCGCCTGTGGGCGAGACGGCAGAGGACGAGGCGACGGAGGCGCAGAGCGAGGCCGGGATGTATAGCTCGGCCGCCGAGACCGGCGAGCGGCTGGTGGACCTTGCGGCTCCGCTCAACGAGGACGTTGCGCTGGAGCTGCTGAAGGAGTCGGATGAGGCGGCGCTGAAGGTAGTGCGGCATTCGGCGGCGCACGTGATGGCGACGGCGATCCTGGAGCTGTTTCCGGAGACGAAGCTGGGGCATGGGCCGGCAACAGACTCGGGCTACTTCTACGACGTGTATCGCGAGACGCCTTTCTCGGAGGCGGACCTGGCTGCGATCGAAGAGCGCATGGCGGATGTGGTAGCGCGCGACGAGAGGTTTGTGCGCGAGCACGAGACTCGCGAGAAGGGGCTCGCGGAGTACAGGGCCAACGGCGACTTCATGAAGGTGCACTTCATCGAGCGTTTCACGAAGCCGGGCGACGAGATCTCGCTCTATAAGAACGGCGGCTTCACGGACTTCTGCCGAGGGCCGCATGTGCCCTCGACGGGGCGGGTGAAGGCGTTCAAGGTGACGTCGGTCGCGGGAGCTTACTGGCTGGGCGATGAGAAGAACCAGCAGCTGCAGCGCGTCTACGGCACGGCCTTCTTCAACGCGAAGGACATGGAGCAGCACTTCAAGCGGTTGGAGGAGATCAAGGCGCGCGATCATCGCGTGCTGGGCAAGCAGCTTGATCTGTTCTCGATCCAGGAGGTCGCGGGCGCGGGGCTAATCTTCTGGCACCCGAAGGGCGGGCTGATCCGCAAGACGATGGAGGACTGGATGCGCGATGAGTGCATCCGCCGCGGCTACGAGATGGTCTTCACGCCTCACATCATGCGCCGGGAGCTGTGGAAGATCTCCGGGCACGAGGGATTTTACTCGGGGAACATGTATCCGCCGATGGAGCTGGATGATGCTGAGTACCGGCTGAAGCCGATGAACTGCCCGGGGCACATCCTTATCTACAAGAACTCGCCGAAGAGCTATCGCGACCTGCCGCAGCGCTACGCGGAGCTGGGGAATGTGTATCGCTACGAGCGGTCGGGAACGATGCACGGGCTGTTGCGCGTGCGTGGGTTTACGCAGGACGATGCGCACATCTTCTGCACGCCGGAGCAGATTGAGAGCGAGATCGCGGCATGCGTTGAGTTCGCCGACGAGGTGCTGAAGGCCTTTGGCTTCGCTGAGTTCAAGGTAGAGCTTTCGACGTGGGACCCGAAGGACCAGAAGAGCTACGTCGGCTCGGCCGAGCACTGGGAGACGGCGGTCGGCTCGCTCAAGAAGGTGCTGGATGCGAAGGGGATTCCGTACCGCGAGATTCCCGGTGAGGCCGCGTTCTATGGGCCGAAGATCGACATCAAGCTGGTGGACGTGCTGGGCCGGCTGTGGCAGTTGTCCACAGTTCAATTTGACTTTAACCTGCCGCAGCGCTTTGAGCTCGAGTACACGGGCGAGGACGGCGAGAAGCATCGCCCGGTGATGGTGCATCGTGCGCTGTTTGGCTCAGTGGAGCGGTTCTTCGGCGTGCTGATCGAGCACTACGCGGGAGCGTTCCCGATGTGGCTGGCTCCGGTGCAGGTGGGCATCGTTCCCATCAGTGAGAAGCATCTCGACTACGCGACGAAGGTGAAGCGCGAGCTGGAGGCCGCCGGCCTGCGCGTGGAACTCGACGCGCGCAACGAGAAGATGAACGCGAAGATCCGCGAGTTTACGATGCAGAAGGTTCCGTTCGTGCTCGTGATGGGCGACAAGGAAGCCGCAAGCGGGGCGGTGAGCGTGCGCACGCGCGGCAAGGGCGATGAGGGCTCGGTTGCGTTGACTAGGTTTATTGAGAGAGCGAACGGCTTGGTGGCGAGCCGAGGCGTAGGGCTGTAGTCGGTGCAAACGGTCCGCCTCGAGACGAGGATCGCTGCTTCTGCGGAGCGGTGCTTTCTATTGTCTTTGAGTGTTGATCTGCACATGGATTCGACCGTTCCTACGGGTGAACGAGCGATAGCCGGCGTGACGAATGGATTGATCGGCCATGGCGAGTCAGTCACGTGGGAGGGCACGCACTTCGGATTTCGACTGCGCCACACTAGTAAGATCGTGGACTATGAGCCATATCGCTTCTTCTGCGACGAGATGACCTATGGCGCATTTAAAAGCTTTCGTCATGAGCACTTTTTCGAAGCGGTCGGCGATGAGACGATCATGCGTGATGTCCTGGAGTTCGCGGCGCCCTTCGGCGCATTGGGCTTGATGGCGGAGAGGCTTGTTCTTCGCGACTACATGCGGCGATTTCTCGTGGAGCGAAACACCACAATTAAGAGAATTGCTGAATCGAACGGTTGGCAGCGATACCTCGCTAACGAACGATAAGTCCGGACGCTAAGTCGCCAGTGGATACCAACAATGTGTCGCGCACGCTGGACTTCAGCCAGACGCCGCCGGTGCTGACGCCGGCTCCGGGGCAGCGGCTGAACGATATATGGAGCATCACGTACAAGGACCTCGCGCCGCGACTGGGCTTTGCGTGGAGTTGGACCCCGACGACGATCATCCGCGGAGGCTACGGCATCACGTACTACGGCGGCCAGTTCGACAACATCAACATCCTGCAGCTGAATCCGCCGACGGCGGGAAGCCTGACGATCACGAATCCGAACTCGGGGCCGACGGCACCTCCGGTGGCCAGTATCCAGACTCCGGTTCCGGCGGCGCTGTATCCGGCGAACCCCTTCTTCAACGTGGTGACGATGCCTGCCGACCGACACCGTCCTGATGCGATGGTGCAGACGTGGAATGCGACGATCGAACAGCAATTCGGCAAGCTGGTGTTGGACACGTCGTATGTCGGCACGCACGGATCGGACCTTGATACCAGCATCCAGTACTACAACTCGCCGCAGCCGGGTCCGGGCACCATCCAGACGCGGCGGCCGTATCCGACGTTTGCGCGCATTCGCGCTCTGGACTTCACGGGAGCATCGAACTACAACGCCCTGCAGGAACACCTGGAGTGGAGGGTGAATCCGCGCTCGAATATCACGGCCTCGTACGTCTGGTCGCACATGTTCGACAACCAAGGCAACTCGACCAATACGGGCGGTTGCACCTGCCAGGACGTGCGACATCCGCATGAGTGGGCAAACGGGACCAACGACCAGCGGCACAACCTCGTCGTGGCCTACGTCTATCGGCTGCCGGACTTCGCCCAGAGCAAGATGGCGGGGCTGGCGGCCAACGGGTGGACGCTGAATGGGCTGATCGCCCTGGCCTCAGGAAACCCGGTGAACGTAACGCAGAGCACGGACTCGCAGAACAACGACAATCCATGGCAGCGGCCCAGCCTGGTGCCCGGCGCGAATCCCTACCTCTCGAACAAGTCGGCGATCAACGGCTGGTACAACAGCAACGCCTTCGCGCTGAGCGGATACGCCTTCGGAACGACGCCCAGGAACTACCTCATAGGACCGGGAGTAAAGACCGTGAACGTCTCGGTGATGAAGAACTTTGCGATGCCGTATGCGGAGTCGCACAACCTGCAGGTTCGGTTCGAAGCCTTTAACGCCCTGAACACGCCGCAGTTCTCCAACCCCGGCGCGTCGCTCGGAGCGAGCGCGTTCGGTCAGATATCGTCGACAAAGATCAACAATCGTGAGCTGCAGCTTGCGGTCAAGTATCTGTTTTGACGCACGGGGATCGTGAACATCCTCCGGCACGCTAACCGCGCAGGCACCGTTGCTTGCGTGGTTAGCGTGCTGCCTTATTGAGAACACACTGAAATAAAAGAGTTTGTGGCGCAGCCAAGACATTGTGACGGGATTTTTGCGCAGCGATAGCTCTCCTCGGGGCCGGAGTGTGCATCCAACGGACATGGAGTTTACCGGGTAAGAGGATTCCTTTGCATCTTCGGATGCCAACCCTCCCCAGGGGATTCGGTCTTGGCTATGGTTACGGTTCGGTTGACAACTTGGGTAAACGCCCCGGTGGATCGCTGCTTCCGATTGGCGACCTGCGCGGAGCTCCATGCGTTGGCCGGATCGGTGACTGCGGTCGATGGCAGGAGGTCGGGATCGCTCCGGGTGGGGGATACCGTCTCCTGGCAGGGATGGCGATGTGGACTCCGGCTATCCCACACATGCCGGATCGAGGAGATCCGGCCCTGCACCTACTACCGGGAGGTGATGGCCTCCGGTGGTTTCCGGCACTATGTGCACGAGCATCACTTCGCTCCGATGGACGACGGAACCCGGATGCGAGATGAGGTTCACTTTACGGCACCGATGGGATCGATGGGCGACGTGGTCGGGAGACTGCTTCTGAAGAAGCATGTGATGAGGCTGCTTGTCCGGCGCCACATGAGGGTTAAGCGGGCGGCAGAATCAGTCGAGTGGCAAACCTTCCTGCAAGGCGGGCAAGATTCAGAGGCGGTTTCGGAGCCTCGCGCAAAGGTTGCTAAGATGCAACGATTTGCCTAGCTCAGAGGAAAACGCCTTCCCCGATTCTTTGTAAGAGGGAAAAAGAAGCGTTACGTTTTCTGCAAATTGCACACAAATGTGGGCGATCCCTGCACATAATTCTTTGGCGTATCAATTGCAAATTCCAAGGCAGATTTGCTATTTCGGGCGTGAGTAATCGCGCCCTGGGCCTGGGATACTTTGATGCGCCGTGTTGTCTTTGCCTTGGTAATTCTTCTGGTCTGTGCCTCCGCAGGTGTTCGGGTACACGCCTCGACGGAGTGCGAGCGCTGGATCGCGGAATACCGCAACGATCTGGCTCACTCAAACGCGGTGAAGCGGGCGAACGCAGCCCGGCACCGGCTGCACCGCTACGTTCATCGCAAGATCGCGGCACTGACTCATCCGAAGCCGACGCCAAAGCCGTATGTTCTGCCGGCGCACCGCAGGCCCCCGATGAGCCGCGAAGAGATGCTGCGCAAATTCGAACTTGCGTGCGGGGATCTTCCTGAGGACACCCCGGCACTGGGAGATCTGCCGCAGGACCCGATGCCTGCATTCCTCGCGTACCGCAAACCGGATGAGATGCCGCTTGAGTCGGATTCTCCAGGGTTCCTGGCGCTGGCGGCGCCGCCGAGTTATGCGGGGGGTGGCGTGGGTTACCCGACGGGCGGGTACGGGGGGGTCTATCCTCCGGGATTCGGAGGGTTTCCAGGTGGGGGTGGAACTCATGGACAGACGCCGTTTAATCCTCCGGCAACGGGAACGGGTGGGGATAATCCGCCTCCTCCACCGCCGCCGCCTCCTACGGCTGAGGCTCCGGAGCCGGGCAGCCTGGTGCTGATGGCGACGGGGCTTGCGGGCGTGGCGGGAGCGATTCGGAGGCGGCTGCGGGTCGCCTGAGCGGATGATCGGGAGCTAGCGGCGGCGGAAGCGCTGGCGGATGGCCTGTGCGCGGTCGGCGGGGCTCGGCTCGGCGGGAGGCTTTTCGCCCTCAGGGTAGAGGACGACGAAGCGGCGCGGGCCTTCGCCGGAGGAGGCGGTCGCGAGTCCTGAGGGGGCGAGCGCGAGGTGGAGCAGGCGGCGTTCGCGGGAGCTCATGGGGGAGAAGGAGAAGGGCTGGCCGGTGCGGCGGACGCGCTCGATGGCAGCCTCGGCGGCGAGCACAAGCTCCTGGTGGCGGAGCACCTTGAAGTTGTCGGCGTCGAAGGAGATGCGGTCGTGGTCCTCGTGCTCGAAGCGGAGGATCTTGGCGGCGACGTGTTCGATCGCGAGGAGGAGTTCGCCGTTGCGGGCGAGGACGAGGGGGACGTCCGGGCCGGAGAGCTCGACCGAGATTTCGGGAGCAGCAGTGGTTGCACCGGCGGAGTCGCTGGCGTTGGGTTGCACTTCCACCCCAGCCGACGAGTCGGCCGGGGACCCCGGTTGCACGGGGCCGTTGCTGGCGAGGATGTTGAACTTCAGATTCAGACGGCCTGCGGAGGTGAGGGTCTGGAGGAAGTCAGCTACCTTCTTCTTATTTGCTTCAGGGTCTTGCATCGGGACCTCTTCAGTATACGGAAGAAGCGTGACAAAAGTTTGCACTGGAGTAAAACTCCGGGGACCCCACCCGCCCGTCAAAAGTGTGCAAAGTATTCAATGGATGGGAGATAGGTCCGTACTTCCGGTGAAGTAGGCCGCTCTCGGGGAGACGACAGAGCCCGGCGGGTGGCCGGGCTCTTTTTCTTTCTCTCTTATTTAAGAATAGCAGGCGGTGTCAAGAAAACGGCTGTGGAGAAGTGGGTTGGGGCCGCGGCTGGTGCGGGTTTCAGCGTGTGCCTGAAGTATTTCGGGAGCGAAGAGAACGGTTCGCGCATTGCGCGAATGACCTGCTCATCGATGAAGCCACATGAATGGGCACCCGGCGATGGATCATTCGGTGCGGAGGGCCTGCATTGGCTCGACGGCAGAGGCGCGGCGTGCGGGCATGACGCTTGCGACGACGGCGCTGAGGATGAGAGCGGCGCAGGCGGCAAGGATGGTCCGGGGATTGTAGCCGGTGACCTGGTAGAGCTGCGACTGGAGCAAGTGTCCGGCGATGAGGGCAGCGGGAACGCCGATAGCGAGGCCGATGGCGATCTGTGTGGCGGCTCCCTTGAGGATGAGGCGGACGACGCTGGCGCGGTCGGCCCCGAGAGCCATGCGGAGGCCGATCTCGGGGATGCGGCGGGCGACGCTGTAGGCAGTGACTCCGTAGAGCCCGATGGAGGCGAGGATAAGGGCGAGCACGCCGAAGATGGCAGTGAGGCGGACGACCAGGGTCTGGCGGGTGAAGTAGTTGCCGACCTGCTCGTCGTAGGTGGTGAGCTGGCGGATGGGGATGTTGGAGTCGATCCGCGCGAGCGCCTTGCGGACCTGGGCCGTGGCCTCGGCAGGGTCGCCCTGGTAGCGGACAATGAGATTTGAGGCGTAGTGCTTGAAGCGCTCGCCCTTGATGGCCTGCTCGCGCATGACAGCCGGGGCGTCGATGGTTTCGAAGTTGGTGGTCTGCGCCATAGGGGTGAAGAACATGGGGTTGGTGGGGCGTGAGGGGTCACCGTACTTGCTGTCGTCGACGACACCGACGATCTCATACTCGCCGGTCATGCTGGGATCAGGGCCAAAGTGCAGGCCGATCGGCTGCTTGCCGTTGAGGAACTTTTTGACGAAGGTCTGATTGACGACGGCGACGTGCGTGCTGGTCGCGGTATCGCTCTCGGTAAAGACGCGTCCCTGAAGCACGCGGGTTCCAACGGCGTCGAAGAAACGGGGACTGACGGAGGTGTAGCTGGCGTTGAGCTGGGCGTTGGGGTCGCCACCGTGAATGGCAATGCCTGTTCCCCAGTTGTTGTAGGACATGGGACTGTAGGTGGCGTAGGAGGTGTCGGAGAGGTTGGGAATGGCGGCGAATGTCTGGTCGATCCGCCGGTAGAGTCCATCGAGTTGCTCGTACTGGTAGCCGGCGGACTGAAGATCGGTAAAGGCGATGAGGCGGCCGTGGGTCTCGAAGCGGAAGTCCTGCTGCTGAAGCCGCTGGAGGCTGAGGATGAGGAGGCCGGAGGTGCTGACGAGAGCGACGGAGAGCGCGGCCTGGAGGATGACGAGAGCGCGCTGGAGTCCGCTGACGTTTCCGGTGGTGCGATTAGCTCCGCGCAGAGCATCGGCGGGGTCGAGCCGTGAGGCGAGCAGTGCGGGAGCGATGCCGAAGAGCACGCCGGTGATGGCGGAAACGGCGAGAGCGAAGAGCAGGACGGGGAGCGAGGGCGAGGCGCTGAGGGGATTGACGGAGACGCCGCGCATGACGATGGCAAGGATGGCCTTGACGCCGGCGTAGGCAACGAAGAGGCCGAGAGCGCCGCCGAAGATGGCGAGCGTGATGGATTCGACGAGCATCTCGCGAACAAGGCGAGAGCGGGAGGCACCAAGGGCGCTACGGACGCTGAGCTCCTGCCGGCGGGCTACGCCGCGGACGAGCATGAGGTTAGCGAGGTTGGCGCAGGCGATGACGAGGACGAAGGCAGCGATGAGTTGCAGCATGGTGAGGCTCTTTTCGTACTCGTCGCGAAGGTTGTTGATGCCGTCGCTGGCGGGGGCGAGCTCGGTGGTCTGCTTGGCGATATCGGCTTCAGAGTCGTGCGTTGCCGCGCCACGGTTGGCGCGGATCCAGCGTAGGAGCTCAACCTGCATAGCGCTTTGGACGGCGGGCACGGAGCGGGGGTCGCGGATGCGGACGAGGATATCGAGCCAGTGAGACTGCGGCAGGATGTAGAGTTTGCGCTCCGGTTCAAGGATTGGCTCCTCTGCGAGAGGAATCCAGACGCCCGCGGGGTCGGCGGAGTTGCGATCACCGAGAAAGCCTTTGGCGGTGATACCGACGATGGTGAAGGGATGACCGGTAAAGGTGACGGAGGAGCCGACAAGAGTTGGATCGCTGTTGAACTTGGACTGCCAGATAGCGTGACTGATGACGGCGACCGGAGGCGCACCTTCTTTGTCGTCGTCGGGGGTGAGGAGGCGTCCGGCGAAGGGCTTCACGCCGAGGACGGAGAAGTAGTTGCCGGAGATGGCGCGGGCTTCGAGCGGCTGCGCGGCAGTGTCGCTCTTGCGGCGTACGCCGATGGTGATGTTTCCGGCCTGGACGGCGGCCATCCCGTCGATGCCGGGGGTATGGTCGCGGAGGGTGCGGTAGAGGTCGTAGGAGAAGATCCGCCAGTGACCCTGGAGCCCGCCATCGACGCAGCACTCAATCTCTTTGCCGACCTTGTAGAGCTGCTCGGGATGGTCGACGGGCATAGAGCGGAGGACGACCTGGTAGGTAAGAGTGAAGATGGCGGTGGTGGCTCCGATGCCGAGGGCGAGGGTGACGAGCGCGGTGAAGGTGAAGCCGGGCGCGCGGCGCAGGCGGCGTAGTCCATGACGCAGGTCGTTGAGGATCGCTTCCATCATTACTCTCCAGTCACAGATCAGGTACGGCGCAGAACGGTGCCGTGGTTCCAGAAAGTTGCACGTCCGAGGCCATTGCGTGAGGGGCTGCTTTTACGGGAGATCAGCAACTTAGAGGACGGGAGAGAAGGCGTGGCTGTTCGATTTCAGGGATCGATGTCCGCTATTGGACAAGTTAGGATAGGCAAAAGGAAAGGCTCCCTTGCGGGAGCCCTTCGGTCGTTCGTATCGTTCAGCGTTTGCCCTGGATGACGGGGGCTCCGGCTTTGCGGCGGGCTCGTTTGGCGGCGATCTCGCGCATCTCGCGGCCGAGGGAGGTGCGGTTCATGATCATCTGCTGGGCGATGCCGAAGAAGTTTCCGACGGCCCAGTAGAGGCCGAGGCCGGAGGCGTAGTTCCAGACGAAGTAGCCGGAGATGGCGGGCATCATGAAGGCCATCATCTTCTGCTGCTGCGGGTCGACGCCGGGGGATGGCGTGTAGAACTGCATGAGGAACTGGCTGACGACCATGACGATGGGCAGGATGTGGTACGGGTCGGCGGCGGTGAGGTCGGGCAGCCAGCCCCAGTGGGCGTGGCGCAGCTCGACGACCTTGGGGAGCATGGTGAAGAAGGCGAAGAGCAGCGGGAGCTGGACGAGGGTCGGGATGCAGCCTCCGAACATGTTCACTCCGTTGTCCTTCTGGAGCTTCATGATCTCCACGTTCATCTCGTTGCGCTTGGGATCGTTGATCTTGTACTTCTTGTACTTCTCCTTGATGGCGTCCATCTGGGGCTGGATGCGCTGCATCTTGAGGCCGGACTGCATGGTCTTGATGCGCAGCGGGAGGAGAAGCACGTTGATGATGAGGGTGAGGGCGATGATGGCCCATCCCCAGTTGCCGACGATGTGCAAGTGGATCCACTGAAGGGTGAGGAAGAGGAACTTGCCGATGATGCCCCAGAAGCCGAAGTCGAGCAGAGGCTCGAGCGAGACGCGCTTGCCGTTGTACGGGGTGGAGTAGATGTTGCGGAGGATGTTGACGGCCTTGGGGCCGGCGTAGACGCGGGTCTGGGTGTGGCCGCTGGTATCGCCTAGCGCGGCACCGAGGACGGAGACGTTGATGGCTCCCTTGGCGGGCGAGCCGGAGCCGAAGCCGGTGCGCTTGATGGTCCTGGCGACGTCGAGCTCGTTGTGGAGCGTGGCGACGGTGGCGGTGCCTGGCGAGTCGGGGAGGAAGACGGCGGCGAAGTAGGTGTCGGAGGTGCCGGCCCAGTCGAAGGGACCATTGAGGGTGTCGCCGCCGGAGACCTTCTTGGCGGCGAAGTGCTCCTCGGTCGCGTTGCGGGAGAGGTCGACCTCGGCGCCGGCGTAGGCCTCGGCATGGTCCTGGTCGCCGAAGCCGCCGGGCCAGGCGATGAGCGCGCGGACGGGCGAGCCGTTGCGGATGACCTGGACGTCGGCGTGGAGGACGTAGGTCTCATCAAAGGAGAAGGTCTTGGTGACGTCGACGCCGTTGGCGGAGTACTTGAAGGTGAGGGTTGCGGGCGCGGTGACGTTGCCGGTGGCCGAGGGCTGGAAGAGCGCCTGCTTGAGCGCGGTGCTGAGGGCGGCGTCGTAGGTGTGGAGCGAGAGCGGGTAGCCGTACTGCTCGGCGGCCTGGGTGTGGACGAGGTTCAGGGGCTTGTTGTCGGAGTCCTTGTACTGTTTGAGGATCCAGCTCTTGACCTGGGCTCCGCGATTGGTGAACTCGATGCGGTAGAGCTCGTTTTCGACGACGGTGGTCTGCTCGGCGGCGGCCTGAACGGCGGGGGTGGCAGAAGGCTTCGCGGCGGTGGGCGCCGGGACGGCTGCGTCGGGCGCCGCCTGCTGGGCGGCGGGCTGCGACTGAGTGGGCGCGGGGGCGTTGGAGGACACGTGCTGCGGGTTCGCCGTCTGGGGGTTCGTCTTCTGGCGGTAGTAGCTGAGGCCGAAGAAGACCGCCAGCATGAGGAACATCATGACGAAGAGCGATCGGCTGTCCTGCCCGCCGCCGCCTTGCTGATTTGGGTTTTTGAACTCTGCCAAGGGGATGGTTCCTGTTCTGTTACGACGTGGACTTACGCACGGACGCGCCGGGGGCGCGAAAGACGCAACTTCTATGGTAAATGGTGCCGGGAAGTGGCGTAAATTCAAGCCGAACTAACTTAGTATCTATGGATACATGACCCACCCGGGGGCTCAGCGTTTGGCCCGCCAGTGCTTCGGTGTCGTCGCTGTATCTGAGTCGCGAGTTCAAAGACGGAATATTCATGGAGAGACCCATGCCGAGATCGACCGAGGAGTTGATGAAGCTGAACCTGCACGGCGTGTTTGGAGAGCGTGACCGGGCAAAACGTCTCGCCGTGATTTCCGAGATCTGGGCCACCGATGGTGTCTTCATCGATCCTGAAGGAAGGCATTCCGGTTATGCGGCCCTGGATGAGGCCGTGGAGAGTTTGCTGCGTAGGTTTCCGGAGTTCGTCTTTGTCGAGCGTGAGCCGCTGGATGCCTTTCATGGCCTGGGAAGACTTGGGTGGGGGTTCGGGCCTGCCGGGCAGGAGCCAGCCGTCACAGGGCTTGATGTGGTGGTGGTCGCCGGCGAACGCATCACAGCGCTGTATACCTTTCTCGATAAGCCGAAGTAGACCTTGGCGCCCGTCACTGGTTTAGCTTGAGTGAGACGATCTCGGGCAGCAGGTCTTCTTCGAAGATGAGCTGGGTGGACTGTCGCGCTCGCAGGCTGGTGACGACGTGCAGGAGGATTGCGGCGACGGCGAGAACGGCGACCATGAGTGCGAAGCTGCGGGGGTTGGCGAGCATGCGGCCTTCGAAGTCTGCGGCTTGTTTGAGCCAGTAGATGGAGGCGAAGAGCGCGGCCCAGAAGACGAAGTGGAGGTTCGCCTTGCCGGGCAGGTAGGAGCAGGCGAAAGAGATCTTCTGGAAGGTGAGGAGGCAGAGCTCGACGATGAGGATGCCGAGGAGCGCCATCGTGATGAGGTGGCCGGCGATCTGTGGAGGGGGGTCTCCTTGGAAGAGAGCCGTGGAGAGAGCCAGCAGCGCGGGAGCGACTCCGATGAGTAGCAGAGAGACGCGGACGGCGCGGTGGTACCGGTGTGCCTGACGAACCTGGGTGACGCGGAAGATCCAGTTGGCGCGCAGCGTGATGGGGATGGCGATGACGACGCGCAGGGCGAGGACGGTGAGTGAGACGGTGAGGACGCTGGCGAGAAGGAAGGTTGTGTTCAATCCCGGATGCAATGCGCCGGCCTGTACGAACTTCGTGTCGATGAAGCCGAGGATGATGGTGAGTCCGATGCCGACGTAGAAGCTGAGGATCATGCGGTGCTGTCGGCTGCGGAGCAGGGTGCGCAGGCTGAAGAGAGTGATGACTCCGGCCAGCGATGTTCCGAGCGAGAAGCCGAGGCCGAAGGAGCGCGTACGCGCGGAGGGCAGGATGTCCGGCTGCTCGACGATACGGGGAAGCATGCGGAAGTAGGAGAGCAGCAGGGCGGTGAGTGCGCCGAGAGCCGACAGAGCAAGCGCGATCCAGGCGTGATGCGCGAGGGGCGCAAGCTCAGGACGCATGGAGCCGTTTAACTGATTGAAGAGTCCGAGGAACCAGTAGGCCGGGAGCCACTGAAGCGTGCGCTGGTTCTGGGGCGCGGCGAGGGCGGCGGGCGAGTTGAAGGAAGGGCCGAGGAAGTAGGCGCTGAGCAGAAGGCACAGCGCGGCTGCCTGCAATATTGCGGAGAGGCGCAGGAAGATCTGGCGCGGAAGCAGGTTGGCGGCGAGTCCCTGAAGAGCGAGCACGGTGAAGACGAGGAAGGCTCCTGCGGCGAAGACGGTGAACCAGTAGGCGGGCAGCGTGCGCAGCAGGCTGAACTGACTGCCGACCCCGACGGCGAAGACCAGGGGCCATCCGAAGCCTGTGAAGAGGTTGAAGCTGAGGATCGCCAGCGCGGGCGCGGCAAAGAGGGCGGCGATCTTCGAGAAGAAGAGGGTGCTCGAGCGCATGGGCAGAGGACCGAGGACGAGCATGTCGCGGCGGTCGGGAAAGGCGGAGTCCCAGCTGAGGACAGCCATGAGCCCGGCGATGGACATCGTGGTCTCGATGAAGAAGTGCTCGAACATGTAGGCGGCAGGTACGGGGATGGGGCGACGCCCGACGATGAGGAACGGCACGGGGAAGGTGCAGAAGAAGCTAAGGGTGGCGAAGACGGAGGCGAACTGGCCCATGAGGCGCGAGGGGTCGCCGTCGGAGGAGAGGACCTCGAGATCGATGACGCGGAGGAGGAAGACGCGATAGAGGACGCGGAACTGGAATATGAAGCGGTTCCAGCTTGGTGGTATTAACTGTCCAAGCATATTCACGAATTCCTTCAAGAGAAGTGGCGCTGCACGCGAACCGCAGATCCTTCGACTACCCCTTCGACTCACTTCGTTCGCTTCAGGATCCGCTGAGGATGACACTGTTTTTCGTGACGTCTGTTTACGTTTGCCCCATCGGTTTCTATACGGCAGATGACATGGTCTATGCATGGATGAGGTCCGCGATCTCGCGTGAGATGGCAAGGAAGTCATGCTCGATGGCGAGCTGGGAGAAGATGCCTTCGAGCGTGGGCAGCTCCATGAGTGTGCGGAGGTGCTCGATGGAGTCGTCGGCGACGACCTTGCCGCGATGCAGGATGATGACGTGGGAGCAGATGCGTTCGACGGTCTCGAGCTCATGCGAGCTGAAGAGGACGACCTTGCCGCGACGGGCGAGCTCTTCGATGAGGCTGCGCAGCACCAGCGATGTGCCGACGTCGAGTCCGGAGAAGGGCTCGTCGAGCAGGACGAGATCGGGGTTGTGCAGGAGCGCGGCGGAGAGAAGGATCTTCTGGCGCATGCCCTTGGAGTAGGAAGACATGGGAACGTCGCGGTCGCTGTAGAGGCCGAAGAGGCGCAGAAGGCCGCGTATGCGCACGTTGGCCGCGGTGCGATCCATGGCGCGAAGCTGCGCGACCATGACGAGGTACTCGATGCCACTGAGGTGCGTGTAGAGATGCGGCTCCTCGGGAACGTAGCCCATGCGCTGGCGGTAGGCCATCAGGTCGTCGCGAATTGGGCGGCCGTCGAAGAGCACTTCGCCGGAGCTGGGCTCGATGAGGCCGGTGATGATCTTCATCGTGGTGGATTTGCCGGAGCCGTTGGGGCCGAGGTAGCCGGTGATCTCACCTGCGCGCGCAACGAAGCTGACGTCTTCGACCACCGCTAGGCTGGAGTAGCGTTTCGTGATGTTGCGAAGCTCGATCATGGATCGCCTCGTTGCGGGCTATCTAATGGAATGAAGTGAGAACCTGAATCCGTGCGAAGAGCCAGCTCTTTTGTGCGGCGTAGTCGGTGCGCGTGACCTTTGGCACCAGGTGGGTGAAGAGCAGGCTGAAGACGAAGGCGATGGTGAGGATGATGGAGCCTGCCTGGGTGAATCGGAAGAGTGGTGGCGCGGAGTTGATCTCGTGATAGCAGCCTTCGACGACCTGGGGGCTGCGCTCGCGTGCGGCGTGCTGGGTGACGAGGGAACGGACGCCGTCGAACAGAAGCTCAGCCGCGGTGCCGGAGTGGAGCTGCTCGTCGAAGATCCACAACATCTCGTCGCCGAATTCGGAGCGGAAGGAGTGCGGATGCAATCGAAGGATGACGCGATAGGCCAGGCGGAGGATCGATGTCATACGTTGCGCGGCTTCCTTTCGCGGAGACGGAGCTGGGCTTGTTGGACGATGCTTTGGAGGCGTTCGACCTCGGCGGAGAGGACGACACGGCCTGCGGGAGTGAGGCGGTAGAAGCGGCGGTCGTCATCTTTGTTGCGGCTGGTGCGGGGTGCGTCGATGACGAGTTTGGCATCCATCAGCTTCTTCAGGTTGTCGTAGAGGGTGCCGGGGCCGATGCGATAGGCGCCCTGGGTCTGCCGGGCAATCTCCTGGAGGATGCCATAGCCGTGCAGGTCTTCGCTGGCGAGGGCGAGGAGGATGTATTGCGCGGCAGTAGAGAGTGGTGAGGATTTGGTGGCGTCCTTCATAACAGCTCCTGGTCGGAAGCCGACTATATCGGATTCCGACTAGTCGGGCAAGAATTTTTTTGCGGCGGCACTCAGCGGTCGGGGACGGGGTCGAGGCCGCCTTTGGCGAAGGGGTGGCAGCGGGCGATGCGGCGCAGGGTGAGCCACGAGCCTTTGATGGCACCGAAGCGCGTGAGAGCGATGTAGGCGTACTCCGAGCAGGTGGGGAGGTAGAGGCACTGCGACGGGCTGATGACGTGCAGCGCGGGGGAGAGCACGGATTTGTAGATGCGGAAGAGAGCGCGGGCAGCGGGGCTGTGCTCGGGGTCGGGCATGGCGTTTAGTGCTGCGACGATTGCGCGGCCTTCTGGATGGTACGGAAGACGTGCGCGACCTCGCGGTCGAGAGTGGCGAAGTCGAGATCGATGATGCTGCGGCGCGGATGCAGGACGACGTCGATGGGGCCTTCAAGAGCGGCGATGTTGCGGCGCACCGCCTCGCGCATGCGGCGCTTGATGCGGTTGCGATCGACGGCCTTGCCCATGACCTTGCCGACGGTGAGTCCGATGCGCGGGGTGGGTTCGGTGAAGGTGGAGTCCGCGGGACGAGGGGCGACGAAGTAGGTCATCTGACGCGAGAACTGCTTGCGGCTGGACTGGTAGACGCGCTGGTAATCGGCGTGTTTGCGGAGGCGAAATGTGAGCGCCATGGCTGGGTGTGGCGGACGTTCGATGCGCCGCGGAGACTCCAGTCTATCGCGTCGATCGGATTAGTCGCGCGCTATGCTCGGGCATGCGAAGGCGTGACGCGGCAAAAAAATTCCCGCGAAGGTAGGCTTGCTCGTTCGCGGGTTGGTTGGGGAGGTCGTTAGACGTAGATGGTGTCGTGGCGACGGCCGAAGTCGATGAGGGCCTGGCGATCGGTGGGAGGCCAGACGGGCTCGCGGTGCATCCAGTCGACGAGTTCGAAGAAGAAGCGGTCGTGCCCGGGGGCCATGACGAGGAAGCGTGCCGGCGCATCAGTGGCATTGCGATAGGCGTGGACGGTGTGCGGAGGGATGAGGAGGAAGTCGCCGCGGCGCGCCTGGATGCGCTCCTGTTCGCGGGACACCTCGATGGTTCCTTCGAGCACGTAGAAGCTCTCGGTCATGTGCTGGTGTAGGTGCGGCGGCGCTCCGGGGAAGCGTGGCGGGATGCCGAGCTCGATGACGGAGGTGCTGCTGCCGGTGTCGTCGAGCGTGGCGTGGATGTCGATGGTTGCACCGAGAACAGCGAAGCGACGGCGAGACGAGGACGCAGACGGTACAGGATGTAGCGGGGGGAGGGCACGGTCAAATGCAGCGGAACTCATTCCGTTTCTCCTTTTCGACTTAGCTCTGGAGGAAAGGATGACTGAGTGCGCTGTTCGACGCGGAGGGACAAGGCCTTTGTGACAAGCGGCGGGAGGAGTGTGACGAGCGGAGAGGGAGCGCCTGTGATGCGGCGGATCTGCGGGGATTTGTGAGTGCCCCCCTCTGAAGCCCCGTCAGGCTGTAACTGAGGCTAAGTGTTGAGAAACACGCAGGCGCTCACAGAATTTTTTGATTTGGGGAACCCGAAGGAGGGACGCCGGGGTGGCGTCCCTATGAGAGGAAAGAACTAGTCGCGGTAACCGGCGCTGACGGCGATCTTGTGACGGCCCTTGGCGCGGCGGCGGCTGAGAACGTTGGCGCCAGCCTTGGTCTTCATGCGGCTCAGGAAGCCGTGGGTCTTGGAGCGGCGGCGGCGGTTGGGTTGAAAGGTACGCTTCGGCATGGAACTAACTCCTCAAAGTGGCAGGAGTCTCCTGCCGATCAAATTCGCTTCTTGCAGCAAGTATTGATTGTACCCTATCGGACTGGATTTTCACAGGGGCCTTGCGCGCGGCGGGAGGCCCGGGCAGGGGGTTCTCGACGAAACGAAAGTTGTAATGCTCGAAGAGGGGAATGAGACTCGTAAGGCATATCACAAAGTCCTTCGAGTTGATAGAGATTCTTCCGATAAGCGGACGAATTTCCTAAGGCATAGCGGAAGAAATTCCCTTCTTCACCGTAGATGGTGCAACTCCATTTTTTTCGGAGGGGGAGCTTGAAAAGGCTCTGGAAATCCGTGCTACTATCGAACCCGATTCGCAAGATTTTTTCTGCAGGTCCAGCAATTCCGCACTCTGCCTTTTGTAGCAACTCCTCTTCATGACGCATGTGATGGATGTCGGGTGAAGAGAATTCTAGCGACACAGATATGTCTCGACTTGCCTGCAATGGCGGGATGGACTTCTGTTTGCTGGCTTCGACTTTTTAGTTTGAGCAGTTAGTGAGAACCGTGTGCGGACCGCTGGTTTTCGGAAACACAGGAACAGATAGAAGGAAAAAGAGAGATGTCATTCGTTCCAACGGCCACCGCCGTGTTGAATTACTGGGTTCGCATCCTTGCCGCGCTCGAGAAGAAGATCAATCGCCAGTCGTACGAAACATGGCTGAAGCCGACGCGCTTCTCTCACTTAGAGGGCAAGAAGCTCTTTGTGCGAATCCCCTCCTCAGACTTCCAGCACATCGGGGACCGGTATGCGGACCTGATCCAGGAGGCGATCGAGAACCTGGGCCTGGACATTGAAGCGGTGGCGTTTACGACCCCCGAGCAGGACCCGAGAGCCCCGAAGGTACGCGAGGACGGCGGATTTGCGCCGGTGCCGAGCCACAGCCAGAGCGCTCCGAAGCAGACGCGCCCGGGCACGCTGACGACGGGAGCGCAGGCGGGACCGATGCCGGAGCAATCGCGGTTCGACTGGAACACGGCATCGCAACTGAACCCGAAGTATCAGTTCGACGCGTTCGTGGTGGGCAGCGGCAACCAGTTTGCCGTGGCTGGGGCGCAGGCGGTCGCCGAGCGGCCGTCCAAGGCGTACAACCCGCTGTTCCTCTACGGCGGCGTGGGCATGGGCAAGACGCACCTGATGCAGGCGATCGGCCACGAGGTGAAGCGCCGTCAGCCGCACGCGGCGATCTGCTACGTGAGCGGCGAGAAGTTCACCAACGAGATGATCGATTGCGTGCGCTACCAGAAGATGACGAGCTTCCGGGACAAGTTCCGCAACGTGGATGTGCTGCTGATCGACGACATTCAGTTTCTCGCGGGCAAGGAGCGCACGCAGGAGGAGTTCTTCCACACCTTCAACGCTCTGCACGAGTCGATGAAGCAGATCGTGATTGCGAGCGACCGCCCTCCCAAGGAGCTTGCTGACTTTGAAGACCGTCTGCGGTCGCGCTTCGAGTGGGGACTGATCACCGACATTCAGCCGCCGGATCTCGAGACGAAGGTCGCGATTCTGCAGAAGAAGGCGGAGAGCGAGCAGACGCAGCTTCCGACCGACGTTGCGCTGTTCATCGCCTCGAATGTTCGCACGAATGTTCGCGAGCTTGAGGGCGCGCTGGTGCGGCTGATCGCGTGGTGCTCGATGCACGGCGTGGAGATTACGCTGGCGGTCGCGCAGACGTGCCTGAAGCAGTTCATCGACACGCAGGTGCGCAAGATCACGATCGAGACGATTCAGCGGACCGTCGCCGAGAACTTCGGGATGCGCGTGGCGGAGCTGAAGCAGAAGAACAACTCGCGCCAGATCGTGGTGCCGCGGCAGATTGCGATGTATTTGGCCAAGCAGCTCACGGAGGCGAGCCTGCCGGAGATCGGGAGGCAGTTCGGGGGCAAGCACCACACGACGGTGATGCACTCGATCGCGAAGATCGACGAGCAGCGGCGGGCGGACAAGGACCTCAATCGGACCATCAACAAGCTGATGGAGACGCTGAGTTAGAGGCAGGAAGTAGGGAATAGGGAGTAGGGAGTGAGGGCCGCCTGGTGCGGCCCCCTTTCTCTTTGAGTTAGAGCGACCGAAGCTAGAGCAGTTCGATGGAGGTGACCTTCAATGTGTCGCCCTGGACGTCTCCTTCTACATTCACGCGGAGATGATCTTTTTTGCTGGAGGTCTTGAGGGCTTCGGTGATCCTGGCATTTCCCTCGGCGTCGAACTTCAGGAACTTCTGGTCACTAGTGATGATCCCGAAACCGTCGCCGGAGCACTTGAGAGCGCAATCGCGTGTGTGTGAATCGGGATCGGCAGCCACTCTCTTGGAGCAACTGACGTCGACGACCGCCACGTTTTGATAGCTGGCGGCAGATGCGAATGCCGGCATCGCGCACAGGCCTGCCAGCATGAGGACTGAAGTGATTCTTCTCATCGTGGATCCTCCGTTTGAAGCGGTTGAAGATGCATTTTTGGACTATGCAGCAAGGTGTGGAGCCGCGTTGCTATTGATTTGAAGCGCAGACTGCGCCTCGCGAGCTGTTGTCAGCTGGGCGAGGACGAAAGCCCCTACTGCGATCTCGAGATTGCGCACGGCAAGATCGTAGAACATGCCAGTGGTGACGAGGTTGATGGCAATCGCGATGAGCCATGCCATGACGATGTAGCCGCCAATCTTCGTCCAGCGGCTGAGCACGATGATGCCGGCGAGAATCTCGATGAGACCGACAACGTGCATGAAGGTCGGTATGCTGACCGGCAGAGCCTTTGTCGCCAGTGGGCTAAGGTACATTCCCCAGTCGGCGAGTTTATTGAAGTATTTGTCGATGCCGGCGATGATTGGGCCCACGCCGAGCGCTATCTTGAGTGCCCACCAGCTGATGTTCAGGCGATCGGTGGCGTTTGCGGAGTATGCCATTCGATTTACCCCTCCGCCTAAGAGAGCAGCGCAAGCGGAATTCGGTTACAAAGCCCGCCCAAATACTTGACCTGCTTTGCGCCAGCGTGGATGTAACCTTTTCCGGCAGAAACACTCTACAATCTGCAGAGCGATGGAGACTATGGAGAGCCTGGAGCGGGCCCGTTCCGAGAGTTGGACCGATCGGGAGGTCATCGATCGGGTACTGGCCGGCGATCTTGCGCTGTACGAGATCCTCATGCGCCGCTACAACCAACGGCTCTACCGTGTTGCGCGGTCGATTCTGCGGGACGATGCAGAGGCGGAGGACGTGATGCAGGATGCGTATGTCCGGGCCTACCAACATCTTGACCAGTTCGCGGGGCACTCCTCTTTTTCGACGTGGTTGACGCGCATCGCGGTCCACGAAGCTTTACGCAGGCTGCCTGGCCGCAGGCGCACCATGCAAATGGAGGAGATTGAGGTAGACGGAGAGGGTTCTATGGATGCTGCGGAGACTTCGCCTGATCCTGAGCAGAGAGCGTCGGTGAGCGAGCTTGCCCGGCTGTTGGAGGATGCGGTCCTTGCGCTTCCGAGTCAGTACCGCAGCGTGGTCATGCTGCGCGATATCGAGGAGATGAGCACGGCAGAGACGGCGGCGGCGCTGGATCTCACGGAGGAGAACGTGAAGATTCGACTGCACAGGGGACATGGCATGATGCGCACCGGGCTGTGCGAGCGCGTTGGCAGCCAGGGGAAGAATGCCTTTCCGTTCATGGGAGAACGTTGTGATCGCGTCGTGATGGCAGTCTTCGCGCGATTGAAGTCGTCGCTCTAAGCTCTATTGCATCGACAGATACAACCGCTCAAGAGGGAATCGTCTGCGCATCAATACGCGGCACCAACCTCATTTCATCTTCTTTGTGTGCGAAAACTCATTTGCGCAAGCCGTCATGCGAGGAGGATACTTGGCATTGCCCGTGGGTCTCTACCTACTGAATCGGAGGGATAGATGGCTGTGAAGAGATGGTGTGCGAGCTTTGCGATGACCGCCGTGATGATGGCGCCGTGTGTGGCTCAGGCGCCGAGTGCTCCTCCGGTGAAGATGGGGCTGTGGTCGGGGACGACGGTGACGAAGCTGACCGGGCTTCAGCTTCCTCCGGAGGTCCTCGAGAAGCTGAAGGCGATGGGGAAGCCTGTGCCGGGCTCGGAGCCGCGGACTATTGAGACGGAGTCGTGCCTGACGGCGGAGAAGTGGAAGGAGATGTTCACGAAGCTGCAGCAGGATCGCGAGGGCTGCAAGGTGGAGAACCTGAAGCAGGACTCGAGCAGCATGTCGGCCGACATGGTGTGCGATTCGGTGCGTGGTGGGACCGGAAAGGGCCACGTGCAGGTGAACTTCCTGAGCACGGAGAAGGTGCACGGGACGATGCACATGGAGATGATGGCGCAGAGTCAGCCGCAGCCGATCGTGGTGGACGTCACGTTCGACAACACGTACCAAGGCGCGGACTGCAAAGGCATCTCGCCGGACACGCCGAAGATGATCATGAAGTAGCGGCTACTTCGGCAGGTACTCGGCGGGGATGGGCGAGGCGGGAGTCTCGCTGTCCCAGAGGACCTGGACGATGTAGTAGCGGTCGCCGCTCTTGAGCAGTTGAATGCTGTTGATGCCGCGGGCGAAGGGCTGCGGGTCGGTGGAGGCGTGGCGCGACTCGTAGGTGCTCCAGACGTGGGCGATGTTGCCGAACTGCTGGACCTGGTTGTGAAGGCCGCGCTCGAAGAAGCCGTTGGCGGACATGGTGGGGCTGGAGCGCTCGATGTAGCCGTCGATGGAGAGAATGATGGCGTCGGCGCGGTGGGTGTCGCGGTCGAGCCGCGAGGGGATCAGGCGTGCGTCGGGCAGGAAGAGGGAGCGCATGCGGTCCCAGTCGCGCTGCTGGCCCTTGGGGCCGGAGATGACGTCGTAGAGCGCGGCGACGATGGCGTCGATGGAGCGCACGTCCTCGGGCTTCGCGGCGGGCCAGGAGGGGTGACCGGCGAGCGAGCCTTTGAGGGGTGACGGAGGCGGCTGCGTGGGAGCGGTGGGCACGGCGGGGCGCTGGGCAAAAGCTGTCGTTGCTGCGAGAAGTGCGAGCGTGGCGAGGCGTTTCATCGTCTGTCCGGTCTCCGTTGCCGTTTTATCTTCGGCCCTTCGGCAGTTTATCGCGCTTGTAAGCGCCGGGATGGATGAGCGATGATCCTGCGATGATTCGGTCGATGGTGTTGCTGGTTGCGGGTTTCGGTGCGCTGCTGGCCGGTGCGCAGAGGGCCGGGTACGATCAGCCGTATCGTCCGCAAGTGCACTTCTCACCGCGCGAGAACTGGACCAACGACCCGAATGGCCTCGTTTACTTTCGCGGCGAGTACCATCTCTTCTTTCAGTACAACCCGTTCGGCGATGTGTGGGGGCACATGAGCTGGGGGCATGCGGTGAGCACGGATCTCCTGCACTGGCGCGAGCTTCCAGTGGCGATTCCGGAGAAGGCCGGCGAGATGGTCTTCACCGGAAGCGTTGTGGTGGATCATGCGAACTCGAGCGGGCTGTGCGCGGCGGGCACGGAGTGCATGGTCGCGGTGTACACCGGCTATCGCAAGGATGAGAAGCGCACGCTGCAGAATCAGAACCTGGCGTACAGCCGCGACGCAGGGAGGACGTGGACGCGGTACGAGGGGAATCCTGTGCTCGACCTGCATATGTCGGACTTCCGCGATCCGAGCGTGTTTTGGGACGAGAAGGGCGGGTCGGATAAGAAGGGCCACTGGGTGATGGCGGTGGCGCTGCCGCTGGAGCACAAGGTGCGGCTGTACCGTTCGCCTGACCTGAAGCAATGGACGCAGATGAGCGAGTTCGGGCCGATGGGCGCCGTGTCGGGAGACTGGGAGTGTCCGGACCTGGTGCGGGTTCCTCCGGAGAAGAAGGGCGGCGCAGAGGTGTGGGTGATGAAGGTGGGGCTGAATCCGGGAGCGTTGCAGGGCGGATCGGGCGAGCAGTACTTTGTCGGCAGCTTTGATGGAACGCGCTTCAATGTAGGTACAGAGAGCGGAGCCCATGGGTGGACGAACTACGGGAAGGATGACTACTGCGCGATCAGCTTCAATAACCTTCCGGCGGGCGCGAAGCCTATGCTGCTGGGCTGGATGAGCAACTGGCAGTATGCGGCGAAGCTGCCGACGTCGCCGTGGCGGGGGCAGATGAGCGTGCCGCGCAGGCTCTCGTACGTTCGCGATGCTGCGGGTGTGGCGCTGCGGCAGGAGCCGGTGATCGCTCAGCTGCGGGGCGCGCATGCGGGGGTCGTCTCGGCGGCGGAGATCGTGCGCGAGGCTCCGTTCGAGATGGTGCTGCATTTTGATCCGAAGGCCCAGACGGCGTTCGGGGTGAAGCTGTACAGCGACGAGGAGCACTGGACCGAGATCGGCTTCGACCCCGTGACGCGCGTCTTCTACATGGACCGCATGCACGCGGGCGAGGCGGTAGCGCCGGAGTTTCCGGTGAAGACAGATGCGCCTCTCAGTAAAGACCGGCTGTACGATCTGCACCTGATCGTGGATCGGTCGTCGGTCGAGGCGTTCGCGCAGGATGGGACGATCGCGATGACGAACCTTGTCTTCCCTCGCTCTCCGCGGACCAGGGTCGTGTTCTTCGCGCGGGATGGAGAGAAGCCGGCAGTGAAGGGCGAGGTTTGGACGCTCCGGTCGATCTGGTAGACGTCCGGAGCGTCAGAAATCAGAGGCTCAGTCGCTGAGGTACACGCTCTTTCCGATCCACTCGGAGTTGGCGATCTGCTGGAACATGAAGTCGGCGACGTCGCTGCGGGAGATGCTGGAGCCGAGGCGGGGCAGGGCGTCGGCGTCGATGCGACAGATGCCGTGCGCGGGACCGTTGGTGAGCCTGGGGGGCAGGACCATGGTCCAGTCGAGGCCGCTGGCGGAGAGCAGGTTGAGCTGCACGATCTGATCGTGGATGGGCCATTTGAGCACGGTGTTGAAGATGAGGCTCTGGATAACCCAGCGGCGCCAGGCCGGCTGATTGCGGAGGGCGTCGGGGCGGGCGCCCGCGGCCCCGAGGACGATGATGCGGCGGACGCCGGCATGTCGCATCGCTTCGATGATGAGCGGCACGGCGCGGGGCAGAACGTTCTCGTTGCGGAGGGGGGATTTCGCACCAAGCGCGGAGAAGACGACCTGGGCGCCATCTACGGTGAGCGCGACAGCGGCGGGATCGAAGGCGTTGCCCTGGACGACGGTAACGCGATCGCGGAAGGGGAAGGATGCCGGCGAGCGGACGAGCGCGGTTACGGTGTGGCCAGCCTCAAGCGAGTGGTCGGTGAGGAGACGGCCGGTGGCTCCGCTGGCACCGAAGATGGCGATGTGCATGAGCGTGTCCTCCTTCCCGACCGGTCTTCTGGGCGGTTTCAGATTCGGGACTGATTATCCTCCGCCGCTGGCGGAAGGTGTGAAAAAAGAGGGGCGGTCAAGTGGCTGATTCGGTTTTATTTGGCGGCTATTCCCACGAAGTGGCGTGAGTCTTCTCAGCGATGAGGCGGGGTGGGCTGTGAAGAAGTGGGATAACGCGGGACGGAGCGGGGAGTTGTGAACAGCTCTTCCGCGTCTTGCTTTTTGCGGGGACGGGTTTTCTAAAACAGGACACGAGTGGAAGTCGATGATGGCAAAGAGGATAGGATAGTTATCCACTTTTCAGCAGCCAACGATTACGGCTACGAGTATTTGTCTTTAAATCATTCTTTCTTCTTAGAAGCCTCTCGCGCCCCGCCTTTGTTTCGCTTCGCCCCGGGGCTTTCGTGGCTGGCCTGGCTTTGTGTATTTCGTGCCCCCACCTGAACTGCTGTGCAGTCAACACAAACGGCGAGGTTTCCACAAAGAATTGTGTCGCGCGGCGTGCGGACAACGCCCTAGAATCAGGCAGGGGCGGCAGATGCACCCCGGCCCGACACTGCTTCCGAGTGCATGGCAGCCCGGATTCGGTGTACAGTTTGGCCAGCAGCGAAACCAAATAGAGTCGACCTTAGGCTTTTTCGAGCCAGCGACGGGAGAGAGTGACTGTGACGACCGCTACCCACGATTCCGAGATGACCGCAAACGCAGCGCCTACGGGCAACCTCGAGATCAGCGTCTCGCGTGCGGAGCTTCTGCGTGAGCTGACGGCGGCGCAGTCCGTCGTCGAGCGCAAGACGACGATCCCGATCCTTTCGAACTTTCTCTTCGAGGCGACCGAAGACGGCAAGCTGACGATCACGGCGACGGACCTCGATCAGTCGCTGCGCACCAGCTGCACGGCGAAGGTGAAGAAGGCCGGAGCGTGCACGATTCCGGCGCGCAAGCTGTACGACTACATCAAGCTGCTGCCCGAGGGCGACATCTCCATCAAGCTGATGGACAACCACTGGGTGCAGATTCGCGCAGGCCGGTCGAATACGAAGATGGTCGGCATGGCGCGGGCGAACTTCCCGCAGGTGCCAGAGTTTCCGGCCGCCGGCGCGGTGAAGATTCAGGTGTCGTCGCTGAAGAACATGGTCTTGAAGACGATCTTCGCGATCTCGAACGAAGAGAGCCGCTACACGTTGAACGGCGCGCTGCTGGTGCTGAAGGCCGAGTCGATGGCGATGGTGGCGACCGACGGCCATCGCCTGGCGCACATCGAGAAGATGGGCGAGCAGCTGGACGGCGTGCAGGGCGAGAAGAAGACGCTGATTCCGCGCAAGGCGCTGGGCGAGCTCTCGGGCCTGCTGGCGAATACGGACGCGGAGACGCTGGACTTCGCGGACGACGACCAGACGCTGTTCTTCCGCGTGGGCGGACGCGTACTGACCAGCCGCAAGCTTACGGGGCAGTTCCCGAACTACGAGGCCGTGCTTCCACGCGACAACAACAAGTTTGTGATCGTGCGCTCGGAGGATCTGATGGGTTCGATCCAGCGCGTGGCACAGTTTGCGGATGAGCGCTCGGGCGCGATCAAGATTCGTCTGGAGCAGAACGAGCTGAAGCTGTCGTCGTCGTCAACGGACGCGGGCGAGTCGGAGGACTCGATCGAGACGCCGTACAACTACGATCCTCTGGTGGTCGGGTTCAATAGCCAGTACCTGCTGGACTTCCTGAAGGCGATTGGGAACACGGGCGAGGTTCGGCTGGAGTTCAAGGACGCGCAGTCGGCTGGGCAGATGCGTCCCGAGGACGGCAACGAAGATGTGAAGTACCGCTACATCCTGATGCCGATGAGAATATGAGTGCTGCGCGCACGGCGAAGTGCAAAATCAACCATAATTTGGCCATCTGGCCAAGTTATGGTTGATTTAGTTATAACGCTGCATATCCATTTCATGCAGTCTCATGGCGTGGGTTAGTAATCGCGCAAAACGCGGTACAGAAGCGGCGTGAGGCGACATGCCCTACCACCTACGACGCTGTTCATCCCCCGGCCCAGAGAAGAGGTGTTCGCCTTCTTCGCGAACGCAGGTACCCTCGGAGGGAAGGCTGGTTTATAGCCTTCCCTCCTCGCTCTGTCTTCCATGGCTAAATTGGGACGACCGGGCGAATCTGTAGGGCTGGCATTTGCATGATCTATCAATCAGCAGAAAATAATTCCATAGTCGGTGGCGAGTCGATGGACATTCTGAATGGCAATCGCAGGGTCCTCAACGTGAAGTTGCCGTTCGGTTGGAGCAACCGCATTGTCCGGTGCGGGAAGAGCCGTCGCCATCACAAATTCCTCGAACCCGGAGGGCGAAAATACGAGGAGATAGTGATTCGTGACATTGCCAGAATTACGTAGTTCGTGAGGGATGTCGCGCGGGGCCATAAGAGTATCACCTGCCTTGAGAACAAAAACCTCTTCTCCGACGATGACCTCCAACTCTCCCGAGGTTACATAGTACGTTTCATCTTCACGCGTATGGATGTGGCGAGGCACACCTATGCCCGGCGCGAGACTTACCTCCAGGAGGCAGTATGCTCCTCCAGTGTCTGCTCCCGTTAAGCATACGGAACCCAAGCCGACATCGAAGTAATAGCGTTTGGATAGTGGCTGATGTTTGATGGACGGGGCTTTTTGAATGAGGGCTTGAACTTCTGGCATGTGTACTTCCTTTTCCACGGTATGTTGATTGGCTAAATCCATCGCTTAAATGCGACGTAGGTTTAACCCTGTTAAGGGAATGTCTATTCCCTAATTCGCTAAAAATTTTTAGCTCAGTAACTTCATCGCGGCATCGGCTACTGCCGTCATATCGGCGCGACTCCGTCCGGTCTTTCCGGCAACTCGCATGCCCTGCAGCAGGCATAGCATCAGGCGAGCTGTCGCGTTGCTGTCAATGGTGGCCGGGATGGAACCGTCTGCCTGACCCTGACGAATTAAGTCGACCAGGAGCATTTCCTGCCTGTGAAGCGCCGCTGTCACCCGCTGCGCGATCTCGCTGTCGAAGGTGGCCAATTCCGCTGCTGTGCCGACGATAAGGCATCCTCGTTTGCCTTCTATGCCATGCGAAGATTCGGCACAAAAGATCAACGCAGCGTGTATGCGATCCCGGCCGGACTTGGCCGCACTGATGATCGGCCGCAATTTTTCCCAACGCATCGTCGCTTCGTGATCGAAAGCGGCCAGAAAAACCGCACGTTTATCCTTGAATGCTTTGTAAACACTGCCTGAGGCTAGTTCCATGGCCTCCGTCAGATTGGCAATCGAGGTCGCATGGTAACCCCGTTCGCGAAAGACGCGCACAGACTTGGCGAGCGCTGTTTTCATGTCGAACTCGCGTGGACGACCCCGGTCCCTGGATGCTGTGGATGAAGATGCTGCCATCCAGCTATTATAGGGAAAGTACATTCCCTATATCAATATGGCCTTTGCGGAATTGATCGCCGGGTGCCGGGTCGGCACTTCCCGGTACCTAAAACGAAAGGTCTAGTCTAGTCCCTGCATTGATCTCCCGGATTTTGCAAGAAATTACCTTTTCCAGATATGCGGCCATCGCCGCACTCGTCTTCCTCGACTTCGCCCGGAGGCTGTCGTCACATACCGGCTGAGGTGACAGAGCGAGGTTATTCGCGACCTCAGAGTGAATCACGCGGTTTGAGGGGTTCTCCCACAACCTTGTTCGCCCATATCGGATACCTCAGCCCTGCCAGCCGATTAATAACAAACGCCTGCACGGTCAGCAGAACCACTGCTACTTCAATCACCACTAGATACACTCCACCTTCGCGAGAATCCCGAGCGACACAATCATAGTCGTTGCTCCCGCCGGCGGATGGCTTACCCGTAGAACACCATCAGTGCTCCCGTTGACGCCAGCGACAGTGCAGCTGCCAGGACCTCCGGCCAGTGGGCTTGCTGGAGCGCGCTCCCTCCGAAGCCGTGTGACCCAGTCACGATGTATGCCCCGTATCCGCAGACCAGACCGATCGTGTGTCCAAGTACAGCATTCCGTGGGCTCGACGACTCCCCCAGCGGTGTAAAGAAGAACAGATAAGCTGTCGGCCCCAGTGATGGAAAGACAAACGGTGTCCTCGTCGCCACGCTCAACAGGGCAAGCAGAGCGATCGTCATGAACCCGTTGAGGAACATATACGCCGACCACACCAGGCGCGCCGGCAGATGGTCCAACAGCCACGTCAACCGCAGCCGCTCCACCAGTTCCAGAACATGCCGCGCCTGCTCCTCGACCGCCAATCGCTCACCTGCCATCCGCACCTCGCTAGATATTGGGCAGCAGGTCGAAGTATTCGTCGTCCTCGTTCTTTCCGCCCTCGCCCTTGCCCAACAGCTTCTCCGACTCCACAAACTCTTCATCGCTGCCGACTAGGGACCAATAGGTCTTCCTCTGTCGCGATCGGTCTTAGTTCGCATAGGCTCTGTGTGGGGACATCTCTGAAACGTCAGCGTAGCAATTGCGGAAGAGCTGAATAAATTACATATTCCTTCTAGCAGCAGGCCACCAAGTTTCAGCCCAAAACGAAAGGCTCAGCATCCAGCCGAGCCTTTGTCTTTTCCCGACGGGAATGCTAATTTCCAGATCAAACAACCACGGAGGACTTGTGATCACGACACCGGAGATCGTTCCAAGCAACTGGTCAGAAGTTCGCGTTCATCCACGTCACGGTTCCGCGTGCGGAGATCGCAGAGGCCATGCACGCTGGGCTCGCTGAGCTGACTGCGGCGCTGAAGGCTCAGGGGGTTGCGCCGACGGGGCCGTGGTTTACGCATCACCTTCGTCGCCCCACGGCGACCTTCGACTATCGCATATGCTTTCCGGTGAACGAGGACGTGAGGCCGGAGGGGCGCGTGGAGATGGGCTCGCTCCCGCCGGCAACGGTGGTGCGCTCGGTGTACAGCGGCGACTACACAGGGCTTCCGGCGGCGTGGGGCGAGTTCATTGTGTGGATCGAGGCGAACAAGCTGGAGACTCGCGAGGATCTGTGGGAGCGCTATCTTGTTGGTTCGGAGTCGAGCGCGCGGCCGGAGGAGTGGCGCACGGAGTTGAACCGCCCGCTGGCCTAGGCATCTGTAATGTCAAAACCCAGAAAGGCCGGTCGATAAGCCGGGCCTCGCTTCGTGCGCTTTCTACCGCCGAATTTCGCTCGACGATGCGCGGGCGGCCAACCGCAGCGCGGCGATTTGCCTCCTATCATTCACCCCGCGAAAGAAGGGAGAACGCACGCGACAGAGACATAGAGGAGATAACTGCGATGAGTCTGCAAACTGTTCTGGTGGACGAGCTGAGAGATTTGTATAGCGCCGAGAATCAACTGGTAAAGGCGCTTCCCAAGATGGCGAAGGGCGTGTCGAGCCCGAAGCTGAAGGACCTGATCACAACGCATCTGGAAGAGACCAGGGGGCAGGTAGACCGGCTGAAACATATCTTCGAGCAGCTGGGTAAGAAGCCTTCGGGCGAGGTGTGCAAGGGCATGGAGGGCCTGGTGAAAGAGGGCGAGGCGCAATTGCAGAGCGACGAAGAGGGTGCCGCGAAGGACGTCTGCATCGCGGGCGCGGCTCTGAGGGTGGAGCACTACGAGATCGCGGGCTACACGGCAGCGATTGCGGTTGCGAAGTCGCTGGGGCAGGACGAGATTGTCTCGCTGCTGTCGGAGTCGCTGGAGGAAGAAGAAGCGGCGGGGCAGAAGGTCCAGGCGCAGGCCGAGCCTCTGCTGGAAGAGGCCGCGAGCGAGGGCGAAGAGGAGGAGGCGGAGCCCGCTGGCCGCGCTACGAAGACCGTCGCCAGGAGATCCGCGCATCGCGTCTCGCGTTGAAGACGAGGCCGCGAGGCCATGTCTTACCTTTTCAAGAAGATGGCTGGGCCTTGGAATCCGGGAAAAGGCCGCATTTTATGCGGCTTTTGCGCTTTCGCAGGCAACCATGTTCGGGCGCAACCGTTGAGAGAAAACGGCCATCCCACTTATCTAGTGAGGTGTTTTATGGCTTTTGAGCAGGTTTTTGAGCAGAAGGCAGTTCGTACCGTGATTGAGGTACTCCACGACGGCGAGAAAGGGTTTCAGTCGTTGGGCGAACAGCTAAAGGATTCGCGCGCCAAGTCGTTCTTCATTGAGGAGTCGGCGACTCGCAGGAAGTTTGCGTCGGAGCTGGAGTCCGCGTTGAGCTCCGCAACCGGCAAGAAGGTGGCGGAAGGTGGCACAACGTCAGGGTCGCTCCTTCGCGCATGGGGCGAGCTGAAGGCGAAGATGGGAGGCAGCGATCACACGCTGCTGGAGACGGCAGAGCAGGGCGAGGACGCCGCCAAGAAGGCGTACGAAGAGGTGCTCAGGATGAAGGATGTTCCCGCACCGATTCAGTCCATGCTTCGCCAGCAACAGACGCACATCCTCGAATCGCACGACAAGGTAAGGGCGATGCGCGATTCTACCGCGGCATAGTCCGCATCACAGAGGAGTTGAAGAAGGCCCGGCGCTCGTCGCCGGGCCTTTCTCGTGTTGTTCAGGTGCTCGTGTGCTGTTGTTCAGGTGGGAGATGAGAGCCTGAATCGCTCGCGAACCTCGTAGACCGAGCCGGTTGCGGTGGGTTTGCTCTCGTAGAGGAGAAATTCGTCCACAGAAGATGGCGTGAACCGGGGCGCTGAGGACAGCCTTGTCTTCAGGCCGCGAAGTGCGTTGTTGCCGCTTCTTCCTTTTGTGCGCGCCAGAGTGATGTGCGGATGGTAGGGCCGCGTCTCGGGCGTGAAGCCGCAGAGCGTGGTGGCTGCGACGACGTGGCGCTCGAGCGCGGTGAGCTCCGGCGAGGGATGCACGCCCACGAAGAAGACTCCGGCGCGCTCGAAGACGCCGGGAGCGTCGAGGCGCACGGTGAAGGGCGGGAGATGAATCTCGCCGAGCCGGGCGATCACGCACTCATACGCGTTGCGATCACTCGCGCCGAGGAACTGCAGCGTGATGTGCCATGACTCCGGGGCGGACCAGCGCAGTCCGTCGTCGGCGTGGCGGAGCTTCGCAGTCATGCGCGAGAGCTCGTCGATGACGGCGGGCGCCAGGGCGATACCCACGAAGAGACGCATGCTCATGAGACGTTCTCCGGCTCCGCTGCGGAGAGTCTGTCGAGGAGGAGATCGAGCACGGGCTGCTGACTCTCGAGGATGCGTGTGCGCGCTTCAGTGAGCGAGAACCAGGCGCCGCGATCGACCTCGGGGAACTCGGCCCGGCGGCCAGAGCGCGGCGGCCACTCCATCTGGAAGGTGCCGCTGACGAGCGCGGTGGGGTCGCAGTCGCCCTCGAAGGCCCAGACAGAGACGAGCTTTCCGCCTGCCTGTTTGATCGTTCCGAGCTCAAGAAAGTTTCCCTGCGCGGGGAAGCCGGTCTCCTCGGTGAACTCACGCCGCGCGGCGTCGAGGGGCGGCTCGCCGGCGGTGTACTCGCCCTTGGGAATGGTCCATGCGCCGAGATCCTTCTTCGCCCAAAAGGGGCCGCCGGGGTGGACGAGGAAGACCTCGAGGGCGGCGTTGCGGTGGCGGTACATCAACAGGCCTGCGCTCTGCTTCGGCATGGGTACTCCTTCAAAAGATTGATGCGGCGCGTGCCATGCCGGATACTGCATGGGTGGCTTTGACAGAAACGGGTGTCGCGGGGCGCAGCTGGACACGCATCGATGGTATTGACCTGCTGCGTGGACTATCGATCTTCTTCGTGTTGATGAATCACGTCAACATGCGGCTGTTGCTCGCGAGGGTTCCATACACGAAGGGCCTGCCACCGCAGCTTACGTCGTCGCTGGTGTGGAACGGGCAGTATGGCGTCCAGATTTTCTTTGCGGTTTCCGGCTACCTGATCACCTCAACGAGCATGCGGCGTTGGAGCTTTCCTGACAAAGTGTCGGCGAAGGAGTTCTACACGCTGCGCTTTGCGCGCATCGCTCCGCTGATGCTGCTTCTGCTGGTTGTGCTCCTGACGCTACATATAGTGGGCGCCCAGGGGTACGTCGTCTCGCAGAAGGTGGGTGGACTGTGGCATGCGGTGCTTGCGGCGTTGACGTTCCGCATCAACGTGCTGGAGGCGACGCGCGGCTATCTTCCTGGCAACTGGGACATTCTGTGGTCGCTCTCGGTGGAGGAGATGTTTTATCTCTTCTTTCCGCTGGCCGCTTTACTCTCAAAGCGCACGCGGTTTCTGGTTCCTGTGCTCCTGGCGTTCGTGATCGCCGGGCCCTTTGCGCGGGCAATCGCCTTCAATCCGAATCCTGTTTGGCGGGAGTACTCCTACATGGGAGGCATGGATGCGATCGCGATGGGCTGCCTGACGGCGATCGCTTTGGGGAGCACGAAACTGTCGAAGCGCTGGATCGCGGTCTGCGCTGCGCTGGGATCGGGGCTGCTGATCTTTATTCTTTGCTTTTCGATCAAGGCCAATGCGCGGGGACTGGGGCGTAACGGGCTGGACATGAGTGTGCTTGCTGTGGGTACTTGCCTTGTGATCGCGACGGCTGCACAGTCCGGGTGGCGCTCGCCACGAGTGCTTGGTCCGCTGCTCGCTCTGGGACAGTTGAGCTACGAGATATACCTGACCCACATGTTTGTGGTGCTGGGGCTGTTCGCAGTCTTCGTGCGTGCGGGTAAGCCGATGCGCGGTGTGCCCTTGCTGTTTGCGGCTGTGATCGTCTGCGCTGGCGTTGTGGGATGGATCCTCGCAAGGCTGTACGCGGAGCCGATGAATCTCTGGCTTCGCAAACGGGACAGCGATGGGCCGACGAAGCTTGGAGTGGCTGTGGAGGAGGCGAGCTGAGCTATTCCTCCTGAGACGATGATCTGTTGAAGTGGGACCCTCCCACGGCCGCGGCGCATTTCCTTTGGTAGGCGGCTATCGCACTGGTTCCAATAGGCTTGCAAGGCTTGAAAGAAAAAATGGGGCCTATACTTGACGCCGTACACTGTTTGTCATACAGTATGTTTCGTACAGTGTATGGGACCAGCGATCAAAGACGGCGTGAACGGAGCGGGCGGTGGACAGGCTGGCGGCGAGCTGTTTGACTCGCTGCGGCTGGAGCTGCGACGCGGCTGCCTGGTGCTGGCGGTGCTGGCGCAGCTGCGGGCAGAGCACTACGGCTATACGCTGCGCAAGTCGCTGGCCGAGGCGGGACTGGAGATCGAGGAGAGCACGCTGTACCCGCTGCTGCGCCGTCTGGAGACCCAGGGGCTGCTGACCAGCGAGTGGCGCGAGGAGGAGCGGCGCAACAAGCGCTTCTACCGGCTCTCTGCGGAGGGCGAGCGAATTCTGGGGCTTCTGCTGGCGGAGTGGAACGGGATCAACGACTCGCTGGGCAGGATCGTGCAAGGGGAGAAGGTCGATAAGGAGAGATAGCGATGGAGCTTCTGGAGCGTTATCTGCAGGCAGTTGGAGAGCATCTTCCGGTGCGCGGCCGCGCCGACACGCTGGCCGAGCTGAGGGCCAATCTTGAGGCGGAGATTGAAGGCCGCGAGGACGCCGCAGGCCGTCCGCTGACCGAGGCCGAGGTGGCCCAGGTGCTGGAGGCGCACGGAATGCCAGTGCTGGTGGCGGCGCGCTACGGGCCGCAGCACTTCCTCATCGGTCCGCAGCTGTTTCCCTTCTACTCGTACACGCTGAAGCGCAGCTTTCCGCTGGTGCTGGCGGCGTACTCTGTAGTGCAACTGGTGGCGGCGATTGTGCAGTCGGGCTCGGGGCAGGACCTGGGGCAGAGGATCGGGGCCGCGGCTGCTCACTTCCCGGCGGTTGCGCTGACGTTCTGGGGCGTAATCACGCTGGGCTTCGCGGTCTTCGAGTACGCGCAGGGCAGTTACGTCCCGAAGCTGATGCTGCCGAGGTGGACCGTGCGCGATCTTCCGGAGCTGGAGCCGGGGCAGAAGAAGCACTCGCTGGCGAACGGCGTGGCGGACCTGATCGTGAGCGTGTTGATCGTGGTCTGGCTGCTCGCGGTGCCGAATCATCCGTACCTGATCATCGGGCCGGGCGCGAAGGTGGTGAACGGGACGCCGTTCGGGCTGACTCCGGAGTGGCACGTCTTCTACTGGCAGATCGTGGGGCTGCTGATCGCGATGCTGCCGTTGAAGATTGCAATTCTGCTGCCTTCTCTGCGGCGCGTGCGCGGCTGGCTGAAACTGGCGGTGAATGCGATGGGGATCCTGATCCTGGTGGTGATGGTGCAGGTCCGGACGTTCTTTGTGGCGGGGACGGAGATCTCGGCGGAGAACCTGCGGTCGCTGGCGGGGATCAACGCGGGCATCACCTTCGCCTTCAAGGTCGCGCTGGCCATCTCGGTGGTGAAGTTCCTGTGGGATCTGTGGAAGGAGATCACCGCGGGCCAGCACCGCGACGTGGGCTACGCACCCGTGCGATGAGGTCCGGTAGCTTACACTGCCTCGTATGAGAGCGATGCTTGCGGTGTGCTGCGCCATGATTGCGATGACCTCCGGAATCAGTTATGCGAAGGCAAACGACGTGGCCGCGCAGTCTACCCAGATGATCGTAGTGACGACTGCGGCGTGGGATGCGGTCGACGGGAGGCTGCAGCGTTACGAGCGGGCTTCAACACGCGAGGCGTGGCAGCCGGTAGGGGACTCAATCGCTATCGTGGTCGGGAGGCATGGCCTGGGCTGGGGGTCAGGAGTGGCTGCAGTCGCGGCTGACCGCAGGCCTGATGATCCAGTGAAACGAGAGGGCGATGGCAAGTCCCCCGCGGGAGTGTTTCAACTGGGCACTGCCTTTGGCTACGCTTCCGGCCCGCTGAACGGATCGAAGATGCCTTACCTGGAGCTGACTTCGACGGTGGAGTGTGTCGACGATACGGGCTCGAAGTACTACAACCGCATCGTGGATCGATCGACCGTCAGGCCTGACTGGAAAAGCTCGGAGCACATGCGCAATACGGGGGAAGCCTATCGCTGGGGCATCGTTGTGGACCACAACGGGATCGCGGGGCCGCAGTCGAAGCAACCGGTACAGGGAGGAGGGTCGTGCATCTTTCTTCATATCTGGCAGGGAGCAGGACACGGCACTGCAGGATGTACTGCGATGGCCCCGGCTGAGCTTGAGGTGCTGTTGCGATGGCTCGATCCAAAGCGCAGGCCTCTGCTGGTGCAACTGACGGCAGGCGAGTTTGCGCAGGTGATGAAACAGTGGAAGTTGCCGCTGATCGTGACCCTACCAGGTGTGCCTGGTCGTTGAGCTGCTACTTGCCAAGGTCTTCGAAGCGGAGGTTCTGGATGCCGTACTCTCTCCAGTCCTTGTAGTCGAAGTGCCACCACTCGTGGGGGATCACGGCGAAGCCCTGCTCTTCCATCGCCTGGCGAAGAAGCGCTCGCCGGGCGCGCTCGTCGGCGCTTCCGCCGGGGTAGTCGGCGTAGGCGCGATCGGTCATCTCGTCGTACCCGCTGGGCATCACCACCTCTTGGCCGGTCTTCAGATCGTAGAGCGAGAGGTCGATGGCACAGCCGCGGTTGTGCTTCGAGCCTTCCGCGGGATCGGCGACAAAGATCTTCTGAGGGTCCGGCGTGGCGTCCCAGAAGATCTTCGTGATGTACCAGGGGCGGTAGCCGTCGTGCAGGATAAGTCCGTATCCATGCGCCTTCAGGCTTTGATTAGCGCGAACGACGGCCTCGGCGGCGGGGCGCTGCAGGAAGGCCCGCGCCTGGGTGTAGACCGGCGTGCCGAGGAAGTTGTTTGTGGTGGCGTAGCGGATGTCGAGCTTGATGGTGGGGTCGAGCTTCACCACCTCGACGAGGTCTGAGGGGCGGAAGCTTCCCTGCTCGTGCGGCGGCTCTGCCTTGAGCGCGGCGGTACGCAGCTCGGCGACGGGCTGCAGCGGCGTGATGTGGAAGCTTACCTGTTGGGCGCCAGCGGTGCAGACGAGCGCGATGGACAAAAGAAGGCCGCAGAGTCCTGGCTTGGGCATACTGCAAGCCTATCGCAACATGGCGGCGAAACAAGGCTCTGGCGTTGCGGGAGAGGGACGCTACAATCGACCCCAATGCATGGGAGGACGATGAAGGCGCGCTGGGGGATGAGGCCGGGACGTTGGGTGCTGGGTGCAATGTTGCTGGCGGCGGGCGCGGCGCATGCGATGGGCCAGGGCCGGACGAGCGAGTGCGCGAAGCTCACTGCGGTTCGCCTCGACGAGACGACGATCGAGTCAGCGGCGGTAGTGGAGGCGGGCTCGTGGATTCCGCCGGGCGCGGCGAATGCTGTTCGCAACCAACCGGCGTTCTGCCGCGTCGCCGGGGTGTCGAAGCCAGCCGTGAGCTTCGAGGTGTGGCTGCCGCTCGCGAAGTGGACCGGACGGTTTGAGGTGGTGGGCAACGGCGGCATGGCGGGAACGATCCCCTACGGCGCGATGCTGAATGCGCTGCGACGGGGGAACGCGACGGCGAGCACGAACACAGGCCATGTGGCGATCCCGGGCCAGGGCTTCGATTCCAGCTGGTCGCTCGGCGAGCCCGGACTGGTGGAGGACTTCGGACACCGGGCACTGCACCTGACGACAGCGCATGGCAAGCAGATCGTTGCGGCGTTCTATGGCAGGCCGCAGGAGCACTCGTACTACGTGGGCTGCTCGAAGGGCGGCGGACAGGGGCTGATGGAGGCGCAGCGGTATCCGGCAGACTTCGACGGCATCGTTGCGGGAGACCCGGCGTACAACTGGACGAGCCTCTACGCCGGCGCGCACCTCTACTACGCGCAGTCCACGTTGAAGGATCCGGAGAGCTACATTCCTCCGGCGAAGGTGAAGCTGCTGGCCGATGCGGTGAACCGTGCCTGCGACGCCAGCGATGGGTTTGCCGATGGAGTTCTGGATGATCCGATGGCGTGCCACGTCGATCCTGCGGTGCTGGCGTGCAGGGAAGGCGAGGACCCGGTGAACTGCTACACGCCGAAGCAGGTGGAGGCGGTGAGGAAGATATGGGCGGGGATGAAGGACGACGAAGGCAGGCTGATCTTTCCCGGACTGCTTCCGGGCGGCGAGGCTGGCTCGGGAGGGTGGTCGTCGTGGGTGACGGGCTCGGCGCCGTTTCAGGCGACGCACTGGAAGGCCGCAGATGGCTTCTTCCGCTACATGGTGATGGGCAATGCGAAGTACGACGCTATGAATTTTGATTATGACCGCGATAAGGCAGCTCTATCAAAGCTGGCCCCGGCGCTCGACGCAGTGGACGCTGACCTGCGGCCGTTCGCGCGCCGCCGCGGCAGGCTGATTCTTTATCACGGGCTCAGCGACCCGGATATCTCGGCGTTGAACACGATCCACTACTACCGCCAGGTGGTGGGGATCACGGGAGCGAAGACGCCGGAGTTCGCGCGCCTGTTCCTGGTGCCGGGGATGCAGCACTGCGGCGGAGGTCCGGGGCCGGATACGTTCGACGCAGTCTTGGCGATGGAGCGCTGGGTGGAAAAAGATGAGGCGCCGGAGAGGATCGTGGCTTCGCACAAGGCTCAGGGACACGTGGATCGCACGCGCCCGCTGTGCCCGTATCCACAGATGGCAGTGTATGCCGGCAAGGGGAGCACGACGGATGCAGCGAGCTTTGTATGTCGGGTGCCGCAGTCGGGGGCGAAAGTAGTGTTCAGGCGTTAGATTACTGCCGTCGTTCCACTTCAGTCGCGCCTTTGACGCGAAGCGCAGCTCAAAGATCACTGCCGTAGCTCGACCTCAGTGGCACCTTGTCCGCCCTGGTTCTGTGGTGGCTCGGTGATGTTGGCGACGTGCGGGTGGCTGCGCAGGTAGTCGCGCAGCGTGCGGCGAAGCACGCCCATGCCGGTGCCGTGCACGATGCGGATGCGCGGCAGGCCGGCGAGGAAGGCGCGGTCGAGGAAGCGGGCCACCTCGTCGTGGGCCTCGTCGGCGGTGCGGCCGATGACGTTGATCTCCGACGACATGTAGTCGGGATCTTCGGCGGTCGAGACGGTGACGCCTCCGCGCTTGCGTGCTGCTTCGAGCGGCGTGACCACCTTCACTTGTTCGACCTCGGCGATGTCGTCGATCGGGACCTTCATCTTCATCGGGCCGATGGAGACCTCGAAGGTCTTTGCGTCGATCACGCGTTCGACGCGCGCCTGTCGGCCCAGCGACTTCAGTTTGACGAGGTCGCCGACTCCTGCGCCTTTGACGATGTGCGGCTGCGCGTTGGGGTCGTTTTTGTCAGCGCCGGTCATGTGCGCGACGACGGTAGATTTGAACTGCTCGCCAAACTCGCGCCGTGCGCGGGCGAGCGTGGTGGCAGAGTCGCGCGCGATCTTCTTCGCGACGGCCTTGTCGTCGATTGCCCTCACGGACTCGCGCAGCTGGTACTCGAAATCGTTGATGAGTGATTCCAGCTTCTTCTCGAGCTCCTTGGTGCGCGCCTTGACCTCGGCGCGGCCTTCGAGGTCGAGCTGGATCTTTGCTCGAGATAGTTCATGCTCGCGCTGCTTCAGGGACTCGCGTTCCTCGGCAACCGCGGTGAGCTGCTGGTGCAGGCTGTCGAGGAAGGCGGCGATGTCGGCGGTCTGGGTGGAGAGCTGTGTGCGGGCCGCGGCGATGATCTCGGGCGAGAGGCCGAGACGCGAGGCGATGTTGAGGCCGGCGGAGGCGCCGGGTACGCCGAGGCGAAGCTGGTAGGTCGGGGTCAGGGTCTCCTGGTCGAACCCGACGGCGGCATTCAAAACGCCGGGGTTGTTCGCGGCGTAGACCTTCAGCGAGGTGAGGTGCGTGGTGATGCAGCTCCAGACGCGGGCGCGAAGGAAGTGCTGCGCCACGGCGACCGCGAGTGCTGCGCCCTCCTCGGGGTCGGTGGCGGAGCCGAGTTCGTCGAGCAGCACGAGCGACGACGAGGTGGCCTCGCGCGAGATGCGGTCGAGGTTGACGACGTGCGCGGAGAAGCTCGAGAGGTTGCGCTCGATCGACTGCGCGTCGCCGATGTCGGCGAAGATGCCGGTGAAGAGCGGCAGCCGCGCCTCTTCAGCAGGCACGGGAACTCCGGCCTGCGCCATCAGGGAGAGGAGGCCGATGGTCTTGAGCGAGACGGTCTTGCCGCCGGTGTTCGGGCCGCTGATGATGAGCTGCCGCGCGTCGTTGGTGAGGGCAACAGTGAGCGGGACTGGGGACTTCGCCTCCGTGCCTTCGGCGCGCGCTTCGGCGATCATGCGAAGCTCGAGTAGTGGGTGACGCGCCGAAGTCAGAGAGAGGTGTGTGCCTGCGGAGGCATCCTGCGAAACCCACGTCTCAGAATCGAGACGTGGGGCACCCGCATTTGTGCCGGTGAAGACGGGGCGGGTGCAGCGGAGGTCATTGGCGAAGCGCGCGCGGGCGGCGTGGGATTCGATCTCCGCGAGGATCGCCGCACCCGCGAGGATCGTCGGTGTATCGGCGGCGAGCGCACGCGTCATGGCGACGAGGATGCGGTGGATCTCCGACTGCTCCTCGTCGAGCAGGCGCACGAGCTCGTTGTTCTGCTCGATCGTCTCGAGCGGCTCGACGAAGACGGTCTGGCCGGATGAGGACGAGCCGTGCACGACGCCCGGAACCTTGCGTTTGAACTCGGCGCGCACGGGGATGACGAAGCGGTCGCCGCGGATGGTGATGACGGCGTCCTGGGTGCTGCCCTCGGCGGAGAGGCGCGCGAGCGAGCGGCGCAGGCTCTCTTCGATGGCGCGGCGCTGGTGCTCCATGGCGCGGCGAATGCGGCGTAGCTCGGGCGAGGCGTCGTCGGAGAGCGAGCCGTCGGGCTCGATCTTGCCGCGAAGCTGGCGCAGCAGCGGCGTCAGGTCGGAGTCGCGAATGGGGAGCGAGAGCGCGGCGATGCCGGGCCAGTCGCGCGGCTGCGTGCCGCCCTGCGGGACGATCAGGCCGCGCCACGCGTTGATGCGCTCGACGACGGTGATGAGTGAGAGGATCTCCAATGCTTCCAGAGCCGAGCCCTCGATGCGCGCCTTCTCGAGTAGCGTGGTGGGGTCGAAGAGGCCGTGGAAGTCGAAGCTGCCGCCGGAGGCGTAGAGCGCGCGCATCTCTTCTGTGCGCTGGTGTTGCGCGTCGATCCAGGCCTGATCGGCGGAGGGTTCGAGCACCAGCACCCACGCGCGGCCGAGCGGCGAAAAGGTGCGCCCGGCGAGGGAGTCGCGCAGGCGCGGCCACTCCAGCGCGGCGGAGCTGGCTTCGGCGAGAGGCGACGGAATCCGTGGGACTAATTCGAGCGAGGGCACGTCTATTATCGTAATCGCGCATGGAACCCGCCGCAGGCGGCGTGCGTAGCTGCTACAGCAAACGGGACCCACGGGAGCACGGAGGTGCTGTATGGTCTGTCAGGCATGTGGAAGTGCTGTCGAACCAGGAGGCAGATTCTGCCCCCGCTGCGGAGCGCAGATCGTAGCCGCCGCGCCGCCGGGCCCGCCTCCGCAGTACACTGCGTATCCGGCCTACGCTCCTATGCCCTACATTCCGCGGGTGCAGCGGCATCTGCAGGCGCTCGGCACGCTGTGGTGCCTCTATGCGCTCTACCGGATCGTCAGCGGCCTGCTTGGCCTGTTCGTCTTTCGCGCCGTCACGTGGCACCGCTGGGGTCCCGACTGGCCGCTGAATCATTGGGGCGACTGGGGCCACGGCTGGATGCACCTGGTCCCCTTCATCATCGCCATGACGATCACGGCGTCGCTCTTCGGGCTCTTCGTGGGATACAGCCTGCTTACGCGCCAGACGTGGGGCCGCGTCCTGGCCATCGTTGCAGGCGTGCTCGTGCTGTTCAAGCCGCTGCTGGGAACGGCGTTGGGAATCTACACGCTGTGGGTCATGGCTCCCTCGGCTTCGGGAGTGGAGTACGACGCGATGGTGGATGCCGGATATCGGCCCGGCATGCCTCCACCGCGCTAGCCGCGTAAACTGGACCCATGAACTTTCCCGTAACACGCATGCGCCGGCTGCGCCGCACCGAGGCGATGCGTTCGCTGGTGCGCGAGACGCATCTCCATCCCGGCGCGCTGATCTATCCGCTCTTCATATGCCCTGGCGAAGGCGTTCGCAAGCCGATCGGCTCGATGCCCGGCGTCTTCAACCTCTCGCTGGACGAGGCCATGAAAGAGGCTGAGGCCTGCGCCGCACTAGGCATCGGCGGGTTGCTGCTCTTCGGCCTTCCTGCCGAGAAGGATGAGCAGGCCAGCGGAGCATGGGCTGACGACGGCATCGTGCAGACGGCGCTGCGCGCATTCAAGGCGAACCGCAGGCTCGACACGCTGGTGACGATGGCCGACGTCTGTCTGTGCGAATACAGCTCGCACGGCCACTGCGGCGTCGTCGCGCGCGATGGCGATCACTACACCATTGAGAATGATTCGAGCGTCGCTCTGCTTGCGAAGACGGCGGCGTCGCTCGCGAAGGCCGGTGCCGACATCGTTGCGCCGAGCGACATGATGGACGGCCGCGTCGCCGCGATGCGCGAGACGCTGGACGCCAGCGGCCACGAGCAGACACCCATCCTCAGCTACGCCTCGAAGTTCGCGAGCGCCTTCTACGGCCCCTTCCGCGAGGCTGCGGACTCGGCCCCGCTGTTCGGCGATCGCCGCAGCTATCAGATGGACGGCGCCAACCTGCGCGAGGCCATGCGCGAGATAGAACTGGACATTGCCGAAGGCGCGGACATGCTGTTGATGAAGCCGGCGATGCCCTACCTCGATGTGATCCAGGAGGCGCGCCAGCGCTTCGATCTGCCCATGGGCGCCTACCAGGTCTCGGGCGAGTACTCCATGCTGCACGCTGCGTTCGAGCGCGGATGGCTGGAGCCGGAGCGCACGATGATGGAGTCGCTGACGGGGATCCGAAGAGCCGGCGCGGACTTTATCGTGACGTACTTCGCCAAGGATGCGGCGAAAGTGCTGGGTTAGCTAACCCTGCGCCTGCAGCTCCGGCGGTCACCACAGATACTTTCCTAGCGGGTTCGGCTTTGGATGGGATGAAGCTCGGGTCCGCGGGCCGTCGTGTCCGCGGCTCTCCGGAGCGCCGCGCGCGCCAGCAGGCGCGTGGAGTCCAGCGTTGGCAGCGGCGAGTTCTGATCGTTCATTAGCAGCGGAATCTCCGTGCAGCCCAGAACGACGGCGTCCGCGCCCTCGGCCTTCAGGTGTGTGATGATCCGCTGAAACGTAGCGACGGCTTCAGGCCGGAAGACTCCACGGAGCAGCTCGTCGAAGATGATGCGGTTGATCTCCTCGCGCTCCTCCGCCGTGGGCCGCACAAACTCCAGCCCCCGCGCCGCAAGCTTCTCCGGATAGATCTCGCTCTCGACCAACCAGCGCGTTCCGGTCAGGCCGATTCGCCGGAAGCCGCGCCGCTCGGCCTCCTCGGCGACGACCTCGGCGATATGCAGCCAGGGCTTGGGTGATCGTGCCTCGATCAGCGGCAGCGCCTGATGGATGGTGTTGTCCGGGCAGATCAGGAGGTCCGCTCCGATCTTCGCCAGCTTCTCGGCCGAGGAGAGCATCAGCTCGCCGACGCCCTTCCAGTCGTCGCGGTGGATGCACTCCATGTAATCGCGCAGCGAGTGCGTGTGCATCGAGACCTCGGGGTGGCCGTGCGTGCCCATCCACTCCGCGCCCTCCGCGCAGACCGTCCGATAGCAGAGCGCCGCTCCTTCGGCCGAGCAGGCGACGATTCCTATGTGCCGGGCCATTCTCTGATTTTAGAATGGTGCATGGCTCGAGTGGCGGTAGTGGGTGCAGGTGCAATTGGAGGCGTGGTGGCTTCGCTGCTGCAGTCGGCAGGGCGGCACGAGCTGGTGCTGTGCATGCGCAGGCCGCTCAAGGAACTCGTGGTGGAGACCCCGGCCATCGGCCTGCGCAGCGACATGCAGCACGAGATACGCCCTGAGATGCGCATCGAGGCGACGATTCTGACACAGCCCGAGGAGGCGCAGCCCGTCGACTGGGTCGTCGTCGCAACCAAGGCGTACGACGCGGCCGGCGCTGCGCTGTGGCTGGAGTGGCTGTGCGGCGGCGGCGCTCCCGTTGCTGTGCTGCAGAACGGCGTCGAACATCGCGAGCGGTTTGCGTCGTACGTCGCCCCCGAGCGCATCGTTCCCGTCATCGTCGACTGCCCGGCCGAGCGAAGGCCCGCAGACGATGCTGGCGTCGAGAGGATCATTCAGCGCGGCACGATGAGCCTGAAGGTCCCGGAAGGTACGCACAGCAGGGGGTTCGTCGAACTCTTCTCCGGCACGGCCGCCGACGCCGCGACAGTGCCCGACTGGACCACCGTGGCCTGGAGGAAGCTCTGCCACAACGCCGCTGGAGTGCTGCCGGCGCTGCTGCTTCAACCCGCTGGCGTTCTCCGCGGCGAGGCCGTGGGTGACGTTGCGCTCGACCTGGTGCGCGAGTGCGTCGCCGTGGGACGGGCCATGGGTGCAACGCTCAGCGACGCCGTGCCCGAGGAGGTGCTGGCCGCCTATCGCCGCTCGGCGCCCGACTCCGTCAACTCGCTCCACGCCGACCGTCTCGCTGGCCGGCCGATGGAGATCGACGCACGCAATGGCGTGATCGTGCGTATGGGGAAGAAGCACGGCATTCCGACGCCGGCCAACAGCATGGCCGTCGCGCTGCTGCAGGCGATGACCGCGCGATGAGCCTCAGCGCGCGAGACACGCCCCATTGCCGATCAGCCGCTGGTGCAGCAGCCGCGGCATCAGCAGGTTGAAGAAGGCGTCTTCCTTCGGCAAAAGGCAAGCCTGCGCGTTGGCGACGCCCGGCGTCGGGCGCGTCAGCCCTACGTCGTCCACCTCGATGTGCACGGGCGTCATCGCGCAGGTCTGCGCATCGATGGCATACGCCACCGCAACCGCATCGAAGAGCGTCGGGTTCGCCTGCCGTGTCGCGTGGCTCCACTCCGCGATCAGGATCTGAAGCGCGTCCGTCATCGGCGTGCTGACGGTCGCCAGCTCGGAGCGCCTGGCCTCGTCGAACCGGATCTGCGTCGAATCGAGTGGCAGCATGAAGACGGGCACGCCGGAGCGCATCAGCTTTTGTGCCGACCTCGGATCGCGCGCGATGTTGTACTCCGGCTCCGCCGGCTGCACGGCCGCCGATCCCTTCTTGTCGTACCCCCGATAGATCGATCCTCCCATCAGCACCACGCGCTTCAGCCTGCGAAACGTCGCCGGGTCGCGGTCGATTGCCGCGCCGATGTTGGTCAGCGGGCCCAGCGCGATCAGCGTGATCTCATCGGGATGCGCTGTGATCTGCTGCAGCAGAAACGTCACAGCATCCTCGCGCAGGTTGCGCGCTGCTCCGGCCCTGGCCCACGGCAGCTGCGTGAAGGCGGCGGTTGCCCCGGTTGGAATGCCCGCCCGGACCGCGATCTCGGTGCGGCCCGTCTCGCACAGCATTCGGTCGAGCATGCGCGCCCGCATCGCCGTGTCTCCCCACGCCGAGGAGATTCCCAGGATCTCGAACTCAGGGCTGGCCAGCGCAAGGTCGATCGCGAAGGCGTCATCCACGTCATCGCCCACGTCGGTGTCGAGGATGACCTTCATCCGCGGCTCGCCCGGCGCGCGAGACTGTGCCGATGCGGCCGCCGCGAAGAGGGCAAGCGCGGTGAGGAGAACGAGAGGACTTCGCCGGAACGCAATCACGTCAGTTCCCTTCTTCGCGAAGAAGATATGTAACGGCAAGGGTATCGCGAAACCGCCCGAAGGCGCTTGACAACTCGCGTACTCTAAAATGTTTGAGTAGCGAAAATAGGAGATAGCTTTGGCTGACACGATCTTTGACATAGTGATTCTTGGCGGCGGACCTGCCGGTTACACCTGCGGCATCCGCGCGGCGCAGTATGGACTGAAGGTAGCGCTGGTGGACGCAAACGACCGCCTGGGCGGAACCTGCCTGCTCTGGGGCTGCATCCCCACCAAGGCAATGCTCTTCTCAGCCGAGCTCTGGGACCACCTGAAACACTCCGAGCGCTACGGCATCGACGGCGTCACGCCCAAGCTGAACTGGAAGGGCGTGCTCGCCCGCAAGGACGACGTCATCACGCGTCACACCAAGGGCCTCGACTTCCTGATGAAGAAGAACAAGATCACCACCTTCAAGGGATTCGGCAAACTCACCGGCCCGGCGAAGGACGGCGTCCACACGATCGACGTCAAGCTGGCGGACGGAAAGGCCGAGACAATCAAGGCGAAGAAGGTTGTGCTCGCCACCGGCTCTGACGCGCGCGTGCTGCCCGGCTACAAGCCCGACGACACCATCCTCACCAACTACGAGATTCTCAAGATCGCCGAGATGCCGAAGTCGCTGGTCGTCATCGGCTCTGGCGCGGTGGGCGTCGAGTTTGCCTCCCTCTTCAAGAGCTTCGGCGCGGACGTGACCGTGCTTGAGGTGCTGCCGCGCGTGGTGCCGGTCGAGGACGAGGAGATCTCCAAGGAGCTGCTCCGTCAGTTCAAGAAGCGCGAGATCGACACGTACCTCTCCATCAAGGACACGAAAGTCGAGAAGAACAAGGACGGCGCTCTCGTCACCTGGACCGACGCGAACGGCAAGCAGCAGTCCAAGCAGGCCGAGAAGGTACTGATGGCCGTCGGCCGCGCGCCGCGCACTGAGGGCATCGGCCTTGAGAAGACCTCCATCAAGCCCGACCGCGGCTTCATCATGACCAACGAGTGGATGGAGACGACCGAGCCGGGCGTCTACGCGATCGGTGACATCGTCGCCGGAATGCCGCAGCTCGCACACTCTGGTTCGATGGCCGGACTCGTCGTCGCCGCGCGCATCGCGGGCAAATACGCGAAGGCGGTCAACCGCCAGCGCATCCCGGGCTGCACCTACTGCGAGCCGCAGATCGGCTCGGTCGGCCTCACAGAGGCGCAGGCCAAGGAGAAGGGCTACAACGTCAAGGTCGGCAAGTTCCCCTTCGTCGGCAACTCGAAGGCGACGATCCTCGACGCGCACGACGGCTTCGTGAAGGTCGTCTCCGACGCAAAATACGGCGAGATCCTCGGCGTCCACATCATCGGACCCAACGCGACGGAGATCATCGCCGAGTGCGTCACCGCCATCCAGCTGGAAGCGACGGTGGAGGAGATGATGTTCACCATCCACGCTCACCCAACGGTAGCTGAAGCGCTGCTCGACGGTTTCTCCAGCGTCGAAGGCAAAGCGGTGAATGTGTAAGATTGCACGGAAAAGGTGGGATGCATTTCTGCATTCCACCTTTTTGGAATGATGGATACAGAAATCGAGCTACACGATTCCGAACTGCTCAAGGTTGACATCGAAGCGGGAACGCTTTTGATTGATGCGTATGTCCATCGGAGTGGCGTCGACGTTCGGCGAGAGGGCGGCTATCAGCACACTCTCTTCAGGTTCGAAAATCTTCGGATGGAGAGCGACAAAAGCGCGCTCTCCGGAGATATTTATGACTGGACTATCTTTGCCTCGAATCTGAATCAGAAACGATCTGATTCCACTTCCGTTCAAGACTGCAAGCCCGGTAAAGATGAAGATCACTTTCAGAGAGGATGGTCGTGAGGTCATGTTTTTCGGCGACAGATTAATCGTCGAGGAAGCAGGCCCCTACCGATTCGTCGAATTCTGGCGTGAATAAGAAATGGCACTCTAACCCTCAATCTACAGCAGTCATCCATCTTGACATCATGATGTTCCCAATGAAAACATCATGATGTGCGAACCACCCTGACCATCGACGACGACGTCGCCACCCTCCTCGAAAAGGAGATGCGCCGTACCGGCCAGCCATTGAAGCAGACCGTGAACCAACTGCTTCGCTCCGGCCTGCAACAGGCGGCCACTCCTGCGAAGCCGAAGCCCTTTCGCGTGAAGGCGCGAAAGCTTGGCTTGCCGGCCAAATGGACCTCCGGCTCCGTCTCCGAGCTGATCGAGATGCTTGAAGGGCCGCTGCATCGATGATCGTGCTCGACGCCAACATTCTTCTCTATGCCTACGATGCGGAAGCTGCACAGCATCGCGTCGCGCGCGCGTATCTTGAGCGCGTCTTCTCAGCCCCGGATCCGATCGGTCTTCCTGTCCACAGCATTGCGGCCTTTCTGCGCATCATGACGCATCCCGGACTGCGCAGCGGCCGGTTCTCGCTCGAAGAAGCAATCGAAACCGTCGACGAGTGGCTCTCCCTGCCGCAGGTGCGCCTGCTCGCACCCGGCGAACGGCACTGGGCTCTTCTTCGCCGGACGCTCCTCGAAGGCCGCGCCACCGGCCGCCTCGTCACCGACGCCGAGATCGCGGCGATTACCATGGAATATGGAGGCGAGCTGCAGACCAACGATCGCGACTTTGCCCGCTTCCCCGGCCTGCGCTGGAAGAATCCGCTCGCGAAGCACTGATGTACATCCACCTCCTCCAACTCGGCCGTATCTCCTATACCGAAGGTCTCGCCGTTCAAAAGCGTGTAGTCGACGCGCGCAAGCAGAACCTTATCGGCGACACGCTCCTGCTGCTCGAGCATCCGCCCGTCCTTACGCTCGGCCGCAACTCGCATCGCGAGAACGTCCTGGCAAGCGATGAACTCCTCGCATCCCGTAACGTCGAGCTGCACGAGATCAACCGCGGTGGAGACGTCACCTACCACGGTCCCGGTCAGCTCGTCGGCTATCCCATCGTCGACCTGCGCGGCGACTGGCCCGGAAAAAAAGGCCCGCACCTCGGCCCCGTCGACTTCATGCGCATGATGGAAGAGGTCGTCATTCGGATCTGTTACGACTTCGGCGTCCCCGCGCAGCGCATCGCCGGCCGCACTGGCGCCTGGACGATTGCCAGCGGCAACGTTCAGGAGAAGAAGCTCGCCGCGATGGGCATTCACGTCTCCCAGGGAGTCACCTCGCACGGCTTCGCGCTCAACGTCACGACTGACCTGCGCGATTTTGAACTGATCGTCCCCTGCGGGATCACCGACCGCACCGTCACCTCGCTTGAGCTTGAAGCACAGCCCACCGACGACCCTGCGCGGCAGGTCACTATGGAGAATGCAGTCAACTCCACCGCGCGCAACTTCGGCCGCATCTTCGAGCGCCAGATGATCTGGGCCACCTCGCTCGACGAGATATTCATCACTCCGTCACATTCCTAGCCGACGAAATCTTTACATCGTTTCACATGCCTCTCATCGTGCAGCAAGACCGCGTTGCTTTCATGGCTGAAAGCGGTGTTGCCGGTATGAAGTGGACTGCGAGCGCGTGGCATGAAGCAGACTTCGGCAACTCGTAAATCACTGCGTGGAGACTAAAAAATGTATACGCCCCGACTCCCCCGGCTTTTCGGCACGCTCGCACTCTGTGCCGCATGCAACCTCAGCGCACACGCACAAGAGGTCAAGACCGTCTTCGTGATTGCGATGGAAAACCACAACTGGACCCAGCCCGCCAACCAGTCCACCGGTGGCATTCAGCAGATCTTCCAGAACCCCAACGCGCCCTTCATCAACAGCCTCGTCGACGGCACTGCCTGGGCAGAGATCGATGGCCGCACCCAGCACATCAGCGAACAGGTCGCCTACGCCAGCGCCTATCACAACGTCCTCGCCACCATGAACGGCAGCAACCCACACATCCATCCCTCTGAGCCCAACTACATCTGGGCGGAGGCAGGCAACAACTTCGGCGTAGCCAACGACAACGATCCGTTCGCCGCCAACGGCCCCAACAACCAGAACACCACCCAGCACCTGGTCACACTGCTCACCAAAGCGGGCAAGACGTGGAAGTCTTACCAGGAAGATACCGAACTCACTCCTGACGCCAACGGCAAACTCACCAACGTTCCACTATCCCCGAGCCAGTACACGGTCCCGCTCAGCAGTATCTCCGGAACCTTTACCAGCGGCGTCAACCAGTTCAACGGCTCCGCTCAGTACAACTACGCCGCCAAGCACAACCCCATGGTCTTCTTCACCGACTCGAACGGCGGCAACGACAAGTCCACCTCCAACCCGCTCGCATCGCATTACGCTCCGCTGCAGCAGTTCTTCTCCGATCTCGAGAACAACACCGTGGCTGACTACAACTGGATCACGCCTAACCAGTTCAACGACATGCACACCACACTCTCCGCGGGCTACAAAGGCCTGACAGGCGACCCCGCCAAGATCCTTCAGGGCGATGACTTTCTGCGCCAGGTGATCCCCGTGATCATGGCGTCGAAGGCCTATCAGGACAACGGCGTCATCATCCTCTGGTGGGACGAGTCCGAGACCGACGGCATCACCGGTGACAACCCCGATGCCTTCGACCACACAGTGCCCGAGATCATCATCTCCAAGCACGCTCACAAGAACGAGAACGGCATCCCCTACGCCAGCCCGGTCAACCTCAGCCACTCCTCTGACCTCAAGACCATGCAGGAAATCTTCCACGTAGAGCCGTTGCTCGGCGACACGGTCAACGTCAACGATCTCTCCGACCTCTTCCAGCCCGGCGCGATCCAGAAGTAGCCCTTCTAGATTGCCGGCCTTTTGTTGTGTCGTTCCCGTACGACAAGCGCAGAGACCTCGCCAATCGGAGGTCTCTGCGCTTTTTCTTTCGGTACGACGCCATTTGCTCGTTTGGGGACTCTCCGACCGCTAACCGCACCATCCACGCCAGCCCTGTTGAAATCGCCGTATAATCCGATTCGTATGCTCGGTTCAGGCCGGGCCGTAGCGAGTGTCTGTGTTGAACCGCCGCAACTGTTTCAGGGAGAGATTCATGCCGACAGACGTAGTTATGCCCCAGATGGGCGAGTCCATCACCGAAGGCACCATCACCAAGTGGCTCAAGAAGCCGGGCGACTCTGTCCAGCGCGACGAGCCGCTCTTTGAGATCTCGACCGACAAGGTCGACGCCGAGATCCCTTCGCCCGCTGCTGGAACCCTGAAGGAGATCAAGATCGGCGAAGGCACTACCGTCACGATCAACACCGTCGTCGCCGTCATCGACGCGGGCGGCGCGGCCTCCGCGGCTGCCCCCGCCAAGGCCGCAAACGCTGCTGAGCCGCCGGTCGACTCCGCGACTCCTCCCGCCGTCGACGCGCCCGCCACCACGATGGCCAATCCCGCCGAGGCCGACTCCGCAGCCGCGGGCACAACCATCGAGGCAGGCGGTGGCACCGAAATCCTGATGCCGCAGATGGGCGAGTCCATCACCGAGGGCACCATCACCAAGTGGCTCAAGAAGGTTGGCGACTCCGTCCAGCGCGACGAGCCTATCTTCGAGATCTCGACCGACAAGGTGGACGCCGAGATCCCCTCGCCCGCTGCCGGAACCCTCACCGAGATCAAGGTCCCCGAGGGCAAGACCGTCACCGTCAACACCGCCGTCGCCGTCATCAGCGGAGGCGCCGCCAAGGCCGCTCCTGCTCCCGCGAAGGCCGCTCCCGCCGCCGCTGCTCCTGCTGCTACCGCCGCTCCTGCCGCTCCCGCTGCTGCAGCCTCTGTCGGTGAGCGCGGACGCTCCTCGCCGCTGGTCCGCAAGATCGCCCAGGAGAACGCCGTCGATCTCGCGCAGGTCCCCGGAACCGGCTCCGCCGGCCGCATCACCAAGGAAGACATCCTCGGCTACATCGAGGGCAAACCTGCAGCTGCCCCTGCCGCCGCTGCACCAGCAGCAGCCGCACCGGCCCCGGCCGCACCGAAGCCCGCCGCCCCGGCCGCTCCTGCGCCGCAGCCCGGCGAGCTCGTCCCCATGTCGAAGATGCGCGCCATCATCGCGCAGCGCATGGTCGAATCGAAGCGCACCTCGCCGCACGTCCACACCGTCTTCAAGGTCGACATGACCCGCATCGTGCGTCTGCGCGAGAAGGAGAAGTCGAAGTACGAGCAGCGCAACGGCGTTAAGCTCACCTACATGCCGTTCATCACCCGCGCCGCCGTCGTCGCGCTGCGCAAGCACCCGGTGGTCAACGCCGCCGTGCAGGGCGACGCCATCCTCTACAACAAGAACATCAATATCGGCATCGCCGTCGCGCTCGAGTGGGGCCTGATCGTCCCTGTCATCAAGCAGGCTGAGGAGAAGAACTTCCTCGGCATCGCGCGCAGCATCGTCGACCTCGCCGAGCGCGCCCGCAACAAGAAGCTCGCCCCCGACGAGGTTGGAGGAGGCACCTTCACCCTCACCAACTCCGGCATCTTCGGCGAGCAGTTCGGAACGCCGATCATCAATCAGCCGCAGGTCGCCATCCTCGGCATCGGCGGTCTCAACAAGGAGCCCGAGGTCATCACTGATAAGGAGGGCAACGACTTCATCGCGATCCGCTCGATCCAGCGCTTCACGCTCGGCTTCGATCATCGCATCGTCGACGGAGCCGACGCCGGCAAGTTCATGAGCGACTTCAAGGCCTACCTCGAGAACTGGTCCGAAGACATCGGCTAGTCCTTCGCGGACGGCGAAGAGCCTCTTCGGCGCGTCAGCGCAAATCACAAGCGGCGGTTCCTCCATGGAGCCGCCGCTTTTGTCCTTCGTTTCCGTCAGCCGAGTCAGGCTTGGCGATTGTTTCGCTGCCTCTATCGGTTTGCTAGTCTTTGCTCGCGTAACAAACCTGGCCCGAGTAACGCAGAATGGCGTGACCGGTGTTGAAATCGATTTCGCCTATGGCAGTCATATCCCCGGTAGCGTTGGCGAACCGGCCCGTGCCTCCCGTTAGGTGAACCTTGTAGTCGGTGATTGTAAACAACCCTGCCCTAACAAATGTGCCATGGGCCTGAGCCTGGTCGATCGTCAGCGTCTCTCCTGTATCGGTTACCAAGTGGTGCTCCACCGTGACGGTTGTGGAATCGGAGCTGGTAGACAATATCTCGACTCCGATGGCTCCCTTCAGGTCGCCGGTTACGACCCCCAGCGTTGTGGGATGGCCGTCTATCTGTCCGAAGCCCCCTACATTTGTAAGGATTGCTCCGCCAACGTCTGAGCAGGTTTTATTCTTTGCGAATCCGTTTACTGTAAGCAATGCCGTCAACAGGGCCACACTAGAAACAAAGCTGAAGAAGCGAGTCGCAGACTTCATAGAATCCTCCTGGGATTGTTTGCGGCTTCGGGTTTTCAGCAAATGGCCGGTGGGGTTCTTCCGAACGCGCAAAGACGGTAGAACACATTCCAAAGTCTTGGACAGCCTGGGCCTGGAGGGATGGAGCCTGTTGTGGTGCGCCGCATACTTTGGATGGGGAACAATGGTCTGTGGGTTATCCGAGCGATGTGAGCAATGAGGAGTGGAGGTTCGTGGCGCTCTATCTGGCGTTGTGCCGGGAGGACGCTGCGCAGCCGGGTTCGCCAGCCTGCCCTGAGCTTGCCGAAGAGGCTCGATTCCGTAGACGGCGAAAGGCGCCTTCGGGGAAGAAGCGCAGACATCAAGCGGCGGTTCCTCCATGGAGCCGCCGCTTTTGTCTTACCTCACTTACATCTTCAGACCGCGATTACTTGAACAGATGCGTGGAGTGCGTAACCGCTGCGCCCGCGCGCATGGCTGCGGCGACTACAGCAGTCTCGGCCAGCATCGGCTCTGTCGCACCCGCCTGCACTGCGGCTCTGCGATGAAGCTCGATGCAGTATGGGCACTGTGTCGTCAGCGCCACCGCAAGCGCCATCAGCTGCTTGTGCAGAGCATCAATGGTACCTGGCTGGAACGCTAGCTTGTCGAACTCCCAGAATGCCTTCATCGACTCAGGCGCGTTTTCGTCCAGCTTCTTCAGCTGGGTGAGATTCTTCATGTCAAACATGCGTGTTCTCTCCTTTTCAAGATTCGAGCGGTGCCGAACTGCGCAGCGTGAGCCAGGCCGGGGACCGGTTCTCATTAGAGCACTCCGTGCGGTGAGGGTTACAAACAACGCCTTAAAAATCCGGCGAAACCGCCCCGATGGCGACCCTTTACAAGCAGAAGGCAAGCACGCTACAAGCTTTGTTCCAGCCCCTCTCCGCACCTATACTCAAACATGGGAAGAGGAGTTTCATGGCTGCACTCATCGAAGCGATCAACGTCAAGCGCAAGACCCTGTTCGAGCACGAAAATATGCCTTACTACTGCATGGAAGCCGACGTCAGCTCGCCCACCGCGCGCGGCGGACAGACGCTGGTGCGCCTGAAGATGCGCAACCTGCTGACCAACGCAGTCTTCGAGAAGACCTTCAAGGCCGGCGAAAAGTTCAAGGAGCCCGACCTTGAGCTCGTGCCCGCAACGTTTCTCTACGCCGACAGCGACGGCTTCCACTTCCTCGACCAGCAGAGCTTCGAGACGCTGACGCTCACAGACTCGATGGTCGGCGACGCAACGGACTTCCTCGTCGAGAGCCTCGAGATCCAGGTCCACAAGTACAACGGCAACCCCATCGGCCTCCAACTCCCAATCTTCGTCGATCTCGAAGTCACCGAGACCGAACCGGGCCTCAGCGGCGCCTCGCAGAGCGGCAGCGTCACCAAGGTCGCCACGCTCCAGACCGGTCTCGAGATCCGCGTGCCTCTCTTCATCAAGGAAGGCGAGAAGGTGAAGGTCTCCACCGAAACCCGCGACTTCGCCGGCCGCGCGTAAAAACTCAGTCCAGCCTAAAACGGTGTCATCCCGACCGAAGCGCAGCGAAGTGGAGGGATCTGCTTTTCGCCATGCGGCCACGACCGCATGGGATTTTCCATCCAGCTAGCGCTGAAGCAGCCAGGCGATCCCAATCGTGACAAGCCCTGCACCCAGCAGCCACGCTCGTGCAATGTTGAGACGCTCAAGCCATTTGCCATTCATCATCGTCGCACCTCGCGACGTAGACCATACGCCTACTTCCCTTCCTTCAATCGGTCCAGCAGCCGCGTAAGCACCTCGCGCTCCTCCTCGGAAGGCTGGAACTGGAGCGGCTTCCGCCGTATATATCGCAGGTTCAGGTTCGCAATATCCGAGGCCATCACGATGAACAGGTTGCCCGGAATGTTGAACCAGTACTCGTCCGGGACGGTCTCCAGATCCTCCGCCTTCGCCTTGCGAAACTCCGCGCGCTCGAACCGCCGCGGATTCGCCAGCGTGATGCTCGCGAGCGAGCCGTCGCTGTTCAGCATGCGATCCTGCACCGTGCCCTGGTAGAGACCGCCCGTCTTCGTCAGCACGTCGGCCATGATGCGGAACGTGCCCTCGGGCAGTAGCATGTCGCTGAACAGCAGGTCCCACTCCGAGAGCCGCGGCACGATCGTCGCCAGCAGCGTGCGCATCCAGCGCCGGCGCAGACGCCGCCATATCAGGTTGTAGTTCAGGACGATCATCACGCGCACCGCGCACGCAATCAGCACAATCAGGTACAACCGCCAAAGGATCGCGTAGTTCATCCAGAAGAACGCGTACAGGCTGGTGAAGAATGGAGCGTGGTGCTGCTGAAAAAAGCTGTCGCTCTGCAGCGCGGAGAAGACCGTCTCCACGTCACCCTGCGTGCCGCTGCTCCACAGCGCGCCCGACCACCGCGCCCATGCCACGGCAATCACCAGCGGAACCGTGGCGCCGATGACGGAGCGCGCCACCTCTTCGGCCCGACTCTCCGCACGCGTCTTGCGAAAGACGACAAGGTCTGCGGCCCAGCGAGCGATCAGGTTGGGTCCCAGCAGGTAGACGGCGATGAGGAAGCTGACAAGAAGCGCCAGCACCAGAGAGTCTCCTAGGCGACGGCTTCGCGGAGGTCGGCAAGGTTCAGCGTAATCTCGCCGAACGACGTGGGAATCACGGCCGACTCGTGTGTGCGGAGCTGCGCCAGCACCGCATCCTCATGCCGCTGAATGAAGTCGATGATCTCGGCGCGCAGCCGCTTCTGACTGGTGCCGATGTTGTCATCGCGCAGCGAAAGCACATACTCAAGCTCAGAGCTGCTCATCGAAAACCCCTCAAACGCACTGCACGAAATTCAGTGCATCCGCTCTGAAGATACCACGCAAAGTGGAAAATAGCGCGTGCTTGTTGAGGTTCGGGTTTGACGAGATGGGGTATCTTGAACGCAAGAGCATGCCCGGTAACTGAAAAAGTATTTCTAATTGTTCGTCTCGTTATCGAAGCCGTATTTGGAGCAGTTTGTTTCGTCGACTTACTTCTTCTCCCGCAGATATGGAGAGAAAGAGATCAGTTGGCTCTAGCAACGGGTAAATTGCTCGGGGTGACCCTCGTGATCCTGATCGGCATTCTTTGCTTCAAAGATGTTGTAAAGATCAGCCATGTTTTAAAAGGAACTCGCCCCAGCTCATCCGTAAAGTAAATACGCCTGCAGCATTAATGAGCAATTGCTACAGCAGCTCCTGAGCCCGCAGCACAGCCGCCACAGCCTCATCCGCCGTAGCCCCCACCGCACTCAGGTGCCCCATCTTCCGCCCCTTCCGCGGACGATGCTTCTCATACAGATGCAGCCTCACGCCCTCGACCGCCAGCGCCGCATCAAAGTGCGGCTCGCGCGCCGAGCCATCCTCATTCAGCCAGACATCTCCCAACAGATTCGCAATCGCACACGGCTGCACGACGTCCACATCTCCCAGCGGAAGATCGCACACCGCGCGCACAAGCTGCTCGAACTGGCTCGTGACGGAAGCGCGCTCGCTCGCGTGATAGCTGTTGTGCGGACGCGGAGCTAGCTCGTTCACCAGCAGCTTACGATCGGTCGTCACGAACATCTCGACCGCCAGAATCCCCTCAAGCTGAAACGTGTCGGCGATCTCCTCCGCGAGCCCGCTCGCCTCCTCGGCCATCTCGTCCGTGATCGGCGCAGGCATCACGCTCCACGCCAGAATCTGGTTCTCATGATGATTCCACGCCGCGGGATACACCTTCACCTCGCCCGATGGCGAACGCGCCACCAGCACGGAGATCTCGCGCTCCAGATCGACGGCCTTCTCCACAACTCCCGCAGCCTCGCCCAAGGCCTCCCACGCGCCACGAACCTCCTGCTCGAAGTCCGCACCCACCCGAAAACCAACCTTGCCCTGCCCGCGTCCGTCGTAGCCGCCCGTCGCGCTCTTGCAGAAGACCCGCCCACCCAGCGCCGTTACCGCCTCGCGCACCTGGTCGAGCGACCGCACCGCGCGATACTCCCCTCCCGGAAAGCCGTGCTTCCGCAGCCAGTCCTTCTGCTCGATCCTGTCCTGGATCACGGCCAGCATCGCGTGCCCCGGCCGCACCGGAGCGAAGCCCGCCGCCGCATCCATGCTCGCCAGCGAGATCTGCTCGATCTCCAGCGTCACCACATCGCATCCCCTCGCAAGGTTGGCCGCCTCACGCGCATCGTCCCAGTTCGCCTCAATGCACGCATCCACGACGAAGCGCGCCGGGCACGCCGGATCGGGATCGAGCACCTGGATGCGATAGCCCATCGCGCGCGCCGCCATCGCGGTCATGCGGCCCAGCTGTCCGCCTCCGAAGATGCCGATCGTCGCTCCGGGAAGAATCGGCTGCGCGGTAGCACGATGCGATATAGCACGGCTGCTCACGCCTCGCCTGCCTCGGCGACCGGCTCTTCACCAACGGTTTGCGCCAGCACCTCATCGCGCCGCGCCGCGCGCCATGCCGTCAGCTTCTCCCGCAACGCATCATCGGTCGTCGCAAGAATCTGCGCCGCCAGCAGGCCCGCATTCGCCGCGCCCGCCGCACCGATCGCCAGCGTTCCCACAGGAACACCCTTCGGCATCTGCACGATGCTCAGCAGCGAGTCCATCCCCTGCAGCGCCGTCGCCGGAATCGGAACGCCGAGCACCGGAACCACGGTCTTCGCCGCGACCATGCCCGGCAGATGAGCCGCGCCGCCGGCACCGGCGATGATCACGCGCAGCCCGCGCGCAGCGGCAGTCTGCGCATACTCGAACAGAAGATCGGGCGTGCGATGCGCCGAGACCACACGCACCTCGTGCGGCACTCCAAACTCCGTCAGCATCTCGACGGCGCCGCGCATCACCGCATAGTCATTGCGGCTACCCATGATCACTCCAACCAGCGGTGAGGCGTCCATACGCTGATTATAGTTGTCAGTTGTCAGTTGTCAGTTGTCAGTTGGAAAGACTCCAACAACCAACAACCAACAACCTGAAACCTGCAACTGACAACCTGTAACAGTCTTCACTTCGCCCAGACGCTCGCGTTCAGGCACTCCACCATGCCGTCGATGATCGCGCTCAGCCCCGCCGTGAAGCGGTCGGCATCGGCGATGTGCTTGTTGCTCACGGCATCCGTGATGTTGATCGCCGCGCCGACGATCTCCACCGCCGCCTTCCTCTTCACGTCGCCATTGCCCGCACCGAAGATCGCTCCGTGCCGTGAATAACGCCCGGCAGAAACGCCAGCCCGCGCAGAAATACCTTCAGAAAATCCATCTCATCTCTCCCTCGAAGTCTTGGTTGTCATTCCGACCGGAGCGGGTGAAGCCGCGCAGTGGAGGAACCTGCTTCTCCACCGCCACCGCCCCGCCCCGCTACCGCCTGAAAAAATCAATCGCCAGGTGAGCCAGCGTCACCAGCGCGCCCACAGCCGCGGTGAATCCTTCACCCGCTGCACGCTCCGCTCATGCCGCTCCACGCGTTCTTCAATCTGCGTAAGTCTCCCCACCTGGCCGATCCCCTAGAACCTGCCCCTCAAACTCAGTCATCATCCCACTCCCCACCTCTGCGCGATCATGAGCTGACCGGCAGGTTCGTAAACACAGCACCAGGTCGGGGTTCGTTCCCGGCCCAAACGCCCAGTCTCTGCGCCGCACCTCGAAGCCTCCGCCCGCAGGCGGATCCGCGCCGGCGTCGATCTCGAGAGCCGAGCCCGTCGTACTTACCACCGCGAGCGCAGGCAGGTTCGCCAACACGCTCGCAGGCGTGGCGGCGGCCGTCTGCGGCAGCAGAGCATCGGCCGCGACGGTGTCGGAGAGCGTCAGCCCCAGCCCCTCCGACCAGCCGTTCGCAAAGCCCACGCGATAGCGCACCAGCTCCGGCCGCGCATGACCATCCTCGATCGTCACCGAGCGAACCAACACCTTCAGGTGACTGTCCGGAGAGGCATCACTCCCCCACAAAAACGGGGAGTAAGGAATAGGGAGTAGGAGTAGAAGGCCACTCCTTATTCCATATTCCCTACTCCCTCGAAAAACAGGAGCAGGGTGCAGAGCGCAGCAAGATGACTTGCTATTCCCTACTCCCTCCTCCCTGCCGTTTACATCTCCCAGTGGCAGCCGCTCACCGCCTTGGGATTCGGAACATCCCGCAGGGTCAGGGTGCCGTTGGCCGGAACCGTCACTGTGGTTCCGAAGGCCAGGCCGTTGATCAGCTGGTTGGCATTCAACGGCGCGACGTTCACGGTGTACGCCGACTGAGGATTGTTGATCCGGTAGACGGCGCCGCTCTGCCCGGTGCAGTCCGGCAGCGTCAGAGTGCCGGCTCCGGTCAGTCCCGACAGGCTGATCGATCCATCTCCCGCCGCCATGCTGTAGGGCAGCGTAGTGACAGAGCGCGGATTCGTATCGTTATAGCCGAACGTGTAGTTCAGCGCGTTGCTGGCTGCATTGGCCAGCAGCTGCTGTCCCGCTGTCGTGGGATGAGTCCCGTCGGTGTTGAAGTACGTCGTGTTGGCGTAGGCTCCGTCGGCTCCCAGCAGCGGGTTCGCCGCGAAGTCGATGATGCCGTCGGCTCCCACCTGTCTTGCACGGCCCAGGATGAGCGTGTCGTACGTGTTCTTGTCGCTGTCGACCGTGGCCCCGGAGGGGTCAAGACCGATGCGCGAGAGCATCGTTCCAACGAACACCTTGCAGCCTGCCTGCTTCAGCGTTTGAATCTCGCCGACGAGTGCCGAGAACGTCGTCGTCGTCGATGATCCGCCGGTCAGGTCGTTGGTTCCGGCGAAGACGACGGCGACGGACGGGCCATAGTTGGAGAGGCATCGCATCCCCACGCGATTCGACTCCGACCCGTTGATCTCCTGCATCTGGATGCCGGATATTCCCCAGTTCGTTGTTGTGTACGTCGGTTGGTTGGTCAGCGTCAGCAGCGAGGGCCAGGGCGATGAGGCTCCCTGACCGAACGTGATGGAGTCGCCGATTGCGTGTAGCTGCGGCGAGGCCGCCACGATGGGCTGCGACGTTACCATGACGCCGCGGATAGCTACTTCGTTACGAATCGCGGTGCTTATGGTCTGTACGTCGCTTGCGGCGAGCTCCGTCGGATACGTTCGCAGCCGGTAGAAGATGCCGTTCAATCCCGAGCCTGTCCACGGGCTGATGTTGCTGGACCCGAGGAAGAGATTGCCGGTCGTCTGCGCTCCTGCCGAAGCTCCCTGCATCGTGTAGGAAGGTACCTCGGCGCCATCGATATAGATGTGGTCCAGTGATCCGCCGCCCGTGCCCAGCGTCACCGCGAGCACATGAAAGCCGGAGATGACATTTCCCACCGATGTGCGTGGGCTGTTGTTGATGTAGAGCCGGGGAGAGTAGGCGTGTTGGATCACATTCCCGCCGTCGAACAACTCATACATATAGTTGAAGCCGTTGCCGCCCTGGCTGCTGGAGACCATTACGGGGAATCCGTTGGACGGCTGGCTTCCTGCAGTCAGCGGGTTGATGTAGACCGCCATGAAGAACGTGCGCGTGTTGTTGAGCGCGGCCGGAAGCGAGACTCCCTGCGAGGTGGCGAACTTGAGCCCCGTCGAAGTCCACGCCGGTGCAGCCGAGCCGGACGACAGCGTCGCGTCATCGCCGTTCGCGGTGCTGTCGGTGACGGTAGTGCCTGCGCCCTCGAGGAAGCTGTAGTCTGCGGTTGCGCCGGGAAGCAGCGTCGAACCAGCGCTTCCGCCGACCCCACCGGTTCCGCCGGAGCCGGAGACTCCGCCAGCCGGAACGGCCCACGTACCATCCTCGCGCAGGAAGCGTGTGGTTCCGGTAGTCGCGCCGGGATCAGGCACTGCACCCTGCGCGTGCGAGGCTCCCGAGGCGTGGAAGACCGGAAGCTGCGATGCACTGACGGCGCCGTTCAGCGTGGTCGCGTTGACCGTACCCGCGTTGATGGTGCCCGCGGTGAAGCCCTGCGGCGAGAAGGTGTATCCCGTTCCGCGCAGAACCATGCTCAGCGAGCTGGTGGTCGGCTGGAAGGCGATCGTGTCGGTTGCCACGCTCGAGTCCAGCTCGAAAAGGTTGTAGCTCGAGTTCCACTTTCCGCAGCCGTGCGAGTTGCAGTGAATCGTGAAGACGCTCTGCTCGCCGGCATCGATGATCATCGAGCGCAGCCACACACCCTTGGCCACGTAGGCCGCGGCAGGAGCGCTGTGCGTTCCTCCGTTGCCGAAGTAGTTGGAGGCGGCCGCGCTGTTGGTCACGGTCCAGCCGATCAGGCCGGGGCCGTTGTTTCCCTCGTACTGCATTCCGGCCTGTTGAGCCGAGGTCGGACGCGGCACGTACTGGCTGACGTACTCCAGATCGGGGCCTACCTTTTCCTGGTAGTAGTGCGGCTCTTCCACGGGATCGTTCGCGGCCCACGTAACGGTGTTCGGCGCAAGGGTCATGGTTCCGTCGACCAGCTTGGTCGCCGGGTTCATGACGCTGAGCACCTCGGCCATCGGATACAGCGCGTACCGTCCTGTCAACACGGAGATCGTTCCCCCGCTGCTGGTGCTGTTCGCTCCGCTCTGCGTGTAGGTCAGGGTATTGGGCCCGGTGGTCGTCACGACGAAGCTTCCGTTGTAGCTCGCGTCGGTAACCCCGGCGATGTTCATCGTCAGCCCGTTGACGTCAACAGGCAGGTTTCCGGCGGTCGTCACGGTAACGGTGTTGCCGTTGCGAACCGCTGAGGTGATGGCGGCCGACAGGTTCACGAAGGCAGACGTATTGTTCATCAATCCGACGATCGCGGTTGCGCCGCCGGCGTAGTAGAGCCCCGTGGACGAGTACGATCCCAACACCGGGAAGACCTGGCGGATTCTGCCGACGGTGTCGACCGTCTGCTCAAGACCGTAGCCGCACAGTCCTCCGATGGCCACGGTCGCCTGCGCCGCATGGGCGCGGTTGAGGGTAAATTGCAGGTGCGTTCCATCGACGACGGTGTAGTTCGCCATCTCGTAGACTTCGACGCCGTTCACCGCGGCCGTCGGATCGGCGAGGCAGGCGACGCCGCTCGACGCAGGCGCCGCAACCGTGTTGGAGGCGAACCCTGAAGGCAGGCCGGTGGTGGCAATCGCAACCGTCACCGTACCCGGCGCCACATCGTGCGCCTGCGAAGGAACCGCCTGCGCGATGCGGAAGAAGGTGCTCACCGGAAAGCTGGTTCCGCTGAAGGCCGCTGAGGCATTGGGGCCGCTCGTCCCTTGCCCGATCAGCCTTCCTGCAGTCAGGACCTTCGCAGGGTTGGTGTTGATGAGATAACGGCCGTCGCCCTGCGTTCCGGGGTCGGTGATGGGCGATACCGTGAGACTGGTGGAGCCGGTGCTGCAGCCGGAGGCGCAGGTCCCAGTAAAGAGGCGCGAGTCCTCGCGGATCTGCAGGTCGAATGGATGCGCGCCCTCGTCGGCGTTGTCGCGAAATCCTCCCGAGGCGAGAAGGAACTGCGATCCGATCAGGCAGTCGCCGACGCCGAAGCAGTCGGTCTCGGTTGGAGCCAGCACGTGTTGTCCCTGCGTGTTGTAGAGGCCGTTCAACATCAGGGCGCTGTAACCCGTCTTGAAGTAGGGAACGGTCGTATCGACGTTTTCCGGGAAGTGATTGGAACCTCCGGCCAGTCCCTGGTGGAAGATCATCATTCCAACAGAAGCGGGAGTGCCTGAACCGGTAAGTTGATGCACCGTTGCTCCGCCACGGGTGGACGTAACGGTGACGACCTCGCCCGCCTCGGTGCCGGGAGTAATCGCGCTCTCCGGATCCTTGAAGCTGTCGCGTCGCTGTCCCAGCCGCAGGTCTTCGACATGCGTCTGACTGTTCCACTGCGAAGGCGTGTAGCCCTCCGTGCGGCCGTAGGTGGGCTCCGCCTTCACATCGCAACCGCTTGCGCAGTCAGAGGACGAGACTGCGTTCGCGATTCCGTTGTCGCCGCGCGCGTCCTGGTACTGGCTGGCGTACTCCACGCCGTTCAGCCGGTTCACTTCAAGATTGGTTCCGGCTGGCTGCGCGACCGTCTGTGTCGTGAAAGGCAGCGTGGCAACCTTCTGGCCGAGTCCGCTGGCCAGTGCGTTCACGCTTAGATCCACGTAGCTCTTCGTGGCGGCCTGCGCGGGCGCGGTCGGATCGCCGGAGAGCACCAGCGGGCCGGTCATCGTATCGCCCTGCTTCAGGACGTACGGGTTCGTGGTGTCGAGCGGATGCCCGGCGACGGCCGCGGCGATCGCGGTATCGACGTAGCTCTTGCTCACCGTCTGCATCGCCACCGAGGTTGGGAGCACGGCACTGCGCACAGCGCTGAGGTGCACCGGCGACTGGCTCGCCGGAATCACCCAGTACTCGCGGCTCACGCTGCCATCGTCCAGGTGATACACCGCGGCGTAGTAGGTTCCCATGGGCCTCGCGCCCGCATTGGGAGCAAGCTGCACGCTCAGCACACCTCCGGCCGAAAGCGTGGCGGCGGTGCTTCCACTGGCGACGGTCTGGCCCGACGCGCTGGTAAACGCTGGCCAGTTGACGATCACCGATCCGCCTGCAGGCGTGCCATTCGCGCGATAAATCGTATCTATAACCTGTGTGGTTACAACCTGTGCCAGCGTGCCAACTGCCAGCACGGCAAGCATTCCAGGAACTGCCAGCAGGATCCCCACCAGCGTTCGTCCTCCACGCTTCCAACTCATCGTTATCCCCTCTCTCAACTCCCGCAAATCACACAACACGCGACGTCTCCGCCGCACAGGTCTCACGCAGGCAGATAGCTGCGGAAACAAAGAACCATCTCGCCATCGCTGGCATCGCGCACAGGCAGCGCTCGAAACGCTCCGGCGAGCCGGATGCGAGTGAGCGGCGCCGTCAAGGTCTCCGCGGCCTCGGCCGCGCTCTGCATGGCCTGAAGGCGCGGATAGTGGTAGATCACGCGGTCGCCTCGCTCGCCCCCCATAACGAAGAGCGCGGACCACTCCTGGAAGAAGCTTCCTCCTTCGCGATCGACGAACCCCACCATGCGGCTCACCTGCATTCCGGCCGCGGGAGCGCCGGCCAGCAATGGAGCTTCAAGCTGAAGTGCGTTATCGGCGATGCTTGCTACGCGGCCCACATTCAGTGAGACGCGCCGAATGTAGTTCAGGTCGCTGTTCACGTCCGCAGCGGAGCGAACGTAGGCTCCGCTGACGCCGGCGCCGACGAGATCGCCGATGAAGAATGCTGTTGCAGCACTGCCCACGTTCAGCGAGCTTGCGGTCGAGGCTGGTTGCAGTGGAATCGCAGTTGCGGACGTTCCTCCACTGCCGTTGGGCGCCGCGCCGCTCGTTGTCGCGAGCAGGTTCATCTGTTGCGAGCCGCTCGAGAGCGCCATCTGCCGCTTTCCCCAGCTTGCGAACTCGAGTTCGACGGTTGCTTCGACTTCAGTGCGCACCTGCGCGAAGGTCATCGCGGGAGCGCCGGATCGAAGCGCGGCAATCATGCTTCCCTTCGGTGCGCCGCTGCTGCGTTTGAAGCCTGAGCACCAGCCGAGGTCAATCCACGGCGCAGGCGGCGCGTCGAGAGCGAAGCGTCCTGTCTGTGCCGCGTCGAAGAGGCACGGCGTCTCTGTCGTGCGGTCCACGGGGGCGAAGTACGCCCTCACGCGCCGCGTTACCGGCGCCACAGCTCCCACTCCGTTCACAGCTCACCTGCTTCCTGGTAGCAGAAGACGTCGACCGTCGCCACCCGTTCCAGCCGCTCGTCCTTTGGCTGCGCGGACTGAAACGCTGCGTCGTTCCAAAAGACATTCGTCTGCATCGCCGCAGGCCCGGAGGCGGCGGTGTAGTTTGTCTTGACGGCGCGCTGCGGAACCTGGCTCAACGCGGCGGCCAGCTCGGCGTCCATTGCGGCAAGCAACCTTCCACGATCCATGCCGCCGTTTCCTGCATTTCCCGCGGTTGCGTAGCGGATCTCGCAGCGCATCGTTACCAGGGGAAGTGCGCCCTGCGCATCCATCTTGACGTCGGTCCATCGGAGGCGGAAGGCGTCGGGCTGGTCGTATGCGGAGACCAGCTCGTTCTCCTCCACAAGGATGCCTGGCCGCAACACACCCCGCACGACCACGAGGCGCGCGGGATTCAGCGCGGCGATGCGGTCCCGCAGCGTGATGTAAAACGTATCTTTTGCATGCTGCATAAATTCGTAACCCTTTCCGTAACAAAACGCCGCAGCGCAGGTTCTACAACGTGTCCGCGGTGGACTCGTGCAGCTGGAGACGGTAGCCACAGATCGCGTCGCCGGCCGTAAGCTCGGTTGCGGAGGTGATGGCGAGCAATGACTGATCGACGAGGACCCCGAAGGCCGAGGCAAACAGCGCCGCCGTCGAGGCGAAGTCGTGCGAGCCCGTGAGTGTTTCAATTGCGGTGGCGGAGACGAGCAGTTCGCGCCGTGCGGCCTTGCCCTCCGCGGTTCGCGCTGATGTTGCGCGAAAGACGACCGGCGCCAGCTCGACGTCCTGAAACTGCGGCACGGCGAGGCCAAGCTGCTCGGACGCGTCGCCAGCTATCGCGGGTGCGGGAATCCGCAGCATCACGGAGCGGGCGCCTGCGCCGCGCAGCAGAACAGAGGCCGCACGGCGCGCTGCCTCTGCGGCTCTTGAGAGATCAGCCATGGGCGTCACCCCAGCCTCTCTGCCACGTAGGGGCGAAGCAGCGCGAGCACCTGCGGGTCGAGCAGCGATCCCGAGAAGTACTCCATCTGTACGGTGTCGATGCGGCTGGTCTTGACGTTCAGCGCGGGCGTCGCCTGGGCGTTCTTCACGATCTGCGCGCAGGCAATCTTCACCGGCGACGGAATCGCGGAGAGACCGGAGGTATAGGTCACCTCGACCTCGTTGTAGTTGATCCCCAAAAGGTTCGCGGGGAAGGTAAGCTCGCCGGTCGCGAGGTTCACATCGACACTGGCGGGGTCGAGCGTCGACCAGCTTCCGGGCAGGCTGAAGGCCCATGCGACGTGATCACGGAAGGGTTCGTTCAACTCGCCGCGGCGGGGTCGGCCGTAGCGGGCGCGCACTTCGATCAGGCTCGAGGCCATCGCGATCCAGTCATCAGCGGCATCGGTGCTGAGACCGTACTGGACGTATTCGTTTGGCGATAGATAGGTCACTGGGGATCACCCCTCCTGGAAGGTTTTTGCCGCGCGCGGCGGGTTGGCTCCCGCGCGGCTGTTTGTACCTCAGGGGCTAAAGCCCCTTTTACTGCGGCTATTGCGGCACGGCTCAAGCCGTGCCCTTAAGCAAGACGGTTCGAGCTTCGCTCGAATGTCCCACTCATGACGCGATGAGACTGCGTCATGAATGGGGCACCCGTTCGTGCAGAACAGCCTGTCTTTAGCGGTCTACGAGCACCTGGTAGTGCGCGTAGTTGGCGCCCTTCACGACGAGTCCGCCGAACTTCACGACGACGTACTGCGAGGCGAGCGAGCCGGGGACGCCGAGCTGGAAGATGCGCGGGTTCGGATCGGAGAGCCAGTGGTACTTGATCATGTCCTCGGTGACGATGTAGGCGGGCAGCACAGCGGAGCCGGAGCCGGGCGTTCCGGTGTAGCTGAGCGTCCACTCGGGGATGAGCGGGAGCTCGCCGGCCTGCGTGGAGAGCGTCTTGACGGTGAGGCCAGCGGCGAGCTCCTTGGTGTTGAGGATGGCGTTGAATTCCTGCTTGGCCTCGCGATCGATCAGGTCGAGCAGCACGGGGTTGGCGTAGATGGCCGTCGGACGCACACCGAAGGAGGTGTTCGAGAGCATCTGCGCGACGGTGGACTTGAGGCCGTCGACGATGGACTGCACGGTGCCGATGGTGACGGTGTTGCCACCGGCGGCGATCTGTGCGGCTGCGCCGAAGTACTGCGCAGTCGTCGGCGAGCTGAGCGAGGTGTCGTTGCCGTTCCACAGCGCGACGTCGTGCGTGCGCAGGACGCCGTCGACGGTGTCGGCGAGGTCCTTGGCCTGCAGGTAGGCGAACTGCGACTGCTGCTGGCCGAGCTCCATGTCGAAGAGGTTGTAGTTGATCTGCGCGACGAGGGCCTTGAACGGAACGCTGCGCTCGACGCGGGTGGGCGTGACGAGCGGGGCGACGATGTTGCGCGGGTCTACGAATCCTGAAGACGCCGCAGGCGCCGGGATTGTGGTTTCTTCGAAGAAGCGCGAGGGGTGCCCGGTGGCCGGGACCTGCTTGATGCGCCGGCCGAAGATGCCGCGGCGCTGGACGAGATCGGTGATCTCGGTCTGGAAGGCGGGGACTTCGATGGCGCCAGGTCCGAGGAAGTCAGCGGCGGCGTGGATCTCAGTAAACTTCGGGTTCATTGTTCTCCCTTTCGATGAAGAAAGGCGCGGCTTGTGGCCGCGCCTTTGTGTTGGTGAAATTTTGGAGGTTTCTCCCGTGCGCTTATGGTCGATCAAGCAGCGTCAAAATACGGGGGTTCCTCGCGTTGCTCGGAATGACGGCCTTGAGGGGGCGTGCACTAAGAGCTAGCGCAGCAGGCCGGAGCGCATGAGCTGTGCCTTGACGGCGATGCGCTGCTCGAGGCTCAGGCTGCTCATTGCGGCGTCGAGCGCGCCTGCTTCGACGGAGTCGACCGTGACGCCCTGCTTGGCGAGCATGGTGGCCATGCCTGCGGGCAGAGTCTTGCGTAACTGTTGGGGGCACAGTTTTGTCGGACGCCGCCATTAGCTCGGCGATCTTCTTTTTGGGTGCGGCGGGCTTGCGTGCGGCAACGGCCCAGACGGCGGGAAGGACGACGACGGCGGCTGCACTCATCGCGCACCTCCTGCGGGAGCCTGGGTTTGATTGCAGCGGTTGAGGCGTGCGAGACCGGGTTTGCGGCCGGCACGGCTTTTGCCTCGGGGAGCGGGAAACTCCGAGAGGCGGAGAGCGCAGGAACGGCAGTAGACTCCATTGCTGGTTGCGCTGCGGAGCCAGAGGGAGCCGCAGCCTTCACATACTTTCAGATCCATTCGCAAATGCATCATGTTGTTCATCTCAGCCCGTGTTCTCCCTGGCGAGCCTTGGTTGTCAGCGATCGGAGTGGCTCGCCTGAGGTGGTTGGGGGTGCTTCGACGCCTGCTTTCTGGTCGAGCGGCGAATCGTCGGCACACAGTTGCGGTTCAATACGATATGGCGAGACCCATTGGGATAAAGTCGCTGCACCCTCCGGCCGTTTATGGCGGAGACCGGGAGCCCGAGGGCGCGCCGGGGTTTGGCCGGCGGGCCGACGGATTTTGTCTCCGTTGAAGAAACTGGAGGAAGTCCAGTGGTTATAGCTTTAGACAAATTCCCTGTCAACAGGGAAGATTTCCTCAGGTTTCATGTTGGGATAAAGCCATATTTTGTAGGGATTCCTGCATCATAATCTATTGCACATAGATACATATTCGCCTACTATTCGTCTTGCATAATGATATTTCCTATTTCCTTACATCCTTACAAAAGAGAGGGTTAGCGCAACTGAACTTTCAGGATCTTCATGAACTGTTGCGGCAGGAGCTCGTGCGCCGTATCGATCGCGGCGTAGTAACCGGCAGTCGGCTGGCCCAGAAGGCGGGGTTTCAACAGGCGCATATCTCGAACTTCCTGAACCGGAAGCGGGCGCTGTCGCTCGAGGGACTGGACCGCGTGATGGAGGCTCAGGGGCTGACGGTGGAGCAGATTCTGCCGGTGGACCTGGCGGCTGGTGCGGCTTCGGAAGAGGAGGCAATTGATCCCGTTGAAGCGGTGCCGATTGTGTCGCCGTCGGCGGCGATCGACGACGCGAAGATCGCGGGCGCGGCGGTGATCGAGACGCTGCCGGTGGTCGGGGCGCGGCTCAGGGAGAATCGCGCGAAGCCTGCTCCGCGGCGGACGCAGTGGGAGAGGTTTGTGGCGGTGCGGGTGGATGCGCAACAGGCGTCGGCGATGGCTCCGGTGCTGGCGGTGGGGGCGCTGGCTGTCATTGACCGGCACTACAACTCGCTGGCGCCGTATCGGGCGAATCAGCCGAATATCTATGCGGTGCGGTCGGGGTCGATGCTGATGTTGCGGTATGTGGACTTCGACGACCGGCACCTGATTCTGCGGCCGTTTCTGCGGGAGTTTCCGGTGCAGCTGATTGGGCTGCGGGAGGGGGAGTCTCCGTCGGATTACATTGTGGGGCGGGTTTGTTTGGTGGTGGCGGAGGTTTGAGGATGCACCTTGTCGGTCACATAGGGGCATGAGACGATGCGGGACAGTCATGTATACGCCGCTCAAATGGTCGCTGGGTTTTCTTGCGGTCTTCTTAGTCGGATGTTGGGTGGCCGCACGTAACCCCATGGGCTCCTGTCCATCGACTCCGGCGGTGTTTGGCCTTTTTCTTTGTCTACTGGGTCCTGCGGGAACAGTGATTCCATCGCTCTATTGGATTAACGGGCGAGCCTGGCATTGGCGTAAGGGCGACCCATTTCGGCCGGTTCAGCCGTCTCTCGTCGAAACGGAGCGGCCATGATGAAGGTCAGGGAGATTGTGCTCACGGTCGTGGGATGGTTCGCTATCGTGTTGGCATTGTGGGCAGCACTGGCGATCATAAGCACTTGGTTTCTGGTTCCCGACGATCATAGACTCACGCCTGCGGGCAACCTAAAGATTAGGGTCGAATATTCTGCGGCCTTTGCCGTATGCGTTGCGGTGTTTGTCTCGTCCGGATCATGGGCCTTCGAGAAAGCGCGGCAATGCAGATTGAACCTGAGCAAGATTTCAACTGACCGCTAGCGGCGAATCACACCAAAAGGCTTCTCGCTGACAGCTTGGTAAACTTGAAGGATGCTCGGAAAGCTTTATGCGAAGTGGATGTACGCCTGGGAGACGGCGTTGACCACTCGCGATACGAATCGCGTTGTGCGGTCCCTGGAGTGGGGTGAGGATTGGCTTGGCGAGTTCCTTCCTGGGGCTGGGTTGCGTCATGAAACCGCAGATCCTTCGACTTCGCCCCTGTGGGGCTTCGCTCAGGATGACACGGATCGCGAGGGAAACGTTGAGCGTGGCGATGGCTTCGTGCGCATGGTTGCGTTGAATGAGTCGATTGTGGCGCGGGCGGATGAGTTTTTTGGGTATGAGACGCCTTCGGATTTTCGCTTGGAGCATCGGCATCCGCTGCTGTTTCCTACGAATGTGAGGCCGGAGACTCTGGCGCAGGATGCGGAGTTTCGGCGGCAGGCCGAGGTGGGCGAGGCTTCGACGGCGGAGTTTCTGCGGTTTACCTCGCCGGTGCGGACGCGGTATCCGGAGAACGATGTCGTGAATGCGCGGTGGTATCCGGCGGAGCATTCAACAGGAAAGGCAAAGGCGGCCAGGCGGGCGGGTAAGCCGAAGCAGGCGATGATCGTGATGCCGCAGTGGAATGCGGATGCGTTCAGCCACAACGCGCTTTGCACGCTGTTCAACCGGTTTGGCGTATCGGCGCTGCGGCTGTCGAAGCCTTATCACGACATACGGCGACCTGCGGAGCTGGAGCGGTCGGACTATGCGGTGAGCTCGAATATTGGACGGACGATCGCGGCTTGCCAGCAGGCGGTGGTGGATATTCGCAGCTGCATCGACTGGTTGGCCGCGCAGGGCTACGAGCAGTTCGGCGTGCTGGGGACGAGCCTGGGGAGCCTGTATGCGTTTATCGCGGCGGCCTTCGATCCGCGGATTCGTGTGTGCGCGTTCAACCATGCTTCGACGTGGTTCGGCGATGTGGTTTGGACGGGGCAGAGCACGCGGCATATTCGCGCGTCCTTTGAGCGGGAAGGGTTGTCGCAGGCCGACGTGAGGAAGATCTTTACGTCGATCAGTCCGATGTCGTACATGGAGCGCTTTGCGGCGCATCCGAAGCGCGTGCTGGTGGTGCATGCGACGTACGACCTGACGTTCATCCGCAAGTTCTCGCTGGATGTGCTTGCGAACTTCGATCGCGTGGGGGTCGACTATGTCTCGAAGGTGCTGCCGTGCGGGCACTACACGACGGGCGAGACTCCGTACCAGTACATGGATGGCTGGTTCCTGGGGTCGTTCGTGTATCAGGCGTTCAAGCGGCTGGCTGAGGAGGGAGTCGCAATGGGCAATGCAAACCGCAGGTCCTTCGACTCCGTGGCTCGCTAGCGCGAGCCACTTCGCTCAGGATGACACGTCGATTGTGGGTTCGCTCAGGATGACACGTCGATGATGGGATGACAGTCACGATGCCACTTTGATTTCGGCGCGGCTACGTGAGGTGCGTGAGGCGCGAGGGCGGCGGCACGGCCTCGTTGGTGCCCTCCTGGGCTCGGGCGAGCAGGGCCATGGTGCGCGACAGTGGCAGTCCCATCACGTTGAAGTAGCAGCCTTCGATGCGGGGAATCCAGCGGGCGGCGTAGCCCTGAATCCCGTAGGCACCGGCCTTGTCCATCGGCTCGCCGCTCATCAGGTAGTGGACCAGCTCCTCCTCGTCGATGAGGTCGAAGAAGACCTGCGTGATCTCGACCTCGCTGACCATTCCGCGCGCGGAGACGGCGGCGATTCCGGTGAGCACCTGGTGGGTGCGGCCGGAGAGCTGCTCGAGCATGCGGCGCGCATCGGCCCGATCGGCGGGCTTGCCGAGCATGTTGCCGTCGAGGACGACAGCGGTGTCGGCTCCGAGCACGAGGATCGGGTCGCTCGCGCCGTCGTCGTTGCTGCGATGACGCTCCCAGACGGCCTGCGCCTTTTCGACTGCGAGCCGCTGGACGTATTTGGCGGGGGTCTCGCCGGGCTGGGGCTGCTCGTCGATCTCGGCGGCCTCGACCGTAAAGTCGAGTCCTGCCTGCTCGAGCAGCTGGCGGCGGCGTGGAGAGGATGAGGCGAGAATCAGCATGTGAGTTGAGGGTATCGGGTGAGGGATTCCGCCGGCAAGATGGTGCGTGTGCCGGCAGCTTTGTCACAAAATTCTGCATGCGTCTGCATGTTTCTAGAGTACCTTCAGTTTCGCTGCTAGTTCATCCCCGGAGCGTACCGTGAAGAAGCTGATTGTTGGTGCAGCCGCTAGTATCGTCCTTATGTCCTCGATTGTCTATGCGCAACAGCCGCCGCTTATCGACCGACAGCTCTTCTTTGGCGAGGTTCAGATTGCGGGAGCGCAGATCTCGCCCGACGGGCAGTGGATCTCGTTCCTGAAGCCGTACAAGGGAGTACGCAACATCTGGGTGAAGAAGGCCGGCGAGCCTTTCGACAAGGCGCGGCCGCTGAGCGGAGAGAAGACCAGGCCGGTGGGCGGCTACTTCTGGTCGCGCAACTCGAAGTACGTTCTCTACTCGCAGGACAACGCGGGCGACGAGAACTTCAATGTGTATGCAATCGATCCTACTGCACCTGCGGACGAGAAGACCGGGCTTCCGGTAACGCGCGCGCTCACGGACCTCAAGGGCATACGCACGATAATCTACGCGGCTCCCAAGGCAAAACCTGACCTCCTGTACATCGGGCTGAACGACCGGGACAAGCGCTGGCACGATCTGTATGAGCTGCATCTCTCGACCGGCGAGAAGAAGCTGGTGCGCCAGAACACGGAGCGCATCTCGGGCTGGGACTTCGACAACAACGGCGATCTTCGGCTGGCGGCGCGGACCAACCAAGCCGGTGACACGGAGATCCTCAGCGTGGCCACCGATGGCTTCAAGCAGATCTACAGCTGCAATGTGCTGGAGCAATGCTTCGCTGTGGCGTTCACGCCGGACAACAAGCTGGCCTACCTGATCACGAATAAGGGCGCGCTGAACTTTATCGAGCTGCAGACGATCGATCCGGCAAGTGGAGCGACGACGAAGGTGGAAAGCGATCCGGAAGGCCGCGTCGATCTGCAGGGCCTGGTGACGTCGCGACTGGATCACCGGATTCTGTTCACCCTCTACGAGGATGACCGTGCGCGGCTGTACTTCCACGACAAGGAGTTCGAGAAGGAGTACCACTGGCTGCAGTCGAAACTGCCGGGCAAGGAGATCGCGCTGGGCTCGCCCTCGGACGATGAGAACACCTGGATTCTGAACGCCTACAACGATCGTGAGCCGGGCGAGACCTACATGTGGGATCGCAAGGCAAAGACACTGGCGCTGCAGTTCCGCATCCGCGAGGAGATTCCCCGTAATGCGCTTTCGGAGATGAAGCCGTATCACTACAAATCCTCGGACGGGCTGGACATTCCAGCATACCTGACGCTGCCGAAGGGGCTGCCGACGAAGAACCTTCCCCTGATTGTCTTTCCTCACGGCGGACCGTGGGGCCGCGACTCGTTCCGCTACGACACCTTCGCGCAGTATCTTGCCAATCGTGGATATGCGGTGCTGCAGCCAAACTTCCGCGCGTCGACGGGCTACGGGAAGAAGTTTCTCAACGCAGGCAATGGCGAGTGGGGCCGCAAGATGCAGGACGACCTGACCTGGGGCGTCAAGGCGCTGGTCGCGGATGGCACCGCCGATCCCAAGCGCGTTGGAATCGCGGGCGGATCGTACGGCGGCTATGCGACGTTGGCGGGCGTGGCGTTTACGCCGGACCTGTATGCGGCGGCCTTCGCGATCGTCGCGCCTTCGAACCTGATCACGCTGCTGGATGCGATTCCGCCGTACTGGGAGGCGCAACGCAAGCAGATGTACACACGCATGGCCGACCCGAATACTCCGGCGGGCAAGGAGTTGCTGATAGCAGAGTCTCCGCTGACGAAGGCGAAGGCGATTGTGACACCGCTGGTCGTGGTGCAGGGCAAGAACGATCCGCGGGTGAACATCCGCGAGAGCAACCAGATTGTGGCGGCGGTCCGAGACAACGGCAAGCCGGTGGAGTACCTGGTTGCGCCGGACGAGGGACACGGGTTTGCGCGTCCCATCAACAACCTTGCCATGGTGACGACGATGGAGGCGTTTTTCGCGAAATATCTCAGCGGACGCTACCAGCAGGACGTTCCGGCGGATGTTGCGGAGCGGTTAAAGGTTCTGATCGTGGATCCGAAGACGGTGAACGGCGATGTGACGCTGAAGGGTTCGCCGGCCGAGGCGATCAAGTAGCGCGATGGCGCGCGGCAACAGGTGCGAGGATCGCAGGTTCTCGCTGCGTTCTTCGTTTTTGCCGCCCGGGGAGCTTACTCTTTCGCCTTGGCGACGGTCACATGAGCCTGCATGACGTGGCTGGCCCCGGGTGCGAGCGTGACGGTGTTCGGGCCGGCGTTCACCGTCTCGACGCAGACCATCTCGTGCCACTCGTCGGGACCCATGTCGGGCATCTCCTTCCAGGGGTTGAAGACGACGGTGGTGTTGGAGTTCTGCTTCTCGACCGTGATGGTGCGCCGGCCGGGAGCGTCGTGGATCACGCAGGTCGCCGTGGTGTTCGGGTAGACGCGATCGGTGAAGGCGGTGAAGACGAGCGGAGCGTGCGCGCCGGGCTTCACCTTGAAGTTGTCGGTCTTGTCGATGTAGCTGGTCGGCTCGAGTCCGGTGACGGTGGTCTCGTGAACGTCGACGACGGCGAAGTAGGTATGGAGCGCCTCTTCAAAGACGAGCGGCGTTGCGGCGTCGTTGGCGACAGCCAGCTTCATCGTCAGCGTGCGGCCGATGACGAGCTCGAAGGCGAGGCGGAAGCGGTCGAATCCCATCTCGCGGCTTAGTTCGGAGGGAGCGAGCGTGAAGGTGAGATGGAGATCGTCGCCGGCGAGCGCGGCGAAGGATGGGGTCCAGTCCTGAATGCGCGCGAAGCCGTGCGAGGGGCCGGGCTTTCCCTGGTAGCGATCGGCCTTGGAGTCGACGGCGAACCAGGGGAAGGCGATGGGAACTCCGCCGCGAATGGGCTTGCGGGGCGCGAAGTCGCTCTTCCGGCTGAGGAAGAGAACAGGCTGCTCGCCTGCCGGCTGCCAGTACGTGAGGTGCGCTCCCTGCAGGTAGATAGTGGCGCTGGCGTGCGGTGTGGTGACGACGGCGCGGGCGAGCCCGTTGTGTTCGTCGAAGCGAAGGGCGTTGGGGATGCCGAAGTGCTCGTTGAGTTGTGTGAGGTCCATGTCGAAATAAAGTGTAGCGTTTATGAGCGGTCTGCGACATGCGCGGCGTTATGAGATACTTCCGGTCTCGGTAAAGGTCTGAGGCCCCAGTTCAAAATTCAAGATTGATGCAAGCGAGGTATCGCGTATGAGCCAGCTTCATCTGCGCATCTTTGATGGCAGCCGCCAGTTATTTCTTCTTCCCGCAAGTTTCCTGGTGCGGATTGTGGATGGGAATCAGAAGCAGCAGCGTTGGCACGATTACGCGTCAAACGACCTGCTGTTTCCCGACCTTCCGTTCTTCGACAACCAGGGCGACAGCTACAGCGTGCTGGTCTCGGCGAAGGGTTATAAGCAAGCCGGGTTTTATCCGGTGAAGCTCTCGAACGCATATGTGAAGACGCTGGATGTGATGCTGGTGTCGAAGACGCCTGGGTTCAGCTTTGTGAGTGCGCGGTGGCCCGAGGCGCAGGCGAAGTATCCCTTTCTGGGCAGCGACGTGGACAATGCAGCAGGGGAGGCGAGGTACGACGATCTGCTGGACCGCTCGGAGCGGGCGCTGGCATGCTTTCTGAATCTTGCGGAGGCGATGAGCACTATTCCGCTCGCGGAGGGAACTCCGCTGACTCACATCAGGCAGATGCGTTGGGATGGGGACTTCCGTCCGGCGCAGGACAGGTTCTTCTCGTGGTGCGATGCGACGCTGATCGATCAGGTGCGCGAAGGGGCGAGCGTGGGTCAGTTCTCCGAGGAGCCTGCTCCGGGGCTGCTGCATCCGGGGGCAACGTACTCGTGGAAGGAGGCGAAGTTTGGCGAGGCGAATGTGCAGCTGACGTTCCACGAGAACGAAAAGCAGAAGATCGGCGGCGTGGACTGCGTGATGCTGGAGACGGACGTTGATTACTACCGCGACCCGCTGGCGCACGCGATACTTGAGGTGTTTCCGAACGGACTGACGCACGCCCTGACCGATCCCGTCGAAGTCTACGTGCTGCGGTGGATGGCGGGAAGGATGGCGGGCGTGCCGGAGTTCGCTCCGCTGTACACGGTTACGGGCTGACGCCAGGCGAGCGCAGCTTCCGAAATAACCAAGGAATAACAATTAACTGACAAGAACCAGACATACGTTGTGTGCCGACCCACTAGGATTCCGATTAATCATTTGTATTGATCAGGGTTCTATTTGCGGGTGCGCTGCTGCGGCACGTCGCAGAAGAGAGTGAGTGAGCGTCATGCGAAACGCGATTCTTGTGGTTTTGGCTTCGGTGCTGGGTCTGCAGGCGGCGGCCCAGTCCTACAAGGTGACGAACATCATCTCCGACGGTTCGGTCCCGGCGGCGACGATCGATGCAAACTTTCTTAATCCGTGGGCGATCTCCACGAGCCCTACGTGGTGGATCAGTGCCGCGAACACTGGCTACAACTACGTGGTCCAGTCCTCGGGAGCGGTTCCGTTCAAGGTGATCGTCCCGTCCGCGTCCGGGGCGGCCGGCTCGACGGGCGAGCCCGCAGGTTCGGTGACAACGGCGGGGACGGTTGGGATGCTTCTTCCGAACGGCGTGAAGGCTTCGTTCCTCTTCTCGACCCTTGATGGCACGATCTCGGGCTGGAACAACAGGCTTGGAATGAACCTCGCTGTCTCACAGATCGCAATCAACAACAGTTCGGCGGGTGCGGTCTACCCGGGCATGGCGATTCTGAACATCGCCTCCGGTGGGGTTACGACCCAGAGCTATATCCTTGCCGCGAACTTCGGTGCGGGCAATGCAATCGAGGTCTACGACAGCAACTTCAAGCCGACGAAGCTCGCGGGGACGTTCACCGATACGACTCTCCCACCGGGCTACGCGCCGTGGTCCGTGCATGTGCTTGGGACGCAGGTGTTTGTCGCGTATGCGCTGCGCACTCCGGACTTCGAGGAGGTCCTCGGTTCCGGCAACGGCATTGTGAATGTCTTCGATACGTCGGGGAACTTTGTGGCTCGCGTGGTTACCTTTGGCAATCTCAATGCGCCGTGGGGAGTCGCCATTGCACCTGCCAACTTCGGCATCTTCAGCAATGATCTGCTGATCGGGAACCGTGGCGACGGCAAGATTAACGTCTACGATCCGAAGACGTTCGCGTACCTGGGCCAGCTGATGGATTCGACCGGCAAGCCATTGACCTACGACAGCCTTTGGGAGCTACTGCCGGGTGGTACGGCGGTGACGGGCACGACGGCGGTGAGCGGCGGCGATACGAGCACGGTGTACTTCACGGCAGGGCTCGCCAACGAGGCGCATGGCCTGTTCGCTGGAATCACAAACAGCACAACGCCGGGCAGCACCGCGACGTTTGGGTTCAGCACGTCGGCAGGCGCTGCGACGATTCCGGCGGGCAGCTCCACCACGGCGACGGTGAGCGTAGCTCCGGCCAACGGCTTTAGCGGCTCAGTCTCGCTGGCGTGCAACGGCCTGCCTGCGGGGGCTTCGTGCAGCTTTTCCCCGGCGTCGTTGAACGTGACGGCAAACGCCGTGGCGACGGGAACCGTGACGATCCAGACATCGACAGGGGCGGCGAATCTGCGGCCCGCCCGGCGGCAGAACATGCTCTTTGCGGGGGTTGCCTCTGCGCTGCTTCTGCCGTTCGCATCGCTCATGAGGATGCGGCGTAGACGCGCATGGCCGCACCTACTGTGCGCGGTGCTTGTCTGTGCGGCGGCGGGGGGATTCATCTCGGGGTGTGGAGATGACTCGAAGTCAACGCCGCTGCCTCCGACGACCCCGGCGGGCCAGTCAACGGTCTCGATCACCGCAACCTCGGGATCGATCACGCAGACAAGCTCGTTCGCGCTGACTGTGCAGTAAGGCTGCTAGTTCCTGCCTGAGGACAGGAAGGTTTCGGGCTGGGAGCCCTGCGTGCTGACGGCGATCTCGCTGGTTGCGGCGAAGCGCGTGGTGGGGAAGGCGTTGGGATAGTTCTGCCGGATGTAGTCGATCATCTGCTCGCGCACGAGGCAGCGCAGGTCGAAGTTCTCACTGGAGTTGCGCGAGCTCATCAGGCAGCGCAGCTCCATCGTGCGCTCGGAGAGGTTGGTGACCTGCAGCCCGCAGACCTTCCCGTCCCACAGAGGCGAGGACTCGCAGATGCGGCGGAGCTGCTGGCGCAGGTCTTCGACCGGCACCGTGTAATCGACGTAGAGGAACGAGGTTCCCAGGATGTCGGCCGCCTGACGCGTCCAGTTCTGGAAGGAGTTTTCGATGAAGAAGCTCAAAGGGACGATGAGGCGGCGGAGGTCCCAGATACGCACGACGACGTAGGCGGAGTTGATCTCCTCGACGCGTCCCCACTCGCCCTGGATGACGACGACGTCGTCGATGCGAATGGGCTCGGTGAAGGCGATCTGCAGGCCGGCGAGAAAGTTGGAGGCGGTGGACTTCGCTGCGGTGGCGAGGATCAGTGAGGCGATTCCGGCCGAGGCGAGCAGGCCGGAGCCGTAGTGCCAGATCCGCGGATCGTTGAAGGTCCACAGCAGAGCACCGATGGTGATGACGACGATGAAGCTGATCAGGATGCGGCGGAAGAGCTGGAACTGCGTGTGAACGCGGCGCGCGCGGATGTTGTTCTCGACCTTCAGGTCGTACTTGCGCAGCATGTACTCCTGGACGACATAAACGCAGCCGATGGCGAACCATCCGAGCGAGACGACGATTGCCATCACAAGGCCCTGGCGGATGATGGCGTAGAGATGCTCCGGAATGTCCGGGATGAGAGGAAGGGCGATAGTGCCGCAGGTGAGGAAGAAGATGGCGCGCGCGGGATGGCTGAGGAAGCGATTGATTCCCCAGCCAGTTCTTAATCCTGACCTCTCCTGCTCCCTCTTTTTAAGCACGCGGAAGAGGATGTAGTGGACGACGCTGGCCAGCACGATAATGCCGCAGAACACGAAGACGGCAGAGAACCACGGGTGGCGCGTAAAGTTCGGAAGGGCTGCGGCAGCGATCGTCATAGTTGGTGTGAAGCTCCGGGGTGCGCGTCGGTTGCCTTCGCGCAGGGGTTAGCGGACATGAGCGGTCTCGAGCGCATTTAAGACCTGCTGTTGAAGCGCGATGCGGTAGTCCGAGTATGCGTGATCGGTTGGGATGTGAGTGGCCCGGACCTGCGCATCGCCGAGCTTGTGGAGGTTGGCTGCCAGCTCATCGGAGGCGTCGGCAAGGCCATCATCGGAGGTGATGATGAGCACCGGCCGTGTCGCAAGCCGCGGAGCGAGGTCGGGAATATTCCACGCCGCAGCATGCGCGTACAGATCGCGCACCAGCGATTCGGGCGTGCAGCCGGCTAGCGGAGCGATGCCCTCCGCCGCGAGCCCCTTAGCGAATCGCGGAAGCGCAGCCTCCTGCTGGTTGGCCTTCACGACAGGCAGAGCCCTGCCGGCCATATTAGCGGCAGAGATCAGTCCGACGAAGCGAATGGCTGGGTCAGCCGCGGCGACGTTGGCGGCGATCATGCCTCCCATGGAGTGGCCGATGACGAGGATGTTCTTCGGATCGGCGCGGAACTTCGCCGCGTTTGCGGGATCGCGCAGGTACGCAACAGCAGCTTGCGCGTCCTCCATGGCGTGGGTGAACGAGAAGTCACCGGGCGATCCCCAGGAGCCGCGATAGTTGAAGTACAGAACATCGTAGCCAGCGCGCCGCAGCGTCTGCGCCAGATCGAGATTGCGTTCGTTGCCCGGAAATCCGTGCAACAGTAGCACGACAGGATGCGGTGCTGCGCCTTGAGCGATGTAGACGAACGCATTCAGGAGCGCTCCATGACTGGGGAGCTGGAAGGACTGCATCGCGGCAGGCGCGGACTTGTCGGGTGCTGGATCGGTTGTGATGGCGGCCGTTGTCTGCGTGGAGGCGGAGGCGGACGCGAACAAGAGAACGAGCAAAGCGAGCATTCGCATATCTGCGATTATGGCATCAAGCGAAGGGCACAAGGTCAACACGAAGAAGTATGACTGGTCGATCGCGTTTGCTTGAGAGTGCCCTGTTTTCGCAGAACTGCCGTATTATCCTCGACATGTTCAGCTTCGAGAAGCTATCAAAGCAAGTCCTTCTCCTGCTTTGCGTGTGGTCTGCTGCCGCGTTGCACGCACAGACAGTTTCGGGGTGGGATGCGGTAAAGCGTATTCCTTCCGATCGGCTCATTCGTGTCCGTTCATCTCATCGCTTCACGGTTTGTAACTTCGACAGTGCGGACGACGGCAGCCTTACCTGTACCGAGCGCCACACCGTATTCTTCGTCCCGACAAAGTCCTCGCGACATTTTCTTCGCTCCGAAGTGCAGTCCGTCAGGCTTTCGCGGCAGGGAGTCTCCACAGTACTGGGAATGGTGATCGGGGCGGGTGCCGGTGCCGGCATTGGAGCAGGCATCGACGCCTCAAGCAGCACTCGCGAGGATGGACACCTGGCTACGGCGGTAATGACTCTGCTGGGAGGCGTCATTGGCACGGGAATCGGCAGGCATACGGACTTCCTTGCTGGGCCGACGATCTATACAGCCCTCTAGCCTTAATAGCCGCCTGAATGCGATCAACCGACTGGATATGCGAGTCGGTAGAAGTATTACCCGTAGTCAGCGTGGCAGTTCAGCCCAGGCCAATGCGGTGAGTCCGATTCCGCGGCCACAGTCGCTTGCGTAGAGAATCTCGTTTGCGCTGCTCCAGGATGGCCGGTAGGCGTTGCAATCGTTAGAGGTGAGCGTAGTGACGCGGTTGGATTGCGTGTCGAGCACTGCGAGCTGCCAACGGTTGTGGACGAGCTCGGTGAAGGCGATGAGGCGATCGTCAGGCGAGACAGCAAAGGCCGCTATGTCGTCCGTGGCGGAGAAGAAGGAGCCGGGCTGGTGCCCGGGAGAGACAGTGTAGAGACCTGTGTGCCCCTCGTGCTTCGCCGCAAAGAGCAGGCGTCCGGAGCCGAGGAAGCCGGCCTGGCGCACGTCGTAGGTCTCATCCGTGAGTTGCATATCGTGGTTTGCCGAAGACAGCACCGAAGCTCGCAGCAGACCGCGGCCTTTCGCCTCGCGGATGTAAGCGAGAGTTTGCCCATCGGGGGAGAGCGCAGGTGACTCAGCGTCGTCTGCAAGGACGCGCGCGCCATTGGTACGAACGATGCGCGAGCCGCTGGCATCGGCGATCTCCACGAGTAGGGAGTTATCGGGCGCAACAGTGAATGAGAGCTGATCGACGGCCGCTGCTCCGGTAGTGGGTGGCGCGACGGCTTCGTCCTTCTGGTTCAGTACCTGATATCCCTCAGGCATCATGGCGATGAAGAGGATGTCGTGTGCCGTTCGGATGGGGTTGGTGGCGAGATAAGAGGACGAGTGCAAAGGAAGAAGGCTGCTCATCTGCGCATTGCGATGAGCGAAGTGATGACGGTATCCGGTGACGCTGAGCACGAATCCGCATGCGCCCAGAGCGGCCGCGATCGTGAGATCGCGCCACGAAGGATGCGCCGCGTTGCTTGAGCGGAGATGCCACAGCCACCCAAGAGACAGCAGGTACAACGCTGAGACGAGCCAGAAGCGCGCGGAGGGGAGCATCGGGATGTGCACCGCACCGACCAGCGAGATCGAGACGTAGAGGAATATGGCGAGGGCAGCGAGGTTCGTGGCGCGTCCCCGAAGCAGCGAATTCAGCAGCAACGTGACGGGAAGAATCAGGACGACAAAGTGGTAGGTCACGGGTATCGGCGATAACGCGAGGAGCGCAAGAAGAAAAGCGGCCCATTCGACCTGCTCGCCGCCGGCATCTCTGTGGGGAGCGGAGGGTTGAAGCAGAAAGAGCAGCGGTGCGGTCATCGCCATCTGCCAGAGCGGATACAGGATGGCGTAGAGCGATGGCGCGTTGATCCGGGGCGAGGGATTCAGTTGCGGCTCAAAGAGAAAGAGACGATGGAAGAGGGACGCTCCGGACGCGAAGCCGACGTTGTAAGGATCCATTAGCTCGCCTTGCAGGCTGCGCGGCAGCTGCTGAAAGGCGTAAGTCTGCAGGATCTCCTTGCCCATCAAAACTTCGGCGACGATCACGACGAGAACTATGGAACATGCGGTTGCCAGAGCAGCGCGCCACCGTCGCTTAACCAACAGATAGCCGAAGAAGAGGATAGGGTAGACCTTAAGCGCTGCTGCCATCGCAACGCATGTTCCGCATGCGAGGTTGCGTCCGCGAACGTAGAAGAAGTACGCCGCAACCATAAGGATCAGCACCGAGATGTGCATCTGGCCGAAGAGGAAGCTGGTACGCAACGGGACAATCGCAAGCAGACAGATGATCCAGACGAAGCGGCGCCGCAAAGCTGTCGATCGATGGAGCAACTCTGCGCTCGCCGCAAGCATCGCGAGATTCAGCACGATCCAGATGCGTTTGGCTGTAAGCGCTGAAAAAAAGGTGAGTGGGACGACGGGAAGAGCGGAGAACGGGGTCAGGCCGGGAAATCCGACGAGGCTCTGGTGCAGCCCCCAGTGATCCTTGATGCGTTGCAGCCATATCCAGTCATAGACACGGTCCAGACTGTACCCTTCGCGAAGAAGGCGCGCGACGAGATAGTAGTTGGGGAAGTCGGTGTTCAGTCGGTTCCACGCGGGCAGCAAGCCCTTCCAGAAGAGGAGCGCAGCAAGAAGGCCACAGAGAACGATCTCAATCCACACCTGTGCTGTGGGAATGGAACGAGGATTGGCTGTGGTCGTCGTCACCATGGTCTGAGCTTATGGCAACCGGCACCCGAATCCGCAGGTGCGCAGCAAACTTTACATCCTGGCGACAAACGGGCGTCTGGCAGATTCGAAGCCGTCTTCTCGGGGGAAGATCTAAGATAGAGGTGATGGCCTTTACGGAACAGTACGACGTGGTGGTTGTCGGCGCGGGCCACGCGGGATGCGAGGCTGCGGTCGCGGCGGCGCGCATGGGGCTGCGCACGGCTATCTTTACGCTGAACCTCGACCTGATCGCGCAGATGAGCTGCAACCCCGCCGTCGGCGGCATCGCCAAGGGACACCTTGTGCGCGAGGTTGACGCTCTGGGCGGCGTCATGGGCGAGGTCGCCGACGCCTGCGGCATTCAGTTCCGTCTGCTGAACACGTCGCGTGGCCCTGCCGTGTGGTCGCCGCGCGCGCAGTGCGACAAGGCGCTTTATCGCGTGAAGATGCGCGAGGTGCTTGAAGGCCAGAAGAACCTGTTCATTAAGCAGGCCGAGGTGGTGGACCTGATTGTGGAGCAAGTCAGCGAGTCAGCAGGTCAGCGAGTCAGCGGCGTGAAGCTGCGCGATGGCCGCGAGGTTCGCGCTGCCGCGACCGTCGTCACCACCGGAACCTTCCTCAACGGCCTCATCCACTGCGGCGAACAGCAGTACACCGCCGGCCGCTCCGGCGAGCCCGCCAGCGTTCTGCTCGGTGAATCGCTCAAGAAGCTCGGCCTGCGCAACTGCCGCCTGAAGACAGGCACGCCGCCGCGCCTGGACGGGCGGACGATTGACTGGTCGCGCTTTGAAGAACAGCCCGGTGACGCCGAGCCCACGCCCTTCAGCTTCCGCTCGCCGTTCACGCGCACGGGGCAACCGCCGCTGCGCCAGATCAGCTGCCATATTGCGTACACGACGCCCGAGACGCTCCAACTCATCCGCGACAACGTGCATCGCTCGCCCATGTACTCCGGGCAGATTGCGGCCATCGGCCCGCGCTACTGTCCGTCCATCGAGGACAAGATCGTGCGCTTCCCCGAGAAGTCGCAGCACCAGTTCTTCCTCGAGCCCGAGGGGCTGAACACGCACGAGGTCTACATCAACGGCATGAGCACGAGCTTGCCGATGGAGGTGCAGGCCGCGATGGTGCGTTCCATCCCGGGGCTTGAAGACGCCGAGATGCTGAGGCCGGGATATGCGATTGAGTACGACGCCATCGACCCCACGGAACTTAACCGCTCGCTCAAGGTGAAGAGCTTCGACGGCCTCTATCTCGGTGGCCAGATCAACGGCACCAGCGGCTACGAAGAGGCGGCGTGCCAGGGCCTGATGGCCGGCATCAACGCCGCGCTCGCGGTGAAGGGCGAGCCCGCCTTCACGCTCGACCGCACCGAGGCCTACACCGGCATCCTGATCGACGACCTCATCTCGAAGGGCACCAACGAGCCCTACCGTATGTTCACCTCGCGCGCGGAGTTTCGCCTGCACCTGCGTATCGACAACGCCGACCGGCGCCTCACGCCGCACGGCCGCCGCCTCGGCCTCATCCCCGACGACGCCTGGGCCGACTACGAGGCCAAGCAAGCGCGCGCCGCTGCCTTCGCCAGGCTGCTCGAAACAACGAAGGTCCAGATCGACGAGCTGGCCGCTGAAGTCCGCTCCCAGCTCGAAGGCACCAACGTCGAAGGCCTCACCTTCGCGCAGCTCCTCAAGCGACCCGCGATCACCATTGAAGCTGTTGCGCCCGCCCTCATCGAGCCGATGGCCGCGCGGAGCGAGCTTGCCGTGTGGGCCGAGGCGGAGACGGATGCCGGACACCTGCCCGTCTGGGTTCGCAACGAGATGAAGACCGTCGAGACCGAGATCAAGTACTCGGGCTACCTCGACCAGCAGCGCAAGTCGATGGAGAAGCTCAAGCGCGCCGAGCAGAAGGCCATCCCCGACTGGTTCGACTACACCGCCGTCTCCGGGCTCTCGCGCGAGATGAAGGAGAAGCTGGGCCGCGTCCGTCCGCAGACTCTCGGCCAGGCAAGCCGCATCTCCGGCGTCACGCCGGCAGCGATCAGCCTCATCCACGTCTACATCGAGATTCAGGGCCGTCAGCAGACCGTTGCCTAGCCACTGTTACTTTCAAAGCCTTCCTGCATCCAATGAGAGCAGCCGAAGGAGCAGCAATGAGAAGCGGCGCTTCATGGATCTACCTGAGTCTTGTCTTTCTTGCTCTGCTTGCGGGTGTGCTTTGGATGGGGAGAACAAAGATGGCGAGTGTAGCCGAAGCAGGACGGGGGCCGATTCCGGCGCCCGCTGTCGATGAGCACGTGAGCGCACCGGCAACCGAGACCGCGGTCTTCGCCGGCGGATGCTTCTGGGGCGTGCAGAGCGTCTTTCAGCGCGTCAAAGGCGTCACCGCCACCACAGCCGGGTACTCCGGCGGAACCAAGGAGACTGCGAACTATCGCGACGTCTCCGCCCACCGCACCCAGCACGCCGAGGCCGTAAAGATCGTCTACGACCCCTCAAAGGTCAGCTACGGCACGCTGCTGCGCGTCTTCTTCTCCGTCGTGCACGACCCCACGCAGCTCAACCGCCAGGGCAACGACATCGGCGAATCCTACCGCTCGGCCATCTTCCTCAGCACGCCGGAGCAGCAGAAGGTCGCCGCCGCCTACATCGCGCAGCTCGATGAGGCGCACACCTTCCCGAAGAAGATCGTCACGCAACTCGTCCCGCTCGAGGCTTTCTACGACGGCGAAGACTACCACCAGGACTACGCCGAAAAGAACCCGCACAATCCCTACATCCAGGTCTGCGACGTGCCGAAGATTGCGGGGTTGAAGCAGCAGTTTCCCGAGTTGTTTCAGGAGTACGAGCGGAAGTAACAAGGCTTGAAATGCCATAAACTTGCTACGTGATTGACAAGCATAGGTCCCGAAATCTTCGAGACGAGATTCGTCGCGTCCTGATGTCTCAATGGGATCCGATTGGAGTCCAAGATGAGCCCAATGCTGCCGATGAATACGACGGTTACCTTGGCGATATTTTGACATTGTTAGAGAGGGGCGCGAGCGCTGACGAACTCGCGACGTATCTGCTGAATGTCGAAACAATACGCATGGGGCTAGTCGATGCTGAGGGGGAGCCGCTGGTACCTACAAAGGCTCGCTTAGACACAGTGCAGGCTTTACAAGCCTTAGACTTGGACTAGTTTTCCACGAAGTCCACAGGAGGCGGGAGTATCCTCAGCCCCCCGTCCGCTAAGGTAGAAGCTCCATGGCAGCGATCCCCCAACTAGTAAGCAGCGGCGGCGACGAACGTCCCGCATCCGTTCACGCCGAGACCACCATCCTCGGCGCCATGCTCGTCGAGCCCCTCGCGATCACCGATGCCACCATGCTGCTCGTCGCCGACGACTTCGCGCTGGACTCGCACCGCCGCATCTACTCCGCGATGCTGCGGCTCTCCGAGGCCGGCCACGCGGTCGACATCGTCACCGTAGCCGAGGAGCTGCGCAAGCAGAAAGAGCTCGACTCCATCGGCGGCGTCCCCTACCTCGCCTCCCTCAGCGAGGGTCTGCCGCGCAAGCTGTCGATCGAGAGCTACGTGCGGATCGTCCGCGACAAGAGCCTGATGCGTCAGCTCATGACCGTCTGCGACATGGGCATGGTCGAGGCGGCGGACCAGAGCCAGGAGGCCATCGACGTTCTCAACAACGTCTCCAACCGCCTGATGGAGATCTCCGACCACGCCGTCACCGGCGGTTTCTCCGACATCGGCGATATCGTCAAGTCCTCCTTCGGCTCCATCGACGCCCTCTACGAGCAGGGCCGCGAGGTCACCGGCCTCGCCACGCACTACACCGAGTTCGACCGCATGACCAGCGGCCTGCAGGACTCTGAGCTGATCATCATCGCCGCGCGTCCTTCGATGGGCAAGACCGCCTGGGCCATCAACATCGCGCAGAACTCCGCCGTGCGCGACGGCAAGGTTGTCGCCGTCTTCTCGCTCGAAATGTCGAAGGAGTCGCTCCTCCGCCGTATGCTCGCCAGCGAGGCGCTTGTGAACTCGCGCAAGATCCAGACCGGCTTCCTCGGCAAGGACGACAAGGGCAAGCTGATCTCCGCGCTCGAGCGCCTGATGGAGTCGAAGATGTTCATCGACGATACGCCCGGCATTACGCTGGCGGAGATGCGCGCCAAGGCCCGCCGTCTCAAGCAGCAGGAGGGCAGCCTCGACCTCATCATGATCGACTACCTGCAGCTGATGAGCGCCTCCGCCGGTCCCGGCAAGAAGGGCTTCGAGAACCGCAACCAGGAGGTCGCGGCTGTCTCGCGCGGCCTGAAGGCGCTGGCCAAAGAGATGAAGGTCCCGGTTATCGCCCTCTCGCAGCTCTCGCGTGCCAGCGAGCAGCGCGGCGGCGACAAGAAGCCCATGCTCTCCGACCTTCGCGAGTCCGGCTCGATCGAGCAGGACGCCGACGTCGTCTGCTTCATCCACCGCGACTCGTACTACAACAAGGACGAGAACGGTGACGAAGATCCCGATTCCAAGGGCAAGGCCGAGATCATCATCGCCAAGCAGCGCAACGGCCCAACAGGCAGCGTGCACCTCGCGTATCTGTCGGACTACACGCGCTTTGAGAACCTGCAGAGCGGCGGAGACTACGGCGGCGGGTACTAGCCTGCTGCCCTCTCAGGGGAACTGCACGTGGATCTTCATGGTCTCTGCAACAACTCTCAGACGCCTGTCCCGAGTCCATAGTGTGGCATCCGGTGTAAGTAGGACCGATGCGATGAGATGAACATCCGAATAACCGATTCCACGGCTGTACAGCGCCTTGTGCTCGATCAATCTGCGAACCTCATCCGCTTGCGCGAGCACGGCATACGGCAAGTCGTCTATCGCTGCAAGAGTCTGCTTTCGCTGGCCCAGAGAGCCAAGTGCCAACTCGCCAACGACAAAAGGGTGCATAAGAATATTTCTGCGATCCAGCTCCGTGAGCAGTCGGGCATCGCTTCTACGCAGGTGATCAACCCACACTGAGGTATCTGCCAGAATCATACTTACGCAAGCCTTCTCCGCGGAGGCGCTTCCAGATCAGGCGAAGTGCCTCCCATGCGAGCGAGCCTGTGTGATGCTTCGCGTTCAATCAGAGCCCGCAAGGCTTCGCGTACGATCGCCGACTTCTCTGATATCCCCGTATATTCTGTGGCCTTCTTAAGAAGGTCGTCGTCAAGGGTCAGCGTTGTCCTCATAAAGGCTCCTGCATAAATAATAGCATCATCTGATGTCGCTATTGATGCTTTTACCAGACATATCTTTACCTCGAAAGTGGTAGTCGAAGATTCCAGCATCACGGGAGGCCCTCCCCGCCGGCCTTGCCTATAGTGTCACTCAGGCGGCCTCTCCTCAGGCGTCCTAACGAACGAGAAACCTCCTGACGAGCCTACTGACATGATGCTGTCAGGATGGCTTCCGTATGCTTCTTACTACAGTCGCTGAAGACCTTTCAGGAGCACCGAGATGAACGACCAAAAGCTACGACAGAATGCGATCAACTGGTTCGAGATTCCCTGTGAAGACCTGGACCGCGCGGCCACGTTTTACGAGACGCTGCTCGGCGCGCCCATGACGCGCGAGACCACGGAGACGCCGATGGTCTTCTTCTCCTCCGAGCGCACCGGAACCAGCGGAACCCTCGTCAAACGGCCCTTTCAGAAGCCCGGCCGCGGCGGCACCATGGTCTACCTCAACTGCGACGGCGAGCTGGACGCCGTGCTCTCCCGCGTTCCCGAAGCCGGCGGCCTTGTGCTCATGCCCAAGACCCCCGTTCCCGGCGGCCACGGCCACTTCGCCTGCCTGCGCGACTCCGAAGGCAACCACATCGGCCTTCACTCCCACTAAAGACAGTGGTTAGTGATTCGTTGCTAGTGGTTAGTTGTCAGTAGAATCGCAACCAGCAATGGACAACCGATCACAATCAACTAACCACTAACCACTAGCAACTAACTACCGCCTTTATGCGTCGTGCCGACCGGCTCTTCCGAATCGTCCAGTTTCTCCGCATGGGCCGTCTGCTCACCGCAGAGAAGCTCGCCGAAAAACTTCAGGTCTCGCAGCGCACCATCTATCGCGACATCCAGGACCTCCAGCTCTCCGGCACTCCCATTGAAGGCGAGGCCGGCGTGGGCTACACGCTGCGTCGCGACATGGACCTTCCCCCGCTGATGTTCACTCGCGGCGAGCTCACCGCACTCGTGCTCGGCGCGCGCCTCGTCCGCGCCTGGGGAGGAGCCGAGAACGTCCTCGGCGCCGACCAGGCCCTGCAGCGCATTGAGGCCGTCCTTCCTCCCGACCTCCGCACCGAGTTCGACTCCATCCTGCTCTACGCCCCCGGTTACCGCATGAAGCAGCACCTGCGCGAGCGTCTGGACGCGCTGCACAACGCCTGCAAGAGCCGCCACGCCATCGCCTTCCACTACACCCGCGAGGACGGCGAGCAAAGCCAGCGCACCGTGCGTCCGCTTGCCCTCACCTTCTGGAGCGGTGTCTGGACCCTCACCTCGTGGTGCGAGCTGCGCGACGACTTCCGCGAGTTCCGCCTCGACCGCATGGCTGAGGTCGCTGTGCTCGAGCGCGTCTTTGTGCAGAAGCGCGGCCAGCGCCTCGAAGACTACCTCAAGGGCATGGAGGCAGCCGCCGCCGAGCGCAGAAAGCTGATCGCCGCCGGCGCCATCACCGGCGACTAATAGGTTGAGTTGCTACTGCTTCGTCTCCGGAACGAACAGCGCGTTCGCCTGTTCGAGCACCGCCGCCGGCATCTCCGGCGCCGTTACCGCGCGCCCCGCAACGGTCTTCGACAGATTCAGCGGCCACAGTGGATCGGCTGCGGCCACCGGCCCCAGCGCCAGGTCGGGAATCTTCGTGCTGAAGCCTGCATTCATCGCGTCGATGAAGTAGTTCGCGATCACGGCATAGCCGGTGTTCGTCGGGTGAATGCCGTCCAGTGAGAATATGCCGCCCAGGAAGGCCGTGGTTCCCGTCACGCCGTTGATCGTGACGCCGTTCGCCGCCACCTGGTTGAAGAGCGCGTTGATGTCCACCAGCGTCGCTCCCACGCTCTTCGCCTGCGCGGCGATCACCTGGTTGTACGCCGCCACCTGCTGCTTCGCCGTCGCCGCCTCGGCCGCCGTCAGAACGCCCGGGTCGGAGATCGGCGTCTTCTGCGCCCCGGCCAGAATCGCCGAGATCTGCGTCAGGCCCGCGGGCGTCACATAGTCTCCCGCCGTGATCCCGAACATCGTGCTCAGCGTCGCCACCGGGATGTGCGTCACCGCCGAGTACTGAGCCAGCACCGCCGCCGCCGGCTGCAGATAGGGCACCAGCGTTACGTCCGGAACGTTGCCGATCACCAGGTGCGCCGGCGTCTGCGTCGAGAGCTGCTGGATCAGAGCCGTGTACTGCGAAGTGAAGTCGGCCGTTGAGGTCATCGTCGCTGGCGTCCCGGTCAGGTCGGCCACCAGCGCGTCGTTGTTGCCGGTCCACAGAAAGATCGTCGTCGGCTGCGCCTGGACGGCGAAGCCCAGCTGGCTCAGCACCTGCCCGTAGCCCATCCCCGGATAGCCCAGCACCAGCTGGTTGATCTGCTGCTGGCCGGGCGCGGGATTCACCAGCGCAACCGTGTTGATCACGTCGTTGACGAACGCTCCCGGCACCGCGAGGTCTGTGGGCTGGGTCGCAAAGTCGTCGCGGCCCGTCGTGGTTCCCGTCACCGTCGTGATCACCGGCGGCGGCCCCAGCGAGGTCAGCTTCAGCACGTTCGGCGCGCCGGGGTAGGCGATCAGCGGCAGCGAGATACTGAACTGCGCCTGCGCGGCCACCAGCGGAGCCCAGCCATGACCCTGCTGCGTGTCCAGCAGCGAGCCGCTCTGATAGCCCGCCGTCAGCGAGTCGCCCAGGAATACGGTCTTCGAAAAGTTGCCCACATTCTTCGCCTGCGCTTCCTGAACGGCGGCCAGCGGGTTGGAGCTTCCGTTGGAGCATCCGGTCAGGCAGGGGCCCACAGCTCCGAAGGCGAGAGCGGCGGTGAGGGCGAGAAAGACTGAACCGAGATTCATCTTCATGGCGGCTGACGTTGTATCACACTCCATGCACCCAGCGAAACAACTTCCCACATGCCATCGCAACGTACGATAGAAGCTGTGAAGAGTTGGGTGGAGATCTCAGAAGAACGGCTGGCGGAAAACTACAGAGTGCTGGCACAGGCGGCGGGCGACGAAGTTGCCGTTCTGGCCGTCGTAAAGGCGGACGCGTACGGCCACGGCGCGGAGCTTTGCGCTCCGGTGCTGGCGCAGGCTGGCGCTCCCTGGCTTGGCGTCACAGACGCGCAGGAAGGGGTCACCGTCCGCGGTGCTCTGAAGCTAGCTATTCCTTCTTCGCAGCAGCCGAAGGTTCTGGTCATGTCCGGGCTGCTCGCTGACGAGGCCGGAGCCATGTCCGCGTGGGACCTGACTCCCGTGGTCTGGACCATCGAGCAGATGGAGTGGCTGCGCCGTGCTGTGGAGTCTCGCGGCCCTGGCGAGCGGCTTGATGTTCATTTCGAGATCGACACCGGAATGACCCGGCAGGGCGCCGTTCCGGGCGCGGAGCTCGACCGTGTGCTCGGCTGGTTGGCTGCGCAGCGCACTCTCCGGCTCGACGGTGTGATGACGCACTTCGCCTCGGCAGAGGTCGCCGGATCGCACCTGACATTGGAACAGCAGCAGCGCTTCGAGCAGGCGATGGCCCAGGTCCGCGCCCGTAGGCTTCGCCCGCAATGGGTCCATGCGGGGAACTCATCGACGATCGACAACTCTGCTGAAGATGCTCATGCAGATGCAGTCAATGCTTCGGCATCTTCGAGTCGCCTCCCCTGGCTGCGGCGGATCGCTGCTGAGGCCGGAGCCCGACCGATGGTCCGGACCGGTCTTGGCCTCTATGGATACTGCCTTCCCATCGAGCAGGAGGAGGATTTCCTCGGTGCAGCCGCGGCTCAGGTGCGCTCGCGACTACGGCCTGTGATGACTTGGAAGACCTGCGTCATTGGCGTACGCGAAGTCCCCGCCGGTACACGTATCGGCTACAACGGTACCTTCACCGCGCAGCAGCCGATGCGCCTTGCCCTTCTGCCGATTGGTTACGCCGATGGCCTCCGCCGCGAGCTCTCTTCCACCAACGACCGCCCCGGCGGCTGGGTGATCATCGCCGGCCGGTGCGCTTCCATCCTGGGAAGAGTCTCCATGAACCTGACCGTCGTCGATGTCACCGAAATTCCCGAGGCTGCTGTCGGCTCTGAGGCTGTTGTGCTCGGCGAGGGAGTTACGGCCGACGATCACGCGCGAATCGCCGGAACGATTCCCTACGAGATCCTCTGTGGTCTCCGCGCCTTCCACGCGCTCAGGCCCTGAGGCTCAGGCCCTGCTCGCCGAAGCCTTCATCAGCCGCTTCAGGATCAGGTCCATCGAGCCGCCCTGTATGACGATCGAGAAGAGCACCACCGAGTACGTGGCGACGAGAATCCACGTGCGCTGCGGGCCGTGCGGCACCGAGAGCGCCAGCGCCAGAGACAGGCCGCCGCGCAGGCCTCCCCAGCTCAGAATGCGGATCGAACTCGGGTAGCCCGGCCGCATCGCGCGCACCAGCGTAATCAGCACCGTCACCACCGCAACCCGCACCACCGAGACGGTCACGATGGCCGCCGCGCCCGCCGTCAGCGGGACATTCGCAAACGGGATCGCCAGAACCTCGAAGCCAAGGAGGACGAAGAGGATCGCATTCTGGACCTCGTCGATCACCTCCCAGAAGGTGTCGATGCTCTCGTGCGAGATGATGTGCGGCGGATGGTGCATGTTGAAGCGGCGCAGCGCGATTCCGGCAGCGACGGCGGCCAGCGGAGCCGAAAGATGCCAGTCGTCGGCCAGAGCGTACGCGCCCGTTGCCAGCGCGATGGTCAGCAGAATCTCCACCTGGTAGGCGTCGGTCCATCGCATCAGCTTCGAGGTGATCCACGCCAGCACGATGCCCAGCGCCAGGCCACCGCCCGCCTTGATCACGAGCAGCGCGAAGAAGCGTGTGGGCGACGGCGCCTCGCCGCGCGAGGCCTCGAGCAGCGCCAGGAAGATCACGGCTCCGACACCGTCGTTGAACAGCGACTCGCCGGCCAACTGCGCCTGGATGTTCCTCGGCACGCCCACGCGCTTCAGCATCTCGAGCACCGCGATCGGGTCCGTGGGCGAGATCAGCGCGCCGAAGAGCAGGCAGTGCAGCCAGTCCACCTGGAGCCCGAGCAGCGGCAGCGTAGCGTACAGGATGGCCGCCGTCGCCAGCGTCGACATCGCGGTTCCGGCGACTGAGAGCAGGGCCACCGGAAGGTTCTCCTCGAGCAGGGACTTGATGTCCAGCAGGAAGGCTCCGGCGAACAGCAGCACCGAGAGGATTCCGTGGAGTATGAGGTTCTCAAACTCGATGTGTCCGACGATGAGGCCGGCCCAGGTCTTCATCCCAGGGTAGAAGTGGCTGGCGCCCAGCAGGCTCAGCGACAGTATCACGGTCAGCAGCATCGTTCCGATGGTCAGCGGAAGCCTCAGCCAGCGGCGGCAGATCCAGCCGAGCACAGCGGCAGTGGTGACGATCAGGCTGAAGAATTCAAGGGTTCGCATCGGCTCCTCTCAGTGTAGCGAGCCCTGCTCTCCACCACGCGCATTTGCGCCTTCATGCGCTGGCCGTTAAGATCGGGCTTGAGGAATCTCTTTCATGGAAGCCACGACCATCGCCGCGCGCCGCACTGAGGACATCGCGCTCGACCTTCTGAAGTTCATCGCCGCGCAGACGCACATGGGAGCCAAGGGCCCGGGTGCGACCGGCTTTGCCGCCGCTCCGTCGACGAAGCCTGAGGACCAGGTCGCGCAGCTGCTGGAGCTGTATACGCGCTGCCGCCGGGCCGTGGAAGCTCCCGCAAAGTAAGTGACGGACAACAATCCACTCCGCGTCGCGGTCGTCGGAGCCGGAGCGTTCGGCCGCAATCACCTCCGCGTCTACAAGGAGCTGGAGCAGGCGGGCGAGCGCGTGCGTCTGGTCGGCGTCGTCGACCGCGATGCACGCGTTGCTTCCGAGGCGGCTGAGAAGTTCGGCGTGCCGGCGTTTGAGTCCATCGCAGCGTGCCTTGCTGCGACGAAGGTGGATGCGGCGTCGGTCTGCGTTCCGACGGTGCACCATCGTGCGGCGGCTGAAGAGCTGATCGCCGCTGGCGTGGACGTGCTGGTCGAGAAGCCGCTGGCTCATAGCCTCGGAGATGCAGATGCGATCCTCGCATTGGCTCGCGAGCGTGGGCGCGTCGTGCAGGTCGGGCATCTCGAACGGTTCAATCCGGCGGTGACGGCGGCGCGGAGATTCCTGAACCGCCCGATGTTCTTCGAGTCGCATCGGCTGAGTGTCTTCACTCCGCGGTCGCTCGATGTGGACGTGGTGCTGGACCTGATGATCCACGATCTTGACATCGTGCTCTCGCTTGTCTCGTCGCCGATCAGAGAGGTGCGGGCGGTGGGGCTGCCGGTGCTCTCGCCGAAGGTCGATATTGCGAATGTCCGGGTTGAGTTTGAGTCGGGGTGCGTGGCGAACTTCACGGCCAGCCGGGTTTCGACGGAGCGGGTGCGGAAGCTCAGGTTCTTTCAGCCGCATCAGTATCTGTCGCTCGATTTTGCGCGGCAGGATTTGCTGATGATCGACGTCACTGCCGCCGCCGGGATGGACCCGGGGAAGCTGGCGGCGATGGCGGAGCTGCTGAAGGTTGCGGGCGAGCATCCTTCGGCTGGGTTGTCGCTGAACAAGGTGCAGGTAGAGCAGGGGGAGCCGCTGCGGCTGGAGATCGCGGCGTTCCTTTCGGCTGTTCGCGAGCGTTCGCGTCCGGTGGTCTCGGGCGAGGACGGACGGGCGGCGCTCGCGCTGGCGCTCGAGATCAACGTGGCGATCCATGCTCATGCTGAGCGGGCCGGGTTGAAGATCTAGGGCCGTCCCCTCCCCCCGGCACTATTTTGTGCAAGGTCTTCGAAGATAAGGAGTTATGTTGGTACTTTGGTAGTGAAGTATTGATTTTGTTGGGTTGATGCCTGCAAAGTATTCATTTTTCTTGCTTTAGCTTTAAAAAGGAAAGCCCCGGGTGGTTGGCCGGGGCTTTTTCCATCTATTTTCTATTATAGCTGGTTTTTCCGGGAAATCGGCAGCGTGGATGTCCTTTTAAATGTTGGAGATGCGGAAAAGTGGGGCTTGACAAAGGATTTTCGGCGCTGTTTGGGCTTGGGTGGGCCTACGGCAGTGCGGATGCGCCTTCGGCGCGGCGGATGGATGCCCGGGCTGAAGCCCGGGCCTACCTCAGAGGCAAGGGCAACGGCAAAAGCAGCGGCAAAAGCAACGGCAAAAGCAACGGCAAAAGCACGGCAAGGGCAACGGCAAAAGCAACGGCAAAAGCAACGGCAAAAGCAACGGCAAAAGCAACGGCAAAAGCAACGGCAAAAGCAGGTCCTTCGGCTTCACGCTTCGCTCAGAATGACACTTGAGAGCGCGATTGCATGGTGACTTCCGGCTGAGGTTGTGGAGCTTCGAGCAAAATGCGGGGGTTCTTCGCTTCGCTCAGAATGACGAGCGGGGGAGTAGCGGCGCTGATTGGGCTTGGGGTCGCTTCGCCTACGGCTTCGCTCCGGCCTACGGCAGTGCGGATGCGCCTTCGGCGCGGCGGATGGATGCCCGGGCTGAAGCCCGGGCCTACCTTAGAGGCAACGGCAACCGCAACGACAACGACAACGACAACGGCAACGACAACGGCAACGACAACGGCAACGGCAACGGCAGAGGCAGGCAAACCAAGTCTGGTGACTAGAATGGTCTGCACGATGCAGACGGGTGGCGGGGTGCGGGTGGGGCGGGATTTGACGGAGACCGGCAGGGTGGCGGGGCTTCGTCGGCAGCAGGCGGTTACGTTGTTGCTGCTGTTTCTGGCGGGAATCGTGAACTTTCTCGACCGCTCGTCGTTGTCGATTGCGAACACGACCGTGCGGGCGGAGATGCATTTGAATGCGACGCAGATGGGGTGGCTGCTGTCGGCGTTTTCGTTTGCGTATGGGTTGGCGCAGCTTCCGCTGATCGGGCTGCTGGACCGGGTGGGGACGCGTGCGGTGCTGGGTGGTGGGCTGGTGGTGTGGTCGGCGGCGCAGATGCTGACGGGGTTTGTGCGGAGTTTGCCGGAGTTTCTTGTGCTGCGGGTGATGCTGGGGGCGGGGGAGGCTCCGTTCTATCCGTCGGGGATACGGTCGGTGCGGGAGTGGTTTAGCGCGGAGACGAGGGGGAGGGCGACGGCGGTGATGAGCACGTCGCAGACACTGGGGCTGTCGCTGGCGCCGCCGGCGCTGACGTGGATCATGCTCGCGATCGGGTGGCGAGGGATGTTTGTGGTGCTGGGGGCCGCGGGGCTGGTGGTGGCGGCGGCGTGGATTGTGCTGCATCGCGCGCGGCGCGATACGGAGTTTGCGGAGCCGGAGACTGAGCAGGTTGTGAGCGAGGCAACGGAGTCGGCTTGGAGGGTGCTGATTCGCCAGCGCGCGGTGTGGGGGATGATGCTGGGCTGGGGTGGCGTGAACTACACGGTGTGGCTGTACCTGGCGTGGCTGCCGTCGTATCTCGAGGAACAGAGGCACCTGTCGCTGGCGAAGAGCGGGTGGGTGGCGGCGTTGCCGTTTCTTGCGGGGGCGGTGGGGATGCTGACGAGCGGTGTGCTGGCGGACTGGCTGGCGAAGCGCGGCGCGCCGCTGACGACGATTCACCGGCGCATTGTTGTGGCGGGGATGGCGGCCTCGGCGGCGGGGACGTTTGTGGTGGCGCACAGTGCGTCGACGGCGCAGGCAGTGGCGGGGATCAGCGCGGCGCTGTTCTTCATTCACTTCGGCGGGACTTCGGGGTGGGGGTATGTGCAGGCGATCAGTCCGCTGCGGTATGTGGCTTCGCTGGGGGCGCTGCAGAACTTCGCGAGCTTCATGATCGCTTCGGCTGCGCCGGTGGTGACGGGATGGCTGCTCGATCGGACGCACTCGTTCACGATTGCGCTGGGGGTTTGCAGCGCGGTGACGCTTCTGGGCGCGCTGAGCTACGCGACGCTTGCGGCTCCGAGCGGCATGCGGATTGCGCAGAAGGGTTAGCGTTTCTCGCAGAGCGAGGGGTTGCGTGCGGTTTCGGATTTGAGGACGGGCTTGATGTCGAGGACGGGGGTGCCGTCGATGGTCTCGATGGCGTCGACGTGGAGGGTGAGGCCTTCGATGCGGAGGAGCGTCGCGCGGTGGAGGCCGATGGGGTTGGGGCGGTCGGGGGAGCGGGTGGCGAAGACTCCGGTGATGGGATTGCGAGGGTCGGAGCCGGGATGGACGCGGAGGGTGTCGCGGTCGGCGTCGTGGAGCCAGGTGAGGATCCAGATGTCTTGATTGGGCTCCAGGCCGTCGACGGCCTCGGCGTAGTCGGGGAGGATCTCGAGAGTGGCGGGGGGCGCGCCCTCGGCGGCCTGCCGCGGGGCGTTGGTGCGGTCGGTGAGGGTGGAGCGGATGCGGCCGATGGGGGTGAGGATCATTCTTGGGTGATGGTATCGCTTTATGGGGGTCGATTTAGCCCCCTTCGGCCCGCGTTTTGTCAATACAATGTCAGGGGGATGTGTCTCGCGGTTCTTATGCGGCACCTTCTATGTTGTCGGTGTGTTAGATCTACTGCTGGCTTGTTTGATTGTGGATATGGTTGTGGGCCCATGGTTTTCTCCAATTGGTTAGGAATAAACAGACCAAAATGGAGGCATTAAGGCGGCGGCTAAGTACGCTGCCTGACGGAAAACCATGGCCAATAAGACCAGTAAATTGTGGGCTCTCTTTTTAACCACCAGTTTTTTGCTTGCCGGAGTTGGGATTCTGGCCTGCGGAGACGGCAAGAACACATCGACGACGACCACCGGGCATGGGATGGCCACGGTCAGCATCAGCGATCCGGCGACCTGTGCGGGACCGAGCGGACCGTTTGCCCACGTCTATGTGACGATCACCGACGTGCAGGCGCATACGAGCGCGACGGCGGGAGATAACGACGCCGGATGGACGGACCTGACGCCCAATCTTGGAAAGCAGCCGAAGCAGATCGACCTGCTGGGACAGGCGGACAACAAGTGTTTTCTGGCGACGCTGGGAGACGCGCTGCAGCTGCAGGCGGGCAACTATCAGCAGATACGGCTGATTCTTGCGGACAATAGCGCGAATATTGCGAACAACCTGTGCCAGGGCTCGGCGAACTGCGTTGTACTGGGTACGGACAACAGCGTGCATACGCTGCTGCTCTCGAGCGAGGCGAAGACGGGAATCAAGATTCCTTCGGGGCAGATCGCTTCGGGGGGCTTCAATATAGGTGATGGTCAGACGAAGGATTTGAACATCGACTTCAGTACGTGCGAGTCGATTGTGCTGCAGGGCAACGGGCAGTATCGGCTGAAGCCGGTGCTCCATGCAGGCGAGGTGAGCACGACGTCGACCTCGATCAACGGCAAGGTTCTGGACAAGGCGACGGGTAACCCGGTGAGCGGCACGGTTGTGGTGGCTCTGGAGCAGAAGGACGCGGCGGGTATCGACCGCGTGGTGATGTCGACGCTGGCGAACACGGACGGGTCGTTTGTCTTCTGCCCGATTCCGGCGGGAACGTATGACGTGGTCATCGTGGGGGTGGATGCGAGCGGAGTTGCCTACCAGCCTTCGATCGTGACCGGGGTCGCCAATGGGCAGACAACGGGTAACGTGAGCCTGTATGCGTCGACTGCGGGGACGCAGGGCGGCGTGGCGCTGCAAGGGATCGTGACGTCGCAGAACAGCGCAACACCGGCCGCCGGCACGGTTGCGGATGTTGCGCTGAGCGCGCTCGAGACGGCTGGGACCTCGACGTTTACGATTCCGCTGCTTCCGACGGCGCAGCAGCACGCGCCGACGCTGGCGGTGGAGACGGCGGCACAGGCAAGCTGCCCGCAGAACACGGATTGCACGAGCTACACGATGGCGCTTCCGGCAGGCGGGCCGTATGTCGGGGTGTACTCGACGAGCGGGCCGGCGCTGGCGCTGAGCGCGCCGCTGGCGACGTACGTCGTCGACGGGCTGGCGTTTGTGCCTTCGTCGGGAGGCACGGCTAACTGCACACCGCCGGAGCAAAAGACGCAGGCGTATGCGCTGACGAATAACTTCTCGCTCACAGTCGGGACGTTGGCGTTTACGCAGTGCCAGTAAAGCAGTGAATGCAGGAACGGGCCGGGGTCGTGAGACTCCGGCCCTTTCTGTTTTGAGGGGGGCGCTAGTTGTTTTTCGGTTGCGAGAGGCTGAACCAGTTGCCGAAGGGTCTCGGCGGACTCGCCGCGTTCGGCGAAGCTGGATGTGGCGAAGTACCTGAAGTGAGGGCGGGCTACTTCATGGTCTCGACGTTGATTCCCTCGGGGATCTTGAGCTCGAACTGGTCGTCGTCGAAGTGGCCGTTGAGGGTGAGCTTGGTGACGGTGACGGTGAGGGAGTAGTGGTCGCGGGGCCGCTCGATGATGATCTTCGAGGGGAAGGGTATGTTGCCGTAGAACTGGTAGCTGCTGTAGTAGGCCTTGGTGACGACCTGCCCGTTGGTGTCGTAGATGTCCTGCTGGTAGGGGAGCAGGTCGGTGGAGTTGATGTGAATGACGCGGAGGGTGCGAACGATCTGTCCCTCGGGCATGGCGAGGATCTGGAGCGCGTAGGCGGGCTCCTCGATGAGGTCCTTCTTGTTCTTGCCGGACTCGATGACGCGGATGTCGGTGGTCATCGACATGATCTGGTCCTGCTCGGGCCCCTGGATAAACATGGAGTCGAAGAAGACGTCGGGGCGAAGGTTCTCAAGTCGGTTCTTGGACTGGGTGGTGACGGTGTTGGAGCCGACGATGGCGCGCTTGCGCGGGGGGATGAGGAGCTTGAAGTTATGGCCGTCGGAGACCATGTCGAGGGCCTGGGTTCGGACGACGGGGACGAGCAGGAGGACGCGCAGGAACTCCGGTTTGCGCATGAGGATGTAGCCGGCGAAGGAGAGGGTCTGGACCTCCTTGCCCTCAAGGCCGCCGCCAGTGGTGGCGGAGATCTCGACGCCAGCGTTGAAGGTCTGGACGGCCTCGTAGCGGCTGTCGAGCTGCTTGGCCATGGCATCCAAGGAGGTGCTGATGATGATGTCAGCGACGCGGGTCTTGGGAACGTAGCGGGTACGGGTAAGGCATCCTGTGAGCGCCGGTGCGATGCCGATCACTGCCAGCGCTAAGGCTTGTCTCATCTTCATTCGCACGAAGGTTAAGTATATCCGTCCGGGAGGTTTGGTTTTCTTGCTGTAGGTATTAGATGTTAGGGAAGGGGTTGGGGTTCCGGGAAAGTTGGAGTGGCAGGGTTGCCTGACTAGGCACGGTGAAATATAGGGTCCCATTCGACTTCGCTCAGGGCAGGCTTCTCCACTACGCGCGCGCTGCGGTCGAGATGACGTGTCGGAGGAATATCGCTCGAGTGGAGATGACGATTCACGACAGGTTAGTGTTGCTGGGCGTGGCGGTAGCTCTGGACGTTCTGGTTGTGCTCCTTGAGAGACGCGGCGAAGCGGCTGTGGCCGGCTGCGTCGGAGACGAAGTAGAGGTAGTCGGTCTGGGCAGGGTGCAGGGCGGCCTGGAAGGAGGCCATGCCGGGATTGCAGATGGGGCCCGGGGGCAGGCCGGGGTGCTTGTAGGTGTTGTAGGGCGAGGGTGAGGCGAGGTCGGAGGCGAAGATGGTTCCGCGCCAGCGATTGTCGAGCAGGGCGGCGTAGATGACCGTGGGGTCGGTGGCGAGGGGGATGTTTTTGGCGAGGCGGTTCTGGAAGACTCCGGAGACCAGCGGGCGCTCGGCGCCGACGGCGACCTCTTTTTCGATGAGCGAGGCCGTGATGACGGTGCGGTAGGCCTCAGGTCCCTGGAGGTTGAGCTGCTGGGCGGCCTGGCGGAAGCGGTGGACCATGGCGGTGAGGATGGTGCCGGCGGGTGTGTGGCGGGCGAAGTGGTAGGTGTCGGGGAAGAGGAAGCCTTCGAGGGAGACGAGTGGGTGCTGGGGGTCTGCCCACTCGGCGATGAGCTCGGTATGGCGGCGCGCGGCGGCGAGGAAGTCGTCGCGCTGGCCGAGGCCCGCGTCCTGGATGGCCTGGGCGATGTCGAAGATGTTGTAGCCCTCGGGGATGGTGATGCCGATGGTGTAGATGTCGCCGTGGACGATGCGGCGGTAGACCTCGGTCATGGGGACGGGGTGGTCGAAGCGGTACTCGCCGGCCTTGAGGGTGCCTTTTTCGATGAGGCGCAAGCCCTCGAAGGCATAGCGGTTGCGGATGACGCCGGCCTTTTCGAGCTGGGAGGCCATGTCGGCGGTGGGGGTGTGGGGGGCGATCTCGACGAAGGTCTCGGTTGTCGGGCCGAAGGGGGTGGTGACGAGCCAGTAGGCGACTCCTGCGGCGATCAGGAGGAGGAGAAGAAGAGTGAGGAAGAACTTCACTGGTGGGAGGGCCCTCCGTACAGAAGTGTATTGTAGGACGGAGAAGATTCAGATTGCTTCGGTAGGGATCTGGGATATGAGTAAGCTGAAAGACCTCGCGTTGATGTATGCCGGGATGGCGAGCTATTGGGCGGTCTGGTTCTGGTGGCCGAAACGAGACCGTAAGGGTCTGACTTCGATGGAAGAATTTCGGTTTGTGGTTTGTCGGAGGGTTCGCTCTCATTGGCACGGCCTTTATTCTTGCTGGGATTTGATTTCACGAATCGGGGGCCTCAGAAGTGCGGTTCGAGCTTCGCTCGAATGCCCATCTTCGGCGCGATAAGACCGCGCCGAAGATGGGGCACCCGTCTGGTGGGGTGTGACAAATTTTGATGTTAGCGCCACAGCTCAGTTGAGCCATGAAGTGGGCTATAATGATCCAGGGAGAGCTGGCGATGATTGCACCGGAGTCGATTGCTGAGATTCTCGGGCTGGGGGCGTCGATCCGTACCGTGGGCGAACTGGAGTCTGCTGTATCGGCCGGTTTGCCGAAGCGTGCTCTGGAGCGGCTCTCCTATCGTCTGTATGCGGACCGACGTGTGGCGAGTGCGTACAAGTTCAAGGTAGTTCCGCAGGCGACGTGGAAGCGGCGCGCGAAGCGGCTCTCGGTGGAGGAGAGCGAGCGGACGGAGAGGCTGGCCCGGGTGCTGGCCGCGGCGGAGTATGTGTGGGACGACCGGGAGCAGGCCCGGGAGTGGATGAGCACGCCGCATCGCGAGCTCAACGGGGCGACTCCGCTCGAGGTCTCGCGAACGGAGCTTGGTGCGCGGCGGGTGGAAGACCTGCTGGATAAGCTCTACTTTGGGCTGCCGGTATAGATGATCGCGTATCGTATTGCCGATTCTCGGCACCCGATCTTCGACGCAACCGGCGCGATGCTGCATGGGGGCCGCTGGAACTCTGTTGGGGTGCGTGCCATCTATGCCGCCGAGACCTATGCTGGCGCTCTGCTTGAGGTGCTGGTACACGCCAATCTCTCGCAGCCGCCCAAGCACCACCGCGTGGTCCGCATCCATATCCCGGAGAAGACGAAGGTCGAGACGGTCTCGGCTGCCGACGTCTCAGGCTGGGACGCTGAGGACATGGCGGCCTCGCGGGGTTTTGGCGACCGGTGGGTTCGGGAGAATCGAACTGCGGTTCTGAGGGTGCCGAGCTTAGTCACCCTGGGCCGCGAGAACAATATTGTGTTCAATCCGTTGCATCCGCAGTTTGCCGTGATTCGTGCCGAGGATCCGGAGCCGGTTCACTGGGATGCGCGGCTCTTCCGATAGACTTTGCGGGCTTACACTCATAGTGATGCAGGAAGAGCAGTTTCAGCACGAGGGTGAGGGTGCGGGAGAGCCTCTGCCGGGAGGCATGGGTCCGTCGCGGGTGTTGGGGTTCGATGTGGGGGACCGCCGGATCGGGGTGGCGGTGTCGGACCCGCTGGGGTATACGGCGCAGCCGCTGCTGACGATTCACCGGACTCGTCTGCGGGAGGATATGAAGTCCGTCGGGCGGCTGCTGCGGCGGCATGGGGTGGAGGAGGTTGTGGTGGGGAATCCTCTCTATATGTCAGGGGATGTGAGCCCGCAGGCGTTGAAGGCGCAGGCGTTCGCCGAGGAGCTGCGGGCGCAGTTCGGCGTGGTGGTTCACCTTTGGGATGAGCGACTTACGACGACGCAGGCGCACCGGCACCTGGATGAGGCAGGCCACGGAGGGCGGCAAGAAAGGAAAGGAATCATCGACCAGGTGGCTGCGATGTTGATTCTACAGTCGTTTCTGGACGCTCGGAGCCGGGGCGGGGTCTGAGGCGAACGGGATTTCGGCCTCCGGCGTCGTATAATCGTACTTTCACCCCCATGTGCGCGTTTTTGCCACTGGAGGGTATTCCTGTGGCTAAGAAGGCCACAGGGGCGCAATGTTTCCACAGGGCGCAATGTTTAAGGAACGGGGAAGGCCCCAATGCCACAACAGATCATGAAGCGGCTGCAAGAGGAGATCAAGCAGCTAGAGTACGAGCTGACGACCGAGCTTCCGGCCGAGATTAAGAAGGCGGTCGCGCTAGGCGACCTGAGCGAGAACGCCGAGTACCACATGGCCAAGCAGCGGCAGGTGTTTGTGAACGCGCGGCTGGGCCAGCTGAAGAAGCGCATGGGCGAGCTGGCGCTGGTGAACCTGACGAACATCCCACACGACAAGGTCGGCTTTGGCGCGACGGTGACGGTGTTCGACAGCTCGAAGGATGAGGAGATCGTCTACAAGCTGGTGACGAGCGAAGAGTCGGACGTGGCCAAGGGGCTGATCTCGACGACATCGCCGATCGGGCGCGCGCTGCTGGGCAAGAAGGAAGGGGACACGACGACGGTGGTGACTCCGAACGGCAAGCGCGAGCTGGAGATTCTGAAGCTGGTGACGATTCACGACGCTACGGAGTAAGGATGAGCTTCAGTGTCCTGAAGAAGGTCGAATTGAAGGATCATCACTATCGTCCGGGGCGAACGAAGCACAGCTACACCGACGGAAAGACGGTGACTGAATTTCCGCCATTTGTTTCGTTGAAGATTGCTCAGTATCCCGGAGATTCAGGCTCTATCTCCTCCACATCCCAGAAAAGGGAATGGTTGCTGATACCTGGCATAAGGATATTGAGGAAGCTCTCCATCAAGCAGAGTATGAGTTTGATGTGAAGCCAGATGAGTGGCGGGACGTAAACGAGCAGTTCTGAACGCTGCGAGGATAGACTGGTAAACGGCAAGAAATGACCTGGACAAGTGCATTCGGACGAGGCAGCGGATGGCTGCTGCAGAAGATCGTGAACGGGCTTGCGCTCTCCCGCATCTCGCCGAACACGCTCACCTTCATCGGGCTGATCATCAATATTGTTGCGGCGCTGTTCTTCGGGTTTGCGCGCGGGGCGCATGCCAACCGTATGTTCTTTTATGCCGGGCTGATCATTATTGGCGCAGGCATCTTCGACATGGTGGACGGGCGGGTGGCGCGAGCGACGAACCAGGTCTCGGTGTTTGGAGCGTTCTTCGACTCGGTGATCGACCGCTACTCGGACGTAGCAATCTTCTTCGGGCTGCTGGTGTACTACGCGCGCGGGAACCGGCTGTTCTACGTGGGCCTGGTCGCCTTCGTGATGACGGCGTGCCTGATGGTGAGCTACACGCGGGCGCGCGCCGAGGCGCTGATCGGGACCTGCAAGGTGGGTTTCATGGAGCGACCTGAGAGGATCGTGTGCGTGATCCTGGGGGCGCTGTTTAATAAGTGGGGCGTGATGGCGGCGGCGCTGTGGGTTCTGGCGGTGATGTCAACCATTACGGTCATACACCGCATCCGATATACGTACGTTGAGACCGAGCGCAGGAAAGCTCTTCTGGTTCCGTAGCCTTTTTCCTGGGGCTGCATGAGCGGGATGAGCGGAGAGTACCGCGCAGGCGGAACAACGCACATCCCGAACCTGAAGGTTTCGATCAGCCATCGCCTGGTGCGCGACCTGATCCTGTGGTCGAAGCACCAGGGGGCGTGCTGGTTCGATATGGGCGGGTGACGGTGGGAGAGCCTGTGACGCATCCTCTGCACGGCGTGACGGTGTTCAAGCGGCACTTTACGCACAACCTGACGGTGGTGGGCGAGGAGTGGAGTCTGGAGCCGCATTCCTGCGCGGGCGAAGTTCGTGCGCTGGCTGGGAGGCCATGTGCGACGATCGACGGACGTGATGCTGCGGATGAGCAACGGTCGGCACTAGCCCGCGAAGGCGAGCCGGTGCGGCTACGACAGAATGCGCTGGAGAACGTTGGTCTTTGCGAGATCGAGGACCTCGTCGCCGCGACCGCTGAGGACGGACTTCGCTGCCCACAGGGAGAAGCCCTTTGCCTGCTCAAAGGTGATGGTCGGGGGCATGGAGAGCTCCTGGCGGTTGACGATGACCTCGACGAGCGCGGGACCGGGGGTGTCGATGAAAGCCTGGCGGAGCCCGGCTTCGAGGTCGTTGGGCTCCTCCACGCGCACGCCGTGGAGCCCGATGGCGCGGGCGATGCCGGCGAAGTCAGGGTTGTCGAGCTGGGTGCCGTAGTTGACGAAGCCGGCGGCCTTCATCTCGAGCTCTACGAAGGCGAGCGAGCTGTTGCTGAAGACGACGACTTTGACGGGAAGCTTGAGCTGGCGCAGGGTGATGAGATCTCCGAGCATCATCGCGATTCCTCCGTCGCCGGCCAGCGCGACGACCTGCCGCGAGCGGTGCGAGGCCTGCGCTCCGATGGCCTGGGCGACGGCGTTCGCCATCGAACCATGGACGAAGGACCCGAGCAGGCGACGGCGGCCGTTCATGGTTAGATAACGCGCCGCCCAGACGGTGGGGGTTCCGACGTCGCAGGTGAAGACAGCGTCGTCGGCCGCGATCTTGTCGATGAGACGGGCGACGTACTGGGGGTGGATGGGCGTCCGGTTGTTGTCGGGTTGTGCGAGCTCTTCGAGCCCCTCGCGGACCTTTTTGTAGTCACGGATGTGGGCGTCGAGGCGCGCCTCGTCGGTCTTCGGTGTGAGCATTGGGCGCAGCGCAGCCAACGTGTCGCGCACGCTACCGACGAGGCCCAGGTGCACGGTGGTGCGGCGGCCGATCTGCTCGCCGCGCATGTCCACCTGGATGACCTTCGCCTTCGGCGGGAAGAACTGCGTGTAGGGGAAGTCGGTGCCGAGCATCAGCAGGGTGTCGCAGCTCTCCATGGCGTGATAGCCGGAGCTGAAGCCGATGAGGCCGGTGAGGCCGACGTCGTAGGGGTTGTCGAACTCGATGTACTCCTTGCCGCGCAGCGCGTGCACGATGGGAGCCTTGAGGGCTGCTGCGGTGGCGACCAGCTCGGCGTGCGCGCCCTTGCATCCTGAGCCGGCGAGGATGGTGACCTTTTTGCCTTCGTTGATGATGGCGGCTGCTTTGTGCAGCTCCTGGTCGCTGGGGCGAAGGATGGTGTCGGGCGTGGCGATGGGGAGGACGGGCGCGTCGTTGACGGCCTCGTGGAGGAAGATCTCGCCGGGAATGACGAGCACGGCGACGGAGGACTGCGTGATGGCGGAGCGCATGGCGATCTCGAGCAGGCGCGGCATCTGCTCCGGGACGCTAACCATCTCGCAGTAACTGCTGCACTCGCGGAAGAGGTTCTGGGGATGCGTCTCCTGAAAGTAGCCGGTGCCGATCTCGTGCGAGGGGATGTGTGCCGCGATGGCGAGCACCGGCACGCGGCTGCGGTAGCAGTCGAAGAGGCCGTTGATGAAGTGCAGGTTGCCCGGGCCGCAGCTTCCGGCGCATACGGCGAGCGAGCCGGTGAGGTGCGCCTCGGCTCCGGCGGCAAAGGCGGCGACCTCTTCATGGCGGACGTGGGCCCACTCGATGCTGCCGTCCTTGCGGATGGCGTCGGTGAAGCCGTTGAGCGAGTCGCCGGGAAGGCCGTAGACGCGCTTGACGCCCGAGTTCTTCAGGCTCTCGACGATGATCTCTGCGATGGTCCTTGCCATGGTCTCTCCAGAAAAGGTCGGTGGGAGTTATTTGACTCGATGTATGCCCTGTGAGGAGGGAACACGTTCGTAGGGATGCTGTCGTTCCTTGAAGGTGTGATTCAGATACGCTTCTTTGGAAGGAGCGGCTCGGAGCTCGTCCCACTCCTCAGGAGTTACGTTGTCGTAGCGGTAGGTTCCGCGGGTGCCAGGATAGGTGATGGTGAGCGTACGGTGCTCGGAGTTGTCGCTGATGGCGGCGATGACGTTCGAAGGCATCGTGGATACGGTCTCTCCCTTGAGATGCGAGCTTCGGAGTTTCGTGACATTCTCTTGAACGGACGAGGCACAGCCAGCTTAAGCCAAGCTTAATATTTTTGAGAAATTTTGGCGTATAACCTATCTATTTTCAATATTTTAAACCCTCTATTCACGCTTCCGTAAAGGCCTTCTCACAAAGCCCCCCTAGTCTTCGAAACACCATGAGACATCTTGTTGGAGTTACCGGTGCGCTGGGGCTCGTGTGTTTTGCGCATGTGGCGGCATGCGCGCAGGGGCTCAAGACCGATGTCGGGGCGAAGCCGCCCAAGGCAAAACATGAGCCTTACTTCATCCATCCTGATCGGCTGCCGCTGATGACGATGATTCCGGCGCCGCCCGCGGAGGATTCGGTGACGACGAAGGCGGAGTTCGCGGAGCTTCACCGGATTCAGGAGGCGCGGACACCGGAGCAGGTGAAGGCGGCGCAGGACGACGATGCGGAAGAGGACATCTTCGTCTACCGGACGGTGCTTGGTCCCTCGTTCAACGCGCAGTCGCTGCCCCTGACGGCGGCGCTCTCGGCACATGTGCACGGTGACGAGCCTGTCGCGAGCAACGGCCTCAAGGAGCGCTTTGCGCGTCAGCGTCCCTACCAGGTGGACGCGACGCTGCACCCGGTGTGCAAGGTCACGACGCAGCACAACGCGTATCCCAGCGGCCACACGGTCTCGGGCTACATGCTTGCGCTGACGCTGGCGAAGATGGTTCCGGAGAAGAGTGCGGAGATTCTTGAGCGCGCGGACAACTATGCGCACAACCGTCTGGTCTGCGGTGTTCACACGTCCAGCGACCTCGAGGCGAGCCGCCGGATCGCCTACGTGGTCTTCGGCAGCATGACCGAGGAGCCGCGATTCCAGAGAGAGCTTGCAGCAGCACAGGCAGAGACGCGGAAAGCGCTGGGCCTGAATCCATAAGCCCGCCCTGATCGCTGCACAAACCACCACTTTTGTCCGAGCGGAACAACCACTCAATGTTTGGAGGCTTTGCGATGCATGGAATGAGTTTGCGAAGGATAGTTTCGCCGCTGCGGATGATTGCACTGGCGTTGATTTCTACCGCCACGATGGTGGCACAGCAGTCCGGCACGATCACCGGCAACGTGGCCGATACGATGGGGACGGGCATTCCGCACTCGACCGTCGTCTTCCGGAACGAGAGCACGAGCGCGGTGACGAAGATCTCCGGCGACGATACGGGGCACTTCACCTCGCCGGCACTGCCGGAAGGTAAGTACACGGTGGAGGCCTCGGCGGCGAACTTCGCGCTGACGACGAAGAAGGGCATCGCGGTCTCGGCCGACCATCCGGCACAGGTGGCGATGACGCTGAACGTCGGATCGGTGACGGATCAGATTACGGTGGAGGCGAACAACTCGAACTCGGTGGCGGCGCAGTACGCTCCGATGGACGGCCTGCTGGATGCGCGGAGCGCGCGCACGGAGGTGAACACGGCGTTCATCCAGAACTTCTCGTCGCCGGTGGCCGACTACACCGAGTTGATGCAGATGACGCCGGGCGTCTTCAGCATCAACTCGAACGGCGTGGGCCTGGGCGATGCGAAGATGTTCTTCCGCGGCTTCTCGGACGGTCTGTACGACATCACCTTCGACGGGATTCCGTGGAACGACACCAACACGCCCTCGCACCATTCGTGGGCATTCTTTCCGTCGCAGTGGCTTGGCGGCGTGGACTTCGATCGCAGCCCGGGAACGGCCTCGACGGTTGGGCCGACGCCGTTTGGCGGATCGGTCAACCTGCTGTCGAAGGACATGCTGGATGTACGCAACATCCGCGGTGGCATGAGCTATGGATCGTTCAACACGATCCTCGGCGATTTCGCCTTCGATTCGGGCAACTTCGGCGGTGAGAAGAAGCGCAACAACGTGCTGGTGGACGTTCACCACATGAGCTCGGACGGCTTCCAGACGTTGAATCGCCAGCAGCGCGACGCGGGCTCGCTGAAGTACCAGTACAAGTTCTCGGACACGAAGGTGCTGACGGGCTTTGCGGGCGTGATCTGGCTGGTCGCAAATACTCCGAACATCAAGGGACCGACGACGGCTCAGGTGGCGAAGTACGGATACAACTATCTGCTGCAGAACACCGATCCCACACAGCAGAACTACCAGGCGTACAACACCTACTGGGTCCCGACGGACTTTGAGTATGTGGGCTACAAGCAGCAGCTCGGCAAGGGATGGTATCTGGACACCAAGCCCTACACGTACAGCTACTACAACGCGCAGTACTACGCGACGCAGCCTTCGGGCGGCAAGCCGATCAACGCGGTGAACTGCGCGCCGGTCAAAGGCATACGTCCCTGCGCGATGGACAAGCTGAACAGCTACCGCAAGTATGGCGAGATTACGTCGCTGAGCAAGGTGTCGAAGTACGGCACCTTCCGCACCGGCATGTGGTACGAGTGGGCTGCGACGGACCGCTACCAGATTCCCTCGGACCCACTGACCCACACGGACGACGTTCTGCCGAACTTCCACGAGAAGTTCTGGACCAACAGCTATCAGCCGTTTGCCGAGTACGAGTATCATGCAACGCGTGCGCTGACGATCACCGGCGGCTTCAAGTGGGCGCACTACTCCCAGGACCTGAAGCAGTACGCCGACAATGGCAAGACGGTCGGCAATCTCGGCGGCGCTGCGTTCACGACGCACTCGGCGGGATACAACAGCTTCCTGCCCAGCGCGGATGCGAACTATCGCATCAAGCAGAACTGGAGCGTGTACGGACAGTACTCGACCGGATCGGTGATTCCGCCGAGCTCGGTGTTCGACGTGACAGGTGCAGTGGTCTCGACACTGCCGAAGCCGACCTATGCGAACAGCTTCCAGACAGGCACGGTGCTGAAGCTGCGGCGCGCAACGCTGAACGGCGACTACTACTACATCAACTTCCAGAACGTGTTTACGGCTTCGCCGGACCCCAACCAGCCGACGGCGACACAGTACACGCAGGCCGGCAACCAGGCAGCGAAGGGCTTTGAGGGCGAGGCGAACTTCTACCTCTACAAGGGCCTGAGCTTGTATGCCAACGGCACCGTGGGCACAACGAAGTATGTCTCGCAGACGGTGAGCGGCGTGGTAAACCCGAACTACAACAAGTGGGTGGCGAACACGCCCGGCAACACCCAGGGCCTGGGGCTTACCTATCAGCAGAAGTACCTGGACTTCGGCATCTTCAACAAGCGCGTCGGCTCGATGTGGAACGACGGCACCAGCGGAGGCTCGCTGATCGTCAACGGCACGAAGTTCAGCGGCATCACGCTGAACCAGTATGCACCCATCAACTCGTTCAACCTGACGAACCTGTTCTTCAACGTCACGATGCGTAAGGGTTCGTTCTTCGACCAAAGCAAGCTGCGGCTGAGCTTCAACAACGTGTTCGATCAGCGCGGCACAACCAGCCTGACGCCTGGCGTGAAGGCGAACGTTTACACGCCTGACCCGAGCGATACGCTAGGCCTGCTGGCCGGGCGCAGCGTGACGGTGTCGTTCGTGATCGGGCTTTCGCCGCGCAGGGAGTAGTGGATGCTGTAGGGCGAGGAGGAGCGGCTCAGGCTGCTCCTCTTCGCGTTTCGGGTTTAAGGTGGACACTCGTGTCATAACGACGGCGAGTGCGCAAGTTCACTACAATCGATCATGAATGAACTCTCCTATTCTCCTGATTCACGGCGGCGCGTGGGCGATGCCGGACGATGCGATTGCGGCCCATGAGGCTGGAATTGCGAATGCTCTTGCTGCCGGTTATGCGCTGCTGGAGCGAGGCGCGAGCGCCGTCGATGCGGTTGAGGCCGCGGTTGCGGTGATGGAGGACGATGAGGCCTTCGATGCGGGGCGCGGGTCGTTCCTGACGCGCGACGGTCGCGTGCAGCTCGACGCTCTGCTGATGAATGGCGCGAACCTTCGCACGGGCGGCGTGGCGTGCGTGGAGCGGCTGAAGAATCCGATCTGCGCGGCGCGACTGGTGCTGGACCACAGCCCGCATGTGTACTTCGTGGGGACCGGCGCGGAGCGGTTTGCGATGCAGCATGGCATGGCGCTGATCGACAACACGGAGCTGATCGTTCCGCGTGAGCGCGAGCGGCTGATGGCGTTTCAGGAGGCGGAGCTTGAGGGCGCGGTGGATACGACGTTCTCCGGGCCGGTGGGTCTGGACAAGGAGAAGGAAGACGTGACGCTGCTCTCGCACGACACGGTGGGCGCGGTTGCGCTCGATCAGCATGGGCACATCGCAGCGGGCACGAGCACGGGCGGGACGCTGTCGAAGGCTCCGGGGCGCGTGGGCGATTCGTCGCTGATCGGCTGCGGGTGTTATGCGGACGACGAGTCGGCGGCGGTCTCGTTGACGGGCTGGGGTGAGCCGATCATGAAGCTGGTGCTCGGCAAGTGGGCCGTGGATCGCGTGGCCGCGGGAGCGACTCCCGCGGAGGCGGCGCAGGCGGCGATCGACTATCTGTACGCGCGGCTTGGCGGGCACGGCGGGATGATTCTTCTGGATCGCAACGGTCGCGTCGGACTGGCGCACAACACACCGCGGATGGCGTGGGGCTTGCAGACGGCCGATGGTGTGCAGCTTGGCGTGACGCGGAATCCCTGAAACTCAATAGAATTGAGCCGTGATGGCGTCTGAACAGGAGCTTTTTCCGACCGGTGACGATGAGTCAGCACGTCGACGGCGATTGACGCCGGAAGAGGCGGATCGTCTGCCGCATGTGCATCGGCTGCTGCTGGGGCACTTCGGCGAGCCGAAGAGGCGCGAGCCTTGGGACCCGCTGTCACAGATGATCTATTCGCTGCTGGCCTCGCGGACGAAGACGGAGCTGACGTATGCCATTGTCCGCAATCTTCGCCATCGCTTCGGGACGTGGGAGAACCTGCGCGATGCTCCGCTCGGGGAGATCGAGGAGGCGATTCGCGACATCACGTTTCCGGAACAGAAGGCGCTCTACCTGAAGGCGGCGCTCGAGCAGATTACGGAGCGGTACGGCTCGCTGACACTGGACTTTCTGGCGCGGTATCGCACGGACAAGACTCGCGCGTGGCTGGAGCAGCTTCCCGGCGTCGGCAGGCAGGTAAGCGCGGCGATCGTGAACTTCTCCTCGCTGCGCCGGCGGGCGATCCCGGTGGATGCGCACCATCTTCGGGTGACGCAGCGGCTGGGGCTGACTCCGCGGGCCGATGCGGCGACGACGGAGGAGCGGCTGATGCGGCTGGTTCCGGAGACGTGGACGGCGGAGATGCTGGACGATCATCATCAGCTAATCAAGCAGCTGGGGCAGACGATCTGCACGTTCGCGGAGCCGAAGTGCAGGCAGTGTCCGTTAGTGAAGATCTGTCCGTATGGGCAGCGGCAGGTGGCGGCGAAGGAGTGAGGTTTTGAGCGACCTGCGAATCTTCCCTCTTGCAATCTGAATACGCATTCATGTAGAACATCGCGTCGCTTCGTTCGCCGTTCTGACGGTCACTGAAACCGGCAGCGGCAGGCTGCGGACAGGGGATGCGAACGTTATGCTAATGCGATTTCTACGGCCAGTTGCGCTTGCTTCGATCTGTGTGGGTGCTCTTCTCTTCCTTGTGACAGTGCTCGCGAGTTCGGGGCTGGCGCAGAACATCACTACGGCGCAGCTGAACGGCACAGTGCACGACCCGAGCGGCGCGGTTGTTCCGGGCGCGACGGTGACGGCCACGGATGCGTCGAAGGGCTTCAGCCGCTCGACGACAAGCGATGCCAGCGGCAACTACCAGCTGCTGCTGCTGCCGCCGGGAACGTATGTGGTGACGGCGACGGCTCCGGGATTCGCGAAGCTGACCTCGAGCAACGTGGTGCTGACGGTGGGCGAGCAGGCACAGCTGCTGCTGACGCTCTCGATCAGCGGCACCGAGGTGGTGAACGTGACCGCTGGGGCGGAGCTGATCGAGGCGCAGCGAAGTTCCCAGTCGACGACCGTGGACCAGGAGCGGATCCAGAACCTGCCGATCAACGGGCGTAATTACATCAACTTCACGCTGACGAACTCGCAGATCGCGCGCGATGCTGCGCCTGCGGTGGGAGCGATTCCGACGAGCGGGCTGAACTTCGGCGGCGTCAGGGCTCGGTCGAACTCGATCAACGTGGACGGCGCGGACGCGGGCGATTACACGTCGGGAGGCTCGCGCACGACGGTCTCGCAGGAGGCGGTGCAGGAGTTTCAGATTGTGACCAACGGCTTCTCGGCGATGTATGGGCGAGCCGCGGGCGGCGTGGTGAATATTGTGACCAAGTCGGGCACAAACGCGACGCACGCCAGTGCGTTTGGCTTTCTGCGTAACCGGTACATCCAGGCGACGAACCCGTTTTCGACGGTGTATCAGCCGGCGTATACGCGGGTGCAGGCTGGGTTTGCCGTCGGTGGACCGATCGTGAAGGACAAGACGTTTTACTTCTTCTCGACCGAGATCACGCGGCGGCAGGAGTCGGGTTTTTCGACGATTGGCCGCAATAACTTCGGGCTGACGAGCATCGATGTGAGCAGGTTCTACGGCGCGCCTGCGGGATCGCTGAGCGTGCAGGGGACGCAGGCGCAGAGGGCGTTTCTGACAGCTGCTCCGGCGGCGACTCCGGGGATTCAGCAGTACGTTGCGCTGGTGGGTTCGAGCTCGTCGCTGGCGACCACGGGCAGGAATCCGGCGTTTCTGCAGCCGACGATTGGGGCGAACCGATTTGTGACGTCGGGACAGGCGACTCCGGGATCGTATACGCCGCTGAACAGCCTGATTGGAAATTTTCCGATTACGGAGAAGACAGAGGTCTACTCGCTGCGGCTCGATCATAAGCTGACGGATCGGCAGCAGCTGATGCTGCGCTCGAGCGTGAGCCCGAGTCACATCACCGGCATTCAGGAGAATGCGGCGAACCAGAATCTGGGCGAGAACTCGTTCTCGCGTACGGCCTCGCAGAGCCTGCACGACTTCGCGATCGTCGGGCAGCACACGTATGTGATCAGCGCGAACAAGGTGAATGAGATTCGGTTTCAGTATGCGCGGCATCCGGTGCTGTTCGCGCCGTCGACGGCTCCGGGAGGTTCGGGTGTTGCGGTGAACATTCCGGGGTTTGCTTACTTCGGCAAGACTCCTTTTTCTGTCGTGGATCGCATCGAGAATCAGAACCAACTGCAGGACTACTTTACGTACACGCGCGGTCGCCACACGTTCAAGATGGGCGTCGATCTGCGCTACATCCCGATGAACTTCAAGCAGGGCGATCTGTATGGCGGCGGCGACTACACGTTTGCGGCGCTGAATGCGACGGATATCTCGCCGGCGCTGGCGGGTTTACCGGGCTTTTCGCCGATCCAGGTTTATGGACTTGGGATTCCGCAGTCGTTCGTGCAGGGCATCGGGCGGACGACGTACAAGTACAACCTGAAGGTGCTGGGCGCGTTTCTGGAGGACAGCTGGCGCGTGACGCAGAGGCTGACGCTGAACGCGGGGCTGCGCTACGACGTTGAGGCGTATCCGACGCAGGGCGCGCTGAACGCGAATACGTATGCGGCGGAGCGCGCATATGGGGTTCGCGAGGGAATCCGGCTGCAGGACACGAACTTTGCGCCGCGCGTTGGCTTGGCATACGACGTTCGCGGCGATGGGAAGACGGTGGTTCGGGGGAACTACGGCATCTTCTACGATCGCGCGCCAGGAAATCTGTCGGCGCAGTCGGCGGTCTTCAACTCGACGACGGTTCCGCTGGTGATCGTTGCGGGTGGAGCGCCTTGCACGGCGGCGAGCACGGTGAGTCCGCTGAACCTGAATGCGACGAGTGCGTTTCAGGGGTCGCTGACGAATGCGAACTGCCTTCCGGTCTCGAGCCTGAACTATCTTCCGGGCGAGCAGAGGTTCGATCAGAACAATACGAACTCGATCTTCGTGAACCAGAACTACCTGGCGACGGGCTTTCCGCTGGCGATTCTGCCTTCGGGTTTGCAGGCGGATCTGCACTACGTAACGCCTTATGTGCAGCAGATCTCATTCGGCGTGGAACAGGATCTGGGGCACAACATGTCGTTGAACATCGCGTACAACTCGACCGGCGGGCGGCGGCTGAACCGACCGATCAATGCGAACCCGGTGAATGCGGGGCTGTTGGTGAACAACTGGCGCGCCGCGGTTGCGGCGGTTCGGGCGGGAACGGCGTCGGTGCGTCCGGGAACTCCGGTGACCGCGGTTGCGGGGCCGACTTCGAATCCGCTGACGGTGGCGACGGCGAGCGGGACGATTCCTTGCGGCGTCGGGCCTGCGGGACCGTATGTTGCGCCGCCGCTTTTGAACTTCTTCCGCAAGTCGGGGCTGAATGCTTCGCTGGCTCCGTTTCTGGTGAGCCTGGGCGCGGGACAGTGCGTTGCGCTGGCGAGCCAGATTGCGGCGGCGAGCGGGCTGGGCGTTGGATTGCCGGTTCCGTTTGGGGATGTGAATCCGAACCGGACGAACGGCACGTCGAACTACAACGGGTTGAGCGTGAACTGGAAGAAGCGGTTCTCGGAGAAGTACGAGTTTCTGGCGAGCTACACGTGGTCGCACGCGATCGATGATTCGACGGACGTGGTTTCGACGTCGGATGCTCCACAGAACAACTTCAATCCGAACGCGGAGCGGTCGAACTCGACGTTCGACCAGAGGCACAGGTTTGTGCTGTCGGGCGTTTACAACTCGGGCCGCGTGGGCTCGGGCGGATTTATGAGCGCGGTGTTTTCGCAGATTACGGTTGCTCCGATCATCGAGTTCGCCTCGGGACGGCCGTTCAATATTCTGACGGGAACGGATACGAACTTTGACTTCAATCCGCTGACGGACAGGCCGAATGCTGTTGCTCCGGGGAGCGGGCCGACAAGTTGCGGGAACGCGCCGGTTCTGAGCAAGTACTCGCCGACGGGCGCGTTCAATCTGCCTTGCTACATCGATGTTCCGGCGGGTTCGCCGCCGTCGGCTTACACGGGCAATCTTTCGCGGAACATCGGGACGAAGCCTTATGTGGTGTTTACCGACCTGAGAATCGCGAAGGCGTTCCAGATGGGCGATAAGGTCTCGCTGCAGGTGATGGCGGACGGTTTCAACCTGATCAACAAGAACAACACGCTGGATGTGAATCTGCTCTATACAGCTGCGGGGCAGGAGACGGCGGCGAGCGATCCTCGGCAGTTCCAGTTTGGGGCTCGGCTGTCGTTCTGACAACTCCCCCGGGGGTGAATCGATAAGTGGCCTGTTATCTGCAGTTTGCTCGATTTCGATAAGCTAAAATATTGCATCGAAATGGGTTAATGGTCAAAATATTGATTTCAAATGAGATAGCCCCGGCTTTGGAGCCGGGGCTATGTGCTTTATTTTGAGATTAATTAAAGAATAGCAGATTAGAGGGGGTAAATCGGCACATTATATTTCTTTTGTTTTGATGGAGTTAGGCAGTTTTGGGGCTTGACAAGATTTTTGCGGGCCGTGCCCTTAAGCAAAACAGCCTCTCCGCGAGGAGTATTTGGGGAGCTGGGTTTTGGTGGCGGTGCAAGCAGTGTGAACTACTGAGATTCCTCGCTGCGCTCAGAATGACGGATGCGCACAGAAAAAGTACCACATTCCTATGCATTGGCTTGCAGTTGGGAGGGAAGGGCATTTCGTAGATAGAGGAAGGGCGATCGAGGTAAGTGAAGAGGGAGCGTGAGTAACGTCTGAGCGATGGATGATAACTTTTCCGGCAGTAGGATTGCTCTTATCACGGGCATCCGTAAGTATTCCCTTCCTCGGCCCCTCGTTCCCAACGTTTCTTACGGAAATCTCTTTCCCAAAGGAACCCTAAATGCTGAAGAGACTGGCAGCTTTTCTCTTTCTTTGTCTCGTGGGTCTTACGCTTCCCTCCAGGGCAGATACCATTGGACCGATTTGCGGCTCATGTTACGGCTCAAGCTATACGTTGAGCTACACCACGACCGCTGACCCAAACATCTTCGACGTCTTCCTGCAAGTGGACACAACCGACTACAACCAGGGAGCGACGGATGTACTGAACGCAGTTGCACTCAAGCTGGTCTCCAACGCATCGAGCATCAGTTCGGTCACGCTGATTGGAGCGCCGATTCCCACCGGCTTCGGCACCACGGTAGAGACCGGGCTCAATGCAAATGGCTGTGCGGGAGGCAGTAACGGGTTTTTTTGTTCGGCGTACAGCGACCCAGCCTCTGGGCTGCAGGTTGCGCACTCCGGCGACATCTACACGTTTGAATGGCAGCTTGCGCTGACTTCTGCGGCGGATCTGTTGACGGGTTCGGGAGCAGCCTCGGTGAAGGCGCTGTACCTGACGAGTGCTGGACAGCAGCATGGCATTACCTCGGAAGGCATCACGCTAACTCCTGGGGTGCCGCCGCCTCCGCCTGTCCCGGAGCCTTCGTCCCTGCTGTTGCTGGGGACCGGCATGGTTGGTGTCGCCACAACGATCCGCAGGAAGCTCGCAAGAAGCGTTTGAATTGAATTGGATCTTCCCGCTTAGGGACAGCACTGCCCCTCCGGGGTCGAATTTGGAGGGGCAGTCTTCTTTTTAAAACGCATTTTTGGGTGGAGATTCCGTTGCCAGTTTTTAGGGGCTATCTGTGGAAATAACAGAGGCTCAGTGACTTAAACGGGCGGGGTGGGGGTTTTTTCGAGGGGGCGAGCACAACTTGGCGGGGCGTATTGGTTCTCAAACTAATGATGAAAGGCGGTTTGCTCAGGTCGTGGGGCTTCGGAGTGTTGCTGGTGCTGGCGCTGGTGACTCCAGCGCGCGGGGATGTGGCGTTCCTGATGGAGGAGGCTGCGGATGTGCCGGGCGGGCGAGCAGGGTGTGGTGTTGAGCCGGTACCACAAGTTGGCGGGGTACGACTGGCTCGCGGTTCCGGTCGTGGCTTATCTGTATGCGGTGGATCGGGTCGACGAGATCCCGCTGGTGGCCGATGCGCGGCTGCGGGATGAGCTGCGGGACAGGTACAGGAGAGAGCACCTGGAGGCGATCGCTCCGGATGAGGCGACGGAGTATGGGGCCGCGGAGTCGCCGAAGGGGCGGTCTCCGAAGGGGGACTGTGTGCAGTTGGTGGGGGAGGCATACGACCGGAAGATCTACGGGTTCCAGATGGAGACGACGAGGGAGGAGGACAAGCGGTTTGTTGCGGCTTACAACGACCAGAGGAATGTGAGCCACTTCAACCTGTTCTTTCGTAACTGCGCGGATTTTTCGCGCGGGGTTCTGAACTTTTATTTTCCGAAGTCGGTGCATAGGGCGTGGGTGGTGGATATGGGGATGACGACACCGAAGCAGGTGGCGAAGTCGCTGACGAAGTATGCGAGGCGGCATCCGGAGGTGCGGTTTACGGTGTGGGAGATTCCGGAGGTTGCGGGGGAGATTCCGCGGAGCCATGGGGTGGATGGGGTAATGGAGTCGCTGGTGAAGTCGAAGAAGTATGTGGTTCCGCTTGGGGTGTTTTATCCGGAGTTTACGGCGGCGCTGGGGGTGACGTATCTGGTAGGTGGGAGGTTTTCGCCGCCGAAGGATGCGAGGGTGGTGCGGGTTCCGGGGGTGGCGGGTGTTGTGGCTGGTTTGGAGTGATGCGGCGTACGGGCGTTGGGGGATGTTTTTGGGGGCTCGAGATCTTCGGCGCTGATTTGAAGTTGGGTCGCTTCGTCCTTCGGACTTCGCTCCGGCTTACCGGCAGTGCGGTGCGCCGCTTCGCGGCGGGCTGTTAGAGGGCCAAGGCTGAAGCCTTGGCGTACCCAGAGGCAAAGACAGAGAGCAAGGGCAACGGCAAGGGCAAAGGCAAGGAGCAAGGAGCAAGGAGCAAGGAGCAAGGAGCAAGGCAAAGGCAAAATGCAGGTCCTTCGACTCCGCTGCGCTTCGCTCAGGATGACAAGGTTTAGTGGATTGGTGATGGGGTTCGCGCTTCGCGCGAATGAACCCACATCTCAAAAGCGAGATGTGGGCACCCGCATCCTTTCCCCGCATCCTTTCCCCGCATCCTTTCCCCGCATCC
>NZ_JQKI01000001.1:0-248076 GCF_000745965.1 Edaphobacter aggregans DSM 19364 | reverse complement strand
CCCGCATCCTTTCCCCGCATCCTTTCCCCGCATCCTTTCCCCGCATCCGGTATCGGCGCCGTCATTCGGCGTTGTGGCGCTGAGGTTGTGATGATGCTACTTGCGGTCAGTTGACGCTGAGGGTGGTGTCTACGTCGAGGACGAGCTGGGGGCCTTGGACGATCATGGAGTGGATCTTGAGGGTGGTGAGGGTGAGGCCGTAGCCCATGGTATCGCGGGAGTGGGCGAGGAGCTGGCGCATTAGGTCGGCGGCGTTGACCTTCATTTGTTGGGGGAGCTGGCGGGAGAGGAAGGGCTCGAGGAGGAAGTTGAGCTCGGGGGAGTTGGAGAGGCGGTCGATGCGGGCGTCGCGGAAGCCGATGGTCTCGCCCTCGGCGTCGGGGAGGATGGAGACGTCGACGTCGCGGGTGAGGGTGACTCCGACGCAGGCGCCGGCGACGGTGGTTCCGAGGCGGGCGCGGGTGTGGACGGAGACGATGACGCGGTCATCGTGGAAGGTGACGTGGGGCTTTTCGGCGTAGACGTAGCAGGGGGAGTGGGCGTCGCCGCGGAGGTAGTGGCGGCCGTCGGGGGCGTTGAAGAGCTGGGTAAGAAGGGTGCGCTCGAGGGCCTGGGCGGAGATGCCGACCTCGGTGGCGCGGGCCGGGGGGGCGAGGGCAGAGAGGAGAAGAGTGCAGAGGAGCAGGGTGCGGCGCATGGGTTAAGGATAATGGGTGGGTTTGTGCGGTGGAGAGGCGGGCGGTTGTTGCGATGCTGAAGCTGAAGACAACGGCAAAGGTGAACGCAACGGCAACGGCGAAGGCAATGGCAACGGCAACGGCGAAGGCAACGGCAACGGCAACGGCAACGGCGAAATACAGGGGGCCCATTCGACTTCGCTCAGGGCAGGCTTCTCCACTGCGCGGCTTCACCGCTTCGGTCGAGATGACGGTTTGTGCGTGGCTGCGGGAAGCCTGACGAGGTGACGACACAGGATCGTGACCAGAAGTTTTACCTTGCGGTGGGCGATCGGCTGCGATGCTGGTGCAGATTATGTGCCGATCGATGCGACGATTTTTGTACCGGTGCGGTTTTGTACCGGTTGTGGTTACATGCATGTTTGCAATGGCCGGGTGCAGTGACGGGAGTAAGGCTCCGGTAGAGCCGGCGCTTGCGGGGCAGGTGACGGCGACGGGGAATCCGCAGGTGGCGCTGTATTCGATGACGCTGCCGATGGCGGGGGCGATGTCGGTGGAGTTTGGGACGGATACGACCTATGGGCGGAGGACCTGGGAGCGGTCGACGGATGTTGCGGGTGGGAGGGTGAGTTTGTTCGTGGCGGGGATGCAGGCTTCGACGACGTATCACATGCGCGCGGCGGTGCGGTTTGCGAATGGGATGACGGCGAACGATGTGGACCATGTGTTTACGACGGGTGCGGTGCCGGAGAACATGCGGCTGAATGTTTCGGCGGCGACGGCGGCGGGGATGATGCCGCAGCCGGGGGTGGAGTTGTTGAATGCGCTCTCGGGGACGCCGAGCGGCGTGGTGGTGACGGACCTGGAGGGGAAGACGCTGTGGACGTATGCGAATCCGGGCACGGTGGCGCAGAACTATGTGAATGGCGTGAAGATGCTGGCGAATGGGAACTTTGTGATGGCGATCGGGATGGGGGTGCCATTCGGCGCGATTCCGGCGGGCGCGGTGAACGAGGTTCGCGAGGTGAACCTGGCGGGAGAGACGGTCAGGAAAATCACGATCGACGATCTGAATGCCGCGCTGGCGGTGGCGAGCTGCGCGGAGTGTCGTGTGACGCTGGCGACGTTTCATCATGATGTGGAGCCGCTCGAAAATGGGCACTGGCTCGTGCTGGCGGCGGCGGCGGTTCCGCTGTCGGGGGTGACGACGCCTGCGCTGACGAATGCGGCTGCGGCGACGGTGCTGGGGGATGTGGTGGTGGATCTGGATGCGAGCCTGAGGCCGGTGTGGGTTTGGAGTGTGTTCAACCACCTTGATCCGAACCGGCATCCGTTTGGCGTGACGGATTGGACGCATGGAAATGCGGTCGCGTACTCGAAGGACGATGGGAATCTGCTGGTCTCGCTGCGTCACCAGAACTGGGTAGTGAAGGTGCGGTACATGGATGGCGTGGGGGATGGAGCAGTGCTGTGGCGGCTGGGCGCGGGAGGGGATTTTTCGCTCGAGGGCGGCGTGGATCCTACGGACTGGATGTATGCGCAGCACCTGCCTGATTTTTTCAGTGCGAATACTTCGGGTGTGTTCTCGCTGGGGGTGATGGATAACGGGAACAACCGGGTGATGGCGGGAGGAGTGGTGTGCGGCGTGGCGGCAGGGCCGGCGTGCTACTCGACGGTGCCGGTGTGGAGGATTGACGAGCGGGCGAAGACGGCTGCGTTCACTTTCCGGCAGGTGCTGCCGGGGAGCGAGTACAGCTTCTTTGGGGGAAATGTGCAGCAGCTGGCGAACGGGCATGTGGAGTATGACCTGTGCGGCGTGGGGGTGACGCCTGCGAGCTCGCAGGTGTTCGAGGTGACACAGGATGCGAGCGCGCAGACGGTGTGGAGCATGCAGGTGAAGGGGACGTATCTGTACAGGGCTTCGCGGATGGGGAGTCTGTATCCGGGTGTGCAGTGGTGATGGTGGCGAGGGTGGTGATGGCTGGTTGAATTAGGGCGTCGGCGGGGCCGCAGACGGCGCACTTCAGCGGGGCACTGGTGCCGGTGGGCAGTGGCTTCTCGAATCCGCAGGGTGTGGGTTGTGATGTTGTGTCTTGACAATACTTAGATGTCTAAGTATTAAGATGTCTGAGTATGGCGAAGACGGATTCGTTGCAAGGGACGCTGGACCTGCTGGTGCTGAAGATAGTTTCACGCCGGCCTCGGCTGCATGGGTACGCGATTATGACCGCGATTGGGGAGATGTCGGATGATGTGCTGCGGGCGGAGGAGGGTTCGCTGTATCCGGCGCTGCACAGGATGGAGGAGGCGGGTTGGATTCGCGCGGAGTGGGTGAAGAAGGACTCCGGCCGACGGGCGCGGGTGTATGAGGTGACGGCCGAGGGCAAGAGGCAGCTGGCGGCCGAGGAGGCCAGGTGGGAGCTGGTGACATCGGCGGTGAACCGGATTCTGAGGACGGTGTGAGATGGGGCTCTGGACGCGACTGGCGAATGTGTTTCGCAGTGAGCGGCTGCGGAGCGAGATCGAAGAGGAGCTGGAGTCGCACGTGGCCGAGGCGGTGGAGCGGGGGCGCGACGCGGAGGAGGCTCGGCGGGCGCTGGGGAACACGCTGCGGCAACGGGAGGCGAGTTACAGCGTGCGGGTGGCGGGGTGGCTGGATGCGCTGCGGGCGGACGTCGTGTTTGGGTGGAGGCAGTTGCGGCGGAACAAGGTGACGTCGTCGTCGGCGGCGTTGTCGCTGGCGCTGGCGATGGGGGCGTGCGTGTCGGCGTTCCGGTTTATGGATGCGTTATTGTGGCGTCCGCTGTCGGTGGTGCATGCAGAGAGGCTGTATGGGCTGTCGCGGCAGGGGATCGGGTTCAACGGGAAGTGGGGGAGCTTCGACTCGTGGGCTTATCCGGCGTTCGAGCAGATGCGGGAGGCGGTGAAGAACGATGCGGAGCTGATCGCGGTGTCGTATGCGGACCGCGCAGACGTGACGTATGCGACGGAGCAGGAGCTGGAGAAGGCGACGGTAGCGTACGTCTCGGGGAATATGTTTGGGGTTTTGGACTGCGGCCGGAGGCAGGGAGGCTGCTGACGGAGGCGGATGATGCGGCGCCGGGGAGGGCTCCGTATGCGGTGATCTCGGATGAGTACTGGGGGCGGAGGTTCCGGCGCGATCCGGGTGTGGTCGGCAAGACGCTGCACTATCAGGGTGGCGTGTACGAGATTGTGGGCGTGGCGCAGAGGGGGTTCACCGGGACGGCTCCGGGGACGGTGGTGGATGTGTTTCTGCCGACGGCGATGCATCGAGGGGTGACGCGCAACGACTGGACGTGGTTCCGGACGCTGGTGGCTCTGCATGAGGGCGTGGCGGAGAAGCCGGTGCGGGATAAGCTGGCGGCGGTGAGCCATCAGTTTGAGGAGAAGCGGCTGAGTGGGGCGAGGGGGCTCTCCAAGGAGACGCTGAAGAATGTTCTGAGCAATGAACTGGTGATGAGCTGGGCTCCGACGGGCGTCTCGGGATTTCAGACGGAGTATCGTCCGGCGCTGATGGCGCTGGCAGTGCTGGTGATGATGGTGCTGCTGATTGCGTGCGCGAATGTGGCGAACCTGATGGCGGCGCAGGCGGCGGGGCGGGCGAAGGAGATGGCGCTGCGGGTCTCGATCGGCGCGGGGCGCTGGCGGCTGGTCCAGATGGTGATGGTGGAGAGCGGTCTTCTGGCCGTGCTGGCTGCAGCGGGAGGGGCGCTGTTTGCGTGGTGGTCGGCGCCGATGGTGGTGAGGTTGATCGACCGGCCGGATGCTCCGGTGCAGCTGCTGCTGCCGGCGGATGCGCGGGTGATTGCGTTTGGTGTGGTACTGACGGTGGGGGTGATGCTGCTGTTCGGGCTGCTGCCTGCGCTTAGGGCCTCGTGGGTGAGGCCGGTGAGCGTGCTGAAGGGAGGCGAGGAACCGCGCTCGCGGCGCAGGGTGATGCATGCGATGATCGGGGCGCAGGTGGCGTTCTGCTTCGTGGTGCTGTTTGTGGCGGGGCTGTTTGTGGCGACGTTCAAGAAGCTGTCGTCGCAGCCGACGGGATTTTCGAGCGAACGGTTGCTGTTGCTGGAGACGACGGGCAAGCCGGGCGTGCCAATGGCGGCGTGGGATGATGTGGCAGAACATCTGCGGACGGTGCCGGGAGTGGAGCAGGTGTCGTTGTGTTCCTGGCCGCTGCTGAAGGGCATAGCGATGAACAATACGATCTCGGTAAATGGAGCGCCGCCGAGCACGGACCTTGCGTACTTCCTTGATGTCTCTCCGGGATGGCTGGAGACGATGCGGATTCCGCTGGTGGATGGCAGGGACTTTCGGGACGGGGACTTTTCTCCCGATGTCGCAATTGTGAACGAGACCTTTGCGAAGAGGTTTCTGGGGGGAGGGAATGTCGTGGGAAGGGTCTTCGTGAAACCGGGCGGGAATGGTGGCGGAGATCGGATACAGGTGGTTGGGGTGATACGCGATGCGTACTACCGGAGTATTCATGAGCCGATGTTGCCAGAGGTGTTTACGCCGTTTGCGCGACGGCCCAAGCCTTTGAGCGGTGCTGCTGCGGCTGAGGTGGGGCTGCCTCCGATGCTGACGATGGTGGTGAAGACGTCGTCGGAGAACCCGATGGCGATGGCGGCGACGATGCGTCGGGAGGTTCCCAAGGCTCGGGCGGATATGCGCGTGGTGAATGTGCAGACGCAGGAGGAGCTGAACCGGTTGCAGACGATTCGCGAGCGGGTGCTGGCGATGCTGTCGTTCTTCTTTGGCGCGGTGGCTCTGTTGCTGGCGGCGATTGGTCTGTATGGCGTGCTGCACTACAGCGTGATCGAGCAGGAGAGGGAGATCGGGATACGGCTGGCGCTGGGAGCGCGCGTGGTGCACATTGTACGGAGGGTCGGGGCGGGGATTGCGGTGACGGTGGTGGTGGGCACGGCGGCGGGGATCGCGCTGGGGATGGGATCGACGCGGTACATTGCTTCGCTGCTGTATGGGGTGAAGGGGACGGATCTGGCGATGATGGTGGTTCCGCTAGCGACGATTGCGGCGGCGGTGCTGGTGGCGGCGGTTCCTGCGGTGTGGCGGGCGCTCAAGGTTGATCCGGTGGAGATGCTGCGGGCGGAGTAGTGGCGGCTAGGAGGAGCGGGCCTGGTCGAGCCAGTGCGCCATCTGCAGGTGGCCTACGACGCCGGCCTGCTGGGTGACGAGCTTGCCGCTCGAGAAGACGGCGAAGTTTGGGATTCCGCGGACGTTGTAGCGGGCGGCAAGCTGGGGGTTCTGCTCGGTGTCGACCTTGAGGACGAGGGCGCGGCCAGCGGAGTTGGCGGCGGTCTGTTTGACCTCGGGGGCGGCCATGTGGCAGGGGCCGCACCACTCGGCCCAGAAGTCGACGAGGACGGGTACACGTGCGTTCTGGACGATCTCGTCGAAGAGAGTGGTGTCGACGGCGACGGGCTCGCTCAGGGGGGCGAGCTCGTTTTTGAAGCTGCCGCAGCGGCCGGTGTCGGCGAGACGCTCGGCGGGGACGCGGTTCTTCTGGCCGCAGTGTGGGCAGGTTCGGATGAGGGGCATGGCGTTCGTGGCTCCGAGTGGATTGGATGCACCGAGGCGGGCTAAGGGTACAGCGGCAGGCGCGAGAGTCGAATCGACCGTGAAGCGTTACGCGTTAGGTTGTGACGGCGAATCGGAGGTGGCTGAGGTTTGTTCGCTCTTCAGCTTTCGCGAAGGAGTTGATCGGACGTTATCGGATGGGCTGGATATGCCGAAGGCCTTGCCGATACTTGCCAGCAGCTTGAGTAAGGACTTCACGAAACCTCCTGAGTGGATGCGGTGAGAGCGATTTATTTAGAGTGGTTGACGCTCGAGATCGAGAGCGAGGTCGTGGCCGACGCCTTCGAAGTCTCCCTGGAGCTCTCTCGCGCGAGCGAGGGCGGCCTGAACGTGAGGGAGGACGTTTTCGGCTCCCACGTGGTCGAGAAAGTCCGACTGTGAGATGAGGCGGGCCGGCTGCTCGCGTGCGCCGCAGAGCAGGAGTGATTTGCCTACGCGGCCAAGACGGTCGGAGAACTGTTCGAGGGCGTGGATGCCGGTGGCATCGAGCGCGGTCATATTGCGAAGGCGGAGGATGACGATATCGCCGAAGGAGGAGAGGTCTTTGGTGGCCTCGGCGAGCTTTTCGGTTGTGCCGAAGAGGAAGGGGCCGTGGATGCGCAGGATGGTGACGTTGGAGGGAATGTCCTTGTCCTGCAGGATGTGGGCCTGTCCGTCCTGGAGGTACTCGCATGTCACGGGAGCGACGGTGGTTGTCTCTGCAATGCGACGGATGTAGAGGAGCGCGGCGAGGGCCATGCCGACGCCGACTGCTACGGTGAGGTCGGCGAAGACAGTCAGCGCGAAGGTCGTAAACCAGACGGCGATGTCTGTCTTTGAGAGGCGCAAGATGGATGCAATCTCTCGCCACTCTCCCATGTTGTAGGCCACGACGAAGAGGACGGCGGCCAGAGTTGGCAGCGGGACGAAGCGGGCCAGCGGTGACGCAACCAGAAGGATGGCAAACAGCGTAAGCGCGTGCACCATGCCGGCTACGGGGGTTTGCGCGCCGGATCGGATGTTAGTCGCCGTGCGGGCGATGGCCCCGGTGGCGGGGATGCCTCCGAAGAGCGGCGAGACGAGATTGGCGGCTCCCTGGGCCACCAGTTCCACGTTGGAGTTGTGGCGGTCTCCGCTCATGCTGTCGGCGACGACGGCGGAGAGAAGGCTTTCGACCGCCGCAAGCATGGCAACCGTGAAGGCCGACGGAAGCAGAGGCAGAATCTGCGCCGCGTGAAAGCTGGGCATTGTGAAGCGCGGAAAGCCCTGCGGGATTCCGCCGAACTTGCTGCCGATGGTCTCAATGGGTACGTGGAAGAGAGCGACGGCGAGCGTGGAGAGAAGCAGAGCAACGATCGAGCCGGGAACACGTTTGGTCAGCCGGGGCCACAGCAGGATGATGGCGAGCGAAGCCGCAGCCACGACGATCGTCTGCCAGTGCGCAGTACCGGCGTAGTGGAGCAGCATTTTGATGCGAGGAAGGAACTCGCTGGGGACCGGCGGCGTCTTCAGGCCAAAGAAGTCTTTGATCTGGGTGGATGCGATCAGCAGGGCGATGCCGTTGGTGAAGCCGATGGTGACGGGCCGGGGGATGTACTTGACTGCCGATCCCAGACCGGTGAAACCCATGATCAGCAAAAGGAGGCCGGCCATCATTCCGGCGAGCGCCAGGCCGTCCAGACCGAACTTCGCCACGATGCCGGCGACGATGACGACGAAGGCGCCGGTCGGTCCGCCGATCTGGGTGCGCGATCCTCCCAGGGCCGAGATCAGGAAGCCGGCAACGACTGCGGTGTATAAGCCGGCCTGCGGAGGGACTCCGGAGGCGATGGCAAAGGCCATGGCCAGAGGAAGAGCAACCAGACCGACGGTCAGTCCGGCGACGAGATCGTGCGAGAGTTCGCGGGCCGTGTAGCCGCGGAGGCATTCGATGGAGCGTGGCAGCCACTTCTGCTCGGTACGAGTAAGAGTGGGTGGGTAGCTCAACGTGCAGTCTCCAATGGCTTCTCCATCTCATCGAGCATCTCCAGGGACTCTTTGAGATGGGCATGGAAGTAGGTCCGCATGAGGTTCAGGACCTCGACGATGAGGGGGTCGCGGATGGAGTAGAAGACCTGGTTGCCGGACTTTCGATTGACGACGAGCTGTTTTGCCCGGAGTACGGCAAGGTGCTGGGATACGCTGGCCTGCTCCATGCCAAGCTTCTCGATGAGCACTCCTGCAGAGAGCTCGCCGGAGCTGAGGAGCTCGAGGATGGCGATGCGGGTGGGATGAGCAAGGGCCTGGAAGATGTCAGCCTTGAAGCGCCGTAGGGAATCGCGCATATATAAATATTACAATATTCGATATAGTTGTGTCGCTGCAGCTATCGTGTCGATTTTGCGGGCCATGCCACACGGCGTTGACGTGGGACACCTGGCCGGTAAAACAGGGCTGTGAAATCTATTTGCGGCTGGAGAGTTCGGCAACTTGCGCGGTGCCCTGCAAGGCTCCGCGGCGTCCGGGGGCATCTGCGAGTGCGGTCCTGAACTCTTTGAGGGCCAGGTTTGGCTGATGCTGCTCGAGGAGCAGATAGCCGAGTTGCTCGCGGGCCGGAACGATTGGGCCAGGGGTGACGGGAAGCTTCTCGATGGCGTCCTCCTGATCGGCGGCAGCGCGCATTGCGGCTACGGCTTCGTCGTGCTTTCTGTCGGCCTGGGCCGACCACGCCGTGACTTCGCGCTTCAGGATCGACACCTGGTTGGCCCAGTAGTCGTTGCCTGAGGTGCGAAGCTGCTGTTCGAGTTGGCGCAGTTGAACGATCTGCGTGCGTGCTTCGGCGGGGTGTCCGGTGCGAGCGAGGCCGAGGCCGCGCGCCCAGACGGCGATGGCGACGACGTGGGGCGGGGCTCCTGCGGGGGGAACGATGGCAGCGGCGTCGGCCCATTGGCTGCGCTCGACTGCATAGCGAATGGGCATTGCGGTCGCGGCGTAGGTGATCTTGAAGTCCCGAGCGTTGAGCCCAGGCATGTCCTTCAGCTGCTGGATGACCTGGGCCGCGTCCTGGTCGCGCCTGCTCTGAAGATAGGCGTAGACGAGATAGTCCATGGCGTGCAGCTCTTCTCCGGTGTCGCCCTGCTGGTGCGCGGCTTCTCTTGCTGCACGGTTGGAGGCGATGGAGTCGTCCCACAGGCCGAGGCGCGTGAAGATGTGCGAGGGCATGTGCAGAGCGTGGGGCGCTGAGGGCGCGATCTGGGAGTAGGCTCGCGCCGCCGGGAGGCCTTTTGGTGCGAGCTCCGCATTGTCGTATGCGTGGATGAGGTAGTGAGGGATCCCGGGGTGCTCCGGGTAGGTGCGATCGAGTGGTTCAAGCAGATCGGCGGCTTGTTTCTGCTTTGCGTGGGTCTTGTCGGATGGAGAGGCGTTGGACAGAAGAGCGAGCGCGTAGAAGACCTGCGCCTCGACATCGCGCGGGTTCCGGGAGGCGAGGTCACTCATGGCCCGCTCGTAGCTCGACGCGCGCGTGCGGTAGGGGACGGCGTCGTCCTGGTAGATGAGGCTGAGCGCATGGATGAACTGGCGCTCGCGTTCGGAGGTGGTCCCGATCTGCTGCGCCTGCTGGATCTGGTTTCGCGCAAGCGATGTGGTGGCGGGAGAGAGGGGCAGGTCCCATAGCTGGTGGAACCAGGTCATGGCTGCTCCCCAATGGGCCATGGCACAGTGCGGGTCGAGTTGGGCGACCTGCTGAAATGCGTCTTCGGCGGCGGTATAGGCGAAGGAGTGAAGCAGGGCCACCGCGCGGTCGAAGTGCTGCTGAACGGCTGGGGTGCAGGAGATGGGAAAGGAGACGCTTCCGAGCTTCTCGGGCGGATTGTGGGTGTGGGTCTCCTGTGCGGCTGCCAGGGGACAGAGGATGAGCAGGGCGAGCAATATTCGAGATCGATCGTGCATCCCCCTGCCTCCCAAGCGTGTTGGTTGCGAACCTTGCCTGTCATGCTACACGGGTTGAATCATGGCGGCGCCGAGGGAGCTGGAGAGCTGACGGTGTTCATCCGGGTACCTTCCTCAGACGAGTTTGGCCGGGGCGAGCAGGTCGGCGAGGCCAATGCGGCGGAGAAGCTCGGCGCGGACGCGATCAGAGACCATGTTGACGACCTCGGCGCCGTCCTGGGTGGGGTCGATGTGGACGCGGAAGGGGCGTTTGCCGAAGGGCGTATCGACGACTTTGACGATAGCCTCGGCGACGGCGCTGACGTCGGCGTCAGGCGGAACGATGCCGGCGAAGCCCTTCATCACCTGATCGCCGAAGTTGGCGTAGGGGCCTGCTTCATACTCGGCGGCGCGTGCCGTGTCGGCGGGACGGCCGGAGTGAGCAAAGTGATTGGTGCCGCCGGTGAAGGCTCCGGGGACGATGATGGAGGTCTCGATGCCCCAGCGAGTGAGTTCGCGAGCGTAGATAACGGCGAGAGAGTCCATCGCGGCCTTCGCGGCGAAGTATGGCGCGAGATATGGAGGTGTTCCGCCCGCGCTGCTGGAGCTCGAGATCCAGACGACGAGGCCGTACTTCTGTTTGCGAAGCTGTGGAAGCGCGGCGCGGTTGACGCGCTGCGTGCTGAGAACATTGATGTCGTAGAGTTCGGCGAGCTGCTCGGGGGTGAAGGCCTCGGCCGGACCGAAGACCATGTGGCCGGCGTTGTGAATGACGACGTCGAGGCGGCCGTTTTCGGCGACGATCTGCTTGATTGCGGCGTCGGCGGAGTCCTGGGAGGCGACGTCTAGCTCGATGGTGCGGAGGTCGGCGTTGTTCTCCCTGGCGAATTGCTTCGCGGCTTCGACCTGCGGGGCGTTGCGGCCGGTGGTCTCGCGCATGCTGGCGTAGACGGTGTGTCCGGCTGTGGCGAGGGCGCGGGCGGTGAGGGCTCCGAAGCCCGAGGATGCTCCGGTGACAACGATGACGTTCTTCATGGCGAGGCTCTCCTGTATGCGATGTGGTCGCGGTTATTGTGCGAATGAGTTGTGACGATGAGCGCTAGCCCGGAATCAGGCAAAGCCTCCGTTGGCACGAAGGATCTGTGCGTTGACCCATGCGCCGTCGGGGCCGGCAAGGAAGCTGACGACATTCGCGATGTCTTCAGGCTGGCCGAGGCGCTCGAGCGGAGCTAGTTTCGAGAGCTGGGCGATCTGCTCGGGCGATTTGCCGTTGAGAAAGAGGTCGGTGCCGGTTGGTCCGGGCGCTACGGCGTTGACGGTGATGTTGCTTCCGCGAAGCTCGTTGGCGAGCACAGGCACGAGGCCTTCAACGCCTGCCTTGGACGCAATGTAGGGGCCGTAGGTGGGGAAGGATTTGGCGAGGACGCTCGAGGAGAAGACGATGATGCGTCCGCCTTCGGCGATGTGCTGCGCGGCCTGCGACATGACGAGGAAGGTCCCGCGGAGGTTGGTGGCGATGGTCTTGTCGAAGGTCTCGACGTCACCCTTAGAGATGGGCGACAGCGGCATTATGCCAGCGTTGTTGACGACGACGTCGATGCGGCCGAAGGCCTCGATGGTCTTGGCGAAGAGCTGTTTGACGTCGTCGGGATTGGCGACGTCAGCCTTGATGGCAATGGCGTCTCCGTCGGCGGCGCGGATCTCGGCGACGGCCTCTTCGGCTGCGGCGGCGTTGCCTGCGTAGTTGATGACGACGGCGAAGCCGTCCTTGGCGAGGCGCTTGGCGACGGTGCGGCCGATGCCGCGGGATGCTCCAGTGATGATTGCTGTCTTAGCCATTGTCTTTCTCCTTTCGCGCTTCGTTTGTTCCTCGAAGCGGCTTACAGGTTCAAGATTGCGCTCGGTTCAGCTATACGTCCAATGCATAGTATTGATATAGATTATTCAGCATGCGTATAAACCAATTGCGGCAAGCAGACCTGAATCTATTAGTTGTTTTCACGGTGCTGGCGGAGGAGCGCAATGTCTCGCGCGCGGCTGAGCGGCTGCTGGTGAGCCAGCCTGCGGTGAGCCGAGGACTTGCACGGCTGCGCGATATGTTTCATGACGATCTGCTGGTAAGGACGGCGAAGGGATACGAACCGACTCCCCAGGGCCAGCGGCTGATACAGGAACTGGAGGTGATGTTGCCGAAGCTGGATCGTCTACTGAGCGGGTCGACCTTCGACCCGGCGGTGGAACAGGCGAGCTTTCGCATCGCCGTGACGGACAATGCGGCGGCGGTGCTGGCTCCACTGATCTGTCGGGATGTGTTGCCGGCGGCGAAGAGAGCACGGCTGGATTTTGTGGCGTGGAACGCGGAGGTTTTCCATGCGCTGGTGCGCGGCAGTGTTGATCTGGTGCTGAGCGCGAATACGGTGGAGGTTCCCGCGCAGCTGCAGAGCCAGATGATCTACGACGAGGAATTTGTGTGCGTGGTAGACGCGAAGAGCAGGTTTCGAAGGCAGATGACGATCGCGGAGTACATCAGGGCGGATCATGTGAGCGTCACCATTCAGGGCGGCTCGCAGGTGATTCCGGACAAGCCGCTGGAGGCGAAGGGCTATCGCCGCCGGATTGCGATGCATGTTCCGTATCACGAGGCCGCGATGCGGTGCGCCGTGGGGACGAGGCTGATCGCGACGGTTCCGCGGAGGTTTGCGGAGGGGACGCTTGGCGGCGGAGCGGTGAGGATATTGAAGCCGCCGCCGGAGATCGCGGGGTTTCGCTACATCATGACGTGGCACCCGAGAGTGAACACGGATGCCGCGCATGCGTGGCTGCGTGCGACGATGCGCGAGATGGGGGAGATGGTCTCGGTTTAGGCGCGGCGGCGGTAGCGGATGGAGAACTCGTAGCCGGGGTTTGGGGGGAAGAGTTTGGCGATGAGGCGGAGGCGGTCGGCGAGGGCCTGGGGGGCGAGGAGGGGGTACTCGCGCTCGCGGAGCTCGGCGTAGTCGAAGTCGAGGGAGAGCGAGAGCAGGTAGATGGCGATGGCGTCGGAGAAGGCGCTCTGGAGGAAGGCGGTCTTGGCGCGCTCGTCGACGATGGGCTTGCCTTCGGATTTGGTAGAGGCGCGGTCGCCGGCGAGGGACTGGTTGCGCGACTCCCAGGCGTCGTGGGAGGTCTCGCCGCGGATGTCGGAGAGGGCCTGGGACCAGACGAGCTCCTGGAAGGAGTCGGGGACGCCGGCGATGTCGACGAAGGCGTGGCCGACGTTGATGAAGAACTCGAAGGCGAGGGCGAAGCGATCGCCGAGAAGGCGCGTGGAGATAAAGACGCCTTCGGCGTTTTCGAGGGCGACGTTGCGATGGCAGATGGCCTGGTCGCCGAGCTCGGTGGAGTAGGCGAGGGCGATGAGGGTGGCGTCGTCGCCGGCGCGGCCTTCGGAGAGTGCGAGGGGGACAAAGTAGTAGGCCTTGCGCGCGAGCGCGGCGGCGACGGCGGTGGGGACGGCCTGGACGATGCGCTCGAGGTCGGCGTCGGCGAGGGAGTTGTCGCCGAATGCGGCGTAGGCGATGCCGTTGGGTGCGCGGCGCACCGCTGTCTCGCGGGCGACCTGCGCGGCCCGTACCAGTCCGTTCTGAACACCTTCTGCCATAAGGCAGTATTCTACTGGTATGGCGCAAGGATCGCAGGGCGAAGGGTTGATTCAGCAGGGACAGGGCGAAGGGGGACGGCTGTTCGGGGTTCCGCTGGGGAGGCTGGGGCTGTTCTCAAGGCTGCTGATCGGGGCGGCGACGGCGTTTGCGGCGTTCTTTGCGGCGACGTTTCTGGGGATCGTGGGGATCCTGGTGTACAACTCGGCGATGCACCAGACGGTGGACTTAGCGCTGAGTTATCAGCGGGGTGGGCTGGTGGTGGGGATTGTGACGCTGGTGGTGGCGTGGGGGGTTCTGGGGACGATGTGGGTGCGGCGGGTGACGCGCGGGGCGTAGGTGCTGCTGTGATGAGGCGGGTTCGAGCTTCGCTCGAATGCCCACCTTAGGCGCTGCGCGCCGAAGATGGGGCACCCGGTTTGGTGGGCTTTTGGCTTTAGGTGGCCTTGCGCTGGAAGTTGGTCTTCTTGGTTCCGGCGAAGGAGTCCTTTGTCTTGACCGATGCGTTGGAGGCTGTGGAGAAGGATTTGCCGTTCTTCTGCTGTGCGGCTTTTTCGCGCAGGGCCTGGAGCTTCTGGGCCTTGGGGCCGAGACCGCCGATCTTGGGGCCGCTTGGCTTCGGGATGAAATCACTCATGGGAGAGATTTTCTCATGGGGCGGGGGTCATTCGGAATCCCGTTGATACTGAAACTTTTTCCAAGTCGGGAACCGTCTTTCCTGTAGATTCTTCGTAATCCGAAAAACTGCTTCCATCCTGGAGGACCACCACTCATGTCATTTACACGCACGTTTGTGCGCTGGAGCTGTTGTAGCGCTGCCATCGCCAGCCTTGTCCTTCCTTCTGTCGCCGCCGATAAAAAGGCCGCGCCGAAGGAATCTGTTGTGGATACGCCTTCCTACTACGGCCCGCAGCCTGCCAAAGAGAACCTTGACCTGACGATGTATGAGCGGATTCGCGAGGAGGGGTTCAAGCACTCGCACGTGATGGAGTTTGCTGATGCGTTATCGAACGGCATTGGGCCGCGGCTGACGGGCTCGCCGAATATGGCGAAAGCGAACGAGTGGACGAAGGAGACGCTGACGAAGATCGGTCTCGAGAACGCGCGCCTGGAGGACTGGGGCGAGTTCGGGATGGGCTGGCAGCAGGTGAATACGTGGGGACGGATGATCACTCCGGACACCGAGCCAGTATGGCTGCAGGCTGCTCCGTGGTCTCCGGCGACGAGCGGGCCGGTGACGGGCGAGGCGGTGTATATCAACATCACCGACGCGAAGGACCTGGAGAAGTACAAGGGCACGCTGAAGGGCAAGATCGTGCTGTTCGGCGCGAGCCGCACGACGCCTGATATCGACAACCCGCTGTTCCATCGCTACACGGACGAAGAGCTGAAGGAGATGGAGAACTATCCCGAGGCTCGTGCCGGCGCGCCGAACGTTCAGCAGCTTCTGGCGGACCGCGCGCGGCTGCAGCAGGTTCGCACGGCGGCGCTGAAGATGATGACGGAGGAGGGCGTGGCCGCGATCATTACGCCGACGCGCGACGGACGCAGCGGCGGCGGCGCGGGCATCATCTTCGACGACAACGGAGCGAACCTGGTTCGCGGCGCGCAGACCAAGGAGACGGCGGTTACGGTTCCGAACGCAGTGATGATGATCGAGCACTACAACCGCATCGCGCGCATGCTGGAGCACAAGGTTCCGGTGACGCTCGAGGTGAACATCGAGACGAAGTTCACGGGCGATCACGAGCATGGCTTCGACACGGTGGCCGAGATTCCGGGCACCGATCCGAAGCTGAAGGACCAGGTGGTGATGGTCGGCGGGCACCTCGATAGCTGGATCTCGGGCACGGGCGCGACGGACAACGGCGCTGGCTCGGTGGTTGCGATGGAGGCGGTGCGCATCCTGAAGTCGCTGGGCGTAAAGCCGAAGCGCACGATTCGGATTGCGCTGTGGTCAGGTGAGGAGCAGGGACTGTTCGGCTCGCAGGGCTACGTGAAGCAGCACTTCGGAACGTTTGCGGAGCCGGAGCATCCGGACCCAGCGAGCGTTCCCGGCTTCATGCGCCAGCGCGGCAAGCTTACGACGACGAAGGAGTGGGAGACGCTGGACGCGTACTACAACCTGGACAACGGCACGGGCAAGGTTCGCGGCGTGTACACGCAGGAGAACTACGCGATTGCGCCGATCTTCGCGCAGTGGATTGCTCCGCTCAAGGACCTCGGTGTCTCGACGATCAGCTTCCGCAACACGGGAGGCACGGATCATCTGTCGTTCGACGCGGTAGGGCTGCCGGGCTTCCAGTACATCCAGGACCCGATGGACTACGAGACGCGGACGCACCACTCCGACATGGACACGTACGATCGTCTGCACACTGCGGATCTCGAGCAGGCGGCAATCGTCGAGGCGATCTTCCTGTACAACACGAGCGAGCGCGAGGCGATGATGCCGCGCAAGCCGTTCCCGCACCCGGAGCTTGAGCGCGAGAAGACGGCGCCGATCCAGGGGATCTATCCGAACTCGACCGGCGAGCCGGATACGACGGGCGCGCAGGCCGGACGCGGGCGTAATCAATAACTTACTGTCACAAGCAACGCAAACCTGAGGCGGCGAGAGCATGTTGCTCGCCGCCTTCTTCGTTGCGCTCGTCTTTGACGCAACTCCTGCGCAGCAAAAAAGTCGCGGTGGCTGCGCGATTTTTCTGTGGATATTTTTTTATCGAGCCGTCACCCGGATTTCACTGCGCATGAGTACATCTTGACAGAGGCCGACACGATCGGCCCTTTGCCTAAAAGGAGGCATCATGCGTAAGTTCTTTGCGAGTACTGTCGCCAGTCTGCTGGTTGCAGGACAGATTACCGGTCCGGGTTTTGCGGCCGCACAATCAGCGAATTCCATCTTCAAGCAACCGTCACAGGGCAGCTCTGAGACGGCCACGCCGATCAAGCACCTGGTTGTGATCTTCCAGGAGAACGTCTCCTTCGATCACTACTTCGGAACCTATCCCAATGCGCTGAATCCTCAGGGGGAACCGAAGTTCAAGGCGGACCCGGACACCCCAGGGGTGAATGGATACACCGATGCTCTGCTCACCAACAACCCCAACTTCCTGAACAAGACCGTGAACGGAACCGGGGCATCGAACCCGTTTCGGTTGGGCCGCTCGGAAGCAGCGACCGCGGATCAGGATCATGACTACACGGCCGAGCAGCAGGCGGTGCGTGGCGGGCTGATGGATGCGTTCCCGAAGTACACGGGCGTTCCGGGGCCTCCGCCGACGGGCCAGACGAGCAATGGTCTGGTGATGGGCTACTACGACGGCAACACGGTGACGGCGCTGTGGAACTATGCGCAGCAGTTTGCGATGAGCGACAACTCGTTCAACACGACGTTCGGGCCTTCGACGCCGGGCGCGATCAACCTGATCTCGGGGCAGACGGGCGGTGTTATTGATTCGCAGAGCCCTGGAGATTCGGTGGTGCCCGATGGCAACGGCGCGCTGACGCTGGTCAACGATGCTGACCCGATCGGCGATGTGTGCTCGGGCTCGGGCACGGTGCGGTTCGGCGGCCAGAACATCGGCGACCTGCTGAACACCAAAGGCGTGACGTGGGGCTTCTTCGAAGGCGGCTTCGACCTGACGGCTGTGAATGCGGACGGATCGACTGGGTGCAACCGCAGCACCACCTCGACGGTGACCAACACCAAGAAGGCGGACTACATCCCTCACCACCAGCCGTTCCAGTACTACACTTCGACGGCGAACCTGACGCATGCCCGGCCCACCTCGGTGAAGTCGATCGGCTTCGCGGGGGATCCGGGCAACCACCAGTACGACATCAACGACTTCTACGCTGCGGTGAAGGCGGGCAACTATCCTGCGGTCAGCTTCCTGAAGGCTTCCGGCTTCCAGGACGGCCACGCGGGATACTCCGATCCGCTGGATGAGCAGACCTTCATCGTGCATGTCATCAACTTCCTGCAGACGCAGTCGAAGGACTGGGAGCACACGGCGGTGGTGATCGCGTATGACGACTCCGATGGTTGGTACGATCATCAGATGGCGCCGATCGTGAACCAGTCGTCGTCCGAGGCAGATGCGGTGGTTGCGCAGGGTTCGTGCGGAGATGGAAGCACGGCGCTGCCAAGCCCCACTGCTCCTCATGCCCAGGGTCGCTGCGGGTACGGGCCGCGGCTGCCGCTGCTGGTGATCTCGCCGTACGCGAAGCGCAACTTCGTGGATCACACGCTGACGGACCAGAGCTCCATCCTCCGGTTCATCGAGGACAACTGGGTTGGCGGACAGCGCATCGACGGCTCGTTCGACAGCCGTGCCGGCTCGCTGGAGAGTATGTTTGACTTCAGGAATCCGCAGCATGGATTGTTCCTCCTGAACGAGAGCACTGGCCAACGTTGATCTAATCGAAACAACGTTGCAGCAGAATGGAATGAAGGAGCGGGGGTGCTGAGGTCCTGTACGGACCACGGCACCCTTGTTCTTGTTTACAGAGAGGCAGGGCAGGGATTGATCTCACGACGAAGATTCTTGCGACGCGCTGGAGTGATTGCGGCGGCAGTATCGATGGAGCGGGCAGCGGTTGCAAGCGGAATGGCTCCGCCGTCGACGGCGCTCGATCCAAACAAGCTGAAGCCTTACGTCGACCCTCTGCCGCTGCCGGCTGTGATGAAGAGCAGTGGCGTACGGCCTGATCCGGAGGATGCGACAAAGCAGATTCCGGTCTATTGCGTCGCGATGGAGGAGATCCATCAGAGGGTGCATCGTGATCTTCCTCCGACGCGGATGTGGGGATTCAATGGCACGTCTCCCGGTCCGATCTTCGAGACCCGCAGCGGACAGGGGCTGATGGTGGAGTGGACGAATCACCTGCCGGCGAAGCACTTTCTGCCGATCGATCACACGCTTTGCGGCGCAGAGAAGGACCAGCCCGAGGTGCGATGCGTGATTCATCTGCACGGCGGACGCACGCCTGCGAAGAGCGATGGATATCCCGAGGACTGGGTGGTGCCGGGCAAGTCGTTTACATATCACTACCCGAACAGGCAGGATGCGGCGCTGCTGTTCTATCACGACCACACGATGGGAATTAATCGGCTGAACATCTACGCTGGGCTGCAGGGACTCTTCTTCATTCGCGATGAGGCTGAGGATGCGCTGAACCTCCCGAAGGGCAAGTATGAGATTCCGCTGATGCTGTGCGATCGGTTTCTGCGGTCGGATGGGCAATTGGAGTATCCGGTCTCCGGCGATGAAAAGAAGCCGTGGGTTCCGGAGGTCTACAGCAACGTGATGCTGGCGAACGGAAGGCTCGCGCCCTATCTCGACGTAGAGCCGCGAAAGTACAGGCTCCGCGTGATGAACGGTTCGAACGGAAGGTTCTTCCGGCTCTCGTTTGGCGATCTGCTGGAGATGAACATCATCGGTGGCGACCAGGGTCTGTTGCCGGCTCCTGTGAAGGCCAAACGCGCACTGCTGACTCCTGCGGAGCGGGCGGACATCGTCTTCGACTTCAGCCAGCATGCGGGCGAGAAGATCATCCTGAAGAGCGACAGCTTCGACATCATGCAGTTTCGTGTCTCCGCATCGAAGACGACGGATGATAGTTCCCTCCCCTCCACACTGCGTCCGGTCGAGAGGATTCCCGAGGCCAGCGCAATCAAGACACGACGGCTAACCCTCGACGAGACGATGAACGATGTGCAGGAGTCGATGGGGATGATGCTGAACAAGACTCCGTGGCACGCGCCGGTGACGGAGAAGCCGGTGATCAACACGACGGAGATATGGGAGCTTGTGAACCTGACCGAGGACACGCACCCGATTCACCTGCACATGGTGCGGTTTCAGCTGCTCGACCGGCGCAGGTTCGACGTCTTCGGATTTCAGGATACGGGCGAGCTGCGTTACACCGGCCGACCGATCTCCGCGGATCCCGAAGAGGCGGCGTGGAAGGACACCGTGCGCTGCGAGAAGGGACACGTGACGCGCATCATCGTTCCGTTTGCAGGCTATACGGGGCGCTACGTGTGGCACTGCCACCTGCTGGAGCATGAGGACAACGAGATGATGCGGCCTTACGACGTAGTCGAGGCGTAGCGGCGACAGCACCGCTCGCGACGACCGTTACCAGGGAGGAGTTCCTTCGTGCGAAGGATTTCTGAAGCTGGGTTCTCCGCGATAGGTTGCGCTGCGATATCTTAGAGCGGATGTTGGAAGCGATCGGGCCACGTAGTTTCACTTTTCCTATGAGGAGCGACCGGATGGCTGTGAAGAAGACTGCGGGAAGACGTGCGGCGGCGAAGAAGACCGCTGGGAAGAAGGCCGTTGCAACGAAGGCGGCGGCAGAGTCGAAGAAGTCTCCGCTGCCGAAGTGGGTGCCGAAGCGGAACGTCGTTCCCGATAGCATTGATCTGCGCGACCGGCCGTATATGCCTTCAGTGACGGTGGTTCCGGTGCTGAAGCTGGCGCCGCCGCTGGAGATTCCGATCCTGAACCAGCATGAGACGAGCGCGTGCACCGGGTTTGCGCTGGCCAGCGTGATCTTTCATCTGCAGTACAAGGCGAAGCGCGAGCAGATGGAGCAGGTCTCGCCGTACATGCTGTACTCGATGGCTCGGCGGTATGACGAGTTTCCGGGCGACCCGTCGGCGGATACGGGATCGAGCCTGCGCGGCGCGATGAAGGGCTGGTACAAGTACGGCGCGTGCGCGGCACGGCTGTGGGAGACGGAGACGATGCCGCCTCCGAATCCCGACCCCGAGCAGGACTGGTGGCAGGATGCGGTGAAGCGGCCGGTGGGTGCGTACTACCGGGTGGATACGCGCTCGGTGACGGACATGCAGGTGGCGCTGAACGAGATTGGCGCGCTGTATGCGAGCGCGGTGTCCCACTCGGGCTGGATGGAGGGCGTGGACGCGAAGGCGAAGGGAGAGTACTGGGTTATTCCGGCGAACAAACCTGGTCCATCGGACGGCGCGCACGCGTTCGCGATTGTGGGGTACACGAGCGAGGGGTTCATCATCCACAACTCGTGGGACACGAACTGGGGCACAGGCGGCCGCGCGATTTTGACGTACGAAGACTGGATCGAGAACGCGATGGACTGTTGGGTGGCGCAGCTTGGCGTGCGTTCGGAGCTGCACAGCGAGATCGCGCGCTCGTCGACGCTGCGCGTGAAGCAGGGACGAGTAAAGCTGGCCAGCGATGAGACGCTGCGCAATCGCGAGCTTGATCCGTTCATCATCGACATGGAGAACAACGGCAGGCTGAGCAACACGGGCGACTTCCGCACGCAGGACGATGACGTGGACGCTCTGCTCGACCAGCACCTGGGCGAGGCGCGGACGCGATGGGGGCTGGGCGATAACGATCCGGTGGACATTGCGATCTACGCGCACGGCGGGCTGACGTCGGAGGACGGCGCGTCGAACACCGCGGCGCAGTGGATTCCGGCGCTCTACAACAAGAAGATCTTTCCCATCTTTCTAATGTGGGAGACGGACCTGTGGTCGACTCTGAAAGACATGTGGCTCGATATTGCCGCGAAGCAGCCGCGCGTGACCGGCGGGGTGCTGGACAAGATCAAGAACCTGTGGAACCAGCGGCTGGAGAAGCTGCTCGCAGTGCCAGGCACGTCGGTGTGGGGGGAGATGAAGCAGAACGCGGACGCGATCTCGGGCGCGCCGGAGTGCGGCGGAATGAAGCTGTATGGGTCGAGCCTGAAGTCGCCGTACTTCAAGGACCCGTCGAAGGTGCGGCTGCACCTGATCGGACACTCGGCGGGAGCGATTGCGCACAGCTACATCATCCGCCGGCTGAACTGGACGTTTGAGACGGTGAACTTCATGGCTCCGGCGGTGCGCGCGGATGTGTTCAGGCAACTCGTGGTGCCGGCGATCCAGAGCGGCAAGGTGAAACAGTACAACCAGTTCGAGCTTTCGGACGATGTGGAGCAAAAGGACCCGACGTGCGAGCCGATTCTGGGGTACAGCCGTTCGCTGCTGTACCTGGTGTCGCAGTCGTTCGAGAAGGGGACGGTGACGCCGATCCTGGGAATGGAGAAGTACTTCAACTCGGAGATCGCGCTGCTGAACCTGCCGAATGTTTCGGTCTTCAAGGCTCCGGGGCCGTACTCGAAGAGCACGACGCACGGCGGATTTGACGACGATCAGACGACGCGGGACAAGATCATCTCGCTGATCTGAGCGAGGAGACAAATAGCTGTGAGCGACGACGCGGAGATTCTTTCGATCGATGGACGCGAGGTGCGGGTGACGCATCCGGAGAAGCTGTACTTCTCGAAGCAGGTGAAGGTGACGAAGCTCGATCTCGTGCGCTACTACCTGAGCGTTGCGCCGGGAGCGTTGCAGGGGATTCGCGAACGGCCGATTGTACTGAAGCGCTTTGTGAACGGTGCGGAGGCGGAGCCGTTTTATCAGAAGCGCGCGCCCAGCGATACGCCGGCGTGGATGCGGACGGTGACGCTCTCGTTTCCTTCAGGACGGACAGCGGAGGAGATCGTGGTGGACGATGCGCCGGGGCTGGCGTGGATTGTGAACCTGGGCTGCATGGAGCTGCATCCGCATCCGGTGCGCACGGCGGACCTCGATCATCCCGATGAGCTGCGCGTGGACCTTGATCCGATTCCCGGCGTTGCGTGGGACGATGTGCGCCGCGTGGCGATGGAGGTGAAGGCGCAGCTGGAAGAGGTGGGGCTGCGCGGCTGGCCGAAGACGAGCGGCTCGCGCGGCATGCACGTGAATGTGCGGATTGAGCCGCGGTGGACGTTCACGGAGGTGCGGCGCGCGGCAATTGCGCTGTCGCGGGCCGTGGAGCGCAGGGTGCCTCAGCTGGCGAGTTCGAAGTGGTGGAAGGAGGAGCGTCACGGCGTCTTTCTGGACTACAACCAGAACGCGAAGGACAGGACGACGTGCTCGGCGTACTCGGTGCGTCCGCTGCCGGATGCGCGGGTCTCGACTCCGCTCGAGTGGGACGAGGTGATGGAGTGCGATCCGGCGGAGTTCACTGTGTTCACCGTGCCGGAGCGGTTTGCGAAGAGGGGCAATCCGCACGCGGAGATGGACGGCGCTGCAGGGTCGCTGGAGGCGCTGCTGGAGCTTGCCGCGCGTGATGAGGCGGCGGGGCTGGGGGATGCTCCGTGGCCACCGCACTTTCGCAAGATGGAGGGTGAGGCTCCGCGTGTTGCGCCTTCGCGCGCGAAGAAGAGTGTGGCGAAGAAGAGCGATGACGGAGAGGCGAAGAGTGATGCGCCGAAGCGTCGGCAGTCGAAGATGCCGCTGATCGTGATTGCGAACTCGACGAAGAAGGACGAGGCGCTTGCAGGGCTGGAGCGATGGAAGGCGCGTCACGCTGAGGCTGCAGCGCTGCTGGCCGTGGACGATGTGCTAGTGGATTCGATGCGCGGCAGCTCGTCGACGTGGACGCGGATTCGCGTGAACCTGCGGCACGTTCCGGAGGAGATGCGGCCCGCGCAGGAGACGCCCGATCCGGACAACGACCCCACGCGGAAGTGGCGTGAGTGGCGCGCTGCGGGTGGTGAGATGCCGGAGCGGCCGAAGCGTTCGCGAAAGAAGAACGAGTCAGCGGCCGGTGGCGAAGATGTCGGTTAGCTCGTGCGGGGGGACGACCTCGAGCTGTGCGTAGGTGCAGTCCTTGGGAGCCTTGTCGGTGCGCCAGCGGCGGAACTGTGCCATGTGGCGGAAACGCGTTCCCTGCATGTGCTCGTAGGCGATCTCGACGACGAGCTCGGGACGTAGCGGTTGCCAGGAGAGGTCCTTGCCCTGGCTCCAGCGCGACTGGCCGCCGGGCATGCGCTGGTTCACGGCGTCGGCACCGGCCTCGGCCCACGATCGCCAAGGATGATTGTCGAGCGCGTTCGTGCGATAGGATTCGAGGAACTTCACCAGCTCGCGGCGCTTCGGCTGCGTGAAACTGGCGCAGACGCCGACGTGCTGCAGCGCACCGGAGGCATCGTAGAGGCCGAGCAGCAGCGAGCCGATGGCCTCGTCCTCGGCGTCCTTGTGCCAGCGGAAGCCGGCGACCACGCAGTCGCAGTCGCGCTCGTGCTTGATCTTGAGCATCGATCGCTTATCGGGCTGATAGGTTCCGGTGATGGGCTTGGCGATGACGCCGTCGAGGCCCGCGCCCTCGAAGCGCTGGAACCAGTCCTTCGCGGTGGCGCGATCGCGCGTTGCGGGCGTGATGTGGATCGGTGGCGCGGCGTCTGCAAGTGCGGATTCGAGTTCGGCGCGGCGCTGCTCGAAGGGTTCGGAGCAGAGGTCGCGATCGTCGAGGGTGAGCAGGTCGAAGAAGACGATCGATGCGGGGATCTGCTGCGCGAGGAGCTTGACGCGTGAGGCCGCGGGATGGATGCGGAGCTGGAGGGCGTCGAAATCGAGTCCGCTGCTCGTTGCGATGACGATCTCGCCGTCGAGTGCGCAGCGTTGCGGGAGCTGGCGGAGAAGGACTTCGACCAGCTCGGGGAAGTAGCGGTTGAGTGATTTCTGGTCACGGCTTTGAATCATGATCTCGTCGCCGTCGCGAAAGACGATGGCGCGGAAGCCGTCCCACTTGGGCTCGAAGATCCACGTGTCGCCTTCAGGAACTTCGTCGACTCGCTTGGCGAGCATCGGCGCAACAGGTGGGCGCACGGGAAGATTCATGCGACCGATGTTATACCCAAGCGCTGACGATGCGGCCTGCGGAGCCGAGGAGCTTCAGGTTGTCGTTGCGGTTGGCGAAGTAGCGCGTGTTGAGCTCGGTGGTGCCGAGGTCTTCGGAGCTGCGGAAGGCGGCGAGCTCGCGGGCCATCTCGGGCGGCGTGAAGAAGAGTTGGAAGGGTTCGCCGGCGAGCTGGACCCGTGAGGCCAGGGAGTCGTAGGCGAGCTGCTCGAAGAACGGGAGCGCGGAGCGGGGCTGGCCGTAGTCCATCACGAGGCCCGAGCCTGTGGGGGAGGAGGCGATGAGCGCGAGCGTGGAGCGGAAGGCTGGCTGCGTGAGGTACGGGACGACGCCGAGCCAGGCGAAGAAGGTCGGCTTCGCGGCGTCGTGGCCTGCGGCGGCGAGTTGTGCGGCGAGTTGCTGGTGCTCGAAGTCAACGGGCACGTAGGTGAGGCTAGTGGGTGTTGCGATGTTGTTGGCGGTGAGGAGGTCACGCTTCCACTGCTGGGTGGCGGGGTGGTCGACCTCGAAGACGTGCAGGTGCGGGTACGGGTTGCGGTGCGCGAAAGTGTCGAGTCCGGCGCCGAGCAGGACGTATTGGGTGACGCCGTCGGCGACTGCGCGGGCGAGGAGGTCTTCGGCGTAGCGGCTGCGCGCGACGAGGAAGGCGCGGAGGGCGACGGAGTGCGGCTTGTGGAGCTTGAACTGCGTGCGCTCGACCTCGGGGAGGTACTCGGGGCCGAGGATGGGGACGGCGATGGGGTCTTCGAGAACGAGCGGTGGTGCGTCGTAGAGCTGGTGTGCGGCGCGGCGCATGGCGACGCGGAGGGCGGTGCGTGAGGGGCTGGCTTCTTCCATGCTTGGTTTAGTTTAGTGCCGGTGTGAAGGCGTCGCTTCACATGGATTTACGTCGCTGCGAGCGAAATGCGGGGGTTCCTCGCTTCGCTCGGAATGACACATCAACATATGTTGCGTGCTGCGGCCGGAATAACAGTTCGTTACATTGATAGCGCGGCCTGGCGCTGCTGGAGGAAGCGGCGCACGGAGGGGTCGCGCTCGAGTCCAATGGCTAGCTCGTAGGCTTCATGCGCCTTTCGGCAGGCGCCGATGCGGGCGAGGAGGTCGGCGCGGGCGGCCCAGAAGGGCTGGTACTGGTTGAGGCGCGCGTCGTCCGTTGGCTTCGGCATTGCGTCGAGCGCGGCGCGGGGGCCTTCGGTCTCGGCGAGGGCGAGGGCGCGGTTGATCTCGACGACGGGCGAGGGGGCGAGGGCTGCGAGGGCGTCGTAGAGCTGGACGACTTGCGGCCAGTTGTGGCGGCCGGTGCGGCAGCGGGTGACGTGGGCGGACTGCAGCGCGGCCTCGAGCTGGTAGCGGCCGATGAGGTTGAGTGTCGCGGCGCGCTTGAGGAGATCTTCGGCTTCTTCGATCATCGCTGTGTTCCAGAGCACGGGGTTCTGTTGCGCGAGCGGAACGTAGTCTCCGGTTTCGGTGCGGCGGGTGGGGCGGCGGGCCTCGGCGTGGAGCATGAGGGCGAGGAGGCCGAGGGGCTCGGGCTCGGAGGGCAGCAGCTCGACGAGGAGGCGGGCGAGGAAGAAGGCCTCCTCGGTGAGGTTGCGGCGGGCGACGTCGGTCCCGGCGGGGTCGGCCCAGCCCTCGGCGAAGGCGGCGTAGGTGGCGTCGAGGACGGTGTCGAGGCGCTCGGCGAGCTCGTCGCGGCCCGGGATCCGGAACGGGATGCCGGCCTGCTGGATCTTGGTCTTGGCGCGGACGAGTCGCTTGGACATCGCCGCCGGGGAGACGAGGAAGGCGGAGGCGATGGTGCGGGCGTCGAGGCCGACGACGACCTGGAGGATGAGCGGGGCGCGAACCTCGGCGTCGATGGCTGGGTGCGCGCAGGCGAACATGAGGGCGAGTCGGCGGTCGGGGATCTCTCGCTCGGCGGACGCGGCTTCGAGTTCGGCTTCGAGCTCCTCGTAGAGGAGTTGCAGTTGCGGGACGGCGGCGTCGGAGGTCTGGCGGCGGCGTGCGGCGTCGATGAGTCGGCGGCGGGCGGCGGTGAGGAGCCAGGCCTCGGGGTTATCAGGGCAGCCGTTGCGGGGCCAGTCGCGGAGCGCGGCGGCGAAGGCGTCGGAGAGGGCGTCCTCGGCGGCAGCGACGTCGCGGGTTCGCGCGGCGAGGAAGGCTACGAGCTTGCCGTAGCTTCGCCGCGCGACCGCGTCGGCTGTAAGTTGTGCCTGCTCTTCGATGATGGCTTCCATTGCTGCCTCGTGCGCTGAGTGAGTGCTCGGACCGCAGATCCTTCGACTTCGGCTGCGCCTCCGCTCAGGATGACACTTCTATTTTTGGTTTGACTCTCTTGGACATCATGATGACTGCGGTTTGTATATGAGGAGTACTTTGCCGTTCTGGAAGGTACGGGTGGAGACGTGGGCGAGTTCGATCTTCTTTGCGAGGCCTTCGAAGAGGGTGCGGCCGGCGCCGAGGGCGACCGGGGTGATGAGGAGCTGGAACTCGTTGACGAGGCCGGCTTCGCCGAGCTGGCGGACGAGGGAGCCGGAGCCGAGGATGACGAGGTCGGGGCCGGGCTGCTGCTTGAGGGTGCGCATCTCGTCGATGGCGTTGTCCTTCACGAGCATGGTGTTGTTCCAGGTCGCCTCGGGGAGCGAGCGGGAGAAGACGACCTTGGTGGCTGCGTTCATGCGCGGGGCCATGACGGGTTCGCGCTCGAGGGCCAGGGGGGAGGGCCACCAGGAGGCCATCATCTGGTAGGTGAAGCGGCCGAAGACGAGGACGCTGTCGCGGCGGGCGTTCTCGTCGGCGAACTGCTTGTACTCGGGGTCCTGCTCGTGGCGGGTCCAGCTGAGGTCTCCGTCCCGGCCGGCGAAGTAACCGTCGGCCGAGACGTGGAGGAAGGCGAGGAGCTTGCGCATCGGTTTTCTCCTGAGTGCGATTTCGTGAATGGCGGAGCGTGAAACCGCAGATCCTTCGACTCCGGCTGCGCCTACGCTCAGGATGACACTATTTTTGTCCAACCAGTCTTGCCTCATGTGAGGGCATGGCTCCGGTCTGGCTGGCTTCCATGGACCAGATGGGGCGGACCTCGACGGTGCCGTGGGAGGCTCCGGGGCAGCGGGCGGCCCAGGCGAGGGCAGAGTCGAGGTCGGGGGCCTCGATGAGGAAGAAGCCTCCGAGCTGCTCCTTGGACTCGACGTAGGGGCCGTCGAGGACCTGGGACTTGCCGTCGGCGACGCGAACGGTGGTCGCGGCGGCGACGGGCTGGAGGCGCTGGCTTGCCTTGTAGGCTCCGGACTTCTTGAGGGCTTCAGTGTAGGCCATGTAGGCGGCGTAGCCCTGGTGCTGTTGTTCGGGGGTCATCTGCTTCCAGCCGTTTTCGTTTGAGTAGAGCAGTAGCAAGTATTCCATCGTGTGTCTCCTGGATCGTCTGTAGTCAGGAATTATCTCCTGCTGGCTTGATGACGGCTGGAGGATGGCGGTTTGGACAGGGGCTCGAAAGATTCTTTGGGTGGTACCCCTCCCCCCCGCACTTATTTGTGCAAAGTCTTCGAAAGAGAGACTTTAGGTTGGTACTTCTGGTTTTGTCTGAGCTAAATGCGAAGGCCCCGTGTGGTCGGGGCCTTGTTTTGATCTCTTTTAATTGTAGAGGGTGGAGGGGAATTAATCGGCCACTTGTGGGGAGAGATAGGCCTTTTGATGTGTGTGATTTACAGGGATTCTGTTCGTTTGAGGGGGTTGACACGTGACTCGGCGGTTCGAGTGGGAGGAAGGCATACCCCAGGGGGCTGAAAGCCCCTTTTATTTGGAGACCTGAGAGAGGGCCAAGCCTGAAGGCTTGGCGTACCCAGAGGCGTTCGCGCTTGCGCGCGAATGTCCCACTCATGCCGCGATGAGACTGCGTCATGAATGGGCACCCGGCAGCCAGACGTCGGCGGAGCAGACGGCGGATGAGAGCGGGTGGACGGCGCTGATGTATGCGGCAGAGCTGACCTACGACGATAAGGAGATCGGGATGCTTTTGGATGCGCAGGCGAACGCGAACCGGGCTTCGCTGCACGGGGATACGGCCCTGATGATGGCGGCGTACAACGGCAGGTTGAGCGAGCGGCTGCTGAAGAGCGGGGCCGATATCAATGCGAGGAATGCAGATGGTGTGACGACGCTGATGCTGCTGGCGCAGCGCACGGAAACGGATGAGTTAAAAGAGGCTATTGAGGCCGGAGCGGATGCCAGGGCAAAAGACCGCGAGGGCAGAACCGCGCTGGATTATCTGCGGGCGGCGTCGTGTGAGAAGGCGATTGTCCCGTTGCCACCGCCGTGGGCGCAGATCGGATATAAGGAACCGCCGCCGTGCCCTTCGAATAGTGAGGAGTACAGGAAGAGTGAGGCGGTGCTGAAGGCGGCGATGACGAGGGCGCAGTAGTCGGTGCTGCCGACACACGCTTCGCGTGTGTCGGGCACCCACTTGGGTGGTCAGCGGGCTTCGTGACCAACGGTTGGTTGTGGCTCAGCGAGCGGTGGGAAATGCGGGGGTTCTTCGCCTTCGGCTCAGAATGACGGACATTGGGGCGACTGCAGGTGGGGCGGCACAGACAGCCAGCTTGGGCGAGCGAAAACTTAGGCAGGTTGCTCGGCTTGCTCTTTCTGGCCGGTGGTCATCCAGACCAGGGCCTGGTGGAGGTATTGCTTCATCTCTTTGCGGGGGACGATGGCGTCGAGGAAGCCGTGTTCGAGGAGGAACTCGGAGCGCTGGAAGCCTTCGGGGAGTTTCTGGCGGATGGTCTGTTCGATGACGCGGGGGCCGGCGAAGCCGATGAGGGCTCCGGGTTCGGCGATGTTGAGGTCGCCGAGCATGGCGAAGCTGGCGGTGACGCCTCCGGTAGTGGGGTCGGTCATGACGGAGAGGTAGGGGATGTCTTCGTCGTCCATGCGGGCGAGGCCGGCGGAGATCTTGGCGAGCTGCATGAGGGAGGCGATGCCCTCCATCATGCGGGCTCCTCCGGAGGCGGAGATGATGATGAGGGGATGGCGGGTCTCGAGGGAGCGGTCGACGGCGCGGGCGATGGTTTCGCCAACGACGGAGCCCATGGAGCCTCCGATGAAGCTGTACTCCATGACGGAGAGGACGACAGGCATGGGACCGATGTTGCCGAGGGCGTTGACGATGGCGTCGTTGAGGCCGGTCTTGTCCTGGGCCTCGGTGAGGCGGCGCTTGTAGGGCTTGAGGTCGGTGAACTCGAGGGGGTCGGTGGAGCGGAGATCGAGGTCGACGAGTTCGTAGCCGGGATTGAGGAGGCTTGTGATGCGCTCGCGGGCTCCGATGCGGAAGTGGTAGCCGCACTTGGGGCAGACGCGGAGGTTGGTCTCGAGGTCGGCCTTGAAGATGACCTGGCGGCAGGTGGGGCAGCGGACCCAGAGGCCTTCGGTACGAACGGTACGCTCGGCGTCGTTGACGATCTCGTTGTCTTCGCGTTTGAACCAGCTCATGCCTTGTACGTGCCCTTCCGGTGTGACTGGACTATTGTAGCCGGTTGGTCCAGGTTTGCTGGGGGGGCGAAGCGGCTGTTGATGTTGGGTTGTTTCGCAGGGCAGGAACGTGTTCGAGCTTCGCTCGAATGACCCACTCATGCCGCAATAAGGCCGCGTCATGAGTGGGGCGCCCGGCACCCGGCCAGCAACTAAGCACCAACCACTAACCACTAACCACTGTCTTAGCTGGTGATGATGCCCAGGGAGACGATAGTTGCGCCGATGGCGAAGATGTCTTCGGCGAGGGTGACGTGCCAGGAGGTGAGTCCGGGGTGGCGGATGGCCTCCTGGTGGAGGAGGTGGGTGCAGAGCGCGCCGACGATGGCTCCGAGGACGCCGAGGATGACGCCTTCGACTCCGGAGGCGTTGAGGGCGGAGGCGACGATGGCTCCGGCGAGGCCTGCGAAGAACAAGCGGGTGATGAGGACGGCGGGATGGGTGAGGCGGGGGATCCAGGAGCGCCAGTCGGCGGCGTACTCGAGGAGGGCGAGGAGGGTGAAGGCGATGGCGACGGGGAGGCGGGCGCACCACCAGGCCCAGGAGCCAGCGAGGGGTAGCTGGCCGGCAAAGGCGAACCAGCACATGGCGGCCATGGCGGTCATGGCGCGCATGCCGGCGATGAAGCCGAGCAGGGGGATGGCCATGAGCCAGGTGAGTACTTCATCGAGCATCGCCGAATCCTCGTGAACACGTTACAACGGCCGGGAGGATGGGGAAGTGCTCCGGACGTGGAATAACCGACAAGGAGATGGACGCGGGGGCGGGGTTGGAAGTCTCGCCTGGGGGTGTGGGGCGGGACCCGGCAAACACTTTCTTGAGGCGATGAATAGGTCCTGGGTAGCTGCGCGTTGCAGCAACCGCAGATCCTTCGACTGCGTATGACGCGTCCAAGGACGCGTCATACTTCGCTCAGGATGACACTTTTTTAGGGAGGTTCAGAGGTATTGTGCACACCGGTCAGGCGACAGGCTGGGGGTGGCGGAGCCAGTTGTAGAGGGGGAAGTGGTCGGCCAGCTCGGTGACCTCGGCGCGGATGCGGCGTAGGGCGGCGGGTTCGTTGCGCTGGTCGAGGGCGCGGGCGATCCAGGTGGCGATCTGGCGCATCTCGGGTTCTTTCATGCCGCGGGTGGTGAGGGCGGGAGTTCCGACGCGGATGCCGGAGGGCTTCATGGGCGGGTTGGTGTCGTAGGGGATGGCGTTCTTGTTGACGGTGATGCCGGCCTCGCCGAGGGCGTTTTCCGCCTCGGAGCCGAGGATTCCCTTCTGGAAGACGTCGACGAGCATGAGGTGGGTGTCGGTGCCTCCGGAGATGATGCGGAAGCCCTGGGCGGCGAGGGCCTCGGCGAGGGCCTTCGCGTTGGAGACGACCTGGTGGGCGTAGGTCGAGAAGGCGGGGTCGAGGGCTTCCTTGAAAGCTACGGCCTTGGCGGCGACGATGTGCATGAGGGGGCCGCCCTGCTGGCCGGGGAAGACGGAGCGGTCGATGGCGGCGGCGTGTTCCTGGGTGCAGAGGATGAGGCCGGCGCGGGGGCCGCGGAGGGTCTTGTGGGTGGTGGTGGTGGTGACGTGCGCGTGCGGGACGGGCGAGGGGTGGGCTCCTCCGGCGACGAGGCCGGCGAAGTGGGCCATGTCGATCATCAGGAAGGCGCCGGCCTTGTCGGCGATCTGGCGCATGCGGGGGAAGTCGATCTGGCGGGGGTAGGCGGAGCCTCCTCCGATGATCATTTTGGGCTTCTCGCGCAGGGCGATGGTCTCGAGCTCGTCGTAGTCGATGGTCTCGGTGTCCTTGCGGACCTGGTAGCCGACGATGCGGTAGAGCTTGCCGGAGAAGTTGAGCTTGTGGCCGTGAGTGAGGTGGCCGCCGTGGGCGAGGTCGAGGCCGAGGACGGTCTCGCCGGGAGCGACGAGGGCCATGTAGGCGGCGGCGTTGGCCTGGGAGCCGGAGTGAGGCTGCACGTTGGCGTGCTCGGCGTTGAAGAGCTTTTTGACGCGGTCGCGGGCGATGTTCTCGACGACGTCGGCGAACTCGCAGCCGCCGTAGTAGCGCTTGCCGGGGTAGCCTTCGGCGTACTTGTTGGTGAAGACGGTTCCGGCGGCCTCGAGCACGGCGCGAGAGACGAAGTTCTCCGAGGCGATCATCTCGAGACCTTCGTGCTGGCGGAGGACCTCGTTTTCGATCTGGGCGGCGATCTCGGGGTCAGCGACGGCGAGGGGGGCGGTTGAGTCGATGGGCATGTGGGTATTTTATGCCCGAGGTGGCGGTGGGGGCTTAGGTGGAATGGCCCATGGGGAGTTGCAGGTTGCAGGTTGTCAGTTGGGGAGGCGGTTCGAGCTTCGCTCGAATGAACCCACATCTCAAAAGCGAGATGTGGGGCACCCAGGCTTGCTGATGGCTCAGGCCATGCGCTGGAACGGCCGCGGGGCCTGTGGCTTGATGCGGGTGGCGTGGATGAAGCCCTTCTCGGCGGGCCGGAGGGCGTCCTTGGGCCTGGCGGGACCGGCCCATGAGTCGGCCTCGATGAACGCTGCGGTCTCACGGTCGTAGCCCATGCGCTCGAGGAGAGGACGTTCGTCGTCGCTGTCGCGCGTGTCGGCCTGCTCCGGCCCGGCGGTCTGGTGCGCGGTCTGGGGGGCGGTCTTGGGGGCGGGCTCCTTTGCGACCTTCCCTGCCTGCTGACCGGCCTTGAGGGATGCGGTGAAGTTGTCCATCATGCGCTGGACGCACTTCTGTCCGCAGAGGTGCCTGACGTTCTTGCCGGATTTTTTTGGCGACTCCCAGCCGCGCAGTCTTATCTCTCCTCCGAGTTCGTCGGCTACAAACCAGAAGCTGGTGGACTCCACCCTCTCTGCACCGCACATATCGCAATTGATCGCCTGCCGGATCATCCCTGTCTCCCCTTTGATTGCTTCAGAACTGCCCAGTGCTTTCATCGGCAGCGATGCGGACAGGATGAGCGGCGATTTTGGAGAGCTTCTGCCGGGTCAGAAGGCGCTGACGCCTTCTTCGGTGACGAGCTGGTCGACGTGGATGTTCATGACTTCGCCGAGGCGACGGAAGTCTTCGATCCACTGTTCGGTCCAGTAGGTTTTGTCGGAGCGGCGGAGGAGGTCATTCCAGATGTTCTGGGCCTGCCAGAGGTTGATCTCGAAGGGGAGTTGGATGAGGGTCTCGGCGATGATGACGGCGTTGGTGAGTGCGATGGAGGCGGAGTCGTCGCCGGAGACGGCGGCTTCGAGCTGAACCATGGCTCGCTTCATGCGCTGGCCGGCGAGGTAGTTGAACTGCTGCGCGTCGAGGGTGATGTGTTCGGAGCCGGCGCGCTGGATGAGGCTGAGGACCGGCTCGGCGTCGAAGGGGTCGGCCTCGATGGCGCGGCGGAGCGAGGAGTTGATGGCGTAGTTGGCGGCGACCGCGAGTGCGGGGGGCGGGGGCATGCCGGTGTCGGTGAGGAAGTCGAGCAGCGAGGCGTGGTCCTCGTAGATCTTGCGGAGGGAGTCCTCCATCTCGTTGAGGGTGCGGGTGAGGATGGTCTGGAGGATGCGGTGCTGCTCGTCGGCGAAGAGGGAGAGGAGGGAGTAGCCCATGCTGCCGAAGAGGTGATCGATGAGCCGGATGACCTCGGGGAGGTTGGCGCGGCGCATGGCGATGGCGACGTCGGTGGAGAACTTCTCGAAGGTTTCGACCTGCTCGGGGTCGGAGGAGTCGTAGCGGCGGACGGCGGCGGATAGGTTCTGGTCGCCGAGGTGGAGGACGGCGAAGCAGATCTCTTCGGACTCTTCGGTGATGCGGGACTCGATGCAGGCTCGGCCGAGTGCGACGCGTCCGCGGCCTGAGGTGAAGACCTGGTGGGAGAGGCGGCGGACGTTGTAGCAGAAGAGCTCGCCCTGCTCGGGATAGGAGCGGAAGATAGAGCTGATGGCGTAGTGGGCGCCGACCTGCTCGAGTTCGATCTTCATGGGGGTGACGTAACGGCGGTAGGCCTCGGCTCCGTTGCTGATCTCGGGGATGTTGCTCTGTGCGGCGGCGAGGGTTCTGAGGAAGTCGGCCTCGAGCGCGGCGCCGAGGCTTCCGAAGAGGCGGCCGGCGAGCTGGAGGACGCGGGCGGCGTAGGCGATGACCTGGACGGTCTCGATTCCGGAGACCTCATCGAAGAACCAGCCGCAGGAGGTGTACATGAGCTGGGCGTGGCGCTGGAGCTCCATGAGCTCGAGTGCGGTGACGCGCTCGGAGGCAGAGAGGACGTGGGTGGCGTGCTGGGCGAAGAAGGCGTCGGTGCTGGGGCGCGAGCGATCGAGGATGACGCGGATGTAGGCGTCGCGCGCGGCCCAGAGATCCTTGAAGATGGACTGGGAGAGCTTCTCGGCGAGGGGGGCGATGGCGTCGCGGAGGGTATCGAGGGCCTGGCGGAGGGGAGCTCGCCACTGCTGCTCCCAGCCGGGGTGGCCGCCGGAGTTGCAGCCGCAGTTGGAGCGCCAGCGCTCGACGCCGTGGGCGCAGCTCCAGGAGGTGTCTTCGACGATCTCGGCCTCCCAGCGCGGGGGAAAGCGGGAGAGGAAGGCGGCGTAGTTGGTGACCTTGAGGTGCTGTTTGTCCTCGAGCCAGTGCATGGTGTAGGAGAGAGCCATCTCGCCGTGGCGGTGGTGGTGGCCGTAGCTCTCGCCGTCGGTGGCGACGTGGGAGAGCCATGCGGGCTCGGAGTTCGGTTCGAGGGGGAAACCGGAGAGGAGGCGGCGGCCGAACTCTTCACCGCTGTTGAGCAGGCCTTCGAAGGCGATGGCCCGGGAGTTGGGGCCGTTGTAGAAGAAGACGGCGATGGAGCGGCCCTGGTCGAGGCGGACGAGGTAGGGGTGGGTGGTGTCGACGGAGGCGTCGGGGGTGTCGGTCCACGCTCCAGAGGCAGAAACGGGTCCAGAGCCAGGAGCGGGAGCGCTCGGGGCTATGGATGTCTCCGGGGCGGGAGCAAGGTCGCCGGGGTTCTGGGGGATGGGGCGAACGCGGGCGCACTGGTGAGGGGCGAGGATGGTGAACTTGATGCCCTCCTGGGCCATGAGGTCAAGGACCCAGCGGGAGGCGGCGGTCTCGGCGAGCCACATGCCTTCGGGCTTGCGGCCGAAGCGGTGCTCGAAGTCGGCGATGCCCCAGCGGATCTGGGTGCGTGCGTCGCGCTCGTTGGCGAGCGGCATGATGATGTGGTTGTAGTTCTGGGCGATGGCGGAGCCGTGGCCGGCGTGACGCAGGCGGCTGGAGCGGTCGGCGTCGAGGATCATGCGGTAGGTGCGGGGGGCGAAGTCGGAGAGCCAGGAGAGCAGGGTGGCGCCGAAGTTGAAGCTCATCCGGGCGTAGTTGTTCATGATGCGGATGATCTTGTTCTCGCGGTCGGTGATGCGTGAGGCGCCGTTGGGCGCGTAACACTCGGCGGTGATGCGGTCGTTCCAGTCGTGATAGGGGGCGGCGGAGTCCTGGACCTCGACGGTCTCGAGCCAGGGATTCTCGCGTGGGGGCTGGTAGAAGTGGCCGTGGACGCAGACGAAGCGCTCGGGCTGGGCGGCTGGAGGAGTGGGCGGGGCGACTGCGGTCTTTGGCGATGTCCGGGTCTTGGCCATGTCTCTGGGTTAGAGGGTAACGCGGGTGCCGGGGTTGGTGCCGCAACGTTCGTGGCATGGCCGTGAAGAAATGGGGATGAAAGGGAGGTTACGGAAAGCTGATGAGGTCGTCGATGCGCTCGTTGTCGATCAGGAGACTTCCAGGCTGCTTTGACTCAAGCAAGGGAGTTTAAGCCGTTTCGTGTTCCGGATGGGTCTTTCGTCTCTGAGGACGTGTTCGATTCCCCGGAGCACCATTGTCTTGATGGTGGTTCCCTGAGAGCTCGCTCTACGCTTCAGCAGGCGATGGGTTGTCCGGGAGTTCGATGGTGATCTTCATGAGTGCAAGTTATTCCAGAGAGTATCGAACCGCAGATCCCGTTCGGCTCCGCTCAGGGCAGGCTCTTCGACACCGTTTGACGCGAAGAACGCGTCAAACTCCGCTCAGGATGACACATCTTGCAGTGACACGTCTTCCGAAGGCTCAGGATGACACATCTTCCAGAAGACGGGCTTCCAAGAGTCAGTTGCCGCCGGGCAAGACCATCTTGCCGTTGGCGAGGTCGCAGGCTCGCCAGAGGTACCAGCTGGCGACGGAGCGCCAGGGGGACCATTTGTTGCCGCGTTTGTGCATGACGTCGGGGGTGGGGAGGTCGGCGGGGGTGACCTTGTCGGTTGGCTTGAGTTTGCCGAAGGTGAGGGCGAAGCCTTTGCGGACGCCGTAGTCGGCTACGGGAAAGACGTCGGGGCGGGCGAGGCGGAAGATGAGGAGCATCTCGACGGTCCAGCGGCCGATGCCGCGGACCTGGGTGAGGTGATCGATGATGTCGTCGTCGGACATGCGGCGGATTTGAGTGAGAGTGGGGACGGTGCCGTCGAGGGTCTTGGCGGCGAGGTCGCGGAGCGCGAGGGCCTTGTTGTGGGAGAGGCCGGCGGCGCGGAGCTGCTCGTTGGGGCAGTCGAGGAGCTGCTGGGCGGAGAAGTGGGCGGTGTTGTTGGTGGGGGTGCCGGCGGGGGCGAAGCTCTCGAGGAGGCGGCGGTGGATGGTGGCGGCGGCCTTGCCGTGAAGCTGCTGGTAGACGATGGACTCGACGAGGGCCTCGAAGGGGGACTGGGTGCTGGCGATCCGGAGGGTGAAGGGGCCTGCGCGGGAGATGAGCTTGCCTAGTTTGGGGTCGGCGGCGGAGAGGTGGGCGAGGGCGGCGGGGATGTCGTAGCGCGGGGGGCGGGGTGTGGCGATGGTGCGCGGCATGGTGTTGACGGTATCAGACCGGCGGAGGGTGGTGCGCGCTCAAAAGCGAGTCAGCGAGTCAGCGAGTCAGCGAGTCAGCGGGTCAGCGAGGCGGCAAGGCTGGGAGGCGGTGGAGGCGGCGAGGCGGGAGGCGCGGGATCCCGTAACCGCTGATAGTAGCAACCAGTAACTAATAGCTAGCAACCTAGTAACTAATAAATTGCAACTAACAACTAGCAACAGTCTCGCGATCTCGGAGTGAAAATCGGACTGAAACGGTTCGGTTTACAAGGGTGATACCTGTCGAGCGGGGTACATGTTGTGGTGCGCCGAGCCGTATGCGGGTGGACGCACGAGATGTTGTGCACGCCTGATTCAGGAGGCACGTCCGAGCGTTTCGATAATCGGATGGAGAGATGAAATTTTACGATGCGAGTATCGGTCATCGGGTTGGTAACCTCTTTTTCCACTGCTATACTCGGTCTTTCGAGAAAGAAGAAAAATCGGGCGCGGTGTAAAGCTGTCGCCTGAGCCGATTGTGGAAACTGATCGGCAACGAGCAGCCAGGAATTACAACCCCTTGAACCCCCTTCTCGGCCTGAGGACAGGCGAAGTGGAGAGGAAGCAGGAAAGCACTCATGGCGCAAGTTTTTGACCGCAGTTCGAACGCGCTGGCTCGTATGAGCCTGGTTTTGACAGGCCTGATCGTCATCGCGCTCGGCGTTGCTCTGAACCAGCTGCAGCGATCCCCGTGGGTTACCAAGCAGGGCCAGCGGCCGGACCAGCCGGTTCCGTTCAGCCACAAGCACCACGTCGAGGGCCTGGGCCTGCAGTGCCAGTACTGCCACACGCAGGTGGAGAAGGCGGCGTACGCGGGCATTCCTCCGACGAAGACGTGCATCAACTGCCACGCGCAGATCTGGACCAACGCCGAGTATCTGGAGCCGGTGCGGCAGAGTTGGGCGACGGGCGCCTCGATCCAGTGGATTCGCGTGCACGATCTTCCGGACTTCGTTTATTTCAGCCACGACATTCACGTGAACAAGGGCATCGGCTGCGCGAGCTGTCACGGCCGCGTGGACGAGATGCCTCTGATGTACCAGCAGAACACGCTGCAGATGGAGTGGTGCCTGAACTGCCACCGCAATCCTGCGGTGAACCTGCGGCCGACGAGCGAGATCTACAACATGGCGTGGCAGGGCCCGTCGACGGACAAGCCGGTGTGGTGCGCGACGACCGGAGCTGCGGGACCGACGGCCGGCGCGGTGAGCTGCACGACGGTCGATCCTAGCGGCAAGGGGCCTGAGATGGCCGCGCTGCAGGCGCCGGGAGCGGCCTCGGGCACGGTGAGCGATGCTCCGGCGGCTAGCGGCGTGGTGATCCCGGCGAGCTACCAGAAGTTCACCGGCCAGATGGAGCTGGGCAAATACCTGACGGCGCAGTACCACATTCGTACGCCGAACGAGCTTTCGAGCTGCGAGACGTGCCACCGATGAAGACGACAGGAATAGGAACCGAAGAGACGATGGCTGAGACAAAGTCACAGACAGAGACCGGAGCCCAGGTGGTCACGGAGATTAAGCCGGCTGCGCCTGCAAAGATGACGCTGGCTGAGGTGCGGGCGAAGCTCGACGGCAAGACGGGCAAGCGCTTCTGGAAGAACCTGGACGAGCTGGCGGAGACGCCGGCGTTCCACGAGTTGATGCGCGAGGAGTTTCCGCGGCAGGCGGGCGCGGGCGAGTGGGTCGATGCAGTGTCGCGGCGCGGCTTCATGAAGGTGATGGGAGCGTCGTTTGCGCTGGCCGGACTGGCCGGATGCACCAAGCAGCCCGACGAGCCGATCTACCCGTACGTGAAGCAGCCCGAGGACCTGATCCTGGGCAAGCCGATGTACTTTGCGACGGCGTTTCCCTTCCCGACGGGCGCGATTCCGGTGCTGATCAAGTCGGACTCATTCCGGCCGATCAAGGTGGACGGCAACCCCGAACACCCGATGTCGAAGGGCAAGACGGACGCGTTTACGCAGGCGACGCTGCTGGACCTGTACGATCCGGACCGCTCGCAGCATCCGCGGTTCCGCGGACAGAATGCAAGCTTCGGCGAGTTTCAGAAGGCGCTGCAGACTGCACTGAACAAGAGCGGCAACGGCCAGGGGATCTACTTCCTGAGCGAGACAATCACCTCGCCGACGCTGGCGGCGCAGTGGAAGCAGGTGCAGACAAAGTTCCCGCAGGCGAAGCTGGTCCAGTGGGAGCCGGTGAATCAGGACTCCTCGCGGGCGGCCTCGAAGGCTGCGTTTGGCAGCTACGCGGACGCGCAGTACAGGCTGGAGGATGCTGACGTCATCCTCTCGCTGGACGCTGACTTCCTCGGCGGCATCGCGCATCCGGGCTTCCTTCCGCTGGCCGCGGCTTATGCCGAGCGGCATCGCTACGAAGAGCACAAGACGATGAACCGGCTGTACGCGGTCGAGTCGATGCCCACGGTGACCGGGCTTCGCGCCGAGCACAGGCTGGCGCTGAAGCCGAGCATGATCGCGGCCTTTGCCGACGCTCTGGTGCTGGGCACGGCGCCGCAGGGCCTGAACGCGGAACAGACGAAGTTCTTCAACACGCTGCTGGCGGATCTGAGGAAGAGCCCGGGCAAGGCGGTGGTGATCCCCGGCGAGCAGGCTCCTCCGTCGGTTCACGCGGCGGCGTATGCGGTCAACACGCTGATCGGCGCAGTGGGCAAGACGGTGGTCTACACCGAGACGGTGAACCCTCTGCCGAGCGAGCAGCTGGCGGAGTTCAAGTCGCTGGTGGCAGACATGAACGCCGGCAAGGTGCAGTGGCTGGTGATGCTGGGGGTCAACCCGATCTACTCGGCGCCGGCGGACCTGAACTTCGCGGAGGCGTTCAACAAGGTTCCGAATACGGCGCACCTGGGGACGCATCTGGACGAGACGGGTGCGATCTCGACCTGGCACGTGAACAAGGCGCACTATCTTGAGAGCTGGTCGGACGCGCGCGCGTACGACGGCACGATCTCGATCATCCAGCCGATGATCGACCCGATGTACGGCGGCAAGAGCGCGCACGACGTCTTCCAGACGCTGCTCGCGGACCCTGCGGTCTCGGCGTATGACGCTGTGGTTGCGAACGCGAAGACTTACATCTCGGGCGACTTCGCGAAGGGCTGGCGCAAGGCGCTGCACGACGGCTGGGTTGCGGGCACGGCGTTTGCGCCGAAGGCAGGGGTTCCGGCGCGGGTGACGGCGTTCCCGGCGGTTGCGGCGTCGGGCTCGGGCTACGAGCTGGCGTTCCGGCCCGATCCGTCGCTCTACGACGGGCGGTTTGCGAACGTTGGCTGGTTGCAGGAGCTGCCGAAGCAGGTGACGAACCTGAGCTGGGATAACGCTGCTCTGGTGAGCATGGCGACGATGGCGGACCTGAAGGCCGAGGAGACCGACCTGATCGAGCTGGAGCTGGGCGGCCGCAAGGTGACGACTCCGATCCTGATGGCTCCGGGTCATCCGGACGGCGTGATTACGGTTCATCTTGGCCTGGGGCGCAGCGCGGAGGCGGGCCGCGTCGGCGCGGGCGTCGGCTTCAACGCGTACAAGCTGCGCACGTCGGCGGCTCCCCTGGTTGCGAGCGGAGCGACGGCGAAGACGATCAGTGGAAGCTACTACAACCTGTGCGTCACCAAGGTGCACAGCACGGAGCACCGCGGAAGCTTCGCGCAGCACGACCTGGAGCGTCCGCAGTACGACACGCAGGGCACGTTCTCGCTGGCCGGACACGAGGCGATGGAGCGGTCGATCATCCGCTACGCCACGGTGGAGGAGGCGGAGAAGAATCCGAAGTTCGCCGAAGAGGGCGCCAGCGGCACGCTGGTGAATAAGGTCGGGTACGGTCCGCAGGGCGAGAACCCTGCACATGGCAATCCTGGCTGGCAGTCGCAGAAAGAGGTCAACCTCAGCATGTTCCCGGATGCCTGGGACTACAAGAAGACCGATCCGTCTTCCTTGAAGATCCAGAACGCATGGGGCATGGCGATCGACCTGAACAGCTGCATCGGGTGCAATGCCTGCGTGGTGAGCTGCTATGCGGAGAACAACATTCCGGTGGTGGGCCGCGAGCAGGTAAAGATCGGCCGCAACATGCAGTGGCTGCGCATCGATACGTACTTCGAGGGCGACCTGCATGCTCCGAAGGCGCACTTCCAGCCGATGGCCTGCCAGCACTGCGAGAACGCGGGCTGCGAGCAGGTGTGCCCGGTGGGCGCGACGGTCCACTCGCCCGAGGGCTTGAATCTGATGGTTTACAACCGGTGTGTGGGCACAAGGTACTGCTCGAACAACTGCCCGTACAAGGTTCGCCGGTTCAACTTCCTACTGTACTCGGAGTACGACAAGGAAAGCCTCAAGTTCATGAACAACCCAGACGTCACTGTCCGTTCGCGCGGTGTGATGGAGAAGTGCACGTACTGCGTGCAGCGCATCGAGGCGGCCAAGATTACGGCCGATAAGGAGAACCGCGAGATTCGCGATGGCGAGATCGTGACGGCGTGCCAGCAGGCGTGCCCGACCGACGCCATCGTCTTCGGCAACATCAACGATACCCACAGCAGGGTTGCCAAGCGCAAGGCCGCCGAGCGTGATTACCCGGTGCTTGGCGATCTGAACTATCGTCCACGCACAACCTACACGGCTGGCGTCATCAACCCGAATCCGGAGCTGGCATAATGGCGACCAAAGTTCCTATCAACGACCCGATGATCGACCCGCGGACCGGCGAGTTCGCGGTGATCGCGCCGGGCCACACCTTCAAGTCGGTGACGCAGAAGCTCGCCGGCATGGTGCTGACGTCGAACACCCCGCTGGGATGGTTCTTCGGCATGATCGTGGCAGGCGGCGTCGCTTCGCTGGTCATCGTCGCGCTGACCTGGCTGTTCCTGAAGGGCGTCGGCATCTGGGGCGTGACGATGCCTGGGGCCTGGGGCTTCGCGATCATCAACTTCGTGTGGTGGATCGGTATCGGCCACGCGGGAACGCTGATCTCGGCCATCCTCTTGCTGTTCAAGCAGACGTGGCGTAACTCGATCAACCGCTTCGCCGAGGCGATGACGATCTTCGCCGTGGTCTGCGCCGGCATGTTCCCGCTGATCCACGTGGGCCGTCCGTGGGTGAGCTACTGGCTGTTTCCGTATCCGAACACGATGAACGTCTGGCCGCAGTGGCGCTCGCCTCTGGCCTGGGACGTCTTCGCGGTCTCGACGTACGCGACGATCTCGATCGTCTTCTGGTACATCGGCATGATTCCGGACTTCGGCACGCTGCGCGACCGCGCACAGCTTCCGCTGGCCAAGTACTTCTACGGCTTTCTGTCGCTGGGCTGGAGAGGATCGACGCGGCACTGGATCCGCTATGAGACGGCCTCGCTGCTTCTGGCCGGGCTTTCAACGCCGCTGGTGCTCTCGGTGCACACGGTCATCAGCTTCGACTTCGCGGTGGCGGCTCTGGCGGGATGGCACACGACGATCTTCCCGCCTTACTTCGTCGCCGGCGCCGTGTACTCGGGATTCGCGATGGTGCTGACTCTGGCGATTCCGATCCGCAAGTTCTACCACGTGGAAGACCTGGTGACGCTGCGCCACCTGGACAACATGGCGAAGGTGATGTTGGCGACGGGCTCGATCGTGGCCTACGGGTACGGCATGGAGGTCTTCATGAGCTGGTACTCGGCCAGCCACTGGGAGTTCTTCATGATGTGGAACCGCATGTTCGGGCCGATGTGGTGGGCCTACTGGATGCTGATCCTGACGAATATAGCGATTCCGCTGACCACGCTGTGGTCGCGCAAGCTGAGGGTCAGCGCAGGCTACCTGTTTCTGCTGTCGTTCATTGTGAACATCGGTATGTGGTTTGAGCGCTTCGTCATCGTCGTCACCTCGCTCTATCGCGAGTATCTGCCGTCGAGCTGGGGAACGTACAAGGCGACGAAGTGGGACTACATGACCTTCATCGGAACGTGGGGACTGTTCACCTTCCTGTTCCTTCTGTTCGTGCGCTTCCTTCCGATGATTCCGATGTCGGAGATCCGGATGATGCTGCCGCAGACCAAGATCACCCGCAGGGGAGCGACCGCTGATACGGTCAGCGAGGAGATGACCTAATGCCGCGCAGAGAAGGAATCTACGGGCTGCTGGCGGAGTTCAACACTCCCAGCGAGCTGGTGTTTGCTACCGAAGAGGCGCGGCGCGCCGGCTACCGCCGCATGGAGTGCTACACGCCGTATCCAGTGGAGGAGGCGGCCGAGGCGCTGCACTTCCACAAGAACCGCGTTCCGCTGTTGTGCCTGCTGGGCGGGCTGATGGGCGTGACGACGGCCTTCGGGATGGAGACGTGGATCTCGGTGTGGGCGTACCCGCTGAACATCGCCGGGCGTCCGCTGTTCAGCTGGCCGGCGTTCATCATCCCGGCGTACGAGTGGACGATTCTGTTCGCCGGCCTGTCGGCGGGGTTCGGGATGATCGCGCTGAACGGGTTGCCGCAGCTCTATCATCCGCTGTTCAACGCGCCGAACTTCCGCAACGGCGCGACGACGGACAAGTTCTTCCTGTGCCTGGAGGCGACGGACCCGAAGTTCTCGCCGACCGAGACGAGGGCGTTCCTTGAGCGGTTTCACGCGGTCTCCGTGGTGGAGGTGGACCATTAATACGCAACGCACACACGCGAGACTGGCGACCGTGGCCGCGGCGACGATCGCTCTTGCAGCGACGATCGGCTGCCGGCAGGACATGCAGGACCAGCCGAAGTTCTTCCCGCAGCGCGGGACGACGTTTTACACCGACGGCCGCTCGGTGCGTCCGCAGGCGGCCAACACTGTGGCGCGGAATCAGCTGCACGTGGACACCTACTACACGACCGGGCTGGTGGACGGCAAAGAGGGCGATGGTCTTCCCTTCCCGGTCTCGGCGCAGGTTCTGGAGCGCGGCCAGGAGCGGTACAACGTCTACTGCACGCCATGCCACTCGCGCACGGGCAACGGCGAAGGCATGATCGTGCAGCGCGGCTACACGAAGGCCGGCAACCTGCACACGGCGCGGCTGGAGTCGGCCCCGCTTGGACATTTCTTCCACGTCATCACAAACGGCTATGGCGCGATGCCGGACTACGCCTCGCAGGTTTCGCCGGCGGACCGCTGGGCGATCGTGGCCTACATCCGCGCGCTGCAGTTGAGCCAGCATGCGACCCAGGCCGATGTTCCGGCCGGAGCGCGGGTGGAGCCGCTTGAGAGCATCGCCGAGCGCGAGGGCATGCCGGCCTCGTTTGCCAAGGAGTGGAAGCTGCCTCCGACGGCGGTGACGGGAACGACCGATGGCGGCCTGATGATTCTTCCGACGCCCGGGTCGGCCGCGCCGCCCAACACGCCGGCGGCGGCAAAACCGGCGACCAAGCCGGCCCCTCAAAACCCTGGAGCAGCACCACAGCAGCAGTAACCTCGGAAGCTTCCGAATGAAGGCTTGAAACGCATGTCACCCGGATACGAACAACACGGACACGAACATCACGGAGAAGCTGGACAACACGACCACTACGCGCCGCGTCCGCTCCCTCGATCGCTCGCAGCGCCCGCGGAGGCTATCTCGGCCTGGCGGACGCGCCTGCTGATGGTCGCCGCTGCGGCCGTCATCGTCTCGCTGGTCTTCCTCTTTGTTCCCGGCGGCCGCGGCCATCTGCTGCGCGCCTACCTTATGGGATACATGGTCTGCTTCGGCTTCGCCGGCGGCGGTCTGTGCATGCTGATGCTGCAGTATGTCTCGGGCGGCAAGTGGGGCCTGCTGCTGCGCCGGCCTCTGGAGGCGATGAGCCGCACGCTGCCGCTGGTCGCGCTGCTGCTGGTCCCGATCCTCTTCTTCATGAAGCACCTGTACCAGTGGGCGGCCTTCCCGAACGCGAAGGAGACGGCCGAGGCCTACGCCCGCGGACTGATGACGCAGGAGCAGATGCTGACCGCCAACTCCAAGCACGCCATGCTGAACCCGACGGCCGCTGTGGTCCTGTCGGCGATCATCTTCCTGGTCTTTCTGACCATTATGGCGCTGCTGAACAAGTGGTCGCTCGAGCGCGATCAGGACCCCGAGGCGGGAACGCAGGAGAGCTACGATCGCTGGCGCATCAAGTTCGAGAACCTCTCCGGCATCGGCATTTTGATCTACGTGATCCTGATGACCGCCGGCGCGATCCTCTGGATCAAGTCGCTGGACGTGACCTGGTACTCGTCGATCTACGGCCTGCAGTTCCTGGTGGGTCAGGGCTATCAGGTGCTCGCGCTGAGCATTCTGAGCGTGATTCTGCTGTCGCGCTTCGAGCCGATGAAGACGCTGCTGCGCACGACCGAACAGCACGACCTGGGCAAGTTCGCCTTCGCGTTCACGATGCTGAACATCTACCTGTGCTTTGCGGAGTTCCTGATCATCTGGTCGGGCAACGTTCCGGACGAGATTCCCTGGTACCTGGCGCGCATTCAGGGCGGCTGGTGGGTGATCTGCTCGCTGGACTTCATCTGCCACTGGCTGATCCCATTCGTCCTGCTGCTGTCGCGCGACCTGAAGCGGAACAAGACCAAGATGGTCTGGCTGGCGGGATGGATGATCTTCGCGCGCTGCCTGGATATGTTCTGGCTGATCGAGCCGAACTTCAAGGACGCGGCCGGCAACCTGCACCTCACCAACAATCTCGGAATCCTTGCGTACATCACGGTTCCCGTCGCTGTGCTTTCGGTGTGGGGAGCGTACTACCTGACCGAGTTGATGAAGCGTCCGCTGATGAACGTGAACGATCCACATCTGGAAGAGATCCTGGAGCCCGAACATGCCCACTAACGACCACGATCTGAATCCTCACGCCAAGCACGATCCGCACGCGCACACGCCGGACGCGCCGGGCTATGAGACCACGGACGTCAACATCAACGGCATCGTCGTCTTCCTCTCTGGCCTGGTCGGATTTCTGCTGATCTTCTTCGTCTTCTGCTGGGTGATGGGCAAGGCGATCAACGGAGCCTATGCCAAGATGGACGGCCCTGCGGACAAGTGGCACCAGGAGGAGAAGGGCGGCACGAACCTGACCAACCTGACGAGCAATCCGGAGTTCCAGCAGCGCAAGCTCCAGCAGCTGACCGAGGCCTTCCCGGAGCCGAGGGTCGATCTGGACGACGGCAACCAGCAGATCGCGGACATTCACGCCCGCGAGGACCTGCTGCTGGAGCACTACTCGAGCATTCCCGGCGGGAGCAACATCCGCATTCCGATCGGGCGGGCGATGGAGCTGATTGCACAGCGTGGACTTCCGGTCCACTCCGCTCCCGCGGGCGAGGTGAAGATGGCGGGCGACGTCGAGCCGCAGATCCAGACGCCGCTGACCAACGGATTCGCACGCACGTCCTATGAGCAGAGCGTGATTGAAGCTCGCGAGCAGAAGATGAACTTCGGCCGCGCCGAGGCCGCGGCACACGCGGAGCTTACCCCCGCAAAATAGCGGCCGGATTTAAAATAGATGCGCGACAAATAGAAGCAGGACGAATAAAAGCAGGACGAGCACACAGCGGCGATGAAGGCGATGAGCGAGAGACGGACAGGACGGGGATGGTGGCGGGCGGCGGCAGTCGCGCTCGGCTGCGCCCTCGTGTGCGCTCCGCTCACGGCGCAGGTCGCGAGCTACGGGGATAAGCAGACCGGCGAGAACTCGGGCGACCAGCTTCCGACGGTTCTAAAGAGGGTCGCGGTCGAGCAGCACCTGAACCAGCCGCTTCCGCTGGACGCGCAGTTTGTAGACGATACGGGCAAGACGGTTCGGCTGGGCGATTATTTCGGCAAGCACCCGGCGATTGTGACGCTGGTGTACTACAACTGCCCGATGCTGTGCTCGGAGGAGATGGACGGCCTGACGGCTGCGCTCACGATGGTGAAGCTGACGCCGGGCAAGGACTTCGAGATTGTTGTTATCTCGATCGACCCGGCGGAGACGCCGCAGCAGGCGGCCGAGAAGAAGGCCTTCTACCTGAAGCGCTACGGCAAGCCGGAGACGGCTGCGGGCTGGCACTTTCTGACCGGGCAGAAGCCGGCGATCGACGCGGTGACCAACGCGGTCGGCTTTGGTTATGTGCGGGTTCCGGGGCCGGACGGCAGGCTGACGCAGTTCGCGCACGCCAGCTCGATTGAGATTGCGACGACGGACGGCAAGCTGGCGCAGTACTACCTTGGCGTGGAGTACTCGCCGAAGGACATTCTGCTGGGCCTGATTGAGGCTTCGGACAACAAGATTGGCTCGCCTGTAGCGAACATCCTCACCTACTGCTACCACTACGATCCCAAGGTGAACAAGCACTCGCTGGTGGTCGCGCGCATTGTGCAGCTGGGAGGCATGGTGACGATGGCGGCTCTGGGAGGCTTCATGTTCCTGATGTTCCGCAAGGACGCGAAGCTGGGCCGCCACCACGATTTGACGAAGAAAGAGAATGGATAAAGGGTAACGATGCATATCAGTCCCGTACTGTGGCAATTTCTGATGAAGTGGCTGACGAACTCGGCGCTGTTTCCTGTCGAGGCGTCCACGATCGCGCCGTATGCCGACGCGCTTTACTTCTTCCTTTTGCTGATCACCGTTGTCGGACTCACGCTGGTGGGCATCCTTGTCTTCGGCTTCGCCATTCGCTACCGCAAGGAGCGCAACCCGGTCGCCACGCAGATCGAGGGCTCGACGCTGCTCGAGGCCACCTGGACGATTATTCCGCTCGCTCTGTTCCTCATCTGCTTCGTGTGGGGCGCGCTGCTCTACTTCCGCATCTACACTCCTCCGCCGAACTCGATGAACATCTATGTGGTGGGCAAGCAGTGGATGTGGAAGGCCGAGCATCCGGGCGGACAGCATGAGATCAATGCTTTGCACGTTCCCACGGGCCAGCCGATTCAGCTGACGATGATCTCGCAGGACGTCTTCCACAGCTTCTCGATTCCGGACTTCCGGGTGAAGCGCGAGGTGATTCCGGGCCGCTACTCGACGGTGTGGTTTCAGGCAACCACGCCGGGCACGTACCATATCTTCTGCACGCAGTACTGCGGCACGAAGCACTCGGGCATGATCGGCGAGGTGACGGTGCTGACGCCTGAGGACTACAAGAAGTGGACGGAGGGCTCGACCAGCGGCATGTCGCTGGCGCAGAACGGCGAGCGGCTGTTTGCGAGCATGGGCTGCAACGCGTGCCACTCGGGCGAGGCGGCGGCGCGTGGGCCGAGCCTTGCGGGCGTCTACGGCTCGAAGCTGACGCTGGCGAACGGATCGCAGGTGCTGGTGAACGAGGCGTATCTGCGCGACGCGATCCTGAATCCTTCGCAGCACCTTACGGCGGGCTATGCGCCGATCATGCCCACCTACCAGGGGCAGATCAGTGAAGAGGGGCTGATCGATCTGGTGGAGTACCTGAAGTCCCTCAAGACCAACTATCGTGTTCAGCAGACGCTGACGACATCGGAGTCGAACAACCAGGCGGCTCCCGCAACCCCAGAGGTGGTCAAGCCATGAGCGCAACCAGTTCAACGATCGTCAATCTGCCCGACCAGAAGACGGCCACGATTCCGAAGAAGAACTATATCAACGCCGAGGACGGCCTGCTGAGCTGGCTGACCACGGGCGACCACAAGCGGATCGCGATGCTGTACCTGATCTCGATTACGTTATTCTTCTTCATCGGAGGCATCTTCGCCGGCCTGATCCGTCTGGAGCTGCTGACGCCGCAGCCTGACCTGGTAGCCTCGGACACGTACAACAAGCTCTTCTCGATGCACGGCATCGTGATGGTCTTTCTGTTCCTGGTGCCTTCGGTTCCGGCGACGCTCGGAAACTTCCTGATCCCGATCATGATCGGGGCCAAGGACCTGGCGTTTCCGAAGATCAACCTGCTGAGCTGGTACCTCTACTGGTTCGGCGGGATCTTTATCCTCGCGGCCATGATCCTCGGCGGAGTCGACACGGGATGGACCTTCACCACGCCGCTCTCGACGCACTACGTGAACACGCACGTGGTCACGGCGGGCCTGGGAGTCTTCATCATCGGCTTCTCGTCGATCTTCACCGGACTGAACTTTATCGTCACGATCCACCGCATGCGTGCGCCGGGAATGACCTGGTTCCGCATGCCGCTGTTTGTGTGGTCGAACTACGCTGCTTCGATCCTGATGGTGCTGGGCACGCCGGTATTGGCGATCACGCTGGTCCTGGTGGTGCTTGAGCGCACGATTCACATCGGCGTCTTCGACCCGACGTTGGGCGGCGATCCGCTGCTCTTCCAGCACCTGTTCTGGTTCTACTCGCACCCGGCCGTGTACATCATGATTCTTCCGGGCATGGGTGTGATCTCCGAGGTGATGTCGACGTTCAGCCGCAAGCGCGTCTTCGGCTACACGGCGGTTGCGTTCTCGTCGGTGGCGATTGCGCTGTTCGGGTTCTTCGTCTGGGCGCACCACATGTTCATCATGGGCGTCTCGAACTACTCGGCGCTGGTCTTCTCGCTGCTGACGATGCTGGTTGCGGTGCCCTCGGCGATCAAGGTCTTCAACTGGGCGTTCACGATGCAGAAGGGTTCGATCACCTTTGAGACCCCGATGCTCTACGCGCTGGCCTTCATCGGCCTGTTTACGATTGGCGGCCTGACGGGCGTCTTCCTGGGCTCGCTGGGTATGGACATTCACCTCACCGAGACGTACTTCATCGTCGCGCACTTCCACTATGTGATGGTGGGGGGCATGTTGATGGCGTTCCTCGGCGGCGTCCACTTCTGGTGGCCGAAGATGGTGGGCCGGATGTATCCGGAGTCGCTGTCGAAGCTCTCGGCGGTGACGAGCTTCATCGGATTCAACCTGACCTTTATGCCGCAGTTCATCCTGGGCTATCTGGGCATGCCGCGCCGGTATCACTCGTACCCAGCGGAGTTCCAGGTGCTCAACGTGCTTTCGACCGCGGGTGCCACGGTGCTTGGCGTTGGCTTCCTGCTGCCGCTGATCTACCTGGCGTGGTCGCTGAAGTACGGCGAGATCGCGGGCAACAATCCCTGGCAGGCGACCGGCCTTGAGTGGCAGATTCAGTCTCCGCCGCTCACTGAGAACTTTCTTGAGACGCCGGTTGTGGACCACGAGGCCTACGACTACGAGTGGCTCGCCAACAAGACGGAACAAGAGGTGACGACCGTTGGATAACACGATCGTAGCGACGACACAGGAAACGCACGTGGAAGAGCATCCTCACGTCTCTCTGCCGCAACACCGCCATCACTTCGAGACGGCGGAGCAGCAGCGCGAGGCCGGAACCTTCGGGATGTGGCTCTTCCTGCTGACCGAAATCATGTTCTTCGGCGGGCTGTTCTTCGCCTACCTGCTGTATCGCAACTGGTACAACCCGGCCTTCGTGGCCGCGTCGAATCAGCTCTCGATTCCGCTGGGCACGGCGAACACGGCGGTGCTGATTGCTTCTGGCTTCTTCATGGCGCTCGCCGTGTGGGCCGCCGAGGTTCGCAAGAAGAGCCTGCTGGTGCTGATGTTGATTCTCACCACGCTTTTCGGCCTCGCCTTTCTTGGCGTGAAGTACTTCGAGTACAAGGAGAAGTGGGAGAAGCACCACATTCCCGGCACGAGCTTCGACATCTCGGAGTTCGTCAATCCTCCGCTGAACCCGAAGACCGGCAAACCGATGGAAGAGCCGCTGGCTCCGGACATGGCGCAGAAGACGCAGGTCTTCTTCTCGCTCTACTTCGCGATGACGGGAATGCACGCGCTGCACATGATCATCGGCATCGGGCTGCTGTTCTGGCTGATCCCGCGGGCGCAGCGGGGCGACTTCAGTGCAGGATACGTGGCGCCGATAGAAAATTTCGCATTGTACTGGCACTTCGTCGATATTGTGTGGATCTTCCTGTTCCCGCTGCTGTACCTCATCAACCGGCACCCCGTGTAGCCGCAGAAGGAGAAGAGTATGTCTCAGTACCACGACCCGGCCAACGTGACCAACCCGGAGCACGCGGAACACCACATCGTCACGCCGAGGACGTACATCATCGTCTTCGCCACGCTGCTTGCCTTTACTGCCATCACCGTGGCCGCGGCGTTCGTCAATCTCGGCATCTTCAACCCCATCGTCGCGCTGGCCATTGCCTGTACCAAGGCGGTGATCGTCATCCTGTTCTTCATGCACGTCTTCTTCCAGTCCAAGCTGATCAAGATGACGGTTGCGGCGGGCTTCTTCACCTTCCTGATCCTGATCACGATGACGCTGAGCGATTACATCAGCCGCGCGTGGGGTCTCTGGTAGGCGCACGGCTCAACGCAAAGTTTGTTTCAAACGATAATGCGGCCCTCGGGGCCGCATCTTTTTTCTGACAGGTGCTAGGTACAGGGTGCTAGGTACAAGCTGATTGACCGATCGTTCTACCTTGTACCGTGTACCTTCTACCCTTGTACCTTGCACTAGTACGGGTTGGGCTGGTTGCTGAGGATCTCTTTGCCTCCGTTCTGCATCAGCAGGTAGGTCTTGCCGGGGAGTTTGGGGAGCGGCTGGCTTACGTCCTGCCAGAGGAAGACGCGCTCGACTCCGCTCCACTTCAGGCTGAGTGAGGTTGGGTCCTCGAAGATCGGCGGGGCGTCGGGGAAGAAGCTGCCGTACCAGAGGTTGGAGCTGCGGCCCTCGAGGATGTGGATGTCGTTGCGGTGGAGGTAGAAGCCGAGCGTGCTGCCGGCCTCGTACTCGCCGTGGATGACGATGATGTCGGCCGGCTTGAGCTCGGGAGCGATGGCGTCGGCGAGCTGCTTCGAGGTAAGTACGGGCGAGAAGATCTGCAGGCCGAGGTGCGCGGCGAGAAGGAAGCCGAAGGCCGCGGCGGTGAGCCACAGGTTTGCGGCGTGCGGGCGGTAGTCGCGGCGCTGGAGCCATGCGGGGAGCGTGCCGCCGAAGAGCGCGATGGCCGTGATGATCAGGGGGCGGCGGAAGGCTCCCATGGCCTGCGCGTTGAGGTCGAGGAAGTGGCCGAAGGAGAGCGCGTATTCGCCGGGGTTCTGCTGCAGCAGTGTGGCGAGATCGGTGTTCGGGCCGGGCGGTTGGGAGTGCAGCACGAAGAAGAGCGAGGCGAGGGCGGCGAGCGTCCCCAGGGCCAGCAGCACGGTTGCGATGCGTAGTCCTGCGGTGGCGAGCGGGTTGGGCACGGTGAAGGACTCGGCTTCGGTGGCCTCGCAGGTGAGCCAGGCGGCGATGAGCAGGATGAGCGCGGGGAGTGCGGGGAGAACGTAGTACTCCTGCCGCGTGGAGAGGGAGAAGAAGAGGAGCGGCAGCGCGGCCCAGATTCCGAGGAGGAGCAGCGTGCGGTCTTCGGGCGAGAGAGAGATGGGCTGATGCTCGGGGTTGATGCGGGTCTGCAGCCAGCTCCAGCGGGCGAAGAGAGGAGAGGCTGCGAGTGCGGCGCGCGCTCGAACCTGTGCGACGGCGTGGAAGAGGAAGGCGCTCCAGGGCATCAACCAGACGAGGATGAGCGACCAGAAGAGGGCGAGCGGGACGGTGTCGTAGTCGCGTGGGACGCGGAGGTTGAGGTAGCGGAGCAGGTGCTCGTTGACGAAGTAGAACCAGGTCCAGCCGTGGACGTTGCCGTCGGTTGGCTGCGGGACGATCCAGTGTCCGTGGGTGAAGGCGATGCTGCCGGGATTGCCCTGCGTGGGATTGGCGAGGGCGATAAGTATGTGCCAGGGCGCGGCGATGGCGAGGAAGACTGCGGTGCTGGTGAACGGATGGCAGTGCAGGATGCGCGCGATGGCTCCGCGCCAGCCGCGAGTGAGGATGAGGTGCGCGGCGACGATGCCGATGGGAAAGACGAGGCCGATGAGGCCCTTGGTGAGGACTCCGAGGGCGCAGCACGCGGCGAAGCCGAAGCAGGGCAGGCGCCGCGGTGGATTATTGGTTGGAGAAGCAGATCCCTCCGCTGCGGCGGCGAAGTGCGCCGCCTTCGGTCGGGATGACACTATCTTGGTTTGGGGCGACGGATTTTGTGCGTGTTCTGGTTGCTGCTCGGTGAGCCAGAAGCAGTAGATGGCAAGGGTGAGCCAGACGCAGACCATCGCGTCGGGGATGGTGATGCGGGTGAAGATGAAGATTCCGAAGCTGGAGAGAGTGATGAGTCCGGCGTAGAGGCCAGCTCGTGTGCCGGCGTCGTGTTGCTCGGTGCCTGACTCTTCGCGGCTGAGGTTGCGGAAGGCTCTTCGGGCGAAGGCCTCCATCGTGAGGGCGAGGGCGAGGACGGTTAGCGCGAGGGGCAGGCGCGCGGCGGCGGTGCCGACGCCGAAGGCCTTCATGCTCGCGGCCATCGACCAGTAGAGGAGCGGGGCTTTTTCGAGGTAGCGGATTCCGTTGGCGTAGAGCGTGGTCCAGTCGTCGCGGAGGAGCATCTCGCGGGCGACCTCGGAGTGGACGGAGTCGGCGTCGTCGAGCAGCGGTGGCGCGAGGAGCGTGAAGCTGGCGTAGAAGAAGAGCCAGAGAAGCGTCAGTGTGAGGCGAGTGCGTCTTAGCGGTGTGAGTTCGACGGGCACGTCCACAGTGTATGGGTTGTTTGTTTCTCCATTGGGTTGTTGTGGTGGTTCGGGCGGTGGTGAAATGCGGGGGTTCTTCGCCCATTCGACTTCGCTCAGGGCAGGCTCTTCGGCTCAGAATGACGATTCAAAAAGGATCGGTCCGAATGTCGTAGACTCAGGCTGGGTTCTGATGCGTGATCTTGTTCAACTTTCTTCGACTCCGGGGCCTCCGGCAGAGCTGATCTTCGGTGACTGGTATCCGGCGCTGCGCTCCGGGGAGCTGCGCGTGGGGAAGATGACGATGGCGCTGCTGCTCGGCGTTCCGCTGGTGCTGGGGCGGAAGCGCGATGGGCGTTTGTTTGCGATGAGGGACCTTTGTCCGCATCGCGGGATTCCGCTTTCGGCGGGGTGGTTCGACGGCGAGAACGTGCAGTGCAAGTATCACGGCTGGAAGTTCGAGCCCTGTTCGGGGCAGTGTCAGGAGATTCCTTCGCTGACCTCGCATGACTCGCTGGAGCCGGGGAAGATCTATGCGGGCGCATATCCGTGCGAGGAGCGCGACGGATATGCGTGGGTTTATCTTCCGGAGGTGGGAACGGGCAGGGCTTCTTATTTATCTGGCGCAGGTTCATCTGGCGCAGGCGCTGGCGAGCTGCCTCCGGTTCCGGAGCTTCCGAAGTTCTCGGAGCGGTTTCGTTCGGCGCATCTTGTGGCTGATCTTCCGTGCAATGTGGATCACGGGATCATCGGTCTGATGGATCCGGCGCACGGGCCGTTTGTTCACCAGGCTTGGTGGTGGCGAAGCCGCGCGAGCATCCATGAGAAGGCGAAGCACTTTGAGCCGATTCCGCAGGGCTTCAGGATGTCTTCTCATGCTCCGAGTGCGAACTCGGCTCCTTATAAGCTGCTGGGTGTTTATGGCGAGCCGATTACGACGACGATCGACTTTGTTCTGCCGAACCGGCGGTATGAGACGATTCGCGCGGGGGCAAAGTGGTTTGCTAGTTTGACGACTGTTACACCGGTGACTCCTTCGACCTGCAGGATCGATGTGCTGGCGGCTTGGAATGTGTTTTACAACGTTCCGTTTGTGACTACGATTGCGAGGTTCTTTGGGGCGAAGTTCGTCGGGCAGGACCAGCAGACGATGATCGAGCAGGCTGCAGGGCTGAGGTTTCATCCCGGGCTGATGCTGATCGACGATGCGGACAAGCCGGCGAAGTGGTACTTCGCGCTGAAGCAGGCTCGGCTGAAGGGGACGGGTGAGCATCCTCTGGCCGGGCCGGTTACGCTGCACTGGCGGAGCTAGGGCCCCCTCCCCCCCCATGTTGCGGTAAGTCTTTATGAATCATGATTATGAGCGATTTCCACAGCGTAAACTCTTGATTCTTTGTGGGTTATGGGTCAAAATCTTGATTCTTTTGGGGTTAGGGGAGGGCTTCGGGTTTTCCGAAGCTCTTTTGTTTTCAGCTTTGATTTAAGTGTATCGAAGTGCCGATAATAAATCGGCACTTTTCGGCACTTTGCCTGATGAAATAACGCTTTTGTTTCTAGGTTCTTACAAGGCTTATTGCGAATTTGGGGCTTGACAGATTTCAGTGGGGGATCGGGCAGTAGGCATACCCCAGGGGCTGAAGTCCCTATTTCTTGTTGGCTAAAAGAGAGGGCCAAGGCTGAAAGCCCTGGCGTACCTAGAAGCGGTTCGCGTTCTGCGCGAATGAACCCACTCATGTCGCGATGAGACCGCGCCATGAATGGGGCACCTGGCAACCGGGTGGTTAAGTTTTCCTGAGGGGTGTCGGCGCGACGGTCGAAAAGCGGGGGTTCTTCGCCCATTCGACGTTGCTCAGGGCAGGCTTCGGCTCAGAATGACGGCAGGGGTGAGCAGGCGACATACGTTGTGGGGATACCGTGATCGAATCTTTCTTTGTTCGGAAGCGGACGGTAGTTTTCGGCGGTGGACAGTCCGAGCGTGCGGGATGTGGGGGTGCTGTTGATGGGGCAGGGGTTCGGTGGGTGATCCGTTGGCGAATGGATTGCGTATTGGTCTGGTACGCGATGGAGGTGCTCCTTGCCGGCCCTGATACAGAATCTTCGGTTTGCACTTCGGCAGTTGCGGAAGAGTCCTGGGTTTGCTTTGACGGCGGCGGTGATCATGGCGCTGGGGATTGGGGCGAATACGGCGATCTTCAGCGTGGTTCATGCGGTTCTGCTGGAACCTCTGCCGTTTCGGGACGTGGATCGCGTGGTGCAGGTGTGGCACACGCCTCCGCAGAAGAGCTTTCCGGGGATGACGCGGTTTGCGGTTTCGGCGGCGAACTTTCTGGACTGGCAGAGGCAGAACCATGTGTTTGAGGGGATGACGCTATTTTCAGGCGGGCGGTTCGATGTGACGGGAGCGGGCAAGCCGGAGGCGGTGCGCGCGAGCAGGGTGAGTCCGGAGTTCTTTTCAGTGCTTGGGGTGGAGCCGCTGTATGGGCGGGTGCTGTTGCAGGATGAGAGCAACGCCGGCAAGGTGCGCGAGGTGGTGCTGAGCTATCGGTACTGGAAGATGCACTATGGTGGCGATCCGGGAGTGGTGGGAAAGACGATCCGGCTGGATGGCGAGCCTTACACGATTGTGGGGGTGATGGGGCCGGCGATGACGAAGCCGGGGTTTGCGGAGATGTGGGTTCCGGAGGTGCTGACTCCGGAGGAGAAGGCGGTGCGGGGGGAGCACCACTTTATGGTGGTGGGTAGGCTGAAGCCGGGGGTGACGCTGGAGGAGGCGCAGGCGGAGATGAACACGATCTCGCGGCGGCTGGAGGAGGCTTATCCGGAGGATGACAAGGGGTGGGGCGCGTTGGTGAATCCGATACGCGAGGAGACGGTGGGGGAGATTCGTCCGGCTCTGCTGATGATGCTGGGAGCGGTGGCGTTTGTGCTGCTGATTGCGTGCGCGAATGTGGCGAACCTGGTGCTGGCGCGGACGTATGCGCGCAGGAAGGAGATTGCGATTCGCGCGGCGATGGGGGCGACGCGGGGGCGCATCGTTGGGCAGTTGCTGGCGGAGACGGTGGTGCTCGCGCTTTGCGGAGGCGCGCTGGGATTGATTGCGGCGCACTTCGGGATTCAGATGCTGTTGAAGTTCTTTGCGGATAAGCTGCCGCGGATGGGCGAGATCGGGCTGAGCGCTCCGGTACTGTGGTTTGCGCTTGCGCTGTCGGTGCTGACGGGCGTGCTTGCGGGACTGATTCCGGCGCTACGGATGAGCCGTGGCAACGTGAACGACGCGCTGAAGCAGGGGATGGGGAGGACGGATGCGGACTCGGGTGGCGGGAGGACGAGGTCGGCGCTTGTGGTGGTGGAGGTGGCGCTGTCGCTGGTGCTGCTGACGGGGGCGGGGCTGATGATTCGGAGTCTCTGGAATCTGCAGAGGATCGATCCGGGGTTTGATGCCCAGAATGTGCTGACGATGAATGTGCAGGTGAATCGGAGGCAGTTCGGGAGCGCGACGGAGGAGGCGCAGTTCTTCGCGCAGGTGATGGATCGGGTGAGGGCGCTGCCGGGGGTTTCGTCGGTGGGCGCGGTGGATGATCTGCCGCTGATGGGAGGATCGAACCAGCCGGTGGCGGTGGAGGGACGGCCGGTGGTGGCGATGTCGGAGCAGCCGGAGGTTTCGGTGCGGGTGACGACGGCGGGGTACTTCAAGACGATGCGGATTCCGGTGCTGGAGGGAAGGGATATCAGCGAGGATGACAGGGCGGAGTCGGCGCCGGTTGTGGTGATTAGCGAGTCGATGGCGAAGCAGTTCTGGCCGGAGGGAGGTGCGGTGGGGCATCACCTGAAGCTGTCGTTTTATCCGGAGAAGGAGCGGACGATTGTGGGGGTGGTGGGGGATGTGAAGCAGACGGGTCTGGACAGCTCGGCGGGGATCGCGACGCTGTACTGGCCGCTGGGGCAGGTGGGAGGGGCGCCGAAGGGAGAGTGGATCGCGCGGTCGCTGACACTGGTGGTGCGGACGACGGTTCCTCCGGGGACGCTGGCGACGGCGGTGACGGACGCGGTGCACCAGGTGAATGGGGATATTCCGGTGGACGATGTGATGACGCTCGAGGAGTTTGTGGGGGAGACGCTGACGCAGCACAGCTTCAACATGCAGCTGTTGGCGATCTTCGGTGGACTGGCGCTGGTGCTTTGCATGGTGGGGATCTATAGCGTGCTGGCGTATTCGGTGCGGAGGGGGATGAAGGAGATCGGGCTGCGGATGGCGTTTGGAGCGACGAGGCGCGACGTGCTGCAGGTGGTGGTGGCGCAGGGAATGAAGCCTACGGCGCTGGGGATCGCGGCGGGCTTTGTGGCGGCGATGGCGCTGGGCCGCGTGGTGACGAGCATGGTGTATGGGGTGAGCTCGCGGGATATGTCGACGCTGGTGTCGGTGATGGCGCTGATGGTGGTGGTGTCGCTGGCGGCGAGTCTGATTCCGGCGGTGCGGGCGACAAGGGTGAGTCCGCTGGCGGTGCTGCGGGAGGAGTGAGGGGAGCCGCGGGGAGAGTTACTGCGTGGGGGCGGGTCGGTCGGGGAAGTAGCGCTTGAGGCGGAGGAAGGGCTGCTCGTAGAAGCGGTAGCTGAGCCACGCGAGAGGAAGGGTGACGGCGAGGTTCGAGAGCGGAAGCGCGAGGTGCAGCAGGACTCTGGAGTGAATGTGGGTGAGCAGGAAGGATTGATACGCCATGAAGGTCATCTGGTGAATGACGTAGATGCCGTAGCTGTACTTTCCCAGCCAGCGGAGGGGTGAGATGCTCATGAGCTTCGCGGTCGAGCCTGCGCGCAGGCAGAGTGCGATGAGCGATGTTCCGGCGACGGCGAGGAGGCTGTAGCCGATGGTGTTGACGGCGAAGTTGTCTCCCCAGAAGAAGGAGCCGGTCTTCCAGGCGAGGAGCGCGCAGGCGAGGATGGCGAGCCAGAAGAGAGGAGCGGCGGCGCGAAGGATGGCTGCGCGGCGGGGTCCGCGGATGGCGAGGGCGAGGGCCGCACCGGCGAGGAGAGAGTCGGCGCGGCAGAGGGTGGTCTTGTAGGTCGCCTGGATGGAGCCGCCGTGGGTGAGCAGAAGCGTGCGCAGGACGGGAGCAATCAGGACGACGGCGAGCGCGATCCAGAGGAGCTTGCGGCGGTCGCGGATGCAGAAGACGACGAGGGGCCAGACGAGATAGAACTGCTCCTCGACGGCGAGAGACCACAGGTGACCGGTGAGGCTCTTGATGATGCCGGAGTCGGGAGCGTTCCACCAGAGGGACGTGTTCTGGAGGTAGACGGGAAGAAGGTAGAACTGGCGGCCCTGGCGCCAGTCGGGACGGACGAGGAGAAAGAGGACGAGAAGCACGCCGTAGTAGAGCGGGAAGATACGCAGGGCGCGGCGGATGTAGAAGTTTCGGAAGTAGTGCTGGCTGGCGAGTGTGTCGAAGAGGATTCCGGTGATGAGGAATCCGGAGAGCGCGAAGAAGAGATCGACGCCGATCCATCCTGTGTCACGGAGCTTGAGGATGACGCCGATCAGCGGGGAGCCGCTGGGCGCATGGTTGGATGAGAGGAGATGGAAGAGGAAGACCAGCAGAATGGCGAGGCCGCGAACGCCGTCGAGTGCGCGGATGTGCTTCAGGCTCTCAGTGGGAGCTGCCGTCGTCGTGGAACGTCCGGTAGCTGCAGCGACGGAGGTACTGGCCATTTACGAACGAGCCTTTCCTTAGGCAGGGTTCCTGGATGGATGGTAGTGGGAGAGAGGCAGGCTCGAGGGCTTCTTGTTGTTTGTTCTTATTTGGCGATCGGGTAATGGGAGGGCTGGGAATGACGAGACCGCGCGTGGTGCGCGCGGTCTCTGGAGCAAAGGGAGAGTGTGTTAGCGGGCTGCGGCGGGCTCGGAGAGCTCGGCGAGGCGCTTGGCGAGGATCTTTTCGAGATCCTCGAGCGCCTTGGAGAAGCCCTCGATGCCTTCCTTCAGCTTGTCGTGTGCCATGCGGTCGGCGGCGTGCATCTTGTCGAAGGTCGCCTTGTCCATGGGGATCTTCTCGATGCTCATAGACTTTGCCTTTTCGGGGTCGAGCTTGCGCTCGAGGGTTCCGCTCTTGGCCTGAAGCTCGCCGAGGAGCTTGGGGGCGATGGTGAGCAGGTCGGAGCCTGCGAGCTCCTCGATCTCACCGATGTTGCGGAAGCTGGCTCCCATGACCTGGGTCTTGTAGCCAAATTTCTTGTAGTAGTTGTAAATCGTGGTGACGGACTTGACGCCGGGGTCATCGGCTCCAACGTAGTCCTTGCCGGTGTCCTTCTTGTACCAGTCGAGGATGCGGCCGACGAATGGGGAGATCAGAGTGACCTTCGCTTCGGCGCAGGCGATGGCCTGGTGCAGGCCGAAGAGGAGGGTCAGGTTGCAGTGGATGCCTTCCTTTTCGAGCTGCTCGGCGGCCTTGATGCCCTCCCAGGTGGAGGCGATCTTGATGAGGATGCGCTCGCGGGAGATGCCGGCGCTCTCGTATTGCCCGATGATGTCGTGCGCGGCGGCGATGGTCTTCTCGGTGTCGTAGGAGAGGCGTGCGTCGACCTCGGTGGAGACGCGGCCGGGGACGATCTCGAGGATCTTCTTGCCGAAGGCTACAGCGAGGGTCTTGAAGGCCTGTTTGGCGACCTCTTCGTCGGAGGCGGCGGGGCCTTCGTCCTTGCGGGCCTGGGTGAGGACTCCGTCCACGATGGGCTGGTACTCGGGCATGCCGGCGGCGGCCTGGATGAGGGACGGATTGGTGGTGGAGTCCGTCGGCTTGTACTGCTTGATGGAGTTGATATCTCCGGTGTCGGCCACGACGGTGGTCATGCTACGGAGTTGTTCGAGAATTGTCGCCATTTTTCGCTCCCTTCGCTGCTTATTTGATTTTACCAAGGGTGTGGGCGTTGCGCTTTGAGAGGCAGTTGTTAGTGGTTGGTGGTTAGTTGAAAAGACCGTGAATGGTTGGAGATGACGTTTTGGGTTGGGCTTCGCGGCGGGAGAGAGGCATACCCCAGGAGGGGCTTTACAAGTGACTCTTTGCAGTAGTGGAATCCAAGCGTCGACCGGGCCCGGACAGATGTTGCAAAAGAGGAGAAACTAAATGAGAAACTCAAGGGCGGTTTCCGGAATAGACTTGCTGTCAGTGTTCGCGCTGGCGGTCATGCTTTTTCTAACATCGGGGCTGAATGCTCAAGAGGGCAACTCGGAATCGCGGGCGGGCCGGCTTGAGGGGATGTGGCGCGTACAGCTCACGGTTCGCGACTGTCAGACGGGCGCAGCGCAGAGGACCTTCCCGGCGCTATTTGCCTTCGCCAAAGGGGGGATTCTGACCTTTACGACCGCAGGCCAGCCGCCGGCGGTAGCCACTCCCGGCTATGGAGTCTGGGCGCATACGGGCGGCCATAATTACAGTGCGGTCACGGAGGTCTTCATCTTTAACCCTGCCGGAGTCTGGATACAGACACACAGACTCACGCGGGCAATTGAGCTGGATAAGGATGCCGACGAGTTCACCGATACAACCAAGCTTGAAATACTCGATACCAGCGGCAACTTGATTGCGACGGGGTGCGCCACAAGTGTTGGGCGGCGCTTCGAAACGACGGGGTAGATGGATCGGCGGAAGTGACAACCTAAGGTGATGAAGTGGAACTGGCCTGTGGTCTGGCGGCGTTCCAGGCCTATGGGCATGGTGGGATTCTTAGCGCGTACGGGAGGAGAGCGGTTCGCGCTTCGCGCGAATGTCCCCTTCATGCCGGCGATGAAGCTGCGTCATGAATGGGGCATCCGGCCGTGATTTATGGTGCGCAAGGCGAAATACTGAGATTCTTCGCCTGCGGCTCAGAATGACGACGCGGGAGGAATGACTCGGTGAGGAGAGATTACTCGGGGGCGAAGGTGTTGCGGAGGATGCCCAGGTTGGTGATCTCGACTTCTACGGTGTCGCCGGGTTGGACGGGGCCTACTCCGGAGGGGGTTCCGGTGGGGATGATGTCGCCGGGTTCGAGTGTGATGGATGCGGTGATGTAGCGGAGGAGAAAGTCGAGGGGGAAGATGAGGTCGGCGGTGGAGCCTTGCTGTTTAACCTGGCCGTTGAGGCGGGTGGTGACGGTGACGGGGTCGCCGTCTAGCGGGTCGATCTCGTCGGAGACGATGGGGCCTACGGGGCAGAAGGTGTCCCAGCCTTTGCCGCGGGTCCACTGGCCGTCGGACTTCTGAATGTCGCGGGCGGTGACGTCGTTGACGATGGTGTAGCCGCGGATGTAGTCGAGGGGGTCTTCGGCGGGGCTGAGCTTTGTGCAGCGCTTGCCGATGACGATGGCGAGTTCGCCCTCGTAGTCGACGCGCTTGGAGAGGGCGGGCATCTTGATGACTCCGCCGGGCGCAAGGAGGGAGGATGGGGGCTTGAGGAAGAGGAGAGGCTCGGCGGGGACCTCGTTGCCTAGCTCGGCGGCGTGCTCTTTGTAGTTGCGGCCGATGCAGAGGATCTTGGAGGGCGTGACGGGTGGGAGGAGTTGGAGGGAGGCGAGGGGCGCGGGGGTGAAGGGTTCGGGGGAGTTGAGGATGGCGAGTTGGGCGGCGAGGTCTTCGACGGGGGGCTCCATGAGTGCGGTGGCCCAGAGGGTGCCGTTGCGCTCTTCGACGAGGGCATAGCGGGGTGAGCCGGAGAGGGTGAGGAGTCTGCAGTACTTCATGGTGGTGATCAGTCCTTTGAAGTGTACTTGCGTTTGCGATGGTTGGTTGCGGCGGGTCTTAACCGCAGATCCTTCGACTCCGCTGCGCTGCGCTCAGGATGACACAATCGCGAGTGGGTTGCGGTGAAGTTTTGCCAGGGCGAGCCGCTCGGGTTGGATGACGGTTTCTTAGGGGTTTTGGATGGGGCGTGCGGTCTCGGTGACCTCGGCGGAGGGTGCGGATTCGTTGCGGGTGTTGTCGACGGCGGTGACGCGGTAGGTGTAGGGGATTCCGGGGGTGACGGCGGTGTCGGAGAAGGCGGGGCCGAGGGTGGGATGCTGGGTCAGGCGTTGGAAGGTGCCTGATTCGGTGCGGCGGTAGACGTGGTAGCCGGCGAGGTCGGGGTCGGTGGTGGGCTGCCAGGAGAGGTCGATGGTGGGGGCAGCGCCGGTGTTGGAGGGGATGGCGGCGAGGCCCGTGGGGGTGAGGGGCGGGAAGGTGTCGGAGAGGTTGACGGTGATGGGGGAGGAGGGTTCGGAGCGGAGTTCGTAGAGGCGGCCGTCGAGGGTGACGGTGCGGAGGCGCGTGGCGCGGTAGGTGTAGGTCTGGCTGCGGAGGGCGGTGCGGTCGAGGGTTCCGCCGGGATCAGTGGGGCGGGGTGCTTCGTCGCCGGTGCGGAGGTGGATCTCGGTGGGCTCGGCGGAGGGAGCCAGAGGTGAAGAGGATTTTTCAGGCTGGGGTTTGGAGGGGGACGAGAGGGTGCGGTCGAGTTCGACGAGCGAAGGTGCGGCGAGAGGCTGCCACTCGAGGAGGATGCCATTGCGGGTGGCGATGGAGTGAAGGCCGGCGACGGGAGGTGGTGCTGCGCCGGCGGCGGCGAGTGCGGGTTTGGAGAGGCCGGCGGAGCGGTGTTCGGGGTTGACGATGCGGATGCGGTAGGCGATGGGCGCGGCGGGATCGGAGGTGAGTGGGGCGGGGAGCGGGTCGGCGGCGGTGGAGGGGCCGGGGGTGACGGCGAGGCGGAGGACGATGGGGCAGGCTTTGTCGGAGGGCTGTTTGGTGGAGTCGGTGGCGGGGTTGGGCTCGCGGCAGATCTCGGCGGTGAGGGGCGAGGGGATGGCGGTGCCGTCGGTGGTGCGGGAGGGCGTGGTCCAGTGGAGGAGGACGCTGGGGCCGACGCGCTGTGCGGTGAGGTCGGTGGGGATATGGACGAGGTGGAGGGATGGGGGGCGCGGGGGGCCGGGGCTGGCGCAGGCGGTGAGGAGGAGGGTGAGGGTGAGGAGACATTCTGCGAACCCATGTCTCAGAATCGAGACCCGTTCGACTTCGCTCAGGGCAGGCTCGGGCACCCGGTTGTTCGGCGAAGCGATGGTTTGAGGCGGTTTGGGCAGTGCAGATGCAGGTCCCTTCGGCAAGCTCAGGGCAGGCTCTTCGACTTCGCGCTGCGGCCCTTCGACAGGCCCAGGATGACAGACTACTGGTGAGTTGGGCATCTTGCTCTTGTCTTCAGCCTAGCATTGTGTGGGGAGGGTTTGCGCTTCGCGTGAATGTCCCAATCATGCGATGGGACGCGCGCTGTAAATTGGAGAGTATGGCTGATGTTGATGTGCGGGATGCATCGCCGGAGGATGCTGCGGCGATTGCGGCAATCTACCGGCCTTATGTGCTGACGAGTGCGGCTACGATGGAGGTGGAGCCTCCGGACGAGGCGGAGATGGCGCGGCGGTTGAGCGATGTTCGCGGGCGCGGGCTGCCCTATGTGGTGGCGGAGATGGCGGGTGAGGTGATCGGGTACGGGTATGCTGCGCCGTTTCGTCCGCGAGCGGGGTATTGCTACACGGTGGAGGACTCGATCTATCTGCGCGGGGATGCGGCGGGCCGGGGCGTGGGACGGCGGCTGCTGGAGGCGGTGATTGCAGGGAGCCGCGAGGCGGGGTCGAGGCAGATGGTGGCGGTGATCGGCGGGGGAAATTCTGCGTCGATGGCGATGCATCGCGCGATGGGGTTTGCGGAGGTTGGTGTGCTGCGCGAGGCGGGGTGGAAGTTCGACCGGGCGCAGGACATCACACTTATGCAGCTGGCGCTACTCTGATGCAGCTGGCGCTACTCTGATGCAATTGAAACTGTAAGTGAAGGAAGACTTTGCGCTCGGGGGGCGTTCTGGGGCACAATGCCAGCGTTACAAGTTCTGGTAAGCAAGGTCTGGTGAAAGGACGTGTGCAATGGCCTTCCCGGTTCTTCTGCTTTGCTTTTTGATTGGCTTGGTGGCGGGGCTGCGATCGATGATGGCCCCGGCGATCGTTTGCGCGGCGGCGTATCTGCAGTGGGTTCACCTGGAGGGGACGCCGCTGGCGTTCATGACGAACCGGGTGACGCTGTGGATCTTTACGTTTCTGGCGATCTCGGAGCTGATTGCGGACAAGCTTCCACAGACTCCGAACCGGACGTCGGCGGTGGGGCTGGTGGCGCGCGCGGTGATGGGAGGGCTTGCGGGCGCGGCGCTGGCGGCGAGTGGCGGCCAGGCGCTGCTGGCCGGAGCTCTGCTGGGCGCGGCGGGCGGCGTGGCGGGAGCGTTTGCGGGATTCGAGATTCGCAAGGGTCTGGTGACGCAGATGAACCTGCCGGACTTTGTGGTGGCGGTGGTGGAGGATCTGCTGACGATCTCGGGCGGGCTGTTTGTGGTGTCGCGGATGTAGAGGCAGTGGTTAGTTGTTAGTGATTAGTGATTAGTTGCACATACTAATCACTAATCACTGTCTTACTCGCTGCGGAGGGCGTCGACGGGGTCGAGGCGTGCGGCTCGGAGTGCGGGGAGGAAGCTGGCGAGAGCGGCTACGGCGGCGAGAGAGGCCAGGGCGAAGGCGAGGGTGGCGGGGTCCCAGGACTTGAGGCCGAAGAGGATGGAGCTGGCGCTGCGGGCGGCGACGAGGGAGATGAGTGCTCCGACGAAGGAGCCGAGGAGGAGCATGCGTCCGGCCTCGCGCATGACGAGGGCGATGATGCGGGCGCGGGTGGAGCCGAGGGCGATGCGGATGCCGAGCTCGTTGCGGCGGCGGGTGACGAGGTAGGAGACGACTCCGTAGAGCCCGACCATGACGAGGACAGCGGCGAGGATACCGAAGAATCCGGAGAGGGTGGCGAGGAGACGCTCGCGGAGGAGATTGTCGCGGATGGACTGTTGCAGTTCGAAGGAGGAGGTTCGGGTCTCAGGGTGCGCGGCGGAGATGGCGCGCTTGATGTCTTCGGCTGCGACAGCGGGGGGAAGCGAGGATGCTATGACCATGCCGGCGAACGGACTTTCGGCTTCGAGAGGGTACTGCATGGCGGGGACGAAGGCGATGGGCTCGGGGTTACCGCGGAGGTCGTTGTACTTGGTGTCGGGGATGACGCCGACGATTTCAAGGAGGGTTGAGGGATAGCGTGGCTCGGCCTTGGTGCGGACGGTCTTGCCGAGGGGATTTTGTCCATTGAGGTAGTTGCGGACGAAGGTCTGGTTGACGATGGCGACGCGCGGGGAGGATTGGGTGTCGTTGTCGCTGAAGCCGCGTCCGGAGAGGACGGGGATCTGCATGGTCTCGAAGTAGGAGGGGCTGACCCAGGTGAAGCGGCTGGAGCCTTCGATGGGGCCGACATCGACGCCGTGGGTCCAGCTTCCGCCGGCCAGGGGGATCATGCTTGTTGTGGCTGCGTTGGTGACGCCGGGTACAGCGCGCACCTCGGCGAGGAGTTGGCGCTTGAAGTCCTCGATGCGTGCGGGGTCGATTTTGGAATCGTGAAAGTTGATGTAAGCGACGGTGATTCCCTCTTCGCGCATGCCGGGATCGACGGTCATGAGGTTGCGGAAGGTGCGCACGAAGAGCAGCGCGGTAACGAGCAGCACCGTGGAGATGGCGACCTGAACGACAACCATGATGCGCTGGATGGAGAAGCGCTCGCGGCGAGCGCTGGCGTGGCCGTCGCCGCTCTTAAGGGCATGGATGGGATCGGACCTGGAGGTGCGGAAGGCGGGGAGGGTTCCGAAGACGGCGCAGGTGAGGATGGCGACGGCGGCGGCGAAGAGGAGGACACGCCAGTCGGTGTGGACGGTGAGTACGGGCGGATTATTTCCAACGGAGAGCGCGCGGATGAGCAGGAGGCTGAAGAGCTGCGCGAGGCCGATGCCGAGGAGGGCACCGGTGACGGCGAGGAGTGAGGATTCGATGAGGAGCTGGCGGAGGAGGCGGGCGCGTGTGGCTCCGAGGGCCATGCGGACGGCGACCTCGCGCTGGCGTGCACTGGCGCGGGCGAGCATCAAGTTGGCGAGGTTGGCGCAGGCGATGAGAAGGACGAGGCCGGTGATGCCGAGAAGGATCCAGAGGGAGGAGTCGTAGGCGTCGCGCAGATTGCTGACGCCTGTGGCAGCGGAGTAGGCGCCGAGTTTGAAGTTTCGGAACAGCTCGGTGGTTTTGGTGCTGTAGCCCTGTGGTAGCGCGGCTTCAAAGAAGCCTTTGCTGGCGGAGGTGAACCACTGTGTGGCGCGGTCGGGTGTCCAGCCTGGGGCGAGGCGGCCCATAACGCCGACGTCGAAGTGCTCGCGCTGCACGTTGGGCGGGATGCAGAGGGGGGTGAGGAAGTCGAAGCTCTCGCCGACCGCGAGACCGAAGAAGCGCGGAGGCGTGACCCCGACGATGTGGTATTGCACTCCGTCAAGGACGACGGACTCGGCCGCTGTGATGGGGCGACCGCCCATCTGCGACTGCCACCAGGAGTAGCTGACGACGGCGTTGGTAGTCATACAGACGGAGGTGACGTCTTCGGGGCCGAGGAGTCGGCCGGCGAAGGGAACGACGCCGAGGACGTTGAAGAAGTCGCTGGAGACATTGAGGGCGCGGACGGGTCGGACGTCGTTGGCGGTGAGGCCGGTCTGCATGTTCTGGAAGACGGAGCTCCAGGCGAAGACTCCGGAGAGCGGCACGTGGTTGCGCTCGACCTCCTGCCAGAGGGGGCGAGTGAGCGAGGAGTAGCGATTGTCGGAGATGCCAAGGCCTTTGTTGCCGCCGATGATGTGGATGTCGACCAGTTCTTCGGGGTGTGCGATGGGAAGGCTGCGCAGGCGGACCTCGTTGAGGAGCTGGAAGATGGCAGTGTTGGCTCCGATGCCGAGCGCGAGCGTGGTGATGGCGACGATCGCGAAGATGGGAGCGTTGACGTATCCGCGGACGGCGTAGCGAATGTCGCGCCATATTGAGTCGAGGCCGATGGCAACGTCGACGTGCTGGACGCGCTCGCGTGTGGCGGTGGGGTTGCCGAAGCGAAGGCGGGCGTCGCGTGCGGCGGCTGCGGGCGACATGCCGGCGGCGACGTTATCCTCGACGCGCATGGCGAGGTGGGCTTGCAGTTCTTCGTCGATCTCGCGGTCGATGGAGGAGCGGCGGAGGAGTGCGGCGATGCGGCGGAGGAGATTCATTGGTTCACCTCAGGCGAACTTCATGACGGCTTGAACACCCTTGACGGTCTGCTCCCATGCGCGCTCGGCGAGGGCGAGCTGCCTGCGTCCGGCGGCGGTGAGGGAATAGAACTTGGCGCGGCGGTTGGTCTCGGTGAGCGCCCACTGCGAGCGGACCCACTGGTTCTGCTCCATGCGGTGAAGTGCGGGGTAGAGGGAGCCTTCCTCGACGCGGAGCAGCTCGCCGGAGACGCGCTCGATGTGGAGGACGATGCCGTAGCCGTGGAGGGAGGAGTTGTGGGCGAGGGTCTTGAGGATGAGGAGCTCGAGCGTGCCCTGGAGATCGTTTTTAGCCATCGCGTTCTATGCCTCGAAGTCTAGGGGTGAGGATGAACCGACGGATGCCTAGATGTCAAGGGGTATGTGACGAGTGGTTTGGAATGTAGACTGGCGTGCCAGGTCAGCGCAACGGCGAGAAGGGCAGCGGGCGCAGGATGGTGTTGCTGATGTTGGCGACGATCTGCGCGTCCTTGAGCTCGGGTGGGGCGCTTAGCTTCTTCCATTCGGGGTCGGAGCCGAAGGTCTGCCAGTGTTTTTCGCGCTCGGCGAGGGAGTCGAAGGAGAGCATGTAGGTGATGTTGGGCTGGCGCGGGCCGATGACGGATTCGCCGATGAAGACGGGGCCCATGCCGAGGCGCTCGAAGATGCCGATCTCGCCGGAGCTGAACATCGCGGCCTTCTTCTGGCGCGCGGGCCAGGACTGCGACTGGTAGGTGCGGAGCTCGAAGATGCGCGGCGGGCGTGTGGTTACGTCGGTGGGAATGACGGGCACGGGGATGACGGCGAGGCTTTGCACCAGGCTGCTCTCAACCGTGACGAAGGGGAGGCCGGGGCCGGCGCTTAATGTTTGCAGAGCTTTTTGGTGCCCTTCGTCGGCTTCGAGGGCGGTGAGGGCCTGCTGCATGGCGGCGAGCGAGGCGTACTGGGTGATGGTGGTGATGGCGGGGCCGTCGGGGCCGATGAGGTTGGAGAGGGCGGCGAAGGGCTTGGCAATATTTCCGCTTAGGGCTCCTGCGCGGGTGAGCGCGGGGAAGCGGCCGGTCTCGAGATAGTCGGAGACGCGCTTGAGCTGGGCCTCGTCGCTGTTGTGCAGGCGGAAGGTGGCGAGCTCGAGGAAGGTGCGTGGGGTGTCGGCTGCGGCCTGGGCTTGGGTGGTGAGGAGAGTGGTCATTGCGGCTGCGCCGGTGATGAGTTGACGTCGGTTCATTTGGTTACAGTAAATGAGGTGCAGAATCGCACGTCAGACAGAAAGATGTAGCACGGCTTAGATCAGAATGATACGTTGGGTTCTATGCTGCGTAAGAGAAGCATCTTCTTTGTCTGGGCATTTTTTGCCGTTTTTCTTGCCTTGGTATTTCCTCTGAGTGGGCAAACGACCCTTGAGGTGGAACAGGGCCTCAAAATACCTAACTCCAAGACGCCTTGGGCTGTCGATGTTTACAACAATCAATTTGAGTTGGTTCCGATACACCACTCGACGGTGAGTTTGAACAAGCATACGGGCGCAAATGCGGCTGGCTCCCTCGCCGGTTCGTTTTTCTATAAACCAAAGTTGACGGCAGAACTCGATGGCTTGAACTCGCGGAACCAACTGCACACAGACAAGCCTGTCATCTACTTTCTCTTCGATGCAGACCAGGACAAGGATGGTAGCGGAAAGAGCAGCGACACTTGGGATTTCGTCATCGCTCGGGCCGAGCAGGCGAAAGATAAGCGAGTAGTAGACCGACTGGCATTTAACACGCTTACGGGCCATGCAAAACGAGGCCAGAGTTTTGTCGATATCGAGATTACCCAGCTACCGAATAGCTGGTATCGAATCCAACCGAAAAATCCGATACCTGAAGGTGAATATGTTCTGCTGCCCGTGCCAAAGGCGAACGGTTCGTATTCAACAGTTGTTTGGGACTTCGCTATCAATGCGAAGGCTCCGAACGCTACGGATGCGATCGTCAAGTAGATCGTCACAAAACGCCGGTTGCTTCGCAGGTAGCTTCGCCTTACTATCGCCTCAATGGATTTCCCTGGCAACAATTCGAAGATGAAGTCGAAGGTTGATCCGAACGCTCGGTCGAAAGAGGATGCGGAGCGGCTGGTCTCGGCGGGGCGCGTGGATGATGATGCGGCGTTTGAGCTGAAGCTGCGGCCTACGCGGCTGAACGAGTTCATCGGGCAGACGAAGGTGAAGGAGCTGCTGGCGATTGCGCTGGAGGCGGCGAAGTCGCGTGGCGAGGCGCTGGATCATGTGCTGCTGTTCGGACCTCCGGGGCTGGGGAAGACGACGCTGGCGACGATTATTGCGAACGAGCTGGGCGTAGGGTTTCAGCAGACGAGCGGGCCGGCGCTGCAGATTCAGGGTGACCTGACGGCGATCCTGACGAATGTGCGGGAGAGGCAGGTGCTGTTTCTGGATGAGATTCATCGGCTGCAGCCGGTGCTCGAGGAGAAGCTGTACACGGCGCTCGAGGACTACAAGCTGGACATCATGATCGGGCAGGGGCCGGCGGCGCGGACGCACGTGATGGACATCAAGCCGTTCACGTTTGTGGCGGCGACGACGCGGCCGGGGTTGCTGTCGAGCCCGCTGCGGTCGCGGTTCGGGATTCTGCTACGGCTGGAGTTTTACACGGATGATGAGCTGCGGTTTGTGGTGGAGCGCTCGGCGGATGTGCTGGGGGTTCCGATCGACCACGATGGTGCGGCGGAGATTGCGATGCGCTCGCGCGGGACACCGAGGATTGCGAACCGGCTGCTGCGGCGCGTGCGGGACTACGCGCAGGTGCGGGCGGCGGGCAAGATCGACCGCGAGACGGCGTGCAAGGCGCTGGAGATGCTGGAGGTCGATGCGCATGGCTTCGATGAGCTGGACCGGCGGCTGTTGCGCACGATCATCGAGAAGTATGACGGTGGGCCGGTGGGGCTGAACACGCTGGCGGCGGCTCTGGCGGAGGAGCAGGATGCTCTGGAAGAGGTGTATGAGCCGTTTCTGATTCAGATTGGGTTTCTGGATCGGACTCCGCGGGGTCGGGTGGCTACTCGGCTGGCTTATGAGCACCTGGGGATTGAGATGCCGCGGAAGTTGAGTTTGTTCTGATGACTTCTCATCCTGTTAGCGAAGAGTTAAAGCGATGTTTTGTTGGGTCGACGTGCCTGTCGGTTGAATGGCTCGAGAATATCTGGAAATTCGAGTTTGAGAGATCAACCGTGTGTGTTGAGAGCTGCTGGCGGATTGTAACCTCTAATGCAATAGCCATTGCCAGTGGAGATGACAAGCAGTATTTCGGGCATCCACAGCCAGTCGATGCCGCCGCACAAGCGCTAAAGCTGTTGAGTAAGCCTGTAGTCACTCTGGGCGTGGATGTCTTGACTGCTGATCTTCAAATTGAGTTTGAAGAAAATGTCAGGCTGGAAGTTTGGAATGGCTCTTCGGGTTACGAGCCTTGGAACTGTTCGACCAAAAGCGGACTTCAGATCTATGCGCTTGGTGGTGGAAAGCTAAGCATTTATCGCGATTTAGCCTCTTAATCTGGAGCTGTTTCGGCGACGCAATCTTCAAGGTGTACCAAACCGCCGTGTGCAACCTCGCAGCTGACCATTTTCACGGCCATTTCTTTCTCTTCGGCTTCTGTTATCGTTTAGACGTTTTCCGGGCTCCGCGGTCGTTCTAGTCAGCAATTGACCTGAGGAGAGCTCCCAATGAGATCGATACTCGTTGGACTCGTTACAGCGGCGACGCTCTTCGGCTCCGTGGCTATCGTTGCGCAGGAGAGCGAGCAACATACCCATTGGGCATACAGCGGCAAGGATGGCCCGAAGAAGTGGGGAACGCTTGATCCTGCTTATTCCGAGTGCAAGCTGGGGCACCATCAGGCACCGATCGACATCCGCCATACAGAGAAGGCCGACCTGCCGCCGATCCGGTTTGACTACAAGCCTTCGCCGCTCTCAGTCGTCGATAACGGCCACACGGTTGTGGTGAACTATGCGCCGGGGAGCTTTATCACCGTCGGCGATCACCGGTACCAGCTGACGCAGTTCCATTTTCACCATCCGAGCGAGGAGCATATCAATGGGAAGGGCTTCGACATGGTGATCCATCTGGTTCACTCGGATGGGAGCGGAAACCTGGCAGTCGTGGCTGTTTTGCTGAAGCCGGGGAAGGTCAACCCAGCGCTGCAGGCTGTGTGGGATCATGTGCCGAAGGAGAAGGATAGGGTGGCGGAGGTCGAAGGTGTGTCGGTGAACGCGGCTGATCTCCTGCCGGCCGATCACGGCTACTATACGTTTACCGGGTCGCTGACGACGCCTCCCTGCACGGAACCGGTGACGTGTTTGTCCTGAAGACGCCGGAGGATATTTCAAGCGGAGAGGTTGAGGTGTTCGCGAAGCTCTACCCACACGATTCGCGGGCTGTGCAAAAGCTGGAGGGGCGCGTCGTTCGCGAATCGAAGTGATTTGGCGCAGCGCGGTCGCACGAAAGTTAAGCTTGTTTTAGACCTTCCTATTTGAAGGTGTCGCAGTTCACGCTCGGAAAATTGCATAACTCCGAAGGGACAGTCAGCTTCCATTGTGTCTTTGTTTCTATTCCGGCGCGAACCAGTATTGTTTGAACCTTTGATTCGAAGCCAACGGAAGTAACTAGAACGTCATACGCCCCTGCTGGGAGATTGAGAACGAAGTTTCCGTTTGCGTCTGAGTGAGTGGCAAGTTCTATCTTTTCTTCCGCGGGCATGTTGCGTCGAACATAGATGTTCGCTTTGCCGATGACTGCACCCTCTGGATCAACAACATGTCCACTGACCTTGGCTGATTTCGCGGTTGATTGGGCGATCAGATGGACGCAAAGTGTGAGACAGAGAATTAGGCCAGCCATTTTTCGCCAGAGAATCATCCAGTCCTCCGTTTTTGCGACAAATCTACCTCTTTGCACCGCGAAGTGCCACCGCGATCTTCCCACCCGCACTCTTGAGCTCAGCTTCTGAAGCCGCGCGATCAAGCCCGAGCTTCTGCATGGCGATGGCGACCTTCACGCTGCCGGCTTCGGTGAGGAGTTTTGCGGCGGTGGGGCGGTCGACTCCTGTGGCTTCGGCGATGATGCGGTGGGCTCGGTCGACTAGTTTTTCGTTGGTGGGTTGTACGTTGACCATCAGGTTGCCGTAGACGGCTCCGGTGCGGATCATGACTCCCGTGGAGAGCATGTTGAGGACGAGCTTGGTGGCGGTGCCGGCCTTGAGGCGCGTGGAGCCGGTGACGACCTCGGGGCCGGTGACGGGGGCGATGGCGATGTCGGCGATGCGGGCCATCTCGGAGCCTTCGACGCAGGTGAGGGAGATGACGAGCGCGCCGAGTTTCTTTACGGTCTCCATGGCTCCGATGACATAGGGGGTGCGGCCGCTGGCCGCGATTCCGACGATGGTGTCGGGGGTGTTGTTCGCGCCGAAGCCTGCGGCGAGGAGGTCGGCTGCGCCCTGCTCGGGGGAGTCTTCGGATTTTTCGCTGGACTTGCGGAGGGCGGAGTCTCCGCCGGCGATGAGGCCCTGGACGAGCGTGGGCGGGACGGCGAAGGTGGGCGGGCACTCGGAGGCGTCGAGCACGCCGAGGCGGCCGCTGGTTCCGGCTCCGATGTAGAAGAGGCGTCCGCCACGTTCGAAGCGCGCGGCGATCTCGTCGATGGCACGGGCGATCTGGGGCAGCTGCGTGGCTACGACGCGGGGGACGCTCTGGTCCTCTTCGTTGATGAGCTTGAGCATCTCGAGCGTGGGGAGCTGGTCGATGTTCGTGGTGCGGGGGTTGCGGGCTTCGGTGGTGAGGGTGGCGAGATTAAGGTCGTTCATCATTGACCATGATAGGCGTTTGTAGGCGGGGAGGATCGTGGCTGCGTCTTCGGCTTCGCGCCGGCCTAGAAAAGTCTGGATCTTGAAAAGGCCCGTTCGTGACGATCAATGCTAAGATGGCCTCCTCTCGTGGGCCAAGGTTTCCGTAGTCACATGGTTTAGCGTCACTCCGACCAGGTTGATAGGTATGGCCACTCTCGATGTAAGTCAAAGCGAAGCTCCTGAGCAGCGGCCCGAATGCTGGCACCTGGTCTTTGTGTCGCGTCACACAAATCGCTTTTTGAAGGAGTCTTCCATGAAGAGATCGGTACTCATGATCGTGTTGTTACTTTGTCCTTCGCTAGTTTGCCTGGGACAGAAGCTAGTGAAGATAACGATTACCTACGCTACAACAACCGACGATAAGGAATGGAAATCACAGGTGCGAAATAGCATCGTCTGTAGCGGCAAGGAGATAGCGGTCCTTGATTGCTGCAATCAAAATGAGCAGACGGACCATTGGACCGATCACTCGAAGACAACGCGAGACATTTCGAACCCTCAGCCGCTGGAAAAGGGAAGTTTGCACGGTTGCACCTTCAACTTTGGAATGGTCCCGAATGGCCGTGACAGGTGGCACGTCATTCCCAGTATGCAGGCTTTTTACGATGACGGGACGAGTGACCACTGGAGCTGGGATGAACTCTATCTCTCGAATAACAAGACCAGAGCTCTCCACATGAAATGATCGTCTAGAGACGCCAGACCGAAGATGCAGATGTGACTCGATTCACGTTTTGCGTCTTTGGATGCCCCCGCGTTTAGGTGCGTTGTTTGAATCCCCGAAATCAGGCTCTTGCGAGGCTGGGCACGGGTGATTATGTAATTGCCGCTTCCTTTTGCCTGATGGAGAGGATAGCCATGACGAGGCATGCGGCGATGAGCAGCTCGACGATGACGGGTGGATAGAAGAAGTACCTGAGCGAGTTAACTGCGAGCGCCATGTAACCGATGACGAATAGGACGAGCAGATCGCGGAGGTCGGCTTTGGTGTCGCGGACGAGGTTGCCGAGAAGCCAGAAGACGACGGCCTCGAGGGTGAGGAAGATGGTCACGGCGAGTCCCATGCCGTGGTAGAAGGCCCACATGCTGCGGATGTGGCCCATGACGGGGAAGGTGTTGGCCCGCATGGCGTCGACGGCGATCTGTTGCGGGCCGGGGGCGGGTGTGCCGTAGACTCCGCCGATGGTGTGGAGGATAGCGTGGATGAGCGTGAGGATAGCGGCGGCGCGGAGCCAGGGTGTGGGTCTCATGCGGTGTGACCTCGCAGCGGTAAGGACGTGAGCCGAATTCTACCTGCTGCGGGTTCGTTCGCTGATTCTTCGTGTCAGTGCGCGGATTCGCCGGCGGGCGGCGAGGATGATCTCGGTGTGGCGGGGGAGCTTGCCGGGCTGACGCTCGAGGAACTTCTGTAGAACTATTTCTGCGCCCTTCTGCCAAGTTGCTTCATCTACTCCTGAGACTGTTTTTTGGCCAACGCATGAAGCGAACAATTGGTGCACTGTATTTTTGTCTGTTGGCAATTCATGCTTCAGGCCAACAGCAACTTATCTCTGATCCGGAGCCTCGCACGGCAGCCATCATCGGCGTCGTGACGGACACAGATGGCGCCATCATTCCCGGTGCTACCGTAACGGTCGAGGGCTCCACGCAGCCTGACCGTCACGTCGAGACCGGCGGCGACGGATCGTTTGTACTCGATCATCTCTCTCCGGCCGTTCCCTATCATGTTAGTGTTCACGCCAAAGGTTTTCTTGACTGGACCTCGCCGACGGTGACGCTGCATCCGGGGGAGCAGTTCGATCTCTCCGACATCAAGCTCGCGGTTGGCCTGGTCGAGACCACCGTCTCTGCGATCTCAGTCGAACAGCTTGCCATCGAGCAGGTGAAAGACGCCGAGAAGCAGCGCGTGATGGGCATCATCCCCAACTTCTACGTCGTCTACGATCAGCGCTTCGCTGCGCTGTCGACGAAGCTCAAGTTTGAGCTCGCGCTCCGCGCCTCGACCGATGTCGCTACCATCGCGGGCGTGGGACTGCTGGCCGGCATCAACCAGGCGGCGGACAGCACGCCGGGCTATCAGCAGGGCGCCAAGGGCTACGGGCAGCGCTTCGGCGCGGCTTATGCCGACGGCGTGTCGGGCATCCTGATCGGCGGCGCCATCCTTCCATCACTCCTGCACCAGGACCCGCGTTACTTCTACCAGGGCACTGGCACGAAGAAGTCGCGCGCCCTTCACGCCATCTCCGCGCCATTCATGGCGAAGTCCGACAAGGGCAAGTGGGAGTTCAACTATTCGAGCATCGGCGGCGACCTGGCCTCAGGCGCGTTGTCCAACGCCTATTACCCTCAGAAGGATCGCGGCCCGGGACTCGTCTTCGGCGGCGCGGCGATCGCGACCGGTGGCAGGATCGCCAATGCGCTGGCGCAGGAGTTCATCCTTCCCAAGCTGACCAGCCACAGCGCATCCAACGCCCACCCCAAGGACTAGTCCCTTCGAAGATCGTCGCGACGTGCGCTCGCAGACTATGGCAGGATGACGACGGGGCCCTCGGCGGTCTCGTGCTTGACGGCCTGGAGGGCGTCGTTGGCGTGGTCGAGGGGGAAGGTGCGGACGCGGGGGTGGATCCCGATCTCGGCTGCCACGGATAGGAAGTCGCGGGCGTCCTGGCGGGTCATGTTGGCGACGGAGCGGATCTGGCGCTCGCCCCAGAGGAGCTTGTCGTAGTCGAAGGCGGGCATCTGGTCGAGGTGGATGGCGTTGACGGCGACGATGCCTCCCTTGCGCAGGCTGGAGAGCGCGGAGACGACGACTGCGCCTGAGGGAGCGAAGGTGACGGCGCGGTCGAGCTGGACGGGAGGCTTCGCGTGCTCGTCGCCGACCCACTTGGCGCCGAGCGCTTCGGCTTGGACGCGGTGCTGCTCGCCGCGGGTGGAGACGTAGACCTCGCAGTTCCAGTGGCGGAGGACGGCGATGACGAGCGAGGCCGAGGCTCCGAAGCCGAAGAGGCCTACGCGCTCGCCGGGCTGTGTGCCGGCGACGCGGACGCTGCGGAAGCCGATCATTCCGGCGCAGAGCAGCGGGGCGATGTCGGCGTCGGAGAGTGTGGACGGCAGCGGGTGGACGAAGTCGGCGCGGGCAGTTGTGTACTCGGCGTAGCCTCCGTCGATGGAGTAGCCGGTGAAGACGATGTTGTCGCAGAGATTTTCTTCGGTGCGCTTGCAGAAGGGGCAGGTTCCGTCGGTGCCGCCGACCCAGGAGACTCCTACGCGTGTTCCTTGCGGTAGTTCGGGGGTGGCGCCTTCGATGACCTCGCCTACGATCTGGTGGCCGAGGATGAGAGGCGAGCGGAGGGTGGGGAGGTCGCGCTCGAAGATGTGCAGGTCGGTGCGGCAGACTCCGCAGGCGAGGATGCGGAGGAGCACGTGGCCGGGGGTGAGCGCGGGCGGTGGGACGTCTTCGATGGAGAGCATCTTCGCCGAGGCTCGAAGGAGGGCGGCTTTCATCAGTGGCTCCTGCCTTCGATGGTACCCACCTCCGTATCTGAATTCAGTCCGTCAACCCAGTTGGCGACGGATGTGAGCCAAGCGATATCAAAATCAGCGATCGATTTTGTGCCAATTGGATCGAACTCATGAGCAGCCTTCGCTCCGTTCTCGCCGTAATATCCATATATGAGTGCGCTGTATGCCGCACACCGCAGATCGGCACTACCGTTCTCGTTGTTGACTAGTCGAAGCAATGCTCTCATTGCAGCAGGGTTTTGATGGGACTTCAGTATCAGTCCGGAACAGCGGGCAGCGAAGGCCCGATTATCCAAGTCTGGATCAGTTTCAGCAGACTGGATGATTTGGTCCAGATAGTTGCTCATGCGTCCCCAGCACCCAAGAAACCAGATTGCCTGATACCGCACCACATGATTGCTGTGGTGCAGATACTGCGAAACAAGCGGAGCAGCCTGTGTCATCTGCGTCTGGCTCAAAGGCTTTCCGAGTCGAGTGATTGCGCGGCAGATTGCTTCGCTATCGTCCTGTGCCGTAGCGGATGCAAGAAACGAATATGCGTTTTGCCACGTCACGCTGCTCTCGCTACCGGGGCTTGTCCAGATTTTGCGTAATTGATCGAGCCACATCGGCATGAATAGCATTCCTTTCATCGGTAGTGATCGTAGTCTCGGTGAGGTACGACGTGATGAGGATGGGTTTGGCTGTATCTCCCGGAGGGTAGAGGACGCCGATGTCGTTGTTGGAGCCGTGGTCGCCGGAGCCGGTCTTGTCGGCTACCTTCCAGGTGGCGGGGAGGCCGGCGACGAACTTGGCTTTGCCGGTGGTGTTGGCGAGCATCCATCGCGTGAGGTGATCGCGGGAGGCGGGCTTGAGGACGTTGCCGAAGAGGATTTTCTGGAGGTTGGCGAGCATGGCGGTGGGGGTGGTGGTGTCGCGGGGGTCGCCGGGGGTGGACTCGTTGAGGGTGGTCTCGGTGCGGTCGAGACGGGTGACGGGGTCGCCGAGGGAGCGGGCGAAGGCGGTGATGGCGGGCGGGCCTCCGAAGCTGGCGAGGAGGAGGTTGGCGGCGGTGTTGTCGCTGAGGGTGAGGGAGGCTTGGCAGAGGGAGGCGACGGTCATGCTGGTGTGCTTCTCGGTCTCGGGGGAGTAGGTGACGAGGTCGGATTTGGAGTAGGTGATGGTGCGGTTGAGGCGTTCTTTGTTCTGGTCGACGCGCTGGAGGGTGAGGGCGGCGGCGAGGAACTTGAAGGTGCTGCACATGGGGAAGCGCTCGTCGGCGCGGTAGGTGGCGCGGCGGCCGTCGGGGAAGAGGATGGCTACTCCGAGGCGGCCTTTGCTCTTCTGCTCGAGGGCGGCGAGGGTGGCGGCCAGGTCGCCGGTTTGGGCGAGGAGGGCGCGCGGGCTTGCGGCTGCGGCGGCGATGGCGATGATGGCGGTCCGGCGGGTGACCATGGGTGCGATTGTAAGGAGGACGGCCTGTGGACGAGGTGTGGAAGGACGTGATGGCTGTGATACTCCCTCCCGGTCAATTGTGTGCAAAGTATTCAAATGATTCATGTTAAGTCCGTACTTCCTCTCTGGATGATGCGCAAAGTACTAAAATTGCTGGGATGGTGTTTGCAAAGTATTGAAGGCAAAGGGAAAGGCTCCCGGTGGGAGCCCTGGCCCTTTTTCCCCTGATGATTTAAGTCTAGCAGGCTGGGGATAATTAATCGGCAACTGGACCGAGTGACATAACCAATTTGTTTGTAGGTGTTTGCAGGGATTTTCGTGCTTGAAGGGCCCTTGACAGGATTTTTGGGAAGATCAGGCCGAAGGCATACCCTGAAGCCCATTGTTTTGCTGAGGAGGATGAGAGCGCCAAGCCTGAAGAGGGTGCTGAAAATGGTGCTCGCGGGCGAAAAAGCCTGACCTCAGCGGCTAAAACCGCATTCATAACAGGACGATTTACGGCACGGCTGAAGCCGTGCCGTAAAGCAGGACGGGGTTTTTCAGCACCCTCTGAAGGCTTGGCGTACCCAGAGGCATTCGCGTCCTTGCGAATGAACCCACATCTCAGACCCGAGATGTGGGGCACCCGTCACGAATGAAATGAACTTGTTCAGCGGTGAGACTGGGTTTCGTTCGTACGGCTGTGAGCCAGCCAGTTGGAGGGGGACATTCCGAGGCGCTGGGTGAAGACCCGGGTGAGAGCGGTGGCGTTGGTGTACCCGATGGCGGTGGCGATGAGTTTGAGCGAGTTGCCCTTGCGCAGCATGGTTTGGGCGATGCCGAGGCGCCAGCTGGTGAGGTAGTCGAAGGGCGTTATGCCGACGATCTTGCGAAAGTGGGCGGCGAAGCGGGCGCGTGACATCCCTGCCCGTTGCGCCAACTCTTCCAGCGACCAGGAGGTTTCCGGATGCTTGTGCATGGCCTCGATGGCCTTGCTGAGGCGAGGGTCGCTGAGGCCGAGTAAGACTCCAGAGTCGACGAGGTGCGCGTTCATGGCTGAGCGGAAGAGGAGCACTAGGACATATTCGAAGAGGTGATCGAGGGCGGTCTGGCGGCCGGGGAGGTCGGAGGAGGACTCGGAGAAGAGGAGCTGAAGGGTGGGGGCGAGTTCGGGGAGGGCGTCGAGGGGGGTGACGAATGGCTCGGGGAAGGAGGCGGTGAGGGGGTTCAACATGCCGGTACCGAATTCGACGGTTGCGCAGACGAGCTCGGTGCCATCGTCCTCTGAGGCGTGAAGGCGATGCTGGTGAGGGCGTGGAAGGAAGACGATGCTCGGGGTATCGACGACGATCGGTCGAGCGTTGGGGCGAGTGATCGTCAGGGTTCCTTTTTTGAGGACATGAAGGTAACCGACCTGTTCGTCGAGGTTGGGGGAGATGCCGCAGAAGGCTCCGGAGTAGAACATCCGGGCGGAGAGGGTGAACTGCTCGAAAAATGGGGCGAGGCGGTCCATGTGGTCTTGATGAGACTATAAGGTATATCAACGATACTCTAAACAACAATACGTATCATATTATCCGGATGGCTCTTTTTCCAGAAGAGAGGAAGCCTTCGGATACATCAGGCTAAAGGGGAATACATGATGATCAAAGGGGTAACGGTCTGTGGATAAGAGGAATACTGACCTTATGAAGCGTAGGAGTTTTCTCTCGCTTGGTGCAATGACTGCAGCAGCGACTCTCACACCGCATGTAGCCTCTGCGACAACAAAAGACATCAAGCTGCCCTCGGCGGATACGGTGCACGTCGGCGGCTCAAGACGAATCGAGATTGGCGGAGGTCATTGGGTCTGGACCAAAAAGGTCGGCTCTGGAAGCACCAAGGTGTTGCTTCTGCATGGCGGTCCCGGTGCGGATCATAGGTATTTCGAGGGATTCGAAGACTTTCTTCCACCCAATGGAATTGAGTTTTACTACTACGACCAGCTTGACTCAACCAATTCAGAGAAGACCAACGACCCTAGTCTTTGGACGATCGAACGGTACACAGACGAGGTGGAAGCAGTGCGTCAAGGCCTTGGTCTGGATCAGTTCTATTTGCTCGGGCATTCCTGGGGTGGCCTCCTTGCGATTGAGTATGCCTTGAAATATCAACAGCACTTAAAGGGCCTGGTGATTTCGAACATGGCCGCGAGCAGCGAGTCGTTCGTAAAGCATGTATCGAAGATCCGGGCGGGGTTCCCAGAAAGTGTGCGCGCTGAACTGGAACACTATGAGAACGCCAATAAGACCGACGATCCTGCGTATCAGAAGCTGCTCTTCGAGAAACTATATAAGGTCTTCATCTGCCGACTCGATCCCTGGCCTGATCCAGTGCAGCGCAGTTTGGATGGATGGAATCAACATGTCTATAACGTTCTGCAGGGACGAAGTGAATTCGAAGCCAGTGGCCGGATGAAAGGTTGGGATCGTTGGGCCGATCTGCCGAAGATCAAGGTTCGAACCCTAACCATGGGTGCACGCTACGATGAGATGGATCCGGAAGACATGCGAAAGATGGCAACACTGGTAGCGCATGGACAATCGTGGATCTCCGAGACCGGTAGCCACTTCGCCATGTATGACGATCAACAGAACTACTTCCGTGCGTTGCTCACTTTTTTACAAGGCTAAATCCGGACGGTGGTCCTGATGAGACTATAAGGTATATCAACGATATTCTATGCAACAATACGTACCATCTTATCTCTAGATGGTTCCTGATGGGCGCTGAGGCGCCACAGGAGATTGGAGAAAGAAGATGTCACGTATTGCCCCTGTTGTTTCGTCCAACGTAGACGCTAAGGTTGCCGCCACCCTCAAGCAGGTGAAGGCGAGCGTGGGGATGGTCCCGAACCTCTTTGCCACGCTTGCACATTCTCCCGCGGCTCTGGATGGATACCTGTCGCTGTCGAAGGTGCTTTCGCATGGCCGCCTTTCCGGCCGTCAGCGCGAGCTTGTGGCCCTGGCCGTGGCGCAGGAGAACGAGTGCCGGTACTGCCTCTCGGCGCATACGGGCTTGGCGAAGGCTGTCGGTGTGAGCGAGGCGGAGGCGCTGAAGGCGCGTGGAGGAGATGGCGACGATCCATTTGAGCGCGCTCTGGCGTCGTTGGCGAAGACGATCGTTCGTCAGCGTGGTCATGTTCTGGACAAGGATATTGAGCGCGCGCGGAAGGCGGGGATTGACGATGGCCTGATGATGGAGGTTGTTGCCAATGTCGTTGTGAATACGTTCACCAACTATGCCAACGAAGTTGCCGGCACGGAGATCGACTTCCCAGTGGTTGAGGTGAAGCTATGACCCGTGTGTACAGCGTTGCGGTCCCGCAGCGAATGGAGAGAACGATGGACAGGCTTATTAAGTATCTATCGAAGACAACGGCGTTTCAGGGAGACCTGGACTACAAGCTGGTTCGCGCATCGATGGTGATCATCTACTTCTTCTTTGGGTATCAGAAGTGGTTTGATTATGAGGCGCAGGGGCTGATCCCATTCTTTACCCATGGACCTCTGATCTCCTGGATGTATCCGGTCTTCGGCATCAAAGGGTCCAGCTACTTCCTCGGAGTCTCCGAGTGGCTGTTTGGAGGTTTGTTGTTCGCTGGCTTCTGGAACAAGAAAGTTAGCGTGTTGGGTTCTCTCGGGTCAGTGCTGACGTTTATCACGACAGTCACGATCATTCCGTTTATGCCGGATGGCTGGGCTCCGTCGGCGGGCGGGTTTCCTGCGATGGTTGGGAACGTTGCCTTCCTGATGAAAGACGTGGTGCTGCTGGCGGTGTCGTTCTATCTGCTGAAGCAGGATGTTGCCAGAGCGTCGGTAGCTACTGAGCTAGCTACTGAGACGGCGTGATGAGTGGGGGCCGCGCCACGCTCCCGGAGATGTGTCGGGGCGTGGCGCGGCCTGCAGTTTGGTTGCTATGGGGGTAGCGGTGAGACCGCGCCATGAATGGGCACCCGGGGGTTTGGCGCTGCGCTCGGAATGATCGTTTTGGCGGGATGAACACACATCTCAGAGTCGAGATGTGGGGCGCCCGGCGAGGGTCCTGAGCATGAGGGGATTGTTATCGCTTGTAGTTACAGGGGAGTGAGCCGCGCTTAGCTGTTATCGCTGCGCTGGAAGAATGGCTTCTTCTTTCGTGTTGAAGGTAAAGTTGATCAGAACCCAGCCATGCTCTGTTTTGTAAACGGTAAACTTGGCAAAGAGCGGCCCCTTTTCATAGTTAAGAGTTAGATAGATAACCTGAGTATGTTGCGACACATCTCGAGTCGAGACGATGTCGTATGACTGGTAAACTCCATAGAAATCCTGAACCTGTCGCAAGCTATTCGACTGGCTAAGGGCGTCCCTGCTGCCATCGATCGGACTGTCCTTGATCCACGTCCGTACCGCTTCCCCTGGACCTTTGGCCTTATACGCCTCCAGGCCAGCGACGATGACCGACGGCACACTCTCGTTGCCGTTTCTCTTGTGTGGATTTGGGTCGGCGGTCTGGGCTAGAGCGGAGCTGACGAGCAGAAGGGCGGATAGATACAAGAACATCAAGCGTTTCATGATTTGGGGGTCTTTCCTCGGAGATCAAGCTTGCCATTGGGACCTCACTCTTGCAATGAAAATCGCTGAAGTCTGGGCGGAGACGGGCAGGGCTGCGGCGAGCAGCAGGGCGGCGGCCAGGTTCTTGAGTATGAATGCGATTGTGATTGCTTGTAGTTACTGGGGGATGAAGTTACTAGGACGAATTAGTTGGGCGCATGCGCCGGCGGGCGCGGTGTACGATGTTTTCGCTCGAGATACGGGTGTTTGGTATGCACACGCCGCCTCTTTGCCGCATCGTGTCCTTCGCGCTAGCGCTCGGTATCGAGTTGCTGATTCCGGTTTGCGTTCGTGCCTTCCAGCACGAAGGCCACATGGGCGCGATGCCCGGTACGCCTGGAATGAGCAGGAACTCCGCCGGCCATGCGTGTGATGACATGAGCGGCATGGGCAACATGAACGTGATGGGCCAGAGCATGGCGGCCATGGCGAATCACATGTGCATCACGCCACTGCGGCCAAAGCAGCCCGGCGACGACGAGAAGGTGAAGGCCCTGATCGCGCAGGTGAAGGCGGCCATCGAAAAGTACAAGGACTACAAGAAGGCGCTGGCGGACGGATATGTGATCGCGAATCCGAAGCTCGAGCAGCCGCAGTATCACTTCAACAACCACGAGAATGTGCGCCTGGCGGAGAGCCGGTTCGATCCTACGAGGCCTTCTTCGCTGCTCTACCGGAGGACCCCGACGCAGCGATACAAGCTGGAGGGAGTGATGTTTACGGATCGCGTCGATGCGAGTGAAGACGAGTTGAATGAGCGGATTCCGCTGAGCATTGTGAGGTGGCACCAGCATACAAACTTCTGCGCGGCGCCCGCCGACAAGGTGAAGGAGTACCACGGCGACAAGCCGAAGTTCGGCATGTTCGGGTCGATCCACACGAAAGAGGCCTGCCATGCAGAAGGCGGAACGTTCTATCCCGTGATGTTCAATTGGATGATCCATGTCTTTCCGTATGAGGAGAATCTGAAAGATGTCTTTTCCCTGAACGACGACGTGGCCCATGTGCGTTGAGCCTGATGCGTCAGAAGAGAGACGAAGAAACTGAGAAAACCCAAGGGAAGTGCTGGAAGCTTTCCCGTCGTCGAATCGAGGAAAAGGCGGTCTCTGACGGTAAAATAGAAGGGTTGCGAAAAACGCGAAGAAGGAACGGAGTCAGATGAGCACAGTGGCGCAGACGGTTTTGGCAGGACAGGTTGAGGCGGCAGCGAAGTCGGCCGGGCTGGTTGTAGTGGCGAGCGAGGAGGGCAAGGACTTCTCGGGCGGGCCGACGGCGCGGTTTACGCTGGGGCTGGCTGCGAAGACGCAGACGCTGGAGCTGAGCGCGGCGTTTGATTTTTCGCCGGGGCCGCTGAAGAGTGTGGTGGAGAGCTATCTGCAGGAGACGGCGGTGCGGATGAAGAATCCGCGGCCGGAGTGTTATATGACGCTGCATGGATTGCCGCTGAGCTTCGGGAAGTTTGAGTGGCCGTTCCATGCTTCGACGTCTGGCGCGGACACGTACATTGTGCACGGCGAGACGCGGCTCGAGGACGGTAACGAGAGCGTGCTGCACGCGAAGGTGGCGGCGTCGATGACGGTGACGTTTGCCGAGGTGGTGGCGGCGCTGGAGCAGCCGTTTGCGGAGAGCTTTATCTATAACGCTGTGCGCAAGACGATGGATCAGGGGCAGCTGGAGCTGGTGAAGAGCGGGAATCGGCAGCCGGTTCCGGTGACGACGCGATACTACAGCTCGAAGCAGAAGAAGTTTATCTTCAACGACACGACGGAGGCGCAACGGGAGGGGTTTCTGATGGCGAAGGTGTTCTGGCTGTCGGGCGTGCTGGGCGGGGGCGAGCCGGTGTGGCTCGTGGATCCGCGCGATGCGCAGTACCTGAACACGACGGTGGAGGAGCTGAGGAAGACGGCGGCGGCGGTCGCGGGCGAGGGGATGATTCGGCTGGCGGCAGACACGGAGTTCGGGACGCCGACGGAGGCGCTGATGGGGCTGCGCGATCGCTACGAGCAGGAGCTGGCGGATGCTCTGAAGTTCATCAAGCCGAGCTTCAACGAGGAGATGCGGGCCGGGCACACCAATATGTAGGTTGTAAGGAACGGACTGCTCATCGGGAGCTGCCGATGCGACGTTTTCTGTTGCTTGTTGCTGCGATGATTGCGTTTGCCGGCGCGGCAACAGGCCACTCCGTGGCGCAGAGCTCGACGGCTCCCGATGCGAAGGCACAAGTGCTCTTTGTCTGCCAGCATGGCAATGTGAAGAGCTTGATGGCCGCCTCATACTTCAACCAGCAGGCAGAGAAGCAGGGTCTGCCCTACCGTGCGGTCGCTCGCGGGGTTGCTCCAGACTCGACTACGGTGCCGGAGCCGATTGCGGAGGGTTTGCGCGCCGACGGCGTCGACATCAGCGGATTCCACCCTGCGGCAGTCAAGGCCTCAGAGACGGCCGCTTCTCAACGTGTGGTGACAATTGGTACGACCCTGCCGGTGGAGGCCCAGAAGGCTGCTGGCACACGGATAGAGCAATGGAATGATGTGCCTCCGGCGAGCGAGAACTTTGCCGCGACGCGGGATTCGATCAAAGCGCATGTCCGCCGGCTGATAGAAGAACTTGATAAGCATTGAAGAGAAACTCGATAAGCGTTTCAGGGACTTCAACATGTAACTGCTCCAGCAACAAACGTCGCTTAGCGCCAATGTGGTAGCGCAAGTTATTTGCAACCTTTCGGGGGATTCGGCGTATCCTATCTGGCGGCTGAGAGAAGGCACACCAGGATGTGTGTCTTGGGATTCCTGAAGCCAAGAGGGATTCTGCCCTAGAGGAAGCGATGAAGATTAACCGCATGGCAATGCCACTGATGGCAGTGGCTCTGATGGGCGCGCCGGTGTTGGCGATGGCTCAGAACAACAACTCCCAGTCGGCGCAGGCGCAGGACTGGAACACTCCTCCGGCCGGTACCGAGCAGGCGCAGGGCTACAAGGATGGCATCGAGGCGGCAAAGCTGGACAAGGCTGCGAAGCGCAAGATCGACGCGAAGTCGTCGCACCTGTACAAGAATCCCCCGGTGAAGGGCCAGCAGAAGGACGCCTATCGCAACAGCTTCGAGAAGGGCTATCAGGCGCAGCTGGATCACGACAAGCCGGGCATGTAAATGCGAGTTGTTAGTTGTTGGTTGCAGGTTGAGAAGCGGAACTGACTGACAACGGCTTTCGATGCTGTTACAAAGGAATGGAAGAGAAGGGTCCCTGAAGGGGGCCTTTTTCTTTGCCTTTGGTGTGGTCGAGAGTCTTGGAGGCTTTCAGTGCGGACGGTCAGGAGTTTTTCTACAGCGGTGGTGTTGGGGATGTTTGCGGCGGGCGCGTGGGCCCAGGATGTTTCGCCTTCGGCGCAGGCGCCGGCGGCGAGGACGGCGGAGGCTCCGGTGGAGGGGCTGGTCCGGAGAAATGCGAGCACGATTGCTTTGACTGTGCCGGGGAAGCATATGGCGCAGGGGATTGAGCCGGGGCCGGAGTTGCTGCTGGGGGACTTTGAGTTTGAGGGCTCGGTGGTGCCCACCGACAAGGTGCATCTGAAGCAGCTGGCGCCGGGGGTGTTTGAGGTGTCGAGCGTGGCGTACATGGTGGGGTACTGGCGGTTTCGTGTGCGCGATGCGGGGAATTATTACGGGCTGGGGGAGCACTTCGATGCGCTGAACCATACGCACACGGTGGTGCGGAACTCGTCGACGGATAATGCGCGGGCGAAGGGCGGAGCGACGTACAAGCCGATGCCGTTCTTCATGAGCACGACGGGGTATGGGCTGTGGTTGGATACGACATCGGATGCGACGTTCGATATGAATGCCTCGAGCGAGCACGAGGTGATCGTTGATCTGGCGGCGGAGAAGCTGCGGATCGTGCTGTTCACGGGGCCGGAGTTTCCGAAGATTCTCGACCATTTCACCGCGCAGGCGGGGAGGTCGATTCTGCCGCCGTACTGGGCGTTTGCGCCGTGGATTGGGCGGGACTATCACCAGAACGACGCGCAGGTGAAGGAGGACGTGGACAAGGCTCGGGCGCTGGGGCTGCCGGCGAGCGTGATCCTGATCGATTCGCCGTGGACGACGGCCTATAACAGTTACAAATTCAACCCCACGCAGTTTGACGATGCTCCGGCGATGGTGAAGTATGTGCACGACAACGGCTACAAGCTGGTGTTGTGGCATACGTCGTGGATCAACTCGAAGTCGGACCCGCCGCGGGAGAAGGGCTTTGAGGGGAAGATGGCGGAGAAGTCGGAGAACTACGATGAGGCGGCGGGCGATGGGTTTTTCGTGAAGGGACTCGACGGCAAGCCGTATGTGGGGCGGTGGTGGAAGGGCGAGGGGTCGCTGATCGACTTCACGAATCCGCTGGCGAAGCGGTGGTGGCAGGATCAGGTGCGGAAGGCGATTCAGGCGGGGGCGGACGGCTTCAAGGACGATGACGCGGAGGGCAGCTTTGTGAGCGGGCCGGTGAAGTTTGCCGACGGCACGGACCCGCGCGTGATGCGGAACAGGTATGCGGTGCTCTACAACAATGCGATGGAGGAACTGATCCAGAAGGACCTGAAGGGCAACGGCATCTTGTACTGCCGCAGCGTGACGCAGGGTGCGAACGGGCTGGGGATGCTGTGGGGCGGGGATAACGAGGCGAGCTTCTCGGAGGAGAACGGGCTGCCGACGGTGGTGACGGCGGGGCTGGGCGCGGGGATGAGCGGGATGCCGCTGTGGACGGCGGACCTGGGTGGATATGAGAGCACGCCTTCGACGCCGGATGCGGTGGTGTTTCAGCGATGGACGGAGTATGCGGCGTTCTCGCCGGTGATGGAGGTGCTGTCGCAGCGGAATGTTGGGCCGTGGAGTTATGGGGAAGAAGCTCTTGCTACGTATCGGAAGTTTGCGGTGCTGCACATGAGTCTGTTTTTCCGTATCGCTATGCGGCGGCGCAGGAGGCGGCGAAGACGGGGATGCCGTTGATGCGTGCGCTGGCGCTGATGGACCAGAACGACGAGCGGGCGCGGCAGGTGAAGGATGAGTATCTGTTCGGGCCGGATTTGCTGGTGGCTCCGGTGGTGACGGAGGGGACGCAGCGTAGTGTCTATCTGCCGCAGGGCGAGTGGGTGGACTACTGGACGGGCTCGTATGTGACGGGAGGACGGACGGTGATTGCGGATGTGCCGGTGGACCAGATTCCGGTGTATGCGCGGGCTGGGGCGGTGATCGCGAAGATCCCTGAGGACGTGATGACGCTGGTTCCGCAGTCGGAGAGTGGGAACACGCAGGTGAAATCGATGGATGACCGGCGGGTGTATGAGTTGATCGATGGCGGCGGCGGGGCTTCGATTACAGACTTCGAGGGGAGGAGGGTGGAGCGTGGGGAGCACTCGCTGAAGATCGCGGGGGACTCGGCGGCGCATATGATTCTGCGGTGGCGGTCAGGGAAGCCATCGAAGGTGACGGTGAATGGGGCGGAGGTGAAGGTGGAGTCAGGTGAGAGTGGGGCGTTTGTGGAGTTCGATCATTTGAAGGAGAGTCTGGTGGGGTGGGAGTAGAGTTCGAGCTTCGCTCGAATGAATCCATTCATGTCGCGATGAGACCGCGCCATGAATGGGGCACCCGGCGCAGTAAAGGACTGTAGCGCTTGTATGGCTCGGTGAGAAAAATGAGTTCAACGTTGAGGTTCAGGGGCGCGAGCAGAAGGACCGGGCTGTGGGTCGGTCTTTGCGGTTCGCTAGTCTATGCTCTATTCGCACTCCAAGGAAAGATGGGCTTGGCCCGAGCCGGAAGTGTTTCTGTGGCAGTACTGCTCGTTGTGGGGTACGGGGCATGGAACTTCCGGCACCTTCGGGTGTTCTGGTATGTCATGGTGGCTCTGGCGGTCGCCCATCTTGCTCTGGTTGCGTTCGTGCAATGGGGAGATCAGCGACTACCAGGCTTCGTGCTTGTCCCGTCGGCATCCTCGATTTTGCTCTGAGTCTGTTCTGTGCTCATACGGCGCTCAAGCGGTACGCCAACTGAGTGACAGCGCTGACCGGGAAACGAGCCATGGGCGGGTGGCCCACACATAAACACACTCATACCTCGGGTGCCCCATTCATGCGGTCTCATCGCATGAGTGGGGCATTCGCGCCAAAGCGCGAACCGCTTTTCCAACGCCATCCGGCTAGGTGGCCCACATCTGGCTTCAACCACCAGTCGGGGTGACCCACGGTAACGACGGTGAACAGTGAGCCACAGATCATCGCATTCCTGAAATCAATGGTTTCCCCTCCTGCAATGCTCTCACGATCCATTCAGGCTTTGCGGCTAAGCGCCGACACTCGGCGCAGCAGCCTTTGAGCAGCTTCCTGTTTTCATCCGTGACTTCGTCGGCTGCCAAGATGGGATCGTTGAAGGTCACGGTTTCTGTACTACGTCGATGTGCGTTAGACGGCGGGTTGGATGGGGGCTATGGCGATTCCGCAGTGGGGGCAGAAGACGGCTCCGGTTTCGATGGGGCCTCCGCAGGCGGGGCAGGGGGTGGTGGGGGCGGAGGTTGGCTGCCAGGAGTAGCTGTTGGCGCGGATCTGACCGGAGATGTATGCGGCCTGCGCGGCGTTGTAGCGGCGGACGCGGGAGGGCATGAAGAAGGCCTCGATGAGGCCGAGGATGGCGGGGATTACGGTCCAGGAGAAGAGCAGGTAGAGAAATCCGAGGCCGTTGCGGCGGAGGTAGAAGTGGTGGATGCCGAAGGTTCCGAGGAAGATGGCGAGGAGAACTCCGACGATCTCGTCGCGGCGGGCGTGCTCGTACTCGGCGTAGAACCAGGCTCGCTGGTGGTCGTTCATTCCGGCGGTGTAAATGGGATCGTTGAAGGTCACGGTGTGTGCTCCCGAGTGCTGGTGAACGATACGGAGGGGCGGCGGTTGCGGTTCCGTTGTGTGTGTTGGCTCGGCTGGCTGCTTCAAAATACAGGGGTTTCTCCACTGCGCATCTCACGATGATGCTGTGAGATGCTTCGGTCGAAATGACGTTTCTTCTATTTGAATGAGATGGCGCTTGTGCGGTCGAGATGATGTTTGTTCTTCAATCCGGACGACGTTTGGCGGGAGTGATTGGGTTCTCGCGGACTAAGTTGGTCGCGATTTACAGCGGACGAGGGAGAGGCTAGAGTGTGGTCATCATGGCGGCACGAGGCAACATCGCTTGCCGTGATCGAACTCAGAACGAGCACAGGAGACGGCGATGGAACATCTTGAAAACGGTCAATGTGGACTTTGTACTCACTTCGGTGAGAGCCATCACTCGGCGCCGGCGCTGGTGACGATTCTGAAGAGTCACGAGGCTCCTCTAAACATGGTGGATGAATGCGGGCATCCGAAGCACGCCGATCTGCACCTGAAGGTGACGCCGATCAGCGGGTGTGATGGGTTTACTCCTGCGGCTGCAGCCTAGCAAGGAAACTGACAAGCGCCTCTGCTGCCGGGTGCGGCGCAGAGGCGTTTGTCATTTAACGAACAGCTACCGCGGCTAACCAACAGCTGCGGCGACTAGCGGCGTCGCTTCATGCCGAGGAGGCTGAGGAAGAAGCTTCCGAAGATGGCCTCGACGCCTAGCATGAAGCAGGTGGCGGAGGGCAGGGTGAGGCGGAGCATACGCTGGGGCGAGAGGTCGCCGAAGCTGGCGGCGTGCCAGATGTGGAGGGCGTAGGCGAAGATTCCTGCGCCGAGCAGAAGCAGGAAGCAGCCGAAGAGGAGGCCGGTCTCGAGGGTGATGTACTCGAAGACGCGCTCGAACTTCGGGTTGGGTGGGAGGAAGCCTTCCTGAGTTCCGAAGACCTTGGCGCTGACCGCGAAGACGGAGATGTGTGCGCCGATGAGGACGAGGCCGAGCGCGTAGGTGAGGGTGTCGACGTCGAAGGTGTAGGGGCCGATGGTGCGGGGTCCGGCGATGAGCGAGAGAGAGATGATGAGGCCGATGAAGAAGGTAATGACTCCGGGGAGAAGGAAGAGCCAGCGCGGGCTGTAGAGGAGAAGGAAGCGGAGGTGACGCCAGCCGTCGCGCCAGGTGCGCAGGTGCGGGGCGCGGCTGCGGCCGTCGGGCGAGAGGGTGGTGGGGACCTCGGTGATGCGGAGGCCGCCGAGGGAGGAGCGGACGACCATCTCGCTGGCGTACTCCATGCCGGTGGTGTGGAGGTCGAGGGCGAGGATGGCGTCGCGGCGCATGGCGCGGATGCCGCAGTGGAAGTCGCCGACGGGGATGCGGAAGAAGAGGCGGCCGATGAAGCTGAGGACGGGGTTGCCGAGGTACTTGTGGAGCGGCGGCATGGCTCCGGGCTTGATCTCGCCGCGGAAACGGTTGCCCATGACGAGGTCGTAGCCGTCGTTGAGTTTGGCGAGGAAGCGCGGGAGGTGGCCGAAGTCGTAGCTGGCGTCGGCGTCGGCCATCAGGACGTACTTGCCGCGTGCGTCGGCGATGCCGGCCATGAGGGCGGCTCCGTAGCCGCGGGTGGGGACGTTGAGGACGCGCGCGCCTTCTTTGCAGGCGATCTGCTGGGAGCCGTCGGTCGAGCCGTTGTCGGCGATGAGGACCTCACCGGAGATGTTGTTGTCGCGCAGTGCGGCGACGGCCTGGCGGACGCAGAAGGCCAGGGTCTCGGCCTCGTTCAGGCAGGGCATCAGGATGGTGACGGTGAGATCGCTCATTGCGGGCGAGGTGCTCCTTTTTGTTGCGTGCCGCTTTGCGTGGCGGGCTGCGTGGCGGCGGTGTTCTCGGGGGGCGTTGCGGGGTTGAGGGGGAGAGCGTAGAAGGGGGTTCCGTCGAGCTCGTGCCAGCCGGCGGTCTCGGGGGTGGTTCCGGTCATGGCGCCGGGGTTGAAGTAGCCGACGAGGACGCGCGCGCCTTCGCGGCGGACGGCTTCGACGGCCTGGTCGCGATGAGGGATGATGGCGAGCGAGGCGTCGGGGTGGGGCTCGGGCTGATAGATCTCGGAGAGGATGCGGACGCCGGCGATGCGCGCCCAGTAGTGGTCGTAGACGCAGGCGCGGGTTCCGACACAGGCGATGGTGTCGCCGGGGCCGACGCCGAGGTCGTTGAGGGCTGCGGCTGCTTTGTAGGTCTCGGGGTCGTACCATCCGCCGGGGTAGCCTGAGGGGATGTGGCGGCGAAGGTCGAGGACGATGCGTCCGGACTCACCGACGGCGAGGAGAGCGGTGAACAGGACGAGTGCGGGGGCGGTGGCGTGGAGGAGCGCGGCGGAGTGCGCTGGGCGTAGCGAGGCCACGAGCGGAAGGACGACGGCGAGGAAGCCGATGGTGACGTAGCGCTCCTCAATATTGACCATGCCGTAGATGCACCAGACGGCGATGCCGAGGAGCATGGGGGCGACCCAGAATCCGTTGCCGGAGAGGCGGCGGCAGAGGTCGGGGCGCGCGCCGAGGAGGAGGAGAACGGCGAAGAGGGCGAGGATCTCGGGGTGGTTGAGGAGGTAGCGGACGGTGAGTTCGGTGTCGCGGACGATGGCGTGGATCTGGCCGCCGGGGTTCATGTGGGGCTTGACCTGGTCGTTCCAGAAGGAGGTGTCGAACCAGTCGGGGTAGGTTCCGTAGGGGAGTTGCTTGTAGCTGACGACGAGGGGCGCGGTCATCAGGACCTGGTTGGGGTGCTTGAGGTGGACGTCGGCGGAGCCGTAGAGCTGGGGCTGGCCGTTCTGGAGGTGAAACTTCTCGGTTCCGCCGACATACCAGGCGTAGTTGAGGCCGCCGGAGTCTCCGAAGTCGAAGTGGCCTTTCTGGCGAGAGAGCGCGGCGATGTAGGGTCCGGCGACGGCGGCGAAGCAGGCGAGGGCGAGCGCGGCGGCGGGGGCGATGCGCGCGAGGGAGTGCCTCTGCCAGAGCCAGCGGAAGGCGACGAGCGCGGCGAAGCAGAGAAGGCTGAAGAGGAAGGCGAAAGACTTGGTGAGGTAGGCGAGGCCGAGCGCGAGGCCCATCAGCGCGGCGTAGTGGAGGCGCGCGGTGGCGAGGTGGCGGAGGAGAGCGGCGAGGCCGAAGAGGAGCATGGCCTGGAGGAGCGCGTCGGGGCGCACCTTGCCGAGGCTGAGCTCGCGCTGCGAGGCGACGACGAGGAGGGCGAGGCCGAGATAGCGGAGGGTGTACTTGTCCAGAATGAAGGCGCTTGCGGTGCTGCCGGTGGACGCGACACGCTCGTCGCGCAGGCGGATGATGGAGTCGGTGAAGGCGACGACGGCGAGCATCTCGAGAGCGAAGATGCCGAAGTTGACCATGTAATAGGCGTGGAGCTCGGTGAATCGCGTGGGGTGGAAGAGGCGATGGCCGAGGGCAAGGGTGGCGGGATAGAGCGGATGCCAGTAGGCGTTGACGATGCCGGCCCAGTGGTGCGAGCCGATGAGGTCGCCGATGTCCATGTAGGCGACGGCGTCGCCGTCGATCTGGTAGGGGTCCCAGAGCGCGTAGCCGAAGGTGACGAGGAGGACGAGCAGACAGTAGAGCGGCCAGAGACGTCGCAGACAGGCTTCGGGCAGCCAGCGTTGGAGCGGGGAGGACTCCGGCTGTGTTTGGGTCATACGGTAATGTCGTGTCCTTAAAAGACGCTTTCCTTTCATCATCGCAGATGAGGTTTGCATCTGGAGCAAAAAGAGGGGAAATCCGTCAGTTGTGAATGGGACAAAAGAGAATGGAGGGAGAGCCTGAATTTTCAATAGGGTTGTGTGCTTCAGGAGCGATTGCGGGAGAGAGGTCGGTGCGGGGTGGTGATGAGGTCGGCAGTGGTCACGATATGAAAAGCCCGGACCGACTGTGGAGGGTCAGTCCGGGCCAGGCATTCGGGTTGCTCTGCAGAAGGGATTAGCGAGGTGTTCTGGGTATTGTTCCGGCGATCCGATCCTGTTCGAGTGGGCGGTCGGGTGCGGTATCGGTGCCGGAGAGATCGCCATAGGTTGTGCGTGCGCCGGCTTTGGATGCCATGGGAGCCTCGGTGGAGAGTGGGACGTCGCGGCCGGCAGCTTTCGCGGACGAGCTGGCCTCGCCGGCGGAGGAGATGTCGCTGGCTCCGGTCTCCTTGAGAGCACGTTTCGCAGCGTCGATCTGATCGGAGGTGTCGCAGTGGATGGAGAGGAGGACTCCTCCGTCTTTGACGGCGCCTTCATAACGCTTGGCTTCGTACTCAGGGATTCCCATTCCTACGAGGGCTCCGACGAGTCCGCCGACTGCTCCGCCGACGCCGGCTCCGGCAAGGGTTGCCATGATGGGGCCTGCTGCGATGAAGGGGCCGACGCCGGGAATGGCGAGAGCACCGATGCCGGCGAGAAGGCCGAGCGTTCCGCCGAGAACTCCGCCGGTGGCTGCGCCGGTGGTGGTGCCTTCAGGAGCCTTGGTGGCCTTCTCGTGCGCGAAGGCGCGGGTGCTTTCGTTATCGGGGAGGAGGACGGAGATGGCCGAATTGGTGAAACCGCGCTGAATGAGGAAATCGACTGCCGTCTCTGCGATTCCGGGAGTTGCGTAGATGCCATAGACTGCTGTGTTTTTGCTGGACATTGAGTTGCTCCTTCGCCGCCTCGGCAGCGTATGGGGTAATTACTTCGCGATGGTGATTTCGTTGGTGACCTTGTCGGCAGAGACGACGTTGGCTGCGATTTCAGCGACCTTCGCTTTCTCGTCGTCCGATTTGACGGGGCCCTTGAGGGTGACTGCGCCATTCTTCGTGACGATCTTCACGTTGTGCGCGTAGGTGGAGAGATCTTTGTTGGCCATGATCTCTTTGCGGATCTTTGCGGTTATGTCGCGGTCGGATTTGGTGTTGCTCTGCGTGTCCGCGCTCTGCGTCTGGTTGTCCTGGTTCTTGTTATGGGCGGAGTTATCTGGTGCTTGTGCCATTGCGCCTGGTGCGGCGGCTGCAAGACACACGACGAGGGTTGCGGCCGAGGCCGCATGTTTCCAATGTTTCGAAATCATGTCTGTGTTGGACCTTTCCAGAAGACTGAAGCCTTCGGTTTACCGGGCCGCAAAGGTCGATAAATAGCGGCTCCGTCGAGCTGTTCTAGATAAGTGTGATGGTTTGGGGTACGAGGGAGTTGTCTTTCATCCGGAGGGGTTGCGTAATGGTTCTGTAATGAGGTGCCCTTTGCGCAAGGGAGGGCTCAGGAGAGGCGCTTTTCGCTATCGGCTTTACTCTTCGCGAACAACGCGTTATGGTCCACGGCAGAAGTATTTGCGTTTGAAAATCAGGAGCGCAACTCCTTTCTCTATGAAAGCTCTCGAAGCCGATTCGCCAGCCTTCCACACAGCGTTGCTTGAGAGTGAGCGACGCCGCATCTATGGCATCACTGCGTTTCTGTTGGTGTTTGCGATAGCGATTGCGGTTCGCATCGTGATCTTCGGGTCGCGCATGAGCCCGTGGGGCGTGTTCGTTCTGCTGGCAGTGGTGGCGTATGAGCTGTGGACGCTGGGGGCGGTGACGAGGGCGCTGAAGGGTGGAGGCGATCTCTCGAACGGGCTGCTGCTGTTCAACATCCTTCTGGAGATCGCGGTTCCTGCGCTGGGGGTTGGCTTGTTTTCAAGTCCCCGGCTGGAGTTTGAGTACAGGCCGATCGCAACGCCGTGGGTGCTGGCGTTCTTTCCGCTGATCATGCTCTCGGTGTTGCGGCTGAATCCACGGGTCTCACGGCTTGCGGGAGTTGCGGCCGTGGTGGGGTACCTGGCGAGCGCGTATTTTCTGGGATGGCGGCCGAGCCTCGAGAATCTGCAACAGCACACGGTGCAGCAGACGGCGGTGGCTTTCTACGCGGCGATCCTGCTGGCGAGCGGCTTTATCGCGGGTATGGTGAGCGGCGAGATTCGAAAGCACGTCGAGGCGGCGCTTCGCGATGCGGAGACGCAACGTCAACTGAAGCAGGTGGAGCATGACCTGGAGATCGCGCGATCGATTCAACAGTCGTTGATGCCGAGCATTCGTCCCACGATCAATGGGATGGAGATCAGCGGGTGGAATCTGCCTGCCGATGCTACGGGCGGCGATTATTTTGATTGGAAGAAGCTACGGGATGGCCGCTTCGTCGTGACGCTGGCGGACGTCACCGGTCATGGCATTGGTCCTGCGCTGCTGGCCTCGGTGTGCCGCGCTTATGCGAGGTCGAGCTTCGATACGCACGATGATGTTGTGGAGGCGATGCAACACATCAACCGGTTCTTCGGAGAGGACCTGACCCCTGGTCGTTTTGCGACGTTTGCGGCTGCGGTGTGTTCGGAGGACGGGAGCAAGGTGGAGCTGCTCTCTGCGGGACACGGGCCGCTGTTTGTGTACTCCTCGACCCGCGATGCGTTTGAGGAGCTGGCGGCGCAGGCGATTCCGCTGGGGCTGCTGCCTGAGCTGAACTCCGCAGCTCCGGTCGTCCTGAACATGGAGCCCGGCGACATGATTGTGCTGGCGACGGACGGGTTCTTCGAGTGGGAGAACGCAGAGGGTGAGCAGTTCGGCGTGGAGAGGCTGACGCAGGTTGTGCGGGAGTCGCGACAGAGATCTCCTGAGGAGATTATTGCGGAGCTTTACAACTCTGTGCGCACGTTTGCGAATGGCGCAAAGCAGATGGACGATCTGACGGCGGTGGTGATCAAGCGAGTCGCGAACGCAGCCTGAGCGACGTTGCCGGTGCGAATGGTCAGCAGGACGGACTCAGATGCCGGCGTACCACGCGTAGCCGGCTTCGGTAGCGGCGGATCCCAGACCTTTGCCGAAGTGTTTGAGCGTGTCGGTGACGGGCATCGCAAGGCCGGTCCAGATGACCAGCGGAAACAGGACGAAGATCACGGCAATATACGCGCTGCGCTGCACGACGTTGTAGGAGTGGGCTTCGGCCTCCTGTGGGGGCGCGCGGCGAAGATATCTGGCGAAGACGTCGCGGACCGCTCGCCACGTTGTGTCGGACTTCGCCGGCAGCAGGTTTTTGCGCAGATGGCCGCTCCACAGAATGAAGATTCCGTAGACGAGGCCAGTCAACACGATGACCCATGCAGCCTGGAATTGGAGGTATCGGCTCCAGCTGTTCTGATCGGGCAGCACGGTGCTGTAGCCGGTGGGAACTGTAGCTCTCGATGAAGGGATCGGGATGCTGAAGAGCGGAGAGGTGTTCACATTGCCGATCTCACCCCAGTAAAAGCGCGGATGAGAGATCACGATCTCAGCGCCGGTGACGAGCAAGGCAAGGAAGGAGAGTACGGTAAGCCAGTGGGTCACGCGGACGATGGCGGCATGACGTGGTGTCTCCGGATTGGACGCAACAGCCATGACCGAACCTCATTGCTTGCTCAAAGGTCTCAAGGCAAGACGCATGCCAGGTGCGGCTTCGAGTTCCGATGATTGGAGATCATAGTCCCGCAGATTCAGCCATTTCTATTCATTTTTTAGCCAATTGCGAGGAAGAATCGACAACGAAGGAAGCGACTGCCTCTCAGCGGGTTGCGTACTTGAGGTGGCCTTCGCGCCAGGGGACGGCGGTGCGGGCGTTTAGGTCGAAGAGGACGCGGCCGGCGCGGATGGTCATCTCGGGGACGATGCGCTGGGTTCCGGTGACCTTGCCGGCGAGGTCGGCGTAGCCGAAGGTGCCGGTGTCGACGCGGAGGACGGCGATGTCGGCGACGGAGCCGATGGCGAGCTGGCCGAGCTCGGGGTGGCCGATCTCGGTGGCTGGGTTGGTGGTGGACTCGCGGATGACCTCGTTGAGTGGAACGCCGAGGGCGAGGATCTTATTCATGACGTTGGGCAGATTGAGCATCACGCCGGTGGCGGAGCCGACGTGGAGGTCAGTGGAGATGGAGTCGGGGAAGAAGCCGCCTTTGACCATGGGCTCGGCGAGCGCGAAGGTGAAGGAGCCGCCGCCGTGGCCGACGTCGAACTTGATGCCGCGACGGCGCGCGTCGAGCATGTAGGGCGCGGGCTTGCCGTCAGGGCCGAGCAGAGGTGCGGGCATGCGGAAGACGTGGGTGCTGATGTCGCCGGGGCGCAGGACGGTTTCGATCATCTCCTTGTAACTCTTGTTGTCGAACCAGCCGAAGTCGACCATGACGGGAAGGTGGTTGCGGTTGCCGGCCTCGACGGCTTTCTGAACGGAGATGAAGTTGGGCTGCTGCCAGTGCGCGGTCTTGACGCCGACGATGATGTCGCGGTTGTCGGCGATGACCTTGGAGAGCGCGTCGAGGTCCATGTCGTGGTCGTTCTGCTCGGCGGCATCGTCGTTGGCGGCCATGCCGGCGCCGATAATGTTGATGAAGGCGAAGACGCGGGTCTTTGAATTGTCGATGACGCGGCGGCGGAACTCGGGGAAGTCGCGCCAGCCGGAGGAGCCGGCGTCGGCGACGGTGGTTACGCCGTAGGGGATGGACATGGGGTCGGGCGGGACGGAGAGGTCGCCGTTGCCCCAGGCGTTGTGGCGCAGGCCGGTGAAGACGTGGACGTGGATGTCGACGAGGCCGGGGGTGAGGTAGAGGCCGGAGATGTCGATCGCCTGCTTCGCCGCGCTGGCGGGGATGGAGGGCTCGATGGCGGCGATCTTGCCGTCGCGAATGGCTACGTCGCGCTTGGTGTCGACGTTGTTCTTTGGATCGATGACGTGGCCGTTGCGGAGGACGATGTCGTACTGCTGGGCGGACGCAGAGAGAGTGCAGAAGAGAAGGGTGGAGGACAGGATGCGGAGCATGGTTGGGAGTATAGCCACAGGGAGCGGTGCGCCGCCTGCGGCAATTTACCTAGGGGATGTGTGGCCCGAATCTAAAGCTCGAACAATCCCGCTTCATGCTTCGATGAGGCATCACGAATCGGACGGTCAATATTGCGCCCGATAGGCGTTGACATGAGCAGGGAACAACTCCTCATAGAGAGGATAGCCAATCCCGAGGACCTCTACCTCGAGGCCATCCGCTCCCAGTTCCTGCCATCAGCCGCCTACGCCGCGATCCAGCCATCGTAGTCGAGGATTCGAACGCCACCTTGAGCAGGAAACTTCCCTCCAGCAACGCCCATCGGCGGGTCTCCGGACTCCAAGTCGGAGTGACCGATGAGAACACCATTCCCGAGAACTTCAAATCGCATCGTGTTTTGGAGGCTAGCCTGTTTGCGATCCCGCTGCAACAGGTTGTTTCGTGGCAACGGATCAGATTCGGCGGCGGACCTCGATGGCAGTTCCGATGGAGGGGCGGCTGCTGATGATGTTGATCTTGTGCTCGGGCGGGCCGAGGTGGCGCAGCAGGCGCTGGGCCTGCTGCCACGACTCACAGCGAACGGGAGAGGGGTCTCCTTCGGCGTAGAGTTCGTAGCCCTCGGTGGTCTGCCGCATGACGAGGGCGGTGTGGCGGGTGAGGATGTCGGTGGCGGCGGCGGTGCGTATCTGCGAGTGCTCGGTGCTTTGCATGACGGAGTCCCTCTGGGAAGTCTTCAGCAGCTCAACGATAGGAAGAGATTTGCGGGCTCCAATCCCACAACGGTGCCAGAGGAGTGCGGGCCAAAGGATGCGATGTGCGGGCGGTTTGATCGACAGGTCGGGCCGTTTGGTGGCAGACTAGTGCGGGCGTGTACGTGGGCACCACGCAGGACTCGGGCCGACCTCGGTGAAAGAACTTCTCATCCGGGAGCGATCATGCACCGCACTCTCCGCTTTATTACAGCTATCTTGTTTCTGACTCTGGGAGTCTTCGCGGATGCCCAGATGAGCGGCTCGCTGACCTCGGGGCCGTCCTTCAACCCATCCGGTCGGGGGGGTGGCGGCAACAAGCAGCGTCCGAACATCCTGTTCATCATCATGGACGATGTTGGGATCGACCAGATGCAGATCTTCGGCTATGGCGGAGGGACTCCGCCGCTGACGCCGAACATCAACGCGATTGCACGAGCGGGCGTGCGGTTCAGGAATGTGTGGTCGATGCCGGAGTGCTCGCCGAGCCGGGCGATCTTCTTCGAGGGCCGCTATCCTCTGCGCACGAATGTCAACAACGCGATCCTGAGCAACGATCTTGCGAACTCGCAGGTGTCGCCCTTTGAGGTGACGACGCCGGAGATTCTGCGCACGAAGAACTATAAGAGCGGGTTGTTCGGCAAGTTCCATCTGGCGGGGCCGTACAACAACGAGTTCACGAATACGACGCCGCACGTGCTGGGTTGGGACTACTTCGACGGGTTCCTCGAAGGCGCGATGCATCCCATCGACACGACGCTTGGCGGCCAGTATCCTGTTCCTCCTCCAAATCCGCCCAATCCCCCACCGCCACCTCTCTACTCTTGCGGGTTTATCCCGAACAAGACGGTGGATCCAACCAATGGAGCTGACGCGGGCGCGTGTGTTCAGCCTGACAAGTCCTGTACGCAGCTGACGAGGAGTGCGAGCCTGCCGAACCCAGGCTTCTCCTGCGTGCAAAAGGGCGGCATCTTTGTGAAAGAGCAGAGCTGCGCGGCTGCGACGAAGATTGACCTCAACTTTGAGCTCCCAAATGCCTACTACGTGTGGAATCGCGTCATCAACACGGAGGACGGCCGGGCGATACAACCCTCGTTGAAGTTGCCGAGCGCGCGCGGCTATGTGTCGGACGCGACCGTGAGCGCGGCGGTGGACTGGATCAACAAGCAGAACGCGGCGAAGAAGCCGTGGATGACGACGGTGAGCTTCGCGAATGACCACACGCCGTACCAGCAGCCTCCCGAGTATCTGCTGTCGAGTCCGACGCCGGACTCGACAGGCTTCGCGTGCACGGGCAACTCGAAGGAGAACGAGATTGCGACGCGCGTGATCAGCAACCAGATGATCGAGGCGATGGACACGGAGATCGGCAACCTGATGGTGTCGTCGGGGCTGGCGCGACGGCTGGGCAACACGATCGACTATCGTCCGGAGGAGACGAACACGATGGTGATCATCGTGGGGGATAACGGCACGTTCGCTCCGGGTGTGAAGGAGCCGTTCGACGCGAATCGCGCGAAGGGCTACGTGTACCAGACGGGCGTGTGGGTTCCGCTGATCGTCGCCGGGCCGATGGTCGCCTCGCCGGACCGCGAGGTGAAGAACATGATCAATATCACCGACCTGTTCCAGCTCTTCGGCGAGATTGCGGGAGCGGACGTGCGCAAGATCGTGCCTGCATCGCACATCCTGGACTCGCAGCCGATGCTGGCTTACCTGACGAACCCGAACCAGCAGAGTATTCGCACGACGAACTTTACACAGTCCGCGAACAACATCCATATTGTGCCGCCGCCGCCGTGCGTGATTACGCTCACCGATCCGAATACGTGCGTGCAGTTGTTCAACAGCAAACAGCTGTGCAACTTCGAAGGAGGCCAGTGGTACGGCCCGAATCCTGATGTCGGTACAACGGTGTACAACTCGTGCTGCGATGTGCAACGGGGCACGAATACGACACTGGGATTCCTGCCGGTCGATCAGCAGGCAGAGCGGAACGACAATTACAAGCTGGTGCGGCAGACGCAAACGGTTTGCGGGGATTCAGACGCAACGGATACGACGAAGGTCGTGAATGAGTTCTACCAGATCGATGAGAACGCACCGATTCCGCTTATCGATAAGGCAGATCTTGCTCTTTGCGACGATACGACGAAGTGTCCCAATGGTCTCTCGCCGGAGCAGGTAACCATCTACAACCAGCTGACAGCTTCCATGAACGAGACGCTTGGTTCGGAGCCGCCTTGTCCGGGTGACGGGAACGAAGACAAGGTCGTCAATCTTGACGACGTCAGAAACTGGTTCTTCTTCGCGACGAATCCAGCGAAGCAGCCGGATACGGGAGAGCTGACGACGTCGAGCTGGTACGACTTCAACATCGATGGCAAGACGAACAGGGCGGACCTGCAGGTGATCGTGCAGCACTTCGGCACAAAGTGCGCGAAGAAGAATTGAGTTATGGGCACGGCGTGGGGCGCGAGGGAGCGTGGCCGTCCGCTTGTCAGTAGGTCTTGATGAAACTCTGGGGCGTGCCGTCGGCGGGATTGACGAAGTGAACGTCTTCGGGCGGGCGGCGCGGCGTGTCGACGGAGAGCACGGTGAAGGGGTGCTCGAGGATGTGCGGGATCGCGTGGACGGTGTTCCTCTTGAAAAAGACCAGCTCGCCGGGACGGATCAGGCGTGCAGGCGCATCGGCGATGACGATCTCGGCCTGGCCGGAGAGAACGTAGAGATACTCGTCACAGCTGGTGTGGAAGTGCGCCGGCGCCGGACGATAGACGCGAAAGATGCGGCAGCTCGCGGCCTGCTCGTCGGTGAGGCGGAGATCGGCGAGCATGGTCTCGGCGGTCTCGGGGAGGGTTTTGGCGAGTTCGGTGACGTTGAAGAAGCGGCTTTCGGCAGACATACGTGTTGGATGATGCGCGGAGGCTGTGGTTTCTGCCTTGACCTCTCTCGCGGCGAATACCGGAGCTTCTTTCTTTCAAGGCTGCTTGCTCTTATGCGAGGCGGTTCGAGCTCCGCTTGAATAATCCCGGTCCCACTCATGCCGCGATATGGCTGCGGTATGAGTGGGGCGCCCGGAAAGATGTTGCTCGTTAGGGAGGATCCGTCCCATGGACTGAGGACAGCTTCGTTTGATGATCGTTAGCTGTAAACGCCCTAATGGACTGTGGTTTCGATCGGCTTCTCAGCAGCCTTAAGCGCCTCATGCTTCTTCGCGAGGTCCGCATTCTGGGCCTCAACGCTCGTTTTCTCGGCATTGAACGCGCGGTTTTTGGCCTCAAGCTTCTTGTTTTTGGCAGCGAGCTTCTTGTTTTTCTCGTCGAGCTCCTCAGCCTGTTTCATGAGCTCCTGATTCTTTTTGAGGATTTTTTTCTGCGTATCGATCTGCTTCTCGATGACCTTTTTCTGCGCGGAGATGTCCTGACGCAGCGCGGTGGGGCTGGCGACGACAGGATCGGGGGTTGCTTTGGGCTGAGCGGTCGTGGTGCCTCCAGAAGCGGCCGCGCTGCCTCCAGGGGATACGAGGTTTGACTTGGAACTGCTCTGGGAGATCGCAGGAATCGCCGCAGAAGCTGCTAAGACGAAAATGCAGGCGGGGAGGAGTCGCACTGTTCACCTCATGGTCAGGAACTTGGAAAATTCGCGGCCATCGCTCAGTAGAACCCTCTGCCGACGGCCTTCTAATTGCTGCCATGCTACTGTGCCGATGAGGGATCCGAACCAAAAACTACACCCAACGAATGCCACTTTTGGGTTACATACGAAGCGGCAAGGCGGGTGTTTGCCCACAAGGGTCTGATAAGCGAGGTCTGTTTGACCAGAGCTAAGGCAACGACGCGCCCCTCCCCCCTCTTTCTCGTAAAATATTCATTCCTTTGTGGTTAGATAAGTACCTGTTCGCTAAAATATTGATGGTAAAGGGTTTATTGGTCAAAATATTGAAAATAAAAGAGATGGCCCCGAAGGCTTTTGTCCCGGGGTCATTGCTTTTCCTGATCTGTTTTAAGTGTAGCAAGCGGAGTGGAATTAATCGGCACTGTGGATGTTGTTTGTTTTGAATGGCTTGGGTGGTTTTCGGGCTTGACAGCGGAGTTTGCCTTTGTTTTTCGCGAAGATTTTTGTAAGTGGCTGCTGGGTGGGGAGATGCGGCTTCGAGACGGCTGTCGATCTGTTATCGCGCGGGCGCTGCGCGATCGCGAAGGGGTGAGCCAGAAGGTCTTTGCCGCGTATCTGAATGTGACTCCGAGTCTGGTGAGCAAGTGGGAGCGCGGAGAGAAGCATCCGCAGGGGGCTGCGCTGAAGCTGCTGAGTCTGGTGGAGAAGAAGGGGCTGGAGATTGTGGCTTAGAGGTTCGAGCTTGGCTCGAATGATCCGACTCATGCCTCGATGAGGCTGCGTCATGAATGGGGCGCCCGGCGAGGAATCCTCCAAAAAGAACTTGGACTCCAAACTGCTCCACGTCAGAATGGCGCAATGACAAAACACGCCGCTGTGACGGGATTCGGCGTATTCGTATTGCTGGCCATCGCCGGTTTTGCTCAACAGACGTTTTGGAGGGCGGAGCATTACGATTTTCTGCTCGTCGCACCCAATGCAACAGGAGTCCAATATGTCGATTGGCCACGTGGGGTCCATCAACTCATTTACACAGTCGAAGAGCCGTATCCGGCGTCATATGTACTTGGCGGTATCTGCGCCAACCTGCAACAGAAAGGCTGGAAGCAACAGCCTGGCGCCCCTGATGTGAACCGATGGTGGAAGACAGGCTCCGATGTGCCGGGAAAATCGCGCGCACAGTACCGATGGTCGGGAACCTGGGGAAACGAGGACAACGAAGGACTTAGCTACACGTTGGATTACACCGACTTCAAACGCGATCATCACTTGCGGACATTGCATGTGGAAGCCATCTACTCGGACGGTATCGCGGCCCGCCAAAATGCAGCCCGCTCACAGCAGGAACTCGCGAGAGCGAAAGTTTAAGAGAAACTGCACAAACAAGCGGTTCGGTACCGGTATGGCGCGGCCGCTGCGGCTTACCTTGTGGTTCTCGTGACGCCGCTGATTCTCCCGTTTACAAAATCCCGATACACGGCGTTCTATCGCGGGCCGCAAGCGTGGTGGACAAGTATCAACCTTCTTCTCTTTGGGACTCTCGCGACACCGCTCTTATGGGTTGGTGTCGCAACGATCTCCGCAGTCATTGGAGAAGGACCCTTGCTTGTCACCGGGCTGGCGGGTGTATTCGTCATGATGATGTTTGCCAGGATTGATTACATTGTTTGTGCGATCGTGCTTTTGCTGGCAGTGGGGATTTTGCGGGTCGAGAAAATTCCAAAGGCGGTGAAGATCGTACATTGCGCGCTCGCCGCGGCAACCTTTGTTTTCTTTGCTCTATGCATCCTCTTCTTCAGTGACCCCTACCATTGGTGAGGACCCCATAAAGCTGGTCAGAGGGGTGGCTCCGTGGTTCGAACTTCGCTCGAATGATCCCACTCATGCCGCGATAAGGCTGCGTCATGAATGGGGCACCCGGCTGTGCCTGACGTCGATCCAGAAGATGACGCCGAAGAAGATTCGCGCGCTGCGCGATCGCGAAGGGGCGAGCCAGACGGTCTTCGCCGCGTATCTGAATGTGACTCCGAGCCTGGTGAGCAAGTGGGAGCGCGGGGAGAAGCATCCGCAGGGAGCTTCGCTGAAGCTGCTGAGTCTGGTGGAGAAGAAGGGGCTGGAGGTTGTGGCTTAGGGGTTCGAGCTTCGCTCGAAGGACCCCACCCATGCCGCGATGAGGCTGCGTCATGAATGGGGTACCCTGCCTAGGCGGCCATCCTCGTGGCCACTCTGGTTTCAACGGCATTCCGGACCAAGCGCCGTGTCCGTTCAACAAACGCAAGGTTATCCGCTAAACAGCTTTCAAGCAGTACGCCGACGCCATAGTGGCCGGTAATATCCGCTGTCGCGACCAAAGCCATGTACTCCGCAATGCGAAGGTGAGTCAGGTGGATGGCCTTTGCCAGGATGAACAGGTGTTTTGCGGCCGGGTTTTGTATCTCGGCGACCTCCTTGCGGAAGTCCTCTACAAAGATGTCATGGATGCGCGAATTACCCGTCATGGGCCTTTCGCCGATGAGTTTGAAACATTGGTCCTGGGTGGCGAGAACTTTCTCGGAGATAAAAGCCCGCGCTTCCAGAGCCTCCTTTACGTCTGGTTCCCACGCAAGCTGGCTGAGTTCTCGATAAAATTCTACGCTCCGCTCTGTGCCTTGGCGGAGGTTGCTAAGTAGCTGGACGACGAATTCTTGTGGGTTTTGGATTGCCATAAAATTATCCTCTTTTCGGTTCTATTGACGTGCGTGGTAGTTCTCAACAGCCTGAACGATAGCCCTGTGTGAATTGCTTGTCGGTGATTTGAGTCACTAACTTTCGAGGTGTTCCGGTGCCCGATGTTCAGCACCACGCGCTGCGGCGAGTTGATCGCGTTCGCCCACGCAATCAAATGAGCCGAAAGGCCGATCCTGTGCGAGACGCTCTGCTTCATTCACGTCTTCGTATCACTGGATTGTCGGCAAACGCTTCAATGAAAAGGGTCCGGCCTCAGTGCTACTCGCCGGTTTCAGGAAAAGCGAGGAGAGAACCACAGGCCAAGTTGATGGTGAGACCGATCAGCGGGTTGCCTGAGCAAAGTCTTCGATCAGGCCGACGTTGCTGCTGCTGGCTTTGAGAGCCTGCGTGAGGAAGATCGGCAGGCGGAATCGTGGTGAGGCTGTGGCGTGAATGAGGTGCTCGGCGCCTGGTTTTGCCGGAGGAGGTATAGACTTGAATGAGAACAGGACTTGCGGGCGGTCGCCTGCGAGCGGTTCAGACGCTGCAGCTCACCTGCGACTTCAGATCAACGCCACAATCTGACGCGCCGTAACGGAACGGGAGGCATGTATGCGTTCGGAAGCCATTTTTCGCGCAAAAGAGACGATTGGGAATAAGTACCAGCTCTGCCAGACGGTGTCGAAGACGACCCGCATGCTTCATGTTTCGAACCGAAACACGCAGGAGACGATCACGAACGCGTTTACGAGGATCGCGGGTTCGAAGGAGCGGCCGGTTGGAGCCAAGGTAGCCTGATTCGCTTCCAAGGCTGCGGGAGCGTTGGAGAGACGGTTCGAGCTTCGCTCGAATGATCCCACTCATGCCGCGATGAGGCTGCGTCATGAATGGGGCACTCGGCACCCGGCGTGAGTATGCGCTCGAGCGGGCCGATTTATATGCTTGCGTCGGATTCAGGAAGAAGAGGCCGAGGGTCAAACGTTACTCTCAGGGACCTGACCTTTTCGTCCGTAACCTGAAACCAGCCGCAGGCAAATAGCGTGATACCTGACACGGTAATGTCATACATCACGCATACATCATCGCCATCAGCAAAGATCCTTTGAATATCGAATTTCAGACGAAGATGTTCAATTTCCTTAAGATATGCTTCGGCTCCAATGCGGGAGCCAAAGGGACCGACGTACTTCATATCATCGCTGACATATCTTCTGGCCTGCTCAAAACTCTCATCATTGATTGCCATCCCAAGCTTTAGCACAACTTCTTTTGCTTCGAGTGCAGATGTCTGCATCAGTGTTGTCATTCGATGATGTCCCCAATGAGAGAACACAGAACCATCGGTTATATTCCCAACTCGGTGGGAGAGCGGAGAGAAGCATCCGCAGGGAGCTTCGCTGAAGCTGCTGAGTCTGGTGGAGAAGAAGGGGCTGAAGATTGTGGCTTAGCGGTTCGAGCTTCGCTCGAATGATCCCACTCATGCCGCGATGAGGCTGCAGCATGGATGGGGCACCTGGCCACCCGGCCACCCGAAGTATGCATTGGATTTATGTGTAGGCCACCCGCCTGTATTGTTGACACCGATGATCGATCAACGTAGCATCCGGGACTTCAGGGCTCCGAGACAATTTCATTATTAAGAGGTGGTTATGCAAGCTGGGTCTATCCGCTTCGTCTCGTCTCGTCTGTTGCGTGACCTGGTCGCTGTGTGGCTTGCCGGCGCCTTTGGAGTTTTTGCATTCGCCGGCATTATGGGACTCGGCGCGTTACGCTGGGTTGCCGTTCTCCTTTCTGTTGGCGTTGCGGCTGGTGTCGGATGGGTTTCCTGGAAACGGCCGGTTGTTCCGTTGGAAGAGAAGGCGGCTTCGCGCGCCTTGAGCATAGTGTTTGTGCTCGCGGCGATTGTGTCGCTCATCCAGTTGGCGCGGTTGTGCGTCTTTATCGTGAATCCTGCAGCAGTGGGCTATGCCCTGGGCCCTTCGCGCGGAATGGGGCTTCCGACCAGCCATTTGTGCACGACGGCTTACTTCGTGGCTGCTCAATCGATAGCGACGGGGCCCAATATCTATGACGAGTTCACGCTGTATTCACTCCCACAACAGGACCCAAATGCTCGCCGGACGCCGCGGACCATCGGACCTTTCGACATCGATAAGTACGAATATCCGCCGCCGTTTCTTTTGCTGCCTCGAACGCTGGCGATGGTGGCGCCGCAGTTTTTGAACTTTCGCATGCTCTGGTTCGCGCTCAATGGTTCGCTCGTGCTTATCGGGCTGCTCGCTGTGGCGCAGATGTTTGATCCAGTCATCGGAACCCGCGTACTGCTGCTCTCCCCTCTGGTGCTCGCCGCCGACATAACGATCGGCACGTTGCAGATGGGAAATCTGCAGGCGGCAGTATTCTCCCTCGCCATGCTTGCGATGGTGTTCTTTGCGCAGCGCCGCTATGCCGCCGGCGGCGCTCTGCTGGCCTTCGTGACTGTCAGCAAGTTGTTTCCGGGCATGCTGATCGTCTACCTGGCTGTGCGACGCGAGTGGCGTGCAGTCGCATGGACGACGGCCTTCTTCGCTGCGCTGGTGGGAATCTCTTTGCTGGACACGGGGCGAGTTCCTTATGTGGCGTTTCTCGACCATCTGCCCAGACTCTTGAGCGGCGAATCGTTCGCGGCCTTCCGTAATAATCCTGGCACTGTCGCAAAAAATCTGTCCGTTCCCGGGTTCCTGTTCAAGCTGGAGTTATTTGGCTTGCCCAATGGATCGTTTGAAGTCATGAAGATCGTAGGCTCGATCTACACGCTGATTGTTCTTGCTGCCACGATTGTTGTCGCAAGGCGAACACCAGGTCGTAATGTGCAGCCGCTGATCTGGCTGACGATTCTGATCCTGGCCTCGCTGCGAAGTCCGTTTCTGCCGCGGTATGAGCTCTTCGCGGTACTCTGGCTTCTGACACTACTGGCGGCCACGATCGTACCTTCGGTCCGGACTCTGTGTCTTGTGCTGACTGCCTGGGCGGTACTGAACTTTGTGATCCCCACCAATAGCTCGGATCCAAGGCTGCTCGCAGCGATGGCCTTGGTGTCGCAGGCAATCATAGTTGTTCTGCTTGCGCTTGCGTTGCGGCACCGGCAGGAGTCATCGGTAGCTCAGCCAGTAGGTTCTCCTTCCTGATGGAGTGTTTCTGCGTTGGTGTTGGGTTAGGCCTCTTTGACTCCGTCGACAAACGCCTTTAGCTTGCGGCTGCGGCTGGGGTGGCGCAGCTTGCGGAGAGGCTTTGGCTTCGATCTGGCGGATGCGCTCGCGGGTGACCTGGAAGGACTGGCTTGTGCGGCTGTTTAGGTCGTTCTGGTGCGGGTTCGGGCTTCGCTCGAATGTTCCCACTCATGCCCGCGATGAGGCTGCATCATGAATGGGGCACCTCGCACCCGGCGTCATGAATGGGGCACCCGGCCTAGAGTTCAACCCATCTTCTTGATCGGCGGCGGATTCCAGCTCCCATTGAACGCGGCTTCCTTTGGCCAGTACATCCGCATCACCACGTTGAACGAGCCCTTGTCCGCAGGGAGCCAATTCGACTCTTTGTCCTTCCCCTGGCGAATCATGCTGAACATAGATATCCAGCGAACCATCCTTGTTGAACTTCAGCTTGTCCCTGTCTCCAATCGCATAGCGGTTGATCGGATTCGCCACAAAAGCCTGCTTGGCGTTGTACATCGTCAATGACCAGAACGCATTCACGGGCGGCATCTGCCCCTTGTCGAAGTGCACAACGTACTTGTTCGCTCCATTGAGCGGCTGGCCATCACCATCGACGCGAGCTACCGGATAGAACGCGTCTGCCACCAGATTGGCGCCTATTCCGAACACAGCAACTCCTGCCCGTGCATCGTAGTTTGTGCCAAAGTCGCCCACGACCGAAGTTATCAGCATCCATCCGTTCTCAGCTTTGCCAATTCCCGGATTTTGACCCAGCTCCAGCGCTCTCTTCTTCCCCTCATCCACACCATCGGAGATCGCCTTTGCGGCATCGCTTCCGTTCTTGTTCAGATCAAACGGCTGCCCCGGCACGATTCCAATGCTCGCCATCTTCGCTACCATTGGCCCATCCGCCGCCGCTGGAGGATTGTCCTTCATCAGCATCGCCAGCCTGTTGAAGAACGTCGCCGCATCCATCGCCGCCACCAATTCCACCGGCGCGATTTTTGCGTCGAGCTTCGGATCAACCGGCACATTCTTCGGCGGAGTGTACGGCTTCCCCCACGCACTTAGTGGAGTCAGCTTATAGCCGTCCTGAATCGTATGCACGCTGCATAATCGGCCTTGCCGTTCGTCTGCGTCCGCCCAATAGCCCATACCAGCGCAGTAGGAGACTTGATCTCCTTCATCCCGGCCGGCAGGGTGCCCGACCAGCCTGGCCCGGTGACGGCATAATCCGCCTTCGCCGTTCCGGTAGTCCGCTTTCCGGGCGATGCAAACACATCCGTCCACCCGTCCACCATCTGCACCAGGTAATAGCGGCCGTGCGTATCCGGAACGCTCAGCACAATCGGCTCCTGCTGTAGATCCAACCACGCTATCGAATACAACGTGTCCGCGTTAGGACTTACAACATCGGTAAACGTGGCGTCCGGAAACGCTCGTACACTTGCAAACTGACCCACCGGCGCATTGGTTCCAGACGGCGACGGAACATTCGTCATCTTGGCGCGGGTGACATCCATCATCACCAGGGGATACCCGTACAGGTAGGCGTCCTTCGCCGCTGCTCGCGCCGAGTTCGCGGCTTCATTTGCGCCCGTCGGCGTCTGCTGTTTGCACGCGGTCAGCGACAATACCACGGCACCAAGAACCACTGGCCAGACTCTACAGGAATAGAAGCGCATCGTTCCCTCCGTGAAAGCTCAAATTTCAGAAGGCCCGCCGTGCACTACCGAACTGTCCGACGAATTGTATACCTCTTCTGCTGCAGTTCTGATGGACAAAGAAGAAGGCCGCGATTGATCGCGGCCTTCTGGTGTTTCTGGGTTGATGTTGTTTGTTAAGCTTCTTTGACTCCGTCGACGAACGCCTTTAGCTTGCGGCTGCGGCTGGGGTGGCGCAGCTTGCGGAGGGCTTTGGCTTCGATCTGGCGGATGCGCTCGCGGGTGACCTGGAAGGACTGGCCTACCTCTTCGAGCGTGTGTTCGGAGCCGTCTTCGAGGCCGAAGCGCATCTTGATGACGCGCTCTTCGCGCGGCGTCAGGGTGCGGAGGACCTGCGAGGTGTACTCCTTGAGGTTGACGCTGATGACCGCGTCGCTGGGCGAGACGGCCATGCGGTCTTCGATGAAGTCTCCGAGGTGCGAGTCTTCCTCTTCTCCGATGGGGGTCTCGAGCGAGATGGGCTCCTGCGCGATCTTGAGGACCTTGCGGACCTTCGCGACGGGGATGTCCATGCGGCGGGCGATCTCTTCGGACGAGGCTTCGCGGCCAAGCTCCTGCACGAGCTGGCGGCTGGTGCGGATGAGCTTGTTGATGGTCTCGATCATGTGCACCGGGATGCGGATGGTGCGGGCCTGGTCGGCGATGGCGCGGGTGATGGCCTGCCGGATCCACCAGGTGGCGTAGGTCGAGAACTTGTAACCGCGACGGTACTCGAACTTGTCGACCGCCTTCATGAGGCCGATGTTGCCCTCCTGGATGAGGTCGAGGAACTGCAGGCCGCGGTTGGTGTACTTCTTGGCGATGGAGACGACGAGGCGGAGGTTGGCCTCGATGAGCTCGCGCTTGGCGCGCTCGGCGTCCATGTCGCCCTGGATCATCTCGCGCTGGGTTCGCTTGAGGTCGGCGATGGAGATGCCGGCCTCCTGCTCCAGACGCTCGAGGTCAACGCGGCAGTTCTTCTGCTGGCGCTTGTACTCCTTGCGCAGCTCTTCGGACTTGGAGGCCTCGTGCTTGGTCTCGAGGGTCTTGATCTGGCGCTCGAGGGTGCGCATGGAGTCGACGGTCTTGTTGACCTTGTCGAGCAGGCGCTTCTTCTCGGCGTTGGTGTACTTCAACTCGCGGATGATGCGGTTGACGTAGACGTGCTCGCGGCCGATGAGCCAGCGGGTCTTGCGGATCTCCTTGGCCTTGGCCTTGGCGTCCTTGCCGTGCGGGGCCTCGAGCTTCTCTTCGAGCCCAACGATCTTCTTCTGGTGCTTGACGATGTGATCGATGCGGCCGACGGTGTGCTTGACGCGGGCCTGCAGGATCTCCTCGGTGAGCTCTTCCTCGTCGAAGGTGACGACTTCCTTGATGTTGCGCACGCCGCGGCGGAGGTCCTCGCCGAGGCCGACGATCTCGCGGATGACGATGGGGGAGCGCGAGATGGCCTTCATGACGCGGAGCTGGCCTCGCTCGATGCGCTTGGCGATCTCGACCTCGCCCTCGCGGGTGAGCAGCGGAACGGTTCCCATCTCGCGCAGGTACATGCGGACGGGGTCGTTGGTCTTCTCAAGGGTTCCGGGGGAGAGGTCGAGCTCGACGTCCTCGGACTCCTCGCCGGCCTCGGGCTCGTACTTGTCGCGGTCACGGTCGAACTTGTCGCCGGACAGGACGTCGATGCCCTGGGTGTTGATGGTGGTGAGAAGGTCGTCGAGATCGTCGGGGGTGGTGATATCGCCGGGCAGCAGGTCGTTGACCTCGCCGTAGGTCAGATATCCCTTTTCTTTCCCGGTTTCGATGAGCTTATCAATGTCTTCTTCGTACTTGTCGATTTCTTCGGCCACGAGGGTGCGCGCTCCTCAAAAATATTTCTTATATATGGGATGCCGCTCAGGCGAATTTCTGTAGGCTTGGGGCGGATTTATCCCTGGGTTGATTCCGTGGTGTCAGGGAGCAGGTAGCGGTTTAGACCGCTTTGGCCAGCCGGACCCTAAAGGTCAGGGCATTCAAGGGCATACTTCCCCAGCGAATCACAGGATACCACAATATCTTTAGACGACTTTAGTGACCAAAAAGATTCGGAGCGGGGTCGCGGAGAGGCTCGCCCTTGGCGCCGTTCTGGTGGCTTGGGCAGCGGCGGAGGTGGATGTCGGTGCCGTTGGCGCCGTAATCGTGCCCGCAATGAGTGCAGCGGAGGTGGTAGATGGTCTGGCCGGGGAAGGTTTCGGAGGGGAAGCCGGTGCGGCGGATGACGATCTGGCCGTTAGGGTTGGTGTAGCCGGGGTCGGTTGTCTTGTGGCGGGGCATTGTCTCTAAAGAGTTTAAAGCCTCAGAGAGGTTCAGCGTGGGAGCGGAACCATGCGGCTAACTCGTCTTCAGAAAGAGTGCCGTCTGCCAGATGGAGGAAGGTGAAGTATTTGTCTTCAGGCCTGGATACGATCCTATAGCCATTGATACGCAGGAAGCCCTCTGAGACGACGAGAGATGTGCGTTTGTTGCCGTCTACGAAGGGATGGTTGCGGGCAACGCCGTAGGCGTACGAGGCGGCGAGACGAAAGATGTCGCAGTTGTCTTCATAAGCTTCATAAGCAAAGACATTCCTCGGCTTTGCGAGGGCGGATTCAAGCAATGTCTCGTCACGGACGCCGTCGGCGCCTCCGTGCTCGGCGAGCTGGCGGGAATGTGCGATGAGTGTCTCGGGTTTATCGATCCAGACCGGCTCGTTCACCTATTCGGCGAGCCTCTTGAGCACGTCGCGGTTCTCCCGCATGACCTGTTCCATCGCATCCAGCTTGCGCGCGAAATTGTCGTCGTATGGAGAGAGGCGAACACCGTCGGGGGATTCGGTGAGAAAGACGGTATCGCCCTTGTCGACATGGAGACGAGCTGCCACTTCTTTCGGCAAAATGATGCCGATCGAGTTTCCAATGGAGATGACTTTCGCTGCTGTCGCCATGTGAAGGCCTCCTTGTTATAACAAAAATTATAACACGCCGATTTAGCGGCAGGCGGGGTTGTTGGCTTTAGCGACTGCCAGGAAGGTGATGGTGGTGGGGGCGAGGGTAATCTTGCCTGCTGGCGTTGGGGTTCCGATGAGGGTGGGGAGGTTGCCTTTGTTGTCGAGCCTGAGGTCGACTCCGTTGAGGGCGACCTGCGTGCTGGTGAGATTGTCGGAGGCTAGGGTGTAGCGGAGCGAGGCCTCGGGCAGTGTGATCTCGCGCGGGGCGTTGCGGTCGGCGTTGATGGCGAGGATAACGACTGCGCCGGAGTTGGCCGGGACTCCGGGCTGCGCGCGGAGGCAGTGGGCGTAGAGGTAGAGGCCCGGGGTGGAGGGTGTGCCGCTGGGGGCTGCGGCGGGGTCGGCGTCGAGTACTGTGGTACCCATCAGGCGGCGCCAGACGAGGGCGGCCCAGTAATTGGGGTGCGGGGTGAAGGTCTCCTCGTCGAGCAGGGCGTAGTCGCTGGCGGCCAAGGTGTTGTGGATGACGACCTGGACGTTGTGTTTCGCCAGGGTCCCTAGCTGGTTGAGGTAGCGGAACGTGTCGATGAAGGTGATGGCCCAGGGGTCGCCACCGCAGGCTGCCTGGCCCGTCTCGGTGAGCCAGAGGGGCTTGCCGGGAAGGTACTTGTCACGGAGTGTGGCGTAGAAGGCCTCGTCGCGGTTGGTGAGCGAAAGCCATGCGTCCGTGAGGGCGGCCTCCGGAGTGTTTTTGGCCAGACCGCTTCCGGCTCCCGTGCGCTGGCAGCGTTGGGAGACGCCTGGGTAGAAGTGGTAGGAGAAGGCGTCGAGGCCGGGGCCAGAGGCGGCGAGCATGTCGGGGGTCTTGAGGGTCAGCAGCAGTGTGACGAACCCAGGCTCGCCGATGGAGCCGGGGCCGAGGACAGTCATCTTCGGCGCGGCTTTGGAGATGAAGGCGTGAAAGACGTTGAAGTCGCGCCCGTAGGCGGCGGCATCGTAGTCCTTGGGGGCTCCGCCGATGGAGGCGAAGCTGGGCTCGTTGAACATCTCGGCGGCCGCGATGGAGCCTCCGGCGGCTTTGGTGTAGTCGAGAAACTTCTTTGCCTCGGCGGGGGTCCAGAAGCTGCTGGAGTCGCGGACGCCGGCGCTGACCGCGAAGGAGGTGACGATCTGGGCGTCGACGGCCTTCGAGAAGTTGATGACACCCTTCCACTGCTTGCGGGTGAGGATGCCGCCGAAGCCCCCGGGCGGCTTGGGGGGCGCGGGGGCATCGGAGTCGTGGAAGTAGGTGGAGTTGGCCCAGGTTCCGGAGACGCGGACGTAGGAGGGCCCGAGAGCGGCGGCGAGCTTGCGAAGCTTCGGGTTGGAGAGGTCAATGGGCGGGCGGTAGCGATAGAGCGAGGGGTCCATGCCGGCGGGGATGGAGGCGCTGGAGTCGGGCTGGCAGGCGGAGGCGGGCCCAGTCTCCGTTTTGTAGGGTGCCCAGAAGCAGCCGCCGGTGACCTCGACCATCTGGATGTTGAAAGACTGGAAGCGCGGGCTGACGGTGCCGAGGCGCGGCAGGGTGGAGGGCGAGATCGTCTGCGCGGGGAGGGAGGCTGCGGCGAGCAGAGTGAGGCCGACGAGTGTCTTGCGCAAGGAGCGGCTCCGCGGAGGGGGTTCGATACAGACGATCATCCTGCTGGCGGGGTGCCGGTGCTGTCAATCTGCTTTGCTGCGGTGTGCCTTTGGCTGGGGGAGTCCTATGGTGGAGAAGCGGATCTCTCCACTCCGCGCAGCGCGCTCCGGTCGAGATGACAACATTTTGAGGCGCGTGCACGTTTTGGTGGGCGCGTGCCCAGAGCCTTCTTCGGCAGTCCGAAGATGCTAGACGGTCTCTTCGGGCGGATTCAGGCCGGGCGCGGAGGTCCGCCTCAGGCGCGCAAGCAATGAGGCGGGGCGCAGCGACTGCGGGAAGTGCGCCATGCTGGTCATGAACTCGGCGAAGGTGTCGTGCGAGAGGTGCAGCGAGGCGGGGAGAACGTACATGTTCATTACCAGCTCGGAGACGAGGAGCGACGCCGCGGCCCAGTAGAGGCCGAGGTGTTTCGCCAGCAGGTAGGTGAGGACGACCGTGATGCTGGTTGCGACGAGGTACCAGGCGGCGAGGCGCTGGTGGCGGTTGATCGCGGCAAGCAGCGTGGAGCTTGTGGACCAGAGTGCGTTGGCGATGACGACCAGCAGAAGGATCGCGAGCAGGCCGCGGCTGGGTGGAACGTGCCCTCCGGTCCAGTGGTTGAGGAACCAGGGGCCGAGCGTCATCATGGCGGCGACGACGAAGAGGCTGACGGCGAGCGCCATCTGGCAGGCGCGCCGGTGCAGCGTGCGAATGAGCGGGATGTCGTTGGTCCCGAAGGCGGCGGACATCTCGGGCCAGAAGGTGTTGTTGACCATCTGGACGATCTGGAAGGCGACGCGCGAGACGGTGCGCGCCGTGCCGAAGATGACGACGGACGTCGGGCCGAGCGCGTAGCCCACGGCCATCAGGGTCCCCTGCAGGTTCAGAGCGTTGCCGATGGGGAAGGCCATGAAGGCGAAGGCGGGTTTGGTGAGGCGGCGGATCTCGGCGAAGCTGGCGTGGCTCCAGCCGAAGCGGATCCAGGGGATGTCGCGCCGCATCATGACGGACATCACGACGGTGAAGAAGACGTTGGCCAGGGCGAAGACGAGCGCTGTGACGCGGGCTCCTCCGCCGAGCGCGACGGGGATGAGCATGGCTCCGAAGGCGGTGAGCGAGAACATGCTCTTGAGAAAGGCGCCGTAGGGATAGCGGCCGATGCAGCGGTAGGCGGACTGCAGCAACGACTCAAGCTGGGCGAGCAAAACGGCGCAGCCGAGGTAGAAGATGATCCACTTGGTGTCGGTCTCGCCGATGGCGTTGAGCTTGAGGTAGTGCGCGGCGGGGAGCCAGTAGACGGTAAGGCCGAGCAGGACGATACAGGTGGTGCAGATGAAGGTGATGAGCCACCAGCAGCTCTGGAAGACGCGCAGGGCGCCTTCGCGGTCGCCGCGCGCGGTCATCATGGCCATCTCGTTGCCAGCGACGGAGCCGAAGCCGAAGTTGCTGATCTGGAGATAGGAAGGGACGGCGGTGACGATCATCCACTCGCCGTAGAGAGGGACGCCCCAGAAGTGCAGGAAGACGGGGACCTGCACAAGCTGCACGATGGTTCCGGCAAGCTTCGCGATCCAGTTGGAGAGAAAGCCGAGGGCGAGCCGTCGCTTGGTGGAAGAGTCCATCAGACCGGCCTTCAGGGCTGCTGTGGTTCGCGGTGAAGCGCGACGCCCGGTTCAGAGAAGACGGAAGAGGACGGGGTGGCCCGTTGGATCGTTGCTGATTGCGGCAGCGAGGGAGGCATCTCCTGTGATTGTAACAAGCGGGGAGAGGCGGGCCGGCTAGTGCTCGCGGAGGCGGCGATCGAGTTGGAGCTTCTCGTGGATGAGCTTTGTGAGCATGTCGTTGTCGCCGCGTCGCTCGGCCTCGGCGATGAGGGTGCGGGTCTCGCGCTGGCGGCGTTCGAGGTGGCGGCGCTCGAGGGTGTGGAGCGCGTCGGCGACCTGGTCGGCGAGCGAGGCGGGCTCGATAACGGCTCCGTCGGCGGGTTCGGCGGGATGCTCGAGTGCGCGGGCGAGCAGGACGCGGGAGGTCTGGTCGGGCGCGGCGTCGAGAGGGTTCGGCGGCGCGGGGGCGAGGGTGAGCGCTTCGAGGACCGCCGAGGAGGGCAGGCCGTCGTACCACTCGGGGTGCTCGGCGAGGCGGGCGGAGGCGAGGGTGCGTGCGGGGTCGCTGTCGCTGAGGACGAGTGCACGCAGCAGGATGCGCTCGGTCTCGCTGGCGGGGTCGTGCTGGTGCGAGCGGACGCTTTCGACGCGCTGCGCGGCGGCCTGGCGCAGCTCCTGGCGCAGGATGGCGGAGTCGATGCCGAGCTTCTGCGCGGCGTCGGCGGCGAACTCGTCGCGCTGGAGCGCCGCGGGCATGCGGCGGATGTGCGGCAGAAGGAAGTTCATCGCCTTCACCTTGGCGTCGGTGGTGCGCGCGGGGTGAAGCTGGCGGGCGCGGTCGATCAGGTAGTCCGAGTGGCGCTTGGCGGTACGCAATGCGCCCATGTAGGCCTCGAGGCCGTTCTCGCGGACGAAGCGGTCGGGGTCGAGACCGCCTTCGAGCGTGACGATCTTCACCTCGAAGGCCTCTTCGGTCAGCAAGGAGAGCGATTTCTCGGCGGCGTTCGCGCCTGCGGTGTCGGGGTCGAAGTTGACGACAACGCGTTTGGTGAAGCGCGAGAGCAGCCGCACCTGCGCCTCGGTGAACGCCGTGCCTGAGGTCGCGAGCACGTTGCGGATGCCCGCCATGTAGACCGAGATGCAGTCCATCTGGCCTTCGACGAGGAGAGCGAAGTCGAGCGTGCGGATGTCACCCTTCGCCTTGTCGAGATTGAAGAGCACCTGGCCCTTGGTGTAGAGCGCGGTCTCGGGCGAGTTGAGGTACTTGGCGATGTCGCGGCCTTTCTCGTCCTGCGCGTCGAGGGCGCGCGCGGTGAAGGCGATGGTCTTGCCCTGCTCGTTGGCGATGGGGAAGGTGATGCGTTTGCGGAAGCGCGCGTACATCGGGCCGGGCGAGCCGTCGGCCTGCTCCTTCGCAGAGAAGAGGCCGCTGGCGCGCAGCACCTCTTCGCTGAAGTGCTGCGCGAGCGCGTTGCGCATGTGGTTGAAGTCGTCCGGGGCGTAGCCGATGCGGAACTTCTGGATCGTCTCGGCGGTGACGCCGCGTCCGGTGAGGTACTCGCGGGCGCGTGCTGCCTCGGCTGATTTGAGCGCTGCCTCGAAGTACTGGGTCGCGGCCTCGTGGATGTCGACGAGCTGGCGGCGCAGGCCGGCCTCTCGGGCCTCCTCGGGCGAGGTGAACTCGCGCTTGGGAAGTGGGATGCCGGCTTTTTGCGCGACGGCGCGCACGGCCTCGGGGAAGCTCAGGTTCTCAAGCTTCATCACGAAGGTGAAGACGTCGCCCTTCTCGTGGCAGCCGAAGCAGTAGAAGTAGCCGTGCGTCGCGTTGACCGAGAACGAGCCGGTCTTCTCTTTGTGGAAGGGGCAGAGGCCGGTGTAGTTCTGCGCGCCGGTCTTGCGCAGCTTCACGTACTCGCCGATGATGCGCACGATGTCGGCCTGCTGCTTGACGAGTTGGGCGAAGTTGTCGGACACGATGCTGCGGGGGTGCAGGATTTGAGTTTAAACGACGCGGACCGTCGCGTGTGTTCTGAAGGCTGGCGCCGGATGCAAGTGAAGGGCAAATGGTTGCGGCTTTCGCCACAACTTAAGTTGCAGTTGGAGGCGCAGATTTTGCGCTGATGGCAAAACTTCGTGGGCAGGGGTGTGTTTACCTGCTGTAGTTCTGAAGGAAATTGGGTCCGAGGGATGAATATGTACACAACAAAGAAAGTACGAGTGATGGTTCTTGCGGCCGCGGTCATGACCGCTCTTCCGGCTGCGTCGTTTGGGGCAGTCAATGTTGCGATCGGAATCTCGGTCAACACGCCTCCTCCTCCGCTGCCGGTGTACGAGCAGCCTCCGATCCCCGCGGCGGGCTACATCTGGACGCCGGGCTACTGGGCTTGGGGTTCGGAAGGCTACTACTGGGTGCCGGGCGTGTGGGTGATGCCTCCGACGGCTGGCGTGCTGTGGACGCCGGGCTACTGGGGCTGGAGCGGCGGCGCGTACCTCTTCCACGCCGGCTACTGGGGGCCGCACATCGGCTTCTACGGCGGCGTGAACTACGGCTACGGCTATACGGGACACGGGTATGAGGGCGGCTACTGGAGAAACGGCGCCTTCGCGTACAACCGCTCAGTAAACAACATCAGAATCACGAACGTGACGAATGTTTACAACAAGACGGTGGTGGTGAACAATGTGAACCGCGTGAGCTACAACGGCGGCAACGGTGGTCTGCGCGTGCAGGAGTCAGCGTCGGAGCACGTGGCCTTCAACGAGCACCACTTCCAGCCCACGTCGAACCAGATGGCGCACGAGCAGGCGATGCACGCGGATCGCGGCCAGCTGGCATCGGTAAACCACGGCCGTCCGCAGACGATGGCAATGTCGACGGTGAACGAGCGTCGCGAGGTGCAGCAGCAGAGGGTCGCCAATGGCGTGCGATCCGGCCAGCTGACGCCGCGTGAGACGCAGCACGTCGAGAACCGCGAGGCGAACATCAACCAGCAGGTGCGCGCCGACAGGCAGGCGAACGGCGGCCACCTGACCCAGCAGGAGCACCAGCAGGTAAACCGCGAGCAGAACCATGTGAACGAGCAGATTCACAACGAGAAGCACAACGAACAGCACAACGAACAGCACAACGAACAGCACAACGAACCGCATTCGCGGTAACACGGTAAGACTCTCTGGTTAGGAAGCAGGCGGTCCGGGCGGTTGCGCTCGGGCCGCCTGCTTTTTGCTCGCCTAAAATAGTGGTGTGAGTCCTGAGCAGCTACTGGATGGCGTCGTCGTCGTGCTGGTGCGCGCGCGCAATCCCGGCAACATCGGCGCGGTGGCGCGCGCGATGCACGACTTCGGCTTCCGCCATCTGCGGATTGTGAACGACTACGCCGTGCCCTTCGAGGAGGCGCGCGCGGCGGTGGATGCAGCGGGCGTGCTCGCGTCGGCGAAGAGTTTCGCGTCGGTCGCCGAAGCTGTTGCGGACTGCACGCTGGTCGTCGGGACGACTGCGGTGGGGGAGCGCGCGCTCGAGCATCCTCTGCACGCCCTGCCGGAGGCTTCCTCGTTGATTCACGAGGAGCTTGCCTCCGAGAACGCCCGCGTCGCGCTGCTCTTCGGGTCCGAGAAGACGGGGCTGAGCAACGAGGAGCTGAGCCACTGCCACTGGCTGCTCACGATTCCCATGCACGAGCACGAAGACCTGCGCCATCCCTCGATGAATCTCGGCCAGGCGGCGGCGGTGTGTTTGTACGAGCTGGTGCGGTGGCCGGGAGAGCAGGCGGCGCTGGGGATTCGCGAGGCGGCGAGCGCGGGCGAGGTGGAGCGTCTTCTGGCGCTCTTCCGCCAGACGCTCGAATCCACAGGGTACATGCGGCGGCATCCCGCGAATTGCAGCGAGGCTGATTTGCGCCGGCTGGTGCTTCGCATGGGCCTCAGCGCGGCGGACGTTCCCATCTGGATGGGCGTCCTACGCCAGATTCTGTGGAAGATTGAGGGCGAGAGTGAAGCGAATCAACGCGAATGAACGTCCTTATTGCAGAACCTGCGCGTAGCGGTAGACTGGGCGTCATCAATTTCACACACCAAACAGGCAGGAAGTAGTTGGAGGATCGAAGAATGTCGTCAGGAAAGATTGTGCGCGCGTCGGCGGTGGTTCTGCTGGCGTCGCTTACGGGAGCCGGGATCGCACAGCAGGGAAGGCAGCTCACCACCGAGGACTATGCGCGGGCCGAGCGCTTCATGAACTACAACGTGAATCCGCTGGTGTTCCACAGTGTGGATCATCCGGCGTGGATGCCTGACGGGCGTGCGTGGTATCGCGATCGCGGACCCGAGGGGACGACGTACACGCTGCTCGATCCCGCGAAGGGAACGAAGGGCCCGGCGTTTGATCATGCAAAGCTGGCCAGCGCGCTGAACGCTGCAGTCGAAGCTGAGGGCAGACCGCGCGGCGAATCGACCTTTCAGGCGAACAAGCTTCCGATTACAGAGTTCACCTTAGCCGACAACGACCACACCGTCGTCCTGGCGACCGGGCAGCGACACTGGCGCTGCGACCTCTCCGGCACGGGCATTTGCAAGTCGACCGATCTGCAGCGCGGACAGAAGGAAGGCCGTAGCGGAGCACGCGGCCGCGCGGCCTTCGAGCTCTCTCCTGACGGCACCAAAGCGGCCTTCATCCGCGACTGGAACCTGTGGGTGCGCGACACCGCGACCGGCAAGGAGACGCAGCTCACCACCGACGGCGTGAAGGACTACGGCTACGCCACCGACAACGCCGGCTGGCAGTCGAGCGACGCGCCGGTGCTGCTGTGGTCACCGGACTCGAAGAAGATCGCGACCTTTCAGCAGGACCAGCGCAAGGTCGGCGAGATGTACCTGGTGCCTGTGACCAACGGACATCCGAAGCTGAAGGCCTGGAAGTACCCGCTGGTGGGCGATGCCGACGTCACGATGATCGAGCGCGTCGTCATCGAGGTGGATGCGCCGAAGGTCGTTCGCCTGAAGATGCCGCCGGACCAGCATCGCTCGACGCTCTGTGACGACGTTCACTGCCGCGGCGGCGGGTGGGATGACGTGCAGTGGAGCGACGACGCGACGAAGATCGCCTTTGCCTCCAGCTCGCGCGATCACAAGCAGGTATGGCTGCGTGTGGCCGACGACGCGACCGGCGATGTGCACGAGGTGATGAACGAGACCACGCCGAAGTTCTTCGAGAGCGGCAACGGCCGCGTGAACTGGAAGTACCTCTGGGACACCAACGAGGTGCTGTGGTTCAGCGAGCGCGACGGCTGGGGCCAGATGTATCTCTACGACGGTGCGACGGGCAAGCTGAAGAACCAGATCACGCACGGCGAGGGCAATGTGACGCAGGTGCTGGTGGTCAACGCCGCTTCGCGCACGCTCTGCTTCCTCGCGGTCGGCAAGGAGAAGGGCCGCGACCCGTACTTCCAGCACTACTACAGCATTCGCTTTGACGGCAGCGGCATGAAGCTGCTGACCCCTGAGAACGCGGATCACAACGTCACCGCATCGCCCGACGGCAAATACTTTGTTGATGTCGCCTCGACGCCGACCGAGCCGCAGACCGCGGTCGTGCGCGACAGCACGGGCAAGCTTGCGCTCGCGGTGGCCAAGCAGGACATTACGAAGCTCGTCGCCGCAGGCTGGGTTCCGCCGGTGTCCATCACCGTGAAGGCGCGCGATGGCAAGACGGACCTCTACGGCTTCCTCTTCAAGCCGACGAACTTCGACGCGACGAAGAAGTATCCCATCGTGAACAACGTCTATCCGGGGCCGCAGACGGGCTCGTGTGGCTCCCGCAGCTTCGCGGCCGCGCACCGCGACATGCAGTCGCTCGCCGAACTCGGCTTCGTCGTCGTCTGCATCGACGGCATGGGAACGCCGTGGCGCTCGAAGGCCTTCCACGAGGCCTACTACGGCAACCTCGGCGACAACACCATCCCCGACCAGGTCGCGGGAATGAAGGAGCTGACCGCGCGCTACCCGTGGATCGACATCGATCGCGCGGGCATGTATGGCCACTCCGGCGGAGGCAACGCAACAGCTGCGGCGATGTTCAACTATCCCGACTTCTTCAAGGTCGGCATCGCCGAGAGCGGCAATCATGACCAGCGCGACTACGAGGACGACTGGGCAGAGAAGTGGGCTGGCCTCGAGGTGAAGAACCCCGACGGTACCAGCAACTACGACAGCCAGGCCAATCAGAACATCGCGAAGAATCTGAAGGGCAAGCTGCTGCTGGCGCACGGAACGATGGATAACAATGTGCCGCCGAACAACACGCTGCTCGTCGTCGACGCGCTGATCAAGGCCAACAAAGACTTCGATCTGCTGATGATCCCCAACGTGCAGCACGGCTACGCCGAGGCCTCGCAGTACATGACGCGGCGACGCTGGGACTACTTCGTGCGCAATCTCGCCGGCGAAACTCCGCCGCACGAGTACCAGATGAAGTCGTACGCCGAGACGCAGGCCGCACTCGCCGGTGGCCCCGAGGAAGACGACGAGTAGTTCGTATCAAACGAAGCAAGATGGCCTGCAGAGAACGCTGTGCAGGCCATCTTTGTGTTTGCGAACGAAGAATTACGAGCCTGAAGGCGCGGGCGCAGGTGCGATTGGTCCCGTGCGCGCCAGCTTCCAGCCCTCGTTGGTCTCGATCAGGATGGCCTGCCCGGTGTGCGTTCCCTCGAGGTCGGCGCGTATCTGCGGGTAGGCGTTCTTCGTCTCTTCGGCGGTGGCCCACGCGGGCGTGTCCGCAACGGTGTAGTGATAGCTCACCTGCGTAGTTGCTCCGCGCTCGTTGCTGGTCGGCGTCGAGCTGTCGATGCTCGTGACCCTGCGGCGGCCGTAGCAGAAGTTGCCGAAGCCCGGCTGATCCGTGTCGGCCATCCAGGCCGCGCGCCCCTTCTCGGAGAGGTCGTAGTTGTTCACCTGCTTGCTCGCCACTACCATCACCGTCTTCTGGTCAGTGGTGCGGACTAGCAGCCCCTGATCGACCAGCGCGTCATAGGGCGTGGTCTTGCTGGTGTCCGACGTGTCGGCCTGAACGGGAAACTTCACCGGCGTCTTCCACAGACACTCCGGATGCGCGGTGTAGTACGTGTTGATCGCGTCCGTGAAATGAATCGTATTGTCGACCCGCTTGTTGCACCCGCTCGCAAGTGCGACCGCCGCTCCCAGCACGACAGCGGCGCGGCACGGCATTCTCATCCTCAAAATCCTCATGCCAAATCCACTCCTTCAGCAGAGTGGGATGCAGAACCGGCGCCCCGCGTTCACGCGCCAAACATGCACAAAACATCGCCCGGAGCTAACCCCTTGTTTCGCAACGTACGGATCGCCAGCGCATCGTGCCTCTTCGCCAGCCGCATGCCACGCTCGTCGCGCAGCAACGGCGTATGAAAGTACTGCACCGCAGGCAACCCCAGCGCTCGCTGCAACAAAATCTGCCGCGCCGTCGACTTCAGCAGGTCGGCCCCACGCACCACCTCCGTAATCTGCATCGCCGCATCATCTACCACACACGCAAGCTGATAACTCGGCAGACCATCCTTGCGCCAGATCAGGAAGTCGCCGAAGTCCCCGCCGGCGGTGAAGCTCTGCGGCCCAAGATTGCAATCCACAAACCGCACCACATCGCCATCCGGCACGCGAAACCGATAGTTCATCCCCGGCGCAAGACTCTGCGGCACCGCACCCTCCGCTGGTCGGCATCGCCCCGTGTACACCGGCTCATCATCCGCATCCTCATGCGGAGCCGCAACCATCTGCGCCAGCTCCCGCCGCGAGCACGTGCAGGCGTAGGCATGACCGCTCGCCAGCAACCGCTCAAACGCCTCGCGATACAGCGGAATCCGCTCCGACTGCACCACCATCGGCGGAGTCCACGCAATCCCCAGCCAGGCCAGGTCCTCGATCATCGCATCGACATACTGCTGCTTCGAGCGCTGCGGATCGAGATCCTCATTACGCAGCAGCAGCGTGCCGTCCTGTTCCAGCGCTCGTTGATACGCCGTCCAGAAGGTCGCTGCGTGACCAAGATGAAGCAAGCCAGTTGGAGAAGGAGCGAGACGGCTGGCGTAGTGGTCTAGATCATGCTTCCTGATCGCATTCTCTTCAGTCGCCATTGTTGTATCGCCATGATCGCCGAACCGACGACAATCAGAAAAACTCCGAAGAAAAGAGAACCTGATTGCAGTATCAGTGACCCGACATAGTAGTCGCTAGCTATTTCAAAATGTGCTCTCGGATTAGTTGGAGCAAGCAATTGACTATTTTTAGTCGGGGTTATGATGAGCGTGTATCGCCCTCTCTTTACGTAAACATATCCAAACTCGGCATCAATATAGTCCTTGCTATGCCCCCCACCTAGATTGTCGCCGTATTTTCCTTGTTGAATCAGATCGCCGGATCGATATAGTTGCCAATCCAAGTCCAGAACCTGCTGAATTTGTCCGCAATCGTTGAGTGCGGTTCGTTGTCCAAGGCCAAGAAGGCAGTCCAATCTGTGGAATGCAATTGTTCGATCAGTTCGAATGCCGATTCTGTATAGACCACTCGTTCTAACCTTGAATTGGAATGTTCTTGCACTTTTCGAGCTCAGGTTAATGGGCTCATCGAGGGAAATCCAATTCCGTGTGGCGAAATATGTCCCCACACCAGTCGGAAGAAGCAGACCTATCGCGATGAGAACGAGCGCAATTTTTTCGGGGGTTGTCGCCCCGCGCCATGATCGAAGCCGTGCCAGCATGCGTGAGCAGAACTATAGCACCGCTTACATATAGTCCACGCCATACTGCACCGGAATCTGCGTAAACGCGATCCGCGTCGGCGCACTCTCCCGCGCCGGTAGCATGCTCCCGAAGTGAAGCGTCGTATGCCCGTACTTCAGGTTCAGCTTGTCCATCGTGGCTGATAGTTGAGTGCGATTGTCCGGATCCCCGAACAACTCCTCCTGGTGCTCGTCTTCGGGCACCAGATCCCGCAGCGTCACGCCCACAAAGAACGGCTTGCGAAACTCCTCGCCCTGCGGCCGCCGAGCCCACATCCCGCGCATCGCTTCGAGCAGCGTCAGCGTGTCCTGGCACTCGCGAAACCGCGCCTCCATCCCCCAGCCCGAGTGCTTGATCCCGCTGAAGTGGCGCTTCGACTTCATCCTCTCCGCCTGCTCGCGCGTCAGCTGGTAGCGGATCGCGATCGACATCGAGCCCGTGTAGAACCTCTCCATCCGCAGGCGCATCGCCGCCTTGTGCAGCAGCTTGTTGGCGATGGCCCACGCGCCCTCCTCGCTGCGAAACTCCGGCGCCATCACGTGCGAATGTCCCAGCGACTTCTGCACATCGCTCATCACCGTCGCGCCGTCGTCGCCCGTCTCGCCGCCCCTCAGCCAGTGATACATCCGGTCGCCCCACACGCTGTTCCACAGGCTGTGCATACCGTTGCGGTCCAACGCCAGCAGCTGCTCCATCGTCGTGATGCCCTTCGCGTTCAGCCGAACCTCAGTGCGTGCGCCCACGCCCGGCAGGTCGCGCAGCTCCAGATGCGCAATCGCACGCGGCAACTGCGACGGCAGCAGCCCAATCAGCCCATCCGGCTTCTGCATGTCGCTCGCAATCTTCGCCAGGTAGCGGTTCGGAGCCATCCCAATCGAACACCGCAGCGCCACGCCCACGTTCCTGTAGATCGACTGCTTGATCTCCAGCGCAATCTTCCTCGCCCGCGGAGGCTCCTGCTCCCGCCCCATCAGCTGGCACACCATCTCGTCGATCGAAGGCGTATGCGCCACCGGACAGCAAAGCTCCACCGCCTTCGCAATCTCCGCCGAGTACTTCGCATACTCCGTATGATTGCCCTCGATCAGGATGATCCCCGGACACATCTTCTTGGCCTCACCCACCTGCGTGCCCGTCTTCACCCCAAACGCCTTCGCCTCATAGCTCGCCGCGATGCAGCACGTCGTGTCCGCCATCGTCGGCACCACAGCCAAAGGCTTGCCGCGATACTCCGGGTGCAGCTGCTGCTCCACCGACGCAAAGAAGCTGTTCAGGTCGATGTGCATAAAGCTGAAGCGGTCGGGATGTGGCGCGGAGGTCATAAGTGGAGTTCGCTGAAGAGATTTTATTCGCTTTTTATTTGCCGACCAGTCGCGAGAGCCGGGTGTCCCATTTCCCGGCGCAGCTTCATTGCGACATGAGTGGGATCATTCGAGCGAAGCTCGAACCGCTTCGGGGTACGCCAGGCCTTCAGGCTTGATGAGTGACTTGGTTCCCACCCTGCAGGGTGACGAGCTGCCCTTCACGTTCCTATTTATTAGCTTGACAAATTGGACAGGCAGTATATATGCGCTTCCGCACCTGAAAGTTGACGACCCACGATCGCTCTTTCGGCCCTTTTTCCCGGTCTCTTCTAAATACATTCATCCTTCTCAGGGACACTCCATTCAGACACGGGCGGGCCGCGGGCACCCGTAACCACATAATCTCGCTAAACCCTCGCAAATTGGATTTATCCGCGCGCGATTTGCAGGGCTTAGTCTTGCGAAGTGTTTGGAGGTCAATCATGGCGGAAACGACGACGCGCCCCGAGCAGGAGCGCATCTGCAACCTTGTACCATCCCGCAATACGGAAACGGACTGGCAGTTTCACCAGGCGATCGCATCGGGTGCGCTGGCGGCACCGGCGGCACTTCCCGCCAGTGTCGATCTGCGCAAGCCATGGTGGGACATCGGCGACCAGAAGAACACCGGTTCGTGCGTCGGATGGGGCTCGACCGACGGTGTAGCGCGCTATATGTTCGCCATGGCCAACCGCCTGCCGCAGAACGCAAAACTTTCACCACGATTCACATGGATGGCATCCAAGGAGACCGACCAGTTCACAACGCGTACCGAGACGATGATCGAGGGCGCCGGCACCACGTTGAAAGCTGCAGTCGACATCTTGCGGAGGTTTGGCGCGGCACCGGAGACGATGCTGCCGTTCAATATCGTTACAGCCATGTACACCGGAGATGAGGACACCTTCTTCGCAACCGCAGCGACGCGCAAAATTGCCGCCTACTTCAACCTGCAGCGGAATCTACCCAACTGGCGGGGGGTGGCTCGCACAACACGGCCCCATCCTGGTCGGACTCAACGTTGACCATACGTGGGACAACGCAACCGCGACCGGCGGCAAGCTCGACACCTTCATGCCCAACACCGTGCGCGGTGGCCATGCAGTGGCGGTGGTCGGTTACACTACCGACCAACGCTTCATCGTTCGCAACAGCTGGAACACCGGCTGGGGCGACAAGGGCTTTGCCTATGCAAGCGAAAACTATATCAACGCGGCCTTCTTCAACGAAAGCTACGGAGTCACGCTCTGACTCTGCGTTGAGGAGCATCCTGCTGGCTGCGGTCGCCGGACTTATCCCGCTGCTCGGAGCATGTGCCCATACTCCGGGCAGCGCCGTGGCGCCCACCAGCGCGAGGAGGGCGCTGATGACAATTACGGTCACCGAACAAAACGATGGCGGGCAGGTGCGCGCGCAGGTAGGCGACACGCTCGAGCTTCATCTCGCCGAGAACGCCACCACCGGGTATCGCTGGGAGCCCGACAACCTAGACACTCACCTGTTTGAGCTTGAGGAAGCCACCGCCAACTATCCATCCGGTGTGGTCGGGTCGGGTGGCGATGCCCAGTTCCGGATCAAAGTCCTCGCGGCGGGTAGTGCCACGCTCCGCCTCAAATACTGGCGCCGGTGGGAGGGCGAAAGTGGGGTGCTTAAGCGTTTCTCGGTTAAGATCGACGCCTCCTGAGTCATTCGCGGGAAGGCGCGAACCGCCTCTTTCCCTCTGTCAGTGAGCCTGCTCCGTCAGCAAAAGCACATGGCTCCGATACTCCCCGGCCAGATGAAGGATGGCCTTGTCCAGCGTCACCAGCACCAGCCCCTCGCGCACCGCCAGCCCAAGCAGGTAGGCATCGGTGATCTGGTTGGGACCAAAGAGTCGCGGGAATAAGGGACGGCACAGCGTATGCCAGTCATCTGTCACGGGCTGGTACTGATACCCCGGAGCTTCGATGATCCGCGCTAGAATTCTGCTCGCCTCGCTCATGGTCATGTTGCCGGTCTCAGGCCTCGTCGCATAGCGCAAAAAGCCCGCCTCCGTAAACGGACAAATGCCCCACTGGAGGCCGGGCGTGTTGAACCACACCGTCACAACAGAGTGGTGGACATGCCGCTCATCCAGAAGCGCTACAAACACATTCACATCGAGCAGATATCGCGGAGCCTGTGTAACCTTAGACAACCTCATCCTCCGAGGCTGCCTTGACCATCTCGTAAGTGATCGTCTTACCCGTCCCCGCAATCACCAAATAACCGTGCTCGTTCGTCTTCAACCGTGAGGACTCACTGGCTGGAGGCTCCGGCATCTGCTCTGCGCGCCGAAGCAACTCGCTGATTGCCGCACCCAAAGGAATACCCTTCGCCCTCGCATAGGCCGAGGCAAAGTCGTAGGCATCCCTGTCGAGATTGATATTAGACCTCATAATCATAGTGTGCACCGATTTCTATATCGGTGCAATATTCAAAAACAGTGCACAAAAATGCAATTCGCACTGCTCGTCTGTCAAGCCCATCAAAACTCCAAACTACCTGTAAACCACCGCTCCTGAATCAGTTCCATCAACCACCTTGGTTGCCGATTAATTCTCTTCGACCTTCTAAAATAGAACTATCTCGACCGACCAGGATCTTCCATGGCCCAACGGTCGGGATTTCTACGAGCTGCAGAGCTAAATCATGATTAATGAATACTTTGCATAGATGCCGTCTGGGCGTACCGAATAAAATCAATACTTTACAAGCCGCCGAAATACAAGGTACCCAGCTAAGTCATAACCTTTGAATACTTTGCACCATTTTAGGGGAGGGGAGGGTACCCAAAGCAAGCACCTGAACGAGCTTGTTAGAATCGCTGGCTATGGCAGCCGCCGAACATCCCGCTCCTCCCCAGCGCAAGCTCACCCCTCACGAACAGAAGCTCGCCGAGCTGGCCGCTCGCCACGCCATCGCCGAGGAGGGCGGCGGCCCCGAGCGGCGCGCCCGGGAACACGAGATTGGCAAGCTCTCCGCCCGCGAGCGCATCGACCTCCTCCTCGACGAGGGAACCTTCGAGGAGACCGACAAGTTCGTCACCCACCGCGCCTCCGACTTCGGCATGGACCAGCAGCGCGTCCCCGGCGACGGCTTCATCACCGGCCACGGCCGCATCGACGGCCGCGTCGTCTTCGTCTTCGCGCAGGACTTCACCGTCTTCGGCGGCTCGCTCTCCGAGGCCAACGCAGCCAAGATCGTGAAGATCATGGACATGGCCATCAAGGTCGGCGCGCCCGTCATCGGCCTCAACGACTCCGGGGGCGCGCGCATCCAGGAGGGCGTCGTCTCCCTCGCCGGTTACACCGACATCTTTCTGCGCAACACGCTCTCGAGCGGCGTCGTCCCGCAGATCTCCGCCATCATGGGGCCGTGCGCCGGCGGAGCCGTCTACTCCCCCGCGATAACCGACTTCACCCTGATGACGGAAAAAACAAGCTACATGTTCGTCACCGGTCCGGACGTCATCAAGACCGTGCTGCACGAGGACGTGACGAAGGATGCACTGGGCGGTGCGACCACGCACAACGAGATCTCCGGCGTCGCGCACTTCATGGCGCACGACGACCGCGAGTGCCTGGCGATGATCCGCGAGCTGGTCTCCTTCATCCCGTCGAACAACCTCGACGACCCTCCGCGCCGCGCGACCAGCGACTCGCCCGACCGCGCCGACGCCGCGCTCGACACCATCATCCCGGACGAGAGCAACCAGCCCTACGACATGGTCGACGTCATCACGCGCATCGTCGACGACGGCTATCTCTTCCAGGTGCACGAGCACTACGCGCGCAACCTCGTCGTCGGCTTCGCGAGGATGAACGGGCGTCCAGTCGGAATCGTGGGGAACCAGCCCGCCGCCCTCGCCGGCGTCCTCGACATCGACGCCTCCGTCAAAGGCGCGCGCTTCGTACGCTTCTGCGATGCCTTCAACATCCCGCTGATCACCTTCGAGGACGTCCCCGGCTTCATGCCCGGCACGCGGCAGGAGCACGGCGGCATCATCCGCCACGGCGCCAAGCTGCTCTACGCCTTCGCCGAGGCGACGGTGCCGAAGCTGACCGTCATCACGCGCAAGGCCTACGGCGGGGCCTACTGCGTCATGAGCTCCAAGCACCTGCGCACCGACGTCAACCTCGCCTGGCCGACGGCGGAGATCGCCGTCATGGGACCGGAGGGCGCGGTCAACATCGTTTACAAGCGCGAGCTCGATCAGGTCCTCCGCCGCGCACAGGCGGTGATGCCGCAGGGCGTCTCGCTGAGCGAGGAGCAGAAGCTCGAGGTGCTCGCTGAGGCCCGCAGCGAGAAGGTGGAGGAGTTCCGCGAGCGCTTCGCCAACCCCTACGTCGCCGCCGAGCGCGGCTACATCGACGCCGTCATCCGCCCCAGCGAGACGCGCCGCCGCCTGAACACGGCGCTCGACATGCTGGCCACTAAGCGCGAGAAGAATCCGCCGCGCAAACACGGCAACATACCGCTGTAGGCAGGGAGTAGGGAGTAGGGAGTAGGGAGTAGGGAGTAGAAAGCCTCCGGCCCCCGCTCAACCCTGCTCCCCATACCTGTCTCTATGCCTGCGAAGATCATCTCGACCGCGAACGCCGAACATTACACATGGGGAGACAACTGCGACGGCTGGTACCTGGTGAAGACGCCCGAGCTTCAGATCATCGAGGAGGGCATGCCTCCCGGCGCCGCCGAGACTCCGCACCACCACGTCCGCGCGCGACAGTTCTTCTACGTGCTCGAAGGCGAGCTGACCATGGAGATCGAGCACCATGACTTCGTGGTGAAGGCAGGCGAGGGAATCGAGATCGCTCCCGGCCAGATTCACTGCGCGCACAACCGCGGCGACAAGCCTCTGCGCATCATCGTCACCAGCCAGCCTCCCAGCCACGGCGACCGCGTAGACGATAGGCTTAAGTATTAGTAGATCGACACTTACTAATTTTCCCTGCACAAACGTCAAAAGGCAATTCGTCCCTCCAGGTGGGACGTTCGTCACAAAAACTTTAATTTCGTCACAATTTTTTGTTGACGTTTGATGAATCGCCCTGTAGGTTTGCCTGCATACGAAATCTCCGGCAGGGGTGGCAGCGGCCATCTACTGTCTTCCAGCAGACACAGCAGTCGTGTGCCTGAAGGGAGCACTGTTGTCTCTGCGCCAAGGCGAACGTTTGTGTTGAAGCACTGCAATCGAGCACGAATTGCAGCTAACCGACTTACTACCCTCCACGCGGGCATGTTTTGCGGGGAGCCTTCCTTTTCGAGAGGCCAAACGTGATGATGAAAACTGCTTCAAAGCTCTTCCAGCGCCTGACAGCAGCGGTTTGTATGCTGCTGCTCGCCTTCGTTGCGACGCTGTCCACCGCCCGCGCCCAGGAGACTACTGGCGCCGTCGAGGGCACGGTCAAGGATAAAACCGGGGCCTCCGTCTCCGGTGCCACCGTCAAGGTCAGCGGCGACAAACTGATCGGCATCAAGGCGATCTCTACCGACAAGTCCGGCTACTACCGCTTCGACAACCTGCCGCCCGGAACCTATGCCATTCAGGTCAGCGCGCAGGGTTTTGCGGAGTTGAAGCGTGAGGGCCTGGTCATCCAGACCGGCCGCATTCCCACCGTCGACCTGACGCTCTCGGTCGGCTCCGAGCAGACCATCGTCGAGGTCAGCACTGAGACTCCGGTGATCGACGTCACCTCGTCCCGTACGCAGACGACCGTCAGCAAGGACGAGATCGACTACGCTCCGCGCGGCCGCTCCTACCAGTCCGCCATCGCCTTCGCTCCCGGCGCACGCAACGAGCCCCTGCAGGGCGGCTTCCAGATCGACGGCGGCGCGACTGCGGAGAACTCCTACCTCGTCAACGGCATGGAGACCGGAAGCATGGTCACCGGCAAGTCTGGTGCCAACGCTCCCTTCGAGTTCATCCAGGAAGTCCAGGTCAAGACCGGCGGTATCGAGGCTGAGAACGGCGGCGCGCTCGGCGGCGTGGTCAATGTCATCGGCAAGCGCGGAGGCAACACCTGGCACGGCAGCGTCTGGACCTACTATGAGGGCGACCCGTTGGACTCCAGTTATGCCCTCACCCCCCTATCGCAGTACGACTCGGGAGCTAACCACCAGGGTAATTTCTTACGCTCTGATCCGCTCGGCACCTACTGTCCCTCCGGGACCACCAGCGCAAGTTGCGCCGGTGTCGCTCCTCGTTCCGACTACGCGGCGCAGTTCTATACTCCCATCAAGGATCACTTCCGCTACGTACAGCCTGGCTTTGAGGCTGGCGGCTACCTGAAGAAGGACCGCCTCTGGGTGTGGCTCTCATCAGCACCGCTCTTTCAAACGGCTCGGCGTACAGTCAACTTCACCAATCCGAACTGCGCCGCGACGGGTTGTCCTGGTGTTCGTCAGTTCAACTACTCCGAACAGACTTACTTCAGCGCTGCTCGCGTCGACTACAAGGTTTCGGAGAAGATCCGTGTCTACGGTGGATGGCAGTATGCCCTGGACCGTTCAACGGGCAGTAACAACGTGGCCGGCAGTAACTTCCCCACTCCGGACTCGATCTACGGCCAGTACAATCCATCAACGGCAAACCCGGTTGATTCTTATCAGGGAGCAATCGGCTCCATCGCGCCGAACAACATCTGGACCGCCGGTGCCGACATCACGTTAACCTCCAACATCGTTTCCACGACCAGATTTGGCAACTTCTACCAGAACTACGGCGATCGCGGACTACCTATCGGCGACCGTTATCTCTGGGCGAATAACGCAGCCGGGACCCTTTCTAACCTCAAGGCAGATGCGACGCTGCAAACCGCGAACCCGAACGCAATTCGGTCGAGCGGCAACTACAACATCAGCCCCAACCTCGGCTATCAATACAACGTCAACTCTCGCACTTCCTTCAACCAGGACGTTGCCTTCTTCAAGAAGGGCTGGATGGGAACGCACAACTTCAAGGTTGGTTATCAACTGACCCACCTCTACGAGAACGTCAACCAGAGCTTCACGAACGACCTGGTCCGTCTGAGTTATGGAACGACCTATGGGCCGCAGACAACCGCGGGCGCGGCGAACTGCGCGGCCATCTCGGCGCAGAACGTCACGCTCTACGGGAAGAGTGGTACGACGAACTCCTCCTGCCAGGGCAACTGGGGATATGTCAACATCCGCGACGGCAACGAGATCACGGGTAAGGCCAGCAGCAACAACCATGCCTTCTACATTCAGGACTCGTGGCAGCTCTTCGCCGGCCTGACGGCCAACGTCGGCGTCCGCTTCGAGCACGAGTACCTTCCCTCTTACAACCAGTATCCCTCCGGCATCGACTTCGGCTGGGGCAGCAAGGTAGCGCCTCGTATCGGCGGTGCCTGGGATGTCTTCCGAAACGGCAAGCTCAAGGTTCAGGCGAGCTACGCAGCCCTCTACGACGTGATGAAGCTCAACCTTGCCATCGGTTCCTTCGGCGGCAACTACTGGCACGATTGCGTGTACGCCCTCGATACGCCGGACTTCTCGGTCGTCAAGCCGGTCAAGGACGCCACAGGGCACTACTGCCCGGTGGGCGGTGCGACGGTCGGCGCGAACTTCGCCGGCGGCTCGGTTCCGGCTGGCCTGCGCTTCATCGAAAACCAGGACTTCCGAATTCCCTCGAACGATCCCTCAGAGGGAGCGGCGGTCGATCCGGACATCAAGCCGTATCGTGAACACGAGGACGTGATCGGTACTGCCTACCAGGTTTCGCGCGACTGGGCCCTCGAGTCCCGCTACACCCGTCGTCGTCTGGACAAGGCGATCGAGGATATCGGTTACATCGCGGCCAACGGCGAGGCCTTCATCATCGCCAACCCCGGCTTCGGCTTCGGCGCCGGCGGTGCGACGGCAACCTGCTCCACCTGCAAGACGCAGCCCAAGGCCGAGCGTAACTACGACGCTGTCGAGTTCCGCCTGACCAAGGCCGCAACCCACAACTGGTATGGCATGTTTGCCTATACCTACAGCCGTCTCCGTGGTAACTACAGCGGCCTTACCAGCACCGATATTGCCGATGCCGGCGGTGCCCGTGCCAATCCCAACAACAACCGCGCGTTCGACGAGCCGTACCTGCAGTTCGACGCCAACGGCAACGTGGCCAACGGGCTTCTGCCAACGGACCGTCCCAACTCGTTCAAGGGTGCTGCGTACTATCGCTTCAAGACGTGGAAGCGGAACGAACCCAGCGTCGGTCTCTTTCAGCAGGCGTCTTCGGGCTCTCCTCTGAGCACCTTCGGCGACGTCAACGGAAGCGCCGGCAGCTACCCGGTCTACCTCGTAGGCCGCGGCAAGTGGATCGACATCACCCGCGACAACGCGACCGGGAACTGGGTCTACGGCAAGACCTATACCCGCCGTACGCCCTGGTACACGCAGTCCGATTTCTCCTTCATCGATGACTATCGCGTTAGCGATAGCCACGAGGCATGGCGCATCGGCTTCGAGGCCAACATCACCAACCTCTTCAACCAGAAGGCAGCCACGGTATTCCAATCGCGTGTCAACTCTTCCGCCGGTTCGACAGCCAACTACATTCTCCCGAATGGCAGCACGGCGAACGCTCCGAACTACGGAATCCTGGAGAACGGGTACGATTGGAAGACCATCGCCAACGCACCCAAGACTGCAACGAACGCGACGCAGGGACCGCTCGTTCTGTCCAACCTGTACGGTCTGGCCAGCAGCTGGCAGAATGGCCGTTCCATTCGGCTGAAGTTCCGCTTCACCTTCTAGCTGAAAATTCCATTCAAAGAAAAGGGGGACCAAATGGTCCCCCTTTTCTTTTTCCCATCGCAAACCGGAGTTCGAGTCTGCCCTGAAGCGTCTGGTATCTCGAGCCTTACTTCTCGATCTTCAGGTTGATGTAAAACTGGTTTTTGCTGTCGAACGAGCTGATCGTCTTAACCGAGCTCTTCTTGCCGTTGTGCTCGGCCCAGATCTCGTAGTCGGTGTTCTGGGCGAGCTGCCCGAAGCGATACTCGCCCTGGTCGTCGGCGATGAAGCTCTTGACCGAAAGCGTATGGCCGTCCTTCAGGTACACCACAGAGCCCTTCAGCCCGGCGTTGCTCTGATCCGTGACCTTGCCCTGCACCACGCGCTGCACTGGGCCGCGTTGGGCCAAAGCGTAGGAATCTACGACTTCAGGCGCGCCCATGGCGAACACCATCAGCGATGACGAAACCAGGGCAGCCTTACCAACAAGAGAGCGAAGATAGGTTCGGTTCATGGGTATAAGTATACGGATCGAGTCCCACCGCCTCCGCAGTATCGCGCGGCAAGCTTTCAGTCGTCGTTTTCCTCCGTCACGTGCGAGACGTCCTCGTCGTCGTAGCCTGCCTCCTCTACGGGAGCCAGCTCGATCGGGTCCACCGAAACCACCTCGAGCTCCACGCCGCACTCCTCGCACTGCAACGTCTCACCCTCGTCTATTTCTTCGTCGATATCGATCGGGTAATCGCACTCAGGACATACCATAGCCATGACATAGCCTCCGCGCTCCAGTTTTCGCCGGCTGTACCATGCCGGGGCAGGCTCGCGCGACGCCTCCGCTATTATTTAGCTGCTCCCCTCAGCGGTCCGTCAAGCACCACGGGATCGCACGATTTTGGTATTCATTTGGTATTCATAAAGAGAGGTTTCTCGTGAACGCAGTTTCCGGCTCTGCCCTTCGGTCTCTCCGCATCGCTGCCTGTTTGCTCATTTTTGCGCCGCCGCTCGCGAACGCGCAGCAGCCTATCGCCCCGGCCCCGGCCGACCCGGCGATCGCCGGCGCCCTCACGCAGGTCTCTGCCGACCGCATCCGCGCCACGATCGAGAAGCTCGTTACGTTCAACAACCGCAGCACGCTCTCCAGCATGGAGACCGACCTCAAGCCCGGCACCGGGGTCACGGCTGCCGCCGACTGGATCGAGTCCGAGTTCAAGCGCATCTCCGCCGCCTGCGGCAACTGCCTCGTGGTCCGCCGCGACGAGTTTATCGAGCCCCCGCAGACCGGCCCCGCCGCGCGCATCGTCAAGCCGACGAAGCTCATCAATGTCTACGCCATTCTCCGCGGCACTGATCCCGCACAGGCTCCGCGCATGGTCCTCGTGACGGGCCACTACGACTCGCGCAACTCGGACAACTTCAACACGCACGACCCCGCGCCCGGCGCCAACGATGACGCCAGCGGCGTCGCCGTCTCGCTTGAGTGCGCCCGCGTGCTCTCGAAGCTCAAGTTCCCGTCGAGCATCGTCTTCGTCGCGGTCGCCGGAGAGGAGCAGGGTCTCAACGGCAGCCTGCATCTCGCGCGGCTCGCAAAGGCGCAGGGCTGGCAGCTCGAGGCCGTGCTGAACAACGACATCGTCGGCGGCGACACCACTCCGGGCGACACCACGCAGGACAAGACCGCCATCCGCATCTTCTCCGAGGGCGTCCCCGCCGCGGCCACTCCCGAGCAGGCACACGCCCTCATCAATCTCGGCGCTGAGAACGACTCACCCTCGCGCGAACTGGCGCGCACCGTCGCCGATGTCTCCTCCACGTACTTCCCGCCGGTCATCCAGCGCGCCGCGCAGGGAACTCCAGCGAACCGTCCGCACAGCAATCTGGTCCGCACCGCGACCGCCTTCCACCCCGTGCTCATCTTCCGTCGCGACCGCTACCTCCGCGGCGGCGACCATACCAGCTTCAACGCCGAAGGCTTCACAGCCGTGCGCTTCACGGAGTGGCGCGAGAACTTCGATCATCAGCACCAGAACGTTCGCCTGGAAAACGGCACGCAGTACGGCGACCTTATCCAGTACGTCGACTTCAACTACGTCGCCAACGTCGCGCGCCTCAACGCCGCCACGCTGGCCACACTTGCCTTCGCGCCCGGCGTCCCGCAGAACGTTCACATCGAAACTACGGCTCTCGACAACAACACCGTGCTCAGCTGGACGCCTCCCGCGGGGATGCCGGCTGGCGCGACGTATGAAGTGGTCTGGCGGCCGACCGACCAGCCCACATGGACCATGGCCCAGAGCGCAGGCGCGACCACCAGCATCAAACTGCCCATCTCCAAGGACAACGTGATCTTCGGGGTTCGGTCCGTCGACGCCGCCGGACACCGCAGCATCCCTGTCTTTCCAACGCCCACGCGGCCCTCGCGCAGCTTCGTTCCCGCCGCTCCACCGCAAACCCCGCCGCATCCGTAGCGGGACTCGCGCCACTATGGTGAAATAGTTCTTGGTGACTCGATAAGGATGCCTCGCTCCAGCCCCACCACGTTGTCGCTCCCGCCCTTCAGCGGCGCCACGCGCAAGCTCATCCTGCTCAACGTGGCCGCCTTCTTCGGGATGGCGATCCTCGGGTGGATATCGTCTCCTTTAGGCGACCTGCTATACAACACCCTGATGTTGAGGCCCATGGCCGTCTTGCACGGTCAGATCTGGCAGCTCGTCACCTACTCGCTCGTCGATCCCGGAATTCTCTCCATCGCCTTCAGCATGCTCACCCTCTGGTTCACCGGAGCGCTGCTCGAAGGCGCCTACGGCAGCCGCTGGCTCGCCGAGCTCTACTGGACCTCGGTCATCGGCGGCGCCATCCTCGCAACGGCCATCTCCTTCACGCGCATCTTCGGCATGCGTCCCGACTTCATCACGGCCTTCAGCGCCTGGACCGGGGTCTTCGGCCTCCTCGTCGCCATCGGCATGCTCTTCGGCGACCAGGAGTTCTACCTCTGGTTCCTCATCCGCGTCAAAGCCAAGTACCTCGTCGCCATCTACATCCTCATCGCCGTGGCCGTGCTGCTCAAGCAAGCCAACAGCTTCGGTGCTCTGCTCCAGCTCTCCGGAGCGCTCGCCGGCTTCCTCTTCGTCCGCCTCGCTCCGCGCCGAGGCTTCGCCTTCGGTGTCTCCGAGCGCTTCTACGGTGTTCGCAACGCCTACTATCGCTACAAACGTCGCCGCGCCGCGCGCAAGTTCGAGGTCTACATGCGCAAGCAGAATCGCGAGGTCCACTTCGACAAGGACGGCCGCTATATCGATCCCGACGAGCTGCGCCGCGACCCCAAAGATAAACGCTGGATGAATTGATTTTTCTTCATCGAGCGTCTCCGCGCGAACTGTCTCCAGGGTCTATAATTCAAAAAACTACGAAGCAGGGAGGGCCTGCCGAAACTCAGCAGGCCCTTTCCTTTTGCAGAGCAGCTTCCTTCCCGCATCACCTTCTGTCCTTGCATGTCAACCCATCATCACACGTGGCTCCGAAAGAAGAGCCGCGAAGGAGTACACATGCCACGCAAACTCCCCATGCTGGCGCTCGCACTTTTCACCGCTAGCTCGTTCGCGGTCGCACAAACCTCAAACAAAGACTTCTTTACGCGTTACTTCGTAGCGAAGCGGCGCCACAATCCGACTCCGTCCACCAATCCTCCAACCACGACACCACCGACGACGACCGATCCAGCTCCTTCAGGACCGAGCGACACAGATCCGGCGCCCACGACACCCACCACTCCAGCTCCGGCGCCGACCACGCCCACGACGCCTGATCCGGCGCCGACGACCCCCACCACGCCAGCTCCGGCGCCAACAGCGCCGCAGCTTGCCTGCAACGCCATGTCGCTCGGCGTGGGAGCAAACCTCAACGGGTTCCTTCCCTTTGAGGCCAACAACCCGTGGCGCCAGAACATCGCTAACGCTCCGGTCGACGGCAACTCCAACGGCTACATCGGCTTCCTCGGGGGCTCGCACCTCCGTGCGAACTTCGGAGCGGGTCAGTACAACGGAAGCACGATCGGCATCCCGTATACCGTCGTCGGCGGCTCGCCCTTCACCACCATCAACTACAACCTCTATGGTGACGAGAGCGATCCCGGCCCCATGCCGATCTCGACCGACACGCCCGTTGAGGGCTATCCCAACCCGGGCGACGGTGACCGTCACACGCTCGTCCTCGACCGCGACAACTGCTGGCTCTATGAGCTCGGCGTGGCCGTCCCGCAGGGTGACGGAACCTGGCAAGCCAATGTCGGATCCGTCTGGGATCTCCTCAACCAGAACGCCCGTCCCTTCCGCTGGACCTCAACCGATGCGGCCGGTCTGCCTGTCTTCCCAGGCCTCGTCCGGTACGACGAGGTAGCGGCAGGCCACATCGACCACGCCATCCGCGTGACGCTCCAGCGCAGCCGCCAGGCCTTCGTGCCTCCAGCCACGCACTGGGCGCCCAACAACTCCGACCCCAACGCCGCGCCCATGGGAATGCGCATGCGCCTCAAAGCCAACTTCGACATCTCGTCGTACGGTCCACAGGCCAAGGTCATCCTTACGGCTCTCAAAAACTACGGCATGATCATGGCCGACAACGGAAGCAACATGTTCATGATCGGAGCACCCGACGACCGCTGGAACAACGACGACCTCAACTCGCTGAAGCAGGTTCCCGCCTCCGCGTTCGAGGTCATCCAGATGCCCGTCGTCTACACGCAGTCGAACGTGCCCACCGGCCCGGCCCCGACGATCACGAGCCTCACCGCCGACAAGACCACCGTCGGGTCCGGTCAGGCTGTCACGCTTACCTGGGCCGCCAACAACGCCTCCTACTACGTCGTCTCGCCTGAGATCGGCGCAGTACGCGGCACCTCGGCCGTAGTCCACCCAACCAAGACCACAACCTACACCGTCTACGCCACCAACCAGTTCGACCGCAGCACGCAGACCATCACGATCAACGTGCAGTAGTCGCTACGAAAACCAAAGGGCCGCGGCTGTCTCTTCAGCCGCGGCCATATTATTTGCGTCGCTGCATTCTGTAGTGAAGGCGCAGAAAAACTCTTCCCCACAACCATAAGGTGATCAGCTCGACCAACTTCTGTCTCGCCTGCATACACGCGAATCTCTTCCTTCATGGCTTTGACGTATCGAGCCCATATAACTCCATTGCCTTGGTGAACCACGAAATAGAATCCCGGTTCACCAAACCTGTCGCCGATGGATTGGATCGAAAGCGAGCCATCTTCATGAACCTCCACCTTCATCAGAACAATCGCGTTGCCGTTCGGCAGAGGGAACACAACCTTGATGCAGGGATAAGGATGTTCCGGAATCATGCACACGGAATAACTTCCAGCATAGAGCACATTCTTCGTCACTCTGAGCTCCCGGACCCACGCTGTCTGAACCACGGTGCCGAATCCGGGATCTCGGATAGGAAGCACATTGCTGGTCATCCCCTTTGAGCTATCGAGTGAAGACAAAGGAACGTTCAGCTGCTGTAGGCGGCGGCTAAAGAGCAAACCCAACGCCCTTCCGAAGGGGCGGAATAAAGAACTCCACTCAGACCATGCATCGAGATCAAACTCCGACGTCCGCTCATAAAACTCTCGTAGCAATGGCGCAACCTTATGTAGGTCACGATTTCCTTCGAGCAGACTAAACGTGGGAAGCAAACCGCGAACACCTGTGGTGATCAGCTCGAGCTGCTGATCGCGAGCATAGTTCAAGAAAAAGTCCTGACCAATCCCGAGCGTGTTGCCGGTCGGTCCGTCTAGCCAGGGGTACTCCGAAAGAACAAGGCGACGCCCGGTCGCCTGAACCCATCGCTGGGTCGTCCAGTCGCTTAGATTGCCTCGCTTCTTTCCAAGCCAGATCACAGGACGACTCTCCCATCCACTCGATACGCTTAGCTTCGCCCGGCTATCTTCAAATGCAGCTCCTTCAGCTGCTGCTCTGTCGCATGGCTTGGAGCATCGACCATCAGGTCGATCGCCTTCGCCGTCTTCGGGAACGCGATCACCTCGCGCAGGCTCTGTGCTCCGGCGAGAATCATCACGATACGATCGAGCCCCAGCGCAATTCCGCCGTGCGGAGGCGTGCCGTACTCCAGCGCGTCGAGGAAGAATCCAAACCGCTCCTTCGCCTCTTCATCGGACATTCCAAGCGAGCGGAAGATCTCCGCCTGCACGTCCTGCCGGTGAATACGGATCGAGCCCGAGCCCAGCTCCGTGCCGTTCAGCACGATGTCGTACGCCAGCGCACGCACCGCGCCCTTGTCGTTGAACAGCGCGCCCGACTTGATGTCGTCCTCATGCGGCGAGGTGAACGGATGGTGCGCCGCATTCCACACCTTCGTCTCCTCATCCCACTCGTACATCGGAAAGTCGGTGACCCAGAGAAACCTGTAGTCGTCCGCCGTGCCTGTCTGCGTGAAGCGCCCATGCTTGTCGGCGAACTTCTGCGCCAACTGCAGCCGCAGCGCGCCCACGCGCTTGTAGATCCACTGCGGATCGTAGTTCCACTTCTCGGGAGTCCCCAGCTTCGGCGTGATCACGACGACCAGGTCATCAGCCGTCACGCCTTCCTCAAGCGTCGGCTCTGCCGCCAGCTTGGCCTCAATCGCATTCGCGAGCGGAGCGAAGGTCTCGTTCGTCTTCAAGCGCGCCACGTCGAGTGAGTCAAGCCCACACTCGCCAAACGCCTTGCGAATCTCATCCACCAGCGCGCGCCGCTGCGTTCCGCTCAGCCCGCCTGCATTCGGAATCACAAAGCCCAGCACCGGAAGCTTCTGCTCGATCTTCAGCTGCTCGCGTAGCGCAGGCGTCAGCTCCTCGGTCAGGTCGGTCAGCGCGGGCAGGCGCATGTCCGGCTTGTCGATGCCGTACCGCCGGATCGCCTCGTCGTACGACATCTGGATGAACGGCGCCGTCAGCTCGATACCTGCTGTCGCAAAGGCTGCCGTCAGGAAGCCTTCGACCACGCGAAACACCGTCGCCTGCTGAGGAAACGTCATCTCGAGATCGATCTGCGTAAACTCCGGCTGCCGGTCCGCCCTCAGGTCTTCGTCGCGAAAGCACCGCGCCACCTGGAAGTAGCGATCGAACCCCGAGATCATCAGAATCTGTTTGAAGATCTGCGGTGACTGCGGCAGCGCATAGAAGTTCCCCGGATGCACGCGGCTCGGCACCAGATAGTCGCGCGCGCCCTCAGGCGTCGAGCGCGTCATAAACGGCGTCTCGATCTCGAGGAACCCATTCTCCGACAGATACTCGCGAATCGCCCGCGTGACCTTGTGGCGCGTCAAAAAGTTCTTCTGCATCTGCTCGCGGCGCAGGTCCAGATAGCGATACTTCAGCCGCACCTCTTCGTTCGCAATCGCGTCTTCCGCAGGCGAGAAGGGAGGCGTCTTCGCCTCGTTCAGCAGCAGCAGCTCCTTGGCGACGACCTCGATCGCGCCCGTGGGCATATTCGGATTCTCGAGGCCCTCGCCGCGCTTGCGCACACGGCCCTTCACGGCAACGACGTACTCCGACCGCGCCGCCTCAGCCTTCTCATGGGCGTCGTTCGAGACTTCGATATCCAGCACCACCTGCGTGATGCCCGTGCGATCACGCAGATCGAGAAAGATAAGATTGCCGTGGTCGCGACGCCGGTTCACCCAGCCCATCAGAACCACATCCTGTCCATCCTGCCCCACACGGAGCTCGCCGCACCGGTGCGTCCGCTGCAAGTTTCCTAAAAAGTCGAGTGTCACAATCTCTCTATTGTACGAAGTTACAGGGGCTTCCAACAAAACCACCTAAGCGATCTTCAACTTCGCCTCGGCAATCGCGGCCGAAATCACCTTATCCGCTACGCCCTGCTTGCGCAGGCTCTCCGTCAGGGTCAACAGCTGCGAGTGCTCCATCGCAGCCTGATCCTTCCGCAATCCCTGCCCGATGTAGGCACGGATCAGCGGCTGATAGCCCGAGAATCCGAGAGCTGGTGCGATCTCCTTCAGGTCCTCGATCACGTCCTCAGGCACGCGCATGCTGATCGTCGTCATCTTGCGATCTTTCCGCAGCCTCTGCCGCAACCGTTCACTCGCCGTCCTCATAGAGTCTCCTCTCCGGCGCTGTTGCCGGCCGCGCCGAGATGATGCGAATCCTGTCGTCTTCCACCAGCGCGTGCACGACAAAGAGAAGAGTCCAGTCCTCCGCGAATCCAATGACGACATCGCGCAGCTCCCCGTTGGCACTTGCATCTTCCAGCCGAAGAAAGGATCGAAGAAGACCTCGCATGCCTTCTCAAACGAGACGCCATGCTTGGTAAGATTCCTCGCTGCCTTATCGACATCCCAGACAAAGCGCTGCCCTTGATAGAGAAACGCAAGGTCCATGATTTATATGTATATACGTCGTATATACGATGTCAAGTGCTTTCGCCCAGCCGGTCCTAACCCTTCAGCGCCCCCACCAACTCGGCCCTCGCCACCTTCACCTGCTCGCCCACAGAAAAGTCCTTCACGGTCAGCACACCGGACTTCACCTCATCCTCACCGACGATCACCATCTTCCGCGCCAGCTTGTCCGCCGCCTCAAACGACTTCTTCAGCCGCCAGCTTCCATCGCCGATCTCGACACCCAGGCCGGCCCGCCGCAGCTCCTGCGCAAGTTTCAGCGCCGGCGCATTCTGCGCCACGCCCATCGGAGCCACAAACGCATCCAGCTTCTTCGCCTCGGTCTGCTTCGCCTGCGCCTGCAGCGTCAGAATCAGCCTGTCCTCGCCGATCGCAAACCCGATCCCCGGAGCCTTCGGCCCGCCCAGCATCTCGCTCAGCCCGTCGTAGCGGCCGCCGCCCAGCAGAGCGTTCTGCGTGCCCAGCCCACTGCCGTCCGGCACCGTGAACTCGAACGTCGTCCGCGTGTAGTAGTCGAGCCCTCTCACCAGTCGCGGCTCTTCGACATACGGAACCCCGCAGGCATCGAGCGCCGCCTTCACCTGCTCGAAGTGCGCGCGCGAATCCTCGCCCCAGAACTCCGAGATCTTCGGCAGTGCATTGATGATCTCCTGGTCCGCCTCGTCCTTCGAGTCCAGCACGCGCAGCGGATTCGTCTCCGCGCGCCTCTGATTGTCCTCGCACATCCTGTGCTTCACCGGCTCCAGAGCCGCCCGCAGAGCCGCGCTGTACCGCGCGCGATCCTCCGCCGACCCCACCGAGTTCAGCGCCAGCCGCCAGCCCTTGATGCCCAGCTCATTCAGCAGCGTGGCGAGCATCTCCAGCACCTCGGCGTCGCGCAGCGGCGAATCCGACCCCGACCACGGCGGCCCCAGCACCTCCGCCCCAATCTGCCAAAACTGCCTGTACCGCCCCCTCTGCGGCCGCTCGCGGCGAAACTGCGGCCCGATGTAAAACAGCTTCTCGAGCATGCCCGTCTCGGACATCTTGTGCTCGATATAGGCGCGCACCACGCCGGCCGTGTTCTCCGGCCGCAGCGTCAGTGACTGGCCGCCCGCCTTTTCACTCCCGCCGGACTCCGCGCGCCCGCGGTCCTCCCACGTGTACATCTCCTTCGAGACGATGTCGGTATCCTCGCCCACTCCGCGAGCGAACAGCTCCGTCACCTCGAATACAGGCGTGCGAATCTCACCAAACCCATACCGCGCGAAGACCGACCGTGCCGTGGCCTCCACATGATTCCAAAGTGCGGTCTCCGGAGGCACAAGGTCCCGGGTCCCGCGTACTGCCTTGATCGTTGCCATTACCTTCCAGTGTAGCGAACTCGGCCCCGTGAGTCTGTCTCCGCTACATAGGATGGACAACCAGCTCGCACACGCTGGCGTGGCAGTTCAACGTGCTCTTGCGCAGAAGGCGCGCCTCTGAGCCCGTCGGAGTCCAATGGTCAAAGCGTGCCTTGCGAATCATCGAGGTCGCATTCGTGATCCCGGAGGCTCCCTGGCTGGTCTCCTGAAGATCGCCCGGCTTGTCCTGCTCAAGCACAAACGTGTACTCGACCGAGGAGCTCTTCCCCCTCCACGGACCCAGCGGAATCATCCGCAGGCGCTGCACTGCCGCCGCCGGATCTTTCATCGCGGAGACGACGCCCTCCTTCTTCAGCGCATCTGTGCGCTCCCGCAGCTCCCGCCGCGTCCGCTCCTCCTCCGGCGTAGACGTTGTCTTTTGGATAATCGGAGTCAGGGACATCTCATAGAGCTCCAGCGCTGCCTTCTTGTTTCCCCGCTTATCCTCGAGTTCTCCTAAATGAAGCCCCACCTCTGGTGTCTGCTCGTTGTTCCACGTTGCGCGAATATAACTCTCCGCCTCATCGATCCTGCCCTCGCGAAAGAGAATCCAGCCGAGCGTATCCCAGGCCGAGACCAGAAGCTCCTGCTTGCTCCGCTGCTCCTTGGTCGTAGCGCTCACAACCCAGGAAGCAGACTCTGCCGTAAGATCCTGGATCGCCTGGCGCGATGCCTTCTCGGCCTGTTCCAACCCAATCCCGGCCTCTCCCAACTCATAGGCCGCATCGTTCAACATAAACGGCTCTGTAGCCTTCGACAGCGCGGCCGTCAGCGTCTTTCCACCCGCCTCTTTCCTGCCCGTCTCCACTTGGGCCGTTCCCAACTGAATCTGTAACTGCAGGTTGTCAGTGTCGTCTTTGGCTTGTTCCTGAAGCAGAGGAAGCGCCTCGTCATAACGATGCAGTTGGTACAGCAGCGCCCCCGTGACCTTTCTATCGCCATCGGTGACGCCATCCATCTTCAGCACCCGCCGCATCGCATCCGCAGCCTCCTCCGGCTTGCCGCGCATCTCATGGACCGTTACCATGCCGCGGAAGTACCAGATCGCACCCCCGTCCTGCTGCCGCACCTGGTTCAGCGTCTCCTCGGCCGCGTTCGGCTCTCCGCGTTGTACCTGGTTGTAGAACTCCCGCAGAAGCGCAGCGACACTGACACTCGGCGGTGCAGGGGTCGAGGGAAGCTTCTCCCCGCCCGTCTTCGCCTTCGTCTCAATCAGCGTGACGAACGGCTCTCCGTCTCCCACCGTCGCATCCAGCCACTTCTTATAAGCCTTCCAATCCGCTGCCGGAACCTCGCGTTGGAAGACCTCGATGCGCCTCTCAGTCGTCAGCGTGTCGCCATTCACCGTGTAGGTCCGGTCGAAGCTCGCAAACGCCGTCTTCTCGTGAACAGCCGCTGGAAGATCAGCTCCCCAGCCCGCCGGAAGCTTGATCGTCGACACCGAGGTCTCCACCCTCGGCTCCCCCAGCTGAATCGCCACCTTCTTCGGAGGATTCTTCTCATCGATCGTCGGAAGAAACACGACAGGCAGCAGTGCCACGATCCGCCGATTGTCCCAATCTCCCGTCTTCTCCCGCTCGTAGTCGTAGGCCAGCCTCTCCGGCCCGTCGGTCGCATCCGGCTTGCTCGCCTCCGTATGGCTCGTCGTCCCACCGAATCCCAGCCCCTGAGAGAGTCTCTGCGTCAGCTCGTCCCACTGCCCCGGAGGGACCTGCTTCAGCAGCGTGCGCAGCACCAGCTCATCGTCGCCCCGAACCATGTACTCCATCTGCGCCTTCATCGTGCCCTCTTTGCTCAGAGTTCCCTTGGCCACGAAGCGGCTGAACGGCGCAAACGGCGGCGTCGCAGGAGTTCTCTCCAGCTTCGCCGCTCCCGTCTCCGGAACCACCAGCGCCTGCTTGTCCCGGATCGGCGACACCAGCACCTGGTACGGAGCCACCTCCGCCGTCGCATCCAGCCACACCTGCTGGCCCGTCACCGGCACGGTCGTAATCATGTGGTTGAACGCGCCCGGCGAAGGCACCTCTTCGTTCATCCGTATCCCCGCCCCGATCATCGCCGCCTCCGGATGCATCCCCGCCGCCGTCAGCATCGCCGCCAGCAGCGTGTGCTTGTCCTTGCAGTCGCCGTATTGGTTGCGCAGAACCTCGCCCGCCGGATGCGGCTGATAGCGCCCAATTCCGAACGCCACGCCGATGTACCGCACCTGCGTCGCCACGTAGCCGTACAGTGCGCGAACCTTCTCTTCCTCCGTCGACTTGCCCGCCGTCAGCTCAGCCGCCTTCGCCTTCACCTCGGCATCGGGAACCACGCGGTCGGCCTCGAGCCCCCGGTACCACGCGCCAACCTCGTCCCAGCTCTTGAACGTCGTCCACGCCATCGCCGGCAGCTCGCCCTTCGGATCGACCTCCCTCTGCTTCGTCTTGCCATCCTTTCCGATCAGCGGGTCCAGATTCGCGCCCGTCCAGCGGTAGACCGTCTCGTCTCCCGTCTCCGCCTTCGCCGGCGCGTGCTCCGGGCTCCACACCTTCACATACTTCCCCTTCGGAACATGCAGCTCGATGTTCTCGTTCAGGATTACGGCCCACTTCCCGAAGCTCTCCTGCCCCCAGAACTGCCCCGGAACCTCCGCCTTCGCCACCACGATGCGCGCCTTGTACTCCAGCCGGTCGCCCGCGCGCAGGTTCCGCACCGGAAGATGCTTCTCCTTCAGGTCGCTGTAGAACGGAGCCTGCCGCGTCACCTCCTGCGGCATCTCCTGCGCATCGCCCGCCGGAGTCTCCACCACGCTGCCGTCCGGCTTCCTCACCCGCACGTACTCGAACTCCACACGTTCGTTGTTCCCGGCAAACGGGAACGTCAGCACGCCATACTGCCGCGCCGCCGCGTCGGACTGGATCAGCGTAACCGCCGAGATCTCGCGCACGCCCGTGCCATCGGCGGCGAACCGGTACACCGTACTCAGCTGCTCCACCACGATCGACTCGGCGGAGTAATCGCGCTTCACCTCGCCGGGAGGAAGCTCCACCTTCAGGGTCCTGGTTACCACACCATCACCGGAGCCCTGACCCAGAACCGAGACCGGCAGCATCACGAGGGCAAAGAAAGACAAAACAGCAGTTGAACGCATGTTGTACAGATACCGCACAAATCCGCGCAAAGCCATCGAAATCGCCCATCGGCAAACAACCCTCTCTCACCCTAAAGTGTCATTCCATTGAGCCGCATCGGAAATCCGTCCCTGAGCAACGCCACGCCGTCCCTCCGCCCTCATGCCATACTCGAAAAAGGAGAGTGAAGAGCATGACCTATGTCCCGGCCCCCGAGCGTTACAACCAGCACACCTTCCGCCGCTGCGGACGCTCCGGAATCGTCCTCCCCCCCATCTCTCTCGGCCTCTGGCAGAACTTCGGCGGCGCCGACGTCTTCGAGACCGCCCGCGCCATGGTCCTCCGCGCCTTCGACCGCGGCGTCACCCACTTCGACCTCGCCAACAACTACGGCCCGCCCTACGGCTCCGCCGAAGAAAACTTCGGCGCCATCCTCCGCAAGGACCTCCGCCCCCACCGCAACGAGCTCATCATCTCCACCAAGGCCGGCTGGGACATGTGGCCCGGCCCCTACGGCATCGGCGGCTCGCGCAAGTACCTCATCGCCTCGCTCGACGAGAGCCTCCAGCGCATGGGCCTCGACTACGTCGACATCTTCTACTCCCACCGCCCCGATATGAACACCCCGCTCGAGGAGACCATGCGTGCGCTTGCGCACATCGTCCGCCAGGGCAAGGCCCTCTACGTCGGCATCTCCTCCTACAGCCCCGATCGAACCCGCGAGGCCGCCGAGATCCTCCGAAGCGAAGGCGTCCACCTCACAATCCACCAGCCGTCCTACTCCATGCTCAACCGCTGGATCGAACACGAGCTTCTCGGCACGCTCGACACCCTCGGCACCGGCTGCATCGCCTTCTCCCCGCTCGCCCAGGGCCTGCTGACGAACAAGTACCTCAACGGCGTCCCCGCCGACTCCCGCGCGAAATCCGAAGGCTCCTTCAGGCCCGAGTTCCTCACCGAAGAGAACCTCGCCCACGTCCGCGCCCTCAACGCGATCGCCCAGCGCCGCGGCCAGACCCTGGCCCAGATGGCCATCGCCTGGACCCTGCGCGACTCCCGCGTCACCTCCGCCCTCATCGGAGCCCGCAACGTAGCCCAGCTCGACGACTCGCTCGACGCCGTCAAAAACCTCCACTTCACCAAAGAAGAGCTGGCCGAGATCGACCAGCACGCCAAAGAAGGCTCCCTAGACCTCTGGAAGGGCGCCCGCGAAGGCACCGCCTGAACCACCCTCCGTTGCCGTTGCCTTGCCTTTGCCCGTCATTCTGAGCGAAGCGAAGAACCCCCGCATTTGCATTTGTTGTTGTTGTTGCCGTCGCCGTTGCTGTCGCCGTTGCCGTTGCTTCTGAGGTAGGCCGGGGCTTCAGCCCCGGCATCTCGCCCAGCCTCAGAACCGGGGCTTCAGCCCCTGGGGTATGCCTTTGGGCGGTGCCAATTTGCACCACGAACCCAAATAATCCCAATCATTTACAAAAAAAAATCCCCCAAAAACCCAGCAAAAACCCATGTCAAGCCCCACTACCCTACAACCCATTCCCCATCGACAACACCCATCTGCCGATTAATTCCGCTCCCCCCTGATACACTTAAAACAGCTAAGAAAAAGGCTAAAACAGCTAAGAAAAGGCCCCGCGAACCCGCTGGGCCTAACTCATTTGCAATCAAGATTTTGACCAATAAACCCTTTATTTCCAATATTTTACCTGCCAAAAATGGCTATCTAAAACAAAATAAACTAGTTATCCAAAAGATAGGGGGAGGGGGTGCTAAGGCCCCACGGCCTCCTTCCGCTCCAGAATCATCGCCACGTTGCTCTTGTCCACCAGCGAGACGCCAGTATCCACAAACGCCGGGAACGGGGAGAACGGATCCAGTCCGTGCTCTGCGGTCAGCGGATTCACCGGATAGTGGTGAATATTGTCCAGCGCCTTCAGCCCCACCATCGCCATCGTGTAGGGCTTCTGTGAGATCGTCGAGTCGATGATTCCGTCCTTGATCAGCTGCAGCGTCGCGACGTCCGTGTCCATCGCCACCAGCAGCCGCCCCGGATCGCCCAACCCCTTCGCGCGGCGGATTATCTCGCCCACGTCCTTGCCCGCCGAAGACTGCAGGCAGATCATCGCATCGATGCGGTCCTTGCCCGCGCGAGCAAGATACTCGCGCGCCTTGTCCATCGCGACGCCCGAGTCGCCCTTCATGTCGAAGACCTCGACGACATTGATTCCGGGATAAGCCGACAAGACGTCCCTGTATCCCTTCAGCCGCTCCTCCAGGTTCGGCTGTTCCGGCATCGTGAAGAAGACGACGTTGCCCTTGCCGTTCAGCACCGCCGCCACGCGCAGTCCGCCCAGCCGTCCGGCCTGCAGGTTGTTTGTTCCGATAAAGTACAGCCGCTTGCTCTCCGGCGCGTCCGAGTCCATCGTGATCACCGGAATTCCCGCCGCGATCGCCGCGTCGATCTCCGGAGCCAGCAGCTTCGAGTTCGTCACCGAGACCAGGATTCCCGCCGGCTTCCGCGCCACCACCGTGCGAAACTCCTCGACCTCGGCCTGCGGATCGAACGACGTCGGCCCGCGCATCTCCGCGCTGACGCCATACTCGGCCGCTGCTTTCTGGAAGCCTTCGCCTGCCGTCTTCCAGTACGGCAGATCCACGTTCACCGTAACCAGGTAGTAGTGCTCGCTCTTCCGATGCCGCGTGCATCCCTCCAGCAGCGGAAGGACGCCCATCAACCCAACGAGGATGACCTTAGTCCACACGCTCATCTCGAACCCTCCGAAAGAGGCATGCTGTCCGAAGCATCGCACGTCCCGATATCTTCGGGCAGCGCCGCGAGACGTTAAGATGCGGCGGCGTTGATGATACGCCTGTTCCGGAAATTCTGACAGCGCGGACGCTTCGATAGAATCGAAAGAGCATGGTTTTACCCTTCGTCCGCGAGCTCCTCGCGGACCTGGAACACTCCGAAGCCTTCGAGCGCGTGCGCCGCCACCTGAGCGGCGGATCGGGACGTCGTCGTGTCTCCGGACTCACGGCCACCGCCCGAGCGCTCTTTCTGCCGTACTTCGTCCGCGCCGCGCAAGCTCCCGCGCTCGTCATCGTCTCGGACAACAAATCCGCCGAGGCCCTGCACGACGCCGTGCTCGCCGCCTGCGAGCTCACCGGAGCGCTCGATCCCGCACAGGTCCTGCGCCTGCCCGCGCACGACGTACTGCCGTTTGAAAATCTCTCGCCGCACTCGGAGATCCAGGAGACGCGCGCCGCCGCCCTCTGGAAGATCTGCGCGGGCCACACGCCGCGCCTCGTCATCGCGCCCGTCGAGTCGGCCTGCATGCGTCTCTTCGGCCGCGACTACTACGCCGCGCTCGCGCTGCATCTGCGCGTCGGCGAAGAGCACATCCCCGACCTGCTCGTCGAGCATCTCCTCTCCGTCGGCTACACCCGTGTCGACGTCGTCGAGATGCCCGGACAAGTGACGATCCGCGGCGGCATCATCGACGTCTACGGCCCCGAGCAGGAGCGTCCCGTCCGCATCGACTTCTTCGGCGACGAGATCGAATCCATCCGCCGCTTCGACCCCGAGACGCAGCGCTCCAGCTCCGCTCTCGACGACATCCTGCTGCTCCCGCTCACCGAGACGCCCGTCACGGAAAGGCTGCTCTCCGCCATCAACGCCCGCCTGACGCGCGCAGGCACTGCAGGCGCTGCAATGGAAGGCGGCGAAGAGCCGGTCGAGCTGCAAACCCACGTCGCCACGCGCACCGGCGAAGCGACGGTCTTTCCCGGCTGGGAGTTCTTCGCTCCCGTCGCAGGCGCAAACAAGACGCTTCTCGATCTTCTCGGCTCGTCAACGCGCGTCTTCGTCGAAGAGCCCGCGATGGTCAAGAACCAGGGCGAGCGCTGGTGGAACAAGGTCGAGCAGCGCCACGACCGCTCGGGCATCGGCTCACTCGTCCGCCCGGAAGACATCTACATCTCGCCGTGGGACCTCGAGGACCGCCTGCGCCGAACTACTGGCTGCGACCTCGACCAGCTCGGCGCCGTCGATGTGCTCGACGCCGAACGCAACGAGCTTTCGGAGATTGAGTTCGCCACGCGGCCGACGCAGCGCTTCCACGGTTCAATACCAGCGTTGATCGAAGCGCTGCAGTCGCTGATGCGGCAGGAGGCGCGCATCCTGCTCGCCGCAGCAAATCAGGGCGAGGTCGAACGTCTCGCCGGTCTGCTCCAGGAGTATCAGGTGCCGTATCGACTCGGCTCGCGCTCCGATCAGCACGGCTCCTCGACCGTCTACTCCGAGTCCAGCTACCTCGCCGGCGATCTGCGCACGCCGGTCATCGTCAAGACGCCCATCGCTGCAGGCGTGCAGATCCTCGACCTGGACAAGACGACGGCCAGCCAGATCGTCCTCTTCGGCGCGCAGGATCTCTCAGACGAGGCCGACGTCTCGGCGCGTCCGGTGCGCCGCGCGAAGTCGAAGGCTGCGGCCTTCATCTCGGACTTCCGCGACCTCACGGTCGGCGACTACGTCGTCCACGTCGAGCATGGAATCTCGCGCTACATGGGCCTTCGCGTCATCGAGGAGAACGATCAGCCGCCGCTGGAGCTGATGATCCTCGAGTTCGCCGATGAGGCGAAGCTCTACGTCCCGCTGACGCGGCTGGACCTGATTCAGAAGTACCGCTCGACAGACACAGGCCCCGCGCCGCAGCTCAACAAGCTGGGCTCGCAGACCTGGCAGAAGACCAAGGCGCGCGTCAAGAAGGCGATGGCCGACATGACGGCCGAGCTGCTGAAGCTCTACGCACAGCGCGAGGCCGCGCAGGGAACGCCGTTCTCGCCCGACACGAACATGCAGCGCGAGTTCGAAGACGCCTTCGACTTCAACGAGACCGACGATCAGCTGAACGCCATCGTCGACATCAAGCAGGACATGGAGTCGCCGCAGCCAATGGACCGCTTGCTCTGCGGCGACGTCGGCTACGGCAAGACAGAGGTCGCGATGCGCGCGGCGTTCAAGGCCGTGCAGGACTCAAAGCAAGTCGCGGTGCTGACGCCGACTACGGTGCTCAGCTTCCAGCACTACGAGTCGTTCAAGCGCCGCTTCGCGAACTTCCCGGTCAACATCGAGATGATCTCGCGCTTCCGCACGCCAAAGGAACAGAAGGAGATTTTGGAGAAGGTCGCCGACGGCAAGGTCGATATCCTCATCGGCACGCATCGGCTGCTCTCAAAGGACCTGAAGTTCCAGGACCTCGGTCTGCTTGTCGTCGACGAAGAGCAGCGCTTCGGTGTGCGCCACAAGGAGCGTCTGAAGCAGATGCGCGCCCATATCGACGTGCTGTCGATGTCGGCGACGCCGATTCCGCGCACGCTGCACATGTCGCTCATCGGTCTGCGCGATATGAGTGTAATCGAGACGCCGCCGAAGGACCGCATGGCGATCCAGACCATTGTCGCGAAGTTCGACGAGAAGCTCGTTCGCACGGCCATCGAGATGGAGTTGGAGCGCGGTGGCCAGGCGTTCTTTGTGCACAATCGCGTCGAGACGATCTACGATCTCGCCACCAAGATTCGCGAGCTTGTCCCGCATGCGCGCATCGTCGTTGGCCACGGCCAGCTGCCGGAGGCGGAGCTCGAGCGTGTGATGCTTGCCTTCATGAACCACGAGTACGATGTGCTGGTCGCGACGTCGATCATCGAGAACGGCCTCGACATCCCGCTGGCGAACACCATCGTCATCAACCGCGCCGACCGACACGGACTGAGCGAGCTTTACCAACTGCGCGGGCGCGTGGGCCGCTCGAATCGCCGCGCGTATGCGTACCTGCTGATTCCGCCCGAGACAGAGCTGACGGAGATTGCGCGACGAAGGCTGGCGGCGCTCAAGGAGTTCTCCGATCTCGGCGCCGGCTTCAAGATCGCCGCGCTCGATCTCGAGCTGCGCGGCGCGGGAAACATGCTCGGCGGCGAGCAGTCCGGACACATCGAGGCCATCGGCTTCGAGATGTACACGTCGATGCTCGAAGAGGCCGTGCGCAAGATCAAAGGCGAGGAAGAGCGTCCGGCGCACCCCAACACGGTCGTCAATCTCGGGATTTCGGTCCGTATCGACGCCGACTACATCCCCGAAGAGAACCAGCGCCTGCGCATGTACAAGAAGATCGCGGGAGCCGAAGACGTTGCGACCCTCAACGATGTTCGCGCCGAGCTGCGCGACCGCTACGGCGAGCCGCCTGAGTCTGTCGAAAACCTCCTCGCAGCCGGAGAGATTCGTCTGCACGCGCAGCAACTGGGCATCGCGCAGATCGACCGCAAACGCACACAGATCGAACTCAACAAGACCAAGACCTTCGTCGAGATGCTGCACCTCAAGTTCGCCGAGCGCGACGGTGAAGCCTCGAGCGCAACCGCCATTGATCCAGGCGTGCTGATGAAGCTGGTCAGCCGCAACACGAAGCGCGGAGCCCAGTTCACTCCACAAGGCATCCTGCGGTGGCCGCTCTCGAGCGCGAAGGCCGAAGATGTGCTCGCCGAGACACGGTCTCTTCTTGAATCACTGGATACAACGCGTGTTGAGATGGCGTGATGCATTGATGCACGTGAGATGTTTTCGATGCGGGAAATTACGTGAAAAAGAATCATGCCTGCGGCATTTTTTTGTTGCAAAACTGTGCATAGGGAGGTTTCATCTCGTCCAACAAAGGAGGTAACACGCATGCAGGAAACCATTCGCGTCGGCCAGATGAGCGTCACTTTCCTGAAGACCCGTCACGAGACCGACGACACGCTCGACATGTTCGAACTGACGATCCCTCCGCTCATCAGCGTCATCGTGCCGCACATCCATCGCGACTACGACGAGATGGTGCTGGGGATGAACGGTATCACCACTTGGACGCTGAACGGAGAGATCCTCGTCGTGGGTCCGGGCGAGATTCTGACCATTCCCCGCGGGTCCCCTCACTTCTTCGCGAACCTGCATGACACGCCTGCGCGTGTGATGTGCCTTCAGACGCCTGGTGTCGTCGGCCCGGAGTACTACAGCGAGATCGCAAAGTATTACGACACCGAAGATCCTGACGTCACCGCCATCGGCGACGTGATGAGTCGTTACGGCGTGATCCCCGTCCTGCGCTAGCGACGGATTGACGGCGGCCTGCAGTGAAGTCGTCTGGCCGGTGCTCTAAAATCTCAGCAGAAGATCATCATGCCCAAACGCTTCCTTCTCACCGCAGTCCTCGGAACCGCCATGCTTACCTCCACCGCTCCCGCACAGCGCATCTCCGCCGACGGAGCAGCGCAGACCTTCGGTTTCGTCTCCGACCAGTACTTCTCCGACATCCTCTTCCACTATGCGCCCACCTACGGCACCCAGATGGGCTTTCACCAGTACGACACGCAGCTCGAGGACTACTCGGCGGCCACAATCCAGAAGCAGATCGCCGCGCTGCACGCCTACGAGAAGAAGCTCGAGGCCATCGATCCGGCCGGACTCGACGCCTCGGTCGCGGCCGACCACAACATCCTGCTCAACAGCATTCGCTCGCAACTGCTCTCGCTTGAGGTCATCCGCAACTGGGAGAAGAACCCAGACAACTACTCGAGCGGCGTCACCAACTCCATCTTCGTTCTGATGGAGAGGCCGTTCGCTCCCGTGAACACGCGCCTGCGCGCCGCCGTGGAGCGCGAGAAGCAGATTCCGCAGGTCTTCGTCGAGGCGCGCAAGAACCTCAAGAATCCTCCGCGCATCTTCACGGAGGTCGCGCTCGAGCAGATCGACGGCCTCATCAGCTTCTTTGAGAAGGACGTCCCCACCGCCTTCGCCGCGGCCGACGACGCGAAGGCCAAGGCCGACTTTGCGCACACCAACGCGGTCGTCATCCAGTCGCTCAAAGACTACGGCGCGTGGATGAAGTCCGATCTGCTGCCGCGCTCCAACGGCGACTATCGCCTCGGCGCCGACGTCTTTGCAAAGAAGCTTGCTTATGACGAGATGGTGGACATCCCGCTCGACCGACTTCTCGAAATCGCGCTCGACGACCTGCATCGCAATCAGCAGGAGTTCGCCCACATCGCCAGGGAGGTCGCGCCCTCGAAGTCGCCGCAGGACGTGCTCGCCGAGCTTGCGATGATTCACCCTGCGCCCGACAAGCTGCTGGACTCCTTCCACAACACCTTCGATTCGCTGATCGCCTTCATCCGCGCGCACAACATCATCACCATCCCGAGCGAGGTCCAGCCCACGCTCGAAGAGACGCCGCCCTTCATGCGCGCCACTACCTTCGCATCGATGGACCCCCCGGGACCGTTTGAGACGCACTCCACCAAGGCGTACTTCAACGTTACGTTGCCGGAGAAGACGTGGACGCAGCCGCACGTCGCCGAGCACATGGCCAGCTTCAACGTCGGAACCATCATCTCGACCAGCGTTCATGAGGCTTACCCCGGCCACTACGTGCAGTTCCTGTGGCAGAACCAGTTCCCGTCGAAGGTCCGCAAGATCGTCTGGTCCAACTCCAATGTCGAAGGCTGGGCCCACTACACCGAGCAGATGATGCTCGACGAAGGCTATGCCGCGCCGCCTGCAAACGCGACGCCTGAGCAGGTGCGCCAGTCCAGGCTGATCCGCCTTGGCCAGCTGCAGGATGCGCTGCTGCGCGATGCGCGCTTCGTCAACGCCATCAAGCTTCACACCGGTCTCGGGGAACCGAACCAACAGTGGACCATCGAGCAGTCGGTCGACTTCTTCGTCAAGGAAGGCTATCAGTCGCGCTCCGTCGGGCTGGTGGAGACCAAGCGCGGCACCTCGGACGCAACGTATCTCTACTACACGCTCGGCAAGCTCGAGATCATGAAGCTCCGCGAAGACCTCAGGAAGAAACAGGGAAGCGACTTCAACCTCCAGGCCTTCCACGATGCCTTCATGCGCCAGGGACCCGCGCCGATCAAGGTGATCCGCAAGGCCATGCTGCACGACGACTCACCCGTGCTCTAGGGTCATTTTTCTTCCCCCAACTGTACTATCCCGCTGGTGGTTTTGGACTGCTAGCATTTCCACAACCAAACTGCATACAAGGAACTCATGGCTCAGAAAATCCGCAAAGCAGTCTTCCCCGCCGCCGGACTCGGCACACGCTTCCTCCCCGCAACCAAAGCCACGCCCAAGGAGATGCTCTGCCTCGTCGACAAGCCGCTCATCCAGTACGGCGTCGAAGAGGCAGTAGCCGCCGGCTGCACCGAGATCATCATCGTCACCGGCCGCGGCAAGTCCACCATGGAGGACCACTTCGACAAGTCCTTCGAGCTCGAAGCGACGCTCGCCGCGAAGAGCAAGACCGCGCTGCTTGAGATCGCGCGCTCCGTCTCGAAGCTCGCGAAGATCACCTACACGCGCCAGGCTGAGCCGCTGGGCCTCGGCCACGCTGTCCTCCAGGCCAAGGAGATCGTCGGCAATGAGCCCTTCGCCGTCATCCTGCCTGACGATATCGTCGACGCAAAGGTTCCCTGCATGAAGCAGATGGTCGAGGCGTTCGAGGAGACCGGCTCGAGCATCCTCGGCTCCGAGGTCGTCGAAGGCGCGGCCATCTCCGCGTACGGCTGCCTCGCGGTCACGCGCGACGCAAAGAACCCGCGCCTGCTCGCCGTCAACGACATGGTTGAGAAGCCCAAACCCGAAGAGGCCCCGTCGCAGAACGCCATCATCGGCCGCTACATCCTCACGCCGCGCATCTTCGATATGCTCGAGAACATCACGCCCGGCGCAGGCGGCGAGCTGCAGCTCACCGACGGCATCAAGGCACTGCTCCAGCACGAGAAGGTCTACGGCTTCACCTACGAGGGCAAGCGCCACGACGCTGGTGACAAGCTGGGCTTCCTCAAAGCCACCGTAGAGTTCGGCCTCAAGAACAACCAACTAGGCGCAGACTTCCGCGCTTGGCTCAAGCAGTTCCCGCTGTAAAGTGAAGACTGAATGTCCTTCGTCTGTGCCAATTGCGGGCTAACGCATGACGGCCCACCTCTAGTCTGGGGTGTGCCGTCACCCGACGCATGGGCCGAACGATCACCTGAAGAGCAGAGTCTTCGAGGACAGTGTAGTTCTGACCAGTGTTTCCTCGACGAAGAACGATTCTTTATCATCGGACGCATAGAAATACCGGTCGACAATAGCGACGAACCCTTCGCATGGCTCGCGTGGGTTGAAGTCAGTTCTTATGACTTCGTTGATATCTATCAAAAATGGTTTGTCGAAGGTCGTGAAACGACGCCACCGTATACCGGACATCTTGCGAACAAACTTCCAGCCTGTTCTCAATCTTCTTTGGGACTTCGAGTCGCTCTAACGACAAACCCGCTTCCAACTCGCCCTAGTATTCAAATAGTCGAAGGCCACGCGCTTTTGGATGAGCAAACGAACGGCATCTCAGGAACGAGTTGCAGAGATTGCAAGCACGTTCATGCACTAACCACTTCCGGTTCGCATCGTTCACCTTTCGCCGCTCATCTAACTATCCGTAATCAAATCTCAACGGAGAACAGATGCCCTCCCTCTTCGATTCCATCCAGCTCGGCGACCTTCACCTTCCCAACCGAATCTTCATGGCTCCGCTCACGCGACTGCGTGGCACGGCCGACCACATTCCCACGCCCATCATGGTCGAGTACTATGCGCAGCGCGCCTCTGCCGGGCTCATCATCTCCGAGGGCATCCCCGTCGACCCCATGGGCGTCGGCTACGCCAGTGTTCCCGGCATCTGGTCGAAGGAGCAGGTGGAGGCTTGGAAGCCCATCGTGAAGGCCGTGCACGCGCAGGGCGGGCACATCTTCGCGCAGATCTGGCACGTCGGCCGCATCTCCGACCCCGAGCTTCTCAACGGCAAACAGCCCGTCGCTCCCAGCGCCATCGCCGCCAAGGGCCTCGTCAGCCTCCTCCGCCCCCAGCGCGACTACCCCACCCCTCGCGCCCTCACCCTCGACGAGATCAAGCAGACCATCGAGGCCTACCGTCGCGGAGCGCAGAATGCGCAGGCTGCCGGCTTCGACGGCGTTGAGCTCCACGGAGCCAACGGCTATCTGATCGACCAGTTCCTCCAGGACGGCTCCAACCAGCGCACCGACGAGTACGGTGGCCCCATCGAGAACCGCGCGCGCTTCCTGCTCGAAGCCGCGGACGCCGCTATCTCTGTCTGGGGACCGGGGCGTGTTGGCATGCACCTGGCTCCGCGCGGCGACTCGCACGGCATCTCCGACTCCGACCCAACCGCGACCTTCACCTACGTCGCGCAGGAACTCGCCAAGCGCAACCTCGCCTTCATCGCTGCGCGCGAGCACGTCGGCCCCGACTCCATCGGCCCGCACCTCAAGGAGGCCTTCGGCGGCGTCTTGGTGGCCAACGAGGCGCTGGACCAGCAGACCGGCCAGCAGCTGCTCGACGAGGGCAAGGCCGACGCCGTCGCCTACGGCAAGCTTTTCATCGCCAACCCCGACCTTGTCGGCCGCTTCCGCCGCCGCGCCGAGCTCAACCGTCCCGAGCCCAACACCTTCTACGCTCCCGGCCCGCACGGCTACACCGACTACCCCACGCTCGCCGGTTGACCTTAACACTCAGCCGGAGAACGCCTCGCATTCTTTCTGCATCTCACTGAGGGTCTTAAAGTCTTCCTTGGAGAAAGAAGAAATGGCTACGACAGCAGCAGCACCCAGCACTGCCATAACCCGTGAAAGGATCGTCGAGCTTCTTAACCAGGACCTCGAGCGCGAGTACCAGGCCATCATCGCCTACGTGAACTACTCGCAGGTTCTCAAAGGCGCGGCCTACATGAACATCGCCGGTGAGCTCGAGGTCCACGCCAAGGAAGAGCTCGCCCACGCGCTCAAGGTCAGCTACTGGATCGACCTCATGGGGGCATGCCCGCCGTCACGCCCAAGCCTGTGAAGACCTCCGACGAGGCCGAGGATATGCTGCGCTTCGATCTCGAGAACGAGAAGGAGACAATTCGCAACTATCGCCGCCGGATCAAGCAGGCGGATGAGCTTAATGAGTTCGCGCTCGGCGAAGACCTCCGCGAGATCCTGCGCGACGAGCAGGACCACCTGAATGCGCTGGCCACCGCTCTCGGCATCGACACTCCTGATCCCGGTATCGCCGATTGAGGAAGTGATTAGTGGTTAGTGATTAGCCTTTCTTCTTCAATGAACCACTACTCACTAACCACTAGAAGGTGAACGCCACGCCCACCGTGTACCGGTCCTGCAGAAACTTCTTCTCCGGGCCTACCCGGAGGACGTCTGTGGTGTACGTCTCATCGAGTTCGTTCGAGTCGTAGTCTTGGTACGAGTCCGCGATGATGTCCGGATTCCTGCTCCATGTCTCGCGGAAGTCCGCGCGAATCGTCAGACGCGGCGTCACCCTGAACTTCACGCCCGCGCCATACTGCAGGCCGAACTGGAAGATTCCCCCTCCATCCAGCGGAGCTGTCCTGCCGAAGTCGAACGCAGCCTTGATAAGCCCGATGTTCTTCAAACCTAGATTGAACGGTCCCGCAGGCTTCTTCAGTGGTGATCCGTTCAGCGCAATCAGCTGCAGCACCGGTCCCACCGCGGCATACGGCCGCCACCGCGAGGTCGGCTTCGTCGCATGGATCAGCAGGTTGTACTCGAACTGCCGCGTCACCAGCCCAATGCGATCCGTCACCAGGTCTTCGTCGGTAAAGATAACGTCTGTCCCCGGCGGAATCGTCGCGTTAATCGAATTCAGTTCATACTTCACCTGCTGGCGGAAGTAGGAAAACTCATTCGAGAAGTGTTTCCAGCTGTTCAACGTCACCGAGCCGCCCGCGGCCCATCCATCGCCGACGTTGTCCGCGAGGAAGATGAAATACGTGGGATTCGTGGGAACGGACGAGTACTCAATCACGCCCACCGCTGAAAGATAGTCCTCGCGCATGTGCATGTAGCCGCCGTGCACCGCGAACTCGTACCGCGGAGGGTCCCACTTGTGGTCCGCTTTGGCCTTCTCGATCGCCGCCAGGTCCTCAGCGGTCGGTGTCGGGTTGAACTCGCCCGTCTGCCTCTCATGCAGTTCGGCAGTCGTCGTGTTCGATCGATCCGCCCCCGACAGGCTGCCGCTTGAGTCAAGTGCCGTATAGTCCGCCCCCGATGCGTCGGTCTTGCGCCACGCTCCAGTCTCCGCAGGCAGCTCGCTTGCGCTGCGGAGATAGTTGCGGGCCTGCAATATGCCCGCAATCCCCATGTAGATGAAGTTACCGCGATAGAGATCGCTTCGTATCGTCAGCGACGTATCGCGCGTCGCGCGCTGTGTGCGGTTCGGTGCCGGAGCAGGCGTCGTCGGCGTCGTATGCGGATGGTCACAGTTGTTCAAACGAATCACCGCCGCCTCGCCATCCGTCAGCAGCCGGTCGCCGGTTGAGTTGTACGCGTCGCGCGGGACCCACGGCCGCTCCACCATGTCCAGGCTCTCGACGCAGCCGGTGAACATCAGGTCGTTCACAACCTTCGAGCGCTCGTTATCGATCTGCTGGTCGATCACGTGAATGAATGTCTTCTGCTTCTTCGAGAATGCAATCCCGATGTCCTGCGTCGACGACGAGGTAAGCACCGTCTCTCCGTCATAGCGCTCCGTTGTTGGAAAGATGCGCAGATGGTGGCGCGACGCAAAGCTGTTCGTCGTCTTGCTCAACGTCAGGATCGGCGCACGCTCCTCGAGCAGCAGCACCGACATCGGAGCTTGCATGTAGGCCTGGTTGCCGGTCAGCGTCTTCACCGTCTTGAACGTCGACGCTGCATACAGCTCGTCGGTCTCCAGCCACCCCGCCGCCGTGAACGCACGCTCCAGAGCCGCGGGATCGCCGATAAATACCAGGTTCGTAATGTCGGAGGGCTTGTTCGATCCCTTGGTGCGCGTGCGGAACGGCAGCTTCTTCACGAAGGCCTGCAGCTGCTCGCGTCCGGCGGCGTCCTTCTCCATCGGCGTCATCGAGGACGGATACGATGTCGATGTAATCAACGGCCTCACGTTCACCAGGAGCAACTCCGTGCCGCCGGGATACAGGATCTCCGGCTCGGCGAATCCCAGCACTGCCGAGCCCGACGCCGCAGCGAAGATGTAGGCGATCGGATCGATGCCCGCAAACGCCAGAACGCCATTCTGCACCGTGTACCCGATCGTCCCCGTCGACCGAATCCCCTGGATCTTGCCTGTCTCGGTCACCTTCTCCTGCGCGTTCTCCACTTCGTACACGCGCATGTCCACGTCCAGCACCCGGCCATCCGGCAGCGTCGCCTTCGTCCAGTCAATCGTCAGCGAAGCCCTCTCGTGCTTGAACCCCCACCCCACCCCGTCCGCCTGCACGACCTTGCCTTCAAGCGTCGTGCCCGCCGGAATCAAAATCTCCCCATTCACTACCACAGGGGTAATCGAAACCGACTTGACCACATCGCCTTCATGCGTTGTGCGCGACGAGAGATCCTGTAACAGGCGCACTCCCAATCGCTGACCCGCCGGGACACCCTTCACCGCCATCAGGCCGCTCACCGGCACGGCATACGTGGCCTTATCTCCGATCAGGTCCACGATCTCGCCGTTGGTGCGCCACCGCGCCTTCTGGATCGATCCGTCCTTCAGCTCCACCATCGCATCGCCGTTCGGAAAGACCTGCAGGAACTTCGGAGCCGTCTGCGCTGTCTGCGGAGGAGCGTAGATGTCGCGTAGCTCCCTGCCCAGCAGAACGCCGAGCCTCGCGGTCTTCGTCGCGCCCGCCTCGGTGTAGCTCACGGTCGTGTCGTCGTGAAACGCCGGTGAAGCGCCGCCGGGCAGCAGCCCCGGAATCGCCTGGTCGTCTCCAACCACGATGAAGGGCTTACCGGTCGTCACGTCGGTTCCGCTCAGCGCGAACGCCCAGCGCTCATCCGTTGCCTTTGTCTCCACCAAGGAGGCCGTACTCATGGGGATCCTGCCCAGCACTCGTCGGCGTCCGGTGTCCAGGTCGTAGTAGCGCAGGATGTACTGCTTCGGCAGTCTGCCCTTTGCCGGCTGCAGCACCACCACCAGCGCGCCGTCGCCGCCTCTCACCCTCCACGCCGACACGGCATGTGGAGCGATCTTGCGCGGCTTCTTCTTCCCCTTCTCGACGATCTGGGCCACACCATCCTCGTGGCCCGCCTGGCGCACGATTGTGATGGGCGTAACGGCCTCAGGCGCGGCGGAAAGCGGCTGGGTCGCGGAAGGCGACTGGGCGCGTGCGCAAAGACTCGCCGCTCCGGCAGCCAGCAGCAGCCAGCCGAGAAAGATCGTTCTCCCGAGAGAAGAGAAACCGTGCGACCGCGCGTTCATCAGGCCTCGCGTGAGTGCGATGTCTTAAATGGAAAAGGAGCCGGGCCCGGATGCTTCCGTCAGCATCCCAGTCCAGCCCCTCCTCCGTCAACACGTCACACTGCAGGTCTCCGAACGTTCTGCGCTGATGCGCATGTTCGTACGAGTTCCGAGCCTTACGCCGCCAGGGCTCGCACCTGCTCGAGCGTCGGCTTCAGGAAGGCCTCGCGGTCGATTGCGCCCATCATGATCTGTGCGGCGCCGCTCGCGTTCACGAAATTCACGTCCGTGATTCCGAGGAATCCGAGCACTGCGCGGAGGTACGGCTCGACGAAGTTCATCGTGGCCGCCGGGGTTCCGGCCTCGTAGACGCCTCCGCTCGCGACCAGCACGGTCGCCTTCTTGCCCTTGAGCAGACCCTCCGGGCCGTTCGCGCCGTACTGGAAGGTCTTGCCGCTGCGGGCGACCTGGTCGATCCAGAGCTTGAGCACTGAGGGAATGCTGAAGTTGTGCATCGCCACACCGATCACGATCTCGTCGGCCTGCTGGAGCTCGGCGATCAAGGCGTCGGAGACGGCGAGGACGGCCTTCTGCTCGTCGGTGCGCCCGCCCTCAGGGGTGTACGCTGCGCCGATCCAGGTCTGGTCGACCGGCTTCGGGGGCGCGTCCGAGAGATTGCGGCGGATCACGGTTCCCGCGGGATTCTTCGCTTTCCATGCTTTGGCAAACTCGGCTGTCAGCTCGCTGCTGATGGAGGTCGGTAGAGGACTGGAGTTGATCTGTAGAAGTGTCGGCATAACCTTTGCTCTCCTTGGCCGACATTCAACGTCTAAACAACGTATGTCGGACACCTTATATGACGACATATGTTGTCGCGGCGATTCTTTTTCTCTCTGGTAGCCTCTAATACACAGAAGTAGCGAGCTGCTGGAAACGATAGCTTATGCCAATCTCTGACTGCGAAGTTCGCGATCCACGAATCCGAAGGACCCGTCAGGCCCTCCAGGGAGCTCTGCGCAATCTAATGTCGCAAAAGGGCTTCGAGGAGATCTCGGTCCACGACATTACGGCATTGGCCGACGTCAACCGCGCGACTTTCTACGACCACTACACGGACAAGTTTGCCCTGCTGGATGCGATGGTGGCGGGGGGCTTTCATAAGCTGCTTGCCGAGCGCAACGTGATGTTCGATGGGACATGTCCCTCGGCGGCGAGCGCGATTATTCTCGCGACCTGCGATTACTTGACGGCTACACACGCCGATCCGCAGGATTGCAACCGGAACAGCGCCTTTGAGCCGCTGATGGAGGCGGGGATTGTTGCGGCGATCCGGCGCACGCTTCTCGCGGGCATTGAGAACAAGGCTGTGCCTGAGGGCCTTACTCCGGAGATCGTCGCGACGACGGCTGCGTGGGCGATCTACGGCGCCGTGAAGCAGTGGTTCTATACACCGAATCACCAGCCTGCTGCCGAGGCAGTGCAGCCGATCATGAATTTAGTCTTCCCGATCCTAGCGACGGTCTCTTCGGGCGCGCCGCACTCATCGGGAGCGCTGCACGAGCCGGTTGAGGCAGAGTTAACGGCGCACTAGAGGTCGCTCCTCCTCCATTTGCGCAAAGTATTCTTTAGCCGAAAAAAGAAAAAGTCTGGGAAGGTATCCCGGGAATAACCACTTATCTTGATCCTGCCCCCTCTGGAATCCTTATTTTGCCTCATAAGCGGCCAATCTAACTCAATAAAAATCAATAATTTGCCTATTTTGAGGGAGCAGGGTATCCATGCAGCAGCGGCCCCACTGAGTTCGAGAAGTTGTAGTTCCCCCTCCGGTCTGCGTCGATCGTCCAGAACATCGCTCCGATCATCTCCGGATAGCCCGAGGGCTTCCGCAGCTTGTACGTCGCCCCCACCGGGGCTTTGCCGGTGACGATGTAGTCCATCGCGCCGTTCACGATCTCGGCGTTCGTGTCGCCCGTCAGGAAGCCAACCGCGATCTGCTTCGCCGGAAGCGGCGGGAAAAAGTACTTCGGGTCGCCGCCCACGTTGAAGCCGTGCAGCAGCAGCTCCGTCATCGCCGCGTGGTAGTCGACCGTTCCCGGCTGATAGATCTCGCCGTCCAGCCCCTGCAACGGCGGCGTGTTGTAGTCCTGCACGTCGATGAAGGTGAGGATGTCCTTGATCGCGTACGTGATCGCCAGGTACGAGCCGAACTGCCCGCCGTAGCTTGGATAACCCGCCGGAATCTGCGTTCCCTCCGGCACCAGCGAGATCATGAAGTTTGGCCCGAAGTGGTTGTGCAGCTGCCGCAGCGCGTCGATCAGGTTAACGATCGAAGGCGTCGTCGGGTGTTTGAAGTCCGTGTCGCCAGGATCGATCGAGAGCGACGGGCTCTCGAAGTCGATGTCGATCCCGTCGAAGCCGTACTCCTCGACGATCTTCGTCACCGACTCGACGTAGTTGGGCACGCTCTTCGGATCGGCCAGCGTAAAGTGTTGTCCGCCACCGCCAAGCGAGATCATCACCTTCTTGCCCGTGCTTTTGAGATACGCAACGTCAGCCTTGAAGACCGCGGGATCCATTCCCGTCGGCGGAGCGAATTGCATCGTTCCCTCCGGCGCGCTCTTGTCCGGCGTCGCGAATGCGACCAGAATGTAATCCCACTGCGGCGACACGTCGCGCAACGAGAAAGTCGAAGACGCCGAGCCATAACCCGCCCAGTACCCGATCAGCCGATGGCCGTTGTCGCCGCCGGTCCGCGCAACCGGCTCAACCGTCGGTCTTGCAGGAGCAGCAGATCCCGCCGCACCGTGCGCGGGGCAGGGCTTCGCTGGCTCGGTCAGCACCTTCGCATCCGGAAAGCTGTAGGTTGCGCCCATCGCGTCTGATCCGGCGACGTACCACGGCAGCAGAGCGACGTTCTGGACGTGATACGTCGCGGCGACGAACGGCTTTGACGCCGGAAAGTTGTTCTTCGGGTTCGTGTCCGTCGGCTCCAGCAGGAAGTAGCGCGTCGCCACCTGATCGCCGCCGCAGCGCCCCTGATCGCCGCCCTGCGCCGACGCCGTACGCATCCAGCTCACAGCGTTGCCGGGAGCCGTCACGCCGCGTGCGCCGTGGAAGAGCGGATCGTGCAGCGGGTCCTTCAGGAACTCCGCAAGCTGCTGCGTCAGCGGCTGAACGTCCTTGTCCTCGACCACTTCGGGCGCAGCGTGCAGATACGTCGCCAACACAAACGAGTTGCCCGTCGCGGTATCGACGCCATGCGTTCCCCACGAACAGCAGACCGTCGCGTCGCCTTCCGCATAGAACGTCGTGTTGTGGACCACGAGCATCACCAGCTTGCCGTCCTGCTTGGGAAGCTGCTTGAAGATCTCCTTCTGGAGAAACTGGATATCGGCCACCGCGACGTGTTCGCCGGTCTTCTTCGAGGTCAGGACGTAGCCGTAGCCCACGGGAATCGTCACCGTCAGCGGCTTCACCTCAGGCTTGCCCAGCAGCGTGTGCCAGCCGGTTGCCTTGGGAAACGTCGCCCGCAACAGAGCGTCGCCGTACTGCGTCTTTCCTCCGTTCGCAAATGCGAATTTCGAGAACACAGGCGAGCTCAGCAGGCGCGGAACGTCGGCCTTCGCATCCATCGCGAACGGCTTGCCAGCAACCTTCCTCGCCTCAAACGAGAGAGTTACCGGAACCAGCACGGTCGGAATCGTCGTGGTCTCCCCTTTCGCGGGATCGTTCCCGACAAGCGTGTAAGTCTTGCCCGCAACGGTATGGGTAAAGGTGGGAACCGTTCCCTGCGCCATCGCAGCGCTGGTTGAGACAACAGCCAGCAGCAGGCCGGCAAGCTTCATCCGCATTGGAAGTCCTCGTTCTTTCGTTTTGTTAAGAGTGCAGCAAGAATCTGTCATCGTGGGTGAGAGCGATCATACGGGGGCGTGGCCCAGCCTGCGCGCGAACTCTAGGAAGACGAGCGCTGCGGGCGAGTAGCCGCTCGGATCGGCCTGGTTGAAGTCGCCCGTCAGCGGCTCCATCTGCTGGCGGAACTCGATGTGGCGCATGATGGCCTCGCACCATGCCGACATCAGCTGCTTCAGCTCGGCGGACTTCCCGTAGTGGTCCATCCAGCGCGGCGCGCGCAAAGCAGTGAGTGCCTGCGTGGCTCCGCCCCAGGAGTTGCGCGGGATCGGGCGTACGAAGCTGGGATCGTCCATCGCCACCGAGGTGAGCGGATACGGCGCCCAGAAGGCCCTTGGGTTGTGGATCTGGCGCGTCCACACCGCCCCGAAGATTGTGCGATCGCGTGCGTCGTTCAGCTTCAGCACGTGCTCGCCAAGCACGCGGCTGATGACGTCCGAGCGCACGCGCACGAACCTGTTGTCGGTGTCGAGATCGTAGAAGGCTGCGTCCTGCGGGTCGTAGAGCCTGGTGATGATCAGGCGGCGAAGCGTATCGGCGTCTTGCTGCCAGCGCGCGGCCTCGTCATGTTTGCCGAGCATCTTTGCCATCGCCGCAAGTGCAACGCGTCCGCCGTAGACCGTCGCCGAGAGATCCGGGCAGAGGCGCGGAACTCCGACGCCGGGAGGAAACTTCTTCGCGTCCGCGTCGGGGCAGCGATTGGGCACGCCCTTCCAGCGCGGGCTGTTGTCGTGGCCGGTGTCATAGGTGCAGAAGCCCTCGACCAGGCCCGTGCCGCGCGTGTCACGATACTTGCGCAGCCAGGCGTCCCAACGGCCACAGGCCTTGTAGGCGGTGACCAGCAGCTCGTCGTCATCGGTGAGCCGCACAAGCTCCCACGCAGTGGCCGCAATGGGGACGACCATCTGGATCTGCCCGTAGCCGGCCTCGGTGAGCTTGATGGAGGCAGGCAGTTGGCCGTCCTCGCGCTGCAGCGCGAAGAATGCCATGTGGTTGTTGCGCGCCACGGCTGGAGCGGACTTCGCGGGGCTCGTCTCCTTCACGTACTTTGCTAGCGTGTCGTAGACCAGGCCCTCATGCGGCCCGCACTCCAGCCAGATGCCCGGATACACCGCGCCCTCAAAGAGTACGGGCCGGTCGTAGCGGGGGACGTCGCGGACGTTGCCAGCGAGAACGGCGAGTGCGGCGTCCCAGCTCTGCCTCCAGCGCACGTCATCCTTCGCGGGCGCCGATGGCGGGAAAGCTAATGGCGCGGCTGCCTTCGTCTGCGCGCACAGCACCGCGTCGGGCCGCAGCAGTCCGGTCTCAAGCAGCCCGGCTCCGGCCGCCATCACTGCCAGCTTCGCCATGCCGCGCCGCGTAAGCGCCGGCGCTCTCATGGAGGTATCGCGCGTCGCCGTCATTTCCTCATAGTACGACTACGCGGGAGGCGGTAGACTGTCATCCGCATGCAAGCTACTTCACGGCTCCAGCTTCTCGACGCGCACGACGCGCACTCCGCCTCGGCGCGCACCGAGCTGGACCCACACGCCTTCCGCCGCCGCCTGATGAGCTGGTACCGCGCCCACGCGCGCGAGCTTCCCTGGCGCGGAGTGACCGACCCCTATCGCACGTGGGTGTCCGAGGTGATGCTGCAGCAGACGCGCGTCGCCGCCGTGATCGAGCACTATAACAACTTCCTGCGCCGCTTCCCCACCATCGTCGCGCTGGCGCTGGCCGCGGAGGAGGAGGTGCTCGCCGCGTGGTCGGGCCTCGGCTACTACCGCCGCGCGCGCATGCTGCACAAGGCGGCGCAGTTTATTGTGCAGGAGCGCGGAGGCTCGCTGCCCCACACCGCAGCCGAACTGCGCACACTGCCCGGCATCGGCGAGTACACCTGCGCCGCCATCGCCTCTATCGCCTTCGGAGAGAGCGTTCCGGTAATCGACGGCAATGTGGAGCGCGTGCTGCTCCGACTGACCGGCCGCGCCGAAGACGCAACCGCAGCGGGCCGTGGGTTCGTGCAACAGCAGGCCGCCGCGCTGGTTCCGCGCCGGCGCGTCGAGCACAACGTCAACGCCGCCGGCGACCACAACCAGGCCATGATGGAGCTTGGAGCCACGATCTGCCTGCCTCGCGCGCCGCTGTGCCTGCACTGCCCGGTCTTCAGCATGTGCCAGACGCGCGGCGAGCACATCACGCCTTCGCGCGCCGTACAGCGCAGCCGGCCGGCCGCTTATCTGCTGAACCTGCGCAAGCGCGGCACCATCACCGAGGTTCTGCTGGAACGGCGCGCCCAGGACACCAGCCTGATGGCCGGCATGTACGAGCTTCCTCCGCTGCCGCTCGATGCCGTCCAGGGCCGCGAGCCCATGCTTCGGCTGCGCCACGCCATCACGAACACCAACTACTACGTGCAGGTCTTTTCGCCGCGCGGACGCTACGATCGCGGTCTGCGCCGCGCCGTTCCTGCTGCGCGCGCGGACCTGCAGTGGGTTCGCACCAGCCGGCTGCTCTCGCTTCCGCTCACAGGCCTGGCGCGCAAGGTGCTGCAGCGACTCGATGTGATGGCCGTTCAGCCGGTGCGGCTGCCCGAGCCAGAACCCGAAGCTCCGGTGCGCAGAGGCCGCCGGAGCTCGTCCCGCCCTGCCGCTAAACTGAAGCCAACGTACTGAAGTCACCGCCCTACCCACAGGAGTTCGAACGTGAACCACCTCCGCCTTGCTGCCCTCTCGCTTTTCTGCCTCTCAACGGCCTTGCTCGCGCAGTCCATACCCCCCGCGGTGAAGGCCGCCGAGGCCTCGATCGACCCCGAGAAGATTCGCGCTCACGTGAAGTTTCTCTCCGACGATCTGCTCGAAGGCCGCGGCCCTGGCATGCGCGGAGGCGAGATCGCCGCGCAGTACATCGCGACGCAGTTCGCGCTCTACGGCCTGAAGCCGGGCGGCGACAACGGGACGTTTCTGCAGCAGGTGAACTTCGTCGGCACCAAGACCGTTGGCGACAAGACGCACTTCTCGTTCGTTCCGGACAAGCCGAAGGGTGGCGGTATGTCCATCGCGCTCTACTCCTACGATCTGAAGTACGGTGACGATTACACCGTGAACAACCGCAAGCTGACGGAGACCGCAGATATCAAAGCCCCGATCGTCTTCGTCGGCTACGGAGTGAACGCGCCGGAGTTCGGCTGGAACGACTACGCCGGCGTCGATGTGAAGGGCAAGGTAGTGCTGTGCATCGTCGGCGATCCTCCATCGGACGACCCGAAGTTCTTCGGCGGCAAGGCGTTGACATACTACGGCCGTTGGACCTACAAGTTCGAAGAGGCTGCGCGCCAAGGCGCTGTGGGCGCGCTGATCATTCACCGTACCGATCTTGCGAGCTACGGCTGGGACGTGGTGAAGAACTCGAACACCAGCGAGAAGACCTACCTGCGCGACGACAAGGACCCGCAACTCGAAGCCGCAAGCTGGATCACGCTTGAGAGCGCGCGGCAGCTCTTTAAGGCAGCGAATCTCGATCTCGAACAGGAGATGACGGCCGCGGGCAAAAAGGGCTTCAAGGCGGTGGAGCTTCCCGTCAGCCTCGAGGCGCACATCGAGAGCAAGGTGCGCAGCTTCCAGTCGCCGAACGTCGTCGGAATCCTTCCCGGCGCGAACGTCGCGGAACATAAGCCGGACCAGGCGGTGATTTACACGGCGCACTACGATCACCTGGGCTCCGTGCCCGGCATGGCCGGCGACAACATCTACAATGGCGCCGCCGACAACGGCACAGGCTGCGGCATGGTTCTGGAACTCGCGCGCGCGTGGGCCGCGTCGGGCATCAAGCCGCCGCACTCGGTCGTCTTCGCGTCAGTGGCGGCAGAGGAGCAGGGTCTGCTTGGCTCCGAATACCTCGGCCAGCATCCTCCGATCCCTGCGTCGCAGATCGCGCTCGACATCAACTACGACATGATCCTTCCCATCGGAATCCCGCGGGAGGTGAACCTCAACGGAGCGCAGCGCACCACCTTCTACCCGACGGTTGAGGCCACGGCGAAGCGTTTCGACTTCACCATCGTTCCGGACGCGCATCCCGAGGCCGGAAGCTACTACCGCTCCGACCACTTCTCGCTGTCGCGCGTCGGCATCCCTGCCTTCTCGGTCGAGCAGGGCGAACTCTTCGAGGGCCACGACGAGGCGTGGGGACAGGCGAAGGCAAAGGACTTCGTCGACCACGACTACCACAACTTCACGGATAACTACCACGCCGACTGGGACTTCGCGGGCAACGCGAAGCTGATCCGCTTCGGCATGGAACTGGGCTGGGAGGCGATCTCCGCGCCAAAGATGATCGAGTGGCTGCCGGGCGAAGAGTTCGAAGTGGCGCGGAAAAAGTCGGAGAAGTAGTTGTCAGTTGTCAGTTGTCAGTTGCAGGTTGCAGGTTGTCAGTGGTTGTCTTTCAACCGACAAACTGCAACTGGCATCAAGCCGTCTTCTGCCTCCAGCCGCCCAGCACTGCGCCCATCAGGACCATTCCCACCAGGCAATAGCCGCTGGTGATGGCGAGGATCTTCACGCCACGTCCCTCGAAGGCGTACTCGGTGGCGAACGTTGCGAAGACCGTGCAGAACCACAGGATCACGGCGAGCTGCATTCCGCGCGCAGCTGTCGCCGGTCCAGTGATCTGGATCAACCAGGACAGGAACAGCGCGAGCGCGAGCGTAAGCATGAGTGCGACGAGGTAGGCGAGCATCGGGCTTACCCCACTGGCCTGCAGCTGCTCCAAGGTCTTGCCGATGCCTTCCAGCCACGCGCTGCGGAAGGCCGTGAACCAGATCGCGCCCAGCCCGAAGTAGCAGAGCGTCGCAACAAGAATCGCCAGCGGAAAGTGACGCACATCGTTCATAGAGAAGCCTCGCCTCGTGAGAGTTCAACGCACGTGAAGATGGCGGCAATTGTAGCGCGAAAGGTGCTAGTTGCAAGTTGTCAGTTGCAGGTTGCCCGCGAAATACAAAAAACGGATAACCTGCAACCTGCAACTAACAACTACTTCCCGACCGGTCTGCCTCGCCACGCACTGCCCCACTTCGAAGGCTCTGGCCCCATGACGAACTCGAGCGTGCCGCCCTGCATGATCTGGTTGTAGGTAATGACGGGATTGTCGAGGGACTTGCCGTTGAGGGTTGCGGACTGGATGTAGACGTTCGTTGCGCTATTGTTCTTTGCGGCGACCGTGAAGGTCTTGTCGTTGGCGAGCTTCAGCGACATGCCCGCAAACATGGGGCTGCCGATCATGTACTCCGCGCTTGCCGGGTTCACCGGGTAGAAGCCCATCGCCGTAAACAGCAGCCACGAGGACATCTGCCCGCAGTCATCGTCGCCGTCGATGCCTGACGGCGCGTTGGCGTACTCCGCCCTGATGATCTCGCGCACCTTCGCCTGCGTCTTCCACGGCTTGCCCGAGTAGTCGTATAGATAGCCATAGTGATGGCTGGGCTCGTTGGAGTGCTTGTTGTGGCCTCCGGCAAAATGCTGGTCGAGCTTCGCGTTGTACTTGTCGGCGCCGCCCATCAAGTCCATCAGGCCGGGGAGATCGTGCAATCCGCCCCACGTGTACACCCACGCATCCCCTTCGGTCCATCCGGAGACAGAGCGGTTATGCGGGTCGTCGCGGCCACCCCCGATAGGAGCCCATGCGCCGTTCGATATCTTGCCGTTCAACAGGCCGAGCGCGGGATTGTAGAGGTGCTGGTAGTTGAGCGAGCGATGGAGAAAGAACTCGTAATCTTTCTGCCTGCCAAGAATCTTAGCGACCTGCGCGACGCACCAGTCGTCGTAGCTGTCCTCGATGGTACGCGAGGCAGCCTCGTCGGTTTTGTCCGTTGGGATGTAGCCGAGCTGCTTGTAGTACGTCAGCCCGCCGCGCGCCTCATAGGGTGTGTGCGGCTCGCGATCCAGCCACCGCCGCATTGTGTCGCCGTCGGGAGGCGTCATCGCGTCCTTGTAGACGGCGTCCCACGCGGTCTGCGCGTCGAAGCCGGTGAAGCCCTTCACCAGCGCCTCGGCGACGAGCGAGTCGGCGTGCGTGCCGATCATGATGTTCGTGTACGAAGGGTTCGGCCACTTCGGCATCCAACCGCCTTCTTTGTAGTTCTGGAGCAGAGCGGTGATCATGCCGGGAATGCGCTCGGGCGCGAGCAGCGTGATCATGCTGTTCTCGGCGCGGAAGGTGTCCCAGATGGAGTACGCCGTGTAGGACTCGCCGTTATGGATCGTGTCATCGAAGGCCGAGTAGTAGCGTCCGTACTCGGAGAAGACGCGAGGGTAGAGCAGCGCGTGATACAGCGCCGTGTAGATCATCCTGCGCTCGTCGTCCGTCGCGCCGTCGACGCTCACGCGCGAGAGCTTGTCGTTCCACGTGGAACGCAGCTTCTTCTGCACGGCGTCGAAGTCCCACGCCGGAATCTCCTTGCGCAGATTCTCGCGCGCCTGCTCGATGCTCAGGAACGACGTGCCTACGCGCAGCTCGATCGTCGCGCCATACTCGCTGGGCGCCTGCGCGAAGTCGGCATAGACGCCACGCGCGCCCGCGCCGTCCATCCCGTAGGTGGCCGCGCGTTCCCAGCGCTGGCGAAACTGGACGACGAAATACCCTTTGAAGTTCGGCAGCGCGAACGGACCGAGGTTGCGGTCGGTGCGATCCGGATTGTAGCCGGTGATCTCGAAGTGCTCTGCGTCCACCTTCGCGTCGCCTGCGACGCCCGGCCGCGAGGCCTCGACGAGCACACGTCCCGCCGTGCCCTGCGCGAAGTGAAACCGCATGTAGGCGCAGCGCTCGGTTGCGGTCATCTCGGCGCGGATGCGGCTCGAATCCTTCGCGGTCATCCACACGGAGTAGTAGTCCGGCCGCGCGACCTCGTCTTCATGGCGAAAGCTCATCTGCCTTGCTTCGGGCGTCGTCTCAAGCGCGTGCCCGCTCTGCGAGATGACCTGCGGGATGATGGTGACGTAGCCATAGTCGCCCATCCAGATCGCCGGCTGGTGTGTTCCCATGAAGCCCTGAACGTTTGTGTCCTCGTACTTGTAGCTGACGACGCTGAGCCGGTTCTGCCGGGTCTGAGCGGTCCAGTTCGTCATCCCGAAGGGCGGCGTCACAAACGGCATCGTTCCGCCGTAGCCGATCTTTCCTTCGCCCGTGCCGATGTAGGGATTCACCCACGACACGCCGTCGTGCTCCTGGCCGAAGACGTTGATTGCTGACGAAGCGACAAGCGCGGCAACGCCGCAGAGAAGGGCACAAGCGATGGAGTTCTTCATCGCTAAAAACGATAGCAGGCTGCGGGGAGCGCGTCAGTATTGGCTAGTAGAAGTCGGCGCAGCTGAGGAAGTAGCCGCAGGTGCGGCATACCAGCTTGCAGCGGCTGTCCTCTAGGCGCGACGAGCAGGTTGGGCAGTAGACCTGATGATGTTCCGTTTTGATGGGGCACTCGGTCTCCGAGTCTAGCCGCTCGGCTGTCTCGTCTGCGTGCGTGGTCTGGAGGGACATTCCGTAAGCGTAGCGCACCTTGCGGAATTTTCAACCAGCCGAGGGCGACCGGGAAGCATCGAATCGTGTACCGTCGAAACTGCGGTTGAAAACAAAAAGGAGAACACCTATGGATCGCTACGCAAGCGCAGTATGGCACGGCACGCTCAAAGAGGGCAAGGGCACCATCAGCACGCAGAGCGGCACGCTCAAGGACACGCAGTACAGCTTCGCGGCCCGCTTCGCCGAGGGCGTCGGCACGAACCCCGAGGAGCTGATCGCCGCCGCGCACTCCGGCTGCTACACCATGGCTTTGAGCGCGCAGCTCACCGAGGCCGGGTTCAAGCCCGAGATGATCGAGACCAAGGCCGTCGTCACGCTCGACCTGCACGGCGAAGGCCCGACGATCACCAAGATTCACCTGACGAACACGTCCAAGGTACCCGGCCTCGACAAGGCGAAGTTCGACGAGCTGGCAGGCAAGGCCAAGGTTGGCTGCCCGGTCTCGAAGGTGTTGAAGGCCGCTGAGATCACGCTCGACGCAACGCTGGTTTAACTCATCTCAAAAAAATGGGCCGCGCGTCCTCTCGCGCGGCCCCATTATCTAGAGCGCGAATTAGCCACGCGCTCCAGCGCCACCGAACGGAGTTCCTGTCATTCCGCCGTCGACGAAGAGTTCCGCCCCCTGCACATACGACGAGTCGTCGGAGGCGAGGAAGAGCACGGCCTTCGCGATCTCATCGGCCTCACCCATGCGTCCCAGCGGGATGACCTTCGAGAGCTGCTGCTCAAGGCCCGACACCTGCTCTTCGGTGCGCGAGGCGTTGCGAGACCAGATGGGAGTCTTGGTGGCTCCCGGCGCGACGACGTTGACGCGAATGCCGCGCGGCGAGAGGTCGGCAGCCAATGACCGCGCCAGCGCGCGAACGCCTGCCTTCGTGGCCGCATAGGCCGCATAGCCCGGCTGTCCCAGCGTGCCGATGACGGAGCCGTTCAGGATGATCGAGGCAGCGTCGTTGAGGTAGGGCAGTGAGTCCTCCACGGTGAAGAAGACCGAGGTGAGATTCGTGTCGATGATCTGGCGGAAGAGTTCTTCGGAGGTCTTTCCAGCGGGAGTGTTGCCGGGAATGCCTGCGTTCGCAAAGACGATATCCAGTTTGCCGAACTTGTCGGCAGCCTCTTTGAAGGCGGCCTTGCGCGCGGCTGAATCGGTGATCTCCACCTTGAGCGCGTGTGCCTTGGGGCCGAGCAGCTTCAGCGCCTCGTCGAGTGTCTGCTGGTTGCGGCCGGTGATAATGACCTCCGCGCCCTCGTCGACGAAGAGCTTAGCCGTCGCCAGTCCTATACCGCTGTTTCCGCCTGTGATGAGTGCCTTCTTTCCCTTCAATCGCATCGTGGTCTTCCTCTTTCCGGCGTTCGCCGTGAATGTTTGCAGCCGTTTCTTTGGATGAGCGAAATGGTTTCAAGATGCAACTAGTTCTGGTAGAATATTCCCAGGAGGGCGAGATGAAGCATAAGTCCAATCAGGACAGCGTCTGCCCTATCGCTCGCTCACTCGATGTCGTTGGCGAGTGGTGGTCGCTGTTGATCGTCCGCGACGCCATGCTGGGGGTCAAGCGGTTCTCGGAGTTCGAGCGTGGACTGGGCATGGCAAAGAACATTCTTGCTGTACGGCTGAGGGCGTTGGTGGAGGCCGGTGTTCTGCGTGTGGTTCCCGCATCGGACGGCAGCGCCTACAGCGAGTACGAGCTGACTGAGAAGGGCAAAGACCTGCTGCCGACGATGGTCGCGCTGCGGCAGTGGGGAGAGAAGCACATGTTCGGCAAGGGCGATGAACACTCCAGCCTTCTCGACAGACCGCATCGCAAGCCTCTGGCGAAGATCACCGTGCGGAGCGCGGACGGTCGTGAGCTTGGAGTGGACGATGTAGAGTTGCTGATGCCTGAAGTCGAAGGCAAATCAAAACGCCGCCGCCATGCGTGATCGCAGCGGCGCTCGAAGGGTGAACCTATGCTACAGGATGTAGCGGCTGAGGTCCTGATCCTTGACGATCGAGGCCACCTGCTGGCGCACGTACTCGGGATCGACGACGATCACCTTCTCGGCTCCGGCGCTGGTTGCCCGCTCGATCACGGGAAGCGGCGAGGCCGCACCGGAGGCCGCGATCTGCGCGACCACGCCCTCTTCGGTGGCCTCGCTGCGCGAGGCCTTCATCAGGTCGGGAGCCTGGAAGCTGATCTCATCGAGCACGCGCTCGAGGATGGTGTGCAGGCGGCGCGCGCCGATGTTCTCGGTCGTCTCGTTCACACGGAAGGCAAACTGCGCCATCTCGCCAATCGCTTCCTTGGTGAACTCCAGCTTCAGGCCTTCGGTCTCGAGCAGCGCAACCGCCTGCTTGACGAGCGAGCTCTTGGGCTCGGTGAGGATGCGAACGAAGTCTTCGACGGTGAGCGACTGCAGCTCGACGCGAATGGGGAAGCGGCCCTGCAGCTCGGGGATGAGGTCGCTCGGCTTCGAGACGTGGAAGGCACCTGCTGCGATGAAGAGTATGTGGTCGGTCGAGACCATGCCGTACTTCGTGTTGACGGTGGTGCCTTCGACGATGGGCAGGATGTCACGCTGCACGCCCTCGCGCGAGACGTCGGGGCCGTGGCCTCCTTCGCGGCCGGCGATCTTGTCGATCTCATCGAGGAAGACCATGCCGGAGTCCTCGACGCGCTCCACGGCGAGGCGTGTGACCTGATCCATGTCGATGAGGCGGTTCTCCTCCTCCTGCACGAGGTAGTCGAAGGCCTCGGCGACCTTCATCTTGCGCTTCTTGGTGCGCTGGCCGAAGAGCCCGGGGATCATGTCCTTGAGGTTGATGTCCATCTCCTCGGTGCCCTGGTTGGTGATGATCTCGAAGCTCGGTGTGTTGCGATCACGCACGTCGAGCTCGACGATGCGCTCATCGAGCTTGCCCTCGCGGAACTGCTGGCGCAGCTTCTCGCGGGTGCGCTGCTCGCGCTCGCCGGGCTGGTCTTCATGGGCGGCCGCGGCGCCGTGCTCGGGTGTCGCGGCGGACAGATGGATGACGTTCGAGCCGGGCTCATGCGTCGCCTGCGATGCGGGCGATGGAGGAAGCAGAAGGTCGAGCAGGCGGTCTTCGGCGGCGAGTTCGGCCTTGTCCTCGACCTCTTCCATCTTCTCCTCGCGCACCATGTCGATGGCGATCTCGACGAGGTCGCGGACGATGGACTCGACGTCGCGGCCGACGTAGCCGACCTCGGTGAACTTGCTCGCTTCGACCTTGAGGAAGGGCGAGTTGGTGAGCTTGGCGAGGCGGCGCGCGATCTCGGTCTTGCCGACGCCGGTGGGCCCGATCATGATGATGTTCTTGGGCATGATCTCGTCGGCGAGTTCAGGCGCGAGCTTCTGGCGGCGCATGCGGTTGCGCAGCGCGATGGCGACGGCGCGCTTGGCGGCCTGCTGGCCGACGACGTACTTGTCCAGCTCGGCGACGATCTCGCGCGGCGTCATCTCGTCGAGTGCGAGGGATTGATCGTCAGCGGTTCCGGGTAGATAGATTGCCATGGGTGTTGCTCCTGGAAGATAAAGCGATGACGCTTACGCGGTCGCCTTCAACTCCTCAATTGTGAAGGTCTGGTTGGTGTAGATGCAGATGTCGCCGGCGATCTTCATCGATTTTTCTGCGATCTCGCGGGCGGAGAGGTTGGTGTTGTCGAGCAGGGCGCGGCCCGCGGCCAATGCGAAGCTTCCGCCGGAGCCGATGGCGCAGATGCCCTCGTCGGGGTCGATGACATCTCCGGTGCCGGAGAGCATGAGGGTCTGGCGCGTGTCGGCGACGATGAGCAGGGCCTCGAGCTGACGGAGCATCTTGTCGGTGCGCCAGTCCTTGGCGAGCTCGACGGCGGCTCGGCTCAGGTTTCCGGCGTATTGCTCGAGCTTGGTCTCGAAGCGGGCGAAGAGGGAGAAGGCGTCGGCGGTGGAGCCGGCGAATCCGGCGAGCACCTTGTCCTGGTAGAGGCGGCGGATCTTTTTTGCCGAGTGCTTCATGACGGTGTTGCCGAGGGAGACCTGCCCGTCGGCGGCCATGACGACCGAGCCGTCGCGGCGGACGCAGACGACGGTGGTGGAGCGGATGCGGCGGCCGTCTCCCAGATCAAGCGGGTGAGCGAGGTTGGATGCCGAGCCTCGAAGATCTGTGGTTCGGATGGTCCGGTCAGGCAGGCTGGCGGAGGCGGCTTTCAGGGGAGGGGTTGAAGGTCGGGATGACGAAAACTTGCGGTTTTTGAGCACATGCCAGTATATCGCCACCCAGTTTGGGAGATCGGGCGGCCCCGGCGAACCTCGGGTAGCACTGTTTTGGCAGAAAGCGGCGAACACGAGACGGGTGAGGTGGGCTATGCTCTTGGCAGACTGCCGTGCTCGAGTTCATTCCAGAGGATCTTTCGTTACCGCTGCGGTCGCCGCGCAATGTTGCGGCAGCGGTCGCGGCGGCGGCTGCGATCGGGGGCGTGGCCTGGTACCTTCTGCGCCGGCCGCGGCCTACGGCGGAGGAGATCGAGCATGCTCGGCGCGTACACCTGGCCTCGATCGGGCGGATCACGGACGGCAGCATCACGGAGGCTCCGTATCTCCAGGAGGACATGCCCACGCCGCGGCTGATCGTCTACAACTACCGGATCGGCGGGGTGAGCTACGAGGCGGCGCAGGATGTGACTGCGCTGGCGGAGCTGGTGCGCGACGTCCGCACCGACCTTCCGGTGCAGGTGCGGTACGAGCCTCACAATCCGGCCAACAGCATCGTGGTGGCGGAGAGCTGGAGCGGCCTGCGCCTGTCAGCAGATGTTCCGCGGCCGATTCTCGGGATCGACCGGCACATGGAAGACAGACACCGCCCCGTGGAAGACAGACACAAGCCTGCAACGCACGGCGATTGAAGCGGTTGTCCGGCGGGGACTACACTTAAGTCATGCATATGGTCGCCAGCCCGAACCGCCGCATGCAGATGGTGCTGAAGGTGTCGATGGGGCTGACGTTCGCCTATGTGGTGGCGACGTTTCTCTTCGGCCTGAAGGCGCACTCGCTGGCCCTGATCTCGGAGGCCGGCCACAACCTGAGCGACCTGCTGGCGATCGTGCTCTCCTACGTTGCGGTTTATTTTCAGACCCGTCCGGCGACGGATGAGAAGACGTTTGGCTATCAGCGGGCCGGGGTTCTGGCGGCGTTTGTGAACGCGGCGACGCTGGTGGTGCTCTCGGTGTGGATCGCGGTTGAGGCGATCGAGCGGCTGAGCACGCCGGTGGAGGTTCACCCGCAGCTGATGATGGAGGTTGCAGCGGCCGGCGTGGTGATGAACGGAACTGTCGCGGCGCTGCTGTGGCGCTTCTCGGGCGACGTGAACATACGGAGCGTCTTTCTGCATATGCTGGGCGATACACTCTCGACCGCGGCGGTGATCGCGGGCGGCGCGGCGATTCTGTTTACCGGGATGACGTGGGTGGACCCGGTGCTTTCGTTGCTGATTGCGACGATGATCGTGTGGAGCTCGGTGGGGATCATCCGCGAGACGCTGAACATCCTGCTCGAAGGCACGCCGCGCAGCGTGAGCCTGGGCGCGGTTCGCGAGGCGATGGCGACCGTGGACGGCGTGCTGGACGTGCACGACCTGCACGTCTGGAGTCTGGGGTCGCAGACGCACGCTCTGGCCAGTCATGTGACGGTGAACGAGATGCCTGCGTCGGAGTGCTCGTCGATCCTCGAGGCCATCAATGACAGGCTGCGGGAGCGGTTCAAGATTACGCATACGACGATCCAGTTTGAGACGACGGGGTGCGAGACGACGCATGGATGCAGCTCGCCTCCGGAGCCGGAGGAGGTGGGGGCGCACGGGCATCACCACCATCACGATCACTCGCACTGACCCTCCCCTCCCCTTGGATTTGTGCAAAGTATTCAAAGTAGATACTTTAGCCTGGTACCTTGGGTGTAAGGTGTTGATTTTGCAGGGTTTTGTCTTGCAGATTGTTGATTTAAAGGGAAAAGCCCCGAGAATTCGGGGCTTTTCTGTTTCTTTGTATGTATTTAGTTTAGCAGATTGGGTGGGGTGAATCGGCGCTTTTCGGGATTTTGTTTTTTGAGGTTAAGCTGCTTTGTTTCTGTCATTTGATGGATTTTTGCCTGAACAGGGGGGCTTGACAGGTCCGACCGCAGTGAAGGCATACTCCAGGGGCTGAAGCCCCTTCTTTTTGAACGGTGGAGAGGGCCAAGCCTGAAGGCTTGTCGCACCTAGAAGCGGTTCGAGCTTCGCCCGAATGACCCACTCATGCGATGAAGCCGCATGAATGGGGCACCCGGCTCCGGCCTTCGGCAGAGCGGTTGCGCCCTTTCGGTGAGGGCGAGGTAGCGATGAGAGAAAGACGAACCTTCTTTACTCGAACACCCTCCTATTTCACTTTGGTCACGACGGGTGGGGTCCAGGTACCGTTGAGCGCTGCTTCCTCGGGCCAGTATGCTCGGGTATAGAGAGCGATGTTTTCCTTCGGCGCCGGGAGCCAGTTAGCTTTTTTGTCTCCTTCGGGTGGGGTGGATTGCACGTAGATGGTGAGGGAGCCGTCTGGTGACTTCACGAGCGTCTTGTTCTTGGTTCCGACGGAGTAGCGTTTGATCTCGTTCGGTGAGAAGAAGTGGTTCTGGTTGTAAAGCGTTAGCGACCAGAAGCCTTTCACCGGAGGAAGCTGACCGGCAGCGAAGGTGACAGTGTATGCATGGTTGCCGTTCAACTGTTGACCATCGCCGTCGAGATCCTGGTAGAAGTATTTCGTTTCACGAGGGGCGTTGACGAAGATGTTGGATTTCGCGACGGCGGCGCGAGTGAAGTAATCGGTTCCGAATTCAGCACCATTGTTCTGTGTGGTCCAGTTGTGCGGAAGGGGAATGCCCCAGTTGTGGAATTGGAAGAGAGGGGTGATGAGGTTCTTGTCGGCTTCTACTGCTGAGGAGACGAGCGCAGCGTGCAGTTTGGGGTCCTTCGAAGCAGCGTCGAGGACGCTCTGAATGTTGGCGTAGAGAGCTTCTTCTCCGGGAAGGGGAGGGACCTCTTTCATCACCGCAGGGAGCAGATCGAAGAAGGTCTCAGGCACGACCCACTTGGTCTCTTCTTGTCCTTGTGACGGGGCCGGATAGTTCGGCATAGCCGCCCAATCTTTGGTCTGGGTCTGACCGGTGAACTTGCTGAGAGGGTAGAGCAGAATTCCCTGTAAGACGGGCTGGATGGCTTTTCGATCCTCGTCGGTATCGTCCATAAATGCGCGAGGGATTACGATCCCGAGGCTGGTCTTTGAGCGGAAGACGCCAGCAATTCCGTTCGGCGTTGTCCCTTTCCAGTCGGGGCCTGCGAGGAGATAGAAGCCGGGTTTGGTGCCGTACATCTTGCCCAACTGCGCGAATGAATCGGTGCGCTGATCGACGACCTGGTAGACCCAGAATCTGTCTCCGAAGTCGGGCACCTGAATGACGACCGGCTCCTGTGCGAGATCGAGGATGCTGAAGCCGTAGACGACATCCTGATTGGGGCACGCGACGACACGTTCTTGAGGAACGATGTAGTCGCGCAGCATTCCAATCTGGTTGGAAGGAGCGACGGGTACGATCCCTCCCATCATTCCCGGCCCGGGAATCTTTTCGAAGGTAGTCTTGCGATTGTGGATGTTGACCATGGGCCAGCCCCAGAGATAGGCCATGGCTCCGACGTGGCGGACGTAGTCTTCTGTCATTCGGGTTCCGGAAACGGGCCCGGGGATGGAGGCGGCAGAGGCGGCAGCGGAGGAAGCGGCAGATTCTGGAGCTGCTGTTTGGGGGGCGGGCTGGGTGTTGCACCCGATTGCGGAAGTGAGCAGCGCAATAAGAACGATGGAAGTGGACGGCGTCTTTTGCATGGGTCCTCCGATGTTTTGTTCGCCAGTTCAACGTGGTGTTTGCGATTGCTTCTCGTCATTTGGCTCAGTCTTTAGACCTTTGCCATCTCGTGTCACTTGCGCTCCTTTGGGAACAGCAGTGCGAAGGTTCCTCGAACTCCCCAGGGTGATGTTTGAGGAACATGGACGGCGTTGCCGTACACCTGAACGTTGATGTTCACGGGCTGCATTCCCAGTTTCATGATTCTTCCCACGCCACCGCCGAAGGGAGCGTCCACACACTTCCGCTGGCCGCAGTGGAGTTCCAGTGGGCGGTGATGATGGGTTGCGTGGTGAGGTACCAACCCTTTTTCATGTTGTAGTTGACGAAGTACTGCAGGAGCATCTGATTGACGTCGGTACGGCTGCCGCTGCCGGCGACCGACCAGATGTTGTTGATGAGGACGCCCATCACGAACTTGCGGGGCATCGCCAGAATGACGAGGTTGGGCCCGATGCCAAGTTTTCCTTGTCCCAGGTAGTCGCTGGTTGCCGTCGGCAGTTGAAAGATGGGACCAGCGCCCCAGTTTATCTTGTGCGGTTTTCTCGGGGAGAACAAAAAGGTGGGCTGCATGTCGCCGAGGCCAGAGGCGCCAAGTTCGGGAGCGCCTAGGGACGGTGGAGTGATCGGCTGGTAGATGATGGGAGTGATCCAGCGAATGATCACGTTCCAGTCTTCGTTGAGCTTCACGGGAATCACCGGCTGGATGTTCAGCACATTTTGCGTGCGGTACCCCGGTACAAAGCCTGGGTTTATGCTGTCCTGCAGCGGAACGCTGATGAGGCTGGCGACAGGATTCTGCGCGGCATTTCGCAGCTCTTCGGCCCTTGCTGCGTCCTCTGCCGGCGGTTGGTTTGCGACAGGAGCACTCTGGTGGGCCGAGGCAATGGCAGCGGGGACGATCAGAGATGCAAGGAGTGTGAGAGCAAGGAGGGCGGCCTTCCCTTGTGGCATGAATGATTCTCCGATCGTGGTCTGGGGTAGACGAGACGGAACAAAATGCATTCAGAAACAACTTGAGAGACGAGTGCCCGCGGAGCCTGAGGTTCTCATCCGCACTTATCGAATGAAAACGCTGGCGAAAGTTTCTCAAGAGTAGGGAGGACTTGTGGAAGAGTCAAATCTGGATGATGGTGCAGTGGTGAGGGTTAGTCTTTGCCGAGGATCTCTTTGCCGAAGTAGAGGAAGGTGAGGACGGCGAGGGTGGCGAGCCAGCCGGTGATGACGATGTGCTGGGCGTGGGTGAAGAAGTCGAAGCAGGCGGGTTTGCCGAAGGCGCGGTAGAGGAAGATGTGCTCGCAGAGGAGCCAGGTGGGTGGGAGGAGGACCCAGAGTCCGAGGAGCCAGGCCTTGGCGGTGTGGCGGTCGGGTGGGGTGGTTTGGGTGCGGCGGGCGTGGGACTCTTCGCGGAGGAACTGGAAGGCTCGGGTGAGGGCGTAGATGGCGAAGAGGAGGCCCGCGACGGTGATGGTGAGGGCGACGGAGCCGTGGGAGTGGAAGGTGCCGGTCATGCAATCGGGCGGGAGGGGCATGAGGGGATTTTAGTGGTTCGCGCTTCGCGCGAATGTTCCCACACGTGCCGCAATGAGGCCGCGTCATGCATGGGGCACCCGGCAGCTCCTCATTGTCAGTTTTACGAGATTTCCAGCACGAAATAAAGAACCAGCGAGGGAGTGCAGTTAGTGCTTGGCGAGTGGAAACTCTGGCATCGGTTCTGCTACCTCTTCTGGAGAGAGGATGCGAACACCATACTTCTCAAAGATCTCCATGGTTTTTGTGAGGTCCATGCTCGCGTAGGTAAGAACATCGTCGGAAGGGATCTCCATCTTTTGAGCGGGTTCGTTCATTTTATTCACAGCGTTAAAAAAGCCACCCGGAGTGATGACGGTTATGATGTGGACCTCGTCAGATTGAATCAGGAACGGTCAGGTGTTCGAAGTTGCAGCCGGTGAATCCGTGTTTCTCCCTAAAGGCAAGCCGCATACGGAAGAACTCATCGTCCCGTGCGTGGACGTGCAGAGGGGGTTCGGTACCCTTTCTCATCTTCGAAACGAAGAAATCAAAGGCCCCTCCGGTATCGGCCTCTCCGGCTAGCTGGGTGACCAGTATTCCCTTGTACCAGGTCGAGTTTTCGAGCGAGGTTGAACGCTTGTATGCCTTCGGTGCTGTCTTTAGAACCATATGGTTATGGTTGATGTGGCCCAGTTTGTCGCGAATCGTTGCCACACCCCGCATTCGCCTACGTGATGCTCCCTTCGCTCTTCAGCATGTCTCTTGAAGGGCCGGAGTTTCGCGCGAGGCGTAGCAGTCAGCGCACAGCAGTTCGAGGCTCGAAGCACTACGCATACACGCCTCCTCGAGGTATTGCGAACCGCCCTGAAAATGACAGAAAAAACTGTAAATGAATTCGCCTACTCTATTCAGAGAGGCGCGATCCTGATCGTTTGTCAGTCCGCAGAGGCGAAATACCCGCAGGACTGCTTCTTGTCCGCCTCCCGATTCAGCGCTTTCCTCTTCGACCTCAATAGCGTCACAGGCAAGAGCGGCTCCACAGGAGCTACATGACACAAAGTCCAGCTTATTGTCGTGATGGTTGAGCGTGTCCACATCCTGCCGAGCCTGAGATTGAGCGCCGTTGAACAGCGTGAGGTCTTCCTCCTGCAGCACTCCCTGCCTGTACGTATCTCGAGGGCTGCCGATGCTCAGCAGATGGCTTAGATGGAGCAGCTTCTCATTCACATTTTTGTACGGCACCTGATATGCAACTCCGAAACTTCCATCCGGAGTCCGGCTGCCCTCAGACTTTCTTATGGTGTACCCGCTGAGGTCGCGCCTTATCTGAAAGTGAGAATGAAGTTGCCGACGCCCGACTCCATCTACTGTGCAGGCCGGAAATATGATCGACAGGTTGATAGGAAGGCTGCCGCACTTTGCATGAAATTCACTGTGTAAGCTCAACGTAGTTGCTCCAGATCTCCAGGCTTTGCGTGGACCGTATCAACGTACTGACCAGATTCCGGTGGAGTACCGACGTCCTCATATCAATGCCTGCGAGATAAACACCTGGAGCGGAGAAATATTTCCGGCCGGGCAGGCGAATTCCATCTAGCGAGCTCGGTGATTTTTTGGGGAGGGCAAGGTGTGGGTAGAGAAGGCTAAGGGGCGGTGGCGAGCATGGCAGCGAGGAGGGCGGTTCGGGGGGCGATGTGTTCGGTGACGATGTGCTCGTGGGCGGCGTGGGCTCCGGCGCCGATGGCTCCCATTCCGTCGAGGGTGGGGATGCCGAGGGCGGCGGTGAAGTTGCCGTCGGAGCCTCCTCCGGTGGCGGCTTCGTCGAGATCGAAGCCGAGTTGAGCGGCTAGTTTGCGGGCCTGCTTGAAGAGGGCGATGGTGCCGGCTTTGCGCTCCATAGGAGGGCGGTTGAGGCCTCCGGTGATGGTGAGGGCGCAGGCTTTGTTGATGGGTTTGAGGCTGGCGAAGAGGCGATCGATGCGTTTTTCGTCGGAGGCTCGGGCGATGCGGACGTCGATCTCGGCGTGGGCTTCGGCGGCGATGACGTTGGAGCGGGTTCCGCCGGAGATGACGCCAGGGTTGACCGTCAGGCCGCGGCGCAAATCGGTGAAGGCGGCGATGCGCTCGATCTGGCGGGCTAGCTCGAGGACGGCGGAGTGGCCGCGCTCGAAGTCGACGCCGGAGTGGGAGGCGATGCCGGTGACGTGGACGTTGAAGTTGCCGACGCCCTTGCGGGCGGTCTTGAGGGCGAGGCCCTGGGCGGGTTCGAGGACGAGGACGACTTGCGAATCGAGGGCGAGGCGCTCGGTGATGGGGCGCGAGATGGGCGAGCCGATCTCTTCTTCGGAGTTGATGAGGAGGGTGACGGGGCGGAGGAGGTTGAGGTCGCGCAGGACGGAGATGGCGGTGAGAGCCATGACGACGCCGGCCTTCATGTCGAGGGTTCCGGGGCCGTGGATCTTGCCATCCTGCTCGCGCCAGGGCATGGATTTGAGGGTGCCGAGGGGCCAGACGGTGTCGAGGTGGGAGAGGAGGAGGAGGGGTTTTTGCTTTGAGCGTTGCGGGCCGAAGCGGAGTTCGTAGACGTCGCCGAAGTTTTTTTGTTTGTGGCGTTTGATGCGGGCGCCTAACTCGGCTGCCCACTTCGCGGCGAGCCCCTGAGCGCGGTTAACAGCGGCGGGGTCTTCACTTGGGCTTTCGATCTCGACGAGCTGGCGGAGATGTTGGAGGAACCAAGGTAGTCTCTGCTGGGTACGGGCGAGGAGGTCGGCTGGGATCATGGTTATGTTGTTGATGGTGCCTGATTTGATTGATGTTATGGGCGGAAGAGGTGACGAAAGTGTGGTTTTTTTACCACATAGTTTTGGCTTGACCTGCCTGTAATCTTAGTGTCGATTAGTTGGCATTTGCCAGTTAATGGGCACCTTTGACAGCGATGCGATAGCTGGATTTTAGTGGAGAACGGGGTTCGTGGCAGCAGAAGCTCACTTTGAACGGACAATTCGGTCGGCGATCGAGTTCAGCGGGGTGGGGTTGCACAGTGGGGCTCCGGTGGCGATGCGGCTGGTTCCTGCGCCTGCGGGGTCGGGGATCGTGTTTCGCCGGACGGACCTGGATGACTTCGAGATACCAGCTACGGGGCGGAACGTCGCGAAGGTGAGCTATGCGACGAGCCTGATGCGGGGGTCGGTGCTGATCTCGACGACGGAGCATCTGCTGAGCGCGATGATCGGGTACGGGGTGGACAACGTCATCGTGGAGATCAACAATCTTGAGGTTCCGATTCTGGATGGAAGCTCGTTGCCGTATGTGCGGGCGTTTGAGGAGACGGGGCTGAAGCGGCAGCGGCGGCGACGCGAGTATATGCGCATTCTGAAGCCGGTGGAGGTTCGCGAGGGCGACAAGTTTATCGGGGTGTATCCGGGGAGAGGATATGCGATCGATTACACGATCGACTTTCCGCGCCCGATTGGGTACGAGACGCTGCGGGTGGACCTGGCGGTGGGGGACTATGCGAGGCTGATTGCGCCGGCGCGGACGTTCGGGTTCAAGGAAGACGAGGCGATGCTCAGGAATATGGGGCTGATCCGCGGGGTGTCGGACGAGAGCGCGATCATTCTCTCGCGCAAGGGCGTGGAGAACGGGCCGCTGCGCTTCGGCGATGAGTTTGTACGGCACAAGATTCTGGATCTGATTGGGGACCTGGCGCTGGCGGGGCGGCGTATTGAGGGGCGTGTTGTTGCTGAGAGAGCTGGACATGCAATGCATACGGCTCTGGTGCAGCGGCTGCTGCGGGATCGGAGTGCGTGGGTGCTGGCGCATGGGTTCGATGAGGCGAAGGAACGGGAGCCGGAGATGGTGGGGGCTCGGCTGCGGGCGGTGGCGGTTTAGGCTCGTCGGGGGCTGTGGGTACGATAGACAATCGAGGTGGCGATTGAAGGGTGAAACCGCAGAGCCTTCGACTGCGTTTAGCGCGCAAGGCGCGCCAAACTCCGCTCAGGATGACACATTCCCGATGGACATGCAGCGATGAAGGGACGTGCGGCGATTGCGCTGGGGTCGAACCTTGTCTCGGAGTTTGGGGACCGGGAGGCGAACCTGCGCGAAGCGTTGCGGCGGCTGGGGGAGCTGGGCGAGGTGAAAGCGGTGTCGCGGTTTTACGACACGGAGCCGGTGGGGTATGTGGATCAGCCGAGGTTTCTGAATGCGGCGGCGGTGCTGGAGACCGGGCTCGAGCCGGTGGAGCTGATGCGGGCGCTGCTCGGGATCGAGCGGGGGATGGGGCGTGAGAGAGTTGTGGCGAAGGGGCCGCGCGTGATCGACCTGGACCTGCTGCTGTATGGGGATCGCGTGATGAGTACGGCGGAGCTGACACTGCCGCATCCGGAGATGCAGGAGCGGAGGTTTGTGCTGGAGCCGCTGAGCGAGGTGGCGGGGGAGTGGGTGCATCCGGTGATGGGTGTGACGGTGGCGGAGATGCTCGCGGCGTTGGGGTGAGCGTCAGCGCGGCGATGGTTCGAGCTTCATGCCGTGGCGCTCGAAGATGGCCGTGGTCTCCTGCTCGAACGCCTTTTGATCGCTGGTCTTACTGAATTCGGGGCCGTCGGACATAAGCAGGAAGGTGGTCCCGCGGGGGAATTGCTGGATCTTTGCTTCGAGAAGGTCGGCAGTGTGGACATGGTATTGCGCGATGGCAAAGTCATCGTGACCGTGCATGCGCATGAGTGTGACGCGGTAGGGTGGCTCGGAGTTGCCGGTCGCGATCGCGTTGCAGACCTGCTTGACAAGGCAGAGCTGGCGGATGCGCTGCATGGTGGAGGAGTCGGAGAGGAATCCCTGGCTGGAGGAGAGTGCCTGGGCGAGGCTTTGGCCGAAGCTGATCTCCGACCAGTGAGTGGGGGGGGCGGCCTGCATCTGCTCGAGTTCGGTCACGCGTCCGGACCATTTCCGGTTCCATCTTCGATAGCGATCCCAGAGGGGCTCTTCTGCGGAGCGGTCGCCGTAGGCGGAGAGATAGTTGACGGCGTCGCGGGCGACGTCCAGTTTTTGACCGTTGAGGGCAGCGATGGCCGCCGCGGTGAGGACGGGACCGTGGGCGTAACTCGCAATGTCTCTAAAGAGGCCGAGATTGCATGGCGTATAGTTGGCAGCGCGTGCCGCGTTGGCCTGTTCCAGGAGAGGCCTTGCCATGTCGGGCGCAAACTTGACCAGGTAGGCGAGCGCGAAAGGCGGTGGTACGCAGGCCCACTGCGGCCACTGGTTTATCTGTTTAGCGGCAAAGGAAGCGATGGTTGAAGCGGTGGCCCCTGTTCCGAAGCGGACGAGCAGAGAGCCGGCTGATTGCGACATGTTGTTGACCACCCCCTGTGTCCAGAGGCCTTCAAACTGGGGCAGGTTTTTGTCGGAAAGGAACCAGATGTCGGAGGCTCCGAGGGAGGGGTTGGCGGTGCCGATCTCTTCAAGGATCTGGCGGCGAGCTCCGGTGGGATCGAGCTGATACCAGCGGTAAAGGGCCGCCGATTTGAGTTCGCGCTGGGAGTAGACGTCGTTTCCCGAAGCCGGGACGGGTTTGGTGGCCATAGTGCGAAGGGCTGGGAGGATGGACGGCGAGTTGATGGCGTCCCAGTTGTAGAAGAGTTGCTGGGTCTGGCCAGCTGGCGGGAGATCGAGCAGGCGTGAGGCGAGTACGGCGACGAGCTGGGCCTTCTGCTGCGAGGTGCGTTCGGTGCCGCGAGCGATGGTGAGGCTCTGCGCGGTGGCGGCCTGGGCCTTGTTGTTTTTTCGGGGAAGAGATTCGAAAACGGCCTGCCATGCGGCGGCGTCCGCGCGCTTGCCCTCTTCCAGCATGGATTCGCGAGTGCCGTGGCCGCTGCGCTGGAGTGCGACTGCGGTGCTGAAGTACAGATACGAGACGGGGAAGTCGGGATCGTCGAGCTCGCGGTTGAGGGCGGCGAGCGCGGCGGGGCGCAGGGCTTCGGGGACTCCGATGAGTCCGAAAGCGCACTGGCCGACTAGCTCGGGTCGATCGTCGCGAAGGTTCTTTGCCATGTAGTCGATGGCGGCGCGGGTTCCGAGGAAGCGGAGATCGGCGAGGGCTTTGACTGGCTCGGGAGATTGCATGCCGGGAGTAAAAGGTGGGGTGAGTTGCGCGACGATGGCAGCGAACTGTTTGTCCTGCCAGTCGGGAGTGGCCGCGATGATGTGGAGGCGGATGGGTTTCGACTGAAGGGTGAGCGGCGAGTTGTTGGCAAACGGTGCGAAGCCGGGGCCCACGCGATGGCTGGAGACGGTGACGGTGTAGTCGCCGGGCTGATCGAAGCGCACCCATTCATTGAGGTTGAGGGGAAGAAGGAATGGGGTGGAGGAGAGTGTGCGAGGACCGGCGCTGGCTCCTCCCATGGAAGTCTTGCCGAAGACGAAGTAAGTGGCGAGGGGGTCGGCCCAGCCGGTGGCGGGCTTTACGTCGAAGTCCTCGGAGATCATCCTGCCGCTGCGGTCGTAGGTGGAGGTGCTCACCTGGAAATTGCCGCCGTCGGGGCCGGTGAAGCTGAGTTCGAGCGGGATTCTTTCGCCGATGCGGAAGGTCGTCTGGCCTCCGGTGGTGTGGACCTCGAGCCGGGGCTGATTCTGCTGAGCTGCTGCGGTGGCGATGAGGGAGACGGCGCAGGCGAGCGCAGCCACGGTGAGTCCTGGGTGGCGGCTAGGATTCCTGGACTGGAGACGGCAGCCGCTCGGAACCATGGGGGGAGTGTATGCGGAAAGGCCTGCTTTGAGAAGCAACAAAGCCAGTCGGACCAGGCATGGAGGTTTTATGCTGGGTAACGGCAGTCTGCGCCAAGTACGAGGGAGTTTATGGGACGTCGATGTAAAGGAGCGTGGGCGGTTGCCGCGCTTGGCGGTGCGTTGTTGAGTGGAGCGCTGGTTGCGCAGCAGGGGCAGAATTGTCATGGGACGGAGACGGGGGTGTCGGATCCGGCGACGCTACCGGCTCCGGTGAAGATGACGGGGATCGGGAACAGCCGGATGGAGATTACGGCTGCGAACGATCAGGCAAAGGAGTGGTTTACGCAGGGGCTGAATCTGCTGCACGACTTCTGGGACTATGAAGCGGCGCGGGCGTTTGAGCAGGCGGTAAGGGCCGATCCGCAGTGCGCGATGTGCTACTGGGGACTGTATCAGGCGGGGAGCTTTCGCGGGCAGGGTGTGGTGTGGGCGCAGACGGCGCTGACGCGGGCGCAGGAGCTGGCGAAGGATAAGAGGGCATCGAAGGCGGAGCGTCTCTATATAGAGGCGGCGGTGGCGGATAACAAGGAGAAGGCGGAGCGGTCGAAGCATGGTCCGAACACGGCGGGGGCCGGGAAGACGGAGGCGTACAAGGATTCCAAGGAGACGAAGGTTCTGCGCAGGCTGGTGAAGATGCAGCCGGAGGATGTGCAGGCGCGGATCTATCTGGCGGAGTCGATGATGAACGGCTTCGATGCGAAGGGCGAGCCGAAGCAGGGCACGGCGCAGGGGCAGGCGATGCTGGTGGAGATCTTGAAGGAGCATCAGGACGACACGGCGGCGAACCACTACTGGATTCATGCGGTGGAGCCGGGGAATCATCCGGAACTGGCGCTGGAGAGCGCGCGGAAGCTGGGGGAGCTGACGCCGGCGTCGGGGCATATGGTGCATATGCCGGGGCACATCTTCTACAGGACGGGGGATTATGAGGCGGCGCGGGTTTCGTTTGAGAACTCGATGCATGTGGATGAGGCGTACATGCAGGCGCAGAACGTGACGGTGGCGAACGACTGGAACTATGTGCACAACCTGATGTATCTGATTGCGGATTTGATGGAGGCGGGGAGGCTGACGGAGGCGACGGCGATCTCGGCGAAGCTGACGCGGGCGCGGGCGGAGGTGGGGCCGACACTGTATCGGGGAGTTCCGCGGGATGGGCTGACGCGGATCGATGTGAGGCTGCCAGTGATGCTGCGGGCGGGGGCGTGGAGAGCGGCTCACGGTGCGCTGGAGACGAAGACGCTCCCCGGTGAGCTGAAGAACCTGGAGGGGCTGCGGGAGTCGATGGTGGAGTACACGGGCGGGATGCTGGCTCTCGAGATGGGCGACGTCGCTGCGGCGCGGAAGGCGAGCGATGCGCTTGCGGCTCGGGTGAAGGACAAGCCTGCGGTTCCGCCGGAGGATATGCCGGGGATGGCGGCGATGTCGATGTCGAAGGACGCGATGGCGATGCCGCTGTATAACTTTCTGGACGTGGCTTCGATGGAGCTGGAGGCGAGCGTGCTGCTGGCGGAGGGGCGCGGGGTGGAGTCGGACGCGCTGTTTACGAAGGCGGCGGATGCGGAGCGGGAGCTGGGGTATCGTGAGCCGCCGATGTACATACGGCCGGTGGGCGAGACGAGGGGCGATGCTCTGATGCGCGCGAAGCGTTATGACGAGGCGAAGACGGCGTATGAGGCGGCGCTCGAGGAGCGGCCGAACTCGGGGTATCCGCTGTTTGGGATTGCGCAGGCGGATGCGGCGGCGAAGCGTAGCTCGGCGGCGACGGAGGACTATGCGCGGCTGCTGGGCGCGTGGGCGAAGGCGGATGCGGACCTGCCGCAGATGGTGGTGGCGCGGGCGTGGCTGGCGGGGCAGGCGGTGAGCGGGGAGTAGGCGCGCGAGGTTCTTCGAGGGCCATCGCGTATGATCCAGTCATCGACGTCATGGGGCATCATGGATTGATGATCTTGATTTTGGGGAAGCGATGAAGCGGGAGATTCTGCGGTTTGTAGGGCACCAGCATTGGCTTCGCGGCCGTGACCGGGTTTTGCGAGCGTTTGAAGATCCTGACCGCCAGAAGCCGTATGCGTTTACTGTGGACTTCTTCGGCAGGCCCTATACGGGCAATATGTCGAACTTCATCGACTGGTCGGTGTTTTACTACGGGGCGTTTCAGGGACATGAGCTGAAGCTGCTGGCGGCGATCGCCGAGGGGCTGCACAGGAAGGGCAGGCCGGTGAACTTCTTCGATGTGGGGGCCAACATCGGTCACCACACACTGTTTATGTCGGCGCATGCGGATCGAGTGTTTTCGTTTGAGCCGTTCTCGGTGGTGCGCGACGAGATGAAGCGCAAGCTGAAGCACGCGGCGGTAGACAATGTGACGATCTTTCCGGTGGCGATGGGAGATGCTAACGAGACGGGCTCGTTTCATCCGCCCACAGGAGCGAACCAGGGGACGGGGACGCTGGGGGATGCGCTTCCGGACAACGCGTCGAGCGAGATTCTTCCGGTGACGGTGGTGCGCGGCGATGATTTCTTCGGGGCGAACAATCTGCCTCCAATCTCGGTGCTGAAGATGGACGTTGAGGGTTACGAGACGAAGGCGTTGGCGGGAATGCGCGAGACACTATGGCGCGACCGGCCACCGATGTTTGTGGAGATTCAGCGGGACCAGTACACGGGCGCGGCAGCGCGGCAGGGGACGATGGTGAAGGATCTGCTGTACCCGGACCACCTTATCTTCGAGGTGGCATCGTCGCGTGGGGAGTATGTTCTGAGGCGGTTTCTTTCGGGGAATACGGAGGAGGCGCTGGTGATTCCGGCGGAGCTGGCCGGGTTTATCCCAGGCACGGCGACGGCTTGAGGGACGAGATGTCCTGGGCGGACTCCATCAAATGATGTAGGCGGGGGTGGGCCGATTGGCTCATGACAGGGGAGTTGTGGGTGAGTAGTGTTGTTGGCGTGATGTATTGCTCTCCGGGGCGCCCTTTTGGGGCGCTCTTCTTTTTTGGTGTGCGGTGGGGTCGCGTTCCTTTCGGGCATTGATTGTTGGGGATCTCCACCTTTTGGTGGAAGACGACGTCTGGAGCGGCGACGTAGAGTTGTGGCGCTCCTAAGAGCTGAGTTTTGTTCCGCGCGAGCAAATTTGTGTGAGGCATTGCTGTGAGGACGACCATGAGAACAAGAACGAGAGTATGGATGGGAGTTTTTCTGGGGGTGCTGGCGGTGATGCCGGCGGCGCGAGGGTTTGGGCAGGGTTGCGTGGCGGCGCACTCGAACCAGCGGTCGATGGATGAGCTGGTGCGGGTGTGGGATGGAGGGACGACGCGGGGGTTGTCGATTCACAACCTGACGGTGGAGATCGGGTACAGGGTGTACAACTCGAACAAGTACTTTATCGGCGACGAGGAGATCAATCGCAGGAACGCGACGAGGAATCACCAGAACATCTTCGACATCGGGGTGGAGTACAGGTTTACGCCGCAGTGGAGCTTTATCGCGGATGTGCCGGTGTTCGATGGCTCGCGCAATCAGCTGTATCCGCCGTCGGGGGTGTTTCAGGTGAGCGGGCTGGGGGATATTTTGCTGGGCGCGCAGCGGTGGATCTTCCGACCGCCGACGGAGTTTGGCGGCAACGTGGCGGTGAACGCGATGGTGAAGGTTCCCGTGGGGATCAACAATGCGAGGGGGTCGGCGCTGTACAGGGGCAAGACGATCGAGGCGACGGCGGATCAGTCAATGCAGCCGGGCGATGGCGGGTGGGGATTCACGATTGGGGCGCAGGGGTACAAGTCCATGTGGCGCAGGGCCGATCTGTATGGGCAGGCGCAGTATCTGTTCAACCCGATGGACACGAATGGAGTGCCGACGTTTCGGTCGCAGCCGGGGCAGAGCGTGATGTCGGTGACGGACCAGTATCTGTATCGGCTGGGAGTCTCGCAGGGACTGCCGAAGGTGCGCGGCGTCGCTCTGAGCCTGGGGGTGCGCGGCGAGGGCGTTCCGGTGCGCGACCTGCTGGGGGACAGCAACGGGTTCCGGCGGCCGGGCAGCGTGATCTCGATCGACCCGGGGCTGATGGTGAACGTGCGGCGGACGACCCTGATGGTGAACGGGCCGTGGGCCCTGCGCAGGGACAGGCCGCCGAGCGTTCCGGAGATCGAGAACGGCACGAAAAGAGGCGATGCGTTCTTTGCGGATTACACGGTGATTGTGGGGATCTCGCACCACTTCTAATTCAAGCGCACTTTCAGCGGAGAGTGTTTCTTACACCAGCGTAACGTTGGTGTGGGACGCTGGCTGTCTATGACAAAGAGAGTTGTGGGCGGCGTAGTCTTCTCGATGAGTGTGGCGGTGGCGATGAAGGCGCAGGTGGCGAATCCTTATTTGCAGCTGATGGAGAAGGCCGGCGAACATGCGAAGGCGCATGGTGCGGTGGTGCCGGTGCTGTCACCGGTGGATGCGACGGTGCTGAGTGGCGCGGTTCCTGTGAAGGAGTTGCAGGCGAAGGGCTTCAAGGTGGTGCCGTGGACGACGAACGAACCGGAGAAGATGCGCGCGCAGATTCGTATGGGCGTGGATGGGCTGATTACGGATCGGCCGGACCTGCTGCAGGCGGTGCTGAAGGAGGAACGCGCGGCGGCGAAGACGGAGGAGGAGCGGGCGCGGCTTGCGGGGTTCGATGTGACGGCACATCGCGGCGGACGGGGATTGAGGCCGGAGAATACGCTGCCTTCGTTTGAGGGCGGGCTGGACCAGCTGTCGACGACGCTCGAGACGGACACGGGCGTGACGACGGATGGGGTGTCGCTGATATGGCACGACCAGTTTCTGAATCCGGAGAGCTGTCGCAGGGCGGATGGCGCGGCGTACACGATGGAGAACCGGGTGTTTATTAAGGACATCTCCAGCACGGAGGCGCAGAAGTCATTTATTTGCGACAGGCTGCACTTCGGCGGGGAGCAGAAGAACGATCTGGCGCTATCGCCGGTGGCGGTGGCGTTCGCGAAGAAAGAGGCGCTGATGAGCCCGTATGTTCCCACGTACGCGGCGCAGCTGTTCCAGTTTGTGAAGTTCTACGTAGAGTACTACACGACGGGCGCGGGGAAGAGCGATCCGCACGCGAAGGAGCGCGCGGAGAATGCGGCGCGGGCGCGGTTCAACCTAGAGACGAAGCTGATGCCCGAGGGCATCACGACGGACGAGGCGCACAAGAACCACACGGTGGGGCCGCAGGCGTTTGTGAATGCGCTGTGCGGGGCAATTGTGAAGAACGGGATGGAGTCGAGGGCGGAGATGCAGAGCTTCGACTTCAGGACGCTGGTGCTGGTGGAGGAGCAGTACCCGAGGATTCCGACGTACTACCTGACGGGCGACCCGAAGCTGCTGTCGAGCCCGCTGGTTCCGGAGCAGCTGCGGGTGACGGCGGGCGTGAAGTAGCGGATAGACCAATCCAAAAAAATCCAACAGGAGAGCCCGATGAAACGTTCTGTTCATCGTCTGGTTACGGTGCGTACACAGAGAGACGTTAGCGTTACTGCTATGCGCAAATTTCTCTTTTTACTGACGGCGACACTTGTGTGCCTGGCACTGACATCGGGGCGGGCCCTGGCTCAGTATGACAATGGCAGCATTGTGGGTACAGTGCACGACGCCACGGGCGCGGTGATCTCTACTGCAACCGTTAAAGTCACAAATATTGCGACCGGCGTCGTGAGCACGCGCCAGACGAACGACAGCGGCGACTACGAGGTTCCGGCGCTGCGTGTGGGGCAGTACGACATCGAGGTGTCGAAGCAAGGTTTTTCGCCGGCGCGGGCGCATGAAATTACGGTGTCGGTCGGCGCGCGGCAACGAATCGACCTGACGATGGGTGTGGGCGAGACGAGCACGACGGTTGAGGTGTCGGGCGTCTCGCTGCAGGTGGAGACGGATTCGAGCCAGCGCAGCCAGGTGGTGACGCAGTATCAGTCGGCGGCGTTGCCGCTGGTGAGCCGCAACTACTCGGACCTGATGGGGCTGGTGACGGGCGTGCGGCAGGCTCCGACAGCGGCGACGACGAGCTCGATCTCGAGCCTGGTGCGCGCGGGCGCGTACAACGTGAACGGCCAGCGCAGCATGTTCAACAACTTCCTGCTGGATGGCATGGACAACAACGCCTACGGCGAGTCGAACCAGGGATTCGATAACCAGATCATCTCGGTTCCTCCGGACTCGGTGGCGCAGTTCAGCGTGGTGACGAACAACGAGAGCGCGGAGTATGGAAGGTCTTCGGGCGCGACGATCAACACGGCGTCGGCAAACGGAACGAACAAGTTTCATGGAACGGCATACGAGTTCCTCCGCAACACCAGCCTTAATGCGGCGGGATACTTCAAACCGAACATCGTGAGCAATACTGGCAGCGTGGTTCCATTCAAGAAGTCGACGTTCAACCGCAATCAGTTCGGCGTGAACTTCGGCGGGCCGATCATTCATGACAAGCTGTTCTTCTTTCTGGACTACGAGGGATTTCGGCAGGTGCTGAAGCCGCTGAGCGTGCTGACGCTGCCGACGCAGAACGAGCTGAACGGCATCCTGGTGGTTCCGGTGCGCAATCCGGTGACAGGCGCGGTGTATCCGGCGGGCAAGCCGATTCCGGCGGCGGCGATGAGTCCGCTGTCCCAGCAGATCGTCTCGTACTTCAAGCAGATTCCGGGGCTTCCGGTAGCAGGCCTGCCCGCGACGGGGCTGGCGTCGAACGACTATGCGGTGCAGGCGCCGTTCACGGACTACTCGGACAAGGGCGACCTTCGGCTGGACTACCAGCAGAACCCAAGCAGCTCGTGGTTCCTTCGCATCAGCGACCGCAAGGAGAACGCGGTCAATAACCCGACCATTCCGCTGCCGCTGGACGGGCAGACGAACGGCACGATCCGTGTTCTGAACCAGCAGATTGCGTTGGGCTACACGCACCTGATCGGAGCAAACAAGATCATTGATGCGCGGCTTGGGCTCTCGCGCACGAAGGCCGGCAAGTACACGCTCTCGATCGGCGATTCATCGTTCTCGATTCCCGGGCTGCCGACCATTCCGAGCGTGTCGGGAGGCTTGCCTGCGATCGGTATCACCGGTTTTAGCGGGTTCGGTCGGCAGACCACCAATCCGCAGTGGCAGAATCCCGCGCTGCTCGATCCGAAGGTCAACTTCACCTGGGTGAAGGGCAACCACTCGCTGAAGTTCGGCTACGAGTACGAGCACATCTGGATGGCGGTGAACGACAACAACCCGCTCTATGGATCGTTCAACTACGGCGGAGGATACAGCGCGGTGGGGACGGCGGTGACCGATACCTACTGGGCTGACTTCCTCTTCGGCGCGACGAACCAGTATTCGCTGGCGAACTACTTCGTGGCGCATCTGCGGCAGACGATGCAGAACGTTTATGCGCAGGACGACTGGAAGGTGAGCCCGAAGCTGACGCTGAACCTCGGTATGCGCTGGGAGTATGGTTCGCCCTACTCTGAGCAGCACAACTACATCTCGAACTTCGATCCGGCCACGCAGACGGTGCTGACGCTGTCGCCGGGAGCGGTGGCGGGCAATGGAATTACGCCCTATCACGGTAGCGGAGTGTATGGCAACACGCTGGTCAATCCGGACCTGAACGACTTCGGACCCAGGGTTGGCTTCGCATACTCTCCTGACACGAAGACTTCAATCCGCGGTGGCTTCGGCACGAGCTACGTGCACTACACGCGCGCGGGCTCGGGCAACATTCTGGCGATCAACGCTCCGCAGGCGCAGTTTGCCAGCGTGACGCAGATCGCTCCCACGACGACGAATCACTGCAGCTCGACGCTGCCGGCGCAGATCATTCCGATCGGCGGAACGACTCCGAGCTGCTTTGCGACGGCGGAGCAGGGCTATCCCTCGGGGCTGGTGACGGCGTTCAATCCGGCGACCGACAACATCACGTACGTTCCGAAGAACAAGCGGGACAGCTATGTGGAGAGCTACTTCGTGAGCGTGCAGCGCGAGCTGGCGAAGAACATCCTCGTCGATGTGGCCTATGTAGGCAATCATGGGTTGAAGCTCGAGGGCTTCCTGAACGCGAACCAGCTGAACCCGTCGATCATCACCAACGGCAAGTTCACCCGGCCGTATGGCAACTGGCCGAGTGACATCACGGCGGCGGTCAACAGCTTCTATTCGAACTACAACGCGCTGCAGGTTCGTTACGAACAGCGCATGGTGGGCGGGCTGACGCTGCTGAACTCGTTCACGTGGTCGCACTCGATGGACAACGCGAGCGCATCGCTTGAGGGCAACACGCCTTCGCCGCAGGATGCGAACAACCTTGCGGCGGACTACTCGCAGTCGGACTACAACCTTCCGATCGCGAACGTTACGAGCCTTGTCTACGAGCTTCCCTTCGGTCGCGGGCGCAAGTTCATGAACAGCACGAACGGCGTTGTGGATGCCGTGCTGGGAGGATGGCAGATCAGCGGCATCAATACGATGCAAGCGGGTACGCCGTTCAACCTGGGGTATACGCCGAACGCAGCCACCGCAGTCTCGCCGCAGATCGCAGCGACGTATCGCGGCGCGAATGAGTATCGCCCGAATGTCGTGCCGGGGCAGAAGATTACGCAGGGACGCTCGGTGAAGCAGGCGAACACCGGCTTCATCCAGTACGTGAATCTGAACGCCTTCCAACTGCCGGCGACGCGGAGCGCCTCGGGTGCGCTGCTGAGCCCGTTCGGCAACGCGCGGCGCAATCCGGGGCGCAATCCGGCTTTCTATCAGACGGATCTTGCGGCGAACAAGAAGTTCAACACGCCGATCGAAAGCCTGAAGGTGGAGTTCCGCACGGAGTTCTACAACATCTTCAATCACACGAACCTGTACCTGCCTTCGAGCGGTCTGGGTGGAACGCTGCTGACCTATGGGTCCAATGGGACGGTTACGAATCCGGGTACGCCAACCACCGGCGGCGTGATCTCGAGCACCTTCCAGCCGCGCATTATTCAGTTCGGCCTGAAGGTGATGTTCTAGAGCAACGTCAATACATCCTTAGGCGCCAGTTCCTCCCCAGGGCTGGCGCCTTTTTTTGGTGGCGGCCCTTGCAGCGGCGGTGGCGAGCGCGGGCTACGATACGCGGCCGCGAGAAAGCGTGAGCGGGACCATACAATCGAAGGGATGGGTTTGACGTTTGACATTCAGGCGACCGCGAGCGGCGGCGGCCGAAGGGCTTCGCTCGCGCTGCCGCATGGCGTGGTCGAGACGCCGGTGTTTATGCCGGTGGGAACGGCTGCGAGCGTTAAGACGGTCGAGCAGGGTGTTCTGGAGCGGATGGGGCCAGGCGGGCGCGGCGCGGAGATCATTCTGGCGAACACGTATCACCTGTATCTGCGGCCGGGGCACGATCTGATTGCGCGGATGGGCGGCGTGCATGGCTTCATGGGCTGGGAGCGTCCGATCCTGACGGACTCGGGCGGCTTCCAGGTCTTCAGCCTGAGCAGCCTGCGCAAAGTCACGCCGGATGGCGTGGAGTTTCGCTCGCATCTGGATGGGTCGCGACACTTCTTCTCGCCGGAGCACTCGATCGACGTGCAGATTGCGCTGGGCGCGGACATTGCGATGGTCTTCGACGAGTGTGTGGAGACGCCGGCCAGCTGGGAGCGGACCAAGGAATCCATGGGGCTGACGCACGCGTGGGCGCAGCGGTCGAAGGATCACTTCGAAGCAAACAAAACAAAGGTGCCATGGCATGCGGAGTTGAACGGCGCGACGCAGAACCTGTTCGGCATCGTGCAGGGCGGGATGTACGTCGATCTGCGGAAGGAGTCGGCGGAGCACCTGGTGGAGATGGATCTGCCGGGCTATGCGATCGGCGGGCTTGCGGTGGGTGAGCCGCGTGAGGTGACGCGCGAGATGATTGCGCGCACGCTGGAGTGGCTACCGAAAGACAAGCCGCGCTACGTGATGGGCGTAGGCTATCCGGATGAGATTGAGGAGTACGCGAAGATGGGCGTGGACATGATGGACTGCGTGCTGCCGACGCGCGCGGGGCGTCATGGGCTGGTGTTTGCGCGCGGCGAGGACGGTCTTCCGGTGCGCATGAACATCAAGCGCAAGGAGTACGCAGAGGACCAGGGGCCGATCGACGCGACGTGCGGCTGCATGGTGTGTGCGCGGTATACGCGGGCGTATCTGCGGCATTTGTTTGTTGCGGGCGAGCCGCTGGGGCTGACGCTGAACTCGGTGCACAATCTGCACTTTTATCTTGCGACGATGGAGCGGGTGCGGACGGGGCTGGCGGGAGCTGTGTCATCGAGGTGAGGGTGAGGTGCAGTGTAGCCCGCACCTCATCGTGGGAGTGAGTTGTTTCTATGGGAAGACGCCGGCGTTCTTGAAGAACTGATAGTCGTCCCACTGCTTCGCCTTCTTGAGCCACTCCTCGACCTGTGTGGGTGTCTGGTGCGGGGCGAAGGGCTGGGCGGAGTCGGCGATGGCGTAGGCGGTGGCGATGGTGGTGGCCGCGCCCTGGTTCAAGTCGGCCTGGTTGATGGCGTCGAAGGAGTCGGACGCTTTGTGGTGGAGCTTGAAGTACTTGTCGGTGTCGTTCCAGAGCACGAGCGTGGGCACGCCGAGCAAGTCGAAGCTGATGTGGTCGGTCTGGAATAGGAACTCGGTTGAGGGCGTGGTGTCGTTGGAGCCGAGGCCGGCGAGCAGCGGCTCGACGTTCTTGAGGGCGTCCATCTCATCGTCGCGTCCCATCAGGTACCAGCCTTTGGCCGGCTGCGCTCCTGTATCGGAGATGAGCACGCAGTCGATGGAGGGAAGGTCGGCGCGGTGGTTGTTCACGTAAGCCGTTGAACCGAGGATTCCCTGCTCTTCGCCGCCGAAGAGAATGAAGCGCATGGTGCGGCGTGGTGCGCGGCCGCTGGCCTTGATGGCGCGCGCGGCCTCGATGACGGTGGAGGCGCCGGTGCCGTTGTCCTGTGCGCCGGTGGCGGGATGCCAGGAGTCGAGGTGGCCGGCGATGATGACGACCTCGTTAGGCAAATCGCGTCCGGGGATCTCGGCGACGACATTGTTCACTTCGACGTCCTGGCGGATGCGGTTCTTAAACGAGAACTCGACGGAGACGGGGACGTGGTCGAGCATGCGCCGGATGAGCGAGGTGTCCTCGGCGCCGACCTCCGCGGTAGGGCAGCGGAAGATGCTGCCGTCGAAGGTCAGCGCGGTCGCGGACTCGCTGCCGTTCGGGCCGCCGACCAGCAACAGGGCCTTGGGCGCGAGCTTGTTGAGGTGGTCGAGCGCCTGGAGGATCTGGCTGAAGGCGGGGCTCTCGCCGATGGAGTCGCGGTCGATGAGGACGATGTTTCCGGCGAGCTTATCCTTCTGGGCGTCGATGCCTTCGTTGGTGAGGTGTTGGAGGTAGACGACATTGCCCTTGATGCCGCCGTCGGCTGTGGACGGGCTCCAGCCGAGCGAGTAGATGTGCAGGTTCTGCACGCGCGGCGTGACGATGCGGCCGGTGGCGGCGGTCTCGGGCTCCCATGCGGACTTCAGGGTGAAGGGCTCAGTGTGGACGTTGGCCAGGCCGAGCGACTTGAACTGCTGCTGGGCCCAGGCGACGGCGTGAACGTAATTGTCGGAGCCGGTGAGGCGCGGGCCGATGGTGTCGGCGAGCTGGCGGTCGTACTCGTAGGCCTGGCCGTTGACCATGACGTCGCCGATGATGTGTGCGACGGTGGCGCGGGTCTCGGGTGATACGGGCATCTGTGCGGAGGCGAGGACGGGAGCGAAGAAGGCCAGAAGGGCCAGGGTAAATCGGCGCATCTTCGAACGGTAACACGGCTCGGGAGCGGATTTGTGCGGAGGTCTCCGGGCGGGCAGTCGCGAGCGAATCCCCGTGCTACGATGGGCTGCCTCGCGCGGGTGGTGCGAGACTGCAACTCCGGGCCCTGAGTCTGTGCTGTCGGAAGGAGCTGCGATGCAGGCGAGGCGGCATCTCTGACGTGACGTGCTGCTGGCTGTGCTGGCGGCGCTCATTGTCGTCGCTGGGCTGCGTCTGATGTACCACTTTCCTGGAGCTCCGGCGGAGGACCGGCAGAGCGCGGTGGCGGTCTCGACGGCTCTGCCGGGAATGAACAAACTGCGCGTGCGGATGTGGGTGGATTCGAGCGTCGTTCGTCCGGACGAGGCTGCGCACATGACGGTGCGCTTTGAAAACGGCACGGGCGAGACGATCAGCGGGCTGGCGATTGTGGACGCGCAGGAGCCGGGGTTCTGGTACCAGCCGCTCGAGTTGAAGGCGTGGTCGCTGGCTCCGGGCGAATCGGTCGAGAGTGCTCCGGTGGAGCTGCGGCCTTCGACCGGCCGCGGACGCTATCGCGTGACGGTGCGCTACCGGGTGAAGGGCGCGGACGATCTTGTTCGCGAGGGCGCGATTGCGAGTCCGCCGATCCTGATCCGGAACGAGGAGGCGGAGCGGAGAGATCGCTTTCTGCGCAGGATGCTGTCGGTCTTCACGCTGCCGCTGCTGCTGGAGCTGATCGGCTTCTGGCTGCAGCGGCAGCAGGCGGTGGAGGCTCGGCGGCAGGAGATCTGGAAGACGATCCTGCCGCACTTTTATTCGCTGTCGGAGCGGCACTATCTGCCGATTGTGCGCAGCCTGCGCGCGGTGGAGCGCACGCGCGTGGCGGATGGGCGACGGCACCGCCGGAGCAGATGCGGCGGCTGCTCTTCGAGTTTCTGTTTCTTCTGCTGCGCATGGATATTCTCCGCAAGCGGCGTGGGCAGTTCTTCTTCAAGAGCAGAAGGGGCGAGCAGGTGGCCTCAGCGGCGTGGATGATCCTGAAGCTGGGCAGCGACGAGGCGCTGGGGGCGACGTGCGTGGAGGCGGTGCTGGAGAGGACGACGGCGAAGATGTCGTACCGGCAATTCTGCTATCTGCTGGCGACGCAGCCGGAGGTGATGGAACTGGAGGGAAAGTTCCTGGCGTGGAACCGAACGAGGAGCCGGGGCGAAGCTTCTACTGCTACACGGACCTGGTGGTGATTATGCAACTGGCGGTGTACTTCGAGGCCAACCGGCCGTTCGATCGCGACTGGTACGAGGTGACGGCGGAGTTCAAGATGAAGCCGTCGGGCGAGTATCAGTATCCGCAGCCGGCTGCTACCGACAGTGCGGCAGAGAGGCAGGCGAAGATCAAGCGGAATGAAGATCTGAAGAGCGCCGTGACGTCGTACGAGGCGGAGGTCAGGGCCTATCTTACGTCGCTGCCGAAGCCGAAGGAGTAATCGGAATCACGGCAGAGATTGAAAGCTGTGTTAGAGAACGTCTGTGCCCTTCATGGTGCTCCCTTCGGTGCTTCTTATTCGATGCTACAAGCTGTGCCGGGATGTTGTCGCGTGTGTGCGGTCAGGGGAGGCGCAGCGAGGCGGGGTCGCGTTTGAGGGTGAGGCAGAGTGCTTCGACGACGAGGTTGTGGTCCTCGCGCTGGGGGAGGCCGGAGACGGTGACTGCTCCGATGATGCCGGCGCCTGTGACGTGGAGCGGGAAGCTGCCGCCATGCGCGGCGTAGTCGGCGTCCGGCAGCGAATACTTCTCGGCGAAGGTGGTTTTGTTCTGAGCGAGGAAGAGGCCGAGTTGGTAGGAGCTGCGGTGGAAGCGCGCGACGAGGTTCGCTTTGCGCTCGACCCAGCGGGCGTTGTCGGGCGTGGTTCCGGGCAGCGCGGTGTAGAAGAGCGGCTGCGAGGGCTGGCCGAAGCGGCGGATGTCGATGACGAGGGTGTGGCTGCGGGAGACGGCGAGATTGCGGAGCAGAAGCCCGAGCTCCCAGGCGTCGTTGTGGTAGAAGTGTGGGAGTCGAAGTTCAGACTCCTGATGGATGACGTGTGCGAGGTCTTCGGCGATGGCCATGCGTGCAAGGATAAATGCAGCCGAGCCTCGGCGGGCGCAGCGGGTCACTGAAGGAAGCACGGGCGTCACGTAGGTCTATGCAGGCGTCACGTAGGTCTATGCAGGCGTCACGTTTGTCTAGGTAGCCGCGGAATCGTTGGGTATACTCGCCGGTACAACACTCTATTCGCCGAAGCTTCGGTTCTCTTTGGAGGATTTCATGGTCAGCTCTCGTCTTGCGCGGAACAGCGTCGTTCGTGGCGGAGTTACTGCTGCTTTGTTGGTTGCTCTCTCTGCCGGGGCTCGCGCGCAGAAGCCGGATCCGCTGCATGCGTGGGCCGGAGGAGCCGATCCGGCGGCGCTCGAGACATGGGTGAATGCGCGGCTGGCCGCAGTGAAGGCCGACATCGACAAGGTGACGGCGGTGAAGGGCGAGCACACGGTGGCGAATACGGTTCGCGCGTACGACGATGCTTTGAACGAGCTTAATCTGGCGGGTAACGAGGCCTATCTGATGTATGCGGTCGGCGATGCGGCTCCGCTGCGCGACAAGGGGCAGGCGCTGGTGGCGAAGATCTCGTCGGTCCAGACGGAGCTGAACCTGAACCAGGCGGTGTACAAGGCGCTGTCGGCGGTTCCGCTGCCTGCGAATGACGCGGCGACGAAGCACTACGTGGAGCGCGCGCTGCTGGAGTACCGGCTTGCGGGCGTGGACAAGGACGACGCAACGCGGGCGAAGATTCGCCAGCTGCAGGACAAGATCACCGAGCAGTCGCTGGTCTTCGGGCGCAATGTCGCGGACGGCAAGCTGGAGATCAGCGCGGCGAAGGCTGAGCTGGACGGCTTGCCGGAGGACTACATCACGCGGCACAAGCCCAAAGCCGACGGCAGCTATACGCTGACCACGGACTCTCCGGACTTTACGCCGGTGATCAGCTTCGCCAAGAGCGCCGATCTGCGCAAGCGGATGTACATCGCATACAACGAGCGAGCGTATCCGAAGAACGTCGCGGTGCTGAAGAGCATTCTGGAGACGCGGCAGGAGCTGGCGACGACGCTGGGCTACGTGACCTTCGCGGACTTCGCGATGGCCGACCAGATGATAGGCTCGGCGAACAACCTGAAGGCGTTTCTGAAGCAGGTGGACGAGGCCTCGCACGACATCGCGGACAAGGAGTACGACGTTCTGCTTGCCTATGCGCAGAGCCAGCAGCCGGGATTGAAGAACATCCTCGCCTCGGACTATGGCTACTGGGCGGAGCAATATCGCCGGGCGAAGTACGACTTCGACGCGCAGAGCGTGCGGCCTTACTTTCCCTACACGCAGGTGCAGGAGGGAATCCTGACGACGGCGGCGCGTCTGTTCCACGTGGAGTTCAAGGCGGTTCCCGGTGCGAAGACGTGGGATAAGTCGGTGTCGACGTACGACGTCTTCGACGCTGTGGGTTCCGATCATAAGAAGCTGGGACGGATCTATCTGGACATGCACCCGCGCGAGGGCAAGGACAAGTGGTTTTCGTCGGCTCCGGTGGTTCCGGGGATTCGCGGAAGGCAGATTCCCGAGGGTGTGCTGATCTGCAACTTCTCGGGCGGCGTTGCGGGCGATCCCGGACTGATGGAGTACAGCGAGGTGGTGACTTTCTTCCATGAGTTCGGTCACCTGATGCACCACATTCTTGGCAGCCAGGGACAGTGGTCGAACGGCGGCGGATTCAATGTCGAGGGCGACTTTGTCGAGGCTTCTTCGCAGATGCTGGAGGAGATGTTCCGCGACTACGGAGTTCTGTCGGCGTTCGGCAAGGACTATAAGACCGGAGCGGTGATTCCGCGCTCTCTGGTGGAGAAGATGAACGCGGCCGGAGCGTACGGGCGCGGCAACTGGGTGCAGAGACAGCTGCTGTATTCGACGTACTCGCTGCAGCTGCATGATCGTGCGCCGGCGGATGTGGACTTCGATGCTCTGTGGCGGCAGGACGCCGAGCGATTCTCTCGCGCGACGTTTGTGGACGGAAACAGGGGTTATGCGAGCTTCACGCATCTGACGGGCTACTCGTCGAACTACTACACGTACATGTTGGACAAGGTGATCGCGGTGGACTTCTTTGCGCAGTTCGACAAGGCGAACCTGCTGGGCGGTCCAGCGGCGATGCGGTATCGCAGGACGGTGCTGGATCCGGGAGCTTCGAAGCCGGCGACGCAGCTGGTGAAGGACTTCCTGGGCCGCGAGCAGAGCCTTGACTCGCTGAAGCTGTGGATGAACGAGCAGTTCGAGGCGAAGGGCACGAAGACGGCTTCGGGCAACTAGAGCTTTCTCCGCTCGCGTTCGCCGCCGCTACACTTGATGGATGGAGTTGCGGACGGTACGGGCGACGCAGTATGTGACGGCGCTGCGCGAGGGCGGAAGCCTTCCGGCGATCGTCGCTGCGGACGATCTTGGGCTTTATGTGCTGAAGTTTCGCGGTGCGGGACAAGGTCCGCTGGCGCTGGTTGCAGAGCTGGTTGCGGGCGAGATCGGCCGCGAGCTGGGGCTGAATGTTCCGGAGCTGGTGTTTATGGAGGTCGATTCGGCGCTGGGGCGCAATGAGCCGGATCAGGAGATTCGCGATCTGCTGAAGGCGAGCGTTGGGCTGAACCTTGCGCTGGACTTTCTTCCCGGCGCGACGATGTTTGATCCGGCGGCTTGCGATGCGGCGGATGCGGAGACGGCTTCGATGGCGGTTTGGTTCGATGCGTTCGTGATGAACGTGGATCGCACGCCGCGGAATGCGAACCTGCTGTGCTGGCATCGCGAGCTTTACTTCATCGATCATGGAGCTTCGATCTACGTTCACCATGACTGGGAGACGATGCTGGAACGCGCTGAATCTCCGTTTCGTGAGGTGAAGCATCATGTTCTGCTGCAGTGGGCGAGCGCGCTGGAAGAGGCGGATGAGCGGGCTCGGCTGCGGTTGACGACGGAGTGGATCGCCGAGATTCTTGAGGTGGTTCCGGACAAGTGGCTGCTGCGCGATACAACTCAAGGGCGCGATGGTTTGAGCGCTGGGGAGAAGCGTGCGGTGTATTCGGATTTCTTTTCGCGCCGGCTGAAGGCTTCGGCGAGGTTTGTGGAGGAGGCGAATCGTGCCCGTTCCGAGCTCGTTTGATTATGCGGTGGTGCGCGTGGTTCCTCGCGTGGAGCGAGGGGAGTTTATCAACGCGGGCGTGATTGTGTTTTGTCTCGAGCGCCGGTTTCTTGAGGCTCGGGTTGTGGTGGACGAGGCGCGGTTGAGGGCGCTTTGGCCGGAGACGGACGTGGAACTGGTGCGGCGGCATCTGGAGGCGATTCCGAAGATCGCGGCTGGCGATGCTTCAGCGGGACCGATTGCGCGGCTGTCGCAGCGGGAGCGGTTTCACTGGCTGGTCTCGCCGCGGAGCACGATCATCCAGGTTTCGCCGGTTCATACGGGGTTGTGCGAGGAGGAGCCGTCGGAGATGGTGGATGATCTCGCTCGGCGGCTGCTGGGAACCTCCCTCCCCCCTGTTTCGCGGTAAAGTATCTGTTTTCAGAGAGATGTCTGCTTTGTTGGGCTAAAATCTTGATTCTATGTGGGTTATGGGCAAAAATCTTGAATCTAAATGAGTTAGCCCCGGGTTGGTGGCCGGGGCTTTTCTCTTACTGGTTTAAGGATAGCCGGGGTGGGTGGGTGAATCGGCGCTTTTTCCAGATTTATTTTTTGGGCGTATGTGGCTTATTTTATGTGGTTTGTTCGTGGGATGAGGGGTTTTGGGGGCTTGACAACATTTTTTGGTCTTTAGTTCTTTGGGCCATGGCGCGGTGGCGACTTGGACGAACTACTGAGATTCTTCGCCTTCGGCTCAGAATGACGGGTGAGGTGGGCGTGATGGTTGGGCGCCTGCAGGGTCTTTGGCGGATTGCGGCTGAGGCATACCTCAGGGGCTGAAGCCCCTGTTATTTGGGGGATGAGATGCCGGGGCTGAAGCCCCGGCCTACCTCAGAAGCAAGGGCAACGACAACGGCAAGGGCAACAACAACGGCAACGGCAAAGGCAACCGCCAAAAGGCAACAGCAAAGGCGTCTGGAAGCGCGAAGCCGGTGGCGAAGAGTGCCACGGTCAGGTCACACTTTGCCCCGTGAGCGAGTTGTTACTTTTTGTTCTTGCCGGACTCTCATGGGTGAAGTGGTTCGGCGGGCTTCCTAAGCGGGCTTTCCAAGAGGACCATTCCAAGGCAGGACGGCGTTACGAGTGCCGGCTGCCAGCTAGCTCGTCGCAAAAATTTGCGCTGTTTTCCAGTTGCTCGCGTAGGCCGCGCAGCGATACGGCGAGGCCGTGTCTGGCTGCAGGTTCACCGGCAGAAAGGTGGACAGAGATGAAGAGATTTGTCATAGGTGTTGTCCTGTGCGTGCTTGTTCCGCTGATAGCATCTGCGGCGCATGCACAATCGTCCGATCCCACTCTGAAGAATGAGGTCGGGCTGGTCGTTGGCGCGACGTTGACTCCGTCGATCGAGCTGAGGGGAGGCGGTGATGTCAACCTGAACTCGAGTCTTGCGTTCGGCGCGGAGTACGACCGGCGGCTCATCGGCCGTCAGATCGCTGTGTATGCAGGCATCGACTTTCTCGCATCGCCCTTCGATGTGAAGGCCAGCTACCCTGCTGCGGACGTCAGCCCTCAGTACGCTTATCTGTTTCTCACACCGCATGTGCGGGTGAAGTTCAACGCCGATGGAGCCTTGCAGCCGTGGCTCCTGTTCGGCGGCGGATATGCCAACTTCGCTCCGAAACAACCGCGCGCGGGCAGTGTTGATGTCACCGGCCAGGGCAGCACCGGAACGTTCGAGTTCGGTGGAGGCGTGGATACAAAAACACTGATCCGCCTGAGTGGGATTCCTGTCCTTGAAAAGCTTCCGATTGGCGCGCGCTTTGAAGTGCGTGACTTCTATTCCGGACAGCCGAACTACGGTGTTCCCACGATCAGTTCGCGGCAGAATAATGTTGTCTTAACAGGTGGGCTGTTGCTTCGCTTTTAGGATGGGGGGAGAGTATGCGGGGAACCGCGTAAGAGGAGATTGTTGTGAGAGCGATTCTGGTGCCGGTTCTGTTTCTTTCGTTTGGAGTGATGCAGCTGTCTGCGGAACAGAAGCAGATCGATGCCGAGCGCAGCACTCTGACAATCCATGTCGGCAAAAGCGGGCTGTTCTCGGCCGCCGGTCATGAGCACACGGTGACGGCGCCGATTGCTGAAGGCACCATTGATGATGGCTCAAATGCTAGGGTCAGCTTCCGAGTGGAAGCGGCGCGTCTGACGGTTCTTCCGGAAGAACACCAGAGTGAAGTTCAGCATTCGATGCAGGAGCGAGTCCTTGAGAGCGCGCGCTTTCCTGAGATCAGGTTCGTGTCGGATAAGGTTCAACCCACCGGAGACAGGAAGTGGGATGTCTCGGGCAGGTTGACGCTGCACGGCGAAACGAGGGCGGTCCCGGTGCGTGTGCAATTGGTTGATGGCAACTACGTCGGTAGCGCGACGATCAAGCAGACCGACTTCGGTATCGAGCCAGTGAGCGCCGCTGGAGGCACGGTCAAAGTGAAGAACGAGCTGACGATCGATTTCGTAATCAAGACAAAGTAGTGCCGGCGAGGGGTAGGATATCTCTGGTCGAGTTGCCGGGAGAGTGAGCGTATGGAGAGCGAAATGGAGCGGCCTTCCTATGTGAAGTGGAAGGATGTTGAGGTGGAGCAGATGAGCTCGCACATCGGGCGGCAGTTTGTTGTGGGGACGAATGTGATGGTCGCGCGGGTGCTGCTGAAGAAAGGAGCTAACGTTCCGCTGCACCAGCATCACAATGAGCAGATCACGTATATCCTGGAGGGCGCGCTTGAGTTCCTGATCGCGGGCGAGCGCATCGTGGTTCGCGCCGGTGAGGTGTTGTGCATTCCGCCGAATGTTCCGCACGAGGCCAATGCGCTGGAGGACACGGTGGACCTCGATGTCTTCAATCCTCCGCGGCAGGACTGGATCGATCGCGACGATGCGTACCTTCGCCGCGAGGCGACGGCAGAGAAGGGGTAAGGCTTGGACCTGGGGCTTTGGAAGCGGAGCGTAATCGTCGCGGCTTCAAGCGAGGGGATTGCTCGTGCCGCCGCGGAGAGGTTTGCGGCGGAGGGTGCGCGTCTGGCGATGTGCTCGCGGGATGCTGAGAAGCTGAACAAGGCGGCTGCGGAAGTTCGCGAGCGTTATGCGGCGGAGGTGTTGGCGGAGCCGGTGGATGTGACGGATGCGGCGGCTGTCGCGCGGTTCGTCGATCAGGTCGCGGAGCGATTTGGCGGAGTCGATGTGTGCGTGACGAACGCGGGCGGGCCTCCGGCGAAGATGTTTCTTGAGACGACGGGCGAGGAGTGGCAGCGCGCGGTGGAGATGAACCTGATGAGCATCGTCCACTTCGCGCGGGCGGTCGTGCCACACATGCAGAAGAAGAAGTGGGGGCGCATCGTCACGATCACTTCTGTCTCTGTTCGCCAGCCGGTGTACGACCTTGTGTACTCGAATGCGGTGCGCGCCGGTGTTCTGGGGCTGGTGAAGAGCCTGTCGAACGAGTTTGGCAGGGATGGCATTACGGTGAACAATGTGGCGCCGGGTTATACGGCGACGGAGCGGCTCAAGGATCTGGTGGCGAAGCGTGCCAGGGGCTTGGGCGTCAGCGACAGCGACTATCTTGAACGCCTGGGCGCGGAGACGGCGCTCGGGCGCGTGGGCGAGCCGGCGGAGGTGGCCGACGCGATTGTCTGGCTGGCGTCGGAGCGGGCGGCTTACATCACGGGGCAGACTCTGCTGGTTGACGGCGGTTTTTATAAGGGGTTGTGAGGAACGCAGTCTGACCGCGGCTTCAGGGTTGGGGTTAGACGCCTTCTTCGATGGCTCGCTGGGCCGGTCTTTGCGGAAGAAGTCGTAGCTTCAGGCGCCATAAGGACAACGGCACGTGCCAGAACGGATAGTAGAACGGCAGAGAGGACATCTCTCGTCGTGCTGGAGGAGACGGCGCACAAACGACAGGACGTAGTTGTAGATAACCAAAGGCGAGCTCCGAAGAGAAAAGTTACAAAAGGACGGGAGTGATATTACCTCAGCCTTGTGTGCCCGAATGAGCCTAATTCGCCGATTTCCCAAAATGGGAAACGGGGGCGGGACAGGTGTGAGGGCGAGGGGAGAGCGGGAGATGCCGAGGGAGCGGGCTAGTCGCCTTCTTCGATGGCTCGCTGGGCCTGGTCTTTACGGAAGAAGTCGTTGATTTCGCGGAAGGTGGCGATGTTGTCGAGGCCGGCCATGGAGTTTTCGTGGGCGAGGGTTCGGGCGGCGTTGATGAAGCCGGTCCATGCGGCTCGGGCGAGGGCGGAGCCTGTGGAGACGCGGCGGACGCCGAGTTCGACGAGTTCGGGGAGCGGGGGCAGGAGGGTGGAGGTGACGAGGACGTTGACGGGCCGGGGGGCGACGGCGCGGACGACGGCGGCGATGGCGGCGCGGTCGGGGAGTCCGGGGGCGTAGAGGACGTCGGCACCGGCCTCGGCGTATTCGATGAGGCGGCGGAGGGCCTCGCGGAGTGGGTCGGGATGGTTGACGAGGAAACACTCGGTGCGCGCGGTGAGGAGGACTCCGGTTTGGGTGGCGTCGATGGCAGCGCGGGCGGCGCGGATGCGCTCGGCGCCTAGGGGGAGATCGTAGAGGGGCTTCGCGGGGTCGCCGGTGGCGTCCTCGATGGACAGGCCGGCGACTCCGGTGGCGACGCAGAGGCGGACGTTGTGGGCGACGTCGTCGGGGGCGTGGGCGTAGCCGGACTCGAAGTCGGCGTTGACGGGCAGGGCGTTGGGGCCGGCGCCGACGGCTTCGACGATGGTGCGGATGTGCTGGAGGGCCATGTCGCGGGAGACGGCCCACTCGGCGTCGGGGAGGCCGTTGGCGAAGGCGAATCCGGAGCTGGTGGTGGCGAGGGCCTTGAAGCCGAGGGAGCGGAGGTAGCGGGCGGTCCCGATGTTCCAGGGGTTGGGCAGGACAAAGAATCCGGACTCGTGGAGTTTGCGGAAGGCTGCTCGGCGGGCGGAGAAGGTGTCTGGATTCATCGGCTTGGGCTCCCACCTATGAGAGTGGGGGGAGCGGCGGAGTGGTTCAAATTTAAATGTAGAAGTTTTGTTTGAGCGAGATTGCGTTTCTGTCGGCGAGGACGCCTGGCGGGGGCTGCTTTTTGCCGGGGGCTTGTTCGTCCCTTCAGGCGCGACGATGCATGGGACATACCCCCGTGGGCTCGAATGAAATACTTTAGGAACGCTTACTTCTAGGGAACTGCCCGAGACCCTGGTCCACTACCATAGGCCCAAGTCATCGTCACAGTGATCGTTGCAGTATTCCTCGCTGCGATCCTCAAAGGACAGACGCCTGTTGCAGGTCTTACACTTTCCCCAGCCTAAGAGGAAGCCGACTATGCGCCATCCCCAGAGAGGCTTGGGGGCAGGTGGTTGAGCTGTGATCTCGTTCGATGGGTTCGCCGCCGAAGCAGCAGGTAAAGAATAGTCCTCTATGCCTTCCAATGTGCTCTCCGACAGTATGTGATGACGACAAATGGGCGAGTCCGTCACACAAGGGCGCACATAAGGAAAAGGGCGGCTCAGCTGGGACCAAAGGCAGTAACGCAGAGTGTTTCAATCAGATACGGCGCAGCCATTACTCACTGGGCAGAAATGTACTACAGAATCCTGGAGCGGGCTAGATCAAACATTCAACAGTTCCGATACCTAAGGTGTTCTCCAGGGCCAAAACGGAACTGACGTCTCTGTTCCGAGGTGGGTCTCCCGCGCCCTAAGACGGTGTCCCAGAACTCGCTCTCTGAACTTTTGCGGTAGGGCGCTCTCATCGCTTCTTTGCGGATGGGGGCGTCGGGGTGGTGATCTCGTAGTGGCCGGCAGCGGTTAGTTCGAGGACGCGCAGGGGTGGGGTCTCGTTGCTGAGGCACTTACCGCAGGCTGCGGGTCTGCCGTTGAGGTAGACGTCGGCGGCGGGGTTGGTGGGAGTGAAGGTGACGGAGGCTTTGGTGACTCCGCGGGGAAGGTCGAGGACGATTCCGCGTTGCTTGTCGAGGTTGATCTTGATGAGGCCGTGGGGGGTGGGGACGGAGCCGTAGGCCCAGGAGAGATCGAGCAGGTCGGGGTGAATGGAGACGGTGTCGTAGCCGGGGTCGAGGGGAGTAATGCCGAGAATGTTTTCGGCCAACCAGGCGGTGGGTCCGGAGGACCAGCCGTGGGCGAGCGAGACGAAGTAGCCGGAGGTGTTGTCGGCCTGGAGGGAGAGGTGGGGGTCGGACTTGGGCCAGCGGAGGTCGTAACCCTCCCAGAAGGAGGTCGCGCCCTCGGCGAGCATTCCTCCCCAGTACTGGCGTATCCAGTCGAGGGCCTCGCGGCGGTGGCCGAGCGAGGCCATGGCGTCGATCACGTAGGCGTTGAAGTAGGGGGTGATGACCGGGTCGGCGGGGCTGTCCTGTTTGACATGGGAGAGGACGGCGGTCCAGAGGGCGGTGTTGTCGGGGTTGGGGATCGCGAGTGCAGCGAGGGCGTTGAGCTGCCAGGTTGAGCCGTAGGTTTCGGTCCGGGGATCGCGAAAGTTGGCCTGGGCGGCGGCGATGGCGGCGCGAGCGCGGGCTTCGTACTTCGCGCTGTTGCGCGCGTCGCCCATCCAGGTGAAGAGGCGGGCGGCGGCGGTGTAGGCGCGGATGTACTGGAGCTGGGTTCCGATGCGGGTTTCGGGGCTATTGTTGTGGAGGCCGGGGGCCCAGTCGACGAAGAGCCACGCCTGCTGGGTGTTGGCGAGGAGGCCGTTGGCGTCGAGGGTGGTGTCCATGCCGGCGAGGACGCGGAGGAGGTTGTCGCGCTGGGACGCGAGGAAGTCCTTGTCGGCTGAGCGGAGATAGAGGCCGTAGAGGTCGGCGATCCATTGAGCGGAGTAGCCGGGGATGCCGTTGATGGCGGGAGCGGGGCCGGTGCCCTCGGGGACGAGGAGGCGGAGGGTCTGTTCGATGAGGCGGCGGTCGCCGAAGACGGTGGAGATGACACGGCCGGCGACGTCGAGGTCGCCTGCCCAGCGGCCGCGATCGCGTTTGATGGCGTCCCAGATGCCGTCCTGCATGCAGAGGTGGGCGGTGTAGGCTCCGGTCTCCCAGATGCGGTTGAGGAGGGGGTCGGAGGACTGGAAGTGGCCGGCGTAGTCGACCGGGTAGTAGATGCCCTCGACGCGGATGGACTTGAAGGCGGTGGTGGCGGCTCCGCGGAGGAAGGAGATGCGGACGTAGCGGAAGCCTGATTTGGGGCCTCGAGCGGTGCCGCGCGCGGGGACCTCGAGGAGGTTCGTGCCGAGAATATTGCCGCCGTTGCGGCCAGGGGCGAGGCCGGTGCTCATGGCCTCGATCTCGGACTCACCGTAGGCGATCGAGAGGGTGGCGATGCAGTCGCAGGCGGATTCGACGAGGAGGCGGCCGGAGATCTCGCGGCCGAAGTCGAGCAGGAGAGTGGGGGCGTCGGCGTCGGTGACGATGCCGGGCAGGGTGATGGCGAATGGAGTCGCCGAGGGTTTGGTGAGGGCGTCGAGATTGGTCAGGCGCGAACGCCCGGCGTAGATGTGGGTGACGGTTTGGGGCTTCAACTCGAAGGTGCGGAGGGATTGGGACATGCCCATGTATCCGGGCCAGGCGTACATGCCGGCGTCGGCGTTCCACTGGAAGAGGTCGATGTTGTCCTCGATGGAGCCGAGGGATGCGGCGGGGAGCCAGTCGCGGTCGTTGAAGGCGGGGTCCTGCCAGCGACTGGTGCGGGCGGTGGTGGAGCGCCAGTTGGTGTCGGTGAGGACGAGGGCGGGAGCTTCGACACCGAAGGGGGCGGGGACGATCTTGGCGGCGAGGACTTCGCCGTAGGCTAACTGCCGGGTGGGGATGGAGCCTCCCTCGCTGGGGACTCCGCGTCCGCGGATGGCTTCGATGGCGAGGGTGTTGTCACCGATGCGGAGCGCCTGGGTGGCGTCGGCGTGGAAGACGTGGAAGTTGATGGGGGCGTCGAGGTTGCTGGCGAAGTCGGCGAGGAGACGGCCGTTGAGGTAGACGTGGGCCTCGCGTGGGCCGGCAAGGTAGAGGGTGGCGGCGGCGGGAAGGCTGGCGAGCTTGAAGTGAGCGCGAAAGAAGTGGGGGTCGGTGCGGAGCTCGGTGAGGCTGGCGGGGAAGCTGCCGCGGTCGCGGCGGAGGGCGGTGACGTCGCCGGCGGTCCAGAGGTACTGCTCGGGCAGCGGGGTGTGGAGCGGCTGGGCGGTGGTGGTGGGAGTGCGGGTGGGGTCGAGGCGGCCGTCGGGGAAGGTGTTCTGGGCAGGGAGAGTGGTGGCGGTGAGGAGGAGGGCCAGGGCGAGGAGAGGTCGCTGGATGCACATGGGTGGTGTGGGTCGAATGGGTGGTGTGGGTCGAACGACTTTGCCAACTTTACACGAGATGGCTGGTCTGCGCTCGCTCAGGACGCTTCGCCCGAAAGGGGTTGACAAGGTTGCCGGCGGGGGTCTAGCGTTCCCCTAAGATGATTAGGGAAGAAAATGTCGAGTCGGGCGATCTGTTGCAGGGGACGCTGGAGATGCTGGTTCTGAAGGCACTGGCGCGTGGGCCGCTGCATGGGTATGGAGTGGCGGAGTGGATTCATCAGATGTCGCAGCAGCTGTTGAAGGTGGAGGAGGGGGCGCTGTATCCGGCGCTGCACCGGCTGGAGCTGCGCGGGTTGCTGGAGGCGGAGTGGGGGGCTTCGGAGAACAACCGGCGGGCGAAGTTTTATCGGCTGACGGCTGAGGGGAAGAAGAAGCTGAGTGCGGAGACGCAGAGGTGGGCGCGGCTCTCGGCTGCGGTGGCGTTTGTGATGCAGGCTTCGTGAGCTTTCGGTTTTCGGGAGATGAGCGTATGGGACCGGCGATGCATCAGTTTCTGGGGCGGATGAAGCGGCTGTTTCGCGGGCGGCGGGCGGAGCAGGAGATGGCCGAGGAGATGGAGTTTCACCAGGAGATGCTGCGGTCGCGGTATCTGCGCGAGGGGATGCCGGAGGGGGCGGCGGATGCGGCGGCGCGGAGGACGTTCGGGGATGCGAGGCGGTGGCAGGAGCGGCTGCGCGAGGTGTGGCAGTTTCGCTGGCTGGAGAATCTGGTTCGTGATGTGAGGTTTTCGGCGCGGCTGTTGCGGAAGTCACCGAGGTTTACGGCGGTGGCGCTGGGGACGCTGGCGCTGGGGGTGGGGGCGAATACGGCAGTGTTCTCGATGATCAACGGGCTGCTGCTGCGTCCGCTGCCGGTGCCGGAGGCGCAGCAGATGGCGGTGCTGCGTTATGAGGAGGGCGGGCCGTAGGTACTCATTCTGCACGCCGTTCTTTCGCGGGCTTGAGGACAAGCATGATGTGTTTGCGAATGTCTTTGCGTACAACGCGGATACGCTGCAGGTGCGGGGTGAGTCGGGCAACGAGAACGTTCGCGGGGTGCTGGTGAGCGGGCAGTACTTTGCGGCGATGCAGGTGGCTCCGCTGATGGGACGGTATCTGACGCCTGAGGACGACAGGGAGGGCGGAAGTCCGCAGGGGCTGGCGGTGGTGATCAGCGAGGAGTTTTGGAAGACCTGGTTTGGGCGCGCTCCGGATGTGGTGGGGAAGAAGCTAGTGATCGCGAATACGCCGTTTACGGTTGCGGGGGTGATGCCTAAGTGGTTTACGGGAGCGGACCCGACGCAGAGGCCGCTGATCTATGCGCCGCAGTCGGCGGACCCGATCATCGACGCTCCGCGGGACCATATTCATGGCGGGATTCATTCATGGTGGCTGGTGGTGATGGCGCGGCTGAAGCCGGGGGTGACGGTGGAGCAGGCAAATGCGGCGTTGCTGCCCCTGTCGGGGCCGATTCTGCATGGGTCTACTGACGATGGGAACTGGATTAGGGATGAGGAGAAGCATCACTTCCACTTCGCCGCAGAGCCCGGTTCTCTGGGGTTTGCCTATGTGCGCTTTGTGTTTCGCAAGCCGCTGGTGACGATGTTCTGTATGTGCGGTGGGATTTTGCTGCTGGCGTGCCTGAACCTGGCGAGTCTGCTGCTGGCGCGGGGAGCAGCGAGGGAGCGGGAGCTGGCGATGAGGCTGGCGCTGGGAGCGACGCGGGCGCGGCTGGTCCGGCAGCTGCTGATCGAGAGCCTGCTGATTGCGGTGGCGGGAACGGCGCTGGGCCTGGTGCTGGCTCCGGTGGTGAGCCACGCGCTGGTGGCGATGCTGTCTGGCGGGAACGGACCGGACAGCATGGCGCTGGACGCGTCGCTGGATCTGCGGGTGTTCGGGTTTGCGGCGCTGGTTGCGGTTACGGCGGCGGTGTTGATCGGGCTGATTCCGGCGCTCAAGGCGACGGGCGGCGACCTGAACGAGCAGATCGAAAGAGGGGCAGCATGCGACGAAGGCCTATGAGCGCAGCAGGCTGCTTCCGAGGGTGCTGATGGTGTCGCAGGTTGCGCTGGCGTTGGTACTGGTGGCAGGAGCCGGGTTGCTGGCGACGAGCCTGGTCAGGCTGTATCGCTCGGAGCTGGGTTTCGATCCGCGCGGCGTGGTGAATATCGCCTTCAGCATGGACAAGCAGCAGCTTGAGGGGGATCAGCTAATGGAGCTGTACCGGCAGATCGGCGAGGGGCTGAAGACGCAGCCGGGGGTGAAGGATGTGAGCTTTGAGTTCATCGTGCCGCTCTCGCACAGGAACTGGAACGGGCGTTATTCGAGCGCGAACGGGAAGCATTTGATCTGGATGAACAGTGTTGGGCCGGAATACTTCAGGACGATGCGGATTCCGATGTTTGAGGGGCGTGGGTTTACGTGGAACGATACGAAGGCGTCGGGGCAGAAGATCATTCTGAATAAGACGGCAGCGAGGCAATTCTTTCCGGATGGCGAGGCGCTGGGGCGGCAGGTCGTGAATACGATAGATAAGACCGCGTACGAGGTCGTGGCGGTGGTCGGCGATGCGAAGTACAGAGACGTGCGCAGGCCAGCGGCGGCGGCGGCGTATGTGCCGATCCAGCAGGACCAGCAGCCGAAGCCTTCGCTGAATGCGGTGGTGCGGGTGGAGGGGCCGTGGGCTCCGCTCGTTGCATCGTCTCGTGAGCTGGCGTCGCGGCTGGCGCCGGTGATTCCGGCTCCCGTGGTCCGTCCGATGGATGATGTGGTGGATACGTCGGTGGGCACGGAGCGGATGATGGCGGTGCTGGGGCTGTTCTTTGCCGGATGCGCTTTGCTGGTGACGGCGATCGGGCTGTACGGGACGCTGTCGTATGCGACGGCGCGGAGGACGAGCGAGATCGGGATACGGATGGCGCTGGGGGCGCAGCGGCTGCGGGTGCTGGCGATGGTCTTCCGGGAGAACGCGGTGGTGGCGGCGATCGGCTGCGAAGCGGGGTTGGCGGCGGCGGTGATGCTGTCGAAGGTGCTGGCGAGCTTTCTGTACGAGACTTCACCGCGGGACCCGATGGTCTTTGCGGGGTCGATTGCGGCGCTGGGGGCGGTGGCGTGCGGGGCTTCGCTGCTGCCTGCGGTTCGTGCGGCGCGAATTGATCCGATGTCGGCGATCCGGTGCGAATAGCGAGCGACGTGAGGGAGTTGCGGCGAATCCTGCGCGTGATGGCGTTTAATAGCCTGATTTTCTTGACACCGGGGTGCGCGAGCGGCGATGCTTAGGGGCTAGGCACTCAATTTTCGGCCTCTAAGCAGGGTTGCGCCTTGTTTCGAGCGTCCTGCGATTTTTCTACGCGGGCCGGTGCGCCGGATCACCCTGAGGGGATGGAGTTCAAAGGATGTTCGCACTTTGGTTGCAGAATGCGCCCAGCGGGCTGGGAGGCCTGGGCGGGCTCGCTCTGCCGATACTGTTTTTTGTTGCGCTGTACTTTTTGATGATCGTCCCAAACCAGCGGAAGCAGAAAAAGTGGCAGCAGATGCTGAGTCAGATCAAGTCGGGTGACCGCGTAACGACCAATGGCGGAATCCGCGGCACCGTTCTGACGGTAAAGGACGACGCGGTGATTCTGCGCGTGCAGCCTGACGGAGTGAAGCTGGAGTTTGTGAAGAGCGCGATTGCGGCGGTGACGACCGACGAGCCGGCTTCGTAAGTCGGCGTGAATAGCCGTGGCGGCAAGGGCAAAATGCGGGGGTTCCTCGACTTCGCGGCTAAAGCCGCTTCGCTAGGAATGACGCTTCAAAAGAAATCGCGCGGAACGACACACATTATTTAGGTTGAAGAGAGAAATATGGGAAAGAATCTGGCCGGTAAGACGGCATTCATCGTTGCGGTGCTGGTGGTCTTCGTCTATGGGATCTTTGGGATTCCGAAGGGCGGGTTGAAGGAGGCGATTACGAATCGCATCCACCTGGGCCTGGACCTGAAGGGCGGAACGCACCTGGTGCTGGAGGTTCACGTGGACGAGGCAATCGCCTCGACGGTGGACCGCGACGCGGTGCGGCTGACGAGCGATCTGCAGGCGGCGGGGATTCCCGGCGCGACGGCGGCGCGGACCGATCCGGCGAAGCCGCGGACGATCGTGGTCTCGGCGGTTCCGGCCGGGAAGCTGACGGATGCGCGCGGGGTCTTCAACGGCGTGAACTACGGCGCGTATGACGTGGCGACGGCGCCGGATGGCTCGACGACGCTGACGATGAAGGAGTCGGGGGCACGGGACCTGGCGACCCGCACGGTGGACACGTCGATCGAGACGATCCGCGAGCGCATCGACAAGCTGGGCGTGGCGGAGCCGGTGATCCAGAAGTTCGGCCTGGGCGAGAACCAGATCCTGGTGGAGTTGCCGGGCATCAGTGAGATCGGGCGGGTCGAGGAGATCATCCAGTCGACGGCGAAGCTGGAGATTCATGCGGTGGCGGGCGGACCGTATGGCAGCGATCAGGATGCGCTGCAGGCTAATGGCGGGGTGATTCCGCCTGATTCGGTGCTGCTGCGCGGGTCGGCCTCGGCGGGGTCGCCGGAGCAGGTTTGGCTGCTGAAGCGGGTGAGCGAGGTGGAGGGCACGGACTTCCGCGATGCGCAGCCCTCGACGGACCAGAACGGGCGTCCGAATATTACGTTCAACCTGACGACGGAGGCGGGCGACCGCTTCTACAAGTACACGAGCGAGCACTCGTCGACGTCGGCGACGCCGGGTTCGATGGCGATTGTGCTGGATAATAAGGTCCGCGAGGTTGCGGGGATTCAGTCGGCGATTCGCGACCGCGGCGAGATTACTGGCGGATTTACGAAGCAGCAGGCGGCTGACCTTTCGCTGATGCTGAGGACCGGAGCGCTTCCGGCGTCGATTACGTTCCTCGAGACGCGGACGGTGGGGCCGAGCCTGGGCGCGGCTTCGATCCGGCAGGGCGTCTTTGCGGCGGTCGCGGGCATGACGGCGGTGATGATCTTCATGCTGATCTACTACCGCGGCTCGGGCATCAATGCTGATCTGGCGCTGATGCTGAACCTGGTGATCCTGCTGGGCTTTATGGGCTTCACGGGCTCGACGCTGACGCTGCCGGGAATCGCGGGCGTGATCCTGACGATCGGCATGGGCGTGGATTCGAATGTGCTGATCTTCGAGAGGATCCGCGAGGAGTTGCGTGCGGGCAAGAGCGCGGCGATGGCGGTGCAGCAAGGCTTTGCGCGTGCGTGGGTGACGATCATCGACACGCACGTGACGACGATCGTGTCGGCGCTCATCCTGTTCCTGTTCGGAACGGGCCCGGTGCGCGGATTTGCGGTGACGCTGGCGTTTGGTCTGCTGGCGAACCTGTTTACCGCGGTGTTTGTGTCGCGGGTGATCTTTGACGCGCACCTGGCGAAGAAGGAGCGGGGCGCGGCGCTTTCGATTTAGGAGCGAGTCAGCGAGTCAGCGAGTCAGCGGGACTGGCCAACAAGACGGTATGGGGCGTGTAACGCCTGAATTGAGGATTGGAACGTGGAACTTTTTCGTAATACGAATATCGACTGGCTGGGGAAGAAGTGGTACTTCCTCGGATTTTCGCTGATCTTCTCGGTTGCCGGCGTGCTGAGCATGCTGTTCTGGCACGGGATTCCGAAGGGCGTGGACTTTGTGGGTGGAACGCAGATCCGTGTGAACTTCGACCAGACGCCGAACGAGGACCACATACGCCAGGCGATGGCCGGCGCCGGGATTCGTGACGCGCGGATTCAGCGCGTGAGCGACCCGAGCGGTCATGCGGCCAACAAGGTCATCATTGCGCTGCCGATTACGTCGGCGACGGACGCGGCGCACGATGCAGGGCGGCAGAGCGTGGAGAGCGCACTGTCGGCGAACTACAAGGACTCGAAGTTCCAGATCGAGCAGGTGGAGATCGTCGGGCCGACGGCAGGTAAGCAGTTGCAGAAGCAGGCGATGCTGGCGACGGTGTACTCGCTGATTGGAATGCTGATCTACCTGTGGTTCCGATTCGAGCTGATCTATGGTGTGGCGGCAGTGGTGGCGGCGTTTCACGACACGCTGATCACGATCGGAGCGTTCAGCCTGACGAACCAGGAGATTACGCTGACGGTGATCGCGGCGATCCTGACGCTGATCGGTTATTCGATGAACGACACGATTGTGATCTTCGACCGGATTCGCGAGAACCTGGGGATGAACCGGCGCGAGGGACTGGCCGACCTGGTGAACCGGTCGATCAACCAGACGTTGAGCCGGACGGTGCTAACTTCGGGTCTGACGTTTCTTACGGTGCTTTCGCTGTATCTGTTCGGCGGCGAGGTTCTGCACGGGTTTTCCTTTGCACTGGTTGTCGGCATCCTAATCGGTACGTACTCGTCGATCGCGGTGGCGGCGCCGATGCTGGTGGCCTACCAGGAGTGGCGGGCCAGGCGTGGAAAGTCGGCAGCGCTGCCGGCGGGAAAGCGGGCGCGGGCGTAATCCACAGCGTGTGGAAATTTATTGCTGCAGTGCAGCTCTAAATCGGGAACAAACGAAAAAGCCGCGGTGTCTATAAACGAATAGCTCTTCTTCGCGAGGCTCGATATGTTTGAAGATGCATTGATGGAGTCCGGCGGTAAGATCAAGACCAAGTCCAAGTACTGGATGGTTGCGACGTTTGCGTTCAACGGCGCGATCCTGGCCATGCTGATCCTGATTCCGCTGCTTTACCCCGAGGCTCTGCCGAAGACGGCGATGACCGCCATGCTTGTGGCACCGCCCCCACCCCCTCCTCCCCCACCTCCGCCACCTCCGGCTCAGGTGATCAAGCCGATCAAGATGGTTTCGGAGATCGATCAGGGCCTGCACGCGCCGACGAAGATTCCCAAGGACATCAAGATGCTGAAGGAGGAGGCTGCGCCTCCGCCGCAGATGGCTGGCGTTGCCGGCATGAGCGGCATGGGCTCTGGCTCCGGAGTTCCCGGCGGCGTGATGGGCGGCATTGGAACCGCTCCGGCACCGGTGGTGAAGGTGGAGAAGCCGAAGGGACCAGTGCGCGTCTCGAGCGGTGTCGTCTCCGGTATGGCGCTCTCGCAGCCGAAGCCGATCTATCCTCCGATTGCCAAGGCTGCTCACGTCTCGGGTGCTGTGGTGTTGCGTGCCGTGATCTCAAAGACGGGCTCCGTGGAGAACCTGCAGGTGATCAGCGGGCCTGAGATGTTGCGGGCTGCTGCTCTGGATGCCGTGCGCAACTGGAAGTACAAGCCGTATATTTTGAACGGCGAGCCCACCGAGGTCGACACGACCATTACGGTGAACTTCAACTTCGGCGGTTAGCATTCTTTCTCCGGACGGCCGCTTTCTGTTGGAGGCGGCCTCATCTGGACGACAACAACGACTTTGCTCGCAAGCATCCTGAGGGCATCACCCTTTTGGGGAGTTTCCGGGTTAGAAACACGAAGGTTAGAGTTCCAATCAGGAGGAAATTCTGTGATTCTCGCTCATCTCGCAAATATCGCTCATGTACCCACCTCGCTTGCTCTGTTCTTTCAGGAGCAGCAGGTTGGCTTCAGCCCTCTCCAGCTCTGGGGCAACATGGGCAATCTGGCCCGTGCGGTCGTCATCATTCTGTTCATCATGTCGATCTGGTCGCTGGCCGTGATCATCGACCGCGCACTTTACTTCTCGGCAGCTCGCAAGCAGTCGCGTGAGTTTGCTCCGAAGGTAGCCGGTGCGCTGAAGGATGGGCGTCTGGACGAGGCGATCAAGGTTGCTGATCGTTCGAAGAAGTCGCACCTCGCCGAGGTGGTCACCGCCGGTCTGCAGGAGTTCCGCAGCTTTGGTTCGGGCGGCGCGATCACCGACGAGCAGATCGAGAGCTCCAAGCGCGCGCTTGAGCGCTCCGAGGCCATCGTTCACGCCAAGCTGAAGCGCGGCCTGGGCGGTCTGGCGACGATCGGATCGACGGCACCGTTTATCGGCCTGTTCGGCACCGTGGTCGGCATTCTGAACGCCTTCCAGCAGATCGCCACGCAGAAGACCTCCGGTATCGGCGCAGTCGCCGGCGGTATCTCTGAGGCCCTGGTGACGACGGCGTTCGGTCTTCTGGTCGCCATCCCGGCCGTTATGACTTTCAACTACTTCACGGGCAAGGTTGAGGCCTTCGACGTGGAGATGGACAACAGCTCCTCTGAGCTGGTGGACTACTTCATCAAGCAGAGCCACCGCTAAGAGCCGCGCGCTCCCTTCGGGGAGGCGTGATGGAAGAACATCCTGCGAGAATGACAGCTCGAGAGACTCCGGGTGCCGCAAGCGAACGGCATCCGGAGATCGAGAGAAGGGTCAGCGGAGCAGGACGATCGCAGGAACGGAATACGGCGAGTCCGTACGGAGTGTAGGTTATGGCGATTGCAAAGCGGGATGAGGGCAGCAAGGTAAATTCCAACATCAACGTGACGCCGATGGTGGACGTCATGCTGGTGCTGCTGATCATCTTCATGGTTATCACCCCGATGCTGAACAACAAGGTGAACGTCGACCTTCCGAAGACCGATTCGGCGACGGTGATGGAAGACGCGAACAAGGAAGACGCTGTTACGATCGCGGTGACGCGCGACGGGCGGACATTCCTGGGCGGCGACCAGGTGACGCTGGACAACCTGGGGCCGAAGATCTCGGCGAAGTTGGAGAATAAGACCAACAAGCAGGTCTTCATGCGCGCCGATGCCCGGGCCAACTACGGCAAGGTGATGGACGCGGTCGACGGCATTCGTGCCGCGGGCGTGAGCCAGCTTGGACTGCTGACGGAGAAGCGCGAGCAGACTGAGACGGCGAAGAAGTAAAGATTTGCGGCTTGCCGAGTGCAGGCCAGAGTGTTTAGGAGAGTTTGCTATGGGAATGGGCGGAGGAAATAAAGGCGGAACGATGTCGGAGATCAACGTGACTCCGATGATCGACGTTCTTCTGGTGCTGCTGATCATCTTCATGGTGATCGTGCCGGTGACGCCGAAGGGTCTGGACACGCTGGTGCCTCAGCCCCCGAAGGATCCTTCTAAGTCGGAGCCGAACGACCGCACGATCGTAGTGCAGGTTCTGTCGAACGGCGCGGGAGCCCCTTCGTACAAGATCAACGATAACGCCTTCAACAAGCAGGACATCGAGCCGAAGCTGGCCGAGATCTTTGCGACGCGCCAAGAGAAGGTGATGTTCGTAAAGGGCGATAAGGACCTGGACTTCAGCAAGGTCGCCGAGGTGATCGACTTTGGCCACCAGGCAGGAGTCGATAACATCGGTCTGATCACGCCTCGGGTTGAGTCGGGTCAGTAGTCCAGAGTAGTCGGGTGTCGCATCAGTTTCGCTTCGGGCGGTCCGGCTATGCGAGCGGTCGCCCGATTCGTCTGTTGGTAGCATGGCTCAGGTTCAGGTTCTCGATGGCCCGCCGAGACGCGTTCCTTCATCCCCTTTCCGGGGAGAACAAGGCACTGTCCTGAGAGATTGAGAGATATCGCAAGTTAATAAGGCATCCGCCTCTGGTCACGTCAGGTGGTATACCATTACAATCAACCGCAAGCATAAACACTGCTTCGCTGATCTACCGTCCCCAGACGAAACGCGCCCATTTGAAGGAGATACCACGTCCCATGAAATTGACCGCACGGATTCCGGTTACGGCCGCTCTGTTGGCGCTGATGCTTATTTCTGTAACCGGGTGCAACCGCCTGAAGGCGCGTGACCAACTGACGAAGGGCGTAGCGGCCTTCAAGAACGCGCGCTACGAAGAGGCGGTCAACCACTTTCAGACTGCGATTCAGCTTGACCCAGAGTACGAGACGGCGAAGCTGTATCTTGCGACCTCTTACTCCTACCAGGTGGTTCCCAACCTGGACACGCCGGAGAACCTGGCCATTGCGCAGAAGGCGCTGGAGGGCTTCCAGGCGATCCTGGCGAAGGATCCGAACGACTTAACGGCGCTCAAGCAGATGGCATCGATCTACTTCAACATCAAGAAGCTTGATGAGGCGAAGGAGTATCAGAAGAAGGTCATCGCACTTGATCCGAAGGATGCCGAGGCGCACTACACGATCGGCGTGGTGGACTGGATGCAGGCGTACAAGAGCGCGATCACCATTCTCGCGGCCGATGGCCTGACCGATGACGGCAACGGCAACCCCAAGAAGAGCAAGGGCGCCTGCCAGAAGCTGGTGGATGCCAACACGGCGCTGGTGAATGAGGGGATGGAGTACCTCAATAAGGCTGTTGAGCTGAATCCGAACTACGACGACGCGATGCAGTACCTAAACCTCATGAATCGCCGCAAAGCCGATCTGGAGTGCGGCGACGACAACGCCCGCAAGGCCGATCTGGCGAAGGCCGACGACTGGAGCCAGAAGGCGATGGGTGCCCGCAAGGAGAACGAGCGGAAGAAGGAACAGAAGACGCAGGGCGGCGTGACCATGCAGTAACGCTGTTCTTCGTTAGGCGGATGAAGAAAGAGCCTCCCGCTGTGGGAGGCTCTTTCGCGTTTGGGAAAGGGATGCCTTGGTGAGGGGCGTGGGGTGCGGGTAGAATTGCGGCTTGCCGGATGTATGAAAAAAGTTCTGATTGCAAACCGGGGTGAGATCGCGGTGCGAGTGATGCGCACGTGCCGCGAGATGGGGCTCGGGACGGTTGCGGTGTACTCGGATGTGGACCGCAGAGCGCTGCATGTGGCGCACGCCGACGAGGCGTACCGGCTGGGTCCGGGTGCGGCGACGGAGAGCTATCTAAGGGGCGACCTGCTTCTCGATGTCGCGCGTCGAGCAGGCGCCGATGCCATTCATCCGGGGTACGGGTTTCTTTCGGAGAATGCGGAGTTTGCGGATGCCTGCGCGGCGGCGGGAGTGACGTTCATCGGGCCGCCGGCGCGTGCGATGAGGGCGCTGGGGTCGAAGACGAAGGCCCGGCAGGCTGCGGACGCTGCCGCGATGCCGCGGGTCCCGGGCAGTGTGACGGGCCTGGCGACGGTGGAAGAGGCGCTGCGGGTTGCGGGGGAGATCGGGTATCCAGTGATGTTGAAGGCCGCGGCGGGCGGAGGCGGTAAGGGGATGCGCGCGGTGGCGTCGGCAGCAGAGTTGCCTGCGGCGTATGCGGCGGCGTCGAGCGAGGCGGAGCGAAGCTTCGGGTCCGGCGAGGTGTATCTGGAGAAGCTGATTGAGCGGCCGCGGCACATCGAGATCCAGGTGATGGCGGACATGCACGGCAACTGCCTGTATCTGGGCGAGCGCGAGTGCAGCGTGCAGCGGCGGCACCAGAAGGTGATCGAGGAGGCGCCGTCCGCAGTTGTCGGGGACGATCTGCGGCGGAGGATGGGCGAGGCGGCAGTGCGGCTGGCGCTTTCGGCCGGTTATGTGAATGCGGGTACGGTGGAGTTTCTGGTGGACGAAGCGCAGAACTTCTACTTCCTGGAGATGAATACGCGGCTGCAGGTGGAGCATCCGGTGACGGAGATGATTACGGGACTCGACCTGGTCGAGATGCAGCTTCGTGTGGCGATGGGCGAGCCGCTGGCGCTGCGGCAGGAGGATGTTCGGCTGCGCGGGCACGCGGTGGAGTGCCGGATCTACGCTGAGGATCCGGAGAATAATTTCTTTCCGTCGCCGGGTTTGATTACGCGGCTGGTGCAGCCGGGCGGGCCGGGGGTTCGCGAGGACTGCGGTGTGTATGAGGGGTGGACAGTGCCGCTCGAGTACGACCCGATGCTGTCGAAGCTGGTGACGTTTGCCGAGACGCGGGAGGCGGCGATTGCGCGGATGGTTCGCGCGCTGGATGAGTATGTCATCGGCGGCATTCGGACGAACATCGGTCTGTTTCGGAGGATTCTCGATGACGAGGAGTTTCGCGCGGCGTGGATCGATACGGGGTATCTGGAGCGGCTGCTGGCGCGACCTGCCGAGCGAGGGGATCCTGAGATTCCTGCGGACGTTGTGACGCTGGCCGCGGCGCTGTTTGCCTCAGGGGCGAAGCAGAATGGAGCGGACGTGCCGGTTGAGGCGAGTGAGAGCCGTTGGGCTGCGGTGGGGCGGCGTGAGGGTTTGCGCGCGTGACGGTGTGGCTGGAGGTGGAGGGCAAGCGGCTGCGCGTGGAGTTGCCGGCGGATGCGCAGGGTGGCGCGCTGCAGTGCTCGATTGATGGCCGCGTAATCGAGGTGGATGCGCAGGTGCTGGAGCCGGGAGTGATCTCTCTGATCGTCGAGGGGCGGCAGTATCGATGCGTTCTGGATGGCGACGCGGTGGTGATCGGTGGGCGGCGGTTCGGGTTTGCGGTGGATGATCCGCGATCGCTGCGCGGCAGGCGCGGGGTGGGGGAGGGAGGCTCGGGGCCGCGCGCGGTGAAGGCTCCGATGCCGGGGCGCGTGGTGCGAGTGCTGGTGGCCGAGGGTGATGAGGTGGCGGAGCAGCAAGGCGTGGTGGTGATCGAAGCGATGAAGATGCAGAACGAGCTGAAGTCGCCGAAGGCCGGGCGGGTGGTCCGGGTGGCCGTCGCTGTGGATGGCACCGTAGGGTCGGGCGATGTTCTGGTGGTGGTGGAGTAGTCCCCCTCCCCTCGGTACTTTTTTGTGCAAGATCTTCCATCAATTTGGGTTAGGTGGGTACTTCGTGCCATTGGAGGGTCGTTTCGTTGAGTTAAATGAGAAAGCCCCGGCTGGCCGGGGCTTTTACTTCTATATCAATTGTAGCTGGATGAAGGAAATTAATCGGCAACGTGGATCTTCTTTGGTTTGTGTTGATTATGGGTATTTGGGGCTTGACAGGGTTTTGCGGCTCGCCGGGCTGTGGATCGCTTCGCCTTTCGGACTTCGCTCCGGCCTACGGCAGTGCGGTTGCGCCTTCGGTGCGGATTATAGAGGACCAAGGCTGGAGCTTTGGCTCACCGGAGACCAGGGCAACCGTGAGGCGCGGCACGATCGAGTCTTGTGGCGTTGATGAGTTTGGATTGCCTTCGACAGGAGCGGAACCCATTCATGCCGCTTCGCGTTATGAATGGGGCAGTCGGGGAACGCCTCAGACGCTAATCAGCGAGCCGAAACTGATCTCGTCGCAAGGTTGCGGCGCAAGCGAATATGTTGAAAGTCATACGTCGCAGCGAAGGCCAACAAGACCGTAGTCAAATAGCCGCCAGCAAACAGTACGACCGTATCGACTTGTTTGCAGCCCATAACAATGTTGAGTTGAGAACAACCAAAAATTCTCTCAAACCAACTCAGAGAGAACAGTCCGACGAGGTGCAGAGCAAGCCATTGAAGGCCGATCAGTTGAATGTACCAAGGTGTATTCGGTGGATAGCCCACGTCTATCGGGAACCCACAGAGGACGAAGAAGTTCACTAGCTCTATTAGCAATGCCGCCAGGAGAACAATTGCCACTTTCACCTTCATCTGGAACCCCCGATCAAGCTGCGCCGCCAGTAAAACACAGTATCCAGAGCAGAAGGAATAATTCCAACGCCCGTCCTAAGTCCTCCGGCTACACGAGCAACAGGGTTCCCCTTGACATTCGACAGGAGAAGGCAGAGTCTGTTGTCGAATGTCGAGGGGAGCGCATGGCGCCATCATCGGAGTTGCTGCAGGGTACGCTTGATCTTTTGATTTTGAAGTCGCTGGCTCCGGGGCCAATGCATGGGTGGGGGATTGCGCGGCGGATTCAGCAGGTGTCGCGGGAGGCGCTGGAGGTGGGGCAGGGCTCGCTGTATCCGGCGCTGCATCGGCTGGAGTACAGAGGCTGGGTGAAGGCGGAGTGGGGTGATTCGGAGAACAACCGCAGGGCGAAGTTCTACTCGCTGACGAAGAAGGGCGTGAAGCAGCTGGAGTCGGAGATTGCGGAGTGGGAGCGGCTGACGGCGGCGATTGCGCTTGTGCTGAAGGGGGTGTGATGGGTTACCCAGGGGCTAAAGCCCCTCTGGTCGCGGAGTGATAGAGTGCCTGGGCTAAGGCCCAGGCCTACCTCAGAAGCAACAGCAACAGCCCCAACAACAACAACAGCAACAGCAACAACAACAACAGCAGCAGCAACAGCGACAGCAACAGCAGCAGCAACAGCGACAGCAAATGCAAGGGAACAGCAACAGCAAACGCAACGCCAACGGCAAGGCAATCGCAACGACAACGGCCAACGCAACGGCAAATGTAACGACAACTGGCAATGGCACCAACGGCAAACGACAAAGGGCAAGGACAAGAGCAAAGGCAAATGCGGGGGTTCTTCGCTTCGCTCAGAATGACGAGGGATGGGAACCGGGTTGAGGTCGGTGTGAAGGAGTTTCTATGCTGAAAAGGTGGGTAGTGCGGCTTCGGCTTTTCTTGCGGCGCGATGCTGAGCTGGATGAGGAGATGCCGTTTCACCTGGAGCGTGAGGCGGAGCAGAACATTGCCGCGGGGATGAAGCCTGAGGAGGCGCGGCGGCGGGCGCGGATTGCGTTTGGTGGAGTGGTGCGGGCGAAGGAGGAGTGTCGCGAGGCGCGGCCGGGGTTCTGGATAGAGGTGCTGGCGCAGGATGTGCGCTATGGGCTTCGCGGGTTTCGGCGGAGTCCGGTGTTTACGCTGACGATTGTCGCGACGCTGATGCTGGGGATTGGGGCTACGGCGGCGGTGTTCAGTGTGGTGGACCGGATTCTGTTTCGTGCGCTGCCTTACGCCGATGCTGACCGGCTGGTGTCGGTGGGGCTGGTGCAGTCGATGGAGACGCAGGAGTTTATGCTTGGCCACTTCTACTACGACTGGAGGAGAGACCAAACGCCGTTTGAGGCGATGACTTCAGAGAATGCAGTGACGAGGGTATGCGACGTGACGGAGGGAAGTCCGGCGCAGTTGAGCTGCCCGATCGTGGAGGTGAATTTTCTGCCGACGCTTGGCGTTACGCCGGTGGCGGGGAGGAACTTTCTGCCGGAGGAGGGGCGCCCGGGCGGGCCGAACGTGGCGTTGATCTCGTATGGCCTGTGGCTGACACGCTACAACCGCGACGCGGGGATTCTGAACAAGACGATTGAGATCGACGGCAAGCCAGTGCGCGTGGTGGGCGTGTTGCCGAAGGAGTTTGAAATGCCTCGGCTACAGGCTGCCGATGTGATCTTTCCGATGACGATGGACGAGGCGGCGGATCGCAAGACGAACTCTGGGCTGGGAGGCCCGAAGCGAGTCTTCGCGCGGCTCAGGCCAGGGGTAAGCGTGGAGCAGGCGTATGCGCAGCTGGGGCCGCTGTTCGAGCAGACGCAGAGGTGGATTCCGGCGGAGATTCGGTCGAACTTTCGTTTGAAGGTGCGGTCGCTGCGCGATCGTCAGATGCAGGATGTTCGTCTGACCGCGTGGGTGTTGCTGGGGACGGTGCTGGCTGTGTTGCTGATTGCGTGCGCGAATGTGGCGAGCCTGCTGATGGCTCGCGGCGCGGCTAGGCAGCGGGAGCTTGCAGTGCGGTCTGCGCTTGGAGCGAGTCGAGGGAGGCTGGTCCGCCAGGCGCTGACGGAGGCGGGGTTGTTGTCGCTTGCCGGAGCTGTGGCGGGATGCGCTCTTGCGCAGGGTTTGTTGCGGGTCTTTGTGGCGATGGCTCCGGCGAGTGTGCCTTACATCACGAAGGTGCATCTGGATCTGCGGATTGCAGGCTTCACGGTGTTGCTCTCGTTTGTGTGTGGGGCTTTGTTCGGTTTGATCCCGGCGCTGCAGAGACCGCGAGAGGAGCTGCTTACGGGACGCACGCCGGGTTCGCTCTCACATGCGGCGATTCGTCAGTGGCTTGTGGTGGCGCAGATTGCGGCGAGTGTGGTGTTGCTGACGGCGGCGACGCTGATGCTGCGCAGCTTCTGGAAGATCGAGAACCAGCAGCTGGGGATGCGCGAGGACAACACGGTGACGGCGAGGATTACGCTGGGAGAGCATAAGTACTCGAGTGCGGCAAGCAAGATGATGTTCTTCGGGCAGTTGGCGACGCGACTTCGCTTTCTGCCGGGAGTGGAGGCGGTGTCGGTAAGCGATTCGCTGCCGCCGGATGGTGCGCACGCCGGTGTGCGCTACGGGGAGATCCTTATTGATGGCAGGCCGCGAACGGCGGAAGGGCCGGGGTCGGTCGTGATCGCACGACTGGTTTCGCCGGATTACTTTCGCGCGCTCGATGTGCCGATTGTGCGAGGCGTGGGTTTTCAGGAGAAGGACCTCAACTCCAACGAACGGGTTGTGGTGATCAGTCAGCGGCTGGCAGAGACGCTGTTTCCTTCTGAGGATCCGATCGGGATGCGGTTGAACTTTGAGCACGTCGGTGATCCCAAAGCTCCGTGGTACACGGTAGTTGGGGTTGCAGCGAATGTGAAGAATGGCGGGCTGACGGGCGAGCAGACTCCCGAGTATTACTTTCTGAGGCGCAATCGGGCGGAAGACTGGGGCCGCTGGGGTGTGTGGGACCAGACATCGGTATTTGTGGTGCGAAGTTTGCTGACGGAAGAGGAGACATCGAAGGCGATTCGGGCGCAGGTGGCGGCGCTGGATTCGACGCTGCCGGTGGATATTGCGACGTTGCGGCAGAGAGTGAGCAAACTGGCGGATCAGCCGAGGTTTCAGGCGACGCTGGTTGGATTCTTCGCTGCGATTGGGCTCACGCTGGCGGTGATTGGTCTGTATGGCGTGATTGCTTTTCTGGTGGCGCAGAGGACGCAGGAGATTGGCGTGCGGATGGCGCTGGGGGCGGCGAGGATGGACATTCTGCGGCTGGTGATGGGGAGGAGCGCGCGGTTGATTGTTGCGGGAGTTGTGGCGGGGCTGGTGGCTGCACTTGCGACGTCGCGCGTGCTGTCGTCGCTGCTGTTCGGAGTGGGGCCGCGCGATCCGGTTACGTTTGGGGCGGTGACGCTTCTGCTGATCGTGGTGGCGCTGGCGGCGACGCTGGTTCCGGCGAGGTCGGCGAGCCGGGTTGATCCGGCGGTGGCACTGCGCAGCGAATAGGTTGGAATTTTTGTTTCTCGGCTGAGCCGCGCGGGCTACAATCCGGCAGCGCTGTTTTCAGATAAATCGCTGCGGGAGAGTGCGATGAGTGATTCGCTTGTGGAGCAGGGAGCGGGGCTGAGCGAGGTGGAGCGTGTGGTGGATGTGTTTGTCGCTCCCTCGAAGACGTTTACGGATATTCTGCGCAGCGCGAAGTGGTGGCTGCCGTTTGTGCTGATGGTGATCGTGACGCTGGGCGTGACGGTGGTGGTGGACAAGCAGGTGGGCTTCGAGCGCGTGGCGGAGAATCAGGTTCATCAGAACGCGAAGCAGGAAGAGGCGATGAATAACCTGACGGCGGAGGAGAGGGCGCAACGGCTGCATGGGATGGCGATCGGGTATCGCTACTCCAGCTACGCGTCGTTTGTGTTCATCCTGATCTTTGTAGCGATCGGCGCGCTGCTGTACTGGGCGAGCATCAACTTCGGTATGGGCGCGCGGACGACGTATGGGCAGATGTTCGCGGTGTGGATGTATGCGGGGCTGCCGCGGCTGCTAACGGGATTGCTGACGATCCTGACGCTGCTGTTCGGCGGCAACGCGGATGCGTACGACATGCGCAATCCCGTGGGGACGAATCTCGCGTACTTCATGCCGGATGCGCCGCCGTGGCTGAAGGCGGCGCTGGGCTTCGTCGACGTGATCGGGATCTGGGTGCTGGTGTTGCTGATACTCGGCACGGCGATCGTGGCGAAGGTTCCGCGAGGCAAGGCGGCGGTGGTCGTCATAGGCTGGTGGGTGTTCGGGCTGCTGGTGAGTGTCGGAATCGCGGTGGCGACGAGCTAGTCACAGCTAGGGCTCGGGGTATGAGGTGAAGGTGGAGGCTGGGAGTCCCGCGCCGTTCGAGAGATTGTTGGCCGGGAAGTTGGGCCAGGCGTAGCGGACGTAGCGGGGCTCGGGGATGGTGGGGCTGGTGGCAACGATGGAGTTGCCCTCGATGCGCACGGTGGCTGGCACGAAGCGGCCGTCGGCTCCGGCGATCTCGAAGCCCTGCGGCGCGGCACCGTGGGTGGTGAGTCCTTCGGCGTAGTCGAACCAGACGTGCAGGGTGTTGCCTTCGGGGTATGCGAGGCGGAAGAGCGGGCCGGAGGCAGTCACCTTTTCGCCGTAGACGTCGCTGCGGGCCAGCAGCGCGAGGCGCGCGCCTACGGTCTGCTTGTCGGCTGGGTGTACGTTGGTCTGGTTACCGACGTCGATGGTGACGGCCATGCCGGTGTTGGCGAGTGAGAGGGCGCGGCGCTGGGCGTCGCGGAGCAGGCCCCAGTTCTCCTCAGGCGTGCTCTGGTAGCCGGAGATCTGCGCGAAGAGGAAGGGGAAGTCGCCCTGGCGCCACTGGTGGCGCCAGTCCTGGATGAGTTCGGAGAAGACGCGATTGTAGATCTCGACGGTCGAGAGCCTGGCGTTGGTCTCGCCCTGGTACCAGATGACTCCGCGGATGGGGAGCGGGGTGAAGGGCGCGATCATGGCGTTGAAGAGCGCGGCGGGCTGGTAGGAGAGCGGGTTGGGGTGGTAGCCCTGCTTTGGAGGCGTCCTGCTCTCGGCGAGGGCCTGTTGGGCGACGGCGTCGAGTCGCTGCAGTTCGGCCTCGCGGGTCATGCGGTCGGCGCGGGCGGCGAAGAGGGGCATCAGTCCGGGGTCGGCGGAGAGGCCGGTGAGCGAGACCCATGCCTCGGCAGGAGTGCCGCCCCAGGTGGAGTCGATGAGGCCGATGGGGACGTGCTGGTGCTCCTGGATGTCGCGGGCGAAGAAGTAAGCGGCGGCGGAGAAGTTGCGCGCGTTCTCGGGCGTGCAGACCGACCAGCCTTTGGCGCTCTTCACGTCGTCGAGAGGGTACTCGGAGGTGTCGCGGTCGACGAGGAGCAGGCGGATTTGCGGGTGGTTGGCGGCGGCGATCTCCTTCTCGCTGTCCTTGAGCGGAGCGCTGGGGAAGCCGGCGAGCGGCATCTCCATGTTGGACTGGCCGGCGGCGAGCCAGAGGTCGCCGAGAAGGATGTCGTCGAGTGTGACGGTGTTGGCGGCGCGGACGGTGAGGGTGAAGGGGCCACCGGCAGGCTGTGCGGGCAGGTAGACGCTCCAGCGGCCGAGGTCGTCGGCGGTTGCGGAGGCAGAGGAGCCGTGGAAGTCGACAGCGACCTTCTCCCCGGGCGAGGCGAATCCCCAGATGTGGATCGGCATCTCGCGCTGAAGAACCATGTGGCTGGAGAAGACTTTGGGGAGGGAGACGTCGGCGCGGGCGAAGGATGTGGCGAGGAGGAAGGCGAGACAGAGGCGAAGGTTCATCACTAGAACCTTTATAACGCGTGCTGCGGACGTGCGGAATGGATGGTTGAGAAGACAGGGCTATTGTTTGAAGACGAGCGGTGGGCCGCTGACGCGCTTTCCGTGGAGGTCAACAGTCACCTCGACCCGGTCTGCGATCTTGATGAACGGGATGCCGCTATTCATCCCGAATTCCTTGCGGTCGAATGCCATCGTCCCTTTAATCGAGCCCGCACCTGTTCCTTTGCCCTCGGCCGTGAACGTGAGGGTCTCGGGTTTCGAGACTCCGCGAATCGTAAACGTACCCGGCATGTCGAAGGTCTCCGGGCCGGTCTGAACGACTTTGGTGGAGCGGAAGGTGATCAGGGGGTCCTGCTCGACGTTGAAGAAGTCTTTGCTCTTGAGCTTGCCATCCTTCATGCCGCTTCCGGTATTTACGGACGCTGCCTGAATTTGAACGTCCAGAACGCCCGTCGTCACGTCGGTCGACGGAAACTTCAGCGTGGCAGTCCACTTTTCGAACTTACCGGTCAGATCGACCGAGGCCTTCACGTGAAAGGTGATGGTGCTGTTTTCCTGCGTGATTACGAAAGTGGGCACCTGCGCCCGGCTCAGTGATGGCAGGAGCGCAGATGCGGCGAGACAAAGAATGGCTAGTCGCATGCCCGCGAGTGTGGGCCTTTTTTCGGGGGCTGTCAAATCAGCGCACTTTACCAGTGCGGCCAGAGAGGCTCTCCGGCTGAACGGAGGTGCTACTCCGTCCAGCGCTTGAAGACGAGCGAGCCGTTGGTTCCACCGAAGCCGAACGAGTTGGAGAGTGCGATGTCGATCTTCGCGGGTTGCGGCTTGTTGGGGACGTAGTTCAGGCGGCACTGGGGGTCGGCCTCGACGAGGTTCATCGTGGGGGGAGCGATCTGGTGCTGCATGGCCATGATGGTGATGCCTGCCTCGAGTCCGCCGGCTCCGCCGAGAAGGTGGCCGGTCATGGACTTGGTGGAGCTGACGAGCAGGGTGCCGTTCTTGGCGCGGTCGCCGAAGACGTTCTCGATGGCCTGCGACTCGAGCGCGTCGCCGAGCGGGGTGGAGGTAGCGTGGGCGTTGACGTAGTCGATCTCGTCGGCAGAGATCTTCGCCGATTTGATGGCGTGGCTCATGGAGCGGGAGCAGCCTTCGCCCTCGGGGGCCATGCCGGTCATGTGGAAGGCGTCGGCGGAGAGGCCGTAGCCGATGACCTCGGCAAGGATCTTCGCGCCGCGAGCCTTTGCGAACTCCAGGTCCTCGAGGATGAGGATTCCCGCGCCTTCGCCGACCACGAAGCCGTCGCGATCCTTGTCGAAGGGCCGGCAGGCGTGGGTGGGGTCGTCGTTGCGCGTGGAGAGCGCCTTCATGGCGGCGAATCCGCCGACTCCCATGGGAGTGATGGCGGCTTCGGTGCCACCAGCGATCATCACGTCGGCGTCTCCGCGCTGGATGATGCGGTAGGCGTCGCCAATGGAGTGCGCGCTGGTCGTGCAGGCCGTGGCAGTGGCCTCGTTCGGTCCCTTGGCGTTGTACTTGATGGAGACGTGTCCGGCGGCGAGGTTGATGATGGTGGCGGGGATGAAGAAGGGCGAGATCTTGCGGGGGCCGCCGTTCATCAGGGCGGTGTGCTCGCGCTCGATGACATCGAAGCCGCCGATTCCGGAGCCGATGTGAACGCCGACACGGTCGGATATCTCGTCGGTGACGGTGAGGCCGGAGTGCTTCATGGCCTCTTCGGAGGCAGCGAGGGCGAAGTGGATGAAGCGCCCCATCTTGCGGGACTCTTTCTTTTCCACGAACTTTAACGGGTCGAAGTTCTTGACCTCGGCGGCGAGGCGGACGGTATGCCCGGTGAGATCGAAGGCGGTGATCTCGGCCATTCCGCTCTTGCCGGCCATGAGACCTTCCCAGACCTCACACGCAGTATTTCCGACCCCGCAGATTAGTCCGAGGCCGGTTACGACGACACGACGCTCAATCATTGCTACTTCGCCGCTTTCTGGTTCTTCTCGATGTAGTCGATGGCGTCCTTGACGGTCTTGATCTTCTCGGCATCTTCATCGGGAATCTGGAGATCGAAGGCCTCTTCGAACTGCATGACGAGCTCGACCACGTCGAGGGAGTCGGCACCGAGGTCCTCCTGGAAGCTTGCGCCCGGGGTGACTTCGGCCTCATCGACCTGAAGCTGCTCGACGATAATCTGCTTTACCTTTTCATCTACTGCTGCCATGTGTGTCTCCTGTCTTACGTTCAAAGGGGCAAAGTCCAAGTGGTGGGCCTGATGAAGGAACATCCTGCCATAAAACTCAAGAATACTGAGCGCCTTTGTGAGTGTAAAGCAAAGCGCGGCGCGTGTGGGGGGACACTTTCCTCCGGGAGGGGCTGGCCGAATAGCGGGCACACCCGGCCAGGGGCGGGGTGTTGGAGACAACCCGGGCGTCGCCTTGTTTTGTGCGGATTGCCCCGACGCAGGCAGAGAGAGTTACCGCGTTGGCGCGTCTGTCGGTAGACTCCTCTGGCGAGGTGCGACGATGAGGCAGGCGATGGGTGGACGAGACGGGTACGAGCTGGAGCGGTTTGTCCGTGCGCAGGAGAGCGTCTACGAGCAGGCCTGCGCGGAGCTGCGTGCGGGCAGGAAGCGGACGCACTGGATGTGGTTCATCTTTCCGCAGATCAAGGGGCTGGGGTCGAGCGAGATGGCGGTGCGCTATGCGATCTCGTCGATCGAGGAGGCCAGGGCGTACCTGGAGCATCCGGTGCTGGGCCCGAGGCTGCGGGAGGCGACGCAGATCGTGCTGGAGTTGAAGGACAGGACGGCGGAGGAGATCTTTGGGTATCCGGACAACCTGAAGTTCCACTCTGTCGATGACGCTGTTCGCCCAGGCGGCGGAGATCTCGGAGGAGGACCTGGTCTTCAGCCAGGCGCTGGACAAATATTTCGCGGGCAAGGAAGACGCGGGGACGATCGAGCGCCTCTAACGGTGGTATGGGGCCGGGGAGCGCGTCGCCTATGCCTGGCAGGAGATGGAGCGGATGGTCTGGGGTCGTGGCGGTCTGCGTCCTTTTTTCGCTGGGTCTTCTGGAGGGATGCGGAAGGCGGGAGAAGGCGGACGCTGAGCCCTCCCCGGGTCCGGCCGCGCCTCCGATGAAGCCGGCGCCGGCGACGCCGATTCTTGCCAAGAAGGTGGAGCTGGGCCACCCGACGCACTGGGAAGTGGAGTGGGACAAGATCGTGGAACTGGCGATTCCACCGGAGATGGTCTCGCACAAGGTTCCACGCGATGTGCGGAGATTCTGCCCGAGATTCTACGAGATGGATGAGGCGGACAAGCGCGCCTTCTGGGCGTACTTCTTCCAGGCCCTGGCGGGGGCGGAGGCCGGGCTGAAGCCGACGACGCGCGTGCGCCACACCGAGCCGGAAGTCGCGGTCACCGACAAGGTGACCGGCCGCGCCGTGCGCAGCGAGGGCCTGCTGCAGCTGACCTATATGGACCAGCAGCGCTATGGGTGCGACTTCGACTGGCAGCACGACAAGACGCTGCCCGCCGAAGATCCCGGCAAGACGATCCTCCAGCCCAAGAACAACCTGGAGTGCGGGGTGAAGATCCTGGAGAACCAGATCATCGATCAGAAGAAGCCGCTGCTGTCGCAGACGGGATACTGGTCGACGCTGCGGCCGGGGACGGTAAGCTACAGGGTCTTCGCGAAGCAGATGACCAATGTTCCGCTTGCCTGCAAGCCCATGAAGCAGAAGCCGATGGCGGGCCGATAGGCCGGATGGAAACCTTTAGTCCTCATCGTCCGTTGAGGCCGCGAGGAAGGTAGTGATTCCCGCCGCCTGGTCGAAGTCAATAAACGCTCCGGGAAGTCGCTTCTCGGTCTCACCGACCTCGCGCAGGGTGCGGTTGATCGCGCGGGTGCGGACGCCGAGCTTCTGAATGGTGTTCTGCACGGTGCCAACCTGAGACTCCATCTTCGTCATCAGTGTCTCGAAGTTGCCGAACTCCTTCTTCGTGCCTTCGAGCACCTTCCATACCTCGTCCCCCTTTTCCTGGATGGCGAGCATATGGAAGCCCATCTGAAAGCTGGTGAGGATGGCGGAGAGCGTGCTTGGCCCGGCGATGGTGACGCGACACTTGGACTGCACCTCGGCCTGCAGAGCGTCGCGGCGCATCACCTCGGCGTAAAGACCCTCGGTGGGAAGGAACATGATCGCGTGCGGCGTCGTGCGCGGCGGGTTGATGTACTTCGAGCAGATGCGGTCGCCCTCGGTACGGATCGCTGCCTCAAAGGCCTTGCCTGCCGCGGCGATCTGCTCCGCATTGCCGCTCTCATAGGCAGCCTCCAGGCGCTCCCAGTCCTCGCGTGGAAACTTGGCGTCGATCGGCAGCAGAGTCTCGCCGGAGTGCCCGGGAAACCGCACCGCGAACTCGACGGCCTCAAGGGAACCATCCTTCACCTTTGCGTTGCGAAGGAACTGGCTGGGCGCAAGCATCTGCTCCAGCAGCATACCGAGCTGGACCTCGGCGAACCCGCCACGTGACTTCACGTTTGTGAAGATACGGCTCAGGTCGTTGACGCCATCCGATAGTTTGGTCATCTCGCCGAGCCCGGTATGCACCTTGTTGAGCTGGTCGGTAACCTGGCCGAAGCTCTCCGTCAGCCGCGTCTGCAGCGTGTCGTTCAGCTTTTCGTCCACGGTCTTCCGCATCTTTTCAAGCTCCGTCGAGTTGTCGGCGTTGAGCTTGTCGAGCCGCTGCTCGACTGCTTCGCGAAGCTGATTCTGCAGAGCGGTGTTACTCGTCATCAGCTCATTGAGCTTGTTGTTGAGCGATTCACGCAGATCGCTGTGTTGACGATTGGTGTCTGAGGTGAACCGCAAAATCTGCTGGCTCATGGATTCCATCTGCTTCTGAACCGCATTCCGTAGAAGCTCGTCAGAGTTCTTGTTGTCGGCGCGGAATCCATTGAGGCCACTCTGAAGAATCTGGCTCAGCTCAGCGATGTTGCGGGTCACCTCGGTCCGTAGCGAGCCGAAGTCGGTGGCGCTCGCTTCACGAGTCCGCTGTGCCTCGGCAGCAATGTCGGCTCGCATCTGGGCGAATGCGCTCCGAATGTGCTCGTCCAACGCCTGGTTGCGAGCGTCCAGCCGCGTAAGCTGCTCGGGAAGCAGGGCAAGGCGGGGATCGACCGCCGGAGCCTGCTGCCTGCGTAGCAGAAGCATGAGGACAACGACAAGAGTCACGATCTGGCAGGCAATCAGGGCAGTCGACATTTCGTTTTTCCTTCGCCACAGAATAGCATTGCCAGAAGCGAGGAGAAACGTTACATTTCCACGCGCCGTACGTATAATCCTCGCCCACATCCGTTTCGAATCCTGAGGTGACTATGAAGAAAGTGTGTGCGCACGCGTTTGTTCTTTTCTGTTTCGCTACAGCCTTTGCCAGTGCTGGCCTGTCCCAGTCGACCAGCCTGAAGGGAATTGAAACGGCGGATCTCGACCGCAATGCCGACCCATGCAATGACTTTTACGAGTACTCCAACGGCACGTGGCGCGCACAGAATCCCATCCCCAACTCGATGGACCGGTGGAGCCGGCGGTGGAAGGCCGGCGAGACAAACAAGGATCAGCTGAAGATCATCCTCGACGATATCTCGAGCCACCCCGCGACGAAGGGCACTCCCGCGCAGCTTACAGGCGACTTCTACACCGCCTGCACCAACCAGAAGGCCATCGATGCAGCCGGAATCAACCCGTTGCAGCCGATGCTCCGGCAGATTGCCGCAATCAGGACTGCGGCTGACCTGGAGGCCGCAGTGATCGCGCTGCAGGAGATCGGCGTGCAGGTTCCGTTCGACCTCTATTCGACGCCCGATCCACACGCGCCGCAGAACGTCATCGCGGATGTAGGCGCATCCGGCCTCGGTCTGCCTGACCGCGACTACTACCTCAAGCCGGAGAAGCGCTTCGTGGACGCTCGCGCGGGATACCTTGTCCATGTTGCGAAGATGCTCGAGCTGGCGGGCTCCTCGCCGGCCGAGGCAAAGAGCGCAGCGGAGACGGTGATGTCAATGGAAACCGCGCTGGCGAAGGCCTCGCTCGACAACGTCGCCTTGCGCAACCCCGTCAATATCGACCACAAGATGACCTTCGCCCAGCTGCAGCAGCTCACCCCACACTTCGACTGGACGACCTACTACCGAGGCGCAAAGATCAATCCTGCCGACCTGAATGTCGAACAACCGGAGTTCATGAAGGAGGTCGAGCGCCAGTTCAGCAGCACACCGATTCCGCGGTGGAAGACTTACCTGCGCTGGCACCTTCTGCACGACTACGCTGACAGTCTCTCCACGCCTTTCGTCGATGCCAACTTCGCCTTTTATCAGAAGCAGCTGAGTGGAGTGGGCGAGCTGAAGCCGCGGCCCACGCGCTGCGCGGAACAGACCGATGCGCTGCTCGGCGAGGCGCTCGGCCAGGAGTACGTCAAGCGCTACTTCCCGCCCGAGGCCAAGGCTCGCGCGACCGAGATGGTCACCAACATCCTCGCCGCGATGCACGACACCATCGAAGGCGCCGAGTGGATGACGCCGGAGACCAAGAAGAAGGCGGTCGAAAAGCTCTCCACCATCAACGTCAAAGTCGGATATCCCAACAAGTGGAAGGACTACTCCAGCGTCGCCATCACTCGCAATGGATACTTCGCGGACGTCCTCGCCGCAGAACGGTTCCAGACCGCCGACGATCATGCGAAGATCGGCAAGCCTGTCGATCGTGACCTGTGGGGAATGACTCCGCCGACCTCCAACGCCTACTACAACCCGCTGCTGAACGAGATCGTCTTTCCTGCCGGCATCCTTCAGCCTCCTGCGTTCAGCGTCGATGTGACGGATGCAGTGAACTACGGAGCAATCGGCGTTGTGATCGGCCACGAGATCAGCCACGGCTTCGATGACGAGGGCGCGCAGTTCGACGCGCAGGGACGGTTGCAGAACTGGTGGAGCCCGGAGGACCTGAAGCAGTTCCAGGCGAAGACAGCGTGCGTCGCCCATCAGTTCGACAGCTACACCATCGGCGATGGCATTCACATCAACGGCAAGCTGATACTGGGCGAGAGCATCGGCGACCTGGGCGGAGTGAAGATCGCGTACCTCGCCTTCCAGAAATCGCTCAAGAACAAGCCGCCGGCGCCCACCATCGACGGCTTCACTCCCGATCAGCAGTTCTTCATCGCCTGGGGACAGTTCCGCGGCGACGAGACTCGTCCGGAGACCCAGAAGCGAATGGTGCAGGGAGACCCGCACCCGGTGGCGAAGTTCCGAGTCCTCGGGCCTCTCTCGAACTATCCGCCGTTCGCGGAGACCTTCGGCTGCAAGGCCGGATCGGCGATGGTCCGTCCGGATGCAGAGCGCTGCGTGGTCTGGTAATCAGGCCACCGGATTCTCTTGCGTGCTTGAGGAGAACGGAGGCTTTCAGCGTGTTTCAAACGTCTATCCACGTGTTGCAGCACAGGGCTCGGGCGTTTGGCCGTTATCGAGAGCAAAGGAGACTATGACCACTGGAACCAGACTTGGCGCTATTGTTTTTGCCTTCCTTTCCTCATTTGTACTAGCTCAGACGAAGCAGGAGACTCCGGCTTCGGAGACCAACGGAAAGATCTATCTGGACGCTGTCGTTTCGACAAACGGAGGAGCGCCCGTAGCTGGACTCGAGCAGAAAGACTTCACCGTGCTCGACAACAAAGTGGCGCAGCCGATCGCCTCGTTTGAGGCGCTGGGTGGCGAAAAAGCTCCGGTCGAAGTGCTTGTTGTCGTCGACGCAGTGAATACGAGCTTCTCGATCGTCGCAGCCGAGCGAGATCAGATCGCGCGATTTCTCCACGCAAATGGTGGACATCTCGCCCATCCTGTAAAGTTGGCGTTCTTTACGGAGAAGGGGTTGGAGATGCAGCCCCAGCCTTCGACGGACGGCAACTCACTGAGCGCTGCACTGGACAGCTACGAGGTACGCCTGCGAACGATCCGGCGCTCTTCCGGAATCTATGGCGCCGACGAGCGACTGCAACTTTCGCTGAACATGGTGCGCCAGCTGGCGCAGCAAGAGGCGGCGCAACCGGGAAGGAAGATGGTGTTCTGGATCTCACCGGGTTGGCCGATGCTGAGCGGACCAAACGTCGTCCAGTTGACGCCCAAACAACAGCAGCAACTGTTTGCCAATATCGTGGCTCTATCGACCGGGCTTCGCGCTGCAAGGATGACGCTGTATGCGCTGGATCCCGTGGGCGCGGACGAATCGGTGATGCATGGCTCCTACTACATGAGCTTTGTAAAGGGAGTGGCGAAGCCGCGCGATGCCGGCTTCGGAAAGCTTGCTCTTCAGGTTCTGGCGACACAAACGGGCGGCCTGGTGGTGAACTCGAACGACCTGACGGAGCTGTTTGGACGTTGTGTGAAGGATGCGGAAGCGTACTACGAGATTGCGTTCGTACCCGCGCCTGATCACGGCGAGCAACGCGATGTCTATCACCAGGTAGAGGTGAAAGTGGCGAGGCCGGGTCTTCCCGTGCGGACGCTTCAGGGATACTACTCAAATCCCTGAAGGATGCGGTCGGCGATCGCGGCGGCCTCGGCGGCTGGCTGGGCTTCGTGAACGCGAAGGATGTGGGCGCCCGCTAGGATCGCGGCGACGTTGGCCGCGGTTGTTGCGTTCAGGCGGGCGTTGACTGGCGGCGGTGCGGCCTGGTGGACGGCGGCAAGCGACGGTGACTGCGCGACGGTTTGGGCGAGGAAGCTCTTGCGCGAGGCTCCGAAGAGGATGGGGCGCTCGAGGCGGTGGAGTTCGGAGAGGTGCGCGAGGATCGGATAGTTTTCGTCGAGGCGCTTGCCGAAGCCGAGGCCGGGGTCGAGGACGATCTTCTCCGGCGAGATGCCCGCGGCTTGAGAGGCGGCGAGGCGGTCTTCGAGGCCGCTGAGGACGAGAGGCATCACCTCATTGGGGGCGAGCGCGGTTTGCGTGCGCCACTCGTTTGGGGTGCCGCGGGTGTGCATCAGGATGACTCCGCAGCCGAGGCTGGCGAGGGTGGCGAGCATCGCGGGGTCCCAGAGGCCGCCGGATACGTCATTGACGATCTCGGCTCCGACCTCGACGGCGCGCTGCGCAGTGGCCGCGTGGAAGGTGTCGATGGAGACGATGGTGCGGGGGCGCTCGCGGAGGAGGGCCTCGAGGACAGGGAGGACGCGGGCCTGCTCCTCGTCCGGGGAGAGGCGCGTGGCGCCGGGGCGCGTGGACTCGCCGCCGAGATCGAGCAGGTCGGCGCCGTGGTCGAGCAGGTCGAGCGCGTGGGCGACCGCGCGCTCGGGTGCGGAGGCGGCGTCGTAGAAGTGGCCGCCGTCGGAGAAGGAGTCCGGCGTGACGTTGAGGATGCCAATGATGAGGGTTCGCCGCCCGAGCGCGAGGCTGCGGGTCCGGAGCCGCCAGTCGTAGGTGGGGCGCGGCGCGAAGGGCATGGGGAGATTCTAGTTGCAGGTTGTCAGTTGTTCGTTGCCGCTGGTGCGGTTGTCGCCTTTGAACCTGCAACTGGCAACTCGCTCCTCTGCTAGACTGCGCGCATATGAACAGAGTGTTTCTTGCGGGCATGTTGGCGGCGGCCGTGTGCGTGGGGGCGGCACAGGGGCAGGGCGTTGGATGCGACGCGGCGGTGGCTGCGAAGGCCGGGCGTGGCGGTCCGTGCACGGAGCTGGCGCGGCAGATCGCGGAGGTGGTGGCCGATCCGGCGGTGGCGCGGGCGCACTGGGGGATCGTCGTGACCGCGATGGGTGGCGCGCCGATCTACGCGATGAACGAGGGGCAGTTGTTCCAGCCGGCGAGCAACACCAAGATGTTCACCACCGCGACGGCGCTTACGCTGATGGGACCGAACGCGACGTTCGAGACGAAGGTGGTCGCGCGGGGCAAGTTCAACGGGCCGGTGAATCTTGCGGGCGACGTCGTGATCGTCGGGGGAGGCGATGCGAACCTCTCGGGGCGGCCGATTCCTTATGTTCCTCCGGCGCTGCGGCCTACGGTTGCGCCGGGGGAGACGCCTCCGCCGGGGCCGCCTGCGCTGCGGTATCTCGAGGAGATGGCGGATCAGGTGGCGAAGACGGGGCTGAACGTGGTGAACGGCGACGTTGTTGGCGACGACACGCTGTATCCGTGGGAGCCTTACCCGGAGGACTGGTCGATCGATGATGCGGTGTGGGGCTACGGGGCTCCGATCTCCGCGCTGACCGTGACGGACAACCAGCTTGCCGTGAAGGTTGCGCCGGGCACGGCGGCGGGGCAGCCCGCGATCGTCACGGTCGATCCTCTGTTTCCGTACTACACGGTGGACACGACGGCGCTGGTGACGGGGCCGGCGAAGAGCGGTAGCCATGTGCAGATGGACCGTGCGGTGGGCTCGCGGGTGCTGCGCATTTATGGCTCGATTGCGGTGGATGCGCATCCTGATGACGAGGACGTTGCGTTCCAGGACCCGGCGGAGTTTGCGGCTGCGGCGCTGAAGTCGATGCTGGAGGCTCGGGGCATCGTGGTGACGGGCGTTGCGCGGGCGAAGCATCGCCTGCCGGTGGACTCGCGCGGATTCATGCAGGCGTCGCATGAACCGGTTGCGGGGCTTGACTGGGCGAAGAGTTACGCTCCGGCACGGGCCGGGGCTATGGCGGGTGAGACGGTGCTCGCGCAGCATCTCTCGCCGGCGCTGATCGAGGACATGGTGGTGACGAACAAGGTCAGCCAGAACCTGCATGCGGAGATGTTTCTGCGCAACGTGGGTGCGGCGGTGCTGGGCGATGGCTCGACGGTGAATGGGGCGCGGGTGGTGCGGGCGTTTCTGACGATGCGGGTTGGCGTCGATCCGGACGACTTTGTCTTCTTCGACGGCTCGGGGCTGAGCGGGCACGACCTGGTGACTCCCCGGGCGACGGCTCGGCTGCTGCAGTTTGCCTCGACCCAGCCTTGGTTCGCGGACTGGAAGCGGACGCTTCCGATCGGGGGCCAGGACGGGTCGCTCGTCGAGCGGTTCCCGACGGCACCGCTGAAGGACCACGTCTTCGCCAAGACGGGCACGCTGGGCGAGGCGCGGGCGCTGAGCGGCTACCTGGACTGCGCGAGCGGGAAGACGGTGATCTTCTCGATCATGGTGAGCGCGCATACACCTCGCTCGAACGTGGACCGGGAGGCGATGGACAGGATCGTGGGGCTGATTGCGGCGGCTAATTGACGGCAGGGAGTAGGAGTAGGAAGTAGAATCGCTCCCTCCCCTCGGAAAGTATGCAAACTATTCAAAACAGGTTATTTAGGGTGGTACTTTGGTTTAGTCCGTTCTGTAAAGTGTCTGGAATGAGTGGCTTGGCTTCTAGCTCCTTTGCAAAGTTTTCATTTTGTTTGGGTTAAAGAGTGAAGGCCCCGGGGATGTCCGGGGCCTTTCTGTTTTTCTGTCTTATGGTTCTATTTTAGCGGGTCGGGTGGGGTGAATCGGCGCTTTTTTGAGATTTATTTTCGGGTGTAAGTGATTTGTTTTGTGTCTGTTGGTGGAGTTGTTGTTGGCGGGAAGGCTTGACAATCTCTAACGACGTTGGCGGTGTCAAGGGCGAAGTAAGGCGCGGTCGTGGGGAGCGGGGTCAAGGGCGCCGTTTTTTGGCGTTCAT